>CAYYDJ010000006.1:0-214077 GCA_964470565.1 uncultured Rubrivivax sp.
ACACCGCCGGCACGCGGCCGTCGACGCTGAAATGCGCGCTGGCCTCGGCCGCCACCGCCTCGGCGTCCACGCTGGCCTGCTGCTGCGGGCCGCCGCGTGCCAGCCCGATCTCCGCCGCGGCCAGCGCCGCCACGCCCAGGCTGGCCTGCAAGGCGGTGGCCAGCGCGAACGACGACGGCAGCACCGGCTCGCGGCCGGGCAGCTGCAGCTGCGCCAGCGCAGCCGGCGGCAGGCCGGCCTCGCGCCACAGCGCGGCGGCGGCGATCGGCGGCGGAGTCGTGTCAGGCTTCATGCGGCGATTGGACGCGACACCGGGGCGCCCGGTCAACGCCAGCGAAGGCCGCCGCCGCGGCCGTTCAAGCGAAGCGCGGTGGCCGCTTGGCGACGAAGGCAGCGCAGCCTTCGCGGGCATCGGCATGGTCGAACACCACGCCGACCAGCGCGCGCTCGTAGGCCAGGGCGCCGTCCAGCGGCATCTCGGCACCGTTGAGCATGGCGTGCTTGAGCAACTTCAGCGTCTGCGTGGACATCGCGGCCACGCGCAGGGCCAGCGCCGTCGCCGCGGCGTCCAGCCCGGCGCGCGGCACCACCTCGTTGACCAGGCCCAGGGCCAGCGCCCGCGCGGCGTCGAGCACGTCGCCGGTGAACATCAGCAGCTTGGCCTGGCACAACGGGATCTGGCGCATCAGCCGCTGCGAACCGCCGCCGCCGGGGAACAGGCCGAGCTTGATTTCCGGCAGCCCGATGCGCGCTTCGGCCGCCATCAAGCGCAGATCGGTGCACAGCATCAGCTCCATGCCGCCGCCCAGGGCCCAGCCGTTGACGGCCGCGATGGTCGGCTTGTCGCTGGTCTCGATGCCGCGGAACACGCGGTGCACGGTCTTGCCGTACTCGTCGTACCAACTCGTCGGCGTGCGCTGCTGCAGGTCCTTGATGTCGCCGCCGGCCATGAAGGCCCGTTCGTCGGCGCCGGTGAGCACGATGACCTTGACCGCGGCATCGGCTTGCAGCGCAGCAAAGCCCTGCTCGATGGCCTGCAGCATCGGCAGGTCCAGCGCGTTCAGGCACTCGGGGCGGTTGAAGCGCAGCCAGCCCACCGGCCCCTGCCGCTGCAGCAGCACGCGTTCACTCGTCGTCGGCTCTTGGCTCATGCGCAGGCTCCTTGGATAACTTGGCAGGTGAAAGGCGTCCCGCCAGCCGTGCCTCGATCTGCGGCAGCCGGTCGGCACCGAAGAAGGCCTCGCCGTCGATGACGACGAAGGGCGAGCCGAAGATGCCGCGCGCCGCCGCCACGTCGACCGCGGCGGCGAGCCCGGCGCGGGCCGGCGCCGCATCCGCCGCGGCCAGCAGTGCGGCCGCTGGACGGCCGTCGCAGGCCGCGGCCAGCGCGGCCACCGCGGCGGCATCGTCCAGCGGCTGGTCGTCGCGGAAGGCGGCGCGCAGCGCGGCCGCCGCAAAGCCGGCCGCGGCCTGCCGGTCGCGCGCCGCCAGCACCTGGAACAGGCGGCCCGGCAAAGGCGTGATGACGGGAAAGCGCGTCGGCTGCCGGTAGGCCACGCCGAGCTGCCGCGCCGAGCGTTCGGCGTCGAGCAGCAGGTAGGCGTGCTTGGCCGCATGGCCCAGCGGCGGCGGCAGGCCCAGCCGGCGCAGCACCGCGAACAGCAGCATTGGGCGCCAATCCAGCGCGCGGCCGTGGCGCGCCGCCAGCGCGGGCAGGCGCTCGGCCGCGAGATAGGCGTAGGGCGAACCGAAGTCGAACCAGAACTCGATCGGCGCCGCGGCCGGCGCGCGGCCGGCGCCGCCGCCCAAGGCGCCCACGCCACTCAAGCGCGGTCTCCCGGCGGCCGCGCCAGCGCCGCGCTGGGCGGGCAGGCCAAGGCGCGCGCGTACTCGGCCGCCATGCGCTCGACGAGCAGCGCCACCGGCGGCACGTCGTGGATGGTGGCCACGCCGTGGCCGGCGCTCCACAGGTCCTTCCACAGCCGCGCGCCGTGGTCGGCCAGCGAACTCATGTCGGGCCGCTTGGGCGGCAGGCGGTCGACGTCGACGCCGTGCCGCTGCAGCGAAGGCCGCAGGAAGTTGGCGAACACGCCCGACAGGCGGTCGGTGTAGACGAGATCGGCCACGCTCGCCTCGACCAGCGCGCGCTTGTATTCGGGCTGCGCGTTCGACTCCTGCGTGGCCAGAAAGCGCGTGCCCACGTAGGCCAGATCGGCGCCCAGCACCTCGGCCGCGCGCACCTGCCAGCCGTCGCCGATGGCGCCGCCCAGCACCAGGCAGCCGTCGTAGAAGGCGCGGATCTCGCGCACCAGCGACAAGCCGCTCTGTGCCGACGCATGGCCGCCGGCGCCGGCACCGACGCAGATCAGCCCGTCGACGCCGGCATCGAGCGACTTGCGGGCATGCTCGGCGCTGGTGACGTCGCAGAACACCGTGCCGCCGTAGGCGTGTACGGCATCGACCACGCGCCCGGGGTGGCCCAGGCAGGTGATCACGAACGGCACGCGGTGCTGGACGACGACCTCCAGGTCGGGTTCGAAGCGCGGATTGCTGCGGTGGACGACGAGGTTGATGCCATGCGGCGCGATCACGGCGGCCGGGTCCGCCGCGCGGCAGGCCGCCAGATCAGTAGCGATCCCGGCCAGCCAGCCGTCGAGCTGCGCGCTGGGGCGCGCGTTGACGTGTGGAAACGTGCCCACCACGCCGGCCTTGCACAAGGCCTCGACGAGCGGCGGGAACGAGGCCAGGAACATCGGCGCGCCGATGACCGGCAGCCGCAGCGCGCCACGGAACAGCGCCGGCAGCGGCATCGCTCAGGCCCCCGGCGAGCCGCCGCGCCGCTTGCGCCCGCGCAGGTCGATCATGCCCGGCAGCGATCGCGGATCGATGCCGGGCTCGAAGATCTGGTGCTTCTGGATCTTCTGCGTCGAGGTGGTCGGGATCTCGTCGGTGAACCACAGCCAGCCCGGTAGCTTGTAGTAGGCCAGCTCGGCGCTGCAGTGGTCGAGCAGCGGCTGCACCGCGGCGGCCGCATCGGCGCGGGCGGCCGCGCGCAGCACCACGCAGGCCAGCACCTCCTCCTCGCGCAGCTCGTCGGGCACGGCCAGCACGGCGGCCTGCTCGACCAGCGGGTGCGCCTGCAGCACCGCCTCGACCTCGGCGGCCGCGATGTTCTCGCCCGAACGCCGGATGATGTTCTTGCGCCTCTCGACGAACTGCAACCGGCCGTCAGCGGCCGACCGCGTGACGATGTCGCCGGTGTGGAACCAGCCGCCGCGCCAGGCCTGCTCAGTGGCCGCCGGATCGTCGAGGTAGCCGTTGAAGGCGCCGGCGCGCGGCGTCGCCGCCGAATGGCGCACCAGCATCTCGCCGGGCACGCCGTCGGCGACGTCGCGGTCGGCATCGTCGACCACGCGCACCTGCAGCGCCGGCCGCGGCCGGCCGAAGGCACGGCTGCCGATGCGGCGCGGCTCCTCGTTGTCGAACACCGCACGCACCATCTCGGTCATGCCCCAGATCTCGATCAGCGGGAAGCCGAAGCGGGCCTCGAACTCGGCGTGGCGCTGCGGGTCGACGCCGGCGCCGATGGCAAAGCGCACGGCATGGTCGCGGTCCAGCGGCGATGGCGGCTGCACCAGCAGCATCGGCACCACCACGCCGAGGTAGTGGACGACGGTGGCCCGCGACTCGCGCACCTCGGTCCACCAGCGCGCCGGGCTGAAGCGGTCGGTCTGCACCTGGCAGTTGCCGCGCAGCATGACGCAGAAGAACGAGAAGATCGACGCGTTGACGTGGAACAGCGGCAGCGGGTTGTACAGCCGCTCCTGGCCATCGCGGAAGCTGGCCAGCCCACCGGCGCTGGCGTACCAGCGGCCGACCTCCAGTTCGTAGCCGTGCGCCAGCACGCAGCCCTTGGGCCGCCCGGTGGTGCCCGAGGTGTAGAGCACGCTGGCCGGCGTGTCGGGCCCCACCTGGCCGTCCGGCGCCGGCCGTGCCGGCGGCGGCAGCGCGCCCTCGTGCTGCGCATCGGCCACGGCCGGCCGGTGGCTGGCCGCCTGCAGGGCCTGCTGCAGCAGCGGCTGCAGCGCATCGACGGCCACCACCAGGTCGACCTTGGCGTGGTCGATCACGTAGGCCATCTCGCGCGGCCGGTGGTCGGCGTTCAGCGGCACGCAGCAGGCGCCCAGCGTGTTGATCGCCAGCTTGTGCAGCAGGTGCTCGGGCCGGTTCTCCATCAGCAGCGCGATGCGGTGGCCGTGGCCGTAGCCGGCTGCGGCGTAGCGCGCCACGAGCGCCTCGACCGCCGCGCCGGCCTGCGCGTAGCTCAGCTCGTGGCCCTGCGGGTGATAGGCGCGCGACGGGTTGGCCGGCACGGCGATGAAGGGCAGCGGGCCGAAGGCCTGCACGCAGCGCCTGAAGACGTCGCCGATGGTGTCGTCGGGCCCGGGGATGATCATCGCCATCTCCTTGCAGGGTTCACAGCCGCAGCACGCCGTAGCCCGGCTCGCCGAAGGGCGCGTTGAGCGAGGCCACGATGGCCATGCCCAAGGCGTTGCGCGTGTCCAGCGGATCGAGGATGCCGTCGTCCCACAGCTCCGAGGTCGAGTGGTAGGCATCGCTCTCGGCGCGGAAGCGCTCGAGCACCGGCTCGCGGATGGCCGCGATCTCGGCGTCGGACAGCCGGTGCCCCTGCCGCTCCAACTGGCGGATCTTCACCTCGGCCAGCGTGTTGGCGGCCTGCTCGGCGCCCATGACGGCAATCTGCGACTGCGGCCACATCCACAGGAAGCGGCCGTCGTAGGCGCGGCCGCACATGCCGTAGTTGCCGGCGCCGAACGAGCCGCCGACGATGACGGTGAACTTGGGTACCGAGCAGCCGACCTGCGTCATGATCATCTTGGCGCCGTCCTTGGTGATGCCGCGCTCCTCGTACTCGCGCCCCACCATGTAGCCGGTGATGTTCTGCAGAAAGACCAGCGGCGTGCGGTCGCGGTCACACAGGCGCATGAAGTGCGCCGCCTTCAGCGAGCTGTCGTTGAACAGCACCCCGTTGTTGGCCAGGATCCCCACCTTGCAGCCCCAGATGCGCGCGAAGCCGCAGACCAGCGTGCTGCCGTACTGCGGCTGGTACTCGTGGAAGCGGCTGCCGTCGACGATGCGGGCGATGACCTCGCGCATGTCGAAGCCGGTCTTCCAGTCGCTGGGGATGATGCCGTACAGCTCGGCCGGGTCGTAGTACGGGTCTTCGGCTTCGACGCGGTCGATGCGCGTCTTCTCGATCGGCGTGGTCTGCGCCAGGATGTCGCGCGCGATCGCGAAGGCGTGCGGCTCGTCGTCGGCCGGGTAGTCGCAGGTGCCCGACACGCTGGTGTGCATGTCGGCGCCGCCCAGCGCCTCGGCGCTGACGATCTCGCCGGTGGCCGCCTTCACCAGCGGCGGCCCGCCCAGGAACACGCCGCCGTTGCCGCGCACGATGACGCTGTAGTCGCACAGCGCGGGGATGTAGGCGCCGCCGGCCGTGCAATGCCCCAGTACCACCGCGATCTGCGGCACGCCCAGCTTGGACAGCACGCACTGGTTGCGGAAGATGCGGCCGGCGGCGTAGCGGTCCGGAAACAGCTCGGACTGCAGCGGCAGGAAGCCGCCGGCGCTGTCGCACAGGTGCATCACCGGCAGCCGGTTCTCGATGGCGACGTCCAGCGTGCGGACGATCTTCTTGATCGACAGCGGATACCACGCGCCGCCCTTGATGCTGGGGTCGTCGGCGTGGATCACGACCTCGCGGCCGCTGACGATGCCGATGCCCGACACCTGCCCCGCGCCGTGCACCTCGCCCTCGTAGGCGCGGTTGGCGGCCAGCGTCGACAGCTCCAGGAACGGCGTGCCGGGATCCAGCAGCAGCTCGAGCCGCTCGCGCACCGTGAGCTTCTTCTGCCGGTGCAGGCGTTCCAGGTCGCGCGCCGGGCGCTCGTGGCGCACCTTGTGCGTCAGCTCACGCAAGGCCTGCACGCGGCGCGTCATCTCGGCGTGGTTGTGGCGGTAGCTGTCGGACGCGGTGTCGAGGCGGCTCAGCAGGCGGCTCATGCGCGCTCCTCGTCGGGCTGCACCTGCGCCAGCACGGCGCCGCGCTGAAAGGTCTGGCCCGCGGCCACCGGCAGCGCTTGCAGGCTGCCGTCGCAGGCGGCCGTGACCGTCATCTGCAGCTTCATGCTTTCGATCACGAGCAGCGCATCGCCTTGCGTCACGCGTTGCCCGACGGCGGCCTGCAGCGAGACCACCACGCCGGGCATCGGCGCGTGCGAGACGCCGGCCTGGCTGCCGCCGGCCGCGGCGCTGGCGCGCGTGGCATCGAGGCGCTCGATGCGCCAGGCGCGGCCGCGCCACTGCACCAGCACGGCGTCGCCGTCGCTCACCGCGTAGAGCTGCTGCGGCCGGCCGTCCAGCAGCGCACGGAAGCAGCCGTCGCCCAGCGCCTGCACGGCCAGGCCGCCGCCGTCGACCAGCACCTGGTCGCTGCCCGGCTGGCGGTGCACGCGGTGCCGCTGCTGCGGCGCGTCGCTGAAGTGGAGGAGAGTCATCGTCGGTTCGGTCGCGGGTGATGTCGCGGGTGATGTCGCCGGTTCAATTTCGCCACGCGCCCATCGCGGCGTAGGGCTGCGCAAGCGCGCGCTGCGCGGGGTCGTGCAGCGCGCGGGCCGCCACCGCCAGCAGCAGCCGGCGTTCGTCGTCGCTCAGCGGCGCGGGTTTCAGCGCATCGGCGTGGCGGCCGATGAAGCCGGTGTCGGTGTCGCCGCTGGCAAAGGCCGGGTGGCCCAGCACGCGCGACAGGAAGTCGGCGTTCAGCGTCACGCCCAGCATCACGGTGTCGGCCAGCGCCTGGCGCGCGCGCGAGATCGCCAGCTCGCGCGTGGCGCCATGCGTCACCAGCTTGGCCAGCATCGAATCGAAGGCCGCCGTCACCGGCGCGCCTTCGGTCACGCCGCCGTCGAAGCGCAGCCCCGGGCCTTGCGGCACGCGCAGCAGCCGCACGCGGCCGGTGTCGGGCACGAAGCCGGCGTCGGCGTCCTCGGCCAGCAGCCGGCACTCGATGGCATGGCCTTGCCAGCGCACGTCGGCCTGCGCCAGCGGCAGCGGCCGGCCTTCGGCCACGCGCAGCTGCAGTTCCACCAGGTCGAGCCCCGTCACCATCTCGGTCACCGGGTGCTCCACCTGCAGCCGCGTGTTCATCTCCAGGAAGAAGAACTCGCCCGCGGGCGACACGATGCATTCCACGGTGCCGGCGTTCACGTAGCCGGCCGCGCTGGCCAGCCGCACCGCCGCGCGGCAGATGCGCTCGCGCAGCGCGCCGTCCAGCCCCGGCGCGGGGGATTCCTCGATCAGCTTCTGGAAGCGGCGCTGGATCGAGCACTCGCGTTCGCCGAGGTGGATGACGTGGCCGTGGCGGTCGCCGAACACCTGCACCTCGATGTGCCGCGGCCGCTCGACGAAGCGCTCGGCAAACAGGCGCCCGTCGCCGAAGTAGCGCTGGCTTTCGCTGCGCGCCAGCACGATGGCCTCGTCCAGCGCCGCGGCATCGCGCACGATCTGCATGCCCTTGCCGCCACCGCCGGCCGCGCCCTTGATCAGCAGCGGAAAGCCCACCGCGCGCGCGCGCTCGGCAAAGCTCGCCGGGTCGTCGGCTTCGTCGGCCGACGGCGTGACCGGCACGCCTTGCGCAGCCGCGAACTTGCGCGCGCTGATCTTGTCGCCCATCAGTTCGATGGCCGCCGCGTCAGGGCCGACGAAGACCAGCCCGGCCTCGGCCACCGCGCGCGCAAAGGCCGCGTTCTCGGACAGGAAGCCGTAGCCCGGGTGCAGCGCGTCGCAGCCGGCATCGAGCGCCGCGCGGATCATGGCCGCGCCGTCCAGCCAGGCCGACACCGGCGGGTCGCCGAAGACCTGGCAGCGCTGGTCGGCTTCGCGCAGCGCCGGGCCGTGGCGGTCTTGTTCGTGCCAGGGCACGACGGTGCCGATGCCAAGCCGTCGCGCGGTGCGCACGATGCGCAGCGCGATCTCGGCCCGGTTGGCGATGAAGAGCTTGCGGAGGGTCGTCATGGCTGGCGGCGGCGGGGTGTCTTCGTGGCAGCCTTCGGCGCAGCCGGCACCGGCGCCGCGGCCAGCGCCTCCAGCCGGGCGATGCGGCGCTCCAGCGCGTCATCGGCGGCGGGCCGCAGGCCGCGCAGCACCAGTTCGGTGTAGCTGTCGGCCAGCGCCTCGACGTCGACCGAGCCGCGGCCGAACAGCGCGGCCCACATGCGGTGCTCGATGCCGCCGTAGACCATGCTGCGCACCATCTCGGCGTCGGTGCCGGGCGCCAGTTCGCCGTCGCGCTCGGCCTCGCGCACGGTGCGCATCAGGAACGCGGTGTACTGCACGTGCAGGTCGTGCAGCACCGACTTGAAGTACTCGGGCCCGGTGCGCACCTCGTGCAGCACGATGCGCGACAGCCCCGGCTCTTCCACGTACACGCGCAAGTGGCGCCAGATCAGGAAGCGCAAGCGGCTGCGCAGGCCGTGAATGCGCGAGAAGCCGGCTTCGATGTCGTGGATCAGCGGCACGTACATGCCGCGCAGCACCTCGTTGAGCAGCTCGCGCTTGGTCGGAAAGTAGGTGTAGACCAGGCCTTCGACCACGCCCACGCGGGCCGCGATCTCGGCCACCGACGAGCGCTCGAAGCCCTTGTCCAGGAACACCTCGCGCGCGGCGGCCAGGATCTCGCTGGCACGGCGCAGCCGGCGCGGCGTCTGCTTGCCGGCGGCGATGGGGGTCACGGAGGCGGGATGGTTCATGGCAACGATGACAACACCTCGTCGGGCACGTCCAGTTCGAGGTCCAGCAGCATCTGCGCAAAGGCCTTGCCCTGCGGGTCGTAGCGCAGCGACGCCACGCCGCCGCCGCCCAGCGCCTGTTGCAGCGTGAAGTTCAGCGAGCGCAGACCGGGCAGTTCGTAGCGGGTGACGGGCCCGCGGGTCACGTGGGCCATGTAGGCGGCCACGACCTCGGCCGTCAGCGCCTGCCGCAGCCAGGCGAAGGCCGCGTCGCTGCGCGCGCGGATGCCGATGTTGGCGGTGTCGCCCTTGTCGCCGCTGCGGCCGTGCGCGATGCGCAGCAGCGGCACGCGCCGGCGCGCGGCGCCGAAGGCCACCGACCGGCCCGGCGGCAGCGGTGGCAGCGCCGCGTCGGCCAACGCTTGAGATGCGTCTGCGAACGGCAGCGCCACGCCGTCCAGCGACACCTGGGCCTGCACCCGGCGGCGGTCGACCAGGCACGAGAACAGCCGCACCAACGGCGACGGCGACGGCCGCCCGGCCGTGAAGCCGGTGATGCCTTGTGCCATCGCGGTGGCCGACGGCGCCAGTTCGCGCGCCAGCAGTTCCAGCGCCGCCTTGTCGGCGTGGCGGGCGGCGATCTTCAGCACCACCTCGCGCGCCGCGCGGGCCCGGCTGTGCGGGCCGTAGGTGGCCTCCGATCCCAGCACTTCCAGGCTGGTTTCGCTGAAAGGCGCGATGCCGCGCTCGCCCAGCAGCCGCGTGCAGCGCGCCAGGATGGACTCGCCCACGCGCTGTGCCTTGCGCGCGGCATCGGCGCCGCCGATCATCAACGTGCCCAGCAGCCGCCAGCCGTCGACGTAGGTCGCGCAGACCTTCAGCGTGGCCGGCGCCGGCCGTCCGCTGGCGCCGCTGACGCGCACGCGGTCGGGGCCATCGGCCACCAGCTGCACGTCGGAAAAGTCACATCGAACGTCGGGCAGCCGGTAGTCGCGCGGGTCGCCGATTTCGTACAGCACCTGTTCGGCCACCGTCGCCGGGCTCACCAGCCCGCCGGTGCCGGGCGGCTTGCTGACGACGAAGCTGCGGCCATCGCTTGCGCATTCGACGATCGGGAAGCCCATGTCGTCCCAGCCGGGCACCTGTTCCCAGTCGGTGAACAGGCCGCCGGTGCACTGGGTGCCGCATTCGATGACGTGGCCGGCCAGGCTGCCCAGTGCCAGCCGGTCCCAGTCGTCCCAGGCCCAGCCGAAGGCATGCACCAGCGGCGCCAGCGTGACGGCGCTGTCGACCACGCGGCCGGTGATGACGATGTCGGCACCCGCCGCCAGCGCCGCCACCAGCGGCTGCGCGCCCAGGTAGGCGTTGATGCTGAGCAGCTTGGCCGGCAGCGGCGCGCCGCCGCTCATCTCGGTGGTGCCGATCGCGCGCAGCGCGTCGGCCTGCGCCGACAGATCGTCGCCTTCGACGACCGCGATCGTCAGCGCCACGCCTTGCGCGGCCAACGCCTGACGCAAGGCGGCGGCACAGGCGCCGGGGTTGACGCCGCCGGCGTTGGACAGCACGCGGATACCGCGGTCGCGGATCTCGGGGCCCAGCGCGGCGATCGTGCGCACGAAGTCGGGCGTGTAGCCGGCGGCAGGGTCCTTGGCCTTGGCCCGCGCCAGCAGCGCCATCGTGATCTCGGCCAGGCAGTCGAACACCAGCACGTCGATGTCGCCGTGGCGCACCAGCTGCGCGGCAGCGGCGTCGGTGTCGCCCCAGAAGGCGGCGGCGCAGCCGATGCGCAGCGGCGCGGTGCGTGTGGCGCGTGTTGCGCGGGTGGCCATCATCGCCCCGGCCAGACCGGATCGCGCCGCTCGGCGAAGGCTTTCATGCCCTCGCGCGCGTCCTCGCTCTGCGCCAGCACCGGCAGCACCGCCTGCGCGAGGTTCAGCGCGTCGGCCAGCGTGAGGTCGGTCATCGCGCCGATGGCGCGGCGACCGATGCGCAGCGCCACCGGCGAGTTGGCCGCCAGCCGCGCCACCAGCGCGTCGACCGCCGCATCGAGATCGGACGCCGGCACCACCTCGTTGACGATGTCCATCTGCCGGGCCTCCTGCGCCGCGAAGCGATGCGCGAAGCAGCACATCTCCAGCAGCCGCCGCCGCGGGATGACGCGCATCAGCACCGGCAGGATCATCATCGGGAACACGCCCACGCGCGCCTCGGTGGTGCCGAACAGCGCGCCATCGGCCGCCACCGCGAAGTCGCAGGCGCAGATCAGCCCCAGGCCGCCGCCGAAGGCGCTGCCGTTGACGCGCGCGACGATGGGCAGGTTGCAGCGGTCCATGGTGCGGAACAGCTCCGCCACCGGATGATCGAAGCGGCCGGGCTCCAGTGCGAAGGGCGAGCCGTCGGCGGTGGCCTTGAGGGCGCCGCCGGCGCAGAAGGTGCGGCTGCCGGCGCCCGTCAGCACGATGGCGCGAACGCCCGGCAGCGACTCGGCGGCCGCGAAGGCGGTGGCCAGCTCCTGCATCACGACGTCGGTCATCGTGTTGTGCTGCGGCTCGCGATCGATGGTCAGCACGCAGGCCGGGCCGCGCCGTTCGGCGCGGAGCTGGGTGAAGGCAGGCAGTTCGTTCATGCGCTCGAGCCCTCGTCGTCGAAGATCCGTGGCCGCTGGTATTGGGGAAAGCCGTCGTAGGGAAAGCTTCGCTGCGCCGGCTGCAACACCCAGGTGTGGCGCGCCGTGGGCACGCCGCCGTCGACGCGGATCACCGCGCCGCTGATGAAGCCGGCCGCCTCGGACAGCAGGTACACCACCGCCGAGGCCAGCTCGGCCTCGGTGCCGAAGCGCTGCAGCGGCACCTTGGTGCGCCAGCTCAGCAGTTGCCGGCGGTACGCCTCGCCGTAGGTGTCGAGGCCGGCCGAGGCGATCCAGCCCGGCGCCACCGCGTTGACGCGCACGCCGGCATGGCCCCATTCGCAGGCCGCCGTCTCGGTGAAGGTCAGCACGCCGCCGCGCGCCGCGCCGGAATGCCCCATGCCGGGCAGGCCGCCCCAGATGTCGGCCAGCATGTTGACGATGCTGCCGCCATGGCCTTCCATCCACTGCAGGTAGCACTCGCGGCTGAACAGGAAGGTGCCGTGCAGGTTGTTGCGCACCACCACGTCCCAGCCCTTGAGCGTGATGTCGCGCAGCGCCGCCGGGTACTGGCCGCCGGCGCAGTTGAACAGCCCCTGGATGCCACCGTGCGTGGCCACGATCGCGGCCACGGTGTCCTTGACGGCCGCTTCGTCGCGGATGTCGCAGCCGTGCGTGCTGACCTGGCCCGCGCGTTCGGGGTAGATGGCCGTGATCTCGGCGGCCACCGCCTGCAGCTTGTCGAGCTTGCGCCCCACCAGTGCCAGCCGCGCACCCAGGCTGGCCAGTTCATGCGCCGTGCAGCGGCCCATGCCGCTGCCGCCGCCCGTCACCACCACGGTGTGGCCGTCGAACAGCCCGGGCCTGAAGGCCGAGCGGTAGCGCTCTTGACTGGATGGCATGTCACTGGCTCGCGAGCAAGGCGCAGCAGGCGCTTCGGGAGGGATTCACGTCAGTAGGCGATGAAGTCCGTCAGCGACTTCACGGTCGCGTTGGCGGGGTCGGTCTGGAACAGCTTGATCGGCAGCACCGCCTGGCCCTTGGGGTTGTTCAGCGAGATCGGGCCCGTCAGGCCGTTGGTGCTGAAGTTCTGCAGCTTGTTCAACTGGTCGACCACGCACACCCGCGTCACGGTGGCGCCGCAGCGCTTGATGCCTTCGACCAGCACCTTGGTGCCGACATAGCCGCTGACGGTATAACGATTGAAGTTGGCGTAGTCGTCGGCGCTGAGGTACTTCTTGGCCAGCTCCATCAGCTGCTGGCCTGCGGGGTCGTAGTTCGACGCGTAGTAGTCGGGGATCAGGTAGGGGTAGCCGGCAGGCGCCGCCAGCTTCACCGCGGCCGGCAGCTGCCCGGCCCACAGCGTGCCGATCGTCAGCTTCATGTCCAGGCGACGGAACTCCGACATCACGGCCGCCGACTCGGTGGTCAGCGTGCCCAGGTAGACGCCGGTCACGCCCTTGTCCTTGAGCGTCAGCACCTCGGCCGAGAAGTCCTTGGCGCCGCGCTTGAACGGGATCTCGGCCACGCTGGCGAGACCGAACTCCTTCATCGCCTTCTGGTAGCCGGCCAGCAGCGCCTTGCCGAAGTCGTCGTCCTGGTAAAGGATGCCGAACTTGCCGCCCTTCATGCCCATCTTCTCGACCATGTAGCGCATGGGCACGTAGCCGGCCAGGTCGTAGTCGGGGCCGATCATGAACACCGTGGGCCGGCGCGGGTGGACGATGGCGGGGTTGGGCGCCATGTGCACGATGGTGGGAATCTTGGCTTCCTCGATCGTCGGCAACATGGCCACCATGTGCGAGCTGCCGGTGGTGCCGGTGAGCGCGAACACCTTGTCGCTGTCGATCAGCTTCTTGACCGCCGACACCGAGCGCGCGGGGACATAACCGTCGTCTTCATACACCGCGCGCAGCTTGCGGCCGTTGATGCCGCCGGCGGCGTTGATCTCGGCGATCGCCAGCTTGGACCCGGCGGCGCCGGCCTTGCCGATCAGCGAGGCCGGGCCCGACATCGGCTGCACCTCGCCCAGCAGGATCTCGCTGGCGGTGACGCCCACGTCCTGCGCCTGCGCGGCGCCGAAGGTCCACAGCGCCGCGGCGGCCACTGCGAGGAAGGTCTTGTTCATGCATGTCTCCATGTTCGTGGTTGCATCACCGTAAACGGCCGGCCGTCACTGCGACAGCGGCCACTGAACCCAGAATCGCTTGGCCTTGCGCCAGATGCCGGCCAGGCCTTCGGGCTCCAGCCGCAGGAAGAGCAGGATCACGACGCCGTACATCAGACCCTTGACCTCGTAGATGCGATCGGCCATCAGCGTCTTCACGCCGTCGCCGGCGGCGGCGAAGGCCAGGTTCAGGCTCTCGGGCAGCAGCACGATCAGCGCCGTGCCCAGGATGGCGCCGTGCACGCGGCCGATGCCGCCGACGATGATCATCGCCAGCGCCTCGATGCTGATCAGCACGCTGAAGGTGTCGACGTTGATGTAGCGCGTCTGCAGCGCCACCATCGCGCCCGACACGCCGGCGTAGAAGGCACTGACCATGAAGGCCAGCAGCTTGTAGCGCGTGAGGTCGATCCCCATCGCGCGCGCCGCGATGTCGTGGTCGCGCACCGCCAGCCAGGCGCGGCCGATGCGCGTGCGCATCAGGTTGAGCGTGATCAGCACGAACAGCGCCAGCATCGCCAGCGCCGCGAAGTAGAAGCGCTGGTCGCCCTTGAACGACACGCCGGCCACCGACAGCGGCTCCACCGGCATGCCGTTGGAGCCGCGCGTCAGCCCCTCGGCAAACAGCACCACGTGGCGCACGATGAAGGTGAAGGCCAGCGTCGTGATCGCCAGGTACAGCCCCTTGAGCCGCAGCGAGGGCACGCCGACGATCAGGCTGGCCAGCGCCGCGACCAGGCCCGACAGCGCCACCGCCAGCATCGTGGGCAGCTTGTAGTCGGTGGTCAGGATGGCCTGCGCGTAGGCCCCGATCAGCAGGAAGCCGGCGTGGCCCAGCGAGATCTGCCCGGCCACGCCGGTCAGCAGGTTGAGCCCGAGCACGCCGATGGCCAGCACGTAGATCGAGATCAGCAGGTTCAGCCCGAAGGCGCCCAGCAGCAGCGGCGCGGCAGCGGCCAGCGCCAGGCCGGCCGCGGCCCACAGCCAGGGCGCGCGGTGGTCGGTCAGCGCGACGAGCTGGGCGTACGAGGTGCGGTAGCTGCGGCTGCGCATGGCCTGTGTCCCCCCCTTCAGACGCGCTCGATCTCGCGCTGGCCGAACAGCCCGTAGGGCTTGACCATCAGCACGCCCACGATGAGGACGAAGCCGGCGATCTCCTTGAGGCCGCGGCCGAGGTAGCCTCCGGCGAGGTTCTCGACCACGCCGATGATCAGCCCGCCGAAGGCACCGCCGACCACCGAGTCCAGCCCGCCCAGGATGGTGGCCGGAAAGCCGCGCAGGCCCATCTGCGAGATCTCGGGCTCCAGGCTGAACATCAGGCAGAACGACAGCCCGGCAAAGGCCGCGAACACCGCCGACAGCGCCCAGGCGATGCCGCTGATGCGCTTGACGTCGATGCCCATCAGCAGCGCCGTGGTCTCGTTGTTGGAGGTGGCGCGCATCGCGATGCCGATGCGCGAGCGGCGGAAGAACACCGCCATCAGCAGGCACAGCAGGGCCAGCGAGACGACCGCGAAGATCTGGCCCGGGTACAGCGCCAGCCCGGCAAAGCGCAGCGGGTCGTTGCCGAAGGGCCGCGGAAAGACCGCGGGCTCGACGCCCCAGACCAGGATCACCAGCGAGCGGATGACGACCGCCAGCCCGATCGTGACCATCACGCGCGAGAACATCGACTCGCCGAGCATCGGGCGGATGAACACGCGCTCGATCACCAGCCCGACCAGCACCGACACCGCGAGCACCACCGGCAGCAGCAGCGCGAACGGCAGCCCCGGGATCTGCGCCAGGCTGTACGCGGTGTAGGCGATCAGCATCATCAGCTCGCCCTGGGCGAAGTTGACCATGCCGGTGGCGCGGTAGACGATGGCAAAGCCCATCGCCACCAGCCCGTAGAGGGCGCCGATGACGAGGCCCGACGTCACCAGGTTGAGGAAGTAGCTCATCGGTCGGCCCCCTCGGCGCTCACGCCGGCTCCTTTGCGCGGCCGTAGATCTGCTCGATCTCATCGGCGAACTTCTTCTCGATGACGCCGCGGCGCACCTTCATGGTGGCCGTCAGCTCGCCGTCGTCGTGGTCGAGCTGCTTGCGCAGCACCACGAACTTGCGGATGTTCTCCACGCGCGAGAAGCGGTCGTTGACGCGCTGCACGTCGGCGGCGATCAGCTCGTGCACCTGCGGCAGGCCGGCCAGGCTTTCATAGGTGGTGTAGGCCAGTGCGCGCTCCTGCGCCCACTTGCCGACCGTGTCGAGGTCGATCTGCACCAGCGCCGACACGAAGTGCCGGCCGTCGCCCAGCAGGATGGCCTCGCTGATGAACAGGCTCTCCTTGAGCGCGTTCTCGATCAGCGACGGCGTGATGTTCTTGCCGCCGCTGGTGATCAGGATGGCCTTCTTGCGGTCGACGACCTGCACCTCGCCGGTGGTGGCGTCGAGCTCGACCACGTCGCCGGTGCGCAGCCAGCCGTCGTCGAAGGCGGCGGCCGTGGCCGGCTCGTCGTACAGGTAGCCGTTGAACACCACCGGCCCGCGGATCTGCAGCTCACCGTCGCCGGCGACGCGCTGCTGCACCAGGCCCGGCAGCGGCGGCCCACACCAGCCCAGGCGCGACGAGGCCGGCGTCTGCGCGTGCGTGGCGCCGCTGGTCTCGGTCATGCCGTAGATCTGGTAGATCGGCACGCCCATGGCGCGGAAGAACAGGATCACCGAAGGCGAGATCGACGCGCCGCCCGTCATCGCCACGCGCACGCGGTCGAGCCCGACCGAGGCCAGCAGGTTGCTGAAGATGCCCACGCGCAGCAGCCAGGCCAGCGCCGCATCCATCGCCGAGGCGTGGCGGCCGCCGCCCGCGATGGCGCGCTCGGCAATCGGCGTGGCCAGGGCCAGCGCCTTGGCGAAGGCACGCCGCGCCAGCGGGCGCGCATCGCGCGAGCGGATCAGGATCTGGTACTGCAGCTTCTCCCAGATGCGCGGCACGCCGAAGAAGAAGCTGGGCCCGATCTCGCGCAGGTTCTGCGTCACCGCGTCGATCGATTCGGCAAAATACACCACCGACCCGTAGACGAGCTGCATCACCGGCGACATCAGGCGCTCGGCCACGTGGCACAGCGGCAAATAGCACAGCACCGTGAGCGGGCGGCCGCCCAAGCCCTGCACGGCACCCAGCGCCGCCGCGTCGGAGACGATGCCGCGGTGCGCCAGGCGCGCGCCCTTGGGCATGCCGGTGGTGCCGGAGGTGTAGACGATCAACGCGTCCTGCGCGGCATCGAGGGCGTCGATGCCGGCCTCGAAAGCGGCGACCGCTGCACCGTCCTGCGCCAGCGCGCGGCCCTCGGCCAACATCTCGGCCCAGGGGCACAGCGCCGGCTCGGCATAGCGGCGCATGCCCTTGCCGTCGACCGTCAGCACCAGCTCCAGGTCGGGCAGGCCGTCGCCCTGGCGCATCGCATCCAGCACCTTGTCGGTCTGCTCCTGGTCGCCGCAGACGGCCACCTTGGCGCGGCAATGGCGCACGATGTACTGCAGCTCGGGCCAGGGGTTGGTCGGGTAGATGCCGACCGTGACGCCGCCCAGCGCCTGCGCCGCGAGGTCGGCGACGAACCACTCCGGCGTGCCGTCGGCGGCGATGACCAGCTTGTCACCGGGTCCGAAGCCGCGCGCGCGCAGGCACAGCGCGAAGGCCCGCACCTGCTCGTAGTAGCCGGCCCAGGTCGTGGCCTGCCACACGCCGCGCTGCTTCTCACGCATGGCCACGCGCTCAGGCGTGCTGCGCGCGCGATGGCGCAGCAGCGCCGGCATCGTGGCCCGGCCGTCGGCCACGCCCGGCGGCAGCGTGGCGTCGGCCTTCAGTCGATGGTCCGGCGTGTTCATGCGGCTTGCGCCTGGCCGAGATAGGCCGCCACCACCGCCGGGTCGGTGGCCACCTCGGCGGGGTCGCCCTCGGCGATCTTGCGGCCGAAGTTCAGCACGCAGACGCGGTCGGAGATGTCCATCACGATGCCCATCTCGTGCTCGATCATCATCACGGTCACGCCGCGCTCGTCGCGGATGTCCAGCACGAAGCGGGCGATGTCCTCGGTCTCCTCCTGGTTCATGCCCGACACCATCTCGTCGAGCAGC
Organism: uncultured Rubrivivax sp.; assembly: GCA_964470565.1. Taxonomy (GTDB): domain Bacteria; phylum Pseudomonadota; class Gammaproteobacteria; order Burkholderiales; family Burkholderiaceae_C; genus Rubrivivax. The sequence continues at coordinate 17,717 of CAYYDJ010000006.1, forward strand.
AGCAGGCGCGGCTGCATGGCCAGCGCACGGCCGAGCTCCACGCGCTTTTGCAGCCCGTACGACAGCGTGCCCACCGGCAGGTCGCGGATGGTCTCGATCTCCAGGAACTCGACGATCTCCTCGGCCTGCTCGCGCGCGCGGATCTCGGTCGAGCGCGCAGCGCCCCAGAACAGCGCCGCGCCGAAGACGCCGGTCGGCAGCCGCGCGTGCATGCCGGTCAGGATGTTGTCGATCACCGACTCGTGCTTGAACACCGCCAGGTTCTGGAAGGTGCGCGCCACGCCCAGGCGCGACAGCCGGTGCGCCGGCGTGCCGGTGATGTCCTGCCCGTCGAGCACGATGCGCCCGGCGCTCGGCGGCAGCAGGCACGACACCAGGTTGAACAGCGTCGTCTTGCCGGCGCCGTTGGGCCCGATGACGCTGAAGATGTGGCCGCGCCGCACCGAGAGGTCGATCGCCGCCAGCGCCTCGACGCCGCCGAAGCGCTTGCCGACGCCGCGCAGCGCCAGCAGCGGCTGATCTGAAGCGTTGTCTACGACAGCCATCTCTTGCGGCGCTTGTAGTGCTTGACGTCGCGCATGCTGCGGCGCTCGCCGCCGGCATGGACGCCGAGGTAGAACTCCTGCACGTCGTCGTTGGCCAGCAGCCGCGCCGGCGGGCCGTCAAGCACGATGCGGCCGCTTTCCATGATGTAGCCGTAGTCGGCCAGCGACAGCGCCAGCTTCGCGTTCTGCTCGACCAGCAGCACCGTCAGGCCGCGCTCGTCGCGCAGGCGCCGGATGGCGCCGAAGATCTCGTCGATGATCAGCGGCGCCAGGCCCAGCGAGGGCTCGTCCAGCAGCAGCAACCTGGGGTCGCCCATCAGCGCGCGGCCGATCGCCACCATCTGCTGCTGCCCGCCGGACAGATAGCCCGCGGTGCGATGCCGGTGCGCCTCGATCGCGGGGAAGAGCGCGAACACGCGCGCCATCGCGTCGGCCTCCTGGCCGATCGGCCGGAGGTAACCGCCCATGCGCAGGTTCTCCTCGACCGTCAGCGTGTCGAACAGCCGGCGCCCCTCGGGCACCTGCACCACGCCCAGGCGCACGATCTCGTGCGGCGCGCGGCGCTCGAGCGCGTCGCCGGCATAGCGGATGCTGCCGCCGGTGATCTCACCCTCCTCCGGATAGAGCACGCCGCAGATCGCCTTCAGCACCGTGGACTTGCCGGCGCCGTTGCTGCCCAGCAAGGCCACGATGCGGCCGGGATCGACCTGCAGCGACACGTCGCGCACGGCCTCCACCGCATGGTCGTAGTAGACCTGCAGGTTGGTCACGCTCAGCATGGGGGGCTGGTCTCCGCACTCTTGTTGACGCCGACGCGGCCATCGTCACCACGCGGTGGCCGGGTGTCAAGCGATTTTTGACCGCCACTCAATCTTGCTCGGCGCGGCGCCCAACCCAGCCCGGCCGCTGCGCCGAGGAGAACGAGCCGCCAACTCCTGCATCCGGCGGCGGCGTCGATTCGGGAAAGTCCTGAGATCGAAGCGCTGGCCAACGGTCACGATCGGGTCTCTGATGGCGCCCTAGGTGGCGACAAATTTGAGTTTTGGTCAATTGACGCTTCGCAACCGCCCATGAACCCCGACGGCGCCCCGGTGTCACTGGCTTTCGACGGCACGCTGGCCGTCGTCACGCTCGATCGGCCCGAGTGCTTCAATGCCATCGACCTGTCGCTGGCGCTGGCGCTGCGCGAAGCGGTCGAACGGGCCGCTGCGCAGCCCGGCGTGCGCGCGCTGGCAGCCGACCGCGTGCTGGCGCTCGGCGTGATCGACGAACGGGTCGACGACGAGCAACTCGACGCCGCCGCGCGGGCCGTTGCGCGCCAGTGGGCCGCGCTGCCGCAGCAGGCCGTCGCCGAGCTGAAGGCGCTGGTTCAGGCGCCGGGCCTGGCGGCCCTGCAGGCCCAGCTCGAGCGCGAGCGCGAGGCCTTCGTGCGCTGCGCGGGCACGGCCGACTTCGCCGCCCGCGTCGCCGCGTTCGCCGCGCGGTCGCCGGCGCCGGCCGCGGCCGCCGACGATGCCCATTCGTCCACCCTGCCCACTCCCTCCCGTCCCTCCTCCGCCCACCGAGCCCCGCCATGAACACCGCCCTCTCAGCCCTGTCGGCACAACAACGCTTCTCCGGCCTGTCGAACGACGAGCAGCAGATCCTCGACCAGGCCGACCGCTTTGCGCAGCAGGAGCTGTACCCGCTGGCCGCGCGCATGGACAACGAGGAATGGTGGCCGCCGGAGGCCTTTGCGCGCATCGGCGCCACCGGCTACTTCGGCATCCCGGTGCCCGAGGCCTACGGCGGCGCGGGCATGGACCTGTTCGCCAGCGGCCTGGTGCTGCAGGCCTTCGCGCGCTGGAACCATGCGCTCGCGCTGAGCTGGGTGGCACACGAGAACCTGTGCCTCTACAACATCTTCCGCAATGCCAGCGAGGCGCAGCGCCGCCGCTACCTGCCGGGCCTTTGCAGCGGGCAGGCCATCGGCGCGCTGGGCCTCACCGAGCCGGAGGCCGGCTCCGATGCGCTGGGGTCGATGCGCACCACGGCCACGCGCGACGGCGACGTCTACCGCCTCAACGGCAGCAAGCTCTACATCACCAACGGCCCGGTGGCCGACGTGCTGCTGGTCTACGCCAAGACCAACCGCGACAAGGGCGCCAAGGGCATCTCGGCCTTCATCGTCGAGAAGGGCTTCCCGGGCTTCAAGGTGGCGCAGAAGCTCACCAAGATGGGCTTTCGCGGCAGCCCCACCGGCGAGCTGGTGTTCGAGGACTGCCCCGTGCCCGCGGCCAACCGGGTGGGCGATGAGGACCGCGGCGTGCAGGTGGTGATGAGCGGGCTGGACCTCGAGCGCGCGATGGTCGCGCCGCTGTGCCTGGGCATCTGCGAGCGCGCGCTGCAGCTCTCGGTGGACTACGCCCGCCAGCGCCGGCAGTTCGGCCAGCCGATCGCCAACTTCCAGATGGTGCGCGCCAAGCTGGCCGACATGTACGTCTGGACCGAGTCGGTGCGGGTCATGACCTACCAGGCCTTGCGCGCCGCCAACGATCTGGAGGTGGGCGGCGGCGGCCGCGGCGACATCCACATGATCACCGCGGCCTCGGTCATGTATGCCGCCGACACGATGAACAAGGTGCTCAACGAGGCCGTGCAGATCCACGGCGGCAGCGGCTACATCTGGGAATCTGAAGTCAACCGGCTCTACCGCGCGATCAAGCTGCTGGAGATCGGCGCCGGCACGACCGAGGTGCGCAAGATCATCATCAGCGACGAACTGCTCGGCCGGGCCTGAGCTATCGGCCCCGCTCAGCGCCGCAACAGGTCTTCCAGCCGCTGCATCGCCCACGCCATCGCCGCCGGGCCGTCGGCCTTGACGGCCACCTGCGCGTTGGCGCGCGCCAGCGCCGGGGCGCGGAAATCGCACACCGTCATGCCACGGGTGAAGCGGCCCTGCAGCTCGATGTCCACCCGCGCCGGCTGCAGCTCGAACAGATCGGGCCGCGCCAGCCAGATCACCGGCGTGGGGTCGTACAGCGACTGCACGGCGCGCCCGCGGCGGCGGCCGATGGCGACGTAGCCGTCGACATAACCGGCAAACACGGTGGCTCTGGCGCTGCCCAGCGCCTTCAGCCGATCGACCTGCGCCTGGCCGATCGGCACCTGGCGGCAGACGTTGAGCCCGAACATCGCCACCGGCACGCCGCCGTCGAAGACGCGCGCCGCGGCCTCGGGGTCGGCGTGGATGTTGAACTCGGCCGCCGCGCTGGCGTTGCCGCCCACCGTCGAGCCGCCCATGATCACGAGGCCGGCCAGCAGCGACGGCAGCTCGGGCGCCAGCGCGAAGGCCACCGCCACGTTGGTCAGCGGCCCCACGGCCAGCAGCGTGATGCGGCCGGGGTGGGCGCGCACGCAGTCGATCAGCGCCTGCACGCCGTGGCCCGGCGCCGGCGTTGCGGCGGCGCCGGCCGGCGTCAGTGCCGCCGGCAGCGCAGGCCCGGTGGTCTCCATGCCCTGCGCGCCCAGCACGTCCTGCGCGGTGACCTGGGCCTGCGCCAGCGGACGGTCGCAGCCGGCGTAGACCGGCGTGCTGAAGCCGTGGAAAGCCTTGATCGCCAGCGCGTTGGGCAGCGTGACCGCCAGCGGCGCGTTGCCCGCCACCACGCTGACGCCATGCAGCTTGAACGAGGGCTCGGCCTCGATCAGCGCCCAGGCCATCCAGTCGTCGAAGCCGGGGTCGGTGTCGTACCAGAGTTCCATCGCGCGAAAGCCTCCTGCTTCAGCTTGAGATCAGCGCGGCCCGCGCCGGGTCCAGCACCACGCCGACGTCGGCGCCTTCGTGCCACGCCGCGCCGAGCGCGCCGCTACCCTTGATGGCGCCCAGCGGCGTCTGCACCAGGAACTCGATGCGCTCGCCCAGGTAGCTGCGCGCGCTGACGCGGCCATCGACGGTGCCGTGGCCGGCTGCCACCACGGCCACGTGCTCGGGCCGCCAGGCCAGGTGCGACGCGGCCCGCGGCAGCGCCAGCGGCACGCGGGCGTCGCCGGCGTGCAGCGCGCCGTCGCGCCAGGCCAGCAGGTTCTGGTAGCCCATGAAGGCGGCGACGAAGGCGGTGGCCGGCCGGTGGTACACCTGCTCGGGCGTGCCGTCCTGCTCGATGCGGCCGTCGCGCATCACGACGATGCGGTCCGACAGGCTCAGCGCCTCTTCCTGGTCGTGCGTGACGTAGAGCATCGTGATGCCCAGCTCGCGCTGGATGCGCCGCAGCTCGGCGCGCATCTCCACGCGCAGCCGCGCGTCCAGGTTGGACAGCGGCTCGTCCAGCAGCAGCAGCCGCGGCTCGATGACGATGGCGCGCGCCACCGCCACGCGCTGCTGCTGGCCGCCGGAGAGGTTGGCCGGCAGCCGCGCTTCAAAGCCCTGCAGCCCGACCGAGGCTAACGCAGCGGCCACGCGGCGCTCGATCTCCGCGGCCGGGCGCTTGCGCAGCTTGAGCCCGAAGGCCACGTTGTCGCGCGCGCTCAGGTGCGGGAACAGCGCGTACGACTGGAAGACCAGCCCGATGTCGCGCTGGTGCGCTGGCCTGGCGGTGATGTCGTCGCCGGCCAGCCTGATGCGGCCCGACACCGGCGGCAGCAGCCCGGCCACCGCGCGCATCGTGGTCGTCTTGCCGCAGCCCGAAGGGCCCAGCAGGCTGACGAGCTGGCCCTGCGCCACCGCGAGATCGAGGTCGTGCACGGCCGCCGCCTTGCCGTAGGCGAGGTTGAGCTTTTCGAGGGTGAGGTGGCTCATAGGTACTTGGAGATGCCCAGCAGCTTCTCGGTGCCGGCCACCAGCGCGATCGTGAACAGCACCAGCAGCGTCGACAGCGCGGCGATCGAAGGGTCGTAGCTGGTTTCCATGTAGGCCATCATCTCGATCGGCAGCGTGCTGACGCCGGGGCCGGTGAGGAACAGCGACACCGGCACCTGGTTGAAGCTGGTGATGAAGGCCAGCACGAAGGCCGCCGCCACGCCGCCGCGGATGTTGGGCAGCACCACCCTGAAGAAGGCCTGCAGTCGCGTGGCCCCCAGCGTGACCGCGGCATCGTCGATGTCCAGCCGCAGATTGGCCAGGCTGGACCCGACGACGCGCACCGCGTAGGGGATCAGCAGCGTCGTGTGGCCGATCAGCAGGCTCAAGGTGACGGGCAGGTTCAACGCCAGCACGCCGTGGTTCAGCAGCGCCAGGCCGACGATGATGCCGGGCACGATCAGCGGCAGCGTCAGCACCAGGCGCACCGCGTCGGCGCCCGGCAGCCGCGAGCGCGACAGCGCATAGGCCACCGGCACGCCCAGGGCCAACGCCAGCAGCGTGCTGCCGAAGGCCACCACCAGGCTGGTGAGCAGGCTGCGCTGGAAGGCTTCGATGGTGAAGACATGCGCCAGCCAGCGCAGCGAATAGCCTTGCGGCGGAAAGCGCAGCGTCTCGTCGGCCGAGAAGCCGGCGACGAAGATGACGACGAAGGGCCCCAGCAGGAACAGCAGCGCCAACGTCAGCATCAGCAAGGTGCCGCGCGATGGCCCGTTGAAGGCGCGGTTCATCGCGCCACCCGCTTCAGCAACTGGTTGACCACCAGCGTCGTCACCAGCAGCAGCACCGCGATCACGCTGGCCGCCGTGCGGTCGGACATCACGTTGACCTTCTGGTACAGCAGCGTCTCCAGCATCAGCACCTGCGGCCCGCCCAGCAGCGCCGGCGTGATGTAGGCGGTGACGCAGCCGGTGAAGACCAGCGTGCCGCCGACGATCAGCCCTTCCTGCGTGAGCGGCAGCACGACCTTGGTGAAGGCCTGCCAGCGGTTGGCGCCCAGCGTGGCGGCGGCGGCCAGCACGTCGGCCGGCAGGTTCTCCAGCGCCGAGACCAGGCTCAGCAGCATCAGCGGCATCATCAACTGCAGCAGGCCGACGAACACCGCGCCTTCAGTGAACAGCAGCTTCAGCGGCTCGTCGGCCAGGCCCAGCGCCTGCAGCAGCGCGTTGACGCCGCCGCTGCGGCCCAGCAGCACGATCCAGGCGTAGGTGCGGGCGATCGGCGACACCATCAGCGGCAGGATCACCAGCCCCGTCAGCAGGCCGCGCCAGGGCGGCGGCACGCGCACCATCGCCAGCGCCGCGGGGTAGCACACCAGCGCGCTGGCCAGCGTGGCCAGGCCGGCGATGCGCAGCGTGCGCCAGTAGACCTCGCGGTGCAGCGGCTCGTCGAAGAAGCTCACCAGCGGCGACAGCGCCCAACTGTCGCCGACACGGAAGGCGCCGGCCAGCAGCGCCAGCACCGGCGCGATGAACAGCGCCGCGATGAACACCAGGGCCGGCGCCAGCAGCGCCCAGGCCAGCGTACGCCTCACGGCAGCGTCACTTGGTGGAGATCATCCGGTTCCACTGCGTGACCCAGCCGGCACGCTCGCGCAGCACGAGCTCGGGCTTCATGAAGACCAGCGAGTTGATCTGCGCGGTGCCCACGGTCAGCCCGTCCAGCGCCTCGGGCCTGGGCTGCACGGTGCGGTTGATGGGGCTGTCGACCTGGTCGTTGGCCAGCGCGGTCTGCACCGCCCGGCTGAGCCAGAAGTCGATCAACTGCTGCGCCAGGTCGGCGTTCTTGGCGCCCTTCGGAATCGCCAGCACGTTCATCATGCCGACCTGGCCCTCCTTGGGCACCACCCACTGCAGCGGCTTGCCGGTCTTCTTCAGGTTGGGCCAGGCGAAGCGGCCCACCGGCGCGGCCCAGGCCTCGTCCTGCGCGAACAGCGCCGTCATCTGCGCCGTCTGCGTGTAGAAGGTGACGACGTTGGCCTTGATCTCGGCGATCTTGGCGATGCCGGTGCTGAGGTCGGTGGCCAGCCCGCCCCAGGCCTTGTCGGCCATGAACAGCGTGGCCAGGCCCTGGTTGCCGGTGATGTTGGCCAGCATCAGGTGGCCTTTGAGCTCTGGCTTCCAAAGGTCCTTCCAGCTGGTGACGGTGGCGCTGGCCGGCTTGTCGCTGCGCACCACCAGGCCCACGGCGTAGACGGTGTAGGCCACGGCCTCCTGGTTGCGCAGCGGGTCGCGGCCGAAGTCGTAGACCTCGGGCAGGTTCTTCAGCTTGGCCAAGGCGATGGGCTGCAGCAGGCCCTTGCTCGACGCTTCCAGCGCCGTGAAGTCGGGCATCTGGATCAGGTCCACGCTGGGGTTGGCGCGCCGCGCCTCCAGCTTGGCCATGCGCTCGGCGACGTTGCCGGTCTCGATCACCAGCTCGCACTTGCAGATCGCCTTGAAAGGCTCGTAGACGTGCTTCTTCAGCAGCTCGCCGTTGAAGCCATAGGTGCTGATCACCAGGCTGCGGGTCTGCGCCTGCGCGGCGCCGGCGGCGGCCAGGGCCAGCCAGGCAGCGGCGGTGAACAGGGCGCGGGAACAAGGTTTCACGATCGCGATCCTCCAGGGCCAGCGACGATAGCAGCGCACTGCGGCGCGCGGCAGCGAGCCGCTACCATTGCCCACCCATTTCAAGCCGCGCGCCCGTCGGCTCCAGCAGTTCCCCCCATGCGCCACCTCCGCCGGTTTCCGCCCGTCTGGGTGCATGCGCTGTTGATTGTGATCGCCTGGCTGGCCGGGCCGGCGGCCAGCGCGGCCGAGGTCGCGCAGATCACCATCCTCGACGGCGATGCCTTGCTGGTCGACGGCAGCCGCCAGTGGCAGGCCGCCGAAGGGCTGAAGCTCGGCGCCGGCACGCTGGTGCACACCGGCGCCAGCAGCCGGCTGCTGCGCCTGGAGTGGCCCGACGGCACGGCGGCCGACCTCGGCCCCGACACGCAGGCGATGGTGGCGCCGCCGGCACTGGGCGGCCGCACCGCCAAGCCAGGCGCGGTGTATCTGCTGCGCGGCTGGCTGAAGCTCAGCAGCCTGGGCAGCGGCCCAGCCGCGGCGTCCCCGGGCGCCACGACGCCGGCGCTGGAACTGCTGCCGCACAAGGGCGCGGTGGTGCTGATGGTGGCCGGCGGCGAGACCTGGGCCTTTGCCGAAGCGGGCACTGCGCCGCTGCAGGAGCGCGAGGCCAGGCCCGCGGCCAGCCCCACGCTGAAGGCCGGCGAGGTCTACCTGCGCCCGGGCAACGCCAAGGGCGCGGTGGCGCCGCGGCCCACGCCCACGCAGATGCAGCGCGTGCCGCGCGGCTTTCGTGAAACGTTGCCGCTGCGCAGCGCGGCCGTCAAGGACCGCAACGTCGCGCCGCGCGCCGCGCCGGCGCCCAGCTACGGCGAGCTGCGCGACTGGCTGGTGGCGCCCGACGCCGCGCTGCGCCGGCCCTTCGCGCGGCGCTTTGCCGAGCGCGCGCGCGATGCCGAATTCCGCAGCGGCCTGGTGTCCGACCTGGCTCGCCACCCGGAGTGGGAGCCGCTGCTGTTGCCCGAACGGTTCACCCCCAAGCCCGCCTCGGCGGCCCCACGCTGACGCGTGCGCGAGAGAGCCCCCCCGCATGAAACTGCTCGTCAAGTTCAACCTCATCTACGTGATCGTGATGGCCCTGGGCGTGGCCGTCAGCGGCGTGCTGGCGCGCAGCCTGCTGGTCGACAACGCGCGGGAAGAGGTGCTCAACACCGCGCGCATGCTGATCGACAAGGCCAACGCGGTGCGCGCCTACACCAGCGGCCAGATCACCAGGCTGCTGGACACGCAGATGAAGTACCAGTTCCTGCCGCAGTCGGTGCCCAGCTACTCGGCCACCGAGGTACTGGGCACGCTGCAGAAGAGCTACCCCGACTACTTCTACAAGGAAGCCGCGCTCAACCCCACCAACCCGCGCGACCGCGCGGTGGGCTGGGAGGTGGACGTGGTCAATCAGTTCCGCGCCAATGCCGATCTCAAGGAATACAGCGGCCAGCGCGACACCGCCACCGGCCCCTCAATCTACCTGGCCAAGCCGCTGCGCATCACCAACCCGGCCTGCCTGCAATGCCACAGCAGCGTGGAGGCGGCGCCCAAGACCATGGTCGACAAGTACGGCCCGGCCAACGGCTTCGGCTGGAACTTCAACGAGGTGATCGGCGCGCAACTGGTCTCGGTGCCGCTGGCGCTGCCGCTGCAACGCGCCGAGAAGTCGTTCAAGGTCTTCATCGGCTCGCTGATCGGCGTCTTCGTCGTCGTCGGCATCGTGCTCAACGTGATGATCTGGCTGGTGGTGGTGCGGCCGGTCACGCGGCTGTCGGAGCTGGCCGACCGCGTGAGCCAGGGCGACCTGGCCGCACCCGAGTTCCCCAGCGGCGGGCGCGACGAGATCGGCGTGCTGGCGGCCAGCTTCTCGCGCATGCGCACCAGCGTCGTGCAGGCGATGAAGATGCTGGAGTCGTGACGCGGCTGGCGGAACCGACCTAACATCGCCGCGCCGTGAGCCAACACCCCGAACGCCTGGGCAAGTACCGCATCACCGACGTGCTCGGCGAAGGCGCGATGGGCGTCGTCTACAAAGGCTTCGACCCCGACATCCGGCGCACGGTGGCGCTCAAGACCATCCGCCGCGAGGTGGCCGACAGCGGCACCGCGCACGCGCGCTTCCGCAACGAGGCGCAGGCCGCCGGGCGGCTGACGCACCCGGGCATCGTCGCGGTGTACGACTTCGGCGTCGACGCCGAAGTCGCCTTCATCGCGATGGAGTTCGTCGAAGGCCATACGCTGGCGCACTACCTGATCAACCGCGTGCGCTTCACCGACGAGGACATCCCCGGCGTCATGTGCCAGGTGCTGGACGCGCTGGACCACGCGCACGAGCAAGGCGTGTGGCACCGCGACGTCAAGCCGGCCAACATCATCATGGCGCGCAACGGCAAGCTGAAGGTGGCCGACTTCGGCATCGCGCGCATCGAGGACACCCAGCTCACGCAGGCCAACATGATGGTCGGCACGCCCACCTACATGGCGCCCGAGCAGTTCCTGGGCACGCCGATGGACCGCCGCGTCGACGTCTACAGCGCCGGCGTGCTGCTGTACCTGCTGCTGACCGGGCGGCCGCCGTTCACCGGCAGCCAGGAGCAGCTGATGTACAAGGTGGTGCACGAGCAGCCGGCGCTGCCCAGCCAGATCGAGAACGCCAACCGGCCGCGCTTCTACGACGCCATCCTCACGCGCGCGCTGGCCAAGGAGCCGGCGCAGCGCTATGCCAGCGCCGCGGCCTTCCGCGACGCCATCCAAAAGGGCGTCGGCCAGCCCTTCGACACCACGGTGTGGGAGCACACGCTGGTCAAGGCCGCCGGCCAGATCGCCCAGCCGGCGCCGCCGTCGAGCTCGCGCGCCGGCGCCTCCGGCAGCAGCGCCGGCTGGTCGGGCGTGCCGGCGCACTGGGACCTGGCGGTGCTGAAGCAGGCCGAGCACTCGCTGGCGCTGCACGTGGGGCCGCTGGCCGGCGTGCTGGTGCGCCGCGCGGCGCGCGAATGTGCCGACCTGCCCTCGCTGCTGGCGCGGCTGGCCGAGCAGGTCAGCAACCCGGCGGCACGCAGCGCCTTCCTCGGCCAGACCCCCTCGATCACGACGCTGCGGCCCGGCGTCCCGGGCGGCCGCGCGGCGCCATCGACGGTGCCGCCGCCGCAAGGCGCTGCGCTGCCGCTGTCGGACGCGCTGGTCGACGCGGCGCAAAGGCTGCTGGCCCAGCAGGTGGGCCCGATCGCCAAGGTGATGGCCAGGAAGGCGGCAGGCCGCACCGGCGACGCGCAGGCCTTCTTCGTGCTGCTGGCCGACAACCTGCCCGCCGGGCCGGCGCGGGCCAGGCTGCTGGCTGAATTGCAGAAGCTGGGGTGAGGCGCCGCGCGGCGTCGGCCGGCGCTACCTCAGGTGGGCAGGCCGGAGAACGGGGCCTGCAGTCCGCCCACGACGAAGTCGATCAACGCCTCGCGTGCCACGTCGACGCTCGGCTCCGGCTGGATTTCACCCGAGAGCGCCTGCAGCCGAGCCGTCCGCCCGCGGTCACTGGTCGAGAGTACGACCGTGCTGACCATGAACGTGTACCTCCAGTACATCAGGCTCATCGGCACATTGGGCACGCACTCGTGCAGCGCCGCGACGAACAGCCGCGCCATCGGGTCGAAGTGTTCCTTGATGATCCGCTCGGTCATCGGCGAGGGCGAGAGCCGGTGCTTGAGGATCAACTGGGCCAGCAACTGGCCCTCGACGGATGAGGTCTTGTCGAAGTACGGCGCCACGAAGATCGTCACGACCTGACGCAAGGCCGCAGCGCGTCGCTGCGGTTTCCGGGCGGCCACCAACTGCGCCAAGGCCTGAGTGCGGCGCTGGTTGATCCGCTCCGAGAGTTCACCGAACACCGCCTCCGCGAGCGCATCTGCCCCGCCAAAGTGATAGTGAATCGCGGCGACGTTGACGCCCGCATGGCTGGTCAGCGCGCGGACGGCAACGCCATCGATGCCGTGCTGCGCATAAAGGGCCAGCGCGGACTCGATGATTCTGGTCTTGGTGAGGCTGTCGGTCGATGAAGCTGAGCGGGCAGGCACTTTGGCAAGCATGACGGGCACCGTTCGCGGCACGGCTGCGGATTGTTCCATCGCGGTTCAATAAACAGTTGATTGAAACATGCGTTTGAATCAAGCTAAACTCCAGCCGACCCCGATCCCGGCGCACAGACGAGTGCGCCACTGGCGCATGAAAGGAGACTGAACCATGACCTTGACCCGACGTACCACCCTTGCCGGCATGGCCGCAACCCTCGCAGCGCCCGCGGTGTTGGCGCAAGACAAGGGCGGCTTGCCCGACATGCTGCGAATCGTGGTCCCCTTCCCGGCAGGCGGTGCGCTCGACGGCATGGCTCGAATCTTTTCGGACACCCACCAACGGACTTCCGGGCGCAACTGCATCGTCGAGAACAAGCCGGGGGCTGCCACGACGATCGGCGCCAGTGACGTGTCACGGTCGAAACCCGATGGCTCGGTCGTCCTCTGGACGACCGGCGGGCACCTGACCAACGGCGTCTTGATGAAGAAGATTCCGTATCACCCGATTGCTTCGTTCACGCCGGTGACGATGGCTTATTCGACCTACGGCTTCGCGCTCCTTCATCGCGGCGACGGCCCGTTCAACAGCCTCGCCGACTTCATCGCAGCGGCGAAGCGGGAACCGGGAAAGCTGACCTATGCCTCGGCAGGCAACGGCAACACGACGCACGTCGTGGGCGCGCTGTTCGCCAAGCGCGCCGGTATCGACCTGATCCACGTCCCGTACAAGGGCACGCCGCTCACCGACCTCATCAGCGGCGTGGTCGACGTGTCCTTCATCGCACCTTCGTCGGTCACCCAGTACCTCGACAGCAAGAAGCTGAAGGCCCTGGCCATCACGGGGCCGGAGCGCGCCGACACGCTGCCCACCGTGCCGACCTTCACCGAGCTCGGCCTGGCAGACATCGATGTGCCGGCGTGGCTGGGGCTTCTGGCGCCGCCGAAGATGCCGCCGCAGACGCTCGCGGCGCTCTACGCCGAGGTGTCCAGGACACTGTCGGATGCCGAGTACAGGTCGAAGATGAAGACCTTCGGCAACAAGGTCTCCGGCATGCCGCCGGCGCAGTTCAAGACCTACCTGGAGAAGGAGTACGCCGTCTATCAACGGATTCTGCCGCCGCTGGGCATCGAGATGGACGCGTGATGTTCAAGAAGATTGTCGACCTCTCCATCTACCTGGAGAACGATGTCATCTCGGACCCCCCGGCGTTTGCACCGAGGATCCACTACATCAATCACCAGGAGAGCTTCCCTCGGCTGGCGCAGTTCTTTCCGGGTCTGCAGCCGGGCGACCTCCCCGAAGGCGAGGCCTGGGCCGTCGAGAAGGTCGAGCTGAGCACGCACAACGGCACCCACCTCGACGCCCCGTGGCATTTTGCCTCGACGATGAACGGCGGCGAGGCGGCCATCACCATCGACGAGGTGCCGCTGGCGTGGTGCTTGCAGCCAGGGGTCAAACTGGATTTCCGCCACTTCGCGGACGGATACATCGTGCAGGCAGCGGACGTCGAGGCCGAGTTGCGCCGCATCGGCCATGAGCTCAAGCCACTGGACATCGTCGTCATCAACACGCGAGCGGGCAGCCGCTACGGCGAGGCCGACTACGTCCAGTCCGGCTGCGGCATGGGCTACGAGGCGACGATGTACCTGCTGGAGCGCGGCGTGCGCATCACGGGCACCGACGCCTGGAGCTGGGACGCGCCTTTCCAGCACACGGCCAAGCGCTACCAGGACCACAAGGACCCGTCGATCATCTGGGAAGGTCACAAGGCGGGCCGCGACATCGGCTACTGCCACCTGGAGAAGCTGCACAACCTGGAGGCACTGCCTGCGGATGGCTTCTTCATCTCCTGCTTTCCGGCCAAGGTGCGCGGTGCATCGGCAGGCTGGACCCGCGCCGTCGCGCTCTTCACGTAGAGGTTGAAACCATGATTGTCGAAAAGAACGTTGCCGTGCGCCTTCGCGACGGCTCCATCCTGCGCGCCAACGTGTTCCGTCCGGAGGGCGACACCCCCGTGCCGGTGCTGATGACGCATGGCCCGTACGGCAAGGACGCCCACTTCGAGGATGCCTTCAAGCCGCAGTGGGATGAGTTGAAGCAGCTCTATCCGGGCCTCGACACAGACGGCAGCTCCGGCAAGTACCTGCGATGGGAAGTTGCCGACCCGGAGCGCTGGGTGCCCTGGGGCTATGCCATCGTGGTCGTGGACAGCCGAGGTGCCGGCGAGTCGCCGGGCATGCTCTCGGTTTGGTCGCGGCAGGAGACCGAGGACTACCACGACAGCATCGAGTGGGCCGGCACGCAAGACTGGAGCAACGGCCGCGTCGGGCTGCTGGGCATCTCCTACTACGCGATGAACCAGTGGCAGGTCGCAGCGCTGCGGCCGCCTCACCTGGCGGCCATGTGCCCGTGGGAGGGCGCCTCGGACCTCTATCGAGACCTCAGCCATCACGGCGGCATCTTCAGCAACGCGTTCGTGCAGTTGTGGTTCCCGAAGCAGATTCTGGCGCTCCAGAACGGCAACGCGCTAAGCCCGTACATCGACCGCGAGACGTCGACGACCACCACGGGGCCGGCGCTGGACGCCCAGGCGCTGCGCGCCAACCGCACCGACATCATCGACGAGCTGCGAGGCCATCCGCTGGACGACGACTGGTACAACGAGCGCAACGCCACCCTCGCCGACATCCAGGTGCCGCTGCTGTCGGCCGGCAACTGGGGCGGCATGGGTCTGCACCTGCGCGGCAACGTCGAGGGCTTCCGCGGCGCCGGCTCCAGCCAGAAGTGGCTGCAGATGCACGGCGGCACGCATTGGGAATCCTTCTACCTCCCCGAGTACCTGCAGCTTCAGAAGCGCTTCTTCGACCGCTTCCTGAAGGATGAGCGCAACGGCTGGGACGACCAGCCGCCGCTGATGATCGAGGTCCGCCATGTGGACCGCTTCGAGCCGCGCGCCGAACACGCCTGGCCGCTGGAGCGCACGGTCTGGGAGCGCCTGTACCTGGACGCGTCGACGCAAACCCTGTCGAGCGAGCAACCGGCCACCACTGCGCAGGTCTCCTACCAAGCGCCGGGCCGCGGCGTGGAATTCCTCAGCGCGCCCATGGAAGTCGAAACCGAGTTCACGGGGCCAGTGGCGCTGGCGCTGTGGATTCGCGCGAGCACGCTGGACGTCGATCTCTTCGTCACGCTGCGAGCCTACGACCCGGCCGGCAACGAAGTCCTGTTCCGAGGCGCCACCGACCCCGCCGTGCCCATCGCGCAGGGATGGCTGCGCGCCTCGCATCGGAAGACCGATCCCGCCCGGTCCAAGCCTTGGCAGCCGTACCGGTCGCACACCGAGGTCGAGTGGCTGCAGCCGGGCCAGGACTACCGGGTCGAGGTCGAGATCTGGCCCACCTCGATCGTCCTGCCCGCTGGCTACCGGCTTGCCGTGCGCGTCGATGCCGAGGACTTTGCGCGTGAAAACGCATCCGGGCCGCGCAAGGGTTCAGGACCGTTCCTCCACACCGACCCCCAGGATCGCGACATCAGTCGCCTCGCCGGCGAGAACACCATCCTGACCGGCAGCCACTACGACTCGCACCTGGTTCTACCCTTCATCCCTCGGCAGGCCCGATGACGTCGCACGTCGACACGACCGCACCCGAGCTGCTCAGTTGGGTGCGCCGTGCCAACGCGCCGGACAGCCCCTTGCCGAGCCAGAACCTGCCCTATGGCCGGTTTCGGCGCGCACAAGGCGAGTCGATTTCCATCGAAACCGCCGAGGCCCACATCACCGGCCTGACGCTGCTCAACGACTGGTGTGCGCGCGACATCCAGTCGTGGGAGGCGCAGCCGCTCGCACCTTTCCTCGGCAAGAGCTTCGCGACCTCGCTGTCGCCGTGGATCGTGACCCTCGAGGCGCTGGCGCCGTTTCGCCGACCATTCACACGGCCGCCGGGAGACCCGCAAGCGCTGCCTTACCTCGACAGCCACGCCAACCGGGAGGCTGGGGACGTCGACATCACGCTGGAGGTGTGGCTGCAGACGTCAAAGATGCGCGCAGCCTCGTTCAGGGGCAACCGCATCATGCGCACCCGCTTCGTCGACGCGGCGTACTGGACCGTGGCGCAGATGGTCACCCATCACACGGTCAACGGTTGCAACCTGCTGTCGGGCGACCTGCTCGGCACGGGAACGCTGTCGGGTCCGACCGCACAGTCAGCCGCCTGCCTGCTCGAGCTCACCCAGGGCGGAACGCTGACGCTGGAACTGTCCAACGGCGAGCGACGCAGCTTCCTCGAAGACGGCGACACCGTCACGATGCGTGGGTTCTGCGAGCGTCCAGGGTTTCGCAGCATCGGCTTCGGCGAGTGCACCGCGACGGTCCTGAGCGCCAAGGCCTGACTCACGGCACCAGCTTCGCACCGACCCAGCCGGCCACCGAGGCCAGCGCCTGCGGCAGCGCCGCGGCATCGCTGCCGCCGGCCATCGCCAGGTCGGCCTTGCCGCCGCCCTTGCCGCCCACCTGGCCGGCGACGAAGTTGACCAGCTCGCCGGCCTTGACCTTGGCCGTCGCGTCGGCCGTCACGCCGGCAGCGAGCTGCACCTTGCCGCCGTCCACCGCGGCCAGCACGATGGCGGCGCTCTTGAGCTTGTTCTTCAACTGGTCCATCGTCGTGCGCAGGGTGTTGGCGTCGGCGCCGTCCAGCCGCGCGGCCAGCACCTTCAGGCCCTTGACGTCGACAGCCTGCGCCGCCAGTTCGTCGCCCTGCGACGAGGCGAGCCGGCCCTTGAGCGCGGTGATCTCCTTCTCCAGCACGCGCAGCTGGTCCAGCAGGCCGTCGACGCGGCCGCCCACCTCGGCCGGCGTGACCTTGAGCCGCGCCGAAACGCCGGCCACCGTGCCTTCGAGCTGCTGCAGGTAGGCCAGCGCGTTGTCGCCGGTGACGGCCTCCACGCGCCGCACGCCGGCGGCGATGCCGGTCTCGGCGACGATCTTGAACAGGCCGATGTCGCCGGTGCGCTGCACGTGGGTGCCGCCGCACAGCTCGCGGCTGCTGCCGATGTCGAGCACGCGCACGTCGTCGCCGTATTTCTCGCCGAACAGCATCATCGCGCCGAGCTTTTGCGCCTCGTCGATCGGCAGCACGCGCGCCAGCGTGCCGGCATTGGCCAGGATCTCCGCATTCACCAGCGCTTCGACCTGCGCGATCTGTGCATCGCTCATCGGTGCGTTGTGCGCGAAGTCGAAGCGCGTGCGCTCCGGCGTCACCAGGCTGCCCTTTTGCTGCACATGCGCGCCCAGCACCTCGCGCAGCGCCTTGTGCATCAGGTGCGTGACGCTGTGGTTGCGCACCGTGCGTGCACGGCGCTCGCCGTCGACGCGGGCGACGAAGCTGTCGCCGACCTCGACCTCGCCTTCGACGATGCGACCCTGGTGGCCGTGCACCGCGGCTTGCACCTTGACGGTGTCTTCCACCAGCACGCGGGCGCGCGCGTTGCGCAGCTCGCCGGTGTCGCCCACCTGGCCGCCGCTCTCGGCGTAGAACGGCGTGTGGTCGAGCACGATCACCACGTCGTCGCCGGCCTTGGCCTTGGCCACCGACGTGCCATCGACGTACAGCGCCACCACCTTGGCGGTTTCGCACACCAGGTGCTCGTAGCCGTGGAACGCGGTGTCGGCGCCGCTGTAGGCCAGGCCCGTGGCCATCTTGAACTTGGCCGACGCACGCGCCTGCTCGCGCTGGCGGTTCATCGCAGCGTTGAACGCCGCCTCGTCGACCGTGACGCCGCGCTCGCGGCAGACGTCGGCCGTCAGGTCGAGCGGGAAGCCGAAGGTGTCGTGCAGCTTGAAGGCGAGTTCGCCGTCGAGTTGCTTCACGCCCCCGGCGAGTGCCGCTTCCAGGATCTCCATGCCGTTGGCAATCGTCTGGAAGAAGCGCTCCTCCTCCTGCCTGAGCACCTCGGTGGCGCGCGCGCCTTCGCGCTGCAGTTCGGGGTAGGCCTCGCCCATCTCGGCCACCAGCGGCATCACCAGCGTGTGGAAGAAGGGCTTGCGCGCGCCCAGCTTGTAGCCATGGCGGATCGCGCGGCGCGCAATGCGGCGCAGCACGTAGCCGCGGCCCTCGTTGCCCGGAATGACGCCGTCGACGATCGTGAAGGTGCAGGCGCGGATGTGGTCGGAGATGACCTTCAGGCTGGGGCTTGCCGGATCGCAGCCGGCGCCCGGGCCGCTCGCGTAGTCGACCGCGTTCTTGGCCGCCGCCAGCAGCCGCACGAAGAGGTCGATCTCGTAGTTGCTGTGCACGTGCTGCAGCACCGCGGTCAGCCGCTCCAGGCCCATGCCGGTGTCCACGCTGGGCTTGGGCAGCGGGTGCATCACGCCGTCTTCGGTGCGGTTGAACTGCATGAAGACGTTGTTCCAGATTTCGATGTAGCGGTCGCCGTCCTGTTCGGGGCTGCCGGGCGGGCCGCCGGCCACCTCGGGGCCGTGGTCGTAGAAGATCTCCGAGCAAGGGCCGCAGGGGCCGGTGTCGCCCATCATCCAGAAGTTGTCGGACATGTAGCGGCCGCCCTTGTTGTCGCCGATGCGCACGATGCGCTCAGGCGGCAGCCCGATCACGTTCTTCCAGATGTCGTAGGCCTCGTCGTCCTCGGCGTACACGGTGGCCCACAGCTTGGTCGCAGGCAGCTTGAACTGCGTGGTCAGGAGTTCCCACGCGAAGCGAATGGCGTCGTGCTTGAAGTAGTCGCCGAAGCTGAAGTTGCCCAGCATTTCGAAGAACGTGAGGTGGCGCGCGGTGTAGCCCACGTTCTCCAGGTCGTTGTGCTTGCCGCCGGCGCGGATGCACTTCTGCGCCGTCGCCGCGCGCGTGTAGCTGCGCTTGTCGAAGCCCAGGAACACGTCCTTGAACTGGTTCATCCCGGCGTTGGTGAACAGCAGCGTCGGGTCGTCGCCGGGCACCACGGGGCTGGACGGGACGATCTGGTGGCCCTTCGATTCGAAGAACTTCAAGAAGGTGGAGCGGATCTCGGCGGCTTTCATCGGCGGCTTTCGGCTGAACGGTTCAGGTAGATCGGAATGCCCACGCGGCGCGCCGCGTCGGCCAGTTGCTGGTCCTTGGTGGCCAGCGGCAGGCGCTGCTGCAGCGCAGTGTCCAGGTAGCAGGCATCGTAGGCGGTCAGCCGCCAGTCGGCGGCGCGCTGGGTCCAGTGGCGGGCGTCACCGTGGAAGGGCAGCACCTGCAGGCCGATGGTGGCCAGCCGCGACCAGCAGTCGTCCAGCGCCGCCGGCGAGATGCGGCCGGCCTGCAGGGCACGCGACAGGATGCTGCCCATCTCCAGGTGCCACAGCGCCGGCACGAAGGCCGGCACGTCGGCCAGCGAGCGCCAGACGCTGATGGCGTAGTCGTCCTGCTCGTCCTCGAAGAAGGCGCCCAGGGCGACCGAACTGTCGAGCAGGAAGCCGGCGTTCGGGCTCAACGCCGGCCCTCGTCGCGCAGCGGGTGCCAGTCCATGCCCAGCACGCGCCCACGCGCACCGCGCAGCAGGCCGTTGATGGCGGCGCGGCGCGCGGCGGCATCGGACTCGACGGCGACGATGGGCACCAGCTTGGCCACCGGCTTGTGGTGGCGCGTGATCACGACTTCCTCGCCGCGCTCGGCACGCGCCACCAGCTCCGACAGGTGGGTCTTGGCTTCGAACAGACCGATGGCTTCCACGGCAAGCGCCCGCAATTGGTTGAATCAACCAGATTGTAGCGGCGCCCGGCGCGGCGCCTGGCGGGTCGGCCGGGCTTGTTATCGTGCAGGGTTTCGACAGCCGCACCGGAGACACCATCATGGCCCGCGCCGCCGCCTTTTCCTGGGACGATCCCCTGCTGATGGACCAGCAGCTCAGCGACGACGAGCGCGCGGTGCGCGACGCCGCGCGCGCCTACTGCCAGGAGAAGCTGGCGCCGCGCGTGCAGCAGGCCTTCCGCCACGAGCAGACCGACCCCGCGATCTTCCGCGAGATGGGCGAGCTGGGCCTGCTGGGCCCGACGATCCCCGAGGCCTACGGCGGCGCCGGGCTCAACTACGTCTGCTACGGGCTGATCGCGCGCGAGGTGGAGCGCGTCGACTCGGGCTACCGCAGCATGATGAGCGTGCAAAGCTCGCTGGTGATGGTGCCGATCAACGCCTTCGGCAACGAGGCCACCCGCGCCAGGTACCTGCCCAAGCTCGCCACCGGCGAATGGATCGGCTGCTTCGGCCTCACCGAGCCCAACCACGGCTCCGACCCCGGCAGCATGATCACGCGCGCGAAGAAGGTCGACGGCGGCTATTCGCTCTCGGGCAGCAAGATGTGGATCAGCAACAGCCCGATCGCCGACGTCTTCGTCGTCTGGGCCAAGGACGACGGCGGGCAGATCCGCGGCTTCGTGCTGGAGAAAGGCTGGAAGGGCCTCTCGGCCCCCGCGATCCACGGCAAGGTGGGCCTGCGCGCCAGCATCACCGGTGAGATCGTGCTCGACGAGGTGTTCTGCCCCGAGGAGAACGCCTTCCCCGACGTGCGCGGCCTCAAGGGCCCCTTCACCTGTCTGAACAGCGCGCGCTACGGCATCGCCTGGGGCGCCTTGGGCGCGGCCGAGGACTGCCTGCACCGCGCCCGCCAGTACACGCTGGACCGCAAGCAGTTCGGCCGCCCGCTGGCCGCCAACCAGCTGGTGCAGAAGAAGCTGGCCGACATGCTGACCGAGATCGCGCTCGGCCTGCAGGGCTGCCTGCGCCTGGGCCGCATGAAGGACGAAGGCACGGCCTCGGTCGAGATCACCAGCATCCTCAAGCGCAACAGCTGCGGCAAGGCGCTGGACATCGCCCGCCAGGCGCGCGACATGATGGGCGGCAACGGCATCAGCGACGAGTTCGGCGTGGCCCGCCACCTGGTCAACCTGGAAGTCGTCAACACCTACGAAGGCACGCACGACATCCACGCGCTGATCCTGGGCCGCGCGATCACCGGCATCGCGGCCTTCGCCAACTGATGAATACCGCCGCCCACCAGCCGCTGGCCGGCGTGCGCGTGCTGGACCTGTCGCGCGTGCTGGCCGGGCCCTGGTCGGCGCAGCTGCTGGCCGACTACGGCGCCGAGGTCATCAAAGTCGAGCGCCCCGGCGCCGGCGACGACACCCGCGCCTGGGGCCCGCCCTGGTGGGGCGACAAGGCCGACAAGATGGCGGCCTACTACCTGAGCTGCAACCGCGGCAAGCGCTCGGTGGCGGTGGACATCGCCACGCCCGCAGGCGCCGACTTCGTGCGCCGCCTGGCGCGCGACGCCGACGTGGTGCTGGAGAACTACAAGGTCGGCCAGCTCGCCAAGTACGGGCTGGACTACGCCGGCCTGGCTGCGCTGAACCCGCGGCTGGTCTACTGCTCGATCACCGGCTACGGCCAGGATGGCCCGTACGCGCAGGCAGCGGGTTATGACTTCGCGATCCAGGCCACCGGCGGCCTGATGAGCGTGACCGGCGAGAAGGAAGGCACGCCGGGCGCCGAGCCGCAGAAGGTGGGCGTCGCCGTGGCCGACCTCTTCACGGGCCTGTACGCAGCCACCGCGATCCTGGCGGCGCTGCGCCGCGCCGAGGCCAGCGGCCAGGGCTGCCACATCGACGCCGCGCTGCTCGACGTGCAGGTGGCGATGCTCGCCAACCAGGCCAGCAACCACCTGGTGGGCGGCATCACGCCCAAGCGCATGGGCAACGCGCACGCCAACGTCGTGCCCTATCAGGTGCTGCCCACGCAGGACGGCCACATCGTGCTGGCGGTGGGCAACGACGGCCAATTCCAGCGCTTCTGCCAGCTGGCCGGCCACGCGGAGGTGGCGCAGGATCCGCGCTTCGTCACCAACTCGGCGCGCATCGAACACCGCGACGAGCTGATCCCGCTCGTCGCGCGTTGGCTGCTGACGCGCACCACCCAGGGCTGGTGCGATCTGCTGGAGCCCAACGCCGTGCCCTGCGCGCCCATCCTCAACCTGCCGCAGGTGTTTGCACACCGCCAGGTGCAGCACCGCGGCCTGAAGACCCAGCTGGCCGACCGCCACGGCCGCGCGATGCCGCTGGTGGCCAACCCGATGCGCTTCGACGGCCAACGGGCGCTGGCGCCCACGCCGCCGCCCGAGCTGGACCAGCACGGCGACGCGATCCGCGCCGGCCAGGCTTGGACCGAGCGAGCGCTGAATCCCAACGATCGAAGAGACTGAGCCATGGACACCAAGACCTCTCCCCTGTCGGCGCTGGCCGACGCCAGCCTGCTGAAGACCGATGCGCTGATCGGCGGCCAATGGGTGGCCGGCAACGCGCGCTTCGCGGTGACCGACCCGGCCACCGGCCTCAAGCTGGCCGACGTGGCCAACCTCGCCCCGGCCGACGCGCACGACGCCATCGTCGCCGCCGACAAGGCCTGGCCGGCCTGGCGCTCGCGCAGCGCCAAGGAGCGCCACGGCATCCTGATGAAGTGGTTCCAGCTCCTGAACCAGCACGCCGACGACCTGGCCCGCATCATGACCGCCGAGCAGGGCAAGCCGCTGGCCGAGGCGCGCGGCGAGGTGGTCTACGGCGCCAGCTTCGTCGAGTGGTTCGCCGAGGAAGGCCGCCGCGTCTACGGCGAGACGATCCCCGCTACCGACCCCGGCAAGCGCTTCCTGGTCGTCAAGCAGCCGATCGGCGTCTGCGCCGCGATCACGCCGTGGAACTTTCCGATCGCGATGATCACGCGCAAGGTGGCGCCGGCGCTGGCCGCCGGCTGCACCGTGATCATCAAGCCGGCCGAGGCCACGCCGCTGTCGGCGCTGGCGGTGGCCGAACTGGCGCAGCGCGCCGGCATGCCCGCCGGCGTGCTGAACATCGTCACCGCCGACGGCGCCGGCTCCGTCGAACTGGGCCGCGTGCTGTGCGCCAGCGACGTGGTGCGCCACCTCTCGTTCACCGGCAGCACCGAGGTCGGCCGCATCCTGGCCGCGCAATGCGCGCCCACGGTCAAGAAGATCAGCCTGGAACTGGGCGGCAACGCGCCCTTCATCGTCTTCGACGACGCCGACATCGACAGCGCCGTCGAGGGCGCGATGGTCAGCAAGTACCGCAACGCCGGCCAGACCTGCGTCTGCGCCAACCGGCTGTACGTGCAGGCCGGCGTCTACGACGCCTTCGTCAGCAAGCTGGCCGCCAAGAGCCAGACCATCAAGGTCGGCAATGGCTTCGAGGCCGGCGTCAGCCAGGGCCCGCTGATCGACGACGACGCCGTCGCCAAGGTCGAGAGCCACGTGGCCGATGCCGTCGCCAAGGGCGCGCGCGTCGTGGTCGGCGGCACGCGGGCACCGGGCTTGGGCGAGCGCTTCTACACGCCCACCGTGCTGGCCGACGCCACCGCCGAGATGAAGTGCGCGAAAGAAGAGACCTTCGGCCCGGTGGCGCCGGTGTTCAAGTTCGAGACCGAGGCCGAGGCCATCACGCTGGCCAACGCGACCGAGTTCGGGCTGGCCAGCTACTTCTACAGCCGCGACGTGGGCCGCATCTTCCGCGTCGCCGAGGCGCTGGAATACGGCATGGTGGGCATCAACACCGGCCTGATCAGCACCGCCGAAGTGCCCTTCGGCGGCGTCAAGCAAAGCGGCCTCGGCCGCGAAGGCGCGCGCCAGGGCATCGACGATTACGTGGAGCTGAAGTACCTGTGCCTGGGGGACATCAACAAGTAGGCAAGCTGCCGGGCTACTCGTCGTCGTTGGCCGCCGCCGAGGGCCCGCGGTCGGCGGCGTGCGCGTAGGCGGCGCGGCCGACCGTCGCGACCGAGGCCGCCTGGCCCAGTGCGCGGCGCATCAGGTCTTCCACGCGATCGCCGTGGGCCGGGAACTGCGCCAGGCCCACGCGCACGCCCAAGCTGCGCTCGCGGCCGGTCACGCTGAAAGGCTGGGCGAGCGACTGCGCCAGCTTGGCGGCCACGCGCTCGCCGTCGTCGGGGGCGTCGATGCGGGCCAGCAGCACCGCGAAGGCGTCGCCGCCGATCGAGGCCACCACGTCGCTGGCGCGCAGCCCCGAGCGCAGCCGCACCGCGACCTTGCGCTTGAGCACGTTGGCCGCCTCGGCGCCCAGCGCGGCCGCGGCGGCGGCCAGGCCTTCGACGCGCAGCACGATCAGCGCCATCGGCGCCGGCTCGCGCGCGCGCAGCGCCACCAGGTGCGTCATGTGCTCCAGCAGCTGCATGTGGTTGGGCAGCCCGGTGGCCAGGTCGGTGGCATAGGCCTTGCGCGCCGCCATCTCGATGCGCTTGCGCTCGATGGCCAGGCGCAACGCGCGCGCCAGGCCCGGCGCATCGGTGGGCGGCAGCACGTCCTGCACGCCGAACTGCAGCAGCGACAGCACCGTGGGCACCTCGGGCTCGGCATGCACCAGCACCACGGCGGCGTCGAGCACCGCGTGCGACAGCGCGGGCCAGGCCTGTAGCGCGGCAAGCTCGGCCGCCGTGGGCAGCTCGATCAGCAAGGCGTCGTGGGGGCGGCTTTGCAGCTCGCGCGCGGCATCGGCCAGGCTCGAGACCGGGTGCAGCACGAAGGGCCCGTAGGGCGAGCCCCAGAGATCCGCAGGGTGAGCCGACACGCACAGGACCTGGAAGGGGGCGCTCACTGGACGAAACCTCCGCGCTGCGCGCTCCGGCATGAGCGCTTGGGAGCGGCCCGGCGCGCTCGTGAGGCCGATCGGGCTCGGGCTTTCGAGCCATCTTACCCCGGCCGCAGGCGCGAGAATTCAGCCCTGATGATGAGACTCGCCCTGTGCAACGAGGTGCTGCGCGAGCAGCCTTTCACCGAGCAATGCCGGCTGGCCGCGGCGCTGGGCTGCACGGCGCTGGAGCTGGCGCCGTTCACCGTGGCCGCCGATCCGCGCACGCTGACCGAGGCCGACGGCCGGCAGTTGCAAGGCATCGCCGCCGACCACGGCCTGTCGATCTGCAGCCTGCACTGGCTGCTGGTGCAGCCTGAAGGGCTGTCCCTGTCGACGCCCGATGCGGCGCTGCACGCACGCACCGTGGACGTCCTGCGCCACCTGATCGCCTTCGCCAGCGCCTGCGGTGCCGGCGTGCTGGTGCACGGCTCACCGCGCCAGCGCTCGCCGCAGGCGGGGCAGAGCGCGGCCGACGCGCTGGCGCGCTGCGAGGCCGGCTGGACGCGGCTGGCCGATGCGGCGCAGGCGGCCGGCGTGGTCTATTGCATCGAGCCGCTGGCCCGCCGCGAGACGCCCGTGCTCAACACCGCGGCCGAGGCCGCCGCGGTGGTCGACCGCATCGGCTCGCCCGCGCTGCGCATGGTGTTCGACCTCTGCGCCGCGTCGGCCGAGGAGACCGAGCCGGTGCACCAGGTGCTGGCCCGCCACCTGGCCGCCGGCCACGTGGCCCACGTGCAGTTGAACGACCGCAACGGCCGCGGCCCCGGCCAGGGCGCGACGCCGATCGCCCCGGTGCTGCAGGTGCTGCAGCGCGCCGGCTACGCGGGCTGGATCGCGCTGGAGCCGTTCGACTACCAGCCCGAGCCGCTGGCCTGCGCCGCCGCCAGCGCGGCTTACGTGCGCGGGGTTTGGGAAGGCCTGCTGCTGGCCGCCAGCCAGTCGCGCGGCGCCAGCCCGACCTTGGCCGCGAAGGCGCGCGACAGCGCCGACGGGTTGGCGTAGCCCAGCTCCTCGGCCAGGATCTTGACCGGCCGGCCTTCGCGCAGCCGGCTTTGCGCCAGCGCGATGCGCCAGCCGCTCAGGTAGTCGGCCGGGGTCTGGCCCACCACCTCACGGAAGGCATCCGCAAACGCCGTGCGCGACATGCCGGCGCAAGCGGCCATGCGCGCCAGCGTCCAGGGCTCGCCCGGCGCGTCGTGCATCGCGACCAGCGCGCGCGCCAGCCGCGGGTGCGACAGCCCGGTGATCAGCCCCGGGCGCACGCCGGCCTGCTGCGGATGGTCCAGCAGCCAGCGCAGCAACTGCAGCACGACCACCTCGAACAGCCGGTCGGCCAGCAGCCGCTGACCGCAGCGCACCTGGTCGGTCTCGGCGAACAGCAGCTCCAGCGTAGCGTGCAGCCCCGGCACCTGTGCCAGCGGCAGCACCACCAGCGGCGGCAGCGCGCGCGCCAGCGGATGCTGCGCGCCGCCGTCGAAATCCAGCCGCGCGCAGGTGAAGTCGGCACCATCGGCCGGCGGGTTGTGAAAGCGGTGCGTGAACGGGCGCGGGTACAGCAGCAGCGTCGGCTCGTCGAAGCGCAGGCGCCGGGGCACCTCGCGCGCGCCCGGGTGGCTGAGCTCGAGCCGGCCGCGGCGCAGCACGTGCAGATAACCGTGTCCTTCGGCGGCATCGAAGTGGTTCAGCCCGCACAGCGCGCCGGCATGGTGCAACTGCGCACGGACGCGAAAGCGTTCGAGCAGGCCCGACAGGCGGTCGATCGGCTGCGACAGGACGACAGCGGCCGGCATCTGGACGATTCGGTATGTTTGGTGGACGAATTGATTCCCATGATACGGCCGACCGCCGCACACTGCCTTCGCCGGTCGATCGAGCCGTCAGGCCCGTGGCCCGCTTCGCCGGTGATGTCCAACCTTGCCGCTTATCCAGGAGAGCGTGATGCCCCGCGTCAACATCCAGCCCCAACTCGCCCCCGCCGCCAGCCAGCCGCTGCTGGCGCAGATCCACCAGGCCTTCGGCGCCACGCCCAACATGTTCAAGGCGGTGGCCAACTCGCCGGCCGCGTTGCAAAGCATGTGGGCTGCGTTCGGCGCACTCGGCGAGGGCACGCTGGGCGCCCGGCTGGGCGAGCAGATTGCGGTGGCCATCGCCAACCGCAACCGCTGCGAATACTGCCTGGCCGCGCACACCGTGCTGGGCCAGCAGGCCGGCGCATCCGCCGCCGAGATGGCCGCCGCGCAGGTCGGCCAGGCGGCCGACGGCAAGACCGCTGCGGCCTTGGCGTTCGCGCTGAAGATGGTCGAGCAGCGCGCCCAGGTCGGCGATGCCGACGTGACCAAGCTGCGCGAGGCCGGCTTCACCGACGAACAGATCGTCGAGATCGTCGCCCACGTCGCGCTGAACCTCTTCACCAACTACGTCAACGTGGCGCTGGACGTGCCGGTGGATTTTCCGAAGGTCGCGCTGAAGTAAAGGGGCGGCGCAGGGCGTGCCGTCCTACGGCAGGTCCGCCTCAGCGCCGATCCGCCGGCGCATCGGTGCGGCCTAAATTCTGGACGTCGTTTGATTTCCAGGAGCGCATCATGACCGACAGCCGCACCGAACACGCCCTCGACATCCACTGCCGCGAGAAGCTGTGGGGGCTGATCAAGGACATCAAGTTTGCGATGTTCACCACGCGCCACGGCAACGGCCACCTGCACTCGCGGCCGATGACGACGCAGAACCGCAGCATCGACGAAGACGCCAGCCTGTGGTTCTTCATGTCCCGCCGCGGCGACGCGGTGGCCGACATCACCGCCGAGCCTGCGGTCAACATCGTCTACGCCGACACCGGCGCCGACGCCTATGTCTCGGTGTCCGGCGAGGCGCGCGTGGTCGATGACAAGACGAAGCAGCAGCAGTTGTGGAACAAGATGACCGAAGCGTGGTTTCCTGCCGGCGTCGACGACCCCGATCTCGCGCTGGTGCGCGTGACCATCACCCACGCCGACTACTGGGAAGCCAAGGACAGCAAGCTGACGCAGTTGTTCAAGATGGCCAAGGCAGCGGTCAGCGGCCAGCCGCCGACGGACGTGGGCGAACACGGGCGCGTGAACCTGTCTTGAGCGGCCATGTGGGCGCGCAACGCCGGTACGGTCGCGGCCGAGCCGATGACGCTGGCCAGCTTGCTGCGCCTGCTGGAGCCGGGAAAGCGCCGGACCCCTGGCGCCGAACCCCTGAGTTGGCGTGGAGCGGGTGAAGGGAATCGAACCCTCGTATGAAGCTTGGGAAGCTGCCGTTCTGCCATTGAACTACACCCGCGCTGGGCGGCGATTCTAGCGCCGGCCGCAGCGGCAGAATCGCCCCCGATGACCGACGAGACTCCCCTCCCCCGCCCCCTCGCCATCACCACGCCCCGCCGCCCGGTCCGCAGCTACGTGCTGCGCGGCGGCCGCATGGGCAGCGGGCAGCACAAGGCGCTGGCCGAGCTGGGGCCGCGCTTCGTGTTGCCGTTCGAGGCCAAGCCCATCGATCTCCAGGCCGTCTTCGGCCGCCGCGCGCCTTGCGTGCTGGAGATCGGCTTCGGCATGGGCGACGCCAGCGCGCAGATCGCCGCTGCGCAGCCCGAGGTCGACTTCATCGGCGTCGAGGTGCACGAAGCCGGCGTCGGCGCGCTGCTGCGCCGCATCGGTGAGCTGGGATTGCATAACCTGCGAATCGTACGGCACGACGCCGTGGACGTGCTGCGGCGGATGATCGCTCCCGGTTCGCTGGCCGCGGTGCACGTCTTCTTTCCGGATCCCTGGCACAAGAAGCGCCACCACAAGCGGCGGCTGATCCAGCCCGAACTCGTGGCGTTGATCGCCAGCCGGCTGCAGCCCGGCGGCCGGCTGCACTGCGCCACCGACTGGCAGCCCTATGCCGAGCAGATGCTGCAGGTGCTCTCGGCCGAGCCCTTGCTGGCCAACACGGCGCCCGCCGGCACCGGCTATGCGCCCAAGCCCGACGACCGGCCGCTGACCAAGTTCGAGGCCCGTGGGCTGCGCCTGGGCCACGGCGTGTGGGACCTGGTCTTCAGTCGGACCAGTTGATCCAACCCATGAAGTACGTCAGCAGCACCAGCGCGCCGAAGCCGATGCGGTACCACGCAAAGGGCACGAAGGTGTGCGTGGCCACGTAGCGCAGCAGCCAGCGCACGCAGACCCAGGCCGCCAGAAAGCTGACCACCAGTCCCACCGCGAACATCGGCAGGTCGGCCATCGAGAGCAGCGCGCGCTCCTTGTACAGGCTGTAGGCGCCGGCGCCGATCAGCGTCGGGATGGCCAGGAAGAAGCTGAACTCGGTGGCCGTCTGGCGCGACAGCCCCAGCAGCATGCCGCCGATGATGGTGGCACCCGAGCGGCTGGTGCCGGGGATCATGCCCAGGCACTGCACGAGGCCGACCTTCAGCGCGTCGAGCCAGCTCATGTCGTCGACGCTGAGCACGCGCGGGCGCGTCTGTCGCCGCTCGGCCCACAGGATGATGAAGCCGCCGACGATGAACGACGCCGCCACCACCGGCCCGTTGAACAGATGCGCCTTGATGGCCTTGTAGAACAGCACGCCGGCCACCGCCGCGGGCAGGAAGCCGATGGCCACGTTGACCACGAAGCGCCGCGCCTGCGCGCTGTACGGCAACGCCACCGCCACCGCGCGCAACCGCTGCAGGTAGACCAGGATCACCGCAAAGATCGCGCCGGTCTGGATCGCGATGTCGAACACCTTGCCCTTGGCGTCGTCCAGCCCCAGCAGCGTGCCGGCCAGGATCAGGTGGCCGGTGGACGAGATGGGCAAGAATTCGGTCAGGCCTTCGACCACTCCCATCACGGCGGACTTGGCAAGCAGCAGGGGGTCCATGTCGGCGGCGTTCTCTGGCGCGGGCAAAGCGGCGGATGATAGCCAGCGGCGCGGCCCGCGCCGCCACGAGCCCAGCCCCCGATTTGACCGGGAGCGGGCCGGGCGGCTACAGTACTGACCGATCGGTCAGTAACGATGAACACCCTGCGCCCGCCTCGCCAGCGCCTGAAGGACATCCGCCCGCAGCAGTTGCTGGACGCGGCGCTGAGCCTGTTCGTCGAGAAGGGCTTCGCGGCCACGCGCGCGGAAGAAGTGGCCGCGCTGGCCGGCGTCTCCAAGGGCACGCTGTACCTGTACTACCCCAGCAAGGAAGAGCTGTTCAAGGCCGTGGTGCGGCAAAACCTCACCAAGCTGATCGGCGAAGGCGCCGAGTTCGTCGCCGCCTTCGAAGGCAGCAGCGCCGAGTTGCTGCTGGCGCTGTACCAGCAGTGGTGGCAGCGCGCGGCCGACAGCGGCGCCGGCGGCCTGCACAAGGTGGTGCTGGCCGAGGTGCGCAACTTTCCCGAGCTGGCACAGTTCTATGCCGACGAGGTGGTCGGCCCGGCGCACCGCATCTTCGTCGCGCTGGTCCAGCGCGGCATCGACCGCGGCGAGTTTCACAAGGTCGACCCCGCCACCACCGCCCACGCCTTGATCATCCCGATGGTCTATCTGATGCTGCACAAGTACTCCATCGGCGCCTGCGCCGTACACGGCGCCGAAGTCGACCCCCTGCCGACGCTGAAGGCACATGCCGACCTGATCCTGCATGGCCTGCTGCGGCAGCCGGGGAAGGCGCGATGAGCCCGCAGGCTTTGCCGAGGGCTCATTGCCGCTTGGCGGGACCGGGCGCAGTCCCTAGGGTGCACGCATGAGCCGCCGCTTTCGTTGGGTGTTGGTCATCACCGTCGCGGCGCTGGCACTGGCGGTCGGCATCGGCCGCGCGCTGCTGGCCAAGCGCAAGGAGGCATCGGCGGTGGCCACCTCGGCCTCGGCGCCGGCGCAGGCGCTGCAGCTGGCGGCATCCGACCTCACGACGGTGCGGCGCACCGAGATGGTGGCCACGCTGCCGGTGTCGGGCAACATCAAGGCGGTCAATAGCGCCGTCGTCAAGGCCAAGGTGGCGGCCGAGGTCAAGACGCTGCTGGTGCGCGAGGGCGACGCGGTGCAGGCCGGGCAGGTGATCGGCCGCCTCGACGACACCGAGTACCAATGGCGGCTGCGCCAGGCCGAGGAACAGGCCAGCGCGGCGCAGGCGCAGCTGGAGATCGCCGAGCGCACGCTGGCCAACAACAAGGCGCTGGTGGACCAGGGCTTCATCTCCAAGACCGCGCTCGACACCTCGATCAGCAGCGCCAACGGCGCCCGCGCCTCGCTGCAGGCGGCCAAGGCCGCCGCCGAACTGGCGCGCAAGGCGGTGCAGGACACCGAGCTGCGCGCGCCGCTGGCCGGCCTGGTGGCGCAGCGGCTGGTGCAGCCCGGCGAGCGCGTCGCGGTCGACACCAAGCTGGTGGAGATCGTCGACCTGAGCCGGCTGGAGCTGGAAGCCGCGCTGGCCCCCGAGGACGTGGTGGGCGTGCGCGTGGGCCAGCGCGCCACGCTGCGGGTGGACGGGCTGGACACGCCGCTGGCCGCGACCGTGGCGCGCATCAACCCCAGCGCGCAAGGCGGCACCCGCTCGGTGATGGCTTATCTCGCGCTGGCCGCGCAGCCGGGGCTGCGCCAGGGCCTGTTCGCGCGCGGCGGCATCGATCTGGACCGCCGCAGCGTGCTGGCGATCCCGGCCGCGGCCTTGCGCACCGAGCAGAGCCGGCCCACGGTGCTGGTGGTCGAGCAGGGCCGCGCCCAGCCGCGTGCGGTGCAGATCGGCGCCCAGGGCGAGGTGGACTTCGGCAACGGCCGCGAGCCGGCGCTGGAAGTGTTGTCGGGCCTGAAGGAAGGCGAGCTCGTGCTGCGCTCCAGCGTCGGCAGCCTGCCGGCGGGCACCGCGGTGCAGGTGCCTGCCTCGGTGGCGGCACCGCGCGCATCCGCAGTGCCGGCTGCGCCATCGGCCCCCAAGCCCTGAGCGGAGCGCAAGCGCCATGTGGTTCACGCGCGTCTCCATCCACAACCCGGTGATGGCCACGATGGTGATGCTGGCCTTCGTGGTGCTGGGGCTGTTCAGCTACCAGCGGCTGTCGATCGACCAGTTCCCCGACATCGACATCCCCACCGTGGTGATCCTGGTCGACTACCCCGGCGCCTCGCCCGAGATCGTCGAGGCCGAGGTGACCAAGAAGATCGAGGAGGCCGTCAACACGGTGGCCGGCATCGACACGGTGTTCTCGCGCTCGTACGAAGGCAGCTCGGTCACGGTGGTGCAGTTCAAGCTGGACGTCGACGGCCGCCGCGCCGCCGAGGACGTGCGCGAGAAGGTGGCGCTGACCAAGCCCACGCTGCGCGACGAGGTGAAGGACGCGCGCGTGTTGCGCTTCGACCCCGCGAGCCAGCCGATCTTCAACGTCGCCATCCTGTCGCCCGACGGCAGCCGCAGCGCGCAGGAGCTGACGACCTGGGGCACCCAGGTGCTGCAGAAGCGGCTGGAGAACGTGCGCGGCGTCGGTGCCGTCAGCGTGGTGGGCGGCGTCGCGCGGCAGATCAACATCCAGGTCCGCCCGGCGGCGATGGAGGCGCTGGGCGTCGGCATCGACCAGATCGTGGCCGCCGTGCGCAGCGAGAACCAGGAACTGCCGATGGGCGCCGTGCGCTCCAAGGAGCGCGAGAGCGTCGTGCAGGTCAACGCGCGGATGAAGGCGCCGGCCGACTTCCGCGACATCATCGTCGCCCGCCGCGGCGGCCAGCCCGTCAAGCTGTGGCAGCTGGCCGACGTGGTCGACGGCCCGCAGGAGGTGGACAGCCTCGCGCTCTACAACGGCCAGCGCACGGTGCTGCTGTCGGTGCAGAAGAGCCAGGGCGAGAACACCATCGACGTGGTGGATGGCCTCAAGGCCGCGCTGGCAGACGTGGCGCGGCAGCTGCCCCCGGGCGTCAAGACCGAGATCAACCGCGACAACTCGCGCGCCATCCGCGTCGCGGTGGCCAACGTGCAGCGCACGCTGATCGAAGGCGCGCTGCTGACCATCGCCATCGTCTTCCTGTTCCTCAACAGCTGGCGCTCCACCGTCATCACCGGACTCACGCTGCCGATCGCGCTGATCGGCACCTTCCTGTTCATGTACGTCTTCGGCTTCACGAT
This sequence comes from uncultured Rubrivivax sp., assembly GCA_964470565.1. Taxonomy (GTDB): domain Bacteria; phylum Pseudomonadota; class Gammaproteobacteria; order Burkholderiales; family Burkholderiaceae_C; genus Rubrivivax. The sequence goes on from CAYYDJ010000006.1 coordinate 50,523, forward strand.
CAACACCGTCACGCTGATGGCGCTGAGCCTGTGCGTGGGGCTGCTGATCGACGACGCCATCGTCGTGCGCGAGAACATCGTGCGCCACGTGCAGATGGGCAAGAGCGCGCACGACGCGGCGCTGGACGGCACCAACGAGATCGGCCTGGCGGTGCTGGCCACCACGCTGTCGATCGTCGCGGTGTTCCTGCCGATCGGCTTCATGGGCGGCATCGTCGGCAAGTTCTTCCACCAGTTCGGCATCACCATCGTCGCCGCGGTGCTGATCTCGATGTTCGTGAGCTTCACGCTGGATCCGATGCTCTCGTCGGTCTGGCACGATCCCCAGTCACACGGCGTGCACCACGGGCCGCCGGTCACGCTGTACGACCGCACCATCGGCCGCATCACCGGCGCCTTCGACCGCCTGACGCACTGGCTGTCCGACGGCTACCAGGCCATCCTCGCGTGGTCGCTGGTGCACAAGGTCAAGACCGTGCTGCTGGCGCTGGCCACCTTCGTGGCCAGCTTCTTCATCATCCCCATCCTCGGCGCCGAGTTCGTGCCCAAGGCCGACTTCTCGGAGACGGTGATCAACTTCTACACGCCCGTGGGCTCGGCGCTGGAAGTCACCGAGACGCGCGCGCGGCAGATCGACGCCGCGCTGCGCGCGATGCCCGAGGTGCAGTACACGGTGACCACGATCAACAGCGGCACCGCGGCCGGCAAGATCTACGGCTCGACCTATGTGCGCCTGGTCGACCGCAAGGACCGCAAGCGCAGCGTCGACCAGCTGACCATCCCTTTGCGCGAGCTGCTGGCGCGCATCCCCGGCATCACGGTCACCAACATCGGCGTCACCGACCTCGGCGGCGGCAAGACGCTGCAGTTCTCGATCCAGGGCCCCGACCTCGCCGAGCTGGACCGGCTGTGGCGCGCCCTGGCCCCGCGGGTGGCGGCCATCCCCGGCCTGGTCGACCTCGACAGCACGCTCAAGCCCGACAAGCCCACCGTGGCCATCCGCATGCGGCGCGACGCGGCGTCGGACCTCGGCCTCAACGTCAACGCGGTGGCATCCGCGCTGCGCGTGCTGGTGGCGGGGCAGACGGTCGGCAACTGGCGTGCCGCCGATGGCGAGACCTACGACGTGATCGTGCAGCTGGCCCCCGAGGCGCGCGCCGACCGCGCCGACCTCGTCAACCTGCCGCTGATCGTCGGCACCGCGGCCGACGGCAGCGCGCGCATCGTGCGGCTGTCGCAGGTGGCCGAGGTGCAGCCGTCCACCGGGCCCAACCAGATCAACCGCCGCGACCTGACGCGCGAGATCAACGTCGATGCCAACGTGCTGGGCCGCAGCTCGGGCGACGTCTCGGCCGACATCCGCAAGGCGCTGGACGCCGTGGCCTGGCCGCCGGGCTACCGCTACAGCTTCGGCGGCTCGACCAAGAACATGCAGGAGAGCTTCAGCTACGCGGTGGCGGCGCTGGCGCTGGCGGTGGTCTTCATCTACATGATCCTGGCCAGCCAGTTCAAGAGTTTCCTGCAGCCGCTGGCGCTGATGAGCTCGCTGCCGCTCACGCTGATCGGCGTGGTCCTGGCGCTGCTGTTCTTCCGTTCGACGCTGAACATGTTCTCGATCATCGGCATCGTGATGCTGATGGGCCTGGTGACCAAGAACGCGATCCTGCTGGTGGACTTTGCCATCCGCTCGCGCGAAGAAGGCATGGACCGCAACCAGGCCCTGCTGCAAGCCGCGCGCGTGCGGCTGCGGCCCATCCTGATGACGACGCTGGCGATGGTGTTCGGCATGGTGCCGCTGGCCTTTGCCGTCAGCGAAGGCTCGGAGCAGCGCGCGCCGATGGGCCAGGCGGTGATCGGCGGCGTGATCACCTCGTCGCTGCTGACGCTGGTGGTGGTGCCGGTCATCTATTGCTGGCTGGACGACCTGGCGGGCTGGGCGCGCCGCCGGCGCCGGCCTGCGGCCGATCAAGGTGCCGTCAAGATCAGCGCCTAGAATTTGCCCGCCCTGCTCTACAATACCCCCCACGGTACATCATGAACCTCGAAACCGCCCGCTTCAACATGATCGAGCAGCAGATTCGTCCCTGGGACGTGCTCGATGCCAACGTGCTGTCGCTGCTGTCCACCGTACGGCGGGAGGACTTCGTGCCGCCGGCGCTGCGCGCGCTGGCCTTCTTCGACACCCAGGTGCCGCTGCCCGGCGGCCAGTGCATGCTGGAGCCGCGCGTCGAGGCGCGGCTGCTGCAGGAGCTGAAGGTGCAGCGCCACGAGAAGGCGCTGGAGATCGGCGCCGGCTCGGGCTTCATGGCCGCCTTGCTGGCGCACCGCGCGCAGCAGGTCGTCACGCTGGAATGCCGGCCCGAGCTGGCGAAGATGGCGCGCGAGAACCTGCGCCGCAACGGGCTGCTGAACGTGCAGGTGGTCCAGACCAGCGCCGCCGACGGCGCGCGCGGCTACGCGCCGGAGGCGCCTTACGACGTGATCCTGCTCTCGGGCTCGGTGGCCGAGGTGCCGCGCGGGCTGCTGGAGCAGCTCAAGCCCGGCGGCCGGCTGGCGGCCATTGTCGGCGACGAGCCGATGATGCGCGCCACGGTCTACACCCGCAGCGGCGACGCCGGGTGGCAGCAGCGCGAGGTCTTCGACGTCGTCGCGCCGCGGCTGGACGGCTTTGCCGAGAAGCCGGCGTTCCATTTTTGACGTCGGCCGCCGCGCGCCGCATCTCGCCGCATCTGTCCAGCATGCAGTCCATCACCGCCCCCGAGTTGGCCGCGCTGTGCGCCGACGCGCAGACACGGCCGCTGCTGTTGGACGTGCGCGAGCCCTGGGAGACCGCGCTGGCGCGCATCCCCGCGGGCGGTGGCGACGCGCTGTTCGTGCCGATGATGCAGATCCCGCAACGCCTGGCCGAGGTCGACCGCGCACGGCCCGTCGTCTGCATCTGCCATCACGGCGCGCGCAGCGCGCAGGTCGTCGCATTCCTGCTGCAGCAGGGCTACCCCGCGGTCTATAACCTGACGGGCGGCATCGACGCTTGGTCGCGCGAGGTCGATGCCGGCGTGCCCCGCTATTGACGCCGCCGCCTTCCAACCGCCTTCCCGACCGCCTTCCCGACCGAGGATCCTCAATGCCCTTGTTGCGCTCGCCCACCCTGTCCGCCCTGGCCCTGGGCGCGGCCTTGCTGCTCGGCCCGGCCGCGCAGGCGCAAAGCCTGAAGGACTTGTACGAGGCCGCCCGCCCCTACGACGCCAGCTTCCAGGCCGCGCAGGCCTTGTTCCGCTCGGCCGACTACCGCGTCGCCGCCATCGAAGGCATCGCCCGGCCGCAGGCGGCCTTGAGCGGCAGCGCCAGCATCGGGCGCATCGATCCGCCGATCGGCGGCGGCGGCGACAGCAACGCGCTGGCGATCACCGCAAGCGCACGCTACCCCATCATCAACCGCACCAACGACGCCACCATCGCCCAGGCGCGCAAGACGCTGGAGCTCGCCAGGGCCGATCTCGACACCGCCGATCAGGACCTGCTGTTGCGCGTGGCCCAGGCCTACTTCGACGTGCTGGCCGCGCAGGACACCCTGGGCACGATGCGCGCCAACAAGGCCGCCATCACCGAGCAGCTGGCGTCGGCCAAACGCAACTTCGAGGTCGGCACCGCCACCATCACCGACTCCCGCGAAGCCCAGGCGCGTTACGACAAGGCGCAGGCCGACGAGATCGCCGCCGAGAACGACCTGCGCACCAAGCGCATCGCGCTCGACCAGTTGGTGGGCCGCAGCAGCACCGACCCGCGGCCGCTGGCACTGCCGGTGGTGCTGCCGCCCGTCAGCCCGGCCGACGTGCAAGCCTGGGTCGACACGGCGGACGCCCTGCACCCCGCGGTGCGGCGCGCCCGCGTGGCCGTCGACATCGCGCAGCTGGAGACCGAGAAGGCGCGCGCGGCCGACAAATTGACGCTCGACGCGGTGGGCTCGGTCAGCGGCCAGCGCCTGAGCGGCAGCACCATCTCGGGCCTGCCGGGCACCACGCGCATCGCCAGCATCGGGCTGCAGTTCAACCTGCCGCTCTACACCGGCGGCAGCACGCAGAACTCCATCCAGGAGAAGCTGCTGCTCGAAGAAAAGTCGCGCCAGGATCTGGACGCCACACGCCGCAGCGTCGCTCAGGGCACGCGCGTGGCCTATTTCGGCGTGCAGTCGGGCCAGGCGCAGGTGAAGGCGCTGGAGGCAGCCGAAGCGTCCAGCAAGCTGGCGCTGGAGGCCACGCAGCTCGGCTACCGCGTCGGCGTGCGCGTCAACCTCGACGTGCTGAACGCCCAGACCGCCCTCTTCCAGACCCAGCGCGACCTGGCCAAGGCGCGCTACGACGTGCTGACCAACACCTTGCGGCTGCGCCAGGCCTCGGGCCAGCTGACGGCGGGCGACATCGACGCCATCAACGCGCTGCTGGCGCGCTGAGCCGCTGGTTCAGCCGCTGCTTCAGCCGCCGGGCGACACGCTTCTTCACCGGCCGCTCATCGCGGCTTGACCGTGCTGCGTGCACACTGCGGCGGCCATGAGTTCCGCAACGAGCCCCGCACCGAGCACCGCCGCTGCCGCCATCGCCGCCCACCGCTTCGGCCTGGGCGAAGCGCGGCTCGATGCGATCAGCGCCGACCCACGCGGCTGGCTGCTCGCGCAGCTTGGCCCCGCCGACCCGCAGCGCGGCCAGGACCTGGCCGATGCCGCGACCGCGCTGCGCGCCTTCGTGCGCTACCGGCAGCAGCGGCTGCAGCAGCGCGCGCCGGCCGAGGGCGCGATGATGGCGGCCGATGTGCGCTCGGCCGAGCAGCAGTTCGCCGAGCACTTCCGCGCCATCGTCCAGGCCGACCAGCGTGCCCGGCTGCTGACCGCAGTCACCACCGCGCGGCCCTTTGCCGAGCGGCTGGCGCTGTTCTGGGCCAACCACTTCACGGTCTCGATGGCCAAGGCCAGCGCGCGCGGCCTGGTCGGCGCCTTCGAGCGCGAGGCGATCCGCCCGCACATCGCCGGCCGCTTCGAGACCCTGCTCGCCGCCGCCGTCAAGCATCCGGCGATGCTGCGCTACCTGGACAACGACCAATCGGCCGGCCCGCAGTCGCGCGTGGTGCTGCGCCTGCAGCGGCTGCCGCGGGCCGATGGCGCACCCGCCCCGCGCCTCAGCGGCTTGAACGAGAACCTGGCGCGCGAGGTGCTGGAGCTGCACACGCTCGGCGTCGCCGGTGGCTACACGCAGTCCGACGTCACCGAGTTCGCCCGCGTGCTGACCGGCTGGCGCGTGCCGCTGCGCGACTTCGCGGGCGATGCGCCGCAAGCCGACGCCCAGCCCTCGATGTTCGACCCCGCGTGGCACCAGCCCGGCAGCAAGCAGGTGCTGGGCCGGCGCTATGCGCAAGGCCCGCAGGCGCTGGACGAAGTGCTGCGCGATCTGGCGCAGCACCCGTCGACCGCACGCTTCATCGCCACCAAGCTGGCGCGCCACTTCGTCGCCGACGAGCCGCCGCCCGCGGTGGTCGAGCGCCTGGCCCAGGCCTATCAACGCAGCAGCGGCGAGCTGCCCGCGGTCTACACCGCGCTGCTGCAAAGCCCCGAAGCCTGGACGCCGGCGCCGCGCAAGCTGAAGACACCCGAAGAGTTCGTGGTCGGCAGCGCGCGGCTGCTGGGCCTGGGCGAACCGGCCTTCCGCCGCCAGCCCGATGGCGGCGTCGCGCAGCTCGGCCAGCGGCCGCAGGCCGCGCCGTCGCCGGCCGGCTGGCCCGACCGCGCCGACGAATGGCTGGGGCCTGATGCCTTGTGGAAGCGCATCGAATGGGCCACGCGTCTGGCCGACCGGCTCGGCCGCCAGGTCGACGCGCGTGGCCTCGCCCAGCAAAGCCTGGGGCCGCTGCTGAGCGACGGCACGCGGCAGCAGGTCGAGCGCGCCGCCGACGGCCCGCAGGCGCTGGCGCTGCTGCTGCTGAGCCCCGAGTTTCAGCGCCGCTGATCGACGAAGGGAGCGAAAAGCCCATGCTGCAAAGCCACCGCCGCCACGCGCTGCGCACGCTGCTGGGCGGCGCGCTGGCGCCCTGGGCGCGCCTGAGCCTGGCCGGCGCGTCGAGCACGCGGCCCGAGCGCTTCGTCTTCCTGATCCTGCGCGGCGGCATGGACGGCCTGATGGCCGTGCCCGCACCCGGCGATCCGGCCTGGGCCGCCGCGCGCGGCTCGCTGGCCGCGGCGGCCGATGCCGCGCTGCCGCTGGCCGGCCCGTTCGCGCTGCACCCGCTACTGACGCAGGCGCACGGCCTGTACAGCAGCGGCGAGCTGATCGTCGTCCACGCCACCGGGCTGCCCTACCGCGAGCGATCGCACTTCGACGCCCAGCAAGTGCTGGAGTCCGGCGGCAGCCGGCCGCACGAGCTGTCCACCGGCTGGCTGGGCCGCGCGCTGCAGGCCTCGGGCCGGCGCGGCGTGGCGCTCAGCACCGCCGTGCCGCTGGCCCTGCGCGGCGCGGCCGAGGTCGACACCTGGGCGCCGTCCGTGTTGCCCGAGCCGGCGTCGGACCTGGTGGCGCGCCTGGGCCGGCTGTACGAGGCCGATGCCGAACTCTCGCAGGCGCTGGCGCGCGCCCGCGGCCTGCGCGACGAGGCTTCCATGCGCGACAGCCTGGCGATGGGTGGTGGTGGCGGTGCCGGTGGTGGCGGTGGCGGTCGCATCGCGTTGACGCTGGCGCGGCAGGCAGCCGACTTCCTGCGCGTGCCCGGCGGCCCGACGGTGGCGATGCTGGAGCTGGGCGGCTGGGACTCGCACACCAACCAGGCGGCCCCACAGGGTGCGGCGGCCAACAATCTGCGCACTTTGGATGCCATGCTCGCAGCGCTGCGCGACGGCCTGTCGCAAGCCGACGGCAGTGCCTGGGCGCACACGGTGGTGCTGGTGGCCACCGAGTTCGGCCGCGAGGTCAGCGTCAACGGCAACGGCGGCACCGACCATGGCAGCGGCGGCGCGGCCTTGCTGGTGGGTGGCGCGGTGCGCGGCGGCCACGTGCTGGCCGACTGGCCGGGCCTGGCGCCCAAGGACCGCTACGAAGGCCGCGACCTGCGCATCACCACCGACCTGCGCGCCGTGCTGCGGCCGCTGCTGGCCGACCATCTGCAGGTGCCGCGCGCCGCGCTCGACCGCGTGGTGTTGCCGGGCAGTGCCGCGCTGCCGGCACTGGATCTGCTGCGCGCCGGCGCCTGAGCGACGCGCTCAAACCGCCAGCAGGTGCTGGCGGTAGTGAAGCAGCTCGTCGATCGACTCGTGGATGTCGGCCAGCGCCGTGTGCGCCTGCGCCTTCTTGAAGCCTTCCAGCGCCTTGGGCTTCCAGCGCCGCGCCAGCTCCTTGAGCGTGCTGACGTCGAGGTTGCGGTAATGGAAGTAGGCCTCCAGCCGCGGCATGGTGTTGGCCAGGAAGCGGCGGTCCTGGCAGATCGAGTTGCCGCACATGGGGCTCTTGCCGGCCGGCACATAACGCTGCAAGAAGGCGATCACCGCAGCCTCGGCCGCGGTTTCGTCGATGGTGGACGCCTTCACGCGCTCGGTCAGCCCGCTCCTGCCGTGCGTGCCCTTGTTCCAGGCGTCCATCGCGTCGAGCACGGCGTCGCTCTGGTGCACCGCCAGCACCGGGCCTGCCACGCGCACGGTCACCAGCGGGTCGGTGACGACCACCGCCACTTCGATGATGCGGTCGCGGTCGGGGTACAGGCCCGTCATCTCCAGGTCGATCCAGATCAGGTTCTGGTCGCTGGGAGCGAGGACGGTGGCTTGGGCGGCGGTTTCGGTCACGGTTTCGGTCACAGTTTCGGTCACGGTTTCAGTGCTGGGCATCGATCGGCAAAAGGCTTGCCACAAAGGGCTTGTGATTCTCGCCCAAGCCTACACTTCGGGCCCCATGCAGGCTTCCTTCGTCTCCCTGGTGTTCGCCGGCGTCGTGCTGGCCTGGCTGGCCCTGCGGCTGTGGCTGACCACGCGGCAGGTCCGCCACGTGGCGCTGCACCGCGATGAGGTGCCGTCGGCCTTTGCCGCCAGCGTCACGCTGGCCACGCACCGGCGCGCGGCCGACTACACCATCGCCAAGGCGCGCCTGGGCTTGATCAGCATGGCCTTCGGCGCCGCGGTGCTGCTGGGCTGGACGCTGCTGGGCGGGCTCGACGCCCTCAACGCCGGCTTGCGCGACGCGGTGCTGCCGCGCTGGGGCGCGATGGCCTACCAGTTGTCGCTGCTGGCGGCCTTCACGCTGATCGGCGGCCTGCTGGAGCTGCCGTTCGACGTCTACGGCACCTTCGTGCTGGAGCAGCGCTTCGGCTTCAACCGCGTGACGCCGGCGCTGTTCGTCGCTGACCTGCTCAAAGGCGCGCTGGTCGGCGCGTTGATCGGCCTGCCGCTGGCGGCGCTGATCCTGTGGATCATGGGCAGCCTGGGCAGCAGCTGGTGGCTCTGGGCGTGGGTGGCCTGGGTCGGCTTCAACCTGCTGCTGCTGGTGCTGTACCCGACCGTGATCGCGCCGCTGTTCAACCGCTTCGAGCCGCTGCCCGACGAGGCCCTGAAAGCCCGCGTGCAGGCGCTGATGCAGCGCTGCGGCTTCGCCGCCAAGGGCCTGTTCGTGATGGACGGCAGCAAGCGCTCGGCGCACGCCAACGCCTACTTCACCGGCCTGGGCGCGGCCAAGCGGGTGGTGTTCTTCGACACCCTGCTGGCGCGGCTGTCGCCGCCGGAGGTGGAGGCCGTGCTGGCGCACGAGCTGGGCCACTTCAAGCACCGCCACGTGCTCAAGCGCATGCTGATGATCTTCGGCGCCAGCGGCGCGGGCCTGGCGCTGCTGGGCTGGCTGGCCGGACAGAGCGGCTTCTACGCCGGCCTGGGCGTGGCACCCAACCTGGCGGCGCCCAACGACGCGCTGGCGCTGCTGCTGTTCAGCCTGGCGCTGCCGCCGTTCCTGTTCTTCGTCACGCCGCTGGCGGCGCAGCTCTCGCGCCGGCACGAGTTCGAGGCCGACGCCTACGCCTGCGCGCAGGCCGACGGCCGCGATCTGGCCTCGGCGCTGCTCAAGCTGCACGAGGACAACGCCGCCACGCTGACGCCCGACCCGGTGTACGTGCGCTTCTACTACTCGCACCCGCCGGCCTCCGAGCGCCTGGCGGCGCTGCCGCAGCCGGCATGACGTTGCCGCCGCCGGGCCTCTCGCCTTGAGCCGCGACCCCAGGCCGGCCCCCGGCCGCGGCGACGCCGGCGCCAACCTCGACCTGGGCCTGGTGGTGGCCGCCCACGGCCGCCACGCGGTGGTGGAGACGCCCGAGGGCGAACGCTGGCGCTGCCACCCGCGCGGCAAGAAAAGCGAGGTGGTGGTCGGCGACCGCGTGCGCTGGCAGCGCGCCGGCGACGAAGGCGTGATCGAGGCGATCGAGCCGCGCCGCAACCTGCTGTTCCGCCAGGACGAGTGGCGCAGCAAGTCCTTCGCCGCCAACCTCGACCAGTTGCTGATGCTGGTGGCGGTGGACCCGCCGTTCAGCGAATCACAGCTCGCGCGCGCGCTGATCGCCGCCGCGGCGGCCGGCATCCCGGCGATCGTCGGCCTCAACAAGACCGACCTGCCCGCCGCCGAGGCCGCGCGCCAGCGCCTGCGGCCTTACCGCGAGATGGGCGTCGAAGTGCTGGAGCTGGCCGTCAAGGCAGCGCCCGACGAGACGCTGGCCTTGCTGCAGCCGCGTCTGGCCGGCCGCACGACGCTGATCCTCGGCCCCAGCGGCGCCGGCAAGAGCACGCTGATCAACCGCCTGGTGCCCGGCGCCGGCGCGCAGGTGGGCGAGATCTCGGTGGCGCTGGCCAGCGGCAAGCACACCACCACCACCACCACCTGGTACTGGCTGGACGCCGAGCGCCGCGGCGCGGTGCTGGACTCACCGGGCTTCCAGGAGTTCGGGTTGCGCCAGTTGCAGGCCACCGAGCTGCCGGCGCTGATGCCCGACCTGGCCGCCGAGCTGGGGCACTGCCGCTTCCACAACTGCACCCACCGCGAAGAGCCGCAATGCGGCTTGCGCGCCGCGCTGGAGGCCGGCCGCATCAGCGCCTCGCGCTGGCGCATCTACCAGGCGCTGTACGCCGAGCTGTCGCAGACGCGCTGGTGAGGCGCGTACGTCAACCGACGACGTTAGCCAGCGACAGCAGCGCCACCAGCAGCATCCACAGCACCACCGAGCGCCAGACCAGGCCGACCACGCTTTGCAGGTGGCCGGGCACGGGCGGCACGCCGGCGGTGGAGCCCTGGGCCTCGGTGCTGTCGGCCGGCGAGCCGGTGGTGAAGGTCTTGCTGCGGTCGGGCGTCACGCCGGGTGCCGCCGCGCCGCCGAGCTGCACGCCCACGGCGCCGGCCGCGGCCGCGAGGATGATGCCCTCATTGCCGTACTGCCACAGCGCCGCGTCGCGCCGCCAGGCGCCGATGGCTTCCTCGAAGTTGCCGACCACCGCGAAGCCAAAGGCCGTCAGCCGCGCCGGCACGTGGTCGATCCACTGGAAGATGCGGCGCGACAAGGCCAGCAAATGGTCGTCGGCCGGCGCGTCCAGCATGCGGTGGCGGTAGCCCCAGAAGCGGCTGCAGAACTCCGCCATGCGGTAGAAGACCGCGCCCGTGGGTCCCAGGCCCAGCGCCGACAGCACCACGAACCAGAAGAAGACGCCGAACACGTGGCGGTGCGCCGCCAGCAGCGCGTGCTCGATCACGTGGCGCAGCACCTCGGTGCGCGGCAGCTCGCTGGCGTCGAGGTGGCGCCACTCGGCCAGGCGGCGGCGCGCCAGGTCTTCGTCACCGCGCTCCAGTGCGTCGCGGATGTCGGTGAAGTAGTGGCTGAACTGGCGAAAGCCCAGCGTCAAATACAGCAGCGCCACATCGAAGGCCAGCCCCAGCAGCAGACTGTAGCGCGCCACCAGCAGGTAGACGCCGCAGACCAGCGCCGACGGCACCAGCACCGAGACGCACCACACCACCCAGGTGTGATGCGACTTGCCGGCGTCGAAGTTGCGCCCGGTCCAGCGCACCCAGGCGAACAACGCCTCATGCACCCAGGTGTCGCGCGGGAGCGGCTTGAGCTGTTCGAGCAGCAGGGCCAGCAGGACGGCGAAGAAGCTCATCGCGCCCGATGATAGGGCGCGCGCCGCGGCCGCCTGTCAATGGCGCAGGAAGTGATACAGGTTGCGCAGCATCGCGGCGGTGGCGCCCCAGATGAAGTACTCGCCGGCATGCGGGTCGCGGCGCCAGGGCATCGACAGGAACTGCCGCTGCCCGCCGTCGTACTGGAAGACGTGGCGGCGGTGGTGCGCCGGCGTCATCAGCCATTCCAGCGGCACCTCGAAGGCCTCGGCCACCTCGAAGGCGTCGAGCTGCAGTTCGAACGGCGGGTGCACGATGCCGACCACCGGCGTCACCACGTACTGCGTGACCGTCGTGTAGTCGGGCAGCCGGCCCAGCAGCTCCACGCGCTCGGGCAGCAGGCCCACTTCCTCCTGCGCCTCGCGCAGCGCCGTGGCCTCGGCGCTGCCGTCCTCGGGCTCGGCGCGGCCGCCGGGAAAGCTGATCTGCCCGGCGTGGTCGCGCAGGTGCTCGGTGCGCCGCGTCAGCAGCACCTGCAGGCCGTCGCCGCGCTCGACCAGGCCCACCAACACGGCCGCAGACGCAGCCGGCCGGTCGTCGCCGAACAGGCGGCCGCCGTCACCGTGGATGGGTGCCTCGAAGCCTTGCGCAGCCTGGAACTGCTGGCGCAGACCAGCGGCCGTCAGCCGCTCGGGCGGCACCGGGTCCAGGTGCTGGTCGTGCCCCGCCACCGGCACGGCATGCGGGTCGAGGATGCGCGACGGACTCATGCGGAAATTGTGCGCCGGCCAGCAAAAAGCCGCCTTGCGGCGGCTTTGGCGGCTTGGGCGTTCAAGCCAACTTCTCTTTGATCCGCGCCGACTTGCCGCTGCGCTGGCGCAGGTAGTACAGCTTGGCGCGGCGAACGTCGCCGCGGCGCTTGACCTCGATGCTCGACAGCAGCGGGCTGTAGAGCTGGAAGGTGCGCTCCACGCCTTCGCCGCTGGAGATCTTGCGCACGATGAAGCTGCTGTTGAGGCCGCGGTTGCGCTTGGCGATCACCACGCCTTCATAGGCCTGCACGCGCTTGCGGGTGCCTTCGACGACGTTGACGTTGACGATCACCGTGTCGCCGGGGGCGAAGGCGGGGATCTTGCGGTTCAGGCGAGCGATTTCTTCCTGCTCGAGGGTGGCGATGAGGTCCACTGAAGGCTCCAGACGAACGATCTTGCGCGGGCGGGTTGAGGTATTGGAGAACCCGGCAGAGGATCGAAAAACCGCAGATTATAGCCCGAGGGCCGCCAGGAACCGCTCGTCGGCCGCCGAGAGGCGGCCCGCGGCCCGTGCCGCGGCCAGCAGGTCGGGCCGGCGGCGCGCCGTCAGCTCCAGCGAGCGCTGGCGCCGCCAGGCGGCAATCTCCCCATGGTGGCCCGACAGCAGCACCGCCGGCACCGGCTGCTCGCCCGCCGGCGTGGCCCAGCGCTCGGGACGGCTGTAGGCGGGGCCTTCGAGCAGGCCGTCGGAGAAGCTGTCCTGCTGGTGCGACGGCGCCTTCAGCACGCCGTCCTGCAGCCGCGCCACCGCGTCCAGCAGCACCAGCGCCGGCAGTTCGCCGCCGGAGAGCACGAAGTCGCCCAGGCTCACTTCCAGCGTCACGTTGCGGTCGATGAAGCGCTGGTCGATGCCTTCGTAGCGCCCGCACAGCAGCACCGCACCGGGGCCGGCGGCGAGTTGCTGCACCAGCGCCTGGTCCAGCCGCCGGCCGGTGGGCGTGAAGTGAACCACCGCCGCGGCGTGGTCGCCGCGCTCGGCGCGCACCGCATCCAATGCGCGCTGCAGCGGCTCGGCCAGCATCACCATGCCGGGGCCGCCGCCGAAGGGGCGGTCGTCCACGCGGCGGTAGTTGCCGTCGGCGAAGTCGCGCAGCGGCCACAGGCGCACGTCGACCTGCGCCGACTCGAAAGCGCGCCGCGTGATGCCCTGCGCCAGGTGCGGCGCGAACAGCTCGGGGAACAGCGTGATGACGTCGAAGCGCATGCCGCTGGCCGCTGCGCGAGTCAGTCGCCGGCGTCCCAGTCGACGTGGATCAGCCGTGCCTCGCGGTCCACGCGGTCGACGTAGGCGTCGACGAAGGGGATCAGCACCTCGGCGGCACCGGCCGCCGGCGGCTGCACACGCAGCACGCAGTGCGGCCCGGTTTCGAGCAGGTTGCTGACGCGGCCCAGTTCCAGCCCCTGGCGGTTGCGCACGTCCAGGCCGATCAGGTCGACCCAGTAGAACTCGTCGTCGTCGGGGGTGGGAAAGCTGGCGCGCGAGACGAAGACGCGGGCGCCCGCCAGCGCCTCGGCGGCGGTGCGGTCGTCCAGGTCTTGCGCGGTGGCGACGATGAACTCGCCTTGCTCGCGCGCCTGTACGACCTTCAGCAACCGCGGCATCACGGCAGCGACCGCCGCCGCGCCCGGTGGCTTCGAGGCCTGGCGCTCGCCGGCTTCCAGATACCAGCGCTTGGACGCGAACAGCGCCTGCGGGTCGGCGGCAAAGGCCTTGAGCTTGATGGCGCCCTTGATGCCCCACGCGCCGAGCACGCGTGCCACTTCCACGGCATCTTCGGGCTTGCGCGCCTCGGGGTCGGCCGCAAACGACAAAGCCGGACCGCGGGGGTCCGGCTTCGCTGCTGCGGCCGAGCCTGCTGCGCGAGGCCCCGACCGGCGTGCGCCGCTGGCCATTCGACGGCTGGGCGGCTGCGCGCGCGGCCTCAGGCCGCCTGCTTGGCCTGGCCGACCAGGCGCGCCACGGTCGGCGAGACCTGGGCGCCGACGCCGGTCCAGTAGCTCACGCGGTCCAGCGCCAGGCGCAGCGGCTGCTCGGCGCCGGCGGCCATCGGGTTGTAGAAGCCCACGCGCTCGATGAAGCGGCCATCACGGCGCTCGCGCGAATCGGCCACCACGACGTTGTAGAACGGGCGCTTCTTGGCGCCGCCACGAGCCAGTCGGATCACGACCATTTGAGATTTCCTTGAGTTGTCGAAGGAGATCACCGCAGCCGGGGGACACGCACGAGCTTGGGCGACCGAAGCAAACCTGGTTCCCCGCACCGTAGATACGCCACCTTCGGATTCTTTGTCGGGTGGCCGGCGCCGAGAACCGCGCATTATAGACTCTGGCAGACATGAGTCCACTGCCCGGCCGCGGCCGCTCCAAGACCCTGGCGACCTGGATCGCGCTGGCCGGCGGTTCCTTGGGGCTGCATCGCTTCTACCTGCACGGCGCCGCCGACCGCTGGGGCTGGCTATACCTGCCGCCCACGCTGCTGGGCCTGTGGGGCGCTTGGCGCATGCACACGCTGGGCCAGGACGACCGCCTGGCCTGGCTGCTGCTGCCGCTGCTGGGGCTGTCGCTGTCGGCCGCGATGCTGACGGCCATCGTCTATGGTCTGACCAGCGACGAGCGCTGGGCCGCGCGCCACGCCCCCGGCCTGCCGCCGCAACCCACCGGCTGGGGCCCGGTGCTGGGCGCGATGCTGGCGCTGCTGCTGGGCGGCATCGCGCTGATGAGCACCATCGCCTTCGGCTTCCAGAAGCTGTTCGAGTCGCTGCCCGGTTAGAACAGCAGCAGGCTCAAGCCGTAGAACACCGCGGCGATGAAGGCCGTCGCCGGGATCGTGACGATCCAGGCCAGCACGATGTTACCGGCCAGGCCCCAGCGGACCGCCGACGCGCTGCGCACCGAGCCGACGCCGAAGATCGCGCCGGTGATGGTGTGCGTGGTCGAGACCGGCACGCCCAGCCCGGTGGCCAAGAACAGCGTCACCGCGCCGCCGGTCTCGGCGCAGAAGCCGCCCACCGGCTTAAGCTTGGTGATGCGCTGGCCCATGGTCTTGACGATGCGCCAGCCGCCGAACATCGTGCCCAGGCCGATGGCGATGTAGCACGACCAGATGGTCCAGGCCGGCGGCGCCGTCGACGCGGCGCTGGTGTAGCCCGAGGCGATCAGCAGCAGCCAGATGATGCCGATGGTCTTCTGCGCGTCGTTGCCGCCGTGGCCCAGCGAATACAGGCCCGCGGAGATGAGCTGCAGGCGGCGGAACCAGTTGTCCACCCGCAGCGGCGAGGTGCGCCTGAAGATCCAGGCCACCGCCACCATCATCAGCGCGCCGAGCACGAAGCCCATCACCGGCGAGACGAAGATGAAGAGCACGATCTTGAAGATCCCGGAGCCGATCAGCGGCCCGGTGCCGGCCTTGGCCACGCTGGCGCCGACGATGCCGCCGATCAGCGCATGCGAGCTGCTCGACGGGATGCCGTACCACCAGGTGACGACGTTCCAGGCGATGGCACCGATCAGCGCGCCGAACACCACGTGCTGGTCGACGATGCCCGGCTCGACGATGCCCTTGCCGACGGTGGCCGCCACCTTGAGCTGGAAGATCAGGATCGCCAGCACGTTGAAGAAGGCGGCGAAGACCACCGCGTGCTGCGGCTTGAGCACGCCGGTGGAGACCACGGTGGCGATCGAGTTGGCCGCGTCGTGGAAGCCGTTCATGAAGTCAAACAGCAAGGCCAGCACGACCAGCATCACGACGACCCACAGTGCGGTCGGTACGGTTTCCATCGTTGTTGTCGGTGGTTCGTGCCCGTGCTTCGCGCGACGGCAGCGCGCGCAGGAGCACTCAGGAGTTTTCCAGCACCACGCCTTCGATCAGGTTGGCCACGTCCTCGCAGCGGTCGGAGATCGACTCCAGGTGCTCGTAGATGGCCTTGAGCTTGATCAGCTCGCGCGTGTCCTGCTCCTCGCGGAACAGGCGCGACATCGCCGAGCGCATCACGCGGTCGGCGTCGCTTTCGAGGCGGTCGATCTCCTCGCAGGTCTTGATGGCCGAGTCGGCCACGTCGGCGCGCGAGAGCTGCGGCAGCAGCGTCACTGCGTGCTGCACACGCTCGCAGCAGCGCACCGAGATCTCGGTCAGCCGCACCACGTCCTCGCCGATGCGCTGCACGTCGTACAGCGACATCACCTCGCTGGAGTCTTGCAGCAGGTCGAGGATGTCGTCCATCGCGTTGATCAGGCCGTGGATCTGCTCGCGGTCGATCGGCGTGATGAAGGTGCGGTGCAGCAGCCGGCTGACCTCCGCGGTGATCTTGTCGGCCGCGCGCTCGGCGGCGTCGACCTCGGCCGCGTACTTCTCGCGCAGCGTGCGGTCGTTGTAGTTCTCCACCATCGCCATGAACGAGCGCGCGCCCTGCGCGATGTGCGTGCCGTGTTCGTTGAACAACTCGAAGAAGTTGCCCTCCTTGGGCAACAGCTTGCCGAAAACCATCCCTGCGCCCCCGGGGTGTGATCCTTGGATTGTAGGCAGCGGCCCGCAGGCCGCTCAGGCGTCGGCGGCCGGTGCGGCCGGGCCGTCGCCCGCCGGCTTGCGGCGGCGACGCCGGCGGCGCTTGGCTGGCGCAGCGGCGGCGTCGTCACCGGCGGCGCCCGGCGGCGCGGGCTCCACGGGTGTCTCCGCAGTATCCGCGGTCGCCGCAGTGGCCACAGTCGCCGCGGTTGCAGCGGTTGCAGCCGTGGCGGCAGCGGCAGCCGCCGGCACGCGCCGCACGGTGCCGGCCTTGCGTGGCGAGTGCACCTCGCGCAGCGCGCGCACCAGCGCCTCGCGCTCCTCGTCGCTGCCCAGGTGGTAGTCCTCCCACCAGTCGGCCAGCTCGGCGTCGACCTCGCCGACATCGGCGCGCAGGCGCAGGAAGTCGTAGCCGGCGCGAAAGCGCGGTTGCGCCGCCAGCGACGCGGCCGAGCTGGCGGTGCGGCGCTCGAAGCGCGGCTGCATCTGCCAGATCTCGCGCATGTCGGCGGCCAGCTTGCCGCGGCCGGAGATGTCGCCGATGCGGGCGTCGAACACGGCGTCGATCGCCTGCTGCAGCGCCGGGAACGGGCTCTCGCCGGCGTCGCGCAGCGCCTGCCAGCGCGATTGCACGTCGTGCCACAGCATGCACGCGAGCATGAAGCTGGGCGCCACCGCGCGGCCCTCGGCCACGCGCCGGTCGGTATCGGTCAGCGCCAGTTCGACGAACTTCTCACGCGCCGGGTGCGCCACGTCGGGGTGCAGCACCGCGTCCAGCACCGGGAACACGCCGCGGTCCAGGCCCTGGCGGCGCAGCTCTTCGATGCTGCGCAGCGCATGCCCGGTCTGCAGCAGCTTGATCATCTCGTCGAACAGCCGCGACGCCGGCACGTTGGCCAGCAGCGCCGACATCTCGCGCACCGGCTTTTGCGTCGCCGGGTCGAGCGCGAAGCCCAGCTTGGCCGCGAAGCGCACCACGCGCACGATGCGCACCGGGTCCTCGCGGTAGCGCGTGGCGGGGTCGCCGATCATGCGCAGCACGCGCGCGCGTGCGTCGGCCAGGCCGCCGTGGTAGTCGACCACGGTCTGCGTGATCGGGTCGTAGTACATCGCGTTGACGCTGAAGTCGCGCCGCGCCGCGTCCTCGATCTGCGGGCCCCAGACGTTGTCGCGCAACACGCGGCCGCTGGCATCCACCACATGGGCCTTGTCGCTGATCTGGTGCTTGCTCGTCTTCTCGTTGCCGCTGACCTGCTCGGCCGCGGCGGCGTCGAGGTAGGCGCGGAAGGTCGAGACTTCGATCACCTCGTGCTCGCGGCCACGGCCGAACACCACGTGCACCAGGCGGAAGCGCCGCCCGATGATGAAGGCGCGGCGGAACAAGGCCTTCACCTGCTCGGGGGTGGCGTCGGTGGCGACGTCGAAGTCCTTCGGCCGCAGGCCCACCAGCAGGTCGCGCACCGCGCCGCCGACGATGTAAGCCTCGTGCCCGGCGTCCTGGAGCGTGCGCACCACGCGCACCGCGTTGTCGTCCAGCAGCTTGGGGTCGATCTGGTGCTCGGCGGCAGGGATCTCCACGCGCTGCCCCATGGGGATGACGGGGACGGCGGGCTCGGCCGCCGCCGCGGGCGGCGCCTCCTTGCCGAGCAGCCGGTTGATGAACCGCTTGATCATTCGAAGAGTCTGAGGATGGGCCAGGCGCGCTGGCGCGCCACGGCTTCGAGCGCCGGCCCGGGATTGGTGGCGACCGGGTGGCTCACGCGCTCCAGCAGCGCCAGGTCGTTGGTGGAATCGCTGTAGAACACCTGACCGTCGAAGTCGGTCCAGTCGGCGCCCTCGCTGCGCAGCCAGTCGTGCACGCGCTGCACCTTGCCGTCGCGGAACGACGGCGTGCCGCTGATCGCGCCGGTGACGCGGCCGCTGGCGTCGCGCTGCAGATCGGTGGCGAGCAGCGTCTCGATGCCGAACAGCGCCGCGATCGGCCGCGTGACGAAGTCGTTGGTGGCGGTCACCACGGCCAGCCGGTCGCCGGCCTCGCGGTGGCGCTGCACCAGCGCCAGCGCGCTGTCGCGCAGCGCCGGCCGCGCGACCTCGGCGACGAAGCGGGCCTGCGCCGCGGCCTGCTCGGCCGCCGGGCGGTCGCGCCAGGGCGCGGTGCAGAAGTCGACGTAGGCGTCGATGTCAAGCCGCTCGGCCTTGTACTGCTCGTAGAAGGCGTCGTTGCGGCGGCGGTATTCGGCGGCATCGGCCCAGCCCAGGCCGATCAGGAACTCGCCGAAGGCGTGGTCGGAGTCGATCGGCAGCAAGGTGCCGTCGAGGTCGAACAGCGCCAGCTTCATCGCCCGCCCTCCTCGGCCAGCATGCTGCGCAGCAGCGGCACGGTGACGGCGCGCGAGCGCGCCAGCGAGAACTGGTCCAGCCGGTCGAGCAGGCCGATCAGACTGCCCATGTCGCGCTCGAAGCGCGTCAGCAGGTGGTCCATCACCTCGTCGGACAAGAAGATGCCGCGACGGTCGGCCTCGCGGCGCAGCGCGGCGCGGGTCTCGGCCTCGGCCAGCGGCTGCAGCGCGAACACGTGGCCCCAGCCCAGCCGCGTGCGCAGGTCGTCGCGCAGCGGCAGATCCACCGGCGGCAGCCGGCCGGCGGCGGCGATCTGCACGCCCTGGCCGGTGGCCTCGACGAACAGCGCGAAGGCCGCCTGCTGCGCCGCCGCGTCCAGCGCCTCGCAGCGGTCGATCACCACCAGCGACCAGTCGGCCGCCAGCGTCCAGGGCACGGCGTCGCGGGCGTCGAACCAACCCACGCGCTGGCCCTGCTGCTGCTGCCGTTGCGCCAGCGCGCGCAGCAGATGGGTCTTGCCGCTGCCGGCCGGGCCCCACAGGTAGACCGGCGCCGCCGGCAGTTGCAGCGCCTGCAGCTGCGCGTGCGCCGCCGCGTTGGCGCCGGGCAGGAAGCTCTCGAAGGTGGGCAGCGGCTCCGGCCCGATGGCCAGCGGGATCTGCTGCATCGTCGACGCGTTCATCGTCAGCCTCAATGCGGGCGCGGGCCGCCGCTGCGCAGCTCGGCCAGGCGGCGCTGCAGCGCCGCGGCGTCGTCGGCCTGCGGATGATGGGCCAGGTAGCAGTCAAGGTCCTCGGCGGCCTCGTCATAACGCCCGAGTTCAGCGCGCACGAGGCCGCGGTCGCGCCGCTCGCCCCAAACCTCGGGCAGCAGTACCACCAGGCGCTCCAGCACCGCCAGCAGGCGCGGCCAGTCTTCGGCGGTGCGGTGGATCTCCTTGAGGTTGTGCAGCAGCCGGGCCACCACGTCGCGCGGCGGCGCTGGCTGCAAAAACAAGCCCAGCGGCGCCTCGAACTCGCCCGTCAGCCCGCGCTGGCGGCGGTAGGGCAGCAGCCGTTCGTCCAGGTCCTCGCGCGACAGCGACTGGCCGCTGAAGGGGTCGATCACCACCTCGCCGCGCGGCATGTGCAGCTTGACCAGGAAGTGCCCCGGAAACGAGATGCCAGCGGCCTGCAGCCCCAGCTGGCCGGCGAACTCGATGTACAGCAGCGCCAGCGTGATCGGAATGCCGCGCCGCGTGTGCAGCACCTCGCTGAGGTAGCTGTTGCGGACGTCGTAGTAGTCGTTCACGTTGCCGGCGAAGCCCAGCTCCTGGAAGAAATAGCGGTTGAGCAGCCGCAGCCGCGGCAGCGGCGCCGCATCGGCCGGGATGCGCCGGCGCAAGCGCGCGGCCAGCTCGTCGATCTGCGCCAGCACGTCCTGCACGTCCAGGCGCGGATATTCGTCCTGCGCCACCGAGATGGCGGCTTCCAACGCCGAAAGGCTGGCGTCGTCCGCCACCAGGGTGGCGAAGTATTGCAGCGCGGTCGGCGTTTCGAAGTGCAGCGAGCCTGGCATGGGACGGTTGGCCGCGAGTGTAGGTCAGCCACGCCGCCGGAACTGCTGCCAGCGCAGCCCGCACAGCCGCAGGCAGCCGAGGTAGGCCAGCGCCACGGCCGGTAGCAGCAGCGCCATCCAGCCGGCACGGCGCCAGGGGTGGCCTCGTGCCGTGCCCAGCCAGTCCACCGCCTGGCCCGCCCAGGCCAGCAGCAAGCCCAGCAGCACACAGCCGGCCAGCACCTGCAGTGCAAAGCGCGGCCAGCCCGGCTGCGGCTGGTAGGCACCGCGGCGGCGCAAGCCGTGCAGCAAAAACGCCGCGTTGCCGGTGGCGCCGAGGCCGATCGCCCAGGCCAGCCCCGCGGGCCCCAGCCAGGGCACGAGCAGCAGGTTCAGCGCCTGGGTGGCCAGCAGCACGCCGATCGCGATGCGCACCGGCGTGCGGATGTCCTGCCGCGCGTAGAAGCCCGGCGCCAGCACCTTGACGGCCACGATGCCCAGCAGCCCGACGCCGTAGCCGCGCAGCGCCTGCGCGGTCTGGATCACGTCGGCCGTCGTGAAGGCGCCATGGTGGAACAGCACCGCGATCAGCGGCGCCGGGAACACCACCAGCGCCACCGCGCAAGGCAGCGCCAGCAGCAGCACGAGGCGCAGGCCCCAGTCCAGCAGCTGCGCGTACTGCGCCGCGTCGCCGCGCCCCTGCGCGCTGGACAGCTGCGGCAGCAGCACCGAGGCCAGCGCGACGCCCAGCAGCCCGGTGGGGAACTCCATCAGCCGGTCGGCATAGAACAGCCACGACACGGCGCCCACACCCAGCTGCGAGGCGATCTGCGTGTTGATCAGCAGCGAGATCTGCGCCACCGAGACGCCCAGCAGCGCCGGCGCCATCTGGCGCAGCACGCGGTGCACGCCGGGGTGGCGCCAGGCGCGCGCGATCGCCGCCGGTCCCAGGCCGAAATGCGGCAGCCGCCCGATGCGCGCCAGCGCCGGCGCCTGCACGCCAAGCTGCAGCAGCCCGCCCAGCATCACGCCGACGGCCAGCGCCAGGATGGGCTGGATGCCCCAGGCCTTGAACAGCGGCACGCCGCCCCAGGCGGCGGCGATCAGGCTCAGGTTCAGCAGCACCGGCGTCAGCGCCGGCACCGCGAAGCGCTTCCAGGTGTTGAGGATGCCGGCCGACAGCGCCACCAGCGACATGCAGCCGATGTAGGGGAACATCCAGCGCGCCATCAGCACCGCGAGGTCGAACTCCTGCAAGCCCGCGGCCAGCAGCCACACCAGCACGGGCGCGGCGACCACGCCCAGCACGCAGGTGGCCAGCAGCACCCACAGCAGCACGGTGGCGACGGCGTCGATCAGCGACTGCGTGGCCTCGTCACCGTCGCGCTCGCGCGTGGCGGCCAGGAAGGGGACGAAGGCCTGCGAGAACGCGCCTTCGGCGAACAGCCGGCGCAGCAGGTTGGGCAGCCGGAAGGCGACGTTGAAGGCGTCGGTCAGGGCCCCGGCGCCGAACTGCGCGGCAATGAGCTGATCGCGCACCAGCCCGGTGACGCGGGAGGCCAGGGTCAGCAGCGAGACGGTGGAAGCGGCCTTGAGGAGGTTCACGGGCGGTCTGTGCGCGAGTATAGGCGGGCGTGGTATAGTCGCTGGCTTCGCACCCACCGCCCGCTTACAGCACTACCCGAGCAATACCCGCATGGCCACCTCGTCCAAAGCCAAGAAGAAGACTGTCCGCCTCGCCTCCGGCCGCAAGCGCGCCCGCCAGGACGTGGCGCTGAATGCCGCCAACACCTCGCTGCGCTCGCGTTTTCGCACCGTCGTGAAGAACGTGCAGAAGGCGGTGGCCGGCGGCGACAAGACCAAGGCGACCGACCTGTTCAAGGGCGCGCAAAGCGTGATCGACTCGGTGGCCGACAAGGGCATCTTCCACAAGAACAAGGCCGCCCGCCTCAAGAGCCGGCTGGCCGCCAAGGTCAAGGCGCTGGCGCTGGCCGCCTGATCCCCAAGCCTTCGGTTCCCGGTGCCAGAAAAAGGGTCTACTGCGGCAGGCCCTTTTTTCATGTCGGCGCGACGATCTCCACCACCTGCAGGTCGTTGTCGCGGGCGAAGTTCATCACGAAGTCCCAGGCCATCGGCTCGATGCCGCGCACGGCCTCGTTGACCATCACGCACTTGATGCCGTCGACCGTTCGCGGCACGCAGTAGGGCGAGTAGCCGATCGCGGCGCTGATGCCGCGCTGGCCGCCGCCGGGGCGGAAGGTCGACATCGCGCCGGCCAGACGCTCGGCCCAGTCGCTGGGCCGGAAGGTGCGACCGTCCTTCGTCACTCCCTGGATGTAGAACTGGCGCGGAACGTCGAGGCTCATGGGCAACGGTGCGGCCACGAGACCGGCCGGCGGTTGTACCAAGCGCAGGTTTCCGGCGCCTGACGCGGGTTTACCCGCGGGCGCGATTGTGCATCGGCGCTGTTGCGTTGCAGCCAGCATGGGAGGGCCTCGTTGCGGCAGTTCCCGGCTGATCTCGGCCTTTTGGCGCCGACCTTTAGAATCCGCGCCCGGCCGGCGGTGACCAAAGCGTTGCTTTGCCGGCCAATTTCATTTGCCATCGAAAACCATCGAAAGGCCGCCCGCATGAACGCCCCGGACAAAGTGCCCACCTCGCCGATGCCGCACGTGATGAACACCTACGGCCGGCTGCCGATCGCGCTGTCGCACGGCGACGGCTGCTGGGTCTGGGATACCCAAGGCAAGCGCTACCTAGACGGCCTGGCCGGCATCGCCGTCAGCACGCTGGGCCACAACCACCCGCGGCTGGTGCCGGCGCTGCAGGAGCAGATCGGCAAGATCATCCACTGCTCCAACTACTACCAGGTGCCGTTGCAGGAGCAGCTCGCCGCGCACCTGTGCCGCATCTCGGGGCTGGACAACGCCTTCTTCTGCAGCACCGGGCTGGAGGCCAACGAGGCCGCGATCAAGCTGGCGCGCAAGTTCGGCCATGACAAGGGCATCGAGCGGCCGGAGATCATCGTCTACGAGAAGGCCTTCCACGGCCGCTCGATCGCCACGCTGTCGGCCACCGGCAACCCCAAGGTGCAGGCCGGCTTCGGCCCGCTGGTGGAAGGCTTCGTGCGCGTGCCGCTCAACGACCTCTCGGCGGTCGAGGCGGCGGCGCGCAGCAACCCCAACGTGGTGGCCGTGTTCCTGGAGACCATCCAGGGCGAAGGCGGCATCAACCCCACGCGCGTGGACATCCTGCAAGGCCTGCGCCGCATCTGCGACCGCCAGGACTGGCTGCTGATGCTCGACGAGGTGCAGTGCGGCCTGGGCCGCACCGGCAAGTGGTTCGCGCACCAGTGGGCCGGCATCGCGCCCGACGTGATGCCGCTGGCCAAGGGCCTGGGCTCGGGCGTGCCGATCGGCGCCGTGGTGGCCGGGCCGCGCGCGGCGCACATCTTCGGGCCGGGCAACCACGGCACCACCTTCGGCGGCAACCCGCTGGCGATGCGCGCCGGCGTCGAGACGCTGCGCATCATGGAAGCCGACGGCGTGCTGGCCAACGCCGCGGCGCGCGGCGAGCAGCTTCGCGCCGCGTTCGAGGCGCAGCTCAAGCCGCTGCCCGGCGTCAAGGACATCCGCGGTCAGGGGCTGATGATCGGCATCGAGCTCGACCGCCCCTGCGGCGCGCTGCTGCAGCGCGCCGTCGACGCCGGGCTGCTGATGAGCGTCACCGCCGACACCGTGATCCGGCTGCTGCCGCCGCTGGTCATCAGCGCCGACGAGTGCGACCAGCTCGTGAAGATTCTGGTGCCGCTGGTTCAGGCCTTCCTCGCCGAGGCACCGGCAGCGCGGGCATGAAGCCCGGCTTCTCGCTGATGAAACACTTTCTGCAGTTCAAGGACCTGCGTGCCGAGGAGTACGCCTACCTCTTCGAGCGCACGCGCATCATCAAGACGCGCTTCAAGAACTACGAGCGCTACCAGCCGCTGGCCGACCGCACGCTGGCGCTGATCTTCGAGAAGGCCAGCACGCGCACGCGCGTCAGCTTCGAGGCCGGCATGTACCAGATGGGCGGCTCGGTGGTGACGCTGACCACCAGCGACAGCCAGTTCGGCCGCGACGAGCCGGTGGAAGACGCCGCGCGCGTGATCAGCCGCATGGTCGACATCGTGATGATCCGCACCTTCGAGCAGAGCAAGATCGAGCGCTTCGCCGCGCACTCGCGCGTGCCGGTGATCAACGGGCTGACCAACGAGTACCACCCCTGCCAGATCCTGGCCGACATCTTCACCTTCATCGAGCAGCGCGGCGACATCAAGGGCAAGGTGGTGGCCTGGGTCGGCGACGGCAACAACATGGCCAACACCTGGCTGCAGGCGGCCGAGATCCTGGGCTTCGAGCTGCACGTCAGCACGCCCAGGGGCTACGAGATCGACAGCGGGCTGTTCGGCGCCGCGCCCGCGTGCCTGAAGACCTTCAAGAGCCCCGCGGCCGCCTGCGAAGGCGCACACCTGGTGACCACCGACGTCTGGACCAGCATGGGCTTCGAGGCCGAGAACGCCCAGCGCCAGGCCGCGTTCGCCGACTGGTGCGTCGACGAGCAGATGATGCAGCTGGCGCAGGCCGACGCCTTGTTCATGCACTGCCTGCCGGCGCACCGCGGCGAGGAAGTCGCCGCCGAAGTCATCGACGGCCCGCAAAGCGTGGTCTGGGACGAGGCCGAGAATCGGATGCACGTGCAGAAGGCGCTGATGGAGTACCTGCTGCTCGGGCGCATCGGCTGACCGTCGCCCACCGGCCGCCGGCCACCGGCCTCCGGTCTGGAGCCGCCGGCTCAATACGTCGAGCGCCCGCCGGTGATGTCGAACACCGCGCCGGTGCTGAAGCTGCACTCCTCGCTGGCCAGCCAGGCGGCCAGCGCGGCGATTTCCTGCACCTCGACGAAGCGGGCCATCGGGATCTTGCTGAGCATGTAGTCGATGTGGGTCTGCGCCATCTGCGCGAACATCGCGGTGCGCGCCGCTGCCGGCGCG
This sequence comes from uncultured Rubrivivax sp., assembly GCA_964470565.1. GTDB lineage: Bacteria > Pseudomonadota > Gammaproteobacteria > Burkholderiales > Burkholderiaceae_C > Rubrivivax. The sequence goes on from CAYYDJ010000006.1 coordinate 75,852, forward strand.
ATGGCGTTGACCAGCACGCCCCGGGTCGCCGTCTCCTTGCCCAGTGACTTGGTCAGCGCGATCAGCGCCGCCTTGCTGGCGCTGTAGTGGCTGGCGTTGGGGTTGCCTTCCTTGCCCGCCACCGAGGCGATGTTGACGATGCGCCCGTAGCCGCGGGCCAGCATGGCCGGCACCACGTGGCGGCAGGTGAGGTAGGGGCCGATCAGGTTGACCTCGACGACGCGCCGCCACACCTGCGGGTCCAGCTCCCAGGTGGTCCCGTTGCCGCCGGTGATGCCGGCGTTGTTGACCAGGATGTCGATGCGGCCGCCGGCGCGCGCCAGCGCATCGGCGGTGGCCGCGGCCACCGCGGCGTCGTCGGTCAGCTCCACGCTGCAGGTCAGCACGCGGCCCCCGCCTTGCAGCGCCAGCTGCGCTTCGGCCAGCTTGCCGGCGTCGATGTCCCATAACATCACGGTTGCGCCCGATCGGAGAAAGCGCTCGGCCGTCGCCAGGCCGATGCCTTGCGCGCCGCCGGTGATGACCGCGACGCGGCCTTGCAGATCGATCTGGTTCATGCGTCGAGTCCTTTCAGCGCCGCGGGATTGGCCGCGCGGCAATCGGCAATGTATTGGCGGATGATGGCCTCGAAGCTGGGCTCGGGCTTCAGCCCCAGCCTGCCGGCACGCGCGGCGCTGGCGCCTTTCGGCCAGTTGGCGACGATGCCGGCGATTGCGGCGTCGCGCTCGAAGCGCACCCGCTCGCGCACCCGCGGGCCGGCCACCGCTTCCAGCGCATCGAGCATCTGCTGCACCGTGACGTTGATCGCCGGCAGGTTCAGCGCGGTGCGGCCGCCGAAGGCGTCGCGGCTGGCCTCGTAGACGGCGATCAGGCCCTCGACCGTGTTGCCGACCGAGGTGACCGGGTGCGAGACCTCGGCCGCCACGGGGCACACGGCTGCCTCGCCGGCCAGCGGCTCGCGGATGATGCCGCTGAAGAACGAGCTGGCCGCGCCGTTGGGCCGGCCCGGGCGCACGGTGACCGTCATCAGCCGCGCCGCGCGGCCGTCGACGTAGCCCTTGCGCGTGTAGTCGGCGATCAGTTGCTCGCAGATCAGCTTGTGCGTGCCGTAGCTGGTCTGCGGCGTCGGCAGCGTGTCGTCGGCCACCACGGCCGGCAACGGCAGCGCCGGATCGGGGCCGAACACCGCCACCGAGCTGCTGAACACCAGCCGCGCCGGCGCGTGGCCACCTTGCTGGCGGTGGCGCAGCGCGTCCAGCAGCGCGCGCGTGCTGTCGAGATTGGAGCGCAGGCCAAGCTCGAAGTCGGCCTCGCATTCGCCGGAGACGGCCGAGGCGAGGTGGAACACGCCGTCGAAGGCTTCGTCGCCCACGGCCTGCGCCTGCTGCAGCAGCGGGCCGACGCGGCCCTGCACGCGCGCATCGGCCAGCAGCTCGGCCGGCGCCGCGGCCTGGTCGACGACGACCAGTTGCGTGATGCGTTGGCCGCCGAGCGTGCCGCGCGCCAGCAGCCGGCGCGCCAGGCGCGCGCCGACGAAACCGGCGCCGCCGGTGATGAGGATCTTCATGGCAGGCCCGTGGGTCGATTCATCATACGAATGACCATTGTGACCCGCGCTGCCGCAGGCGCGGATCGGGACTCACCCGCGGCGTGTTGCTTCGCCTCGATCAGGCCGTCGTCGGCTTCGTCCGCCGGCGCCGCCGGCAGCCGCCGACCAGGCCGGCGGCCGCCAGTGCCAGCGCGGCCGTCCCCGGCTCGGGCACGGTCAGCGGGTCGGGATCGTTGCCGCCGCCGCCCGAACCGTCGCCCAGCAGCGACCAGTGCCTGGCGCCGTCCTGGATGAAGTAGCCGTCGGGCAGCAGCAGCTTCACGTCGTCGGACAGCAGCGTGATGCCCGTGATCTTGGCGGTATGCGCGAAGTCGCTGAACGCCTGGCCGCTGACCAGCGTGTCGAGGTCGAGCTGGAACGCGTTGCCGCCGGCGGCAAAGCCAGCCAGGTAGCTGATCGAAAGTTGCACCAGCGCGCTGGGCCCGCCGATGCTGCCGCCGGCGCCATTGTGAACCCAGCCGTTGCTGTCGCTGTAGAGCTCGTCGACCACCTCGGTGAAGCCGACGCCGCCGGAGGCATGCAGATGCACGCTGGCACTGCCCAGTTTGCCGGCGACGCTGGACCCGCCGTACTCGCCTTCGCCGATGACGTCGAACTGCAGGCTGAACAAGTTGCCGGCCGCCGCAGCGGTCAGCGGCTGCAGCGTGAAGGGCAGCACCGAGCGCGCGGACACGCCCACCGAGCCGGCCGCGCCGGCATCACCGGCGCCCACCCGTTGGCTGGTGGCGGCCACATGGGCCGCCGCCGGACTGGCCTGTGCAGCGCCGCTGTAGGCCCAGCCGACGAAGGCCGGCCCCGTGCTGCCTGGGCCGGCCACCGTGCCCGACCAGCCGATGGGCGAACAGTCGCTGCTGAAGGCCTTGGTCTGCGACGGCTGCGACGGCGGGATGTAGAACACCGCGGCCTCGCTGGACTTGGGCGGCAGGTGAGGTGCTTCCACGAAGCTCAGGCAGCCGGCGTGCGCGGCCTGCAGGCCGCCCAGGGCCAGCCAGGCCGCCGCAGCGGCCAGCACGCACCGCGGGCGGCGCAGGGACGAAACGAGAGCAGGCATCGACGTTCTCCAACAAGCGGCGCGACGGCACCGCGTATCCCGCAATACGAAGCCGTGGCGCGAGATCCGCCATCGGTGTCGTGGGCTATGCTGGGGTTCGATCCCGACAGGCGCTGCCGCCGGCGCCCGCATGGTCATGGGCGACATCACGCAACTGCTGCAGTCGGCCCGCGAGGGCGATGCCGGCGCCGTCGACCGGCTGACCGCGCTGCTGTACGACGACCTGCACCGCCTGGCGCACGCCAGGCTGCGGCAGCACGAGGCGCCGCTGCTGCTGGACACCACCTCGCTGCTGCACGAAAGCTACCTGCGCCTGGCGCGGCTGGACCAGCTGCCGGTCGACAGCCGCGCGCACTTCATGGCCTACGCCGCACGGGTGATGCGCTCGGTGGTGGTCGACCTGGTGCGCGAAGCGCGCAGCCAGCGACGCGGCGGCGACCAGGTGCTGGTCACCCTGGACACCGCCAACGCCGGCGAGATCCCGGCCGGCAGCGACCAGATCGTGGCTGTGCACGAGGCGCTGCAGGCGCTGGCCGCGGTGGACGCGCGGCTGGTGCAGGTGGTCGAGATGCGCTACTTCGGCGGCCTGGAGATGGACGAGATCGCGGCGGCGCTGGGCGTGGGCAAGCGGACGGTCGAGCGTGACTGGGAGAAGGCGCGCAGCTTCCTCTACGACACGCTCAAGCCGAGCTGAATGGCGGGCCGGCTGCGCTGAATCCGTATCACCCGGCATGACCCCCGGCAAGATCGCTTCCGCTGCCGACTGGGCCCGGCTGCTGCCGCTGCTGGACGAAGCGCTGGAGCTGCCGGCATCGGATCAGGCCGCCTGGCTGCAGCGTCAGGTGCCCGAACTGCGCGCACCGCTGCAGCGCCTGCTGGCCGACCGCAAGGCCATCGAGACCGACGACTTCCTGTCGGCCATGCCCGCACTCGCCGCAATCACCGCAATCACCGCGCTCGACGCGCACGCCGGCGGCAGCATCGCGGCGGGGCAGACCGTGGGCCCCTATCTGCTGCAGTCGGAGCTGGGCCGCGGCGGCATGGCCAGCGTCTGGCTGGCGCGGCGTGCCGACGGCCTGCACCGGCGGCCGGTGGCGCTGAAGCTGCCCTTCGTCGACGGCGGCCGCGGCCGGCTGATCGCCGAGCGCTTCCGGCGCGAGCGGCGCATCCTGTCGTCGCTGGTCCACCCGCACATCGCCGGCGTGCTGGATGCCGGCAGCGACGGCGGCCAGCCCTGGCTGGCGATGGAGTACGTGCAAGGCCGGCAGCTCACGCAATGGGCCGACGAGCGGCGGCTGGACACCCGCGCACGCCTGCGGCTGTTCGCGCAGGTGCTGCAGGCGGTGCAGCATGCCCACGCCAGGCTGGTGATCCACCGCGACATCAAGCCCGGCAACGTGCTGGTGGATGAGCAGGGCCAGGTCAAGCTGCTGGACTTCGGCGTCGCCAAGCTGCTGGAGCCGGACGCCGATGCCGATGCCGCGCCGACTGATCTCACCCGTTGGGGCGGCCGGGCCCTGACGCCGCAGTACGCATCGCCTGAGCAGGTGGCGGGCCGGCCGCTGGGCACGGCCAGCGACGTCTACTCGCTGGGCGTGCTGCTGTACGAGCTGCTCACCGGCGCGCGGCCCTACACCTTGCGGCGCGACACGCCGGCCGCGCTGGAAGAGGCCATTCTGGCGGCCGACATCCGCCGCCCCAGCCAGGCCGCGTCCGACCCGGCCACGCGGCGCGCGCTGCGCGGCGACCTCGACACCGTGTTGCTGAAGGCGCTGGCGCACCAGCCCGAACAGCGCTACGCCTCGGCCGAGGCGCTGGCGCAGGACCTGCAGCGCCACCTGCAGCGCCAGCCCGTGCTGGCGCGGCCGGCAGGCCTGCTGTACCGCAGCGGCCGGCTGCTGCACCGGCACGCGCTGGCGGCCAGCGCGGCGGCGCTGGTCGCGGCCGCCTTGCTGGCCGGCGCCGGACTGGCCGCGTGGCAGGCCGAACGGGGGCGCACCGAAGCCCGCCGCGCCCAGGCGGCGCAGACCTTCCTGGCCCGGCTCTTGTCCTACAACGATCCACAACAGTCGCAAGGCCGCGAGACCACGGCGCGCGAGCTGCTGCAGCGCGCCGCCGGCCGGATCGACGCCGAGTTCGAGGGCCAGCCCGATCTGCAGGCCCGGCTGCACCACGTGGTCGGCGGCATCTTCATCGAGATGGGCGACATGGCGGCCGCGGCGCGCCACCTGGCCGCGGCCTTGCAGGCACGCCGGCAGGCCGGCCTGCCCGACGACGGCGACGGCGTGGAAGGGCTGTTTCGCCTGGCGCAGGCGCAGGTCGAGCTGCGCGACTTCGGCGCCGCGGCCGCGACGCTGCAGCGCACCGCCGCCGCGGCCGACGCGTTGCAGCCGCCGCCGAACCGCTGGACCGGCCGCGTGCTGGCCTACCAGGCCTGGCTGGCCTCGCAGCAAGGCCAGCTCGACCGCAGTGCCGCGCTCGGCGAGCAGGCGCTGGCCGCGCAGCGCCGCTTCAGCGGCGAGGCCTCGGCCGACTACCTGACCGTGGCCAGCCACATCGCCAGCAACCTGATGGCGCGCGGCCAGTTGCCGGCGGCGCAGGCGCTGCTGGCCCACATCGAGCGCGTGGGCCCGGGGCTGGCCGACTATCCCGTGACCGATCTGCTGGGCAACCGCTACAGCCTGGCCACGCTGGCCTTCAACCGCGGCGACTTTGCCGACGTGGAGACCCGCATGCGCGAACTGGTGCCGGCCTTCGACCGCCACCTGGGCCCTTTGCACGACCGCAGCGTGGTGGCGCGCGCGCTGCTGGCCCGCGTGCTGGCCGAGCGCGGGCACTACGGCGAGGCCGTGCGCGAGCAACGCGCCAACGTCGACGCCGTCGGCCGGCGCAGCCAGGTCGAACCCGAGGCCCTGGCGCTGGCCCGGCTGCAACTGGTGCGGCTGCTGACGCTGGACGGCCGGCACGACGAAGCCCTGGCGCTGGCGCGCGAGCTGTCGGCCTTCTTCGATCAGCGCCATGCCCAGCCCACCCGCTACCGCGAGCAGGCGCGCGCGCTGCTCGCCGATGCGCTGTTCGGCGCCGGCCGGCGCGACGAGGGCTTGCGCGCGCTGCGCAGCTCGATCGACAACGCTGCGCGCATGGGCAAGGCCGACAACCCGCTGGAACGCGCCGGCAAGCAGTTGAGCCTGGCGGTGGCGTCGCGCCACGTCGATCCGGCCGCGGCAACGGCGCTGGCGGCCCAGGCCTGCGCGGCGTTCGGCACCCTCCTGGGCGCCGGCAATCCCCGGCACCTGCGCTGCCAGGCCGTACAAGCCTGGCTGGCAGGCCTGGGCCTGGACCCGGTCAGCCCGGCGCCCGTTGCCGACTTCGAGCGTGCACAGGAGGCGTTGTCGGCGACCTGGCCGCCCGCCCATGCGCTGCGCGCCGAACTGCTGGCAGCCGAGGCCGAAGTGCTGCTGGCGCAGCGCGCCGCCGCGCCGGCCGCAAGGCGCCGGCAACAGGCCCGCGATGCCTATCGGCAGGCCACCGGCCGCGAGCTGCCCGAGCCGCTGTTGACGCTGCATTGAAAGCGTCCCCCGGGCCGGGCTGCGCCCGGCTCTGGGGGCGCTCTCAGGCCGCTTCGGCCTTCAGCGTGCCGCGGCGGATCTGGTCGCGCTCCAGGCTCTCGAACAGCGCCTTGAAGTTGCCTTCGCCGAAGCCCTGGTCGGCGCGGCGCTCGATGAACTCGAAGAACACCGGGCCCAGCAGCGGCTGGCTGAAGATCTGCAGCAGCAGCCGCTTCTCGCCGCCTGCGGTGGAGCCGTCGACCAGGATGCCGCGCGTCTTGAGCTCGCCCACCGGCAGCCCGTGGCCGGGCAGCCGCTCGTCCAGCATCTCGTAGTACACGTCGTTGGGCGCCGTCATCAGTTCGACGCCGGCGAGCTGCAGCGCGTCGACGCTGGCCTGCAGGTCCTCGGTCGACAGCGCGATGTGCTGGATGCCCTCGCCGTTGAACTGCATCAGGAACTCTTCGATCTGCCCGGCGCCCTTGCCCGACTCTTCGTTCAGCGGGATGCGGATCAGCCCGTCGGGCGCCGTCATCGCGCGGCTGGTCAGGCCCGTGTACTCGCCCTTGATGTCGAAGTAGCGGATCTCGCGGAAGTTGAACAGCTTCTCGTAGAAGCTGCCCCAGTACGCCATCCGCCCGCGATACACGTTATGCGTCAGGTGGTCGATCGCCAGCAGCCCGTGGCCGCGCGGGTGGCGCTCGGCCCCTGGCGTCCACTCGAAGTCGATGTCGTAGATGCTCTTGCCGTCCTCGAAGCGGTCGATCAGGTACAGCGGCGCGCCCCCGATGCCCTTGACGGCCGGCAGCCGCAGCTCCATCGGGCCGGTGGGCACGTCCACCGGCTGCGCGCCTCGCTCCAGCGCCAACGCGTAGGCCTTGTGCGAATCGCGCACGCGAAACGCCAGCGCGCAGGCGCTGGGGCCGTGCTCGGCGGCAAAGTAGCCGGCCAGGCTCTTGGGCTCGCGGTTGACGATGAAGTTGATGTCGCCCTGGCGGTACAGCAGCACGTCCTTGCTGCGGTGGCGGGCCACGAGGCTGAAGCCCATCTTCTCGAACAGCGGCTCCAGCAAGGCGGGCGTGGGCGACGCGAACTCCACGAACTCGAAGCCCATCAGGCCCATCGGGTTGTCGAACAAATCGGCCATGGTCTTGCTCCGTGCTGGCGGTTGCTTGAAGCCCGCCACTGTAGGCAAACCGCCTTGCAATGTGCACGCATCGGGCATCCGGACTTGACCGGGGCCATGCAAGAATTTCGCGCTGAGCCTTGAATTGACGAGACGAATGTGACACCGATCGCGCTGGATGCCGTGGACCGCCGCATTCTTGGCCACTTGCAGGCCAATGCCCGCGCCACCGCGCTGGAACTGGCGCAAGCCGCCGGACTGTCGCCCGCGCAGTGCAACCGCCGCCACCGCCGGCTGGAAGCGCTGGGCCTGATCGCCGGCTACGAGGCCCGGCTGGCGGCACCGGCGCTGGGCCTGCACGTGGTGGCCTTCGTCAACGTGGTGATGGAGCGCGGCCACGTCCGCGAGCTGTCGCGCTTCAAGGCGCTGGTGGGCGACCTGGCGCAGGTGCAGGAGTGCTACGCGGTCAGCGGCGATTCCGACTACGTGATGAAGGTCGTAGCGAGTGATCTCAAGTCGTTATCGAATTTCCTGATGGACACCTTGATGGGCACGCCCGGCGTGCAGGCCGTGCGCTCGACGGTCTGCCTCGACGAGATCAAGTGCACCGCGGCCTTGCCGGTGGACGCTGCGCGCTGAAGCGGCAAAAGCTGCGCGGCCGGCAGGCTTACCCATTCATGGATAAATTCAAGCGACCGTCGGGTTGATGACTATTGGCAGGGGGGCGGGATTCTTGCTCGAATGCACTCATGAACAGCTCTTCGACCGTCGAATCGACACGGGGCTTTCAGGCTCCGAACCCACCCACGCCGCCGCCGCGTGCCAGCTTGCGCGCGGCGCAGGCCCTGCTGGAGGCTGCCGACATCCGGCTGGACGGCCAGCGCCCCTGGGACATGCGCTTGCTGCGCCCGGGCGTGCTCAAGCGCGCGATGACGCAGGGCACGCTGGGCCTGGGCGAGGCCTACATGGACGGCTGGTGGGACTGCGAGCGGCTCGACGAGCTGTTTGACCGCCTGCTGCGCGCCGACCTGGGCAGCCGCGTGCAGCCCTTCACCGCGGTGCTGCATCACTTGCGCGCGCGCTGGATGAACCTGCAGACCGAGGCCCGCGCCTGGCAGGTGGGCCGCGTGCACTACGACCTCGGCAACGATTTCTACGCGGCGATGCTGGACCGTCGCATGACCTACACCTGCGCCTTCTGGTCTGGCGGTGCGGCCACGCTGGACGCGGCGCAGGAGCACAAGCTCGACCTCGTGTGCCGCAAGCTGCAGCTCGAACCCGGCATGCGCGTGCTGGACATCGGCTGCGGCTGGGGCAGCTTCATGCAGTTTGCGGCCCAGCGTTACGGCGTGCACTGCGTCGGCGCCACGATCTCGGTCGAGCAGGCGACGCTGGGCGCCGAGCGCTGCGCCGGGCTGCCGGTGGAGTTCCGACTCGCCGACTACCGCACGCTGCACGAGCCGTTCGACCGCGTCGTCAGCCTGGGCATGTTCGAGCACGTGGGCGCGCGCAACCACGACAGCTTCATGCAGGTGGTGCAGCGCTGCCTGCGCCCGGACGGCCTGGCGCTGCTGCACACCATCGGCCGCAACGAGCATGGCCACGGCACCGACCCGTGGATCCACCGCTACATCTTCCCCAACGGCGAACTGCCGACCATTGCGCAGATCGGCCGCGCCTGCGAACGCCGCTTCGTGGTCGAGGACCTGCACAACTTCGGCCCCGACTACGACCGCACGCTGCTGGCCTGGCACCATAACTTCCAGGTTGCATGGCCTCGCTTCGAAGCCCGCCTGGGCGTGCGCTTCGAGCGCATGTGGCGCTACTACCTGCTGAGCTGCGCCGGCGCCTTCCGCGCGCGCGACATCCAGCTCTGGCAATGGGTGCTGTCGCCGCCGGGGCGCAGTGGCGTCTACGCGCGGCTGTCGGCGTGAGCCGCTGCCGCGCCGAGTCCCGGCTCGATCAGCCGCCGTTGCCGCCCGACGCGGCGCCAGCCCACAGCGCCTCGCCCTGGCGCAGCAGGCGCACGGCGTCGACCATCCGCCGCTGATTCAACGCCGCCAGCACGTTGCGCACGTGGGTGCGCACCGTGGTCAGGCGCACGTGCAGCCGTGCCGCGATGGCCGCCGGCTCCAGGCCCTCGCCCAGCAGCGCGGCCACTCGGGCTTCGGCCGGGGTCAGGTCGAACATGCGCGCCAGCGCGAAGGGGTCCAGCGCGCTGACCTGCGACGGGCGGAACAGCGTGGCCAGCACGCAGCGCTGTGGCCCGAACGCCAGCCCCATCACCTGCTGCGGGTCCAGAACGGTCAGGTGCAGCCAGGCCGGATCGCCATCGGTCGTGCCGCCGCGCAGCCGCAGCGGACGGCGCGTGTGGTGCGGCAACTGCAGCAGTTCGTGCATCAGCGCCGTCAGGCGCCTTTCGTCGCCATCGTCGGCCAGCCGCAGCCGGCCCTGCTGGCGCCGCAGCGGCCGCTCTTGCCGTTCGGCCAGCGCCGCCGCATCGTTGGCGTACTGCACGCCACGGTCGGGGCCCAGCAGCCACATCGGATAGCTGAATGCCTGCAGCAACTGGTGGCCGACCAGCGACTTCGCGGCCAGCGCGCGCATGCGGCCGTGCCCCTGCATCGCGCCTTGCAGGTGCACGCCCAATCGCCGCGCCAGGTCACGCTCGTCGGCATCCAGCGGCGCGCGCGACGCGTGCAGTTCGATCGCGACGCAGGTCGCAGTGCGCCCATCGAGCGGAATCACCAGGATGCTGGCGTGCTGAATGGCGGCCGCGGCCAGGAAATGACGGTAGAAGACGTTGTGGCTGCAGAAGCGATCGTCGTGGAAATCGTCCGAGTGCAGCCAGTTGCCCGCCGCGGCCATGCCGGCTTCGAGCACGAACTGCTTGCGCGGATCATGCCGCTCCCAGCCCGCCACGTAGTCGTGGGCGATGCGCTCCAGGCGCGGGCCGCCGAGCTCCAGCGACAGCAGATGGCCGTCGACGAGGTCGGTGGTGTGCAGCACCACGGCGCGGGCGCCGAACAGATCCTGGATCGGCACCAGTGCCTCGGCCCATGGCCTGCCGCCGGTGGCGGCGTCGTACAGACCGGACACGATGCGGTCGAAGCCGTCGTTGCCGAGCGAGTGCGCGCTCGACGCAAAGCGTTCTTCCGCAACGCCGTCGGTCGTGGTCGACCCATTCACCGACGCCCTCCCCTGGCCAGCTTGTGATGGCCGCAGATATCGCCGGCAGCGCCCACCGGCGCATCATCAATTCTGACGATGACCGCCCGAATGTGGGGTGACCGTTGCGCGCGGGCGGTCGCTTGCCTTGCGCGGCGCCAGCGCCGGCGCCGGCAGCGACAGCGAGGGCAGCTTGCGGCGCGAGGCCAGCACGGCCTCAATGTCGTCGGCCGCGCCGTCGATCAGCACCAGGCTGGCGCGCTCGGCCTTGGCGGCGTTGCGCGCGATCACCGCGTCCAGCACCGCGCGGTGCAGCGGCAGGCTGCTGGCCGGGCCGTCGGGACGCGAGGTGCTGATCTCGAAGCTGGTGCGCAGCAGTGCGCCCAGCGCCTTGCTCATCTGTACCACCATGCGGTTGTGGCAGGCGCGCAGCAGGCCCTGGTGAAAGGCGAGGTCGTGGCGCACGTAGTCGCCGCCGATCTCGATGGCGTCCTTCATGCCGGCGTAGGCGGTCTCGATCTGCGCGATGTCGTCGGCCGTGGCGCGCGCAGCGGCCAGACGCACCGCGGCAGGCTCGACCACGCGGCGCAGCTCCTGCAGGTCGCGCAGGAACTCGCGCGTCAGCCCGGCCTTGGACTGCCAGGACACGACCTCGGGGTCGAACCAGTTCCACTGCTCCGACGGCAGCACGCGCGTGCCCACCTTGGGCCCGGTGACCAGCATGCCCTTGGCCACCAGCGACTTGACGGCCTCGCGCACCACCGTGCGGCTGACGCCCAGCTCCTCGCACAACAGCGGCTCGGGCGGGATCGCGGTGCCCGGCGGATAGCGCCCGCTGACGATGGCCTCGCCCAGTTGATCGAGCGTGTGGCCATGGACGTTCTTGATCGCGGCCATCATGCGCGCACGAACAACGTGATCAGCGGGTCAGCGCCGAGCTGCCGGCTCCAGTGGCCGTGGACCTGGGGGTCGAAGGCCGCGCCCGGCGGCAGCCGGTCGTCGGAGAAGAAGTGCTCGCCCGGCTTGAAGACGCGCGAGCTGCCGTCCTGCAGGCCGATCTCCATCTGCCCGCCGAGGATGAACACCCATTGCGGCGTCTCGGTGCAATGGAATGCGCTGCGAAAACCCACCGGGCTCATGCGCAGCTGGTAGCCGCCGCTGGGCTGCAGCGGCGACAACATCGCCTGCGGCTTGCCCTCGCTGAGCGCCACCGGCTCTTCGCGCCAGCGCGCGCGGCCGTCGTGGTCGGTGAACAGGATGATCTTGGTGAAGGTGCTCATGGTGCGTCGGCCGGCCGCCAGGTGGTGCGCAGCCAGCGCTCGGCGTCGGCGGCCAGTTGCTGCGGCGACGCTTCGATGCTAAGGCTCAGCGCCGGCTCGTCGGCGGCGGGCGGCTCCAGCGTGTCGAGCTGGCTTTGCAGCAGCGAGGCCGGCATGTAGTGTCCGCGCCGGGCGGCCAGGCGCTCGCGCAGCAGCGCTTCGCTGCCTTGCAGGTGGATGAAGCGCAGGTCCGGCGCGGCGGCGCGCAACTGGTCGCGGTAGCGGCGCTTGAGCGCGCTGCAGCTCACCACCACCCCGCGCGCCTGGCTGGTGGCGTTGGCGAGCTGGCCCGCCACCTCCTGCAGCCAGCCGTGGCGGTCGGCGTCGGTCAGCGGCACGCCGGCGGCCATGCGGGCCACGTTGTCGGGCGGGTGCAGGTCGTCGCCTTCGACGTAGTGCACGCCCAGGCTCGCGGCGAGCAGGCGGCCGACGGTGCTCTTGCCGCAGCCGCTGACGCCCATCACCACCACGCGCGGCGCCGACATCGCCGGCTACAGGCGCTGCCCGCCCTTGGCGTCGAAGACATGGGCCTTGGCGGCATCCACCCGCAAGTGCACCGTGTCGTCGGGCCGCGCCGTGGTGCGACCGTGCATCACCACCACCAGGCTCTGGCCGCCCACGTCCACCAGCAGCTCGGTCTCGGCGCCGGTGGGCTCCACCACCACCACGCGGGCGGGGATGCCCGCCGGGCCGCCCGCCCCGTCGGCCAGCTGCAGGTCGGTCGGGCGGATGCCGTAGTGCAGCTCGCGCCCGTTGCCGACGTCGATCGCCGGCGGCAGCGGCCAGCTCGCACCCAGCGCCTGCAGCGCGCCGCCCTGCGCGCTGCCCTTGAAGACGTTCATCGCCGGGCTGCCGATGAACTGGGCGACGAACAGGTTGCCCGGGCGGTCGAACAGCTCCAGCGGCGTGCCGATCTGCTCGACGATGCCGTCGTGCATGACGACGATGCGGTCGGCCATCGTCATCGCCTCGATCTGGTCGTGCGTGACGTAGACCGTGGTCGTCTGCAGCCGCTGGTGCAGCGCCTTGATCTCGGCGCGCATCGCCACGCGCAGCTTGGCGTCGAGGTTGGACAGCGGCTCGTCGAACAGGAAGACCTTGGGGTCGCGCACGATCGCGCGGCCCATCGCCACGCGCTGGCGCTGGCCGCCGGAGAGTTCGCGCGGATAACGCTCCAGCAGCGCATCCAGGTTGAGGATGCGCGCCGCGTCGGCCACGCGGCGCGCGGTCTCGCCGGCGTCGGCCTTGCGCAGCCGCAGCGAAAAGCCCATGTTCTCGCGCACCGTCATGTGCGGGTAGAGCGCGTAGCTCTGGAAGACCATCGCGATGTCGCGGTCCTTGCTCTCCAGTTCGTTGACCACGGTGCCGTCGATCAGGATGTGTCCGCCGCTGATCTCCTCCAACCCGGCCAGCATGCGCAGCAGCGTGCTCTTGCCGCAGCCCGAGGGGCCGACCAGCACGACGAACTCGCCGTCGTTGATGGTGAACTCGATGCCGTGGATGACCTTGACCTTGCCGTAGGCCTTCTGGACGTTCTTGAACGAGACGGATGCCATGAGGTTTACCAGTCGGGGCAGGCGCCGGAGGCGCTTCGGGGGTGGGTCATGATTTCACCGCACCGGCCGTGAGGCCCGAGACCATGTAGCGCTTGAAGGCGTAGTAGATCGCTGCCGGCGGCAGCGCGTAAATCAGCCCGGTGGCCATCAGCAGTTCCCACGGTGAATCGTCAGCCGCCAGGAAGTGCCCCAGCGCCACCGCCAGCGTGACGTCGGTGTCGTTGGACAGCAGCAGGAATGCGTAGAGGTACTCGTTCCACGCCAGCAGCAGCGAATAGGTGCCCACCGCCACCAGCGAAGGCACGATCAGCGGCAGGTACACCAGGCGGAACAGCTGCAGCGGCCCGGCACCGTCCATGCGCGCCGCCTCGTCCAGTTCCCAGGGCAGCTTGTCGCTGGCCTGCTTGAGCACCCAGATGCAATACGGCGACGCAATGGTCACCATCGCCAGGATCAGCGACCACTGGTTGTTCAGCAACCCGTAGACGCTCATCGTCTTGTACATCGGCACCGCCAGGAAGGCGGCCGGGATGAAGTAGGTGAACAGCGCGATGTTCATCACCGTGCGACCGCCGCGCACGCGCAGCCGGCTGATCGCGAACGCGGCCGTGGTGGCCACGAACAGCGTGATCGCGCCGACCGCCAGCGCGATGACCAGCGAGTTGAACATCTGCAGCCAGAAGTGGTTGAGGTAGAAGTGCTTCTCCTCGAAGACGATCTCGAAGTTCTGCAGCGTCGGGTGCTTGGGCCACAGCCGGCCCGAGGTGGCCGAGTCGCGCTCGCTGATGGCGAACAGGAACAGGTGGTAGATCGGTATCAGCGTCCACAGCAGCACCGGGATGCCGATCAGCAGCAGCCGGGCCTCGGTGCCCACCTTGCGCCACGGGATGCTCATGGCTGCGCCTCCTCGGCGCTGCGCGCCGTTCCCCCAAGGGGGAGCCGGCGCGACCGGGGGACGCGGATCGATTTCATTTCCCCAGCCGCCTCATCATGAAGAACACCAGCGGCAGCACCAGGGGCAGCGCGACGACGATCGCAGCCATCGCCAGGTCCACCTGGTCCAGCCGCAGGTAGCGGATGCCCAGGGTGGCCAGCACGTGCGTCAGGTCGGCCGGGCCACCGCCGGTGAGCAGGTACACGCTGTTGAAGTCGCCCAGCGTCCAGATCATCGACAGGATGGTCGACGTGAGGTACAGCGACTTCATCGCCGGCCAGGTGATGAAGCGGAACTTCTGCCAGCGCGTGGCACCGTCGACGCTGGCGGCCTCGTACTGCTCCGACGGAATCGCCAGCCGGCCGGCCACCAGGATCAGCGTCCAGAACGGCAGGCTCTTCCAGACGTGCATCAGCATCGAGAAGGTCAAGGCCAGCCACGGGTCGTTCAGCCAGTTGGGGCCGTCCAATCCGGTCAGCCGGAAGTAGGTGCTGTTGATCACGCCCCACTCGGGGTTGAGCATGAAGCGCACCGACAGGATGGTCGGGATGCTGGGCACCGCCCAGGGCAGGATGAACAGCGCCGCGAGCACGCCGATCCACCAGCGCTTGATGACGAAGAAGCCCGACAGCGCCAGCGCCACCAGCATCTTCAGGTTGATCGCGACGACGATGAACACCAGCGTGTTGAGCGCGGTGCGAAAGAAGATCGGGTCGTCGAACAGCTTGACGTAGCTGGACGGGTGGCGCGCCAGCCACAGCCCGTAGCCCACCGGGTAGAGCACGAAGACCGCGAACACCACCAGGTAGGGCAGCACCAGCGCGCGGCCCCAGAACTCCCAGGTGCTGAGCGGCTTGCGCGTTGGCGAGACGACGGCAATGGTGGTCATGGACAGGCGAAGCGAAGCGAGCCGTTCCTTCAAGCGACCGCCGTGGATCCGGCGTCGCCGGTCCACTGGCAGTGCCCCCTTGAGGGGCCCGCGCGAAGCGCGTAGGGGGTGGGCCTCAGTTCCCGGCGACGACCTTGATGCGGGCGATCAGCTCATCGACCGCCTTCTCGGTGGGCACCTTCTCGCTGACGATGCGGTTCATCGCCTTGGCCCAGACGTTCTCGTTGTTGAGCACCGTGAACTTGTAGTTCTTGGTGAACTCGAACGGCACCGTGCCGGCCATGAACTGGTTGTAGACCGCGATGCGGTGCGGGTCGGCCTTCCAGAACGGGCTTTGCTGCGCACCCTTGGTCACCGGGAACCAGCGGCCCAGCGAGCCTTCGACGTAGGGCGTGAGGTTGGCCTCGTCGAGCATGAAGGCGACGAACTTCTTGGCCGCCGCCTTGTTCTTGGCGTCCTTGAAGATCACGCCGGTCTTGATGGCGGCACGGTAGACCATCTTGCTGCCGTCGGGCTTGGCGGGAAAGCCGGCGGTGACGATCTTCTCGGTGTAGTTGACCTTGGCCACGTCGCGCTGGGCCTGCGTCAGCGTGGTGTTGTTCATGTCGTCCAGCCACTTGGCGGCGATCGAGATCGTCGCGTTGTGCGTCAGCACCGTGGTCTTGTTGTGGAACGCGACGTTGTTGTCCGGGTCCTTCCAGCTCGTGGACGACGGCGGCGTGCAGCCCTTGAGGTAGGGCGCGGTGTAGTCGTTCAGCGCATTGATCAGGCCCTGGCGCACGCTGGGGTCGTCGACCAGCAGCTTGCCCGAATCGTTGACCAGCTTGACGTTGTAGGCGTCCATGAAGGTCAGGAACGAGAAGAACGAATCGCTGGAATCCACGCCCATCGGCTGGCCGATCCCGAAGGCCCGGTTGCCGGTCTTCTGGCGGTAGGCGGGCTGCACCTTGTCGCACCAGAAGCTCCAGTACTCCTTCCAGGTCTTGGGGATGTCGCTTTCCTTGAAGCCGGCGTCGCCGAGCATGTCCCTCCAGTACTGGATGTGCATGGTCTGCTGCTTGATCGGGAAGGCGTAATAGGCCCGGCTCTGCGTCGCGTTGTTGTAGAGGAAGGTGGTCGACAGCGCCACCGGCTCGAACTTGGCGCGCAGCGGGTCGATCACGCTGGAGATGTCTTCGAGCTTGCCGTCGTGGGCCCACTTGGCGGTGACCTGGAAGTCGTAGACGTCGGAGTACGCCACGTCGGGCGGGTTGCCCGAGTCCAGCGCCGAAACGGTCTTGGGGATGGTGTCCTGCACCGGGTACTGCGACAGCTCGACCTTGATGCCCTTGTGCTTGGCCTCGAACTTCTTGATGGCGTCGAACAGCGCGTCGTCCTCGGCCTTGTAGAAGCCTTTCACCCACCAGACGGTGAGCTTCTCCTGCGCCTGCGCCGCGCCGCCGGCCACCAGGCCGGCACCGACCAGGGCCAGCGTGATCCAGGTCTTGAGTTTCATCGGGCTTGTCTCCTTGCGGTCCATGAAAGCGGTGCCGCGTTCTGCGATGGGCGGCACTCCGTCGTCATATCGTATGACGATTGATTTCGATGCCGACCGGGACTAACCCGGGGATTCCCGCCGCCTGCGGCGACCGCGGTTCAACGCAGTTCAGGCACCGGCGTCAGCAGCGGCTGGCCGGCAAAGTGGGCCTGCAGGTTGGCCAGCGCCAGGTCCACCATCGCCTGGCGCGTCTCGCGCGTGCCGCTGCCGAGGTGCGGCGTCAGCACCACCTGCGGCAGCGCGATCAGCCGCGCCGGCACCTGCGGCTCGTGCTCGAACACGTCGAGCGCGGCACCGGCGATGGTGCCGGCCTCCAGCGCCTCGATCAGTGCCGCCTCGTCGACCACCGACCCGCGCGCCACGTTGATCAGGAAGCCGTTGCCGCGCCCCTGGCCCAGCGCCTTCAGCACGGCGGCGTCGATCAGCTTGCGCGTGGCCGCGCCGCCGGGCGTGATGACGACCAGGAAGTCGCTCTCGGCCGCCAGCGCCGCCGCCGTCGGCAAGAAGCGATACGGCAACTCGGGCTTGGCCGAGCGCGCGGTGTAGGCGATGCTCATCCCGAACGCCTGCGCGCGCTCGGCGATGGCCTTGGCGATGCGGCCCATGCCTACCAGCCCCAGGCGCTTGCCCGACATCCGCGTCTGCAGCGCGAAGGCGCCCTGCAGCCACTGGCCGGCGCGCACGAAGCGGTCGGCCGCCGGCAACTGGCGCGCCGCGCACAGCATCAGGCCCAGCGTGGTGTCGGCCACCTCGTCGTTGAGCACATCGGGCGTGTGCGTCACGCGAATGCCGCGCGCCTTGGCGGCGGCGGTGTCGACGCCGTCGTAGCCCACGCCCATCACCGACACCATTTCCAGCGCCGGGAGCCGTGCCATCAACTCGGCGCCGACCTTGGATTCGCCGCTGGCCGCCAGCGCGCGGATGCGCGGCGCCACGGCCGCGAAGGCGGCGGGGTCGGTGTCCTGCAGGCGGTCGTGCAACTGGTAGCGCTGGCGCAGCGGGTCCAGGTACAGAGGCGGCAGGCGGGAGACGGCGAGAACGTCGATGGCAGGCACGGTGGGCGACTCCTGGGGCAGATCCGGAGGATGGGTCCGGGGAATGGGTCCGGGGAAGGGTCAATCGTCATATCATCATATGCATCGCCGCCATCCGCCCACCCGGGAAAGCCAGCACCCCATGAGCTCCAAGCCCCGCAAGAAGCCCGAAGAACTGCGCAGCCATCAGTGGTTCGGCCGCCAGGACCGCGACGGCTTCGCGTACCGCAGCTGGCTCAAGGGCAAGGGCCTGCCCGACGACCAGTTCGACGGCCGCCCGGTGATCGGCATCTGCAACACCTTCAGCGAGCTGAACCCCTGCAACAGCCACCTGCGGACGATCGCCGAACAGGTGAAGATCGGCGTCTACGAGGCCGGCGGCTTTCCGCTCGAATTCCCCGTCATGTCGCTGGGCGAGGTGCTGATGCGCCCGACCGCGATGCTCTACCGCAACCTGGCCAGCATGGACGTCGAGGAGAGCATCCGCGGCAACCCGGTCGACGGCGTGGTGCTGCTGTTCGGCTGCGACAAGACCACGCCCAGCCTGCTGATGGGCGCGGCGAGCTGCGGGCTGCCGAGCATCGGCGTCAGCGGCGGGCCGATGCTCAACGGCAAGTGGCGCGGGCAGGAGCTGGGCAGCGGCACCGGCGTCTGGAGCATGAGCGAGCAGGTGCGCGCCGGCACGCTGCGGCTGCAGGACTTTCTGGAAGCCGAAAGCTGCATGCACCGCAGCCACGGCCACTGCATGACCATGGGCACCGCCAGCACCATGGCCAGCATGGTGGAGGCGCTGGGCATCGGCCTGCCCGGCAACGCCGCGTATCCGGCGGTGGACGGCCGCCGCAACGTGCTGGCGCGGCTGGCGGGGCGCCGCATCGTCGAGATGGTGCATGCCGACCAGACCATCAGCGACGTGCTGACGCGCGAGGCCTTCGAGAACGCGATCCGCACGCTGGCGGCGATCGGCGGCAGCACCAACGCGGTCATCCACCTGATCGCGATCGCCGGCCGCCTGGGCGTCAAGCTCACCATCGACGACTTCGAGCGCCTGGGCTCCGAGATGCCCTGCATCCTGAACCTGCAGCCCAGCGGCGAGCACCTGATGGAAGACTTCTGCTACGCCGGTGGCCTGCCCGCGGTGATGAAGGAGATCGCGCCGACGCTGCACCTCGACCTCGTCACCGTCAGCGGCAAGACCGTGCGCGAGAACATCGAGCCGGCGCAGAACTTCGATCCGCGCGTGATCAAGACCGTTGCCGCGCCGTTCAAGGAGAAGGCCGGCATCGCGATCCTGCGCGGCAACCTGGCGCCGCGCGGCGCCGTCATCAAGCCGAGTGCGGCGACGCCGGCGCTGATGCAGCACACCGGCCGTGCGGTGGTGTTCGAGGACAGCGACGACTTCCACCGCCGCATCGACGACGAAGCGCTGGACGTCGACGAGACCTGCGTCCTGGTGCTCAAGAACTGCGGGCCCAAGGGCTACCCCGGCATGGCCGAGGTCGGCAACATGCCGCTGCCGCCCAAGGTGCTGAAGAAGGGCATCACCGACATGGTGCGCATCAGCGACGCGCGCATGAGCGGCACCGCCTACGGCACCGTGGTGCTGCACACGGCGCCCGAGGCCGCGGCCGGCGGCCCGCTGGCGCTGGTGCACAACGGCGACCTGATCACGCTGGACGTGCCGGCGCGCAAGCTGCACCTGCACGTGGACGAGGCCGAGCTGCAGCGCCGCCGCGCCGGCTGGCAGCCGCCGACGCCGCCGCTGCAAAGCGGCTACTGGAAGCTCTACATCGACCACGTGCTGCAGGCCGACGAAGGGGCCGACCTGGACTTCCTGGTCGGCCAGCGCGGCGCCTTCATTCCCAAGGACAACCATTGAGATGACTGACATGATGAAGTTCGCCGCCATCACCGGCGCCGGCTCCGGCATCGGCCGCGCCTGCGCGCTCGCCCTCGTCGACGAAGGCTGGACCGTCGCCGCGCTGGGCCGCCGGCTCGACGCGCTGCAGGCCACCGCGGCGCTGGCCGCCGACCCCGGGCGCGTGCTGCCCGTGGCCTGCGACGTGGGCCGCGAAGAGCAAGTGAAGGCCGCCTTCGCGCAGATCGAAAAGGCGTTCGGCCGCCTGGACCTGCTGTTCAACAACGCCGGCCTGGGCCTGGCCTCGACGACGCCCGACCTCGTCAGCGGCGAGGACTGGCGGCGCGCCGTCGACGCCAATCTCAACGGCAGCTTCTACTGCCTGTCGCAGGCCTTCCGCATCATGAAGGCGCAGTCGCCGATGGGCGGCCGCATCATCAACAACGGCAGCATCTCGGCCTACGCGCCGCGGCCGGGCTCGATCGCCTACACCGCCACCAAGCACGCGGTGAGCGGCCTGACGCGCACCGCCGCGCTGGACGGGCGGCCGTTCGACATCGCGGTGGGCCAGATCGACATCGGCAACGCCGCCAGCGAGATGACCGAGCGCATGAGCGCCGGCGTGCCGCAGGCCGACGGCAGCATCAAGCCCGAGCCGCGCATGGACGTGAAGTGCGTGGTCGACGCCTTTGTGACGATGGCGCGCTTGCCGCTGTCGGCCAACATGCTGTTCGTCAACGTGATGGCGACCAAGATGCCCTTCGTCGGCCGCGGCTGAGGCGAGGATCGTCGCGCACTGAAGGCCGCGGCTCGCGGCTCATGTCAGACTGCGGACTGCCATGAGAACCGCCGTCCTGACCGACCTGCACGCCAATCGCGAGGCGCTGGAAGCCGTGCTCGAGCACGTCGCCGGCCAGAACGTGGACGGCTACGCGCTGCTGGGCGACTTCGTCGGCTACGGTGCCGACCCCGGCTGGGTGCTGGACCGCGTGCGCGAGCTGGTGGCCGCCGGCGCGCCGGCGGTGCAAGGCAACCACGACCTCGCCACCGTGGAAGGCGCCTCGCCCGAGATGCGGCCCGAGCCGCGGCAGGTGATCGAGTGGACGCGCAGCCGGTTGAACGCCGAGCAGATCGGCTTCCTGGCCCGGCTGCCGCTGCGCCACGAGGCCGGCAAGGTTCTGTACGTGCACGCCAACGCCTGGGCGCCGCAGGACTGGGGCTACATCCTGGGCCGCATGGACGCCATGCGCAGCCTGCACGCCACGCACGCGCGCATCACCTTCTGCGGCCACGTGCACGAGCCGCGGCTGTACCACCTGTCGGTCACCGGCAAGGCGGCCGACTTCGTGCCCACGCCGGGCGTGCCGATCCCGCTGCTGCCGCAGCGGCGCTGGCTGGTCATCCCCGGCTCGGTGGGTCAGCCGCGCGACGGCGACCCCGCCGCCTGCTACGCGATCCACGACGAGGCCGAGGGCAGCCTGAGCTTCTGGCGCGTGCCCTACGACCACGAGACGGCGGCCGCCAAGATCCGCGCCGCCGGGCTGCCGCTGGCACTGGCCGACCGCCTGGCCCATGGCATCTGAAGAGGAAGCCACCGCGCCGCCGCCGGCACCGGCCACGCGGCTGCACGAAGGCCAGGTGATCGACGGCTTCGTCGTCGGCCAGCGGCTGCACCAGGGCGGCATGGCCACGATCTGGGCCGTGCAGCGCGAGGTGCCCACCGCCGACCCCATGCCGCTGGTGATGAAGGTGCCGCGCATCAAAGGCGGCGAGGACCCGGCCAGCATCGTCGGCTTCGAGGTCGAGCAGCTCATCCTGCCGGCGCTCTCGGGCCCTCACGTACCGCGTTATGTGGCGCGCGGCGACTTCACGCACCGGTCCTACCTGGTGATGGAGCGCATCGAAGGCGAGTCGCTGCGGCCGCGGCTGGACGCCGCGCCGCTGCCGATCGACGAGGTGATCGAGATCGGCTCGCGCGTGGCCACCGCCTTGCACGAGCTGCACCGCCAGGGGCTGGTGCACCTGGACGTCAAGCCCAGCAACATCATGTGCCGCGCCGACGGCAACGCGGTGCTGGTGGACTTCGGGCTCTCGCGCCACGACAAGCTGCCCGACCTGCTGGAAGAGGAGTTCGAGCTGCCCATGGGCACCGGCCCCTACATGTCGCCCGAGCAGGTGCAGTTCGTGCGCAAGGATCCGCGCAGCGACCTCTTCGCGCTGGGCGTCATGCTCTACCACTTCACCACCGGCCAGCGTCCCTTCGGCCAGCCCGACAACATCCGCGGCCTGCGCCGCCGGCTGTACGAAGACCCGGTGCCGCCGCGCCGCCTGCGGCCCGACTGCCCGCCCTGGCTGCAGGAGGTGATCCTGCAATGCCTGGAGGTCGACCCCGCCAAGCGCTTCCAGAGCGGCGCGCAGCTCGCACTGGCGCTGCAATACCCGGCGCAGGTGGCGCTGACCGAGCGTGCCGCCAAGGCCGGCACCGACAGCCGCTGGCAGCGCTTCAAGCGCCGGCTGCGCGCCGCCGGCCAGGACAGCGAGCGGCTGCCCCAGCCCGGCGCCACCAGCCAGTTGATGAAGAGCCCCATCGTGCTGGCCGCGGTCGACGTCGACAACGCGTCACAAGGCCTGCTGGACCAGTTGCGCGAGACGGTGCGCCGCATCGTGCTGACCGAGCCCGGCGCGCGGCTGGCCTGCGTCAGCGTGATGCGCACCGGCCGCATCGCGATGGACGACAAGGTCGACGAGCAAGGCCACAGCCGCCACGTCAAGCAACTCGTCGCGCTCAAGCACTGGGCGCGGCCGATGGTCAAGGCGCTGGCGCTCGACGAGGCGCGGCTGACCTTCCACGTGCTGTCCGCGCCCGACCCGGCCGCCGCGATCATCGATTTCGCCGAGCGCACGCGGGTCGATCACATCGTGATGGGCGCCCGCGGCGCCTCGGCGCTGCGGCGCCACTTCGGCAGCGTCAGCTCGCAGGTGGTGGCGCAGGCGGGGTGTACGGTGACGGTGGTAAGGGAGTAGCCGGCAACCCGCCGTGGCACGGATTCGACCGGCAACGCGGGCTGAAGGCAACGCAGGCTGATGGCCGGCGTGCGCTACGCCGGCAGCCCCAGCGCCTCGCGCACCAGCTTGCGCAAGCTCAGGAAGCTGGGCTCCAGCGGCTGCGCGCTGGTGTCGAGCCTGAACTCGGCCTTCGAATAGAACGCGGCGCGGCCCGAGAGGATGCGGCGCAGGTCGTCCATCGCCTCCTTGCTGGCCGCCATCGGCCGCAGGTCGCCCTGGGCGGCCACGCGTTTCATGTGGTCCTCGGGCTCGGCCTGCAGCCACACCGTGGTGCAGTGCGCCAGCAGCAGGTTGAAAGTGGCCGCGTCCGACACCAGGCCGCCGGGCGTGGCGATCACCGCCTCGGGGTAGATCTGGATCGCCTCTTCCAGCGCGCGCCGCTCGTAGCGGCGATAGGCGTTCTGGCCGTACAAGCCCTGGATCTCGTTGATACTGCAGCCGGCGAACTTCTCGATCTCGCGGCTCAGCTCGACGAAGGGGAATCCGAGGTCGTCGGCCAGCATCTGGCCCAGCGTGCTCTTGCCGGCGCCGCGCAGGCCCACCAGCGCGATGCGCGCGCTGCGCGACGCCGGGCTGGCGCCATTGGCGCCGCCGGTGCCAAGCAGCTGGCCGATGGCCACGCGCACGCGGCGCAGGCTGGCCTCGTCGCGGTGCTCCAGCAGCTCGCGGATCAGCAGCCATTCGGGCGACGAGGTGGTGACGTCGCCGATCAGCTCGGCCAGCGAGCACTGCAGCGCCCCGGCCACCTGCAGCAGCACCAGGATCGAGGCGTTGCCGACGCCGTACTCCAGGTTGGCAAGGTGGCGCTCGGACACCTCGGCCGCCTGCGCCACCGCCTTGCGCGTCATGCCGCGGCGTGCGCGCAGGCCGCGCACGCGCTCGCCCAGCGCGACCAGGAAGGGGTTCTTGTCGGCGGCGGGGTTGCCGTCGGCGACGGCCGCCGCGTGGGCGCCGTTGCCGATGGTCCTGGCCTCAAACGCCGCCGCGTCGGATTCCTGCAGAAAAATGCTTGTCACGGCCGCGATTCTGAGCCGAATCGGCCCCGAATGCACGCACCATACTGCAGATCAATCGAAAATCAGGTGCCCTTGCTGACCGTGATGGTCGGGAACTTGGCCGAGAAGTCCTTGGCCTTGAGCGCGATCTTCACCGCCACCTGGCGCGCCACGGCCTTGTAGATGGCGGCCACCTCGCCGTCGGGCTCGGCCACCACGGTCGGCCGCCCGCTGTCGGCCTGCTGGCGGATCTGCATCGTCAGCGGCAGGCCGCCGAGGTAGTCCACGCCGTGATCGGCCGCCATCTTCTTGCCGCCGTCGGCGCCGAAGATGTGCTCGACGTGGCCGCAGTTCGGGCAGCTGTAGACGGCCATGTTCTCCACGATGCCGAGGATGGGCACGCCGACCTTCTCGAACATCGTCAGGCCCTTGCGCGCGTCGAGCAGCGCGATGTCCTGCGGCGTCGTGACGATCACGGCGCCGGTCAGCGGCACGCGCTGGCTCAGCGTCAGCGCGATGTCGCCGGTGCCCGGCGGCATGTCCACCAGCAGGTAGTCCAGCTCGCGCCAGTTGGTCTGGTTGAGCAGTTGGTCCAGCGCCTGGGTGGCCATCGGGCCGCGCCAGATCATCGCCTGGTCGGGGTCGACCAGAAAGCCGATCGACATCACCTGCACGCCGTGGTTTTCCAGCGGCTCCATGGTCTTGCCGTCGTGGCTTTCGGGGCGGCCTTCGATGCCCATCATCATCGGCTGGCTGGGGCCGTAGATGTCGGCGTCGAGGATGCCCACGCTGGCGCCCTCGGCGGCCAGCGCCAGCGCCAGGTTGACGGTGGTGGTGCTCTTGCCCACGCCGCCCTTGCCCGAGGCCACGGCGACGATGTTCTTGACCTTGGGCAGCAGCGCCACGCCGCGTTGCACCGCGTGGGCGGTGATGCGCGTGCTGAGGTTGACGCTGACGTTGCCGACGCCCGGCACGCCGCGCGCCGCCGCGATCAGCGCCTTGCGCAGCGCGGCGTGCTGGCTCTTGGCCGGGTAGCCGAGCTCGACGTCGAAGGAGACGTCGCCGCCGTCGTCGACGCGCAGATTGCGCAACTGGCGGGTGCTGACGAAGTCGCGCCCGGTCTGGGGGTCGGTGACGGTCTGCAGGGCGGCGTTGAGGGCGGCTTCGTTGACGGCGGGCATGGCTGGCGATGGGCTGCAGAGGCTTCCAAGAAACAAGGCGCGCGCAGTCTAGCCGCTGGCCATCGGCACCCCCGCCCGTAGGGTCGGCTCAGGCCTTCAGATCAGCCACGGCGCCGGGTCGTCCAGCCGCGCCTGCAGCAACTGCAGCAGGCGGCCGACGTGCAGCCCGTCCATCAGCGCGTGATGGACCTCGATCGACATCGCCATGCGCCAGCGCGCGCCCTCGGGCTGCAGGCGGCCGAAGGCGATCTTGGGCACCGCGTCGTCGCGGGCCCAGTTGCGGGCGTGCGAGAAGCTGGTGAAGTCGAACCACGGCAGCGTGGTGAAGTGCAGCACGTCCTGGCGCTCGGGCGTGGCGTCGAACGGCTGCTCGCCGCGCTGCACGGCGCGGATGCGGGCCTGCGCCTGGGCGGCGAAGCGGGCGAAGTCGGCGTCCCAGTCGAGGTCGGCGAAGGCGATGCTGTCGTCGCCGCGCAGCACCGTGGTGCTGCCGTGCACGGTGTCGAACACGCGCACCCGCGGGCCGCTGTCCAGCCGGTAGCGCATGGGCTCCAGCTCGTTGGCCAAGCGCAGCACCAGGTGGTGGTAGGCCAGGCTCAGGCTGCCGGGCAGGCGACGCTTGAGCGCCACCAGCGCCGTCAGGTCCAGCCGCGTGCAGACGTTGAAGTACGGGTTGTCGAAGCGGCGAAAGTGCTCAAAGGCCTCGCGGCGCGCCCAGGACCCCGGATCCAGGTGGCGTTCCATGGGCTCCATGATAGGAGGGCCCCCCTAGAATTCGGGCCTGCCTTTCGAGTTGACATGACCCGCAAGCTCTTCGTCACCACCGCACTGCCTTACGCCAACGCCGCCTTCCACATCGGCCACATGATGGAGTACATCCAGGCCGACACCTGGGTGCGCTTTCAGCGCATGCGCGGTCACGAGGTGCAGTTCGTCTGCGCCGACGATGCGCACGGCGCGCCGATCATGATCGCCGCCGAGAAGGCGGGCTTGAGCCCGCAGGACTTCGTCGCCGGGATCGCCGCCGGCCGCGCGCGCTACCTCGACGGCTTTCACATCGCGTTCGACAACTGGCACAGCACCGATGCGCCCGAGAACCACGAGCTGGCGCGCAGCATCTACCTCGCGCTGCGCCGGAACGATCTGATCGACAGCCGCACGATCGAACAGTTCTTCGACCCCGACAAGGGCATGTTCCTGCCCGACCGCTTCATCAAGGGCGAGTGCCCGCGCTGCGGCGCGCCCGACCAGTACGGCGACAACTGCGAAGTCTGCGGCGCCGTCTACCAGCCCACCGATCTGAAGAATCCGTACTCGGCGCTGTCGGGCGCGACGCCGGTGCTGCGCAGCAGCGAGCACTTCTTCTTCCGCCTGTCGGACCCGCGCTGCGTGGCCTACCTGGAGAACTGGACGCAGGACGGCCGCCTGCAGCCCGAGGTGGCCAACAAGGTGCGCGAATGGTTCACGCGCGACGACAGCGGCAAGGTGAGTCTCGGCGACTGGGACATCAGCCGCGACGCGCCCTACTTCGGCATCGAGATCCCCGACGCGCCGGGCAAGTACTTCTACGTCTGGCTCGACGCGCCGGTGGGCTACCTCGCCAGCCTGAAGAACCGCTGCGCCAAGGTCGGCATCGACTTCGAGGCCTATCTCGCCCAACCTGATCTGGAGCAGATTCACTTCATCGGCAAGGACATCGTCACCTTCCACACGCTGTTCTGGCCGGCGATGCTGAAGTTCAGCGGCCGCAAGACTCCGGACCGCATCTACGTGCACGGCCACCTGACGGTCAGCGGCGAGAAGATGAGCAAGAGCCGCGGCACCGGCATCAGCCCGCTGCGCTACCTGGAGCTGGGGCTCAACGCCGAGTGGCTGCGCTACTACATCGCAGCCAAGCTGAACGCGCGCGTGGAAGACCTGGACTTCAACCCCGACGACTTCGTCGCCCGCGTCAACGCCGACCTGGTGGGCAAGTACATCAACATCGCCAGCCGCGCCGCCGGTTTCCTGAGCAAGCGCTTCGGCGGCAAGCTCTCGGCCGACGTGGGCGTCGAAGGCCGCATCGTGCTGGACGCGCTGCGCGCGCACGCCGAGACCATCGCCGAGCTGTACGAGGAGCGCGAGTTCGGCAAGGCGCTGCGCGAGGTGATGCTGCTGGCCGACAAGGTCAACGAGTACGTCGACGCCCACAAGCCCTGGGAGATTGCCAAGCAAGAGGGCCAGGATGCGCTGCTGCAGGACGTCTGCAGCACCTGCATCGAGGCCTTCCGGCTGCTGACGCTGTACCTCAAGCCGGTGCTGCCGGCGCTGGCCGCGCAGGTGGAGGCCTTCCTGCGCATCCCGCCGCTGCACTGGTCCGACGCCCAGCGCGCGATGGGTGCGCACACCATCGGCGCCTACCAGCACCTGATGCAGCGGGTCGATCCCAAGCGGATGGAGGAGCTGTTCGAGCCGCCGGCGGCCGAGGCCGTGGCCGCGCCGCCACCCGGCGGCGAAGCGCTGGCGCCGGAGATAGTGATGGCCGACTTCGCCAAGGTCGACCTGCGCATCGCCCGCATCGTCGCCGCCGAGCGCGTGGAAGGCTCGGTCAAGCTGCTGCGGCTGACGCTGGATGCCGGCGAGGGCCTCGATCCTGAAGGTCGGCCCAGGCTGCGCAACGTCTTCAGCGGCATCGCCAGTGCCTTCAAGCCCGAAGACCTGGTCGGCCGCCACACCGTGCTGGTGGCCAACCTGGCGCCGCGCAAGATGAAGTTCGGCGTCTCCGAAGGCATGGTGCTGGCCGCCAGCCACGCCGACGAGAAAGCGCAGCCGGGGCTTTACCTGCTGGACCCCGGCACCGGCGCCACGCCCGGACTGCGCGTGCGCTGACATGCCAACCACCCCCAGGCCGCGCCGCAAGCTGCCGCCGCCCGCGCCGCTGCCCATCGGCACGCCGCTGGGCCGCTACGAGCTGCGCTCGATGCTGGGCATCGGCGCCTTCAGCATCGTCTACCGCGTGATTGAGCCCGAGACCGAGCTGGAATACGCGGTGCGCGAATACCTGCCCGGCAGCCTGGCCGAGCGCCGCCCCGACGGCAGCGTGCTGCCGCGCTCGGCGGCCGACGCGCAGGTCTTCGAGCACGGCCGGCGCTTCTTCGTCAACGAGGCCAAGCTGCTGCTGCAGATCGATCATCCCAACCTGGTCAAGGTGCATGAGATCTGGGAGGACCGCGGCACCGCCTACCTGTCGATGGACCTCTACACCGGGCGCAACCTGCACGACACCATGTCCACCCGCTGGCGGGCGCCGCGCGAGTCGGGGTTGCGCAACATCCTGGCGGCGCTGCTGGGCCCGGTGGGCGCCTTGCACAAAGGCGGGCTGCAGCACCGCGACATCTCGCCGCAGACCATCATGGTCGAGCCCGACGGCCGCCTGGTGCTGATGGACCTGGGCGCCGCGCGCCGCGTCACCTCGGCGCTGGGCGAGACCGGCCCCACCGGCCCGCGCGACGGCTTCGCGCCGATCGAGCTGTACGGCAATGGCAACAACCAGCCCGAAGGCCAGCAGCCGGCCGCCGGCAAAGGCCCGTGGACCGACTTCTACGCGCTCGGCGCCACCTTGTTCTACATGGTCACCGGCAAGCCGCCGCCGCCGGTGTCGGAGCGCGACGGCAGCCGCCTGGCGCTGGCGCTGTACCGCAACGACAAGCGCTACTCGCTGGAACTGCTGGCGCTGCTGGACTGGATGCTGGCCGTGCCGCCGGCTGCGCGCCCGCAAAACGTGGCCGAGTTGCGCCGCGCGTTGGAAGGTGAGCACGGCGAAGGCCTGCCCCCCGCGCTGAAGCCCACGCGCGCGCTGCGCTGGCGCCTGAAGCTGCGGCGCTTCAAGCCGCTGCTGTGGCTGCTGATCATCGTGTTGCTGATCGGCGCCGCGGTGCTGGCGGTGCGCTGGGGGCTCAAGCTGCCGATCGTCAAGGACTGGCTGCTGCGCTGGTCCTGAGCGTGCCGATTCACGAGCCCGCATGCTGTCCAACCGCTTCCACCGCTTTCGTCCCCGGTTGATGGACACCCTGTCCGGCTATGGGCGCGCCGCGCTCATGGCCGACATCGGCGCCGGGCTGACCGTGGGCGTCGTCGCACTGCCGCTGGCGATGGCGTTTGCCATCGCCTCAGGCGTCAAGCCCGAGCAGGGCCTGTTCACCGCGATCATCGCCGGCGCGCTGATTGCCGCCTTGGGCGGCTCCAACGTGCAGATCGGCGGCCCCGCGGGCGCCTTCATCGTCATCGTCTACGGCATCGTCGAGCGCTACGGCCTGGCCAATCTGCTGATCTCGACGGCGATGGCCGGCGTGCTGCTGTTCCTGATGGGCCTGTTCAAGCTGGGCGCGCTGGTGCGCTACGTGCCGGTGGCCATCGTCATCGGCTTCACCAACGGCATCGCGGTGCTGATCGGGCTGTCGCAGGTGAAGGATTTCTTCGGCCTCACCACGCCCAAGCTGCCGGGTGACACCTTCGCGCTGCTGGAGGTGCTGGGCCGCCATGCCCACACCGTCAACCCCTGGGCGTTGCTGATCGCCTGCACGAGCCTGGCGCTGGTGGTGTTGTGGCCCAAGAGCTATGCCATGCCCACCGGGCCGGTGGGCATGGCGGCGCGCCTGCGGCGCCTGGCCGCGCACGTGCCCGGCACCATCATCGTGCTGGTGCTGGCCACGCTGGCGGTGACGCTGTTCAAGCTGCCGGTGGAGACCATCGGCACGCGCTTCGGCGGCATCCCGCAGGCGCTGCCGGCGCTGGCGCTGCCCGAGTTCAGCTGGACCACGGCCAAGCAGCTGGTGATCCCGACCATCACCATCGCGCTGCTTGGGGCCATCGAGTCGCTGCTGTGCGCGCGCGTGGCCGACAACATGACCGAGTTCCCGCGCCACGACCCCAACCAGGAGCTGATGGCGCAGGGCGTGGCCAACTTCGTGAGCCCGCTGTTCGGCGGCATCCCGGCCACCGGCACCATCGCCCGCACGGTGACCAACGTGCGCGCCGGCGCGCGCACCCCGGTGGCGGGGCTGGTGCATGCCGGCACCATCCTGCTGGTGGTGCTGCTGGCCGCGCCGCTGGCGATGAACGTGCCGCTGGCGGCGCTGGCCGGCATTCTGGCCTTCGTGGCCTGGAACATGGGCGAGTGGCGCGAGTTCGTGCGCCTCAAGCAGTTCAGCACGCAGTACCGCACCATCCTCGTCGGTACGTTCTTGTTGACGGTTATTTTCGACCTCACGGTGGCCGTCGAGGTTGGCCTCGTGCTGGCCTGCGCCTTCTTCATCTACCGCATGAGCACGCTGTTCCGCGTGCTGCCGCAGCCGAGCGAGGGCCTGCCCGAGGGCGTGCAGGTGTTCGAGCTGTTCGGCTCGCTGTTCTTCGGCGCGGTGGGCAAGATCGAGACGCTGCCGGCGCAGCTGCGGCCGGGCACGCGCGCCGTCGTGCTGGAGATGCACCGGCTGATCTCGATGGACACCTCGGGCCTGGACGCGCTGGAGCAGTTCCACCGCACGCTGCAGCGCCAGGGCCAGGCGCTGGTGCTGGCCAACGTCAACGAGCAGCCGCTGTCGCTGATCCGCCGCTCGGGCTTCGAGCAGCGCCTGGGCCCCGACCAGATCGTGCCGACGGTGGCCGCAGCCTTCGAGGGCGAGGCGCCGGCCTGATCAGCCCTCGGCCGGATCGGGCGGATGCTGCTGCCGCTGCTGCCGCTCCAACCGCTCCATCCACCACGCGTAGATGACCACCAGCAGCAGGTACAGCAGCAGCGCGCCCTGGGCGCCGAACCAGAAGCTGAAGGACCAGCCGAAGAAGCTGAAGTCGATCTCGCGCGCGAAGAAGACGGCGCCGAAGGTCACGCCGAACCACAGCAGCAGCAGCACCGCGCTGAAGCGGCGCGTGCGCTGCCAGTAGACGGATTCGACGACGGCTTCGGATGACTCGTTCATGACAGCAGCCCCTCAACCCGCTGCCCGGCGGCATGCGCCCGCGCCACGTTGGACGCCTTGGCCAGCAGCCGGCGGTACTCGGGCAGCAGCGCGCGCAAATCGTCCAGCGTGAAGCAGCGTTCGAGCTTGAGCGTGAAGAAGAAGGCGCGCATCCCGATCGCGTCGACCACGCTGTCGTTCATCTGCTTCTGCGCGGCACGGAAGCGCTCGGCGGCATCCGCGGGCCGCGGCGCCGCCGGCGTCTCCAGCGGCAGGTCCACGTGTTCGCTGGCGGTCGCCGCGGCCTGCGGCGGCACCGCCGCACCCGGCGAACGCAAGGCCATCAGGCCGCGCTGCAGCAACTGCTCCAGCGCGTCGGCCGGGGCGCCGATCTGCCCGGCCGCGGCCTGCAACTGCGCCAGCGTGCGCCGGCCGTCGACCAGGATGAGCAGGCTGCGCAGCCGCGGCGGCAGGCCGCCGGCGCGCGTCCGCAACTCTTGCAAGCCGACGTCGGTCTTGTCGAACAGATCGCCCGGGTTCATGTACTGCAACAACTCCGGTCCCCAGCGCAGGGTTTCGATCATAGCCAGGGCGTCCGCTCATGGCCGGCGCAGCCGATCGAGCACCGCCATCTGCTCGGGCCCGTCGCGGCGGGTCAGCAGGCTGGCCAGCGCCATCGCGGCCAGGCTGGCCGGCACGCCGAAGAAACCGGCCGAGGTGGGATCCACGTCCCACCAGCGCATCTCGGCCAACGGCCGCGTCAGCCCCAGCCATTGGCGGCTCCAGGGCAGATTGACCAGCATGTAGTAGATGCAGGTGACGAGCCCGGCGGCCATGCCGGCCACCGCACCCCAGCGCGTGGCGCGGCGCCAGAACACGCCCAGCACCAGCGGTGCGAACAGCGCCGAGGCGGCGATCGAGAACGCCGCGGCCACCAGGTGCACGACGTTGGCCACCTTCAGCGAGGCCACGGTGGCCGCCGACACCGCCACCAGCAGCACCAGCGCCTTGGAGATGATCACGCGGCGCATGGCCGGCGCGCGCGGATCCAGCACGCGGTAGTAGACGTCGTGCGACAGCGCGCTGCTGATCGACAGCAGCAGCCCGTCGGCGGTGGACAGTGCCGCGGCCAGGCCGCCGGCGGCCACCAGGTAGCTGACGACGAAGGGCAGTCCGCCGATTTCCGGCGCCAGCAGCACGATCACGTCGCTGCCCAGGCGCAGCTCGCCGAGCTGCAGCACGCCGTCGCCGTTGATGTCCTCCACCGAGACCAGGCTGCCGTCGAGCTTGGACCAGCGCCGCACCCACGTCGGCAACTGGTCGAAGGGCAGGCCGACCAGGTCGACCAGCACGTCGGCCTTGACCAGCACCGCCAGCGCCGGCGCCGCCAGGTACAGCACGGTGATGAAGAACAGCGACCAGGCCACCGAGCGCCGCGCCGCCTGCGGCGTGGGCGTGGTGTAGTAGCGCGTCAGCACGTGCGGCATCGCCGCGGTGCCCAGCATCAGGCAGAACACCAGCGCGACGAAGTTCATGCGTTCGCTGCGGTAGATCTCGCGCTGCTCCGCGCTGCCGGTCGGGTCGCCGCGGGCGAAGGGCTGGGCCTGCGGTGCCATGCCGCCCAGCGGCCGCGCGCGCTGCAAGGCGTCGTCGCGCAGCTGCTCGTAGCGCTGGCGCGCCTGCGCCTCGTTCTTGGGCAGCAGCCGCAGCTGGCGGTCGACCTGCTGGATGCGCGCCAGCGGGGCGCCCTCGGCGCGCAGCCGGGCGGCTTCGGCGGCCAGCTCGCGCGCCTCGCGCCGCATCGCGGCGGGCACGTCGCGCAACTGCTCGGCGGCGGCGTCGGCACGCGCGCGCCACAGTGCCATCACCTCGTGCTCGCGCGGATCGGCCAGCAGCGCCTGCTCGCGCTCGTTCACCACCGCCAGCGGGCCGCCGTAGCCCAGCACCGGCCAGTCCATCGCCGGCTGCTTGAGGCCCAGCCAGACCACCGGCACCAGGTAGGCGACGATCAGCACGATGTACTGCGCCACCTGGGTCCAGGTGACGGCGCGCATGCCGCCGAGGAACGAGCACACGAGCACGCCGCCGAGGCCGATGAAGATGCCGACCTCGAACCCCAGCCCCAGCAGGTGGGAGGCGATCAGCCCCACGCCGTACAGCTGCGCCACCACGTAGACGAACGAGACCATGATGGTCGACAGCGCGCCGATCAGCCGCGGCGCCACGCCGCCGTAGCGTGCGCCCAGAAAGTCGGCCACCGTGTACTGGCCCAGGCGGCGCAGGTAGGGGGCCAGCAGCAGCGCCACCAGGCAGTAGCCGCCGGTCCAGCCCAGGATGTAGGCCAGCCCGCCGAAGCCGTTGAGGTAGAGCACGCCGGCGGTGCCGATGAACGAGGCCACCGACATCCAGTCGGCCGCCGTCGCCATGCCGTTGTAGGCCGCCGGCACGCGGCGCCCGGCGACGTAGTACTCGGCCTCGTCGGAGGTGCGCGAGAGAAAGCCGATGCCGGCGTAAATCAGCACCGTGCAGGCCATGAAGGCGACGCCGATCCACAGCCTGGGCATGCCCATGCGCTCCAGCATGCCCGTCACGACGATGAACAGGCACAGGCAGACCGCAAAGACGAGGTAACGGCGATGCAGCCGGGAGTCCGGGTTCGCGGTCGATGCAGCGGGAGTGTCGCCGGCCCTGCTCACGCGTCGATTCTCGCCCAGCCCCGCCAGCACCACCGCCACCGGCCGGCTGGCATCGAGCTGCCGCGGCCGGGTTTGTGATACCTGGGGAAACCCGCGGACCGGTCCGGCGGCCGGGCGCGGGCCTCGCGGGTTGTCAGCGACGGTTCAGCCAGCGCGCCAACAGTGGCTGGCGAGCCGCTGACGGCCGATCGTTCGAGCACCGGCGGCCCGTCATCTCAAGCTGTAAACACATCGATCGAGGAGACACCGCCATGGCCATGGCTGGAAGCCGCAGCGTCCGGGCACCCGAACCGAGGCCCATGACCGCTGACGAGAAACGCGTCATCTTCGCGTCGTCGCTGGGCACCGTGTTCGAGTGGTACGACTTCTATCTGTTCGGGGTGATGGCCGGCATCATCGCCAACAGCTTCTTCACCAGGCTGGACCCGGCCACGCGCGACATCTTCACGCTGCTGGCCTTTGCCGCCGGCTTTGCGGTGCGGCCTTTCGGCGCCATCGTGTTCGGGCGGCTGGGTGACCTGGTCGGACGCAAGTACACCTTCCTGGTCACCATCCTGATCATGGGCTTGTCGACCTTCCTGGTCGCCTTTTTGCCCACCTACCAGACCTGGGGCATCGCGGCGCCGATCGTGCTGATCGCGCTGCGGCTGCTGCAGGGCCTGGCGCTCGGCGGCGAGTACGGCGGCGCGGCCACCTACGTGGCCGAGCACGCGCCGCACGGCCGGCGCGGCGCCTACACCGCGTGGATCCAGACCACCGCCACCGTCGGCCTGATGCTGGCGCTGATGGTGATCCTGGGCACGCGGCTGTACATCGGCGAGAAGGCGTTCGCCGACTGGGGCTGGCGCATTCCGTACGCGGTGTCGGGCGTCCTGCTGGTGGTGTCGGTGTGGATCCGGCTGCGGCTGTCGGAGTCGCCAGCCTTCGCGCGCATGAAGTCCGAGGGCAAGACCTCCAAGGCGCCGCTGACCGAATCCTTCGGCCGCTGGGACAACCTGAAGATCGTGATCCTGGCGCTGCTCGGCGGCACCGCCGGCCAGGCGGTGGTCTGGTACACGGGCCAGTTCTACACGCTGTTCTTCCTGCAGTCGTTCCTGAAGGTCGACGGGCCGACGGCCAACGTGCTGATCGCGATCTCGCTGATCATCGGCACGCCGTTCTTCCTTTTCTTCGGCTCGCTGTCGGATCGCATCGGCCGCAAGCCCATCATCATGGCCGGCTGCCTGCTGGCGGTGCTGACCTACTTCCCGCTGTTCAAGGCGCTGACCGTCTACGCCAACCCGAAGCTGGCGGTGGCGATCGAGAAGTCGCCGGTGACGGTGGTGGCGCCGCCCAGGAACTGCGGGCTGATCCTGAACCTGACGGGCACCGCCAAGTTCACGACCGCCTGCGACCTCAGCCGCACCTACCTGTCCAACGCCGGCGTCAACTACGACCTGGTGGAAGACGCCTCGCTGCAGCAGGGCTACGTGAAGGTGGGCGACCAGCGGATCCTGTCCTACGCGGCCAACCAGCCCGACGCCCGGGAAGCCAGGCCGCGCTTCGAAAAGGAGGTGCGCGAGGCGCTCAACGCCGCCGGCTACCCGGCCAAGGCGGACCCCATCCCGGTGGCCAGCGGCAACTGGTGGATGATCGTGCTGATCCTGACCGTCATGGTGATCTACGTCACCATGGTCTACGGGCCGATCGCGGCGATGCTGGTGGAGTTGTTCCCCACCCGCATCCGCTACACCTCGATGAGCCTGCCGTATCACATCGGCAACGGCTGGTTCGGCGGCTTCCTGCCGGCGGTGTCGTTCTCGATCGTCGCCGCCCAGGGCAACATCTACAGCGGCCTGTGGTACCCGATCATCATCGCCACGATGACCTTCGTGATCGGCTCGCTGTTCCTGAAGGAAACCAAGAACGTCGACATCTACAAGGACGATTGACGGCGGCTAACCGCCCATCTGCGCCTGCGTGCGAGGATCGTCGGTGATCGTCGTGCGCAGCGCGCGGCCTTCGTTGTCGAAGTAGACGCTGAAGATCTTCGAGCTGTTGACGTCGGGCTTGAAGCGCCACAGCAGCTCGGACTCGTTCTTCAGCGGCCAGGGCTGGCGCTTGGCCGGCGGGCCCAGCAGCTCGCGCACCTGCATCTCGGTCTGCCCCGGCTGCACGCGCGCAAAGTTGTCGGCGTTGAGCAACTGGCGCAGCGCGCTCATCTTGCCGTCGGTGCCGATGGTGATGCGGTAGTTGGTCCAGCCCTCGGGCTGGCGCGGGTAGTCCAGCACGCGCTGGCCGTCGGGCAGCACCGTCACCGTCACCGGCTCGCCGAACTCCTGGCGCACCTGGGCTTCGGTCGACACCCCTTCTTCGAGCCTGGCCACGCGCGCCGGGTCGCAGCCCAGCAGCGCGGCGGCGGCGCCCAACAGCGTCAACAGAGTCCGCATGTCGCCTCTCCCCTCGGTCGCTAAAATGCCGGCCGCGATTGTGCCTGTGCCCTCCTGTTCTTGCCCGCCACTGCCATGCCGCTCTTCTGGAAGCCCTACAAGTCCGACGTCACCCAGTTCATCGACCAGCTCAAGGCCCAGCGCCCGACGCTGGAGGCCGAGCAGCGCGCCGGCCGCGCGCTGCTGTGGGACCGCAAGATCGACCGCGAGGCCCAGGCCAGGTGGCGCGCCGCCAGCGTGCCGCAGCAGCCCTACGTCTACCAGACCCAGACCCAAGGTGACTGAGGCGGCGGCCGCGCTGGCCGCAGCAGGCGAGCTGGAGCCGCAGGTGGTGGATCAGGTGGCCGTGGCGCGCCTGTACGGCGAGCCGCTGTTCCGGATGCCGCAGGACCTGTACATCCCGCCCGATGCGCTGGAGGTCTTCCTCGAAGCCTTCGAAGGCCCGCTGGACCTGCTGCTGTACCTGATCCGCAAGCAGAACTTCAACATCCTCGACATCCCGCTGGCCGACCTGACGCGCCAGTACCTCGACTACGTCGAGCAGATCCGCAAGCGCAACCTCGAACTGGCCAGCGAATACCTGCTGATGGCGGCCATGCTGATCGAGATCAAGTCGCGCATGCTGCTGCCGCCCAAGCCGCGCGACGATGGCCGCGAGCCCGGCGATCCGCGCGCCGAGCTCGTGCGCCGCCTGGTCGAGTACGAGCAGATCAAGCTCGCCGCCGCGCGGCTGGACACGCTGCCGCTGCTGGGCCGCGACTTCCTGCGCGCGCAGGTCTTCGTCGAGCAGAGCCTGACGCCGCGCCTGCCCGACGTCAACGCCGACGACCTGCGCCAGGCCTGGACCGAGATCCTGCAGCGCGCGCGGCTCAACCAGCACCACACCATCAGCCGCGAGCAGCTCTCGGTGCGCGAGCACATGAGCATCGTGCTGCGCCGGCTGCAGGGCCGGCGCTTCCTGGAGTTCCAGGACCTGTTCGACCCCTCGCGCGGCATGCCGGTGGTGGTGGTCACGTTCGTCGCGATGCTGGAGCTCGCGCGCGAGAGCCTGCTCGAGATCACGCAGGCCGAGGCTTTCGCGCCGATTTACGTGCGCCTGGCCTACGCCCCCAGCTGACCGGCCCACATCGTGCAGGCGCCAAGCCACGATGATCTGAAGACCTGGCTGAGCCAGGCCTGGCAGACCCACGCCGACGCGCCCGCTGCCGTGATGGCCGAGCTGCGCTGGCGCGCGCCGCACCTGCCCGACAGCGCTGACGGCGCCGATGCCTTGCGCCTGGTCGAGCACCTGTGGCTTGCGCACCAGGCTGACGCCGCCGGCCTGGAAACGCTGCTGCCGCTGCTGCCCGAGCACGCCGCCCTGGCCGCGCAGCGCCAACGCACGCAGTGGGCGCTGGACACGCTGGCCGGCCGCCCGGCCACCGTGCCGGCCGCCGGCCTGCGCCTGCGCGGCCTGCACAGCGTGGTGATGGTGC
Organism: uncultured Rubrivivax sp.; assembly: GCA_964470565.1. Lineage (GTDB taxonomy): Bacteria > Pseudomonadota > Gammaproteobacteria > Burkholderiales > Burkholderiaceae_C > Rubrivivax. The sequence continues at coordinate 113,256 of CAYYDJ010000006.1, forward strand.
TGCTGCACCGCGGCGACGTGGCCGGTGGGCGCCGCGTGCTGCTGGCCGACGAGGCCGCGGCGCTGAGCGGGGCCGCGACCGATGCCGACGCCTTGCGCGGTTATGCCGCCACCGCGCACAACACCTCCAACGACATCCGCAGCCTGCTGCCGCGCGAGACGGCGCGGGACGCCTTGATGCTCGACGCGGCGGCGCTGGCCCACCGCCTGTGGTCGGCCACCGGCGCCTGGCTCAACATCGAGCGTGCCGACTACCAGCTCGCGCTGTGCCACGCCACGCTGGGCCAGGGCGCGCCGGCGCTGCGGCATGCCGAGGCTTGCCTCTCCCGCTGCGAAGCCGAAGGCGCCGATGCGATGGAGCGCTTCTTCGCGCACGAGGCGCTGGCACGCGCCCACCACGCGCTGGGCGCCGGCGAGGCGGTGGCCGCACAGCGCCGCCGCATGCACTTGCTGCTGGCCGAGATTGCCGACGACGGCACGCGCGCCGGATGCCGGGACACGCTGGACGCGCTGCCCGCCTGATCCAGCCGCCGCTTTACGCCGTTAGCATCCAATCATGGAACACGGCTCGACCTGGATTCACGCCACGCTGATCTACCTCAGCGCCGCGGTGCTTGCCGTGCCGCTGGCGCGGCTGCTGGGGCTGGGCGCCATCATCGGCTACCTGGCCGCCGGCATCGCGATCGGGCCCTTCGGGCTGCGCCTGGTGACGGATGCGCAGACCATCCTGCACTTCGCCGAGTTCGGCGTCGTGCTGATGCTGTTCACGGTCGGCTTGGAGCTGGAGCCGCGCCGGCTGTGGGCGCTGCGGCGGCCGATCTTCGGCTGGGGCAGCGTGCAGTACCTGGGCTCGACGGCACTGCTCGTCGCCGCGGCGCTGGCCGCCGGCATCGACTGGCGGCTGGCCGTGGTCGCCGGGCTGGGGCTGGCGATGTCGTCCACCGCGATCGGGCTGGCGGTGCTGAACGAGCGCAATCTGATGGGCACCGGCGCCGGCCAGGGCGTGCTGAGCGTCGCACTGCTGCAGGACATCGCCGCGATCCCCGTGCTGGCCGTGGTGCCGCTGCTGGCGCTGGGCGGCGCCCGCCATGGCGGCGGCGGCTGGCGCGAGAGCGCCACGGCGCTGGGCATGATCGTCGCGATCATCTTCGGCGGCCGGCTGCTGCTGCGCCCGGCCTTGCGCTGGATCGCGCGCAGCGACACGCCCGAGATCTTCACCGCCGCCTCGCTGCTGCTGGTGGTGGCCACCGCGGCGCTGATGCAGAGCGTGGGCTTGTCGATGGCACTGGGCGCCTTCCTGGCGGGCGTGCTGCTGGCCGAGAGCGAATACCGGCGCGAGCTGGAGACCGACCTCGAGCCCTTCAAGGGCCTGCTGCTGGGCCTGTTCTTCATCGCGGTGGGCATGAGCATCGACTTCGCCGTCGTGGCGCGCCAGCCGCTGCTGGTGCTGGCCGTCGTGGCGCTGTTCCTGCTGCTGAAGGCGCTGGTGCTGGCGGTGCTGGCGGCGCGCATCCCGCTGGCCGTGGCCGAGCGGCCGGTGTTCGTGATCCTGCTGGCGCAGGGCGGCGAGTTCGGCTTCGTCGTCTTCCAGGCCGCGCAGGGCGTGGGCGCGATCGACGCCGCCACCGCGTCGCTGCTGGTCGCCGCGGTCGCGATCTCGATGCTGCTGACGCCGCTGTTGTTGCTGCTGGCCGAGCGCTGGGCGTCGCGCGCGCTGGCGCGCCGGCCGCTGCCTTCGGAACTGCCGCAGCTCACCGAGCCGCAGCACGCGCCGGTGATCATCGCCGGCTTCGGCCGCTACGGGCAGATCGTCGGCCGGCTGCTCAGCGCCAACGGCTGGTCGGCCACGGTGCTGGACCACGACGTCGAGCAGGTCGGGGCGGTCCGCCGTTTCGGCTGGCCGGCCTTCTACGGAGACGCGACGCGGCTGGACCTGCTGCGCACCGCCGGCGCCGAGCGGGCGAAGGTCTTCGTGCTGGCGATCGACGACGTCGAGCAGAGCGTCGAATGCGCCCGCCTCGTGAAGGAGCACTTCCCGCAGCTCACGCTGGTCGCACGCGCCCGCAACGTCGATCACTACTACCGTTTGAGGAAACTGGGCGTGACGCTGATCGAGCGCGAGACGCTGGACTCGGCGCTGCTATCGGCACGCAGCGTGCTGCAGGCGCTGGGGCTCGATCCGCTGTCGGCGCAGGCCTCGGCCGAGCGCTTCCGCGCCCACAGCGTCGATCTGCTGGAGCAGATGGCGCCGCACTCGGGCGACCAGGCGCGGCTGATCGCGATGGCCAAGCTGGGGCGCCAACAGTTCGAGGAGACCTGGGCGCGCGAGCGCGCCGAGCGCGAGGCGGCGGCGGCGGCCGCCGCAGCCTCAGGCCCGGGCAGCGATCACATCCAGCCCACGCCGTAGTAGTCGTAGACCTTGCGGCCGTACTCGTCGCTGTAGGGCGGGCGATCGTCGGCCGGGTGGTGCGGCGCCTTCTCGACCTGATCCTTGTCCAGCGGCACCACATAACCGTCGCGGTCAACGTCGTACTTCAGCATGCTCCAGGGGATCGGGTAGTGGTCGGTGCCCATGCCGAGGAAGCCGCCGAACTCCAGCAGCGCGTAGCGCACCAGGCCGGAGCGCTTGTCGATCACGAGGTCGTCGATCGAGCCCAGGCGGTCGCCCTGGACGTTGTAGACCTTGGTGCCGTTCACCCGGTCGGACGAAATCACGGGATTGGCCATCTGGAAACTCCTTGCTCGAAACAGGCAGCGGGGGTCGCCGCCGTGAGTTCCCTTTGTGCCTGCCGGGGCCGGCGGCCTCCATCGTCCTCGATGCCGAATCGCTGTAGGAACAGGCCCACAGCCCGGGGGCGCCACCCGCCACGCCTCAGCCCCAAGCGTCCCACAGCAGCTTGCAGCCGGTGAGCAGCATGCCCACGTTGAACAGCCGATAGAACCAGACTTGCGGCACGCGGCGGACGAACTTCACGCCCAGCCACACCCCCAGCGGCGTGATGGGCAGCAGCACCGCCGAGGTGGCCATGTTGCGCCAGTCGATCAGTCCCAGCCAGGCATACGGCAGCCACTTCGACAGGTTGATGGCGGCGAAGAACACCGCCATCGTCGCCGCGAAGTTGATCGGCTTCAGCCGCAATGGCAGCACGTAGAACGCGAGCGGCGGCGAGCCGGCATGGGCCACGAAGCTGGTGTAGCCCGAGACCACGGCCAGCACGCGGCCCAGCCAGCGCGGCGGCGGCGGCGCGTCGGCACGCGGCGGGAACAGCGTGCGCACGGCCAGGAAGGCCAGCGTGATCGCCCCCACCACGCCGGACACCGCGGTCACCGGCAGCAAGCCGAAGCTCAAGGCGCCCAGCACGATGCCGGCCAGCCCGGCCGGCAGCAGCAGCCGCACGAGCGCGCGGTCGCGGTCGCGCAGCAACTGCGTCAGGCCCAGCAGGTCGGCCACGCACAGCACCGGCAGCAGGATGGCCGCCGCCTGCGGCACCGGCACGGCCAGCGCCAGCAGCGGCACCGCCAGCGCGCCGAAGCCGGTGAAGCCACTCTTGGCCAGGCCGATCAGCAACACCGCGGGCACCGCCGCGGCGTAGAAGAGCCAGTCGCTGATCACACCAGCTGGCAGGCCTCGTCGAAGCTCAGCCGCGGGTTGCGGCCGAAGACCTTGCTCGGGTCGCCCTTGCCCAGCGTGCAGATGAAGTTGGTCTTGACCGCCGTGCCGGCCCAGAACTCGGCGTCGACCTTGGCCGCGTCGAAGCCGCTCATCGGGCCGCAGTCCAGGCCGAGCGCGCGCGCCGCGATGATCAGGTAGCCGCCTTGCAGGCTGGAGTTGCGGAAGGCGCTGCTCTCGATCAGCGCCGGCTTGCCCTCGAACCACGAGCGCGCGTCGGCGTGCGGAAAGAGCTGCGGCAGCCGGTGGTGGAATTCGAGGTCCATGCCGACGATCACCGTCACCGGCGCCTGCGTCACCTTGGCCACGTTGCCGGGGCTCATGCAGCCCAGCAGCCGGCGCTTGGCCTCGGGCGTGCGCACGAAGATCAGCCGCGCCGGGCCGCTGTTGGCCGCGGTGGGGCCCCACTTCATCAGCTCGTAAAGCTCGCGCAGCGTGTCGTCGGACACCGGCTGGTCGAGGTAGCCGTTCTGCGTGCGGGCTTCAGTGAAGAGCTGGGCGGTCGTGACAGTCATATCGTGGGTGATGGAATTGGGGTTGAAGGGAGACGGCGACAATTCTCCGATGTTCCAACCCTCGCAGAACGACGTGCGGCGCTTCTTCTGCGCCGCGTGGCGCCGGCGCCAGGCCGGCGAGCCGCTGTCGCCGATGGACGTGCGCGCGGTCGACTGGATCGAGCAGCACCCCGAGTACCACGCCGAACTGGCCGACGAGGCCGCCGCGCTGGCCGCGGTCTACACCGTGGAAGCGGGGCGCACCAATCCCTTCCTGCACCTGTCGATGCACCTGACGATCGCCGAGCAATGCGGCATCGACCAGCCGCACGGCATCCGCCAGGCGGTGCAACTGCTGGCCGCGCGACGCGGCTCGCTGCACGAAGCGCACCACGAGGTGATGGAATGCCTGGGCGAGATGATCTGGGCCAGCCAGCGCAGCGGGCTGCCGCCCGACGGCCAGGCCTACCTCGATGCGGTGCGGCGGCGGGCGACGGGCTGAAGGCCCGCACCGTCGAGTCAAAGCAGCGGCGCCATCATCCCCACCGCGTCCTGCACCAGGCGCACGTGGAAGGGCCAGGCGCGGGCGGCGTCGCTGGCCACCGGATGCGAAGCCGACAGGTACTTCAGCTGCCGCTGGCGCACGGCCGCGGCGACGGTCGGATCGTCCACCAGCAGGTTGTTCTCGAAGTTGAGCTGCAGGCTGCGGCGGTCCATGTTGGCCGAGCCGACCAGCGCGATGCGTCCATCCACCGTGATCGACTTGGTGTGCAGCAGGCCGAGCGGGTATTCGTGCACCGCCACGCCGCTGTCCAGCAGCTCGCCGTAGTGGCTGCGGCAGGCGTTGCCCACCAGCCAGGAGTCGTTGCGCGCGGGGAACACGATCGTGGTCTTCACGCCGCGCCGCGGCGCCGCGCACAGCGCGCGGATCAACGCCTCGTCGGGCACGAAGTAGGGCGTGGTGATCAGCAGCTCCTGGCGCGCGGCGTAGAGCGTGGCGACGAAGACGTCGGACATCGCGTTGTCCTGCCGGTTCGGGCCGGTGCCGAACATCTGCGCCACGGCGCCCGGCTCGAAGTGCTGCGGCGCCGGGGCGGCGGCGGGCAGGGCCTGCAGCGCCTCGCCGGTCTCGGCGATCCAGGCGCTGAGGAACAACACCTGCGCCTGGCGCACGACCGGCCCTTCGCAGCGCAGCAGCATGTCGATCCACGGCGCGTACTTCGCCTTCACGCGGAACGCAGGGTCGGCGCAGTTCTGGCTGCCGCAGTAGGCGATGCGGTTGTCGATGACCGCGACCTTGCGGTGGTTGCGCAGGTCGAGGCGGCCGACGGCGAGGTGCCCCAGCCGCGGGATGTCGTTCAGCGTCGCCAGCGTGCGCACGCCGGCATCGCGCAGCTGGCGCCAGCGCGGCGAGCGCGTGAAGGCGCGCGAGCCGAGCGCATCCACCATCACCCGGCACTGCACGCCTCGGCGCGCGGCGGCGCAGACCGCATCGGCCACGCGGCCGCCGTTGCCGTCGTCCAGCCAGATGTAGAAGCCGATGTGCACGTGCTCGCGCGCCGCAGCGATGTCGGCCACCAGCGCGTCGATGGCGAGGTCGGAATCGCCGGTCGGCGCAGCGGCCGGTGCGTCCGGGTCGCCCAGCAAGACGATGCAGTTGCCGGCCAGCGAACGGAATCCGTTGATCGAATGCGCGAGGTCGAACAGTGCGACGGCGCCCGGCGTGATGCCTTGCGGCGCAGCGGCGCCGTCGTCGGGCAGCGGCATCCCCGCCTCGGCCTCGCGCAGCCGCCGGACCCGCTCGCGCCCGATGCTGGTTTCGCCGAGAAGCAGGTAGGCCAGCGGGCCCAGCACCGGCAGCAGCATGATCGTCGCCACCCAGGCCACGCGTGAGGCGGGCGTGCGGTTGGGCCGCGTGATCGCGCGCGCGACGAACAGCAGGTGCACCAGGTACACGAGCAGCGACAGCAGCGGGTGGGTCAACCAGTTCGATGCAATGGCCATGCAGGCTCCTGGACGGGTTCTCCGGCCCTGAGCCTAAGGCACCTCGGCGCCGTCGCGCTGCGGCTGCGCCGCGGTGCCGTCGCAAAACGCCGGGCGCACAATGGGCGTTCCATGCCCAACGCCCCAGCAGGCCGCCCGGCCCATTGGCCCGACGGCACGATCTTCACCGTCGGCCATTCGACGCTGCTGATCGACGTCTTCATCGCCGAGCTGCAAGCCTATGGCATTGCACGGCTGGCGGACGTGCGCACGGTGCCTCGTTCGCGCTTCAACCCCCAGTTCAACGCCGACACACTGGCCGGCAGCCTGGCCGCGGCGCAGATCGAATACGTGCCGATGCCGTCGCTCGGCGGCTTGCGCCACACGCGCAAGGACTCGCCCAACGGCGCCTGGCGCAACGCCAGCTTCCGCGGCTACGCAGACTACATGCAAAGCGCCGCGTTCGACGACGCCGTGGCGGCATTGATCCGCATGGGCCGCGAGCAGCGCACCGCCATCATGTGCGCCGAGGCCGTGCCGTGGCGCTGCCACCGCTCGCTGGTGGCCGACGCGCTGGTGGTGCGCGGTGTGCCGGTCGTCGAGATCCTGTCAGCCGGCGACTACCGGATGCACAAGCTGACGCCGTTCGCGTGCGTGCAAGGCACGGCCATCACGTATCCGCCCGAGCAGCCGGCCAGCCTGCCGTGAGCTCAGCCGTCGTCAGGCCTTCAGCGGCATCGCGCCGTCGACCCACAGCGCCTCGAGGTTCTTGAAGCCCCACTTGGCCACCGCCTCGCGGCCGACGATGCGATCGCTGCCGCTGCTCAGGTCCAGGCGCTGCACGCTGATCGGCATGTTGCTCTTGATCGAGAAGAAGGCCTTGACGGTGGGCGTCGTCAGCGCCGCGGGGTTCTGCTCCACCACCACCGCCAGCCGCCCTGAGGCCAGGCGCACCAGCGAGCCCACCGGATAGATGCCCAGGCTCTTGACGAAGCGGTTGAACAGCGCGGGGTCGAAGTGGCCCTGCCACGAGGCCATGCGCGCGATCGACTCGGCGGGGTCCCAGCCGGCCTTGTAGGGGCGGTTGGAGGTGATCGCGTCGTAGACGTCGCAGATCGCCCCCATGCGCGCGATCGGCGGGATCTGCTCGCTGACCAGGCGGTGCGGGTAGCCGCTGCCGTCCACTTTCTCGTGGTGATGCAGGCAGACCTCCAGCACGTCGGCGTTGGCGCCGCGGCCGTCCAGCAGCATCTGGTGGCCGCGCTCGGGGTGGCTCCTGATGATCGCGAACTCGTCGTCGGTCAGCTTGCCCGGCTTGTTCAGCACCTGCAGCGGCATCGCCGCCTTGCCGAGGTCGTGCATCAGGCCGGCCAGGCCGGCGCTGCGGCAGGCATCGTCATCGAGGCCCATCTCGCGCCCCAGGGCCACCATCAGCGCGCACACCGCGACCGAGTGCATGTAGGTGTACTCGTCCTGCGACTTCAAGCGCGCCAGGCTCACCAGCGCGCCGGGGTTGCGCGCCACCGAACTGCTGATCTCCTCCACCAGCGGCAGGCAGCTCTCGGCATCGACCGCGTGACCCAAGCGCGCCTCGCGGAACATCGACAGCACCGCGGTCTTGCTGCGGTTGCAGATCGCCGCGGCCTCGTGCAGTTCGTCGGCCATCGAGCGCGTGGCCTGGCGCGCGGCCGGCGGCGCCGGCGGGGCGGCGACCGTCGTCGCCGATGCCGGGGCGGCCGCGGCGGCGGCCGGCACCGGTGACGCAGCGGCCGCGGGTGACTGAGACGGCGACTGCGACGGCGGCAGCGGCGCCGGCCGCGAATCCTGCGGTTCGACGACGTCCAGGCCCTTGGTGACGTCGATCCAGATCTCGCGCACGCTGCTGCGCAGCAGCTTGCGCAGGTCCTCCGGATCGTGGATCACGAAGCGCGTCTTCCAGAACGGGTGGTCGATCCACGCCCCTTCCATGGCATGCAGGTGCATGCCGAGGCGGGCTTGGTCAACAGAGATTTTCTTGAGCATGGGGCGTCAGCGGCCACCCTGGGGCGCCGGTCTGTCTGCTTATCGGCTGCACCCCGCCCGAAGTTGAGTCGGTCTGCCTGCTCAAAAAGCCGCTGCAGGGCAGCGGCTTGGCAAAAAGCCGCTGCGGGGCAGCGGCTTTGCCGGGCGTTGGTCTGAATCAGCGGAACTCGTGCTCCGACACCGTCTGCACCTCGCCCGGCAGCGAGCCCAGGTAGTTGGCCAGCGCCTTCAGCTCGGAGCGCTTGAACTGCTTGACCTGGCCGGCCATGATCGCGTTGCTGCGCCCGACCTGCGGGTTGCCTTCGGTCTGGTAGGCCTTGAGCGCAGCGTACAGGTAGTCGGGGTACTGGCCTGCAATCTTGGGATAGCTGGGATCGATGGGCTTGCTGAAGTTGGCGCCATGGCACGAGGCGCAGTTGCCCTTGGTCAGCAGTGCGGCCACGTCGGCCGGCGGCGTGGCGGCCGGCGCGTCCGCCACGGTCTTGACGGAGTTGTGGCCCAGCTTCTCGTAGAAGGCCGCGTAGTCGGCCATGTCCTGGTCCGACAGCGAGGCGGCGACCGCCGCCATCGTCGGGTGCTTGCGCTCGCCCTTCTTGTAGGCGGTGAGCGCGGCGACGATGTACTTGGCGTTCTGCCCGGCGATGCGCGGCACCTTGTACACCTCGGGGAAACTGGCCTGGTAACCCTGGATGCCGTGGCAGCCGATGCACATGGCGGCCTTCTTCTGGCCGGCCGCGGCGTCCTGCGCCTGGGCCACGGAAGCGGAGCCGGCCAGCGCCAGCAGGAGGGTGAGCACTTGGGCTTTTGTCATGTCGGCCACGTTGGAATGAAGGATCAGGCGCAGAAAATTCGTCCAGCGTTTTCTGCCGCTTCTTTGACGCAGCTCACGATTATAGGGGCCGCTTATACTGGCTCGAACCCCCTCTTGCTGCACCACTTCACCCATGAAATTCCAGGGCTCGGACCAGTACGTCGCCACGCAGGACCTGATGCTGGCGGTCAACGCGGCCGTCACGCTCAAGCGCCCGCTGCTCGTCAAGGGCGAGCCCGGCACCGGCAAGACGATGCTGGCCGAGGAGGTGGCCGCGGCGCTGCAGATGCCGTTGCTGCAATGGCACATCAAGAGCACCACCAAGGCGCAGCAGGGCCTGTACGAATACGACGCGGTGAGCCGCCTGCGCGACAGCCAACTCGCCGGCGCCGACGGTGCCGAGCGCGTGCGCGACATCCGCAACTACATCGTGCAGGGCGTGCTGTGGCAGGCCTTCACGGCCGAGCAGCCGACGGTGCTGCTGATCGACGAGATCGACAAGGCCGACATCGAGTTTCCCAACGACCTGCTGCGCGAACTCGACCGCATGGAGTTCTACGTCTACGAGACGCGCGAGCTGGTCAAGGCGCGGCACCGGCCGATCGTCTTCATCACGTCCAACAACGAGAAGGAGCTGCCCGACGCCTTCCTGCGCCGCTGCTTCTTCCACTACATCAAGTTCCCCGACGCCGAGACGATGCAGAAGATCGTCGACGTGCACTTTCCCGGGTTGAAGAAGGAACTGCTGGCCTCCGCGCTGAAGACCTTCTACGACGTGCGCAACCTCCCGGGGCTGAAGAAGAAGCCCAGCACCAGCGAGCTGCTGGACTGGCTGAAGCTGCTGGTGGCCGAAGACATCCCGCTCGAAGCGCTGCAAAGCAAGGACGAGAAGGTGGCCGTGCCGCCGCTGGTGGGCGCGCTGCTGAAGAACGAGCAGGACGTGACGCTGTTCGAGAAGCTGGTCTTCATGCAGAGGCATAACCGATGATTTGGTTATCGCCGGTCACGCTGCAGGGCCCGCACGCGCGGCTGCTGCCGCTGTCGCCAGACCATGCCGAAGGGCTGCGCGTAGCCACGCGCGATGGCGAGCTGTGGAAGCTCTGGTACACCGCGGTGCCTGCGCCCGACGCCATGGCCGCCGAGATCGAGCGCCGCCTGGGCCTGCAGGACAAGGGCCTGATGCTGCCGTGGACCGTGCTCGACGCCGGCGGCCGCATCGTCGGCATGACGACCTACATGAACGTCGACGCCGCCAACCGCCGCGTGGAGATCGGCAGCACCTGGTACGCGAAGTCGGCGCAACGCGGCGCGCTCAACACCCAGTGCAAGCGGCTGCTGCTGGGCCACGCCTTCGAGACGCTGGACGCCATCGCGGTGGAGTTCCGCACCCACCGCCTCAACACGCAGAGCCGGCGCGCGATCGAGCGCCTGGGCGCGCAGCTCGACGGCATCCTGCGCTCGCACCAGATCAGCCCCAACGGCACGCTGCGCGACACGGCGGTCTACAGCATCACCGCGGCCGAATGGCCCACCGTGCGCGCCCACCTCGACTGGCAGCTCGCGAAACCGCGCTGAAGGGTTTGCGCCATGGCCAAGCAGAAGATCCTCGACGTCGACACCCTGTGGCAGATCGAGCGCCTGGGCACCCCCAGCCTGGCGCCCGACGGCGCGCAGGCCGTGGCCTCGGTCACCCGCCATTCGATGGACGACAACGCCAGCCGCAGCTCGCTGTGGCTGCTGTCCACGCTGGGCGGCCGGCCGCGCGCGCTGACGCAGTGCGGGCCCAAGGACGGCCAGCCGCAATGGAGCCCGCGCGGCGACCGCATCGCCTTCATCGCCAAGCGCGAGCAGCAAGGCGCCAAGGACGAGGCGCCGCAGCTCTACCTGATCGCGCCCGACGGCGGCGAGGCGGTGCGCGCCGCCACCGTGGCCACCGGCGTCGACGCCTTCCGCTGGCTGCCCGACGGGCGGCGCATCGTCTTCGTCTCCTGGGTCTGGCCCGATGCCAAAGGCGACAAGGCGCAGGCCAAGCGCCTGGCCGAGTTCAAGCAGCGCAAGGAAAGCGGCTACGCCACCAGCGAGACCCAGTACCGCTACTGGGACCACAACCTGCCCGCTGGCCGCGAGCCGCAACTGCAACTGCTGGAGCTGGGCCGCGACGGCAAGCCCGGCCGCGTGAAGAACCTCTTCGAGGGCACCCGCTACGGCCTGCAGCGCACCGAGCCCGACACCGACACCTTCGACGTCTCGCCCGACGGCCGCCGCGTGGTCTTCGCCTTCGACCCGGCGGCCGAGAAGCGGATCGAAAACTGCCAGGCGCTGGCCGAGCTGGACCTGAAAAGCGGCCGCATCCAGGTCATCGTGCAGGACGCCGGCTGGCAGATGGCCTCGCCGCGCTACAGCCCCGACGGCGAGCGCATCGCCTTCCTCGCGCAGCACGACGCCCTCAAGCACACGCAGCCCGAGCACCTGGCCGTGTGGGAACGAGAGAGCGGCCGCTGGGACGTGGTCAGCGCCGAATGGGACCATGCGGTGCAGGCGCCGCTGCTGTGGGAGGACGACGGCCTCGCGCTGCTGCTGACGGCCGAGCAGGAAGGCCGCCGCCACCTGTGGCGCTTCGACCTGCAGGACCGCCGTGCCGAGCGCGTGGTCTCGGGTGGCACGGTGCAGGCCTTCGACAAGCGCGCCGGCGTGCTGGTGACGCTGGCCGACGCGGTCGACCACCCGGCTCAGCTGACGGCCCACCTGCCGGCCGAGGCGCCGCGGCGCATCGAGACCTTCAACGACCGCCTGCTGGCGCCGCTGACGATGGGCCGCACCGAGGAGGTGTGGTTCAACGGGGCGCGTGCGGCCGAAGGCCCGCCCGACGCACCCGGCGACGCCGTGCAGCTCTGGCTGACCTACCCGCCGAACTTCGACCCGAAGAAGAAGTACCCCATCCTGCACGTGATCCACGGCGGGCCGCACACCGCCTTCGGCGACGCCTTCCACTACCGCTGGAACGTGCAGGCCTTCGCCGCCCAGGGCTACGTGGTGGCCTGCATCAACTACCACGGCTCCAGCGGCTTCGGCTACGCCTTCCTCGACAGCATCACCCACCGCTGGGGCCAGCTGGAGCTGCAGGACGTCGAGGCCGCCACCAACTGGCTGCTGAAGAAGCCCTGGGCCGACGCGCGCCGCGTCTTCGCCACCGGCGGCAGCTACGGCGGCTTCATGGTCGCGTGGATGAACGGCCACGTTGAACCTGGACGTTATGCCGCCTACATCTGCCACGCCGGCTGCTTCGACTGGACGTCGATGTTCGCCGACGATGCCTTCAGCTGGCATGCCAGGGAACTGGGCGCCTACTACTGGGAGCGGCCCGAGCAGGTGCTCAAGCAGAGCCCGCACGCCTTTGCCGGCGCGATGCTGACGCCCACCCTGGTGATCCACGGCGCGCTCGACTACCGCGTGCCTGATGGCCAGGGCCTGGCCTACTACAACACCCTCAAGGCCCGCGGCGTGCCGGCCAGGCTGCTGTGGTTCGCCGACGAGAACCACTGGATCCTGAAGCCGCGCAACAGCAAGCAGTGGTACGGCGAGTTCTTCGATTGGCTCCAGCGGCACGACGCCGGCGCGGCCAAGCACAAAACCCGCAAGCGCTCAAGCCGGCGCTGAAGGCCCGGCCTGCCCGCTGCGGTCGCGGCCGCGCCTTGGCGGCGATGCGGAAGGACGACAATAGCGGCTTCGGACGCAACGCCATGCTGATCAACTTCTTCTTCACCCTGCGGGCCGCCAAGCTGCCGGTCTCCGTCAAGGAGTACCTGACGCTGCTGGAGGCGCTGCAAGCCGGCGTCATCGACCGCTCGGTCGACGACTTCTACTTCCTGGCGCGCAGCGCGCTGGTCAAGGACGAGGCGCACTTCGACAAGTTCGACCGTGCCTTCGGCGCCTACTTCAAGGGCGTGGAACTGCTGACCGACTTCACGCAAGACATCCCGCTGGAGTGGCTGCGCAAGACGCTGGAGCTCGAGCTCAGCGCCGAGGAAAAGGCCGCCATCGAGAAGATGGGCTGGGACGAGCTGATGGCCACGCTGAAGAAGCGCTTCGAGGAGCAGAAGGAGCGTCACCAGGGCGGCAGCAAGATGATCGGCACCGGCGGCACAAGCCCCTTCGGCGCCTACGGCTTCAACCCGCAGGGCATCCGCATCGGCCAGGACAAGGGGCGCAACCGCAGTGCCGTCAAGGTGTGGGACCAGCGCGCCTACAAGGACTACGACGACACCAAGGAGCTGGGCACGCGCAACATCAAGGTGGCGCTGCGGCGGCTGCGCCGCTTCGCGCGCGAAGGCTCGGAGCTCGAGCTCGACATCGACGACACCATCCACAGCACTGCGGCCAACGCCGGGCTGCTGGACATCAAGATGGTGCCCGAGCGCCACAACAAGGTGAAGGTGCTGCTGCTGATGGACGTGGGCGGCACGATGGACGAACACATCCACCGCGTGGAGGAACTCTTCAGCGCCGCCAAGGGCGAGCTCAAGCACCTGGAGTTCTATTACTTCCACAACTGCGTCTACGACTTCATGTGGAAGAACAACCGCCGCCGCTTCAGCGAGAAGTTCGCCACCTGGGACGTGATCCGCAAGTACAACAAGGACTACAAGCTGATCTTCGTCGGCGACGCGACGATGAGCCCGTACGAGGTCCTGCAGCCCGGCGGCAGCGTCGAGTACAACAACGAGGAGCCGGGCGCCGAGTGGCTGCAACGGCTGACCCACGCCTTCCCCAAGTACGCCTGGATCAACCCCGAGCCGCAGGGCGTTTGGCAGTACCGGCAGAGCATCGCCATCGTCCAGCAGTTGATGAACCAGCGCATGTTCCCGCTGACGCTGGCCGGGCTGGAAGGTGCGATGCGGCTGCTCAGCAAATGAACAAGCTGGCACCGGCCGGCGGCCTGCGGCTGCTGTCGGTGCTGGGGCTGCTGTGCCTGGCTCTGGTGCTGCCGGGCTGCGCGGCGCTGTTCGGCGGCGACAAGGCCGCCGGGCCGGGCGCCGCAGCCAGCGCCGCCGGCGCGGCCAGCGCGGCCGCCGGCGCGCCGGTGGTCAACGTCGTGATCGATGCGCCGCCGCCGCTGCGCACGCTGCTCGAGCGCTACCTCGACCTCGTGCGCCTGGCGCGCATGACGCGCGGCGACGCCGTCACCGACAACGAGCTGCAGCGCCTGGTGGATGCCGCGCCGGCCCAGGTGCGCGAGCTGCTGCAGACCGAGGGCTACTTCAAGCCCGAGCTGACGATTCGCCGCGTGCCGCCCAGCGCCGCCGGCCAGGTCGAGAGCGTGCTGCTGCAGGTGAAGCCGGGGCCGCGCGCGCATGTCTCGCGCGTCACGCTCGAAGCCGAGGGCCCGCTGGAACAGGCGCAGGCCGCCGGCGACGTGCACGCGCGCAGCGTGCTGGCCGAGTGGCGCGCCGCCTGGCCGCTGCACACCGGCGCGATCTTCCGCAACGCCGACTGGAGCGACGCCAAGGTGTCAGCGCTGACGCGGCTGCGCAGCGCCGGCTACGCAGCCGCCGCCTGGAGCGGCACCTCGGCCGAGGTCGACCGCGAGACCAACGAAGTGCGCCTGTTCCTGGTGGCCGACAGCGGCCCGTTGTTCAAGAGCGGCGAGATCGAGGTCGAAGGCCTGCAGCAGCAGGAGGCCTCCACCGTGCGCGCGCTGGCCGGCTTCGCACCCGGCAGCCCGGTGACCGAGGCGCTGCTGCTCGACTATCAAGAGCGGCTGCAGAAGGCCGGCCTCTTCGAGAGCGTCACCGTCACGCTGGACCCCAATCCCGAGCACGCCGGCGCCGCCACCATCCTGGTGCGGCTGCAGGAACAGCCGGCGCAGGTCTACACCATCGGCGTGGGCTTCAGCGCCAACAACGGGCCGCGGGCCTCGCTGGAGCACGTCTACCGGCGCGTCTTCGGCTACCCGGTGTCGTCGACCAACAAGTTCGAGCTGGGGCGGCTGCGCCAGGCCTGGACCGGCGAGATCAGCACCCATCCCGGCGAGCGCTCGCGGCGCTGGCTGCTGGGTGGCACCATCGAGCGCCTGGTGGCCGACGACGTGGTGATGTCGCAGCGCCTGCGCACCGGCCGCGCGCAGGAAACGCGGGAACAGGAACAACTGCTGTTCGTCGAGGTCGAACGCGGCCGCAGAACCACCAGCATCAGCGACGTGTCGATCTTCGCCATCTCCGGTAACGCGCACGTCATCCTGCGCCGGCTCGACAGCGTGCTGCTGCCCACCGACGGCTACACGCTGTCGCTGCAAGGCGGCATCGGCCGCTCGCACGGCAACGCCTCCGAGAGCGGCTGGTTCGAGCGCGCCTACGGCCGCCTCACCTACTACCGGCCGCTGGGGCAGAGCTGGTACGGCCAGGCGCGCATCGAGGCCGGCCGGGTCTTCCTGCCCAGCGGCGTGGCGGCGCCCGACTCGCAGCTCTGGCGCGCCGGCGGCGACGACTCGGTGCGCGGCTATGCCTACCGCAGCCTGGGCCCGGTGGTCGACGGCAGCGTCACCAGCGGTTCGGTGCTGCTGACCGGCAGCCTGGAAGTGGCGCGGCCCATCCTGGCCTCGATGCCCTCGGTGTGGGGCGCGATGTTCGTCGATGCCGGCCGCGCCGCCAACAGCGTCGGCGGTCTCCACCCTGCCCTCGGCTACGGCGTCGGCGTGCGCTGGCGCAGCCCCGTCGGCCCGCTGAAGCTGGACCTGGCCTATGGCCAGGAGGTGCGCAAGTTTCGCCTGCACTTCAGCGTGGGCATCGCCTTCTGATGCAAACGCCCGACGAGCGCCCGCCGCCGCCGCCGAGCCTGCCCGCGGACACAGCGGCCACCCCGGCCAAGCCGCCGGCCGCGCCCGGCGGCCCGCTGCGCGCCATCTGGTATCTGCTGCAGCCGGTGCTGCTGGTGGCCTTGCTGCTGGCGCTGGTGGTGGCCGGCGGCGCCGGCGGCGCGGCCTGGCTGCTGCGCAGCGAGGACGGCAGTCGCTGGCTGCTGGCGCGCGTGCCCGGCGTGGACGTGCAAGGCCTGCAAGGCGCGCTGCTGTCGCAGCGCTTCGCCGCCGAGCGACTGGTCATCCGCTGGGGCACGGGCGGCCAGCAGTCGGTGGCCATCGATGGCCTGCGCGCCGAAGGCATGCACTGGCAATGGCACCCGGCGCCCGGCGCCTGGCTGGGCCTGAAGGCCGCCAGCCTGCAGGCGCGCAGGATCGACGTGCAGACCGGCCCGCCGGGCCCGCAGCCGCCCACGCTGCCGCGCACGCTGGACGTGCCGGCGCGCCTGCAACTCGACCATTTGCAGGTGGCCGAGCTGCAGCTCGACCAACTGGCCCCGCTGCGCAACATCGACGCCCGCGGCATCCGCTTGTGGGAACCCGGCGGTCGCGAATTCGACGTCCCCGCGCTCAGCCTGGACTGGGAGCGCGCGCATCTCGAAGGCGCGGTCGCACTGGGGGCGCGGCCACCGTTCACGCTGCAACTGCAGGCCCAGGCGCGCTCGGCCGTCGACGGGCCGCCGTGGTCGGCCGATCTGCGTGCCGCCGGGCCGCTGGCGCGCTTCGACTTCAACGGCACGCTGCGCGGCCAGCCGGCGCGCGCCCGCGCCGCGCCGCCGGCGCTGGACGTGGAAGCGCAGATCACCCCGCTGGAGAGCTGGCCGCTGGCCCGGCTGCGCCTGCACACGCAGGCGCTGGACCTCTCGGCGCTGTCGGCGGCTGCGCCGCAGACGGCCTTGAGCGGCCGCGTCGACATCGACAGCCACTCGCTCGACGGCCCGCTGGGCGCCGCCATCGAACTGGACAACGCCAGCCCCGGACGCTGGGACGAAGGCCGGGTGCCGGTGCGCCACCTGCAGGCGCGGCTGCGCAGCCCCGACGCCGACCGCCAGCGCCTGCTGATCGAAAACTTCGAACTGCTGCTGGGCCGCGGCAATGACAGCGCCGGCCGCTGGCGCGGCAGCGGCCAGTGGCTGGGCCGCAAGCTGCAGATCGACAGCCGCATCGACAACCTGCGCCCGCAGCTGCTGGACAACCGCGCCGCGACGATGCAGGTCTCGGGCCCGCTGGCCTTCAGCATCGAGGGCCTGCCGCCGCCCAGCGTCGGTGGCTCGGCGGCCTCGGCGGCCTCGGCGCCGGCGGCGGCACCGGCCGTCACCCTCAAGGCGCTGACGCTCAACCTGAAGACCACGCTCGAAGGCCAGATCGCCGGCAGCCCGCATCCGGTGAAGGTGGCGATCGACGGCAGCGCCGACACCCAGCACGTCGATTTGCGCGAGCTGCGCGCCGAGGCCGGCGCCGCCCAGGCCGTGCTGGCGCTGCAGGCGCGGCGCAGCACCGGCGCCGGTGGCTGGCAGTTGCGCAGCAACGGCCGCCTGGCCGACTTCGACCCCCTGCCCTGGTGGCCCGGCGAGAAGGGCTCGGCCTGGCGCGCCGGCCCGCATCGCCTGTCCGGCAACTGGACGCTGGACCTGACGTTGCCGCCGCTCAAGGCCGGCGTGACGCCGCTGGCGCTGGCCCAGGGCACGGTCGGCACCGGCAAGCTGCAGATCGAGCGCTCGCTGCTGGCCGGCGTGCCGCTGGCGCTGAACCTCGAGCTGGGCTACCACGGCAGCGGCGAAGCCACGCCCAGCACCGTCAGCGGCGAGCTCACCCTGGGCGGCAACCGGCTGCAGCTCAAGGGCCGCGGCAATCCGCTGGGCGACGGCCGCGGCGACCAGGTGCACCTGGAGCTGCAGGCCGACAACCTGGCCACGCTGGCACCGCTGGCCCGCCTGGACCCCGATCTTGCGGCCTGGGTGCCGCGCGCCGGCCAGGCCCAGGCCAGCCTGGAGGTGCAGGGCCGCTGGCCCGACGCGCGCAGCGACGGCAAGGCGCGGCTGCAAGGCCTGCAACTCGGCACGCTGCAGGCGCGCAGCGTGCAGGCCGACTGGCGGCTGGACACGGCGGCCGATCAGCCGTTGCTGCTGCAGGCCGAGCTGCAAGGCCTGGTATCGGGCAAGCAGCAGCAGGTGGAGCGGCTCAAGGTCGATCTGCGCGGCACCGGCCGCCAGCACCGGCTGGAGCTCAGCGCCGCGCTGCCGCAAGGCCCGCCCGCCGGGCTGGACACCTTGCTGGGCCTGCGCACCGCCGCCGGCACGCAGGCGCAATTGCGTGCCGAAGGCGGCTGGACGGCCGATGGCAACGGCGGCGGCCGCTGGGCCGGCCGCGTGGCGCAGTTGACGCTCGGCCCCTGGGGTGGTCCTAACGCCGCAGCCGCGCCCACCGGCCCCGGCACCGTGTGGCTGGACGCGCGCGACCTGCGCGCCGAAGCCCGCTTCGACGCCGCCGACGGCCTGGCCGAGGTGCAGGCCGCCGCGGGCACGCTGCGCCTGGCCGAGGCCACCACGCTGCGCTGGGACGAGGTGCGCGTGGACCTGCGCGGCGCCCACCCCGCCTTTGCGCTGCGCGCCGAGCTCGACCCCTTCGAGCTGGCGCCGCTGCTGGCCCGCGCCCAGCCCACGATGGGCTGGCAGGGTGACCTGCTGGTTGCCGGCAAGGCCGAGCTGCGCGTCGGCGACAAGGTCGACGCCGACATCGTGTTCGAGCGCCGCAGCGGCGATCTGCGCGTCGTCGAAGACGCCGTCAGCACCGCGCTCGGCCTGAGCGAGCTGCGCGCGGTGGCCAGCGCCCACGATGGGCTGTGGCAGATCGCCGGCGCCTTTGCCGGCCAGTCGCTGGGCGAGGCCTCGGCGCGGCTGAACCTGCGGCCGCGGCCCGAGCAGCGCTGGCCCACGGCCGACACCCCGATCGACGGCCTGATCCAGGCCCACGTGGCCAACCTCGGCGTCTGGAGCACCTGGGTGCCGCCGGGCTGGCGACTCTCGGGCGTCCTGCGCACCAGCGCCAGCGTCACCGGCCGCGTCGGCGAACCCGACTACGCCGGCGAGATCAGCGCCAGCGACGTGGCGGTGCGCAACCTGCTGCTGGGCGTCGACCTGCGCCAGGGCGAGGCGCTGATCCGCCTCAAGGGTCCCAACGCTGAAATCGAACGCTTTACGCTGCACGGCGGCGACGGCACGCTCAGCGCCGGCGGCCGCGCCCGTCTGGCCGACAAGCCCGACATCCAGCTGCAACTGCGTGCGGAGCACTTCCGCGTGCTCGGCCGCGTCGACCGCCAGCTCATCGCCAGCGGCACGGTCGACGTCGCGCTGACCGAGGACCTGCTGCGCCTGGACGGCAAGCTGCACATCGACGAAGGCCTGTTCGACCTCAGCCGCAGCGACGCGCCGTCGCTCGACGACGACGTCACGTTCCGCCATGCCGGGCCGGCGCCGGCCGAGACCCAGGCCGCGCCGCCACCGCGCCCGCGCCGCGCCCAGCAGGTGGCGGTGGACATCGACCTCGGCGACGATCTCAAGGTGCGCGGCCGCGGCCTGGACGGCAAACTGAGCGGCAAGGTCAAGCTGGGCAGCGCCAACAACAAGCTCACGGTCAACGGCATCGTCAGTGCCGCCGGCGGCACCTATGCGGCCTACGGGCAGAAGCTCGAGATCGAGCGCGGGCTGGTCATCTTCAACGGCGACCTGGGCAACCCCTCGCTCGACGTGCTGGCGCTGCGGCCCAACCTCGACGTGCAGGTCGGCGTGGCCATCACGGGCACGTCCAATGCGCCGCGCGTGCGCCTGTACTCCAGCCCCGACATGAGCGACACCGACAAGCTGAGCTGGCTGGTGCTGGGCCGTGCGTCGGAAGGCCTGGGCCGCGCCGACACCGCGCTGCTGCAGCGCGCCGCGGTGGCGCTGCTGGCCGGCGACGGCGAAGCGCCCACCGACGCGCTGCTGCGCAACCTGGGCCTGGACACCTTCGGCGTGCGCCAGAGCGACACCGACGTGCGCGAGACCGTCATCACGCTGGGCAAGCAGCTCTCGCGGCGCTGGTACGTCGGCTACGAACGCGGCGTCAACGCCACGGCCGGCACCTTCCAGCTCATCTACCGCATCGCCCAGCGCTTCACGCTGCGCGCGCAGTCGGGCGCCGAGAACTCGCTGGACCTGATCTGGGTCTGGCGCATCGAGGGCGACAAGGCGAAGAAGGCCGCCGAGAAGCCACAAGTGCCCGTGCCAAAATCGGCCGCTTCCGCCCCGCCGTAGTTCAATGGATAGAACGGGCGCCTCCTAAGCGCCAGATACAGGTTCGATTCCTGTCGGGGGGGCCAGTGGCCGGCAGTCATGACATCCGGCCGCGTCATGGAAGGCGGTCCGATCGATCAGTGCTGCGGGCCCGAGACCAAAAAGCGATCGGCTTCAGCCGGCGTCCGCAGTTCGTGCCACTGCAGCGGGCCGAACGCCCCGCTCTCGCGGCTGAAGTTCAGCCAGACGATGTGCGACGCGCGCGGCCAGACGATGTCGCGCAGCGCGCGGCTGAACGCCGGCTGCGACGGGTGGCAGGCCTCGGCGGCACGAGACAGGCTGGGCAGCGAGGCCGCGGCGGCGAACGGGCGGAGCTGGCGGTGCGACGGATTCATGTGATCGCTGCATGAATATCCGCCCGCTATGCGGTTCCCTCGGCGCGGCCGGCTGCCTACACTGCGCGCCATCGCATCGACACGCCATCGACCATGAGACTGACGCCGACGACATCGCTGTGGATCGCAGCCGCCACCATCGCGTTGCTGGGCTGCAGTTCGGCGCCGCCGGCATCGGCGCCGGCAACGCCGGCCACCGCGCCGGCCGGGTCGGTGAAGGGCCACGCCACCCGGCACGACGCAGCGTCGTTGGCCGGCGTGGTCGCGCAGGCGCAGGTTGCGCTGCCGGCCGGCGTGGCCGGACCGACGGCCTGGTTCGGCCGCTGGGCGGCGCTGCCGGCGGACTTGAAGGGGCCGGTGCCGGTGCTGGTGTTCCTGCACGGCTCGTCGGGGCTGCAGCTGCCGGCCATCGCCGAGTGGCAGCGCTGGCTGGCCGCCCGCGGCGTGGCCAGCGTGGCGCCCGATTCATTCGCGCTGCCGGGGCGGCTGACGTACCAGTCGCCGATCGCGGTCGACACCTACGAAGCCATCCACGCGCTGCGCGCCAGCGAGATCGACGCGATGCAGGCGGCGCTGGACAAGGCCGCCTGGGCCGACCCGCAGCGGCGGTTGCTGGCCGGCACCAGCGAAGGCGCGGTGGCGGTCGCACGCCACGACGGCCACGGCTTCGCCGGCCGCGTGGTGTTCGCGTGGAGCTGCGAGGACAACTACTTCGTGCAGGCGCACCGCACGGCGTTGGCGCCGCAGCTGCCGGTGCTCAACGTCATCAGCAGCAACGATCCGTTCTTCTCACCGGACAACCGCTGGCTGGGCAACGCCGCCGCCCGCGGCCATTGCGGCGCGGCGCTGGCCGGCCATCCGAAGGCGACGATGGTGCTGATCGCCGGCGCGCCGCACACGCTGATCAACCTGCCGGCAGCGCGTCATGCCGTGGACGGCTTCCTGAAGGACACGGTGCTGCGCTGAGCACCTGACCAGGCCGTGTGCGCCAGTCTGCCGTCGGCAGCGATTTCGGATGTCGCGGGGCGTCACTGCAGAAACTTCAACAGCGCCTCGTTGAAGGGCTCGGCGTGCGACACGTTCAGGCCGTGCGGAGCGCCCTTCACCACCAACAGGCGGCTGTGGGCGATGGCCAGGTGGATGCGGTGGCCCGAGCCCTCGATCGGCACGATGGCGTCGGCGTCGCCGTGGATCACCAGCGTCTGCACCGTGATGCGGCCCAGGTCAGCGCGGAAGTCGGTGGTCGCGAACGAGTCGACGCAGGCCAGCGCGGCCTGCGGGTCGGACTGCTGGCACAGCACGATGGCCTCGCGGCGCTGCGCCTCGGTGACCAGCAAGCTGCCCCGGGCCGAGAAGAAGTCGCGCGTGAAGCGGTCGAAGAACGCGTCGCGGTCGCGCGCCAGGTCCTGCTTCATCGCCTGCGCCTTGTCCGGCGTCAGCGGGCCTTCGGGGTTGTCCGCGGTCTTCAGCAGGTAGGGCGGCACGGCAGCGGCGAACACCACGCCGCGCAGCCGCCGTTCGCCGTGGCGGGCGACATAACGCGCGACTTCGCCGCCGCCCATCGAGAAGCCGACCAGCGTGACGTCCTGCAGCGCGCACTGGTCGAGCACGCGCTGCAGGTCGTCGGCCAGCGTGTCGTAGCCGTAGCCGCCGGCGGGCTTGTCGGAGCGGCCGAAGCCGCGGCGGTCGTAAGCCACCACGCGGTGGCCGGCCTTGACCAGCGCGTCCACCTGCGGCGCCCAGGCCTGCGCCGACAAGGGCCAGCCGTGGATCAACACCACGGCCCGGCCGCTGCCGCCGCTGTCTTGCACGTGCAGATGCACCGGGTTGGGTGCCGGCTGCACTTCGTTGACGGGGGTGGAACGGTTCTCGGTACTGCTCATGGACGGCTGCTGCGGGAGGCCAAAGGCTTCTTGTAGCGAGCGCACCGCGGCGCTGCTGCCGTCCGGCAGGCCGCCGGGGCGTAGGACGATGCCCCGGCGACCTGCCGGGGCGTGGGACGATGCCCCGGGCGATCAGCGGCGGCCGGCGTCGATCAACGCCGGCAAGGCCTCGCGCAGGCGATCGCCCGGGCGCAGGCCGAGCGCCAGCGCGGCGTCGTTGAGCGTCGACACCACGCCGTGCTGCCAGGTGTCCAGCGCGTCGCCGATGCGCGCGCTCAGGTGCGAGACGGCGGCGCCCGCGCGGCCCTGCGCCTGCAGCATCGCCAGCGCCGCGATGCCGGCATCGTCCTTGCCGACGCCGGCGTCGTTGAAGACCGCCAG
The DNA here is from genome assembly GCA_964470565.1 of uncultured Rubrivivax sp. Lineage (GTDB taxonomy): Bacteria > Pseudomonadota > Gammaproteobacteria > Burkholderiales > Burkholderiaceae_C > Rubrivivax. The sequence continues at coordinate 136,018 of CAYYDJ010000006.1, forward strand.
CCGCAGCGGCACCGCCAGCGTATAGGCGCCCGAGCTGATGCCGCCGTGCGAGCCGGAGATGACGACGGCGCCTTCATCCTCGGCCGCCACCATCGTGATGCTGTCGGCGGCCACGATGCGCCCACGCGGGCCGTGGGCCAACTCCTGCTTGCGCATGCCGATGGGACTGTCCATCGCCTCATTCTGCGACGCGGCGGCGCAGCGCGCGCGACAGCAGCATCACCGGGATCAGGCCCACGCCGACGATGGCCAGCGAGGGCAGCGCGGCTTCGCCCAGCCGCTCGTCGCGCGCGAAGTTGAAGGCCACCACGGCCAGCGTGTCGCTGCCGAAGGGCCGCAGCACCAGCGTGGCCGGCAGCTCCTTCATCGCGTCGACGAAAACCAGCAGCACCGCGGCCAGCGCCGAGCGGCGCAGCAGCGGCGCGTGCAGCCGCCAGAACAGCCGCGCCGGCCGCGTGCCCAGCATGCGCGCGGTCTCGTCCATCGAGACCGGCACACGCGCATAGCCGGCCTCCACCGACTGGAGCGCCACCGCCGAGAAGCGCGACAGGTACGCGTAGGTCACGCCGAACAGCGTGCCGGTGACGGTGGCGGCCACCGGCCAATCCGGCCAGCGCTGCTGCAGCCAGCCCATCGGCAGCAGGATGCCGATGGCCACCACCGCGCCCGGCACCGCGTAGCCCAGCGCCAGCGTGCGCGCGGCAAACGGTAGCCAGCGCCCACCGCCGCCGCGCCGCCGCAGCGCGAAGGCCAGCGCCAGCGCCAGCGCCGCCGCCAGCAGTGCCGCGGTGCCGGCGAGGCGCAAGCTGGACCAAGCCCATTGCGCAAAGCGCGCCAGCGGCAGGCCGAACTCGGCGTGCCGCGCCTCCTGCCACAGCATCCAGCCCAACCAGCCCACCGGCAGCACGAAGCCCAGCAGCACCGGCAGGCTGCACAGCAGCAGCGCCGCGGCCGCGCCGGCACGGCGCAGGCGCAGCGGCCGGGCGTCGGCCGCATGGGCGGCGCCGCCGCGACTGCTGGCAAAGCGCAGCCGGCGCTGCGCCGCGCGCTCGGCCGCCAGCAAGACGGCCACCACGGCCAGCAGCACCGCGGCGAGTTGCGCCGCGGCGACGCCGTCGTTCATCACCAGCCAGGCCTTCAAGATGCCGGTGCTGAAGGTGGTGAGGCCGAAGTAGGCGCCGACGCCGTAGTCGGCCAGCGTCTCCATCACCGCCAGCGCGGTGCCGGCGGTAATGGCCGGCCGCGCCAGCGGCAGCGCCACGGCCAGGATGCGCCGGCGCGCGCCGGCACCCAGCATGCGCGCGGCCTCCATCAGGTGCGTGGCCTGTTCGCCCAGAGCGGTGCGCGCCAGCAGGTACACGTAGGGGTACAGGCACAGCACGAACAGGATCACCGCGCCCCACAGGCTGCGCACGTCGGGCCACAGCGCGCCGCGCAGCCCGAAGGCCTGGCGCAGGCCGACCTGCAGCGCGCCGCTGTACTGCAGCGCGTCGGTGCCGGCGTAAGCCAGCACGTAGGCCGGCATGGCCATCGGCAGCAGCAGCGCCCATTCGAAGTGACGCCGGCCGGGAAAGTCGAACAGCGTCACCGCCGCCGCGCAGGCCGAGCCCAGCAGCATCACGCCGATCGCGACGCCGGCGGCCAGCAGCGCCGACTGCAGCGCATAACCCGGCAGCACGGTGGCGGCTTGATGGCTCAGCACGCCGAGCGCCGCGTCGTCGGTGGCCAGCCAGGCACCCGCCACGCCCAGCACCGGCAGCGCCAGCAACAAGCACAGCGCCGTCAGCGCGGCGCGCATGGGGAACCGATCGATGCGAAGATGAGAACGATCCGCATTTAGAGCGGCCGATTATCATCGGCGCGATGTTCCTGGAACTGCAAGCCGTCTCGGTGCGCTACGGTCAAGGCCGCGCCGCCAAGGCGGCGGTGGAAGCGGCGACGCTGGGCCTGGGCAAGGGGCAGATCGGCGTGCTGCTCGGGCCTTCGGGCTGCGGCAAGACCTCGCTGCTGCGCGCGGTGGCGGGGCTGGAGTGTTGCGAGGCGGGCCGCATCCGCATGGGCGACACCGTGCTCAGCGACGCTGCTGCGGGGCTGCACGTGGCGCCCGAGCGGCGCCGCATCGGCATGGTGTTCCAGGACTACGCGCTGTTCCCGCACCTGAGCGTGGCCGACAACGTGGCCTTCGGGCTGCCCGACCTGCCGCGCGGCGAGCGCGGCCGCCGGGTGCAGCAGATGCTGGAGTTGGTGGGCCTGCCGCAAGCCGGCACGCGCGCGCCGCACCAGTTGTCGGGCGGCCAGCAGCAGCGCATCGCGCTGGCGCGGGCGCTGGCGCCGCAGCCCGAGCTGTTGCTGCTGGACGAGCCCTTCTCCAGCCTGGACGTCGACCTGCGCGAGCGCCTGGCGCAGGAGTTGCGCACCATCCTCAAGGACAGCGGCAGCACAGCGTTGTTCGTCACGCACGACCAGCTCGAAGCCTTTGCGTTGGGCGACGTGGTCGGCGTGATGCAGGGCGGCCGGCTGGAGCAGTGGGCGCCGGCCTATGAGCTGTACCACCGGCCGGCCAGCCGCTTCGTGGCGCAGTTCATCGGCCACGGCGTGTTCACGCCGGCGCGCATCGAGCGCGGCGGCGGCCAGGCACGGGTGCACACGCCGCTGGGCGAGCTGACCGAGCTGCAGTCGTGCCCGCTGCCCGAGGCCTACCCCGGCGGCGAATGCGACCTGCTGCTGCGCGCCGACGACATCGTCCACGACGACGACAGCCCGGTGCGCGCGCGCATCGAGCGCAAGGCCTTCCGCGGTGCGGAGTTCCTGTACACGCTGCGCCTGGCCAGCGGCGAGCCGCTCGTCGCGCACGTGCCCTCGCACCACGACCACGAGCCGGGCGAGTGGATCGGCATCCGCGCCGAGGTGGACCACCTGGTGACGTTTCCGCGCGCCGCTTCGTAAAGCGCGGTAAAGCGCCGCAAACCAACGCGCGCGGCGTGCAACTTTGTCCCTGGGACCGACTCCGAAGCCGGTGCAGTCCTATACTGAACTGGACTGTGATCTCTCGCTGCTTATCTCTCGCTTTTGTCTCGCTGGAAGGGCGTCGAACATGGGTGCCAAACTGAAGGTCGCGGGCTTGCTGATTGCCGGTGGCATGGCGGGAGCACTGGCCACGCTGCAGGTGCAGGCCGTCGCACACAGCGCGCTGGCGCCGCTGCCGCTGGCCGAACTGCGCCAGCTGGCCGACGTCTTCGAGATCATCAAGTCCGACTACGTGGAGCCGGTCGACGAGAAAAAGCTGATCAATGACGCCATCGCCGGCATGGTCTCGGGGCTCGACCCGCACTCGCAGTACTTCGACAAGAAGAGCTACAAGGAATTCCGCGAGAGCATCGGCGGCAAGTTCGTCGGCATCGGCATCGAGATGGGCATGGAAGACGGCCTGGTCAAGGTGGTCTCGCCGATCGAGGGCTCGCCGGCCTTCCGCGCCGGGCTGAAGTCGGGCGATCTCATCACCAAGATCGACGACACCGCGGTCAAGGGCCTGACGGTCGACCAGGCCGTCAAGCGCATGCGGGGCGACCCCAACACCAAGGTCGTGCTGACGGTGTTCCGCAAGTCCGAGAACCGCAGCTTCCCGGTGACCATCGTGCGTGAGGAAATCCGCGTGCAAAGCGTGCGCGCGCGCATGGTCGAGCCCGGCTACGGCTGGGTGCGCGTCAGCCAGTTCCAGGAGCGCACGGTCGACGACTTCGTGCGCAAGATCGACGAGCTGTACAAGCAGGATCCCAACCTCAAGGGCCTGGTGCTCGACCTGCGCAACGACCCCGGCGGCCTGCTGGACGCCGCGGTGGCGTTGTCGGCTGCCTTCCTGCCGGCCGACGTGCCGGTGGTCAGCACCAACGGCCAGGTGGCCGAATCGCGCCAAGTGTTCAAGGCCTCGCCCGAGTTCTACCTGCGACGCCCCGGCGGCGACCCGCTGCGCCGGCTGCCGGCGGCCATCAAGTCGGTGCCGCTGGTGGTGCTGGTCAACGAAGGCTCGGCCTCGGCCAGCGAGATCGTCGCCGGCGCGCTGCAGGATCACAAGCGTGCGCTCATCATGGGCGCGCAGACCTTCGGCAAGGGCTCGGTGCAGACCGAGCGCCGGCTGACACCCGACACGGCGCTGAAGATCACCACCGCGCGCTACTACACGCCCAGCGGGCGCAGCATCCAGGCCAAGGGCATCGTGCCCGATGTCTGGCTCGACGAGACGGCCGAAGGCAACGTCTTCGCCGCGCTGCGCATGCGCGAGGCCGACCTCGACAAGCACCTGCAAGGCCGCGACGAGGCCAAGGATGCGGCGCGCGAGAAGGCCCGCGAGGAAGCCCGCAAGAAGCTCGAAGAGCTGCAGGGCAAGGATGGCAAGGGCGCACCCAAGCCGCTGCCCGAGTTCGGCAGCGCCGAGGACTTCCCGCTCGCCCAGGCGCTGAACCAGTTGCGCGGCAAGCCGGTGATGGTCAGCAAGTCGGCCGCCGAGCGCAAGCCCGAGACCACCAGCAACTGAGCCGCGGCTTGCACGGCCCTGGCTGCGAAGCCCGCCCCGCCCGGCGGGCTTCGCACTTTCCAACCCGTCACCAGGCGATGCGATGACCGACGAACAGTTGCTGCGCTACTCGCGCCACCTGCTGCTCGACGAAGTCGGCATCGAAGGCCAGCAGCGCCTGCTGGCCGCGCACGCGCTGGTGATCGGTGCCGGCGGCCTGGGCTCGCCGGTGGTGCTGTACCTGGGCACGGCCGGCGTCGGCCGCATCACGGTGGTCGACCACGACGACGTGGACCTGACCAATCTGCAGCGCCAGATTGCGCACGACCGCTCGCGCCTGGGCCAGCCCAAGGCCGAATCGGCACTGCACGCGGTGCGCCGCATCAACCCCGACCCGCAACTGCAGGCCGTGGTCTGCCGCGCCGACGAGGCGCTGCTGGACCACTGGGTGCCGCAGGCCGACGTGGTGCTGGACTGCAGCGACAACTTCGCAACGCGGCATGCCGTCAACGCCGCCTGCGCGCGCCACGGCCGGCCGCTGGTCAGCGGCGCGGCGCTGGGCTTCGACGGCCAGGTCTCGGTCTACGACACCCGCCAGCCCGATGCACCGTGCTATGCCTGCGTGTTCCCGCCCGAAGCGGCCTTCGAGGAACAGGCCTGCGCGACCATGGGCGTGTTCGCGCCGCTGGTGGGCATCGTCGGCGCGGTGCAGGCCGCCGAGGCGCTGAAGCTGCTGGCCGGCGCCGGCCCGTCGCTGGCCGGCCGGCTGCTGATGCTGGACGGCCGCCGCATGAGCTGGGACGAGATGCGCATCGGCCGCCAGCCGCAATGCCCCGTCTGCGCGCAGCGCGCCGCCGGTGCGCCCAAGGTTTAAGCTGCGCCCGCATGAAGCACAACAAGCACGACAAGCGCCCCGCCGCCGAGCTGACCGCCCGCAACTTCCCCAGCGCCGAGTCCGAGGCCCGCCAGCAGGCTGATACCGAGCGTTATGCCGGCCCCGACAGCGCCTACCGGCTGGCCTTCACCGACACCGAGTTCCTGCTGCGCGAAGAGCTGCGCCCGGTGCGCATGCAGCTCGAGCTGCTCAAGCCCGAGATGATCCAGCAGGAGCAGGACATCCGCTCCACCATCGTGATCTACGGCAGCGCGCGCATCCCGGCGCCCGAGGTGGCGGCGCAGCAGGTGCAGGCCGCGCGCGCCAGCGGCGACGCCGACGCGCTGCGCCGCGCCGAGACCGCGCAGTCGATGAGCCGCTACTACGACGAGGCGCGGCGCTTCGCGGCGCTGGTCACCACGCGCTCGCGCGCCTTCCGCACGCCGATCTACGTGGTCACCGGCGGTGGACCCGGCATCATGGAAGCCGGCAACCGCGGCGCGCACGAGGTGGGCGGCAAGAGCATCGGGTTGAACATCGTGCTGCCGCACGAGCAGGCGCCCAACCCCTACATCACGCCGCAGCTGTGCTTCCAGTTCCACTACTTCGCGCTGCGCAAGATGCACTTCGTGATGCGCAGCATCGCGCTGGTGTGCTTCCCCGGCGGCTTCGGCACGCTGGACGAGCTGTTCGAGACCATGACCCTGGTGCAGACCGGCAAGAGCCGCCGCCGCCCCATCCTGCTCTTTGGCCGGGCGTTCTGGGACAAGCTGATCAACTTCCAGCACCTGGTGGACACGGGCATGATCAGCGCCGGCGACCTGGACCTGTTCCACTACGTCGAAAGCGCCGACGAGGCCTGGGACCGGCTGGCCGAGCACTACGGTTTCCAGCCCGTGCCCGACGACGACAAGGAGTTTGCCGAAGATGCCTGACAAGCCCGCGGTCAGCCTGATCGGCGCGCCCACCGACATCGGCGCCGGCTCGCGCGGCGCCAGCATGGGCCCCGAAGCCTTGCGCGTGGCCGGCCTGCAGGCCGCGCTGGAGGGCCACGGCCTGCAGGTGCTGGACCGCGGCAACCTCAGCGGCCCCGCCAACCCCTGGCTGCCACCGGTGGATGGTTACCGCCACCTGGCCGAGGTGGTGGCTTGGAACCAGGCCGTGCACGACGCGGTGGGCGCCGAGCTGGCCTTGAGTCGGCTGCCCATCCTGCTGGGCGGCGATCACAGCCTGGGCATCGGCAGCATCAGCGCCGTGGCCCGCCACTGCCGCGCCACCGGCAAGCGGCTGCGCGTGCTGTGGCTGGACGCGCACGCCGACTTCAATACCCACGTGCTGACGCCCAGCGGCAACCTCCACGGCATGCCGGTGGCCTGCCTGTGCGGCCACGGCCCCGAGCCGCTGGTGGCCATGGCCGGCACCGTGCCGGCGATCAGCCCCAAGGCCATCCGCCAGATCGGCATCCGCAGCGTGGACGCCGGCGAGAAGCGCTTCGTGCACCAGATGGGCCTGGAAGTCTTCGACATGCGCTACATCGACGAGATGGGCATGCGCCACACGATGGAACTGGCGCTGGCCACGCTGGACGCCGGCACGCACCTGCACGTCAGCTTCGACGTCGACTTCCTCGACCCCGAGATCGCCCCCGGCGTCGACACCACCATCCCCGGCGGCCCCACCTACCGCGAAGCGCAGCTGTGCATGGAGATGATCGCCGACACCGGCCGGCTGGCCAGCCTGGACGTGATGGAGCTGAACCCCGCGCTGGACGTGCGCAACAAGACCGCGGTGCTGGCGGTGGACCTGATCGAGAGCCTGTTCGGCAAGAGCACCTTGATGAGAGAGCGGGCCTGATCAACGAGACCAGGACGGCGGCGTGCTGCGCGTCAACGCCGGCCTGCCGGCAGCCAGCGGCGCAGCCGTTGCCATTGCCGCCAGCCCCACCAGGCACGCAGCCCCCAGCGCATCGTGCGGCGCGGGCGCAGCAGCACCAGCGCGACGCCGGCGGCCAGCGGCCATTCAGGGTGCGCGCGCAGCCACAGCCAGGCCTGGCGCACGCGGTCGGCCAGCAGCAGCGGCGGCTGCAGGTCGTGCCAGGCCCGCGCGACCTCGCCGCGCTGTTGGGCGATCTGCAACAGCAGGCGCTGCTGGCGCTGTGCCAGCGCAACGGCGCGTGGATCGTCGGCGTTCACCGGCCCTCTGGCGGCGGTGACGGCGCTGACGGCGCTGGCGGTGCCTCGCCGGCACCGTCGTTCAACCCTTGGCGGTCGCGCTGCAACTCCTGCAGGCTCAAGGCGAAGGTGCTGCCATCACCGGCGCCGAGCCGGTCGCGCGCGCTGCGCAGCAGCCAGGCGCTGCCGGCGGCGAAACCCAGCGCCAGCACGCCCACCACGGCCAACCGGTAGCCGTGATCGAACAGCAGCACCACGAAGGCGATCGCCAGCACCAGCGCCAGCCCCAGCAGCAGCAGGCCGATCGCGGCGCGCAGCAGCACCTCGTAAAGGCGGCGCTTTTCCTGCTCCAGCTCGGTACCGAACAGCGCCAGCCGCACCTGCACGATGCCGACCGCGGTGTCGGCCAGGCGCTGCAACGAGCGCGCCAGGCCGGCACCGGCGGCGGAACCGCTCATGGCCCGCGGCGCCGGTCAGCGGCGGCTGAGCAGCAGGCCGACCACCAGGCCGACGCCGGCGCCGATGGCCATCGAGTGCCAGGGATGGTCGTGGACATAGTCGTCAGCGGCCTCGCCGGCGGCCTTGGCCTTGTCGGTGGCGGTGGCCTGCAGCGTCAGCAGACCTTGCTTGGCGTCGGCGATGCGCAACTGCAGGCGGTCGCGCAGGCCCACGGCCTTTTCGCCCATGTCGCCGGCCGTCAGCTTGAGCAGGTCTTCGGCGTCGCTGATCACCTGGCGCAGGTCGGCCATCAGCTTGTCTTTCTGGGCAAGGGTGAGTTCGGTCATGCAAGCCCTCCTGAGGGTTGTCGGCAATGTGGCGACCGTACCACTGCGGCGGACGATCACCAACAACATCGGGGCCGGCGCCAGGGCTGTTGCGCTGCGTCGCTTCAGCCGGGCCAGCGGTCGTAGGCGCGCGCCGGCAGCGGCTCGCCCCACAGGTCCACGCTAACCGGCGTGCCCTGGTGCGCGCGCCGCGCCGCCTCGCCGCGCGCATAGGCCAGGCCGATGCAGCGCCTGGCCCGGTAGCCCCAGCCGGCCGAAGTCAGCTCGCCGACCGGCGCGCCGTCGATCAGCACCGTCTCGCCGCCCCAGACGTAGGGCGCGGGGTCGTCCAGCACCACCGTCAGCAGCTTCTTGTGCAGCGGCCGGCCCTGTGCGGCCAGCAGCGCGCCGCGGCCGATGAAGTCGCAGCCCTTGTCGAGCTTGACGCCGGCCAGCAGCCCGGCCTCGAAGGGCGTCTCGTCGGGCCCCAACTCGGCGCCCCAGGCACGGCGGCCGGCCTCGATGCGCAGCGCATCCAGCGCGTAGTAGCCGGCGTCGTGCAGGCCGAGATCCGCGCCGGCCTGCCAGAGCTGCTGCTCGACGTGGCGCGTCATCTCCACCGGCACGTAGAGCTCGTAGCCCGGGCCGCCGACGTAGCTCATGCGCGCCGCGCGCACGCGCGCGTGGCCGAGGTCGATCTCGATGGTGTGGCTGAAGGGCAACGCCGCCGGCGACAAGTCGTCGGGGCTGACGCGCGCCAGCAGCTCGCGCGATTTCGGCCCCATCAGCGACAGCACGCACCACAGCGCGCTGACGTCGCTGAGCACCGCGCTCTCCTGCGGGCCGATGTGGCGGCTGATCCAGTCGGCGTCGCGCACCGGCTGTGCCGAGCCGGTGACCAGCAGGAAACGCTCGGCGCCCAGGCGCATCACGGTCAGGTCGCTCTCGAAGCCGCCGCGCGCGTTGAGCAGCGCGGTGTAGACCATGCGGCCAACCGCCACGTCCACCTCGTTGGCGCACAGGCGCTGCAGCACGGCCAGCGCGTCGCGGCCCTGCAGCAGCAGCTTGCCGAAGCTGGTCTGGTCGTACAGCGCGACGGCCTCGCGCGTGGCGCGCTGCTCGTCGATCACCCAGTCCAGCCAGCCGGGGCGGCCCAGCGTGTCGGCCGGCCGCGCGGCGCCGCCGGGACGAAAGTAGTTGGCGCGCTCCCAGCCGTTCTTGGCGCCGAACTCGGCGCCGCGCGCCGCCAGGCGGTCGTACAGCGGCGAGGTGCGCAGCGGCCGCGCGCTTTGCAGCTCCTGCCGCGGCCAGCGCATCGCGTAGTGCAGGCCCAGCGTCTCGCCGGTGCGCTCGGCCAGCGCGCGGCGGTTGGCGGTGAAGCCGCCGAAGCGGCGGATGTCCACCTCCCACAGGTCTTGCGCCGCCTCGCCGGCGGCGATCCACTCGGCCATCAAGCGCCCGGCGCCGCCGCTGTTGGCGATGCCGGCCGAGTTGAAGCCGGCGCACACGAAGTAACGCTGCAGTTCAGGGGCCTCTCCGAGGATGAAGTTGCCGTCGGGCGTGAAGCTCTCGGGCCCGTTGAGCAGCATCTTGATGCGCGCCGTCTCCAGGCAGGGCGTGCGGTGGATGGCGTTGGTCATCAGCGGCTCGAACTGTTCCCAGTCCTCATCGAGCAGCTGGAACTGGAAGCTGCTGGGAATCGGGTCCACGCGCCAGGGCTTGGCCGCCGGCTCGAAGCCGCCCATCAGCAGCCCACCCACTTCCTCCTTGTAGTAGATGTAGCCGTCGGGGTCGCGCATCACCGGCAGCATCGGATGCACGCCCTCGATGCGGTCGGTGACGATGTAGAAGTGCTCGGCCGAATACAGCGGCACGTTGACGCCGGCCAGCCGCCCGAACTGCCGCGCCCACTGGCCGGCGCAGTTGACCACCGTCTCGCAGCGCACGGTGCCCTCGGGCGTCTGCACGCCCACCGCGCGGCCGCCCTCCTGCAGCACGCCGGTGACCTCCACGCCTTCGAGCAGCTTGGCGCCGCGCAGCCGCGCGCCCTTGGCCAGGCTCATGCACAGGTCGGCCGGGTTGGCCTTGCCGTCGCCGGGGAGCCAGATCGCGCCTTGCAGGTCGTCGGTGCGCATCAGCGGGTAGAGGTCGCCGGCCTCGCGCGGGCCGATCAGCTGCACCTCGACGCCGAAGCTGCGCGCCAGCGCGGCCTGTTTGCGCAGCACCTGCATGCGCTCTGGCGTGCGCGCGACGTTGACGCTGCCGCAGGCCTTCCAGCCGGTGGCCAGTCCCGTTTCGGCCTCCAGCGTCTGGTACAGCTCGATGCCGTACTTGGACATCTGCGTCATGCTGCGGTTGGGCCGCATCTGCCCCACCAGCCCGGCAGCGTGCCAGGTGGTGCCGCTGGTCAGCCTGCCCTGCTCCAGCAGCAGCACGTCGCCGATGCCGAGCTTGCCGAGGTGATAGGCGGTGGAGCAGCCGGCGATGCCGCCGCCGACGATGACGACCTGGGCGTGGCTGGGCAAGGTCATCAGGACCGCCCGGCCGTTCCGAAGGGACTGAGTACCGCGGGACCAGTCGGGTGCCCGACCCGGATTGGGAGGCGCGAACGAAGTGAGCGTGGGGGCTTCATCGCCACAGGCTAACCGATGGCAGGCCTGCGCAGCGCCACCGCAGCGCAAGAGATGGCCGGCGCGACGCTGCAGCGGCGCGTGTGCGTCGCCGCAACGACACGGCGGCCTAACATCGGCGCATGTCCGCGAATTCCCGCCCGGTCTACAGCACCGACCATGGCCGGCTCTGCCCCGGCTGTGCGCAGCCGCTGGCCGCCTGCCGCTGCCAGGCTGCCGCGCGCCCGGCGGGCGACGGCATCGCCCGCGTGAGCCGCGAGAAGCAGGGCCGCGGCGGCAAGACCGTCACCGTCGTGCGCGGCCTGCCGCTGGACGACGCCGCGCTGGCCACCGTGGGCAAGCAACTGCGCAGCGCCTGCGGCAGCGGCGGCACCGTGAAAGACGGTACGATCGAGATCCAGGGCGACCACCGCGAGCGCGTGCTGGCGCTGCTGCAGCAGCAAGGGCATCGGGCGAAGGGCGCGGGCGGTTGAGAGGCCGAGAGGGGCCGAGAGGGGCTGCGGGGCTGAGGCGCTTTGCGCCGCTGCTCGAGCCGATCAGGAGGGCGCGAGATCCAGCGCGTCGTCGCTGCCGTACTCGGTGTTGAAGCTGCCGGCCTGCAGGCCTTGCTGCTGCAGCCAGCGCACCATCTCGGCCTCGAAGCCGTGGGTGACGATGATGCGCTCGGCGCCGGTGGCGACGATGGCCTGCAGCAGCCCCGGCCAGTCGGCATGGTCGCTGAGCGCGAAGCCGCGGTCCAGGCCCTGGCGTCGGCGCGCGCCGCGCACCTGCATCCAGCCGCTGGCGAAAGCGTCGCTGCGCTCGCCCAGGGCCTTGGCAAATGCGCCATCGGCAGCCCCCGGCGGCGCAATGGCCAGCGCGCGGCGCAGCAGCGAGCGGTCCTTCACCTGCGCCATCGTCGACACCGGCGCCAGCGCCACGCCCTCGGCGCGATAGGCCGCGTTGATCGCTTCCACCGCGTCGTGGACGACGATGGGGCCGATGTCGAGGTCCATGTTGCGCAGCGCCGCCAGCAGCCGCTGCGCCTTGCCGAAGCTGTAGGCCAGCAGCAGGCTGGCGCGGCCGCCTTCGGCGTTGGCGCGCCACCAGGCCTCGACCTGCGCCAGCACCTCGCGCTGCGGCCGCCAGCGGTAGATCGGCAACCCGAAGGTCGATTCGGTGATGAAGCAGTGGCAGCGCAGCGGCTCGAATGGAGCGCAGCTCGTATTGGCGTCGCCCCGGGCGCCACCGGCCGCGGTTCCCGCGTCGCCGCTGACGAAGTAATCGCCCGACGCCACCCAGACCTGGCCGCGGTGCTCCAGCCGCACCTGGGCCGAGCCCAGCACGTGGCCGGCCGGGTGCAGGCTGACGCGCACGCCGTTCAAGTCCACCGCCTCGCCATAGGCCAGCGGCTGCAGTTGGATGTCGCCCAGCCGCGAGCGCAGCACGCCGGCGCTGGCCGCGCTGGCGAGATAGGCACCGTGGCCGCGCCGCGCGTGGTCGGCATGGGCATGCGTGATCACCGCGCGCGCCACCGGCCGCCAGGGGTCGATGTGGAAGTCGCCGGCCGGGCAGTACAGGCCCTGCGGGCTGTGGACGACGAGGTCCGGCGCGGTCACGGTCATCGCGGCTTCAGGAAGCTGGCCGGGTGCAGCGTGGCGCGCCGGCCGAGGTCGGCACGGTGCGCGCGCAACCAGGCATCGGCGGCCGCCTGGCCGAGGTCGCGCAGGCGCTCCAGGAAACGGCGATCGGTGTTGAGCTTGCTGGACGGCTGCAGCGGCGCCAGGCCGGCGTCGTCGGCCACCTCGTGCAGGCGCAGGTTCTTGTACTGATGGTCGTCGAGCCGGCCTTGCGCGATCAGCCGCTGCACGAAACCGATGGCGCGCATTTCGGCCACCAGCCCGGCGTTGAAGGTGATCTCGTTGACGCGGTCGCTGATCTCGGCCGCGGTGTCGGGCAGTTCGGGGCGCAGCAGCGGGTTGACGCGCACCAGCAGCAGGTCCAGCGCCTGGGTCTCGTAGATCAGCGGCCACAGCGCGGGGTTGCCGCTGTAGCCGCCGTCCCAGTAGGCCTGGCCGTCGATGGTGACGGCCTTGAAGAGCTGAGGCAGGCAGGCCGAGGCCAGCAGCGCGTCGACCGACAAGTCCTTGCGCGTGAACACCCGCGGCTGGCCGCTGCGCACCTCGGTGGCGGTGACGAACAGCGCCAGCGGCCCCTTGCGCAGCGCCGCCGCGTCAACGTGACGCGCCACCACGTCGCGCAGCGGATTCAGGTCGAAGGGGTTGAACTGGTAAGGGCTGAAGCTGTGCAGCCACTGCTGCGTCCAGGCGTACAGCGGCGAGCGGTCGAGGTTGAAGGCCGCCAGGTCCTCGCCCGGCGCTCCGGCAGCGCCGCGCACCGGTGTCGGACCGAAGCAACCGCCGCTGGCGGCCAGGTCCAGCCAGAAGGCCTGCAGCGCCGCCCGCGCGCCGGCGCGGCCACCGTCGGCCCAGCCGCTGGCCAGCACGGCGGCGTTCAGCGCCCCGGCGCTGGTGCCCGAGATGCCGTCGATGGCCAGGCCCTCGTCCTGCAGCAGCCGGTCCAGCACGCCCCAGGTGAAGGCGCCGTGCGAGCCGCCGCCTTGCAGCGCGAGGTCGAGCAGGGCATCGGCAGTGGCAGTGGCAGCGCGGCGGGCGGTCGGCATGGCGGGATGAAGACGATTGTGCGGGCCGCGCAAGTTTGACGTCGGCCGCTGGCCCGATACTCGCGGTCATCATGACCGCCACCCCGCCCCGCATCGACTTCGACGACCCGATGCCGCCCTGGCGGCTGTGGCTGGACCCGCGCGGGCGCATCGGCCGCGCCACCTTCTGGCGCGGCGGCGTGCTGGCGCTGCTGGGCATCGCGCTGCTGCTGCGCGCGCTGCTGGACATCGCCCGCTGCCCGCCGGATGAGGCCGAGCAATGGGTCAGCCTGCTGATGGCGTGGCCGACGGCCGCGGTCTCGGCCAAGCGCTGGCACGACCGCGACCGCTCGGCCTGGTGGGTGCTGCTGCTGTTGCTGCCGGTGATCGGCGTCGTCTGGCTGCTGGTCGATAACGGCTTCGTGCGCGGCAGCGCCGGCGCCAACCGCTACGGCCCGCCGCCGGCCAAGGCCTGAGCTCAGCCCATCGCCTTGGGGCCGCCGTTGACGCCCCACGGCGTGCCGAAGCGGTCGGTCACCATGCCGAAGGCCTTGGCCCAGAAGGTCTCGCCGAGCGGCATCTGCACCTTGCCGCCGGCGGCCAGTGCGTTGAAGACGCGCGTGGCCTCGTCCACCGTGGGGTAGCTGAGCGCCAGCATCACGCCCTGGATGCCGGCATAGGGCATGCCCGGCGGCGTGTCGCCGGCCATCAGCGAGAACTCGGGATGCACCAGGTAGGCGTGCATGATGCGCTTGGCGTCGGCAGCCGACATCGGCGGCATGGCGGTGGCTTGCCCATCGCTGCAGCCGTTGCCGGCGTCGGCCGGCATGTCGCCGAAGCTGATCAGCGCTTCGAGCTTGGCGCCCAGCACCTGCGCGTAGAAATTCATCGCCTCGGCGCAGTTGCCGTTGAAGGACAGGTAGGCGTTGAGTTGCGGCATCGTGGTTTCCTTGGAGGTGATCGGGTTGCGGCAGCGGCTGCCGATTGGACGACGAACGGCGGCCGCCGGTTTCGACAGCGCGCTTCAGTAGCGCCCGGTGATGCCGGCCAGCCGCAGGTACAGCGTGGCCAGCCAGGCGACCAGGCCGCGCCGCAGCCAGCCGCGCAGGCCCTGCCGGGCGGGCGCGCCCAGCACCTCGGTGGACGCGGCGAAGGCGGCGTCCAGCCGCTCGGCCAGCGTGGCGGTGAAGTCGGCATCGCGCACGACGACGTTGGCCTCCAGGTTGAGCAGCAGACTCAAGGGGTCGATGTTGGAGCTGCCCACCGTGGCCCAGCGATCGTCGACCAGCGCCACCTTGGCGTGCAGGAAGGCCGGCGTGTACTCGTAGATGCGAACGCCGTTGGCGCGCAGCTCGTCGTACAGCACGCGCGCGGCCAGCGCCGCGATGCGGTAGTCGACCATGCCCTGCATCAGCAGCCGCACGCGCACCCCGCGTTTGGCCGCCTGGCGCAGGCTGCGGCGGAAGGCGCGGCCGGGGTAGAAGTAGGGCACGGCGAGGTCGATGCGCTGGCGCGCTGAACGGATGGCACCGACGTAGGCGCGCTCGATGTCGCGGCGGTGCACGTTGTCGCGCACGATGAACGAGGCCACCACGGGCAGCAGCGGGGGCGGCGGCGGTGCCTGGCCACCGCGTCCGCGCAGGCGGCGGATGAGCTGCCGCGCCTCGTCGACCGGGCTTCGGCTGGCCGCCAGCGCCTTGACCTCGTCGGGCCAGCGGTGGCCCAGACGCGCGCGCACCCACATCGCCTGCACGGTGCCGCTGACCGAGGCCACCAGCGGCCCCTGCACCGCGACGGCGAAGTCCAGCCGCGGCGCCTGGGTCCAGCCGTGCTTGATGTCGTGGCGGTCGTCGATGATGTTGATGCCACCGATGAAGGCGACCGCGTCGTCGACCACGCACAGCTTCTGATGCAGCCGCCGCAGCTGGCCCGGCAGCAGCCAGGACCACCAGCGCTCGATGGGGCGGAAGACTTCCAGTTGCACGCCCGAGCCGGCCAGCCAGCGGCGCAGCGTGGCCAGCGTGCCGTAGGCGCCGAAGCCGTCGACCACCACGCGCACCGCGACGCCGCGGCGCGCCGCAGCGACCAGCGCATCGGACACCGCGCGGCCGGCGCCGTCGTCGTCGAAGATGTAGGTGGCCAGCCAGACCTCGCGGCGGGCCTGCGCCATCGCCGCCGTCATCGCGGGGAAGAGCTCGTCGCCGCCTTGCAGCAGTTGCACCCGGTTGCCGCCCATCGGCGTCGACCGCGCGCTGAGGTAGCCGTGCAAACGGTCGGGGCCGAAGTCGGGTTTGGCCACCCTGCCGCCTCAGTTTGCCCGGCCGCCAGGCGGCACCCATGCCGCATGAATCCGGTGCAAGCAAGCGGCCGCCGCTGATCCGGCTTTGCCGGTCCGCTGGCGGTGCCCCCCCCGGGGGGAGGCGCCGAAGGCGCTTCGGGGGGGGGTCACGTCACGCGGGTTCGAGGTCGGCCACCAGCGGCAGGTGGTCCGACATGCGCGCCCAGGCCATGCCGCGCGGCACCAGCGTGGAGCGGCAGCTCAAGCCCCGCAGGTAGAAGCGGTCGAGCGCGAACACCGGCATCAGCGACGGGAAGGTGGCGCGCGCCGCATCCGGGCTGACGGCGTTGGCGCGGCGCAGGCCGATGCCGGCCATCGGCTCGTCGAGCTTCTCGCCCCAGTCGTTGAAGTCGCCGGCCACCACCAGCATCTCGTCGCGCGGCACCTCGCGCTCGATGAAGGCGGCCAGGCGCTGCACCTGGCGCACGCGGCTGGCGTGCACGAGGCCGAAGTGCACCACCACCGCGTGCACGGTGACGCCGTTCCACTGCACCGGCACGTGCAGCAGGCCGCGCTGCTCGAAGCGGTGGTCGCTGACGTCGTGGTGGCCCACGTCGCCCAGCGGCCAGCGCGCCAGCAGCGCGTTGCCGTGCTCGCCGTGGCGGGTGATGGCATTGGTGCGGTAGGCCACGTCGTAGCCCTGCGGCGCCAGGAACTCGGCCTGGCTCTGCTGCGGCCAGCCGAACGAGGTGCGGTCGAAGCGCGCCGCGTGGCGCTTGTGGAAGAGGTGCACCTCCTGCAGGAACACGATGTCGGCGTCCAGCGCCTCCACCGCGAGCCCGAGGTTGTGGATCTCCAGCCGCTTGTTGGGGCCGACGCCGCGCACGCCCTTGTGGATGTTGTAGGTGGCCACGCGCAGGCCGCCGATGCCAGTGAAAGGCGGCATCAGCGTGGTGTGCAGCGCGCCGTGGTGGCGGTTCATGATGAGGCTAGCTCCGGTAACCGGCGGATGGCGTCGGCGTTGCTGGACGAGAAGCAGCGCTCGGCCGCCTCGGCCCAGGGCAGCCAGACCTGGGCCAGGTGCTCGCGCGGCCGCAGCGTCACCACCTCCGCCGCGGGCACGGTGAGGCCGAAGACGTGCTCGGTGTTGTGGGTGACGCCAGGCGCATAACGGTGACGCCAGACGGCATAAATCTCGTAGATGTTGTCGTAGCCCCAGTCGCGCAGCGTGCCGGCGGCGATGCCGGTCTCCTCGGCCACTTCGCGCCGGGCGGCGTCGGCCAGCGGCTCGTCGTCGCGGTCGAGCGAGCCGGTCACGCTCTGCCAATAGCCGGGCTTGTCGGCGCGCTCGATCAGCAGCACCTGCAGCGCCGGGGTGTGGATCACCACCAGCACCGAGCGCGGGATCTTGTACGGCCGGCTCACGCGGCTCACGCTGCCGACGATTGGCGGCGCGCGCGCACCGCCTGCGCCAGGCCGCGCAGCAGCGGCTCGGTGTCGTGCCAGCCGATGCAGGCGTCGGTGATCGAGACGCCGCTTTGCAGCGGCTGGCCGGGCTTCAGGTCCTGCCGGCCCTCGTGCAGGTGGCTCTCGACCATCACGCCGGTGATGCGGCGCTCGCCGCCCTCGATCTGCGCGGCGAGGTCGGCCGCCACGTCGATCTGCCGCCGGTGCTGCTTGGCCGAGTTGGCGTGCGAGCAGTCGACCATCACCTGCTCGCGCAGGCCGGCCTTGCGCAGCACGGCACCGGCCGCCTGCACGTGCTCGGCGCCGTAGTTGGGCGTCTTGCCGCCGCGCAGGATCACGTGCGCGTCGGCGTTGCCGCGGGTCTCGAAGATCGCCGCGGTGCCCATCTTGGTCATGCCGATGAAGCTGTGCGCGGCGCGCGCGGCCAGCACCGCGTCGGCGGCGATCTGCACGCTGCCGTCGGTGCCGTTCTTGAAGCCGACCGGGCAGCTCAGCCCGCTGGCGAGCTGGCGGTGGCTCTGGCTCTCCGTCGTGCGGGCGCCGATCGCGCCCCAGGCGATCAGGTCGCTGATGTACTGCGGCGACAGCAGGTCCAGGAACTCGGTGCCCGCCGGCAGGCCCAGGGCGATGATCTCCAGCAGCAGCGAGCGCGCCAAGCGCAGGCCCTCGTTGATGCGGAAGCTGCCGTCCAGGCGCGGATCGTTGATGTAGCCTTTCCAGCCGACGGTGGTGCGAGGCTTTTCGAAGTACACGCGCATGACGACCAGCAGCGCGTCGCCCAGTTCGTCGGCCAGGGCCTTCAGGCGCCGCGCGTAGGCGATCGCGGCGTCGTGGTCGTGGATCGAGCAGGGGCCGACGACGGCGATCAGGCGGTCGTCGTGCCCCTGCAGCACGGCGCCGATGGCCTGCCGGCTGCGCTCGATCAGCGCCTCGACCTCGGGCGTGACCGGCAGCTCTTCGAGCAGCAGCGCCGGCGAGACCAGCGCGCGCACCGCGGCGATGCGCACGTCGTCGATGCGCGTGGTGTCCAGCGTGGCCTGTTGCAGCGGTTCGTCGGCGGTGGATTGCATGGAACGTTGGGATGTTGAGGAAGGGGTCAGATGCCGCTGACGACGGCGTCGAGGGCGTCGCGCAGCGCGCCTTGCTGGCCGTGCAGCGAGCGCAGCGGCTCGCGCAGCACGCGCGCCGGAATGGCGGCGCATTGATGGGCCGCCGGGTAGAGGCGCTCGCCGTCGACGATCAGCGGCTGTACCAGGCGCCGCGGCAGGCCCGAAGGCGCGCCGGCCAGGCGCTGCAGCGGCATCACCAGCCGCGTGGGCAGGAAGTCGAGCTGCGCGCTCTGCATCACGACGACGTAGGGGAACCCGATGCGCTCGCGCGGATTGGGGTTCAGGTGCAGGTCGAAGGCGGCCACGCCGGGCTCACCACTGCCGGTACTCTTCACCGAACACGCCGTACTTCTCGAAGTGCTCGTTCTGCAGGTCCACCCAGTCCTTGTACTTCTCGTAGAAGGCCTGCGCCTCGGGCCCGTAGCGCGGCAGCGCCGGCTCGTCGGCGGCCGGGCCGCGCTGCGCGGCCAGCAGCCGGTCATACGCCTCGGCCGACAGCAGCACGCTGTGGCGGCGGCCCGACTTCTCGATGAACACCGGACCGCGCTGCGCCTGTTCCAGCAACTGGCCGAAACGGTTCTTGGCCTCGGTGGCGGTCACGCTCATCGCCGGCTCCATTGAAAAAAGGGGTTGGCCATTTTAGCCAACGCAACCTTGCCGACGAACTCGTCACGGCAAGGACTATGCTTTGCCCGGCGCGGCCCCGCGCGAACCCGACAAAGGATACCTGCCATGAGCGCATCGCTGACCGACCAGCTCTTCGACCAACTCCAGGGCGAGCCGCTGCGCCAGATTTCGCAGCAGCTCGGCATCGGGCCGGCACAGACGGCCGGCGCCATCAGCGCGGCGCTGCCGATGCTGATGGGCGCACTCGGCAGCAACGCCAGCAGCCCGCAAGGCGCGTCCGACCTGTTCGGCGCGCTGCAGCGCGACCACGCCGGCGGCGCCTTCGGCGATCTCGGCGGCCTGCTGAGCGCCGTGCTCGGCGGCGACTCCTCGCGCCAGACCGACGGCGGCGGCATCCTCGGCCACATCCTCGGCGACAGTCAGCAGCGCGCCGAGGTCGGGCTCGGGCAGGCCACCGGCCTGTCGGGCGGCCAGTCGGGCCAGCTGCTCAAGATCCTGGCGCCGATCGTCCTGGGCTTTCTCGCGAACCACCTCTTCAGGGGCCAAGGCGCCGGCGCCGGCGCTGCGCCAGCCGCGGACCCGAGCGCCGACGTGCTGGGCTCGCTGCTCGGCCGCGAACAGGCGCACGTGCAGCAGCAAGGCGGCGTGGGCGGCGGCCTGCTGGGCGCCGTGCTCGATCAGGACGGCGACGGCCAAGTCGGCCTGAGCGACCTGCTCAAGGTCGCGGGCGGGCTGCTCGGCGGCCGCCGCTGACGCAGCGGCCGCGCCGCGCGGCCCTCACACCGGCTGCGGGTTGCGCAGCCGGATGTGCAGCTCACGCAGCTGCGCCTCGTCGACGTGGCTCGGCGCGCCGGTCAGCAGGCATTGCGCGCGCTGCGTCTTCGGGAAGGCGATCACGTCGCGGATGCTCTCGGCCTTGGTCATCAGCGTGACCAGGCGGTCCAGCCCGAAGGCCAGGCCGCCGTGCGGCGGCGCGCCGTACTGCAGCGCGTCGAGCAGGAAGCCGAACTTGACCTGGGCGTCCTCGGCCGTGATGTTGAGCGCCTTGAAGACCTTGCTCTGCACCTCGGCGCGATGGATCCGCACCGAGCCACCGCCGAGTTCCCAGCCGTTGAGCACCATGTCGTAGGCCTTGGCCACGCAGGCGCCGGGGTCGGTGTCCATCAGGTCCTCGTGGCCGTCCTTGGGCGCCGTGAAGGGATGGTGCACCGCGTTCCAGCGCTTGCCGTCCTCGTCGTACTCGAACATCGGGAAGTCCACCACCCACAGCGGCGCCCAGACGTCGTCGAAGAGCCCGTGCGTGCGACCGAACTCGCTGTGGCCGACCTTCACGCGCAGTGCGCCCAACGCGTCGTTGACGACCTTGGCCTTGTCGGCGCCGAAGAAGATCAGGTCGCCGTTGCCGGCCCCCGTGCGGGCCATGATCTCGCTGATCGCCGCGTCGTGCAGGTTCTTGACGATCGGCGACTGCAGCCCGTCGCGGCCCTTGCCGGCGTCGTTGACCTTGATCCACGCCAGCCCCTTGGCGCCGTAGATCTTGACGAACTCGGTGTAGGCGTCGATCTCGCTGCGCGTCATCTCGCCGCCGCCGGGAATCCTGAGCGCCGCCACGCGGCCACCGACGCTGGTCGCAGGACCCGAGAAGACCTTGAAGTCCACATCCTTCATGACGTCGGTCAGCTCGGTGAACTTGAGCTTGACGCGCAGGTCGGGCTTGTCGGAGCCGTAGGTGTGCATCGCCTCGGCATAGGTCATCTGCACGTACGTCGGCAGCTCCACGCCCAGCGTCTTGCGGAACACGGTGCGGATCATGCCTTCGGTGATGGCGCGGATCTCCTCCTCGTTGAGGAACGAGGTCTCGATGTCGATCTGCGTGAACTCGGGCTGGCGGTCGGCGCGCAGGTCTTCGTCGCGGAAGCACTTGGTGATCTGGTAGTAGCGGTCGAAGCCGGCCACCATCAGCAACTGCTTGAACAGCTGCGGGCTCTGCGGCAGCGCGAAGAACATGCCGTCGTGCACGCGGCTGGGCACCAGGTAGTCGCGCGCGCCTTCGGGCGTGCTCTTGGTCAGCATCGGCGTCTCGACGTCGATGAAGCCCTGCTCGTCGAGGTACTTGCGCACCTCGATGGCGACGCGATAACGCAGCATCAGGTTCTTCTGCATCTGCGGGCGGCGCAGGTCCAGCACGCGGTGCGTCAGGCGCACGGTCTCGCTGAGGTTGTCGTCGTCGAGCTGGAACGGCGGCGTGATGCTGGGGTTCAGCACGTCCAGTTCCAGGCACAGCACCTCCACCTTGCCGCTGGTGAGGCCGGCGTTCTCGGTGCCGGCCGGGCGCGCGCGCACCTTGCCGACGACCTTCAGGCAGAACTCGTTGCGCACGCCCTCGGCGGTGCTGAACATCTCGGGCCGGTCGGGGTCGCAGACGATCTGCACCAGGCCTTCGCGGTCGCGCAGGTCGATGAAGATCACGCCGCCATGGTCGCGGCGGCGGTGGGCCCAGCCCATCAGGGTCACGGTCTGGCCCATCAGCGCTTCGCTGACCAGGCCGCAGTACGTCGTTCTCATGCTTGTCGCTCCAGGAATTCAGGTCAGCGGCCGCAAGGTGCGGCCGGCGAAACAGGTTTGGCTTTGAGGGGGCGCATGTCTCGCCCTTGAGGACTGGCCGGTCGCCGCGCGGGCCAGCCCCGTCAATTTCGGGCCGCGATGGCGGCCGGCGCGGGGCTGGGCGGCGGCGGCACCACGACGCCCATCGAGATGACGTACTTCAGCGCCTCGTCGACGCTCATGCGCAGCTCGATCACCTCGGCGCGCGGCATGATCAGGAAGAAGCCCGAGGTCGGGTTGGGCGTCGTCGGCACGTAGACGCTCAGCATGTCGCGGGGCGATCCGGCTTCGCCGGGCGCGCCGCCCCCCTCGGGGGGTTGAGGGTACTGTTCACGAAGCTTGGACGCGACTTCGCCGCCCGGCGCGCCGGTGACGAAGGCGATGGTCCACGAGCCCCGACGCGGGTACTGCACCAGCACCGCCTCGCGGAACGCATTGCCGTTGCTGGAGAACAGCGTGTCGGAGACCTGCTTGACCGAGCTGTAGATCGACTTGACGATGGGGATCTTCTGCAGCACGCGGTCCCACTGCCGCACCCACCACTGGCCGAAGATGTTGGTGACGAAGACGCCGGTCAGCACCAGCCCCACGCCCAGCACCAGCACGCCCAGGCCCGGCACGTGGCGCAACTGCTCGATCGCGTGGTGGGTGGACTCCGGCAACACCGCCTGCGTGCCGGACAGCAGCGCCAGGAAGACGCCGTCCAGCGCCGACAGCAGCCAGCTCAGCACCCAGACCGTGATGGCCAGGGGCAGCCAGACGAGCAGGCCGGTGATCAGATACTTCTTCACGGCGTCGATCGGGTCTTGAAGGTTCGCAGGCGCGGCCGCTCAGGCGCCGCCGCTGCCGCTGGACGTGGCCGGCTTGGGTGCGGCAGCCGACGCAGGCGCAGGCGCAGGCGCAGACGCCGGAGCGGCCGCCGCCTTGCCGTCACTGGCCGGCGCGGCAGGCGCAGCCGCGGGCGCCGCTGCGGCATCGGCCGGCTTGCCGTCGGCCTTGTCCTTGGACTCGCCCTTGCCGTCGTCGTGACGGTCGTCCTTCTTGCCGGCGTTGTTGCCGCCACGGAAGTCCGTCACGTACCAGCCCGAGCCCTTGAGCTGGAAGCCGGCCGCGGTCACCTGCTTGGAAAAAGCCTCGGCCCCGCAGGCCGGACAGGTGGTCAGCACGGGGTCGGACAGCTTCTGCAGCACGTCTTTCGCGTGCCCGCAGGCGCTGCAGCGATAGGCGTAGATCGGCATGGCTAAGCCTTTGACGCAAAACCCGAAAGTATACGGCCAGGGCCCGGGCGAGCGGCCCCGGGGCTGCCGTTCAGTGCCCGTGCCGGTGGGGATGCGCGATGGTGGCGGGCGCGACCGGGGGCGCGCCCACCAGGTGGCGGTGCGAGTCGTGGCGGTTCTTCAGCCACTGCGGCAGCAGCGAGCCGGCCACCATGCCCACGCCGGCGGCCAGCAGGCCGGCCAGCTGGCCGGGGAAGGCGTCGCCCAGGCTGCTGATCTGGGGCATGAACACCACCCACACCGCGATGCCGGCGGCCACCGAGAAGATCGCGCCCTGGGTGCTGGCACGCTTCCAGTAGAGGCCCGCCAGCAGCGGCACGAAGGCGCCGACCAGCGTCACCTGGTACGCCGACGACACCAGGTCGTAGATCGGCGTGCCGCGCATCGCGATCGCGTAGGCCAGCACCAGTGCGGCGAAGACGACGATGCTCCAGCGCATGGCCAGCAGCTGCTCGCGATCGCTCATGTTCGGGCGCAGGTTCTTGACGATGTTCTCGACGAAGCTGGTCGACGGCGCCAGCAGCGTGGCCGACGAGGTGCTCTTGATTGCCGACAGCAGCGCGCCGAAGAACAGGATCTGCATCAGCAGCGGCATCTTGCTCAGCACGAAGGTGGGCAGCAGCCGCTGGTAGTCGTTCTGCGCCAGGTCCAGCGCCTGCTGGCCCATCACCACCACCGCGCTGGCGACGATGAACATCGGCACGAAGGCGAACAGGATGTAGCTGACGCCGCCGATCACGGCGCCGTTGCGCGCGGTCTTCGCGTCGCGCGCCGACATCACGCGCTGGAAGACGTCCTGCTGCGGGATGCTGCCGAGCATCATCGTCATGCCCGCGGCGATGAAGAAGGCCATCTCCTTGAATCCAGGCTCGGGCAGGAACTTGAACAGGTCTTTGGACGTCGCCATCGCCATCACCTGGCTGCTGCCGCCGGCCAGATCGGCGGAGAACACCGCGATGATCGACAGGCCGATCACCAGCACGATCATCTGGATGAAGTCGGTCCAGGCCACCGCCAGGAAGCCGCCGATCACCACGTAAACCAGCACGGCCAGGGTGCCAACGATCATGCCGGTGGTCTCGCTCATGGCGCCGCCGGTCAGCACGTTGAAGACCAGGCCCAGCGCGGTGATCTGCGCCGCCACCCAGCCCAGGTAGCTGAGGATGATGGCCAGCGAGCAGAACACCTCGATGCCCTTGCCGAAGCGCTGGCGGTAGAAGTCACCGATGGTCAGCAGGTTCTGCTTGTACAGGCGCATCGCGAAGAACAGGCCCACCAGGATCAGGCAGGTGCCGGCGCCGAACGGATCCTCCACCACCGCGCCGAGGCCGCTTTGCACGAACTTGGCCGGGATGCCCATCACCGTCTCGGCGCCGAACCAGGTGGCGAAGGTGGTGGTCACCACCATGACGAGCGGCAGCCGGCGGCCGGCGATCGCGAAGTCGCTGGTGTTCCTGATGCGCGTGCCGGCCCAGACGCCGATGGCCAGGGTGCCCACGAGGTAGAGAACGACGAAGACGATCAGCGTGGTGTTCATGCGCGGCGGTCCGGGCGTTGGCGTTGAACGGATGGGGATCGGTCAGGCGGCGCGCATTATCGGCAAGCCTAGAAGCGGTGCCACCAGCGCAGCACCATCAGCGCCGCCAGGCAGCCGGCGACGAAGCCGAGCGCGAGGTACAGCGCCGCCTGCAGCATCCGGTTGGTGCGCCGCTGCTCGCGCAGCAAGGCGCGCAGCACCGCGGCGTCGGCGCCGCCGGCGGCCGGCGCCTGCAGCCGCTGGAAGATCAGGCGCGGCAGCTCGGGCAGGATCTGCGCGTAGTGCGGCGCCTCCTTCTCCAGCCGCTGCACCAGGCCGCGCCAGCCCACCTGCTCGTTCATCCAACGTTCGAGGAAAGGCTTGGCGGTGGTCCAGAGGTCGAGCTCGGGGTCCAGCTCGCGGCCCAGGCCCTCGATGTTGAGCAGCGTCTTCTGCAGCAGCACGAGCTGGGGCTGGATTTCGACGTTGAAGCGGCGCGAGGTCTGGAACAGCCGCATCAGCACCTGGCCGAGCGAGATGTCCTTCAGCGGGCGGTCGAAGTGCGGCTCGCAGACGGCGCGGATCGCGCCTTCCAGCGCATCGACGCGCGTGTTGCGCGGCACCCAGCCGCTTTCCACGTGCAGCTCGGCCACGCGCTTGTAGTCGCGGCGGAAGAAGGCGATGAAGTTCTGCGCCAGGTACTCCTTGTCGACCTCGGTCAGTGTGCCGATGATCCCGAAGTCCAGCGCGATGTAGCGGCCGAAGGTCGCGGGGTCCAGGCTGACCTGGATGTTGCCCGGGTGCATGTCGGCGTGGAAGAAGCCGTCGCGGAAGACCTGGGTGAAGAAGATCGTGACGCCGTCGCGCGCGAGCTTGCTGATGTCGACGCCGGCCTCGCGCAGGCGCTGCACCTGGCTGATCGGCACGCCCTTCATGCGCTCCATCACCAGCACCGTGGGCGTGCACAGGTCCCAGATCATCTCGGGCACCAGCACCAGGTTCAGGCCCGCCATGTTGCGGCGCAGCTGGGCCGCGTTGGCCGCCTCGCGCACCAGGTCCAGCTCGTCGTGCAGGTAGGCGTCGAACTCGGCCACCACCTCGCGCGGGCGCAGCCGCTTGCCGTCGGCCGAGAGCCGTTCGACCCAGCGCGCCAGCTCGTGCAGCAGGCTCAAATCGTCGTCGATGGCCTTCAGCATGCCCGGCCGCAGCACCTTCACCGCCACCTCGCGCCCGCCGTGCAGCGTGGCGAAGTGCACCTGCGCGATCGACGCGCTGGCCACCGGCTCGGCGTCGAAGCTCTCGAACACCGCCTCGACCGGCCGGCCGTAGGCCTTCTCGACCAGGCCGCGCGCCACCGCGGCCGGGAACGGCGGCACGCGGTCCTGCAGCTTGGCCAATTCGTCGGCCAGGTCGCGTGGCATCAGGTCACGCCGGGTCGACAACACCTGGCCGAACTTGACGAAGATCGGCCCCAGCCGCTCCAGCGCGCGGCGCAGCCGCACGCCGCGCGGCGCGTCGAGCCGGCGGCCGAGCGTGACCAGGCGCACCGTTGCGCGCACCCAGCGCTGGCGGAACGCCGACAGCGCCACTTCGTCGAGCCCGAAGCGCAGGACCGTGAAGACGATGAAGGTCAGGCGCAGCAGGCGGCGCATCGCGGCGGGGGCTTCAGCAGCGCTCAGGTACCGGGCCGGCCGGGCCCGGCGGCCGCCCGGCCGCGCAGACTGGTCAGGCCTTGCACCGCGCCCTTCAGCCCTTGGGCCAGCAGGCTGCCGGCGCGCACCAGGCCGGCGGCCACCGGCGCCGGGAACACCCGTTCGAGATCGCCGGCCAGGTCCCAGCGCAGGTTCTGCAGCAGCCAGTCGATGTCGCCGGCCAGCGCCGCGTCGCCGGCCACGTCGACCTGCGGGCGCTCGCCGGCCATCAGCCGCGCGGCCAGCAGCGCCGGGTTGGCGGCGTCGATCTGCAGGACCAGCTCGGCCGCGGCCGCGCCGTCGTCGCCTTGCCACTCCAGCAGGCCGGCGGGCGTGATGCGCCACAGCAGCCCCGGCGGCGGCGGCAACAGCGCCGGCCACCCCCGCAACTCCAGCCGCAGGGCCTTGCCGGCATGCGGCAGCAGCCGCTGCTGCGCCACCGGCTCGGCCGCCAGCACGTGGTTGAGCAGCAGCGTCACGCGCTCCATGACCGGCGGGGCCATCAACTGTTGCAGGGTATGCAGCATCACACGATTGTAGGCAGCGGCTGCGCGGCGCCCGCTGCCTCGCGGCCGGGGCCGGCAGCGGCGTCGCCGACAATGCCCGGCTGCCGGCACGAGGCGCCCCGGCCGGCGCGCCCGCGGTGCCCGCAGCCATCGAACAAGGACTTGAGGATGCCCACCATCCTGCTCACCGGCGCCGCCGGCTACATCGCCTCGCACACCTGGCTGGCGCTGCAGGCGGCCGGCTACGCCGTCGTCGGCGTCGACGACTTCAGCAACAGCTCGCCGCGCGTGCTGGAGCGCTTAAACCGCTTGAGCGGGCGCGAGGTCGTCTTCGAGCGCGCCAGCGTCTGCGACGCGGCGGCAATGGCCGCGATCTTCGAGCGCCACCGCATCGACGCCGTCGTTCACTTCGCGGCGCTGAAGGCCGTGGGCGAGTCGACTCGGCAGCCGCTGGCGTACTACGCCAACAACATCGGCGGCCTGCTCACCACCTGCCAGGCCATGCGCGCGGCCGGCGTGCGGCGCTTCGTCTTCAGCTCCAGCGCCACGGTCTACGGCGACCCGCAAGCGCTGCCGATCACCGAGGCCGCGCCGCTGTCGGCCACCAACCCCTACGGCCAGACCAAGCTGATCGGCGAGACCATCCTGCGCGACCTGGGCGCGGCCGACGCCGCCTGGCAGACCGCCTGCCTGCGCTACTTCAACCCGGTGGGCGCCCACGAGAGCGGGCTGATCGGCGAAGACCCGCGCGGCACGCCCAACAACCTGATGCCCTACGTGGCGCAGGTGGCCGCCGGCCGGCTCGCCGAGCTCTCGGTCTACGGCGGCGACTACGCCACGCCCGATGGCACCGGCGTGCGCGACTACATCCACGTCTGCGACCTCGCCGCAGGCCATGTCGCGGCGCTGCGGCGGCTGTTCGACGACAGCGGCTCGCTGACCGTCAACCTGGGCACCGGCCGCGGCTACAGCGTGCTGGAACTCGTGCAGGCCTACGAGAACGCCAGCGGCCGGCCGGTTGCCTACCGCATCGTCGCGCGCCGCCCCGGCGACGTGGCCGCCTGCTATGCCGACCCGGCGCTGGCGCAACAACGGCTGGGCTGGCGCGCGCAGCACGGCCTGGACCGCATGTGCGCCGACAGCTGGCGCTGGCAGCAACTCAACCCGCAAGGATTCGACGCATGAAGACCCCCGTGCTGCCGGTGATCATGGCCGGTGGCTCCGGCACGCGGCTGTGGCCGCTGTCGCGGGCCGGCTATCCCAAGCAGTTCCTGGTGCTGTCGGGCAGCACCAGCCTGTTCCAGCAGGCCGTCGCGCGGCTGCAGGACCTGGCCGACGACGCGCTGCAGGTGCAGCCGCCGCTGGTGGTCGGCAACGAGGAGCACCGCTTCCTGGTACTGGACCAGTTGCGCGCGATCGGCGCCGAGCCCGGCGCCGTGCTGCTGGAGCCGCTGGGCCGCAACACCGCGCCGGCACTGACGTTGGCCGCGCTGCAGGCCAGCGCCGACGGCGCCGACCCGGTGCTGGTGGTGACCGCGGCCGACCAGACCGTCACCCGGCCCGAAGCCTTCACCGCCGCCGTGCGGCGCGCGGTGCAGGCCGCGGCCGGCGGCGGCGTGGTGATCCTGGGCATCCGGCCCGACCGGCCCGAGACCGGCTACGGCTACATCCGCGCCGCGGGCGGCAGCGACGACGCGGCCGCCGCGGTGGAGCGCTTCGTCGAGAAGCCCGACCTCGCCACCGCCGAACGCTACCTTGCCGAAGGCAGCTACTTCTGGAACGCCGGCATGTTCGTGCTGCGCGCCTCGGCGTGGCTGGACGCATTGCGGCGCTTCAGGCCCGACATCCTGCAGGCCTGCGAGGCCGCCTGGGCGCCGCGCAGCAACGACCAGCGCTTCGTGCGGCCCGGCAAGGCCGAGTTCGCCGCGGTGCCCGCCGAATCGGTCGACTACGCGGTGATGGAGCGCTGCCCCGGCAGCGGCATCGACATCCGCATGCTGCCGCTGGACGCCGGCTGGAGCGACCTCGGCGCCTGGGAGGCCGTCTGGCAGGTGGCCGACAAGGACGCCGCCGGCAACGCCAGCGTGGGCGACGTGATCGTCAACGACAGCCGCAACACCCTGGTCCACGCCACCAGCCGGCTGGTAGGCGCGGTGGGCCTGGATAACGTGGTAGTCGTAGAGACTGCCGATGCCGTGCTGGTGGCCGACCGCGAGCGCAGCCAGGAGGTCAAGGCCATCGTCAGCCAGCTCGGCCGCGAGCAGCGCGGCGAGCATGCGCTGCACCGCAAGGTGCACCGGCCCTGGGGTTGGTACGACAGCATCGACCACGGGCCGCGCCACCAGGTCAAGCGCATCATGGTCAAGCCCGGCGCGTCTTTGAGCCTGCAGATGCACCACCACCGCGCCGAGCACTGGATCGTCGTCAGCGGCACCGCCGAGGTCACCAACGGCGACAAGGTGATCCTGCTCAGCGAGAACCAGAGCACCTACATCCCGCTGGGCCAGACCCACCGCCTGGCCAACCCGGGCAAGGTGCCGCTGGAGATCATCGAAGTACAGTCCGGCTCCTACTTGGGCGAGGACGACATCGTCCGCTTCGAGGACACCTACGGCAGGAAATGACCCACCCCCGAAGCGCCTTCGGCGCCTCCCCCTCGAGGGGGCGCCGCGAATGGACCGGCAAAGCCGGCTCCATCGCGGCCGCTGGGATGGACAGGCCTCGCATCACGACCCTTCACTCATGACCCTTCTCGTCACCGGCGGCGCCGGCTTCATCGGCAGCAACTTCGTGCTGGACTGGCTGGCGCAGTCCGACGAGCCGGTGGTCAACCTCGACGCGCTCACCTATGCCGGCAACCGGCAGAACCTGGCGTCGCTGGACGGCGACGCGCGGCACCTCTTCGTGCACGGTGACATCACCGACCGCGCGCTGGTCGACCGCCTGCTGGCCGAGCACCAACCGCGCGCGCTGCTGCACTTCGCGGCCGAGAGCCACGTCGACCGCAGCATCCACGGGCCCGGCGCCTTCATCAAGACCAACGTCGAAGGCACCTTCACGCTGCTGGAAGCGGCGCGTGCCTACTGGTCGGCGCTGGACGGCGAACGCAGGTCCGCGTTCCGCTTCCAGCACGTCAGCACCGACGAGGTCTACGGCAGCCTGGCGCCCGACGCGCCGGCCTTCAGCGAGCGCCACGCCTACGAGCCCAACAGCCCCTACTCGGCCAGCAAGGCCGCCAGCGACCACCTGGTGCGCGCGTGGTTTCACACCTACGGGCTGCCGGTGCTCACCACCAACTGCAGCAACAACTACGGGCCTTATCACTTCCCCGAGAAGCTGATCCCGCTGATGATCGTCAACGCGCTGGCGGGCAAGCCGCTGCCGATCTACGGCGACGGCCTGCAGGTGCGCGACTGGCTCTACGTCGGCGACCATTGCAGCGCCATCCGCGCGGTGCTCGTGCGCGGCCGGCCTGGCGAGGTCTACAACGTCGGCGGCTGGAACGAGAAGCCTAACCGCGAGATCGTGCAGACCGTGTGCACGCTGCTCGACGAGCTGCGGCCCGACCGCGCCGGACCGCACGCGCGGCTGATCACCCACGTCAAGGACCGCCCCGGCCACGACCGGCGCTACGCGATCGACGCCCGCAAGATCGAGCGCGAGCTCGGCTGGCGCCCGGCCGAGACCTTCGAGACCGGCATCCGCAAGACCGTGCAGTGGTACCTGGCGCATGCCGACTGGGTGGCCGGCGTGCAAAGCGGCGCCTACCGCGACTGGGTCAACCGCAACTACCAAGCCCGATGAAGCTGTTGCTGCTGGGCAAGAACGGCCAGGTGGGCTGGGAGTTGCAGCGCGCGCTGGCGCCGCTGGGCGCGCTGGTGGCCTGCGACTTCGATTCGCCGGGCGCACTGAAGGCCGACTTCTCGCAGCCCGAATCGCTGGCCGAGCTGCTGCGCCGCGAGCGGCCCGACGTGATCGTCAACGCCGCCGCGCACACCGCGGTCGACAAGGCCGAGAGCGAGCCCGAGCTGGCGCGCGCGATCAACGCCACCGCGCCCGGCGTGCTGGCGCGCGAGGCGGCCACCGCCGGCGCCTGGCTGGTCCACTACAGCACCGACTACGTGTTCGACGGCAGCGGCGACGCACCGCGCGACGAAGCGGCGCCCACCGGCCCCTTGAGCGTCTACGGCCGCACCAAGTTCGAAGGCGAGGAACTGATCCGCGCCAGCGGCTGCCGCCACCTGATCCTGCGCACGAGCTGGGTCTACGCGGCGCGCGGCGGCAACTTCGCGCGCACCATGCTGCGCCTGGCCGCCGAGCGCGAGGCGTTGAACGTCATCGACGACCAGATCGGCGCGCCCACCGGCGCCGATCTGCTGGCCGACGTCACGGCCCACGCCTTGCGCACGCTGCAGGCGCAGCCGCAGCTCGGCGGCACCTACCACTGCGTGGCAGGCGGCCAGACCAGCTGGCACGGCTACGCACGCTTCGTGATCGAGTGGGCACGCGCCCACGGCCAGCCGCTGCGCGTGGCGCCGGAGGCCATCCACGCGATCGCCACCAGCGCCTATCCGACGCCGGCCGCGCGGCCGCTCAACTCGCGCCTGTCGAGCGCCAGGCTGCAGGCTGCCTTCGGGCTGCGGCTGCCGCACTGGCAGGCGGGCGTCGAGCGCATGCTGACCGAGATCCTGAACCGCTGAAAACCGCTGAACCATGAACCGCAAGGGCATCATCCTCGCCGGAGGCTCCGGCACCCGGCTGCACCCGGCGACGCTGGCGATGAGCAAGCAGCTGCTGCCGGTGTACGACAAGCCGATGGTCTACTACCCGCTGTCCACGCTGATGCTGGCCGGCATGCGCGAGGTGCTGGTGATCAGCACGCCGCAGGACACGCCGCGCTTCCAGGCCTTGCTGGGCGACGGCAGCCGCTGGGGCATGTCCTTGAGCTACTGCGTGCAGCCCAGCCCGGACGGCCTGGCGCAGGCCTTCATCCTGGGCCGCGACTTCATCGGCGGCGCGCCCAGCGCGCTGGTGCTGGGCGACAACATCTTCTACGGCCACAACTTCCAGTCGCTGCTGGCCCGTGCCGGCGCGCGCGGCCAGGGGGCCTCGGTGTTTGCCTACCATGTGCATGATCCTGAACGTTATGGCGTGGTCGAGTTCGACCAGGCGCGCCGCGCCATCAGCATCGAGGAAAAGCCCAGGGCGCCGAAGAGCAACTACGCCGTCACGGGCCTGTACTTCTACGACCAGCAGGTGTGCGACATCGCCGCCGACATCAAGCCCAGCGCGCGCGGCGAGCTGGAGATCACGGAACTCAACGCGCGCTATCTGAAGCAGGGCCAGCTCGAGGTCGAGATCATGGGCCGCGGCTATGCCTGGCTGGACACCGGCACCCACGACAGCCTGCTCGAAGCCGGCCAGTTCATCGCCACGCTGGAAAAGCGCCAGGGCCTGAAGGTCGCCTGCCCGGAGGAGATCGCCTACCGCTCGGGCTGGATCGACGCCGCCGAACTGGAGCGTCAGGCGCAGCCGATGCTCAAGAACGGCTACGGCCAGTACCTGATGCAGGTGCTGGCGGAAACGGTGTTCCGATGAAGCTGCTGGCCACCGAACTGCCGGGCGTGTTGATCGTCGAGCCGGCGCTGTTCGGCGACGAGCGCGGCTGGTTCATGGAAAGCTGGAACGGCCCGCGCTTCGAGGCCGGCCTGCGCGAGCAGGGCCTGCCGCCGGCAGGCGAGTTCGTGCAGGACAACCATTCGTGCTCCAAGGCCGGCGTGCTGCGCGGCCTGCACTACCAGCTGCCGCCGCACCCGCAAGGCAAGCTGGTGCGCGTGGTGCGCGGCGCGGCCTTCGACGTGGCGGTGGACATCCGCCGCAGCTCGCCTCACTTCGGGCGTTGGGTGGGTGTCGAGCTGACGGCCGACAACCGGCGCCAGCTCTGGATTCCGCCCGGCTTCGCGCACGGCTTCCTGGCGCTGGAGGACGACACGCACTTCCTCTACAAGACCAGCGGTCCCTATGCGCGCGAGTGCGAGCGCGCCATCGCCTGGAACGACCCCGCCATCGCCATCGCCTGGCCGCTGCAGCGCATCAGCGGCGCGCCGCTGGACCGCAACAGCGGCGTGCCGCTGGTGGCGGCCAAGGATGCCGCCGCGCCGCCGCTGGCCACCGCCGAGGTGTTCCAGAGCTAACCCGTTATTCAGTTGGCCTTCTCGGCCCCGTTCACGTACTCGATCTCGCGCGTGCCGCCGCCCGCGAAGTGGTACTGGCCCTTGCCGTGGCGCAGGCCGTTGACGAAGCCGCCCTCGTAGCGGTCGCCGTTGGCGAAGTAGTGCGTGCCCTGGCCGTTCTGGGCGCCGTTGCTGAACGCGCCTTCGTAGCGGTCCTTGTTGGCGAAGTAGTGCACGCCCTGGCCCTGCTTGACGTTGTTGCGGAACTCGCCCTCGTAGCGGTCGCCGCTGGCGAGATACAGCCGGCCGCGGCCACTGAAGACGCCGGCCTCGAAGCTGCCCTCGTAGCGGTCGCCGTTGGCGAAGCGGTAGACGCCCTGGCCCTGCTTGATGCCGTGCACGTAGTCGCCTTCGTAGACGTCGCCGTTGGCGTGGGTGGTCACGCCCTTGCCGTTGGGCTTGTCGTTGTCGAAGGGGCCGACGTAGCGGTCCTGGTTGGCGAACACCTGCTCGCCCTGCCCCTGCTTGTGGCCGCGCTGGAAGCCGCCGCTGTAGCGCTCGCCGCTGGCGAAGCTGAGCACGCCCTGGCCGTGGTACAGGTTGTCGAGAAAGTCGCCTTCGTAGCGGTCGCGGTTGGCGAAGGTCATCACGCCCTTGCCCTGCTTGACCGTGCCGCGCAGCTGGCCCTCGTAGCGGTCGCCGTTGGCGAACACCATCGTGCCCTGGCCCATGAACTGGTTGTCGGCGAACTCGCCTTCGTAGCGGTCGCCGTTGGCGAAGCGGTAGACGCCGCGGCCCGAGCGCTGGTTGCCGACCACCTCGCCTTCGTAGCGGTCGCCGTTGGGCAAGGTGTAGCTGGCGGTGGCGCGCGAACCGCCGGCGGCGGGCGCTGCGGGTGGGGTGGGCAGCGGCGCCGGGGCGGCTGCCGGCACGGGCACCGCTGCCGGCGGCAGGGCCAGGGGCGCCGATGCCGTTGATGCCGCCGGCGCCGGCTCGGCCACCGCGCTGCCGCTGCCGCCGGCCGGCGTGCTGACCGCCGCCGGCTCGGCGCCCGCGCCGCGCGTGTTCAGCGCCGTCTGCAGCGGCTTGTTCAGGCGGCTGATCTGCGCCCGCGCCAGCCCGCGGTAGCGACCACCCGGGTAGGCCGCCAGGTAGGCCTCATAACCTTCAACATTGTCGGCCAGCTTGGCGTCGTCCCAGAAGCGGTCTTCGCGCGCGTTCTCGTCCTGCGGCGGCGGGCTGGCGGCCCGCGCCGGCGCGCCGGCCGCGGCGGCATTGCGCGCACCGGGATAGAGAAAGAACTCGCCCACCGTGTCGTTGACGATCAGCGGCCGCTGCTCGTGCCTGACGCTGGCGGCCAGCCGCTCGACCGAGTTGCGCACCTCGATCGCCAGCGCCTCGATCGACTGCCCCGGCGTGCGGATGCGCGCCAGCAGCTCGCGCGTGAACACGCCGTTGGGGTGCTTGTCGTTGGCGCCCAGGGCGTCCAGCGCCTTCTGGTTGCGGCCGGCCGAGAAGATCGCCATCTGGCCCTTGGACACGTCGGGCCCCGAGAGCCCGCGCGCGGCACCGATCACGCGCCCGCGCACGCGCAGCGGGTTGTCGCGGCAGGCGTCGACGATCACCACCGCGACGCGCGCCTTCATGCGGTCGAGCTCCTCGAACAGCACGTTGACGGGGTAGGACATCTTCTCCACCTGCGACTGCGTGTCGCCCTCGATGTCCACCGGCAGCAGGTAGGCGCCGCGCTCGGTCTGCACGCCGTGGCCGGCGTAGAAGACGATCAGTTCGTCGCCGGCCTTGACCTTGTCGTAGAACTCCTCGAAGGCGACGACCATCTTGCGGTAGCCGAGGTCGCGCCGCAGCGAGACTTCGAAGCCCGCGGCCTCCAGCTCCTTGGCCATGGCCTCGGCGTCGTTGCCGGCCTTGTCGAGGCGGGTGAACTGCTGGTAGTTGTCGTTGCCGACCACCAGCGCCAGGCGGCGGGCGTGCGCGGGCCAGGCGGCCAGGGCAGCCAGCAGCAGCACGAGGGTCCAGCGGGCGAACGGCATGGGCAACGACGGCGGGAGCGGCGGCTGCACCGGCAGCCGGCGGCGGCTATTGTTGACCGTTTTGCAACAGAACGTCACCCATCGCAGGGGTGATCTGCGTGTTCGATGACCGCCGCAGGCCGCCCGTCACTGCGACGCGGCGCTGGCCGGCGGCCGCGCGGCGTCGGCAAAGCTGCCCAGGTACTCGATCTTCGCCGCGGCGCGCAAGGCCTTGAGATCGTCTTCCACCAGCTTGCGCTTGCGCTCGTTGAGCAGGTATTGCTCGATCGCGGGGCGCGCCTGCTCCTCGCTGACTGGCTGGGTGCGCGAGCCGGCGAGCACGGTGACGGCCATGCCCGCAGCGCCCTGGTTGATGCTGGCCTGGCCGTCCTTCATGCGCGCCAGGTTGTCCAGCATCGTCATCGGCAACTGCTCGGCCGCGCGCACCGCCTGGTTGGCGGCAAAGCGGTAGTCGTTGGCCTTCAGGTAATCGGTGAAATCGGTGATGGTCTTGGAGGCGGCCAGCCGTTCGCGCAGCGCCGCCGCCTGGTCGGGGCGGGCTTCGATCACCAACTCCTGGATGCTGTAGATGCGCCGCTCGCTGAACAGCGCCGGCTTGTCCAGGTAGTACTGGTGCACCTCGTCGGGCGAGGGCTTGGCCGCGCCTTCGCCGAGCTTCTCGGCATAGGCGCGGGCAATGATCTCGCGCCGCGCGGCATCGATCTGCTGCAGCACCCGCGGCTCGGCGTCGAGCTTGAGCGACTCGGCCTTCTGCACGGCCAGTTCCTGGTCGATCAAGCGCTCCAGGATCTGGCGGCTGGCCTGGTCGGCCTGCTCGGGCCGCAGGTTGCGCTGCTGCTGCAGCACGAGGTTGATCTGCTGCAGCGTCACATCGTCCTTGTTGACGCGCGCCGCCACCTGGTTGCCGGGCAGCGCCTCCTTCTTCTTCTCGCCGCAGCCGGCGGCCAGGGCCGCCAGGGCCAGGAGGCAAACGAGGGGAAGCAGGCGCCGGACCGTCATGGCCGGGCAGTGTAGCGGGCCGAGGGCTCGGCGCGCGCCGCTGCCTTCAGCCCAGCGCCTGCACCCGCGCCACCTGCCAGCCGGCATCGGCGCGCTGCGGGCGTGCCAGCATCCAAAGCTCGCGGAACGGCGTCGCGCTGGCGTCGTGGCTTTCGCGGATCAGGCCCGAGAACTCGATGCTGGCGAGTTGCGCCTCGTTCAGGTTTTCCACCCCGAGCAGTCGCGCCTCGACGCGGATCACCTCGGTGTGGTTGGGGCCGGGGCCACGCTCGGCCAGCTGGCTGCGCAGCTCTTCCAGCAAGGGCGCGCTGGCCATCGCCGACAAGGCCGCGAGGTCGGCGCGGTCCCAGGCCTGCTGGATGCAGACGAAGCTGCGCCGCGCCACTTCGAGCAAAGCCGCCACGTCGCCGGGCGACGGCACCGGCCGCTGCGCGCGCCGATGGGCCAGGCGCAGCGACAGGTGCCTCAGCACTTGATCCCCACGTGCAGCGCCACCGCGCCGGCGGCCAGGTTGTGCACGTCGACATGGCCGAAGCCGGCGCCCTTCATCATCGCCTTCAGCGTGGCCTGGTCGGGGTGCATGCGGATCGACTCGGCCAGGTAGCGGTAGCTCTCGGGGTCGCTGGTCACCAGCTTGCCGATCAGCGGCATCACCTTGAACGAGTACCAGTCGTAGGGCTTGCGCAGCGGCTCGGCGATCCTGGAGAACTCCAGCACCAGCAGCTTGCCGCCCGCGCGCAGCACGCGCGCCATCTCGGCCAGTGCGCGCTCTTTGTGCGTCATGTTGCGCAGCCCGAAAGCGACGCTCACGAGGTCGAAGCAGCCATCGGCAAAGGGCAGCTGCTCGGCGTCGCAGCTCAGCGTGGGCAGCGCCAGGCCTTCATCCAGCAGGCGGTCGCGGCCGACGCCCAGCATGGCCTCGTTGATGTCGGTGAGCACCACCGTGCCCTGCGGGCCGACGCGGGTCGCGAAGGCGCGCGCCAGATCGCCGGTGCCGCCGGCGATGTCCAGCACCTTGTCGCCGGCCTTCACGTTGGCCACCGCCACGGTGTAGGCCTTCCAGGCCCGGTGCATGCCGAACGACAGCAGGTCGTTCATCAGGTCGTAGCGGCGCGCCACCGAATCGAAGACGCCGCGCACGCGCGTGGCCTTGTCGTGTTCGTCGACGGTCTGGTAGCCGAAGTGGGTCTGGGCCATGGGCGCCTGCACGATCGGTCAGTGGTGGTGGCCGCAGGCGCTGCCGCCGGCCTGCGGCATGGGTGCGTCGCGGTCGGCACCGGCGGCTTGCAGGCGCTGCTCGTAGCGGGCCCAGAACTCGGGCTGCCGGGCGCCCAGCTCGTAGAGGTAGGCCCAGGTGAAGATGCCGCTCTCGTGGCCGTCGGAGAAGCGCGGCTGCACCGCGTAGTGGCCGACCGGCGCGATGTCGGTGATCAGCACCTCGCGCTTGCCGGTCTGCAAGGTCTCCTGCCCGGGGCCGTGGCCCTGCACCTCGGCCGAGGGCGAGAACACGCGCATCAGCTCGAACGGGATGCGGAACTGGGCGCCGTCGTCGAAGCCGATCTCCAGCACGCGCGAGGCTTGATGGACGGTGACCGAAACGGGTTGTACGGTGGGAGCAGGCATCGATCGGATTCAGGCGCGGCGAGGCTGCGAAGTCTAGCTGCCACGGTGGACGCCGAGCGGCTGCGGCGGTGCTCACCCGCGCTGCCGAAAGGGCTGCACGGGCACGGGGTCATCGCCTGACCCGCGGCCGCTGCAGCGCGGGCGCCGCTACACCAGCACGCGCTCGATCCCGCCGCGGTTGGCCTTGGCCACGTAGTCCTGCAGCCAGCTTTCGCCGAGCCGGTGGCGCGCCATCTCGACGACCACGTAGTCGGCCTCCAGCAGGCCGTTGCTCAGGTCGCCCTCGTAGCGCAGCAGGCCCTGCAGGCAGCTCGGGCAGCTGGTCAGGATCTTCAGGTCGCTCTTGTCGCCGACGCCGGGCAGCGCGCGCAGCGCGGCTTCGCCCTTCTTGATTTCTTCTTCCTTGCGGAAGCGCACCTGGGTGCTGATGTCGGGCCGCGTCACGCCCAGCGTGCCGCTTTCGCCGCAGCAGCGCTCGCTCTTGAGCACCTGCGGGCCGAGCAGCGCCTTCACGGTCTTCATCGGCTCCTGCAGCTTCATCGGGCTGTGGCAGGGGTCGTGGAACAAGTAGGCGCCGGACTTGTCCGCCAGCGTGATGCCCTTTTCCAGCAGGAACTCGTGGATGTCGATGATGCGGCAGCCGGGGAAGATGTCCTCGAATTTGTAGCCCTGCAGCTGGTCGTAGCAGGTGCCGCAGCTGACGACCACGGTCTTGATGTCCAGGTAGTTCAGCGTGTTGGCCACGCGGTGGAACAGCACCCGGTTGTCGGTGATGATCTGCTCGGCGCGATCGAACTGGCCGCTGCCGCGCTGCGGGTAACCGCAGCACAGGTAGCCCGGCGGCAGCACGGTCTGCACGCCGGCCTCCCACAGCATGGCCTGGGTGGCCAGGCCGACCTGGCTGAACAGCCGCTCCGAGCCGCAGCCGGGGAAGTAGAACACCGCCTCGCTCTCGGACGTGGTGCGCGCCGGGTCGCGGATGATGGGCACGTAGTCGCGGTCTTCGATGTCCAGCAAGGCGCGCGCGGTGCGCTTGGGCAGGCCGCCGGGCAGCTTCTTGTTGACGAAGTGGATGATCTGCTCTTTGATCGGCGCCGGCCCCAGCGTGGCCGGCGGCTGCGCGGTCTGGCGCCTGGCCACCGGCTTGAGCAGGTCGTGCGCCAGCCGCTGGGCCTTGAAGCCCACGCCCACCATCGCCGAGCGCACCAGCTTGATGGTCTGCGGGCTGGTGGCGTTGAGCATCAGCATCGCCGCGGCGTTGCCGGGGCGCCAGCTCTTGCGGCCCATCTTGCGCAGCAGGTTGCGCATGTTCATCGTGACGTCGCCGAAGTCGATCTTCACCGGGCACGGCGACAGGCACTTGTGGCAGACGGTGCAGTGGTCGGCCACGTCCTCGAAGTCGGCCCAGTGCGCCAGGCTGACGCCGCGGCGCGTCTGCTCCTCGTAGAGAAAGGCTTCGATCAGCAGCGACGTCGCCAGGATCTTGTTGCGCGGGCTGTACAGCAGGTTGGCGCGCGGCACGTGGGTGGCGCACACCGGCTTGCACTTGCCGCAGCGCAGGCAGTCCTTGATGCTGTCGCTGATGGCGCCGATGTCGCTCTGCTGCATGATCAGCGACTCGTGGCCCATCAGGCCGAAGCTGGGCGTGTAGGCAGCGCTCAGGTCAGCCGCCCAGGCGTCGCCGTGCGAAGCTCTGAGCAGCTTGCCCTTGTTGAAGCGGCCTTCGGGGTCGACGCGGGCCTTGTAGTCGGCAAACCGGGCCAGCTCGTCGTCGGACAGGAACTCGAGCTTGGTGATGCCGATGCCGTGCTCGCCGCTGATCACGCCATCCAGCCGCCGCGCCAGCGCCATGATGCGCGCCACCGCTTCGTGCGCCGTCTGCAGCATCTGGTAGTTGTCGCTGTTGACGGGGATGTTGGTGTGCACGTTGCCGTCGCCGGCGTGCATGTGCAGCGCCACCCAGACGCGGCCGCGCAGCACTTGCTGGTGGATGGCCTTGCAGCGCTCGACGATGGGCGTGAAGGCCGCGCCGGAGAACAGCTGCTGCAGCGGCTTGAGGAGCTGCATCTTCCAGGTCGCGCGCAGGCTGTCGTCCTGCAGTTGCTGGAAGAGGGTGCGCGCGCGGCCGCTGGCGTCGGGCGGCTGCACCACGTCGAGCTGGTCGAGCCAGAACTGCCACAGCGCGCGCACCTCGCGCAGCAGCGCCAGGGCCTGCTGCACGCGGTCTTCCAGCAGCTCGGCGCTGGGGATCTCGCCGGCATCGGCATCGCGCGCCAGCGGCAGCGCGCCGGCGCTGAACAGCTCCAGCAGCCGGTCGACCAGCTCCAGCTTGTTGCGCAACGACAGCTCGACGTTGATGCGCTCGATGCCATTGGTGTACTCGCCCATCCGCGGCAGCGGGATCACCACGTCTTCGTTGATCTTGAAGGCGTTGGTGTGGCGCGCGATCGCCGCGGTGCGCTTGCGGTCGGCCCAGAACTTCTTGCGCGCATCGGCACTCACGGCGACGAAGCCTTCGCCGTGGCGGCCGTTG
Organism: uncultured Rubrivivax sp.; assembly: GCA_964470565.1. Taxonomy (GTDB): domain Bacteria; phylum Pseudomonadota; class Gammaproteobacteria; order Burkholderiales; family Burkholderiaceae_C; genus Rubrivivax. Next base: position 176,062 of record CAYYDJ010000006.1, read on the forward strand.
GCGATGCGCACCACCTCGCTGGCGGCGCGCGCGACGGCGGCCTCGTCGTCGCCGACGATGTCGCCGATCAGCACCATCTTCGGCAGGCCCTTGCCGCGGCTTTCGGCCAGCGCGCGCTTGCTCTTGGTGGCGTAGCCCACGGCCTTGAGGTAGCGGTCGTCGAGGTGCTCCAGGCCCGCCAGGATGGCACCACCGGGCTGGCCGAACAGGTAGTCCTTGATCTCGACGATGGACGGCACCGCGTCCTTGGCGTTGCCGAAGAACTCCAGGCACACGGTGCGCACGTGCTCGGGCATGCGGTGCACGATCCAGCGCGCGCTCGTGATCAGGCCGTCGCAGCCTTCCTTCTGCACACCGGGCAGGCCGGCCAGGAACTTGTCGGTGACGTCCTTGCCGAGGCCTTCCTTGCGGAACACGCGGCCGGGAATGTCCAGCCGCTCGGTCTTCAGCAGCTTCCTGCCGCTGGCGTCGAAGGTCTTGAGCTCGAAGCTGGCCTGGGGCGCGTCGTGGATCTTGCCGAGGTTGTGGTCGAGCCGCGTGACCTCCAGCCACTGCGCGTCGGGCGTCACCATGCGCCAGCTCGCCAGGTTGTCGAGCGCGGTGCCCCACAGCACGGCCTTCTTGCCGCCGGCGTTCATCGCGATGTTGCCGCCCACGCAGCTCGCCTCGGCCGAGGTGGGGTCGACCGCGAACACGTGGCCGGCGCGCTCGGCAGCATCGGCCACGCGCTGGGTGACGACGCCGGCCTGCGCGTGGATGGTGGGCACGGGCTGGTCGACACCGGGCAGGCGCACCCACTCCACCTCGGTCATCGCTTCGAGCTTCTCGGTGTTGATGACGGCGCTGCGCCACGTCAGCGGCACCGCGCCACCGGTGTAGCCGGTGCCGCCGCCGCGCGGGATGATGGTCAGCCCCAGCTCGATGCAGCCCTTGACCAGCGCGGCCATCTCGGCCTCGGAGTCGGGCGTCAGCACGACGAAGGGGTACTCGACGCGCCAGTCGGTGGCGTCGGTGACGTGCGACACGCGCGACAGCCCGTCGAACTTGATGTTGTCCTTGGCCGTCACGCGGCCCAGCACGCGGCGCGTGCGCTGGCGCAGCGAGCGCACGGCGCCGAAGCGCTCGGCAAAGGCCTGCACCGCGGTGCGTGCGGCAGCCATCAACTCGCCGACGTAGCCGTCACGCACCGCGTCGGCCGCGCTGCGGCGGCGCTCGATCTCGGTCAGCCGGTGCTGCAGCGCGTCGATCAGCAGGCCGCGGCGCTTGTCGCTGGCCAGCAGGTCGTCTTCGAGGTACGGGTTGCGCTGCACCACCCAGATGTCGCCCAGCACCTCGTAGAGCATGCGCGCCGAGCGGCCGGTGCGGCGCTCGTCGCGCAGCAGGTTCAGCAACTCCCAGGCGCGCGCGCCCAGCAGGCGCAACACGATCTCGCGGTCGGAGAACGAGGTGTAGTTGTAGGGAATCTCGCGCAGCCGCTGGGCCTGCTCGTCGAAGGTGGCGGCAACGGGCGCGTCCGGGGCTTCGGCGGCAGCGGGACGGCCCTTCAACTCGATGGCTTGCGGTGCATTCATGGCAAGCCGGCGATCGTATCGCAGTGCAGCAAAATCCAGCCCCGGCAGGGCGCGGTTCCTGCCCGGCGCTGCGGGGTTATCCCGCTTGCCCGCCATCGGGCTTCCATGACAGAACCCCGGCTGTCAGCCAGACTGTCACACACGCCGGCCACACTGGCCGGCTCGCAAACGAGCAACTCACGGAGTATTCATGACCCGCAAGGCTTTCCTCCTCGCCGCCCTCGGCGCCGCTGCGCTGACGGCCGCGGCGCCCGCCAGCGCGCAGACCGAAATCATCTGGTGGCACTCGATGAGCGGGCAGCTCGGCGAATGGGTCAGCGGCCTGGCCAAGGACTTCAACGCCAAGCAGACGCAGTACAAGGTGACGCCGGTGTTCAAGGGCACCTACCCCGAGGCGTTCGCGGCCGCGATCGCCGCCTTCCGCGCCGGCAACGCGCCGCACGTGCTGCAGGTCTTCGAGGTCGGCACGGCCAGCATGATGGCCAGCAAGGGCGCGATCAAGCCGGTGTCCGAGGTCATGCAAATGGGCGGTGCCAAGTTCGACACCTCGGTCTACGTGCCGGCAGTGGCGGGCTACTACACGGCGCCCAACGGGCAGATGCTGAGCCTGCCGTTCAACAGCTCGACCACCGTGCTGCACTACAACAAGGACGCCTTCAAGGCCGCCGGCCTGGACCCCGACAAGCCGCCCAAGACCTGGCCCGAATTGACGCTGGCCGCGGCCAAACTCAAGGCCGGCGGCCACAAGTGCCCGTTCACCACCAGCTGGCAGAGTTGGACGCAGCTGGAGAGCTTCAGCGCCTGGCACAACGTGGAATTCGCCACCCTGCGCAATGGCTTCAACGGCCTGGGCACGCGGCTGGCAGTGGTCACGCCGCTGCACATCCGCCACATCGAGAACCTGGCCAACATGGCGCAACAGGGGCTGTTCGTCTACAAGGGCCGCAACAACTCGGCCGACGCCACCTTCGTCTCGGGTGAATGCGCGATGGTCACCGGCTCGTCGGCGCTGTACGGCGCGGTCAAGCGCAATGCCAAGTTCACCGGCGGCATCAGCACCCTGCCCTACTACCCCGACGTGCCCGGCGCGCCGCAGAACACCGTGATCGGCGGCGCCAGCCTGTGGGTGATGAGCGGCAAGAAGCCCGACGAGTACAAGGGCGTGGCCGCGTTCTTCAGCTACCTGTCCGACGCGCACGTCCAGGCCAAGAGCCACCAGGAGACCGGCTACCTGCCGATCACCATGGCGGCCTTCAAGCTGACCGAGGACAGCGGCTTCTACAAGCAGAACCCCGGCACCGACGTCGCCGTGACGCAGATGATCCGCAAGACCACCGACAAGTCGCGCGGCATCCGGCTCGGCAACTTCGTGCAGATCCGCACCATCATCGACGAAGAGCTGGAGCAGGTGTGGGCCGGCAAGAAGAGCGCCAAGGAAGGGCTGATCGCGGTGAAGAAGCGCGGCGACGAGCAACTGGAGCGCTTCCAGAAGGCCAACAAGTAAGCCCCCGCCACGGCCCGTCAGCGCCTTGACCGTCGAAAAGCGCGTCCGCTTCAAGAGCTGGTGGCTGCCCTGGGTGCTGGTGGCACCCCAGGCCGCCATCGTGTTGGTGTTCTTCTTCTGGCCCGCGGGCCAGGCGCTGTTCTACAGCGTGCTGCAGCAGGACGCCTTCGGCACCAGCAGCGAGTTCATCGGGCTGGAGAACTTCAAGGTCCTGTTCGCCGACGACAGCTACATCGCCTCGTTCAAGACCACGGCGGTGTTCTCGGCGCTGGTGGCCGGCATCGGGCTCACGGTGTCGATGATGCTGGCGGTGATGGCCGACCGCGTGGTGCGCGGCGCGGCGCTCTACAAGACGCTGCTGATCTGGCCCTACGCGGTGGCGCCGGCGGTGGCGGGCGTGCTGTGGCTGTTCATGTTCGCGCCGTCGATCGGCGTCGTCAGCTTCGCGCTGCGCGCCGTCGGCATCGAGTGGAATCACCTGCTCAACGGCACCGACGCGATGATCCTGATCGTGATGGCTGCGGTGTGGAAGCAGGTGTCGTACAACTTCCTGTTCTTCCTGGCCGGGCTGCAGTCCATCCCCAAGAGCCTGGTGGAAGCCGCCGCGATCGACGGCGCCGGGCCCTGGCGGCGCTTCTGGACCGTGCAGTTTCCGCTGTTGACGCCGACCACGTTCTTCCTGCTGGTGATCAACATCGTCTACGCCTTCTTCGACACCTTCGCGATCGTCGACGCCGCCACCTCGGGCGGGCCGGGCAAGGACACCTCGATCCTGGTCTACAAGGTCTACTTCGACGGCTTCAAGGCCATGGACCTGGGCAGTTCGGCGGCGCAGTCGGTGGTGTTGATGGTGATCGTCATCGCGCTGACCGTCGTGCAGTTCCGCTACGTCGAGAAGAAGGTGAACTACTGATGTTGCCCCCGAGCTCGCTTCGCTCACGGCCCCCCGAGGGGGCGCAGGCCTGCCTTGGGGCCGTCCGGCGGGAGGCCTGATGGTCGAAAACCGCCCATTGGCGACCACGCTGTCGCACCTGGTGCTGGTGCTGGGCGTGATCATCGTCGCCTTCCCGGTCTACATCACCTTCGTGGCCAGCACCCACACGGCCGAGGACATCGTGCGCAACGTGCCGATGCCGCTGCTGCCGGGCGGCAACATCGTCCAGAGCTACAAGCTGGCGCTGTGGGGCGGGCAGACGGCCTATGGCAGCTACATCCCGCCGGTGGCACCGATGATGGTCGTCAGCCTGATCAGCGCGCTGGTCATCGCCATCGGCAAGATCGCCATCTCGCTGCTCTCGGCCTTTGCGGTGGTGTACTTCCGCTTCCCCGGCCGCAGCCTGGTGTTCTGGATGATCTTCGTGACGCTGATGCTGCCGGTGGAAGTGCGCATCCTGCCGACCTACAAGATCGTCTCCGACCTCGGCATGCTCAACACCTATGCCGGGCTGACGGTGCCGCTGATCGCCTCGGCCACCGCCACCTTCCTGTTCCGCCAGTTCTTCCTGACCGTGCCCGATGAACTGGTGGAAGCCGCGCGCATCGACGGCGCCGGGCCGATGCGCTTCTTCAAGGACGTGCTGCTGCCGCTGTCGCGCACCTCGATCGCGGCGCTGTTCGTGATCCAGTTCATCTACGGCTGGAACCAGTACCTGTGGCCGCTGCTGGTGACCACCAGCGAAGACATGTACCCGGTGGTGATGGGCATCAAGCGCATGATCAGCGGCGGCGACGCCGCCACCGAATGGAACGCGGTGATGGCCACCGCGATGCTGGCGATGATCCCGCCGGCGCTGGTGGTGCTGCTGATGCAGAAGCAGTTCGTCAAGGGCCTGGTGGACACCGAGAAATAAGATGGGCGCAATCTCACTCCGCAACGTCCAGAAGACCTACGGCAACGGCGCCAAGGCCGTCAAGGTGATCCACGGCGTCGGCGCCGAGATCGCCGACGGCGAGTTCATCGTCATCGTCGGCCCCAGCGGCTGCGGCAAGAGCACGCTGCTGCGCATGGTGGCGGGGCTGGAAGAGATCAGCGGCGGCGAGATCGCGATCGGCGGCCGCGTCGTCAACGAGCTGGAGCCGGCCGAGCGCGACATCGCGATGGTGTTCCAGAACTACGCGCTCTACCCGCACATGACGGTCTACGACAACATGGCCTACGGCCTGAAGATCGCCAAGCGGCCCAAGGCGGAGATCGACCAGCGCGTGCAGAAGGCCGCCCGCATCCTGGAGCTGGGCCAGTTGCTCGACCGCACGCCGCGGCAGCTCTCGGGCGGACAGCGCCAGCGCGTCGCGATGGGGCGCGCCATCGTGCGCCAGCCGCAGGTGTTTCTGTTCGACGAGCCGCTGTCCAACCTGGACGCCAAACTGCGCGCACAGACGCGGCTGGAGATCCAGAAGCTGCACCGCGAGCTGGGCGTCACCTCGCTGTTCGTCACCCACGACCAGGTGGAAGCCATGACGCTGGCCGAGCGCATGATCGTCATGAACGTCGGCCGCATCGAGCAGATCGGCACGCCCGAACAGGTGTACGGCCGGCCGGCGTCGACCTTCGTCGCCGGCTTCATCGGCAGCCCGCCGATGAACCTGCTGGCCGGGCAGGCCGAGGGCGCCAGCTTTCGCATCGGCAACACCCGGTTGCCGCTGCCGGCGCCCGCGCCGCGCAACGGCGCGCTGCTGCTGGGGCTGCGGCCGGAGCATGCGGCGCTGGGCAACGCAGACACGCCGCACGCCTGGCCGCTGCAGGTGGAGATGATCGAGATGCTGGGCGCCGAGCGGCTGGTCTACGGCCGCCTGGGTGATGCCGCGTTCACGCTGCGCATCGACGGCACGCTGCCGGCGCCGCGCCACGGCGACACGCTGCAGCTGCACGTGCCAGCCTCGCAACTGCACTGGTTCGACAGCGACAGCGGCCGGCGCGTGGAGGCCGGCGCTTGAAGCCCTGGACGCTGCCGCGCTGGATTGCCCACCGCGGCGCCGGCACGCTGGCGCCGGAGAACACGCTGGCCGCCTTTCGCCTGGGCGCACAGCACGGTTTCCGCGCCTTCGAGTGCGACGTCAAGCTCAGCGCCGACGGCCAGCCCTTCCTGCTGCACGACGCCACGCTGGAGCGCACCAGCAACGGCCAGGGCACGGCCGGCGATCTGCCGTGGGCACAACTGTCGCGGCTGGACGCCGGCAGCTGGCACGGCCCCCGCTACGCCGGCGAACCCTTGCCCACGCTGGACGCCGTGGCCGCCTGGCTGCGCCGCAACGGCTTCGCGTTGGACCTGGAGATCAAGCCCACCCCGGATCACGAGGAAGCCACCGGCGCCGCCGTGGCGCGCGAGGTGCGGCGCCTGTGGGCCGGCGCGCCGCGGCCGCCGCTGCTCAGCTCCTTCCGCCCGGAGGCGCTGCGCGCCGCGCAGGACGTGGCGCCCGAACTGCCGCGCGCGCTGCTGCTCGACGAGCTGTGGCCCGGCTGGCAAGGCGTGGCCCGCGCGCTGGACTGCCACGCCGTGATCACCAACCAGCTGCTGATGGACGCCGCGCTGCTGGCCGAGCTGCACGGCCAGCACTGGCGCGCGCTGTGCTACACGGTCAACGAGGAAGCCGACGCCCAACGTTTGATCGCACTGGGCATCGACGGCCTGATCACCGACGCGGTGGACCGCTTTGCGCCGGCGGTGAATTGAGCGCGAGGCCTCAGCCGAGCGCCGTCCACTCCGACTCCACCTCCTCCAGCCCCGGCTCGTACTCCGGCTTGGGCAGGGCCTTCAGGCTGCGGATGATGGGCAGCCGCCAGGCCACCGCGGCCAGCAGCAGCGAGACGCCGGCGGCAAAGCCTAACGCCGCGCGCAGGCCCACGTGCTCGCCGAGCCAGCCGCCCAGCAGCGAGCCGCCGGGCGCGGCCACCAGCGATAGCCAGCGCATCGTGCTGGTCATGCGGCCCAGCAGCGGCTCGGGCGTGGCGGCCTGGCGCAACGCGAGGAAGTTGATGAAGATGAAGACCGCACCCATCGTGAACATCGCCATCATCAAAGCGAACGCCGCCACGCCCCAGGCGTTGGCCGGCGCCAGTGCCGGCAGCAGCCAGCCGATGCCGGTGATCACGTAGCCCAGCACCAGGCAGGGCCCGGGGCCGATGCGGTGGCTGATGCGCCGGCCCCAGATGCTGCCGCTGATGGTGCCCACGCCCATGCCCATGTAGCAAAGGCCCACGGTCTGCTCCGACATGCCCAGCGTGCGCGTGGCCACCAGGATCTGCACCACCAGCGCCGCGTAGTGCGCCATCTGCCAGATGGCCATCAGCGCACCCAGCACCACCAGCAGCCGCGTGCGCGCCACGAAGCGCAGGCCGGCGGCCAGGTCGCGCCAGAAACTGGCGTCGGCCGCCACGCGCAGCTCTTCGCGCACGTGGACGCCGCGCAGGATCCAGGCCGAGCCCAGCAGCAGCACGGCGTTGACCAGCAGTGCCCAGGGCGCACTGAACAGCTTGATCAGAAAGCCCGCGAAGCCCGGCCCGGCCACCTCGGCGCCCGAGGTGGCGAGCGCGTTCTTGGCGTGCGCCTCGACCAGCCGGTCGCGCGGCACCACCTGGGTCAGCACGATCTGCGCGGCGCTGCCCGAGATGGCATGCACGGCGCCGACGATGAAGCCCACCGCGTACAGCCATTCCATGCTCAGCACGCCGAGCAGCCAGGCCAGCGTGACGCTGGCCGCGGCCAGGCCGATCAGCACCTCGCCCGCCAGGTACACCGGCAGCTTGCGCACGCGGTCCAGCCAGACGCCGGCCGGCAGCGACAGCAGCAGAAAGGGCGACAGCTCGATCGCGGTCAGCGTGCCCATCTGCGTGGGGCTGGCCTTGAGCAGCACGGCCGCGGTCAGCGGCAGCGCCAGCAGCATCACCTGGCCGGCGAACGACGAGGTGAGGATCGACAGCCACAGCCGGCCGTAAGTGCGGTCGCGCCAGAGGTCGCCCTCGGGCAGCCGGCTCAGCAGCTTTTGCAGGGCCGAAGGCAAAGGCCGCTCAGGAACGGTAGTCGGCGTTGATCGAAACGTAGTCGTGCGAGAGGTCGCAGGTCCAGACCTCGGCGCTGGCCGCGCCGCGATGGAGGTTCACGCGCACCAGGATCTCGGCCTTCTTCATCACGCGCTGGCCGTCCTCCTCGCGGTACTCGGGGCGGCGGCCGCCGCGGCTGACCACGTGCACCTCGTCGAGGTGGAGGTCGATCAGGCCCTGGTCGAGGTCGTCGATGCCGGCATAGCCCACCGCGGCCAGGATGCGGCCCAGGTTGGGGTCGCTGGCGAAGAAGGCGGTCTTGACCAGCGGCGAATGGGCGATCGCGTAGGCCGCCTTGCGGCACTCGGCCTCGTCGCGGCCGCCGTCCACGCGCACGGTGATGAACTTGGTGGCGCCTTCGCCGTCGCGGATGATGGCCTGCGCGAGCCGGCGCGAGATCTCGATCACCGCCTCGGCCAGCGCGCGACCGGCGGGCGACTCCAGGTCCGTGATCGCCGCATGCCCGGCCTTGCCGGTGGCCACCAGCACGAAGGAATCGTTGGTCGAGGTGTCGCCGTCGATCGTGATGCGGTTGAAGCTCTCGTCGGCGGCCTGGCTGACCAGCGCCTGCAACTGGGCCGGCGCCACCACCGCGTCGGTGGCCACGAAGCCCAGCATCGTGGCCATGTTGGGCCTGATCATCCCGGCGCCCTTGCTGATGCCGGTGACGGTGACCGTGCGGCCGTCGATCTGGACGCGCGTCGACGCCGCCTTGGGCATGGTGTCGGTGGTCATGATGCCTTCGGCCGCCTGCGCCCAGTGGTCGGCCGCGAGGTCGGCCGCGGCCGCGGGCAGGCCGGCCTCGATGCGCTCGACCGGCAGCGTCTCCATGATCACGCCGGTGGAAAACGGCAGCACCTGGCGCGGCAGCACGCTCAAGCACGCGGCCACGGCGTCGCAGCTGCGCCGCGCGCGCATCAGTCCATCGGCGCCGGTGCCGGCGTTGGCGTTGCCGGTGTTGACCAGCAGCGCGCGGATGCCGCCGCCGCTTGCCGCCAAGTGCTCTCGGCAAAGCTGCACCGGCGCGGCGCAGAAGCGGTTTTGCGTGAACACGCCGGCCACCGCGGCGCCTTCGTCCAGCGCAAACAGCACCAGGTCGCGCCGGTTGGGCTTGCGCACGCCGGCCATCGCGGTGCCGATGCGCACGCCGGGGACGGGGTGGAGTTGGCTGGGGTCGATCGGTTCGAGATGGACGGGCATGGACGATGCTAATGGAGGAAGGTGGCGGCAGGTGGGCGGCTGCGGCGGGCCCAACGACATTTTAAGAACGCTGCCGGACGCCCCCTGATCGGGGGGGCTGCGCCAAGGAACTCCGCGGGTTTGCGTGGAAGCAAGTCTTTCGCTTGTATCACTACAGTCAGCATCCTGTCACAGCGATTCCGAAATCGTGTCAGGCACGACACCGGCAAAGAGCTTGCGTCGACCTGCCGCACGGCGTTGCTGCGCGAACCGCGACCCACTTCAACATCCTCGAAAAGGCTGTCTATGCGAAAGTTTCTGCGACATCTGGCTGCGGCAGTGGCCGTCAGCGCCTGCTTCGGCACGGCCCAGGCCGGCCCGACCGTGATCGACTTCGAAGGCGGGCTGGACACCACGTTCGCGCCGTTGGCGCCCTTCGTCACCCACGGTGATGCGCTGATCCAGGGTGACTTCCTCATCGGCACCGTGTCGACCAAGGCCAACCCGTTCGAAAGCGCCGACCCCAACCACCCGGGCGACCTGGTCGGCCTGCTGATCGACGGCGCCGATGTCGGCAGCACCTGCTTCAGCGTGCTCTGCCCCAGCAACAACAGCACCCGCTTCCTCGGCATGGTCAACGACGGACTGCCCTGGCTGGGCCGGGTGGATGGCGGCCTGTTCAGGCTCAACTCCTTCGACGCCGGCTTCATCGCCGCCGCCGGTGTCCCGGTGCCCTCGGTGCCGCTGCTGCTGCGCGTCTACGCCTGGGACATCGACGACAACCTCTACTATGAAGACGTGCTGCTCAGCGGCGCGACCAACGGCCAGCTGGCGTTCAAGAACTACACCCTGAGCAACGCGTTCACCAGCCGCCAGTACGTCGAGGTCGACTTCTACGGCTATGCCTGCAACACCGCCGGCAGTTGCAACCGCACGTCCAACATCGCGCAGTTCGCGCTCGACAACATCTCGGTGTTCGCGGTTCCCGAGCCGGCATCGCTGATCCTGGCCGGCCTGGCCATCGCAGGCCTCGGCGCGACCCGCCGCCGCCGCCAAGCCGTCGCTGCCTGAGCGCCACCCGCGCAACAGGCAAACCAAGCAGGAATAGGAGGATTGATGATGATGCAACGACGTCCCGTCGCCATCGCCGCACTGATCGTGCTGGGCGGTCTTTCCGGTGCCGCGCTGGCGCAGTCCCGCAGCCCGTACATCGTGCAGCTCACGGGTGAGCCCACCGCCACCTACCGCGGCACGGTGGCCGGCTACGTGGCCACCGCGCCGGCGGCCGGCAGCCGCTTCGATTCGCGCTCGCCGGCTGCGCTGGCCTATCGCGGCTATCTCGACAGCCTGCAGCTCAGCGTGGCAGGCACGGTGGCCAATGCGCCGATCACGGCGCGCTACAGCACGGTGTTCAACGGCTTCGCCGCACAGCTGACCGATGCCGAGGTGGCGACGCTGCGCGCCAATCCCAACGTGGTGGAGGTCCACCCCGACCTGCCGCGCAAGCTCGACACGATCTCGACGCCGACCTTCCTCGGCCTGACCGCCCCTGGCGGCTTGTGGTCGCAGGTGGACGGCAACGGCAAGGCGATCAAGGGCGAGGACATCGTGATCGGCATCGTCGACAGCGGCGTCTGGCCCGAGAACGCGGCCTATGCCGACCGCGTGGACGGCAACGGCAAGCCGGTGTTCACCGGCGGCACGCTGGCCTATGGCCCGCCGCCGGCCAGCTGGAAGGGCAACTGCGTTGCCGGCGAGGGCTTCACGCCGGCCCTGCATTGCAACAACAAGCTGATCGGCGCGCAGTACTTCAACAGCATCTTCGTCAGCCAGAAGGGCTCGGTCAAACACTGGACCGAGTTCTACTCGGCGCGTGACTCGGTGGCCGGCCCCAACGGCCACGGCGGCCACGGCTCGCACACCTCGTCGACGGCCGGCGGCAACGACAACAACGACGCCACCCTCGCCGTGACCAGCAACGCGCCGGTGCCGGTGGGGCAGGCCTCCGGCATGGCGCCGCGGGCCCGCATCGCGATGTACAAGGTGTGCTTCACCTTCACCGATCCGGGCGCCACCGACGGCACCGGCAGCACCAACACCTGCTACACCGGCGACAGCGTGTCGGCGATCGACAAGGCGGTGGCCGACGGCGTCAACGTCATCAACTTCTCGATCAGCGGCAGCCAGACCTCGGTCAACGATCCGGTCGAGCAGGCCTTCCTGCGCGCGGCCAGTGCCGGTGTCTTCGTCTCCGCCTCGGCCGGCAACAGCGGCCCGGCGCAGGCCGTGGCCCACGTCAGCCCGTGGCTGACCACGGTGGCCGCATCGACGCACGACCGCGCCTTCCTCGGCACGGTCACGCTGGGCAGCGGCGCCACCTACACCGGTGCATCGACGGCAGCCAACGCGGTGCCGCAGACCGCGTTGATCCGCGCCGAGGATGCCGGCCTGCCCGGTGCCAATGCGACCAACCTGAGCCTGTGCTACTCGAACCCGGCCGTGCTCGACCCGGCGAAGGTGGCCGGCAAGATCGTCATCTGCACGCGCGGCACCACCGCGCGCGTCGACAAGAGCCTGGCGGTGCTCAATGCCGGCGGCGTCGGCATGATCCTGGCCGACAACGGCGCGGGCCTGGTGGCCGACGTGCACTCGGTGCCCACGGTGCACGTCTCGCAGGCCGACGGCAACGCCATCAAGGCTTATGCGGCATCGGCCGGCGCCACGGCGGCGATCTCCAAGTTCTACAAGTCCACGCAGCCGGCGCCGATCATGGCCAGCTTCTCCTCGCGCGGGCCCAACGCCGGCGATGGCAACATGCTCAAGCCCGACCTGACGGCTCCGGGCGTGGACGTGATTGCCGCCGTCACTGCCGACCTGACGCAGGCCCAGCGCAATCAGGTGGCCGCCGGCACGCTGGTGCCGCCAGCGGACTTCGCCTCCTACCAGGGCACGTCGATGTCCAGCCCGCACGTGGCGGGGCTGGCCGCGCTGCTCAAGCAGGCGCATCCGGGCTGGTCGCCGCAGGCCATCAAGTCGGCGCTGATGACCACCGCGACCAACACGCTGAACGACGGCCTGACCGGGCTGCAGAACGGCCTGTTGCCCTGGTCACAGGGCGCCGGCCACGTGGTGCCCAACAAGGCCTTCGATCCTGGCCTGGTGTACGACAACAGCGCCGATGATTTCACGCGCTACCAGTGCAACGCCAACAAGAACGCGGTGTCACCGCCGTCCTTGTGCACGACGCTGGGCACGCTGGACCAGACCTACAACTACAACCTGCCCAGCATCACGGTGGGCTCGGTGCCCGGCGTGGTGACGGTCACCCGCCGCGTCACCAACGTCAGCGCGTCGCCGGCCGTCTACAGCTCAACGATCTCGGTGCCCGGCTTCAATGCCGTCGTCACGCCGTCGACGCTGTCGATCAACCCCGGCGAGACCAAGAGCTTCACGGTCAAGCTCACCGTCAACGGCGCGGCCGACGGCGCCTGGAACTACGGCTCGCTGAGTTGGACCGACGGCACCCACGTGGTCAGGAGCCCGGTCACCGCGCGCGCCGGCAAGCTGATCACCGCGCCGGCCGAGACCACCGGCACCACGGTGTCGGGCAGCCGCCTGATGACGGTGCAGACCGGCTTCTCCGGCCGCATGGGCTCGGTCAAGGGCGGCCTGAAGCCGGTGACCATGGGCGACGTGGCCTCGCTGACGCCGAGCCCGCAGTACGGCACCGCGGTCGTCAACACCTGCGCATCGGCCAATACGCCGGCCTACATGAAGAAGTACACGGTCAGCGTGCCGGCAGATTCGCTGGTCGCGCGGTTCGAGTTGCGTCAGGCCGACACCACGCCGATGGCCACCTCGGACAACGACATGATCGTGATCACGCCGGCCAACACGTATGTGTACTCGGCGAACGACGGCTCGAACGAGGCGGCGCAGTTCGCCAATCCCGCGGCCGGCAACTACCGCGTCTGCGTGGTTGCCTACGGCGGTGGCACCGTGATGACGCACCGGCTGTCGAGCTGGGTCGTCGGGCCTGCCGACCAGCCGGGCAACCTGACCGTGCTGCTGCCCGGCCAGGCCAACGCCGGCGGCACGGCAACCGTGGGCGTGTCGTGGTACGGGCTGACCACGGGTGGCCGCTACGTCGGCGCCTTCAGCCTGACCGACACCGCCGGCGCCCGGCAGTCGACCACGGTGCTGCGCGTCAACCCGGGCGGCAGCGTGATGAACGACGTCAACCTGCACCCGGTGAGCACCAGCGCGCTCAAGCAGTAAGTCGTCGGCCGGCAACGGCCAGGGGGCTGCAAGCGAAAGGCTTGCAGCCTTTTTTTTTTCATGCCCGGCGCCAGCGCTCGCGCAGGGCCGACTCCAGCGCCTGCGCGAACGCGGCCGCATCGCACAGCGGCGAAGCCAGCAGCCGGCGGCGCAGCCCGGCGCGCAGCGCGGCCAGCGCCGCGCGGTCGCGGCCGAGCCGGAGCGCGCGGTCGACATAATCGTCGACATCAACGGCCACCCAATCGTCGAGCCCCAGCTGGGCCAGGATGCTGGCGCCTTGCCGGCCCAGCGCCGAAGCGCCGGCCAGCGTCAGCACCGGCACGCCCATCCACAAGGCCTCGACGGTGGTGGTGCCGCCGGGGTATGGAAAGGGATCGAGCGCCAGGTCGACCGCCCGGTAGGCGGCCAGATAAGTCTCGCGCGGCTGCGCCGGTTGCAGCCGCAGGCGCAGCGGACCGATGCCATGGGCCGCGAAGCGATCGCGCAGGCGGCGGCACACGGTCTCGCTGGCCAGCGCCCGGTCCTGCAAGGCCAGGCTGCTGCCCGGCAGGCCGGCCAGAATGGCCGACCAGGCCGCGACCACCTCGTCGCCGATCTTGGCCAGGCGGTTGAAGCAGGCCAGCCGCAGGCCCTCGCCCGGCGCGGCGGCGATCGGCGCGTCATCGACCGGCGCCGGCGGCGTGAAGCACAGGAAGCCGTGCGGCAGCCGCAGCAGCGGCTCCACGAAGGCGGCCTCGGCGCCGGCCGGCGCGATCCAGCGGTCGACCACCAGCGCATCGACCTCGGCCAGCCCGGTGCTGGCGCAACTGCCCAGCCAGCTCAACTGCAGCGGCGCCGGCCGCCAGGCCAGCACGGGCAGGCGGTTGTGGCGCGTGTGGCCCGAGAGGTCGATCAGCACGTCGATGCCGTCGGCCCGGATGGCAGCGGCCAGGTCTGCATCGTCCAAGGCCTGCACCTGACGCCAGTGCGCGCAGCACTCGCGCAGGCGCTGCGTCACCGCATCGGCCTGCGGCTGGGTCGCATAGGCCCACAGCTCCAACGCCGGTTGCCGCGACCATTGCATCAGCACCGATTCCAGGAACCAGGCCACCGGATGGGCGCGCAGGTCGCCCGACAACAGGCCGATGCGCAAACGCCGCTCAGGATCGAAGGCAGCCCCGGTGCGGCGCGGCAAAGGCCGCGCCCGCGCCGCGGCGGCCGCGCCGAAGCGCCGCGCGGCGGCCAGCGTCTCGGCGCGCTCGGCCTCGCTGCGGTCAAGGTACTGGCGCGTGAACAGCCATTCGCTGCGCCAGGCCAGGCGGTCGGGTTCGAGCGCGATCGCCCGTTCCAGCGCCGCCAGCGCCGCCGCCGGCTCGCCGACCAGGTTGAGCGCGTGGGCCAGGTTGCCCTGCAGCGGCGCGAAGCCGGGCTCGGCATCGGCCGCGGCGCGATAGGCCGCCAGCGCGTCGTCGATGCGGCCCAGGGCCAGCCAGGCATTGCCCAGATTGCTGCGCACCGCCGGCTGCGCCGGCTGCCGCTGCAGCGACTGCTCGAACGCCGCCGCCGCGTCGGCAGGGCGCCCCAGCGCCATCAGCGCCGCGCCCAGGTTGGCCAGCGCCTGGGCGTGGCCGGGCTCGATCACCAGCAACTGGCGATAAGCGGCCACGGCGTCGTCGAAGCGGCCCTGCTCGGCCAGCAGCAGGGCCAGTTGGAACTGCGCGCCCAGGTGCTGCGGCCGCCAGCGCAAGGCCTCGCGCAGGCTGGCTGCGGCGGCGTCCAGCCGGCCCTGGGCTTGCAGCGCCAGGCCGAGCCCGTGATGAGCCTGCGCCAGCCGGGGCTGCAGGCCGATCGCCTGCCGATAGCTGGCGGCCGCCTCGTCCAGGCGCCCCTGGCCGGCACGGGCGCGGCCCAGGTTGCAATGCGCCGCCGCCAGCGTGGGCCGCAGGTGCAAGGCCAGCAGGCAGCTGGCCGCGGCCTCGTCCCAGCGGCCCAGCGAGGCCAGCACGTCGCCCAGGTTGCTGTGCGCCTCGGCAAAGCCGGGCCGCAGGGTCAGCGCCGCGCGGTGGTGCTGTGCCGCCGCCTCGAACTCGCCGCGCGCGGCCAGCAGCCCGCCCAGGTTGCTCAGCACTTCAACGTCCTGCGGCAGCAGCGCCGCGGCGCGCTGCAGCGCTGCCAGCGCGTCATGGCCCTGGGCCAGCAAGGCGGTGCCCAAGGCTTTCCACGCCAGCCCGTCCTGCGGATGACGCTGCGCGGCCTGCGCGGCAAGCGCTGCCATCTCGGCGTGGCGGCCGGCGCCGAACAGTTGCACCAGCTGCAGCAGATCGGCCTGCGGCACGCGGCTGGCAGGCAGGTCGGCGCTCATGCGGGCATTGTCATAGCATCGGCGCCATGCCCCGTGCCGCCTGCCGTCCCTTGGCCTTCACGCCCACGCTGCTGGCCGTCGTGCTGGCGCTGGCCGCGTGCCGAGGGGCACCGGCAGCGGCACCCGCTGCGGCACCGCCGGCCGCGGGCGCCACGGGCCTGGCCGGCATCGAAGCGCTGATCGGCGCCGCGTCCTGCCGCCGCCAGGAAGACTGCCGCGTGATCGGCATCGGCGCGCGCGCCTGCGGCGGCCCCGAGGCCTATCGCGCCTGGTCGATCGTCGACAGCGACGAACGGCAGCTGACCAAATTCGTGCAGCAGGATGCCGCCGCGCGGCGCGCCGAGCTGGAGCGGCAGGGCATGCGCTCCACCTGCGCGTTGCCGCCGCAACCGCGCGTGAGCTGCCAGATCGCGGCCGGCGCCGCGCTGGGCCACTGCGTGCTGCAGATCGGGCGCCAGGCGGACTGAGGACGGCTGAATACGGCTGACGGGCGCCGTTCAGTCCGTCAGACCAGCCGCCCGTGGCACTGCTTGTACTTCTTGCCGCTGCCGCAGGGGCAGGGATCGTTGCGGCCGACCTTGGGCACCTGCTGGGCCAGCGTGGCGGGATCGGCCTCCTGCGAGACCGAGCCGTCCTCGTTGGGGTGGGTGTAGGTGACGTTGGAGACGTGGCTGGCCTGCTGTTCCAGCGCCTCGGCGGCCTGGGCCACCTGGTCCTGGCTCTGGATGCGCACCGTCATCAGCACGCGGGTGACCTCGTGCTTGACGGTGTTCAGCAGCTGCGAGAACAGCTCGAAGGCCTCGCGCTTGTACTCCTGCTTGGGGTTCTGCTGCGCATAACCGCGCAAATGGATGCCTTGGCGCAGGTAGTCCAGCGCTGCCAGGTGCTCGCGCCAGTGGCTGTCCAGCGTCTGCAGCAGCACCATGCGCATGAAGGGCGTGAACTGCTCGCTGCCCACCTGCTCGACCTTGGCCTGGAACATCGCGTCGGCGGACGTCTTCACCGTCTCCAGCAGGTCTTCGTCGGTGATGCTGTCGGCCTTGTCGACCAGCGTCTTCAGGTCGACGTCGACTTGCCAGTCGTCGCGCAGCGCGCGCTGCAGCGCGTCGATGTCCCACTGCTCTTCAAGGCTCTCGGCCGGCACCTGGGCGCGCACCACGTCGGTCATCGCGGCGTGGCGCAGGTTGCGGATCTGGTCGTCCAGCGCCGCGGCTTCGAGGATCTCGTTGCGCTGCTGGTAGATCACCTTGCGCTGGTCGTTGGCGACGTCGTCGTACTCCAGCAGCTGCTTGCGCACGTCGAAGTTGCGCGCTTCCACCTTGCGCTGCGCGCTCTCGATGCTGCGGTTGACGATGCCGGCCTCGATGGCCTCGCCCTCGGGCATCTTCAGCCGGTCCATGATGGCGCGCACGCGGTCGCCCGCGAAGATGCGCATCAGCGGGTCGTCCAGGCTCAGGTAGAAGCGGCTCGAGCCCGGGTCGCCCTGGCGGCCGGAGCGGCCGCGCAGCTGGTTGTCGATGCGCCGGCTCTCGTGGCGCTCGGTGGCCACGATGCGCAGGCCGCCCTGGGCCTTCACCTGCTCGTGCAGGCCCTGCCACTCGTCCTGCAGCGTCTTGGCGCGCGAGCGCTTCTCGTCGTCCGCAAGATTGGGATCGGCTTCGAGGAACTGCACCTGCTTCTCGACGTTGCCGCCCAGCACGATGTCGGTGCCGCGGCCGGCCATGTTGGTGGCGATGGTGATCATCTTCGGCCGCCCGGCCTGCGCGACGATCTCGGCCTCCTTGGCGTGCTGCTTGGCATTGAGCACCTGGTGCGGCAGCTTGGCCTGGGTCAGCAGGCCCGAGATCAGCTCCGAGTTCTCGATCGAGGTCGTGCCCACCAGCACCGGCTGGCCGCGCTCGAAGCAGTCGCGGATGTCCTGGGTGACCGCGTCGTACTTCTCTTTCGCGGTCTTGTAGATGAGGTCGTTGTCGTCCTTGCGGATGGTCGGCTTGTTGGGCGGGATGACCACCGTCTCCAGGCCGTAGATCTCCTGGAACTCGTAGGCCTCGGTGTCGGCGGTGCCGGTCATGCCGGCGAGCTTGCCGTACATGCGGAAGTAGTTCTGGAAGGTGACCGAGGCCAGCGTCTGGTTCTCGCTTTGGATCTGCACGCCTTCCTTGGCCTCCACCGCCTGGTGCAGGCCGTCGCTCCAGCGCCGGCCCGTCATCAGGCGGCCGGTGAACTCGTCGACGATCACCACCTCGCCGTTCTGCACCACGTAGTGCTGGTCGCGGTTGTAGAGGTGGTGCGCGCGCAGCGCCGCGTAGACGTGGTGCATCAGGCTGATGTTGGCCGGGTCGTACAGGCTCGCGCCCTCGGCCAGCAACCCGGCCTTGGCCAGCACGTCCTCGGCCTTCTCGTGGCCGGCTTCGGTCAGGTAGACCTGGTGCGTCTTCTCGTCGACGGTGAAGTCGCCGGGCTCGATCACGCCCTCACCGGTGCGCGGGTCGGCCTCACCGATCTGCTTCTTGAGCTGCGGCACCACGGCGTTGATGCGCACGTACAGCTCGGTGTGGTCCTCGGCTTGGCCACTGATGATCAGCGGCGTGCGCGCCTCGTCGATCAGGATCGAATCGACCTCGTCGACGATGGCGAAGTTGAGCCCGCGCGAGACGCGATCGGCCAACTCGTAGACCATGTTGTCGCGCAGGTAGTCGAAGCCGAACTCGTTGTTGGTGCCGTAGGTGACGTCGGCGGCGAAGGCGGCCTGCTTCTCTTCGCGCTGCATGCCCGGCACGTTGACGCCCACGGTCAGGCCGAGAAAACCGTAGAGCTGCCCCATCCACTCGGCGTCGCGGCGGGCCAGGTAGTCGTTGACCGTCACCACGTGCACGCCCTTGCCCGACAAGGCATTCAGCACCACCGGCAGCGTGGCCATCAGCGTCTTGCCCTCGCCGGTGCGCATCTCGGCGATCTTGCCCTGGTGCAGCACCATGCCGCCGATCAACTGCACGTCGAAGTGGCGCATCTTCAGCGTGCGCTTGCCGGCCTCGCGCACCAGCGCAAAGACCTCGGGCAGCAGCGCGTCCAGCGTTTCGCCGGCGGCGATGCGCGACTTGAACTCGTCGGCCTTGGCGCGCAGCGCGGCGTCATCGAGCGACTCGAACTGCGGCTCCAGCGCGTTGATCTGCTGCACCGCCTTGCGGTAGCCCTTGAGCAGACGGTCATTGCGACTGCCGAAGATCTGGGTCAGTACTTTGGGAAACATGCGACGGCAAGGCCTTGTGGTTCTTGGGCGGGCGCGGGCGGCTTGGGCTGCGGCGCGCCGGCAGCAGATGGAGTTGCCGCGGCGGCTTTGCAAGGCACCGGGTTGGGTGGGACCGCGGGCCGCCGCGTTGCGCGCGCAAAGCGCAGCAGTTTAGCACCCGGGGTCTGGCGGGCTGCCGGGCGCGGCGCGCAGCCCGGCGCGCGGCTTCAGCGCCGCGCCAGGCCGGCCGCGGGCGCCGACGCGCTGCCGGCCAGGAAGCGTGCCGGGTCCTGCGGCGTGCCGTCCACCAGCACCTCGAAGTGCAGGTGCGGCCCCGTCGAGCGGCCCGACGAGCCGACCTCGGCGATGATCTGGCCGCGCTTGATCAACTGGCCGGGCTTGACCAGCAGCTTCTGGCAGTGCGCGTAGCGGGTGACGAGGCCGTTGCCGTGGTCCAACTCCAGCATCTGGCCGTACTCGGGATGCGAGTCGGCAAACAGCACCACGCCATCGGCCGAGGCCTTGATCGCGGTGCCCGGCTCGGCCGGAAAGTCCAGCCCGCTGTGCAGCGCGGGCCGGCCCGTGAAGGGGTCGGAGCGGAAGCCGAAGCCCGAGCCCACGGGCCCGTCGACCGGCGGTCCGCTGGGCACGCGCATGGCGTCCAGCCGCGCCCGCAGCAGGCGCGATTCGCTGAAGGTGAAAAGGTCGGTCTGCCAGTCGGCCGCCTCGTCCAGGCCGTTGACCTGGCGCTGCAACTCCTCCAGCGAGGGCCGGCGCGCCGGGATGTAAGGCCCGCCACGGCCGCCCTCGGCGCTGCGGCGCGGCGGCTTCACCTCCTCGGGCTTCAAGCCGGCCAGGCCGCTGACGCGGTCGCTCACCGCTTCGAGCTTGACCATCTTGGCCTGCATCTCGCCCACCTTCTGCGCCATCGCGTCGAGGTTGTCGCGCATGTAGCGGTCGCGTTGGGCGATCTCGTCGCGCACCACCAGGCGCACGATCTGGCTGACCACCGGCCAGCCCTCGCGCGCGGCGGTGAGGAACACGAAGTGGTAGATCGCGCCCGACAGCATCAGCAGCACGAAGACCACGGCCGCGCCCGCCAGCCCCGCCTGCAGCGCACTGAACTGCAGCGCCCGCGTGCGCGCCAGGCGGCCGTGGGTGATGAGGATCTGCATCGCCAATAATCTCCTGCCATGGTTGCCCCACAGCCTCCCAGCTCGACGGCCGTGCCGACACTCGGCATGGCCGCTGCGCTGGAGCGCTGCGAACCGCTGGGCCGCCTGCTGCGCCGCCTGGACGAGGCCCGCAGCCTCTACGAGGCCGTGGCTCCGCTGTTGCCGCCGGCGCTGCGCGCCGACGTGCGGACCGGGCCGGTCGATGCCGGCTGCTGGACGCTGCTGGCCGCCCACAATCCCGCGGCAGCCAAACTGCGCCAGATGCTGCCCCTGCTGCTGGCGCAGTTGCAGGCCGAGGGGCGGCAGATTACTGCAATCAGGGTGCGGGTTCAACCGCGTTCGTCAGCTTCGCGCGCCTGACGAAAGGGCGCTGAATTGGTGCCGGCTGTCCGAATCGAACGGACGACCTTCCGCTTACAAGGCGGGTGCTCTACCAACTGAGCTAAGCCGGCGGCGCTGGGCGCGGATTCTAGGCGGCCCGCGGCGGCTTCATTTGACGCGCTTGAGCGACGGCCGCTGCGGCCCGCTGGGCTGCGGGTCGGGCGGCGGCGGCTCGTCGCCAGGCCCGGGCTCGACGGTGGCCAGCCGCAGGCCGCGCGTCGCCGCCGGTGCGGCGGCCATGGTGGCGGCGCCCTCGCCTTCGGCGCCGGCCGGGCCGGTGGGCACCGGGAAGGCCATGCCTTGGCCGTTCTCGCGCGCGTAGATCGCCACCACGTGACTGACCGGCACCACGATGTCGCGCGGCACGCCGCCGAAACGGGCGCGGAACTCGATGAAGTCGTTGCCCAGCTTGAGGCCGCTGGTGGCCTCGAAGCTGACGTTGAGCACGATCTCGTTGTTCTTCACGTACTCCATCGGCACCTGTACCGAGGCATCAACGTGCACCGCAACGTAGGGCGTGTAGCCGTTGTCGGTGCACCAGTCGTGCAGCGCACGCAGCAGATACGGCCGCGTGGAGCTGCCTTGGTTGTCCGGGGCCTGCGGAACGCTCATGGCGAAGACGCTGCGGTGGCGCTGGGGCCTACTTGCGCATCACCTTCTCGGACGGCGTCAGCGCCTCGATGTAGGCCGGGCGCGAGAAGATGCGCTCGGCGTACTTCAGCAGCGGCACGGCGTTCTTGCTGAGGTCGATGCCGTAGTAGTCCAGCCGCCACAGCAGCGGCGCGATCGCCACGTCCAGCATGCTGAAGTCGTCGCCCAGCATGTACTTGTTCTTCAGGAAGATCGGCGCCAGCTGCGTCAGGCGGTCGCGGATCTGGCTGCGCGCCTTTTCCAGCTGCTTGTCGGTGGCCTTGACGCCGCGGCCTTCGAGCAGGTTGACGTGCGCGAACAACTCCTTCTCGAAGTTGAACAGGAACAGCCGCACGCGCGCGCGCGCCACCGGGTCGCCCGGCATCAGCTGCGGGTGCGGGAAGCGCTCGTCGATGTACTCGTTGATGATGTGCGACTCGTACAGGATGAGGTCGCGCTCCACCAGGATGGGCACCTCGTTGTACGGGTTCATCAGCGCAATGTCTTCGGGCTTGGCGAACAGGTCGACGTCGCGGATCTCGAAGTCCATGCCCTTCTCGAACAGCACGAAGCGGCAACGGTGCGAATACGGGCAGGTGGTTCCGGAGTAGAGCACCATCATGGTGGCAGACCTCGATCAAAAACGGCGGGGGCCGCTGCGGCCAACCCCCTGAAAAAACCAGGCGCAGTGGGCGCCAGACCAGCCCCCACTGCGCCGACCCGGCCGCGACGGACCGGAACTGAATGCTACTTGACGTCCTTCCAGAACGCCGCGTTCAGGCGCCAGGCGATCACGGTGAAGATCAGCAGGAAGAGGATCACCCAGACGCCCAGGCGCACGCGCTCGCCCTGCACCGGCTCGCCCATCCACTGCAGGAAGGCGACCAGGTCAGCCACCGACGAGTTGTACTCTTCAGTGCTGAGCGTGCCCTTGGTGATGGGCTCGAACCCCTTGAAGACGTGCAGGGTCCTGGCCGGATCGTGCGCGTCCTTCTCCTCGGCGAACACGGCGCGCTGCTGGCCCTGCAACTCCCACAGCACGTGCGGCATCGCCACACTGGGGAAGGCCAGGTTGTTCCAGCCGGTGGCCTTGGTGTCGTCGCGGTAATAACTGCGCAAGTAGGTGTATAGATAGTCGGCACCACTGCCCTTGGACCCGTCGGCGCGCGAGCGCGTGATCAACGTCAGGTCGGGCGGCACGGCGCCGAACCATTCCTTGGCCTCCTTGGGGTCGACCGCAACCTTCATCGTGTCGCCGACCTTGACGCCGGTGAACACCAGGTTCTTCTTGATCTGGTCTGTGCTCAGGCCGATGTCGCCCAGCCGGTTGTAGCGCATGTACGCCGCGGCATGGCAGTTGAGACAGTAGTTGACGAAGAGCTTGGCGCCGTGCTGCAGCGCGGTGACGTCGGTGACGCGTTCCTTGGGGAACTTGTCCCAGGACGGGCCTTCGGACGAGGCCTGTGCGCCCGAGACCAGCGCCAGGCTGCAGAGCAACCAGAGGATCAGTTTCTTCATGGTCTTGTGCTTTCGGATCTCGGCTCGTCAGTTGTCGATGGTGCCAGGCAGCACCTTCGCTGCATGAATCAGCGGCAACCAGGCGGCCGCCGCGGAACCGGCTTTGCCGGGCCGCTGGCGGCGCCCCCCCGGGGGGGAGGCGCCGAAGGCGCTTCGGGGGGGATTCATCTCAGTGCGGCTGGAAGGTCACGCGGTCGGGCACGGCCTTGAACTCGCCGATCTGGCTCCACCAGGGCATCAGCGCGAAGAAGCCGAAGTAGAAGACGGTGCCGACCTGGGCGATCACGGTGCCGGTGGCCGACGGCGGCTGGATGCCCAGGTAGCCCAGCACGAAGAAGAAGACGACGAAGATCGCGTACATGATCTTGTGCCAGCCCGGGCGGTAGCGGATCGACTTGACCGGACTGCGGTCCAGCCAGGGCAGGAAGAACAGGATGATCACCGCGCCGCCCATCACCACCACGCCCCAGAACTTGGCGTCGAAGGTCTTCAGCAGCGCGATCACCACCAGCCCCGCCACCACCACGCCGATGCGCGCCAGGCCGCTGAGCCCGCCCTTGAGCAGCGCCGCCACGGTGCCCAGCGCGGTGATGACGACGAAGACGTCGACCATCGGGTCGGTGGTCGCGCGCAGCATCGAGTAGTACGGCGTGAAGTACCACACCGGGGCGATGTGGGCCGGCGTCTTCAGCGGGTCGGCCGGGATGAAGTTGTTGTATTCGAGGAAGTAGCCGCCCATCTCCGGCGCGAAGAAGATGATCGCGCTGAAGGCCACCAGGAACACGCTGACGCCGACCAGGTCGTGCACCGTGTAGTACGGGTGGAACGGGATGCCGTCGAGCGGGATGCCCGTCTTGGGGTCCTTCTTGGCCTTGATCTCGATGCCATCGGGATTGTTGGAGCCCACGTCGTGCAGCGCCAGCAGGTGCGCCACCACCAGGCCCAGCAGCACCAGCGGCACGGCGATGACGTGGAAGCTGAAGAAGCGGTTCAGCGTCGCGTCGCCGACCACGTAGTCGCCGCGGATCAGCAACGCCAGGTCGGGGCCGACGAAGGGGATCGCGGCGAACAGGTTGACGATCACCTGCGCGCCCCAGTACGACATCTGGCCCCAGGGCAGCAGGTAGCCGAAGAAGGCCTCGCCCATCAGGCACAGGAAGATCGCGCAGCCGAAGATCCACACCAGCTCGCGTGGCTTGCGGTAGCTGCCGTAAAGCAGCCCGCGGAACATGTGCAGATACACGACGATGAAGAACGCGCTGGCGCCGGTGCTGTGCATGTAGCGGATCAGCCAGCCCCAGGGCACGTCGCGCATGATGTACTCGACCGACTCGAAGGCCTTGGCGGCGTCGGGCTTGTAGTGCATCACCAGGAAGATGCCGGTGACGATCTGGATCACCAGCACCAGCAGCGCCAGGCTGCCGAAGAAATACCAGGTGTTGAAGTTCTTCGGAGCGTAGTACTCCGACATGTGCTTCTTGTACTCGGCAAAGGCGGTGGGGAAGCGGTTCTCGAACCACACCGTCGTCTTCTGAAGCACCGAGGCGCCGGCCGGCGCTTCCTTGAATTCAGCCATTGCTAGACCTCGCTCCTCAAGCCTTCTTGTCCTCGCCGATCACCAGCGAAGTGTCCGACAGGTACATGTACGGCGGCACTTCCAGGTTGTCGGGCGCCGGCTTGTCCTTGAACACGCGGCCTGCCATGTCGAAGGTCGAGCCGTGGCAGGGGCACAGGAAGCCGCCTGGCCAGTCGTCGGGCAGCGAAGGCTGCGGGCCGGGGGTGAACTTGTCGATGGGCGAGCAGCCCAGGTGCGTGCAGATGCCCACCGCAACGAGGTATTCGGGCTTGATCGAGCGCCACTCGTTCTTCGCGTACGGCGGCGTCGGATAGGCCTTGCGGTCGGAGTTGGGGTCGGCCACCAGCGCATCGGTCTTTTTCAGGCTGGCCAGTTCCTCGGGCGTACGGCGGACGATCCAGACCGGCTTGCCGCGCCATTCGACGGTCATCTTCTCGCCGGGCTTGAGCGCGCTGATGTCCACCTGCACCGGCGCGCCCGCGGCCTTGGCGCGCTCTGACGGCGCGAAGCTGCTGACAAAGGGCACGGCGGTGGCCACGCCGCCGATGGCGCCGGCGCCGCAGGTGATGGCGATCCAGGTGCGGCGCGAGCTGTCGACGGCGCCTTCGGTTGAGCCACCTTGCGGCAGTGCCGCTGCGGAATCACTCATGGAATCCTCGAAAAGGATGATCGAACGGGCTTGAGGGTCAACCTGGGATTCTAGCGGCAGCCATCAGGCTCACTCCCGGGCTTGCAGCCGCGGCCCAACAGTCGAAAAACGCAAGCGGCACTTGACGTAGCGCAGAGACAGGCTCTACCGTCGGCCCCGGCCGCGGTTCATCAGAACTTCGTCATCGAGTCACACACAACAGGAGGTCTTCCTTCATGAGCTTCTCGTCGGAATTCAAAGAGTTTGCCGCCAAGGGCAACGTCATCGACCTCGCGGTCGGCGTGATCATCGGCGCTGCCTTCGGCAAGATCGTCGATTCGCTGGTCAACGACTTGGTGATGCCCGTCGTCGGCAAGATCTTCGGCGGGCTGGATTTCAGCAACTACTTCATCCCGCTGGCCGGCCAGACGGCCACTACCCTGGCCGACGCCAAGAAGGCCGGCGCCGTGTTCGCCTACGGCAACTTCATCACCGTGGCGCTCAACTTCCTCATCTTGGCCTTCATCATTTTCTTGATGGTCAGGCAGGTCAACCGCCTCAAGCGCGCCGAGCCGCCGCCGCCCCCGGCCGCGACTCCCGAAGACGTGGTGCTGCTGCGCGAGATCCGCGATTCCCTGAAAAGGCCCTGAACCCCTGGCGACAGCGCGGCGGCCCCGCGCCGCTGGCCCAGAATAGCGGGTCCGCCCGACCCGCATGACCGACGCTGCCGCCCCGCGCTTCCACCCGCTGCTCGACGCCGCCATCCAGCGCGTCAAGCAGGCGGTGGTGGCCGCTGCCGAGCGCACGGCGGAAAGCCTCGGCTTGTCGGCGATGGGCGCCTTCGGCTCGCAGCGCGACGCGCTGCTGGCCGCGCAGTTCGAACTCAACCGCAAGCTCAGCAGCTTCGCGCAGGCCTTCGACCAGGCCTTCGATCAGCAACTCGCCAGTGACGGCGGCCACGGCGGCGGCGCCGAGCCGTCCAACTGGGAAGCGCTCACGCTGGTGGAGGACCGCGAGCTCGAGATCAAGGTGCAGGCCGAGCGCTTCGGCCTGGAGATCTCCCACGCCTGCGAGTGGGAGCTGCGCGAGCTGGAGGCTTACGTCGGCTCGCTGCTCGGGCACGGCCGCGCCGACCGCGAGCGCAACCCGTTGCGGCCTGAACTGATCGGCCACGGCGTGATCCGCGCCGTTGACACGGTGGCCGACCGCCCCGAGGTGCGCCGCGTGCTCGATGCCGAGTTGCAGCGCTCGCTGGCGGCGGTGTTGCGCGGCACGTATGCCGAGATCGTCAGTGAGCTGCGCAAGGCCGGCGTGCAGCCGGTGTCGCTGACCGTGCGCACCACCGAAAGCGCCGGCAGCGGCGGCGAGCACGCGCCCAGCCGCGCGGCGCCGCTGGACGGCACGCCGCCGTCAGCATCGAAGCGCGAAGTCGACGAGGCCGGCGGCGCGGGCCGCCAGTCCACCGCCGGCGGCTTGGCGCCGCACGGCGCGCGCAACCGCTTCGAGCCGAGTGGCAGCACAGGCAGCGCAGGCAGCGCTGGCGGCACTGGTGGCAGCACCGGCCACGGCGGCCTGCGCCCGCGCGGCTTCGGCAGCAGCGGCGCGCGTGGCACGCCGATCGGCCAGGTCGACCCGGCGATGATGGACCTGCTGCGGCGCCTGGCCCACGTCGACGCCGGCGGCTTCGAGTCCTCCGGCTCGGGCTGGGGTGGCGGCGACAGCGGCGGCAACGTCGCGCTGCCCAACCTGATCCACGCCAATCGCGACGAGCTGAAGCAGGCCTCGCGCGGCGCGCTCGACCACATGGTGATCGACGTCATCGGCAGCCTGTTCGACCAGATCCTGTCCGATCCCAAGGTGCCGCCGCAGCTGGCGCGGCAGATCGCGCGGCTGCAGCTCCCGGTGCTGCGCGCGGCGCTGGGCGACGCCACCTTCTTCTCCAGCCGCAAGCACCCGGTGCGGCAGTTCATCAACCGCATCGCGTCGCTGGGCCAGGGCTTCGAGGACTTCTCCGACCAGCAGGCGCAGATCTTCGTGGCCAAGGTGCGCGACCTGGTGCAGGAGATCGTCAACGGCGACTTCGACCAGATCGAGACCTACGCCACCCGGCTGACGGCGCTGGAAGCGTTCGTCGCCGAGCAGGCGCGGCGCGCCGTCGAGGCGCAAAGCAGCGGTGCCACGGCCTTGCTGCAGCAGCGCGAAGAGGCGCTGCGCCTGTCCCAGCACTACGAGCAGCGGCTCGACGACGAGCTGCAGCCGCTGGCCGCGCCGGCCTTCGTGCGCGACTTCGTCTCGCGCGTCTGGAGCCGCGTGATCCTGAAGGCAGCCGAGCGCGAAGGCGTCACCAGCGAGCGCGTGCGCGCGCTGCGCCAGACCGGGCGCGAGCTGTTCATGAGCGTGCAGCCCAAGACCTCGCCGGCGCAGCGCAAGGCCTTCCTGGCCGACCTGCCGAAGATGATGCAGCACATCGCCGAGGGCTTGAACGCGATCGGCTGGCCCGAGGCGCGCCGGCGCGAGTTCTTCGGCCAGTTGATGCCGGCGCACGCCGAGGCGCTGAAGGCCGCCACCGGCCGCGTGCTGGACTTCAACATGCTGGCGCGCCAGGTGGACCAGGCGCTGGAGCGCCACCTGCCGACGCGCAAGGACCTGCCGCCGCCGCAGATGGCCGCGCCGCTGGACGACGCCGAGTCCGGCTTCACGCGCGAGGAGGCCGCGCGCCTGGGCCTGGTGCAGGAGTCGGCGATCGACTGGGATGCGCCGCTCGACATCGACCTCAGCGCCGGCCCCGAGCTGAGCGCGGTCGACCTCGAGCTGCCCGGGCTGCCGGCACCGGCCGAGCCGGCCGAGCCGGTCAGCGGCCGCAGCCTGGCCGACCACGTGCAGATCGGCTTCACCTACCAGATGCACCTGGAGGACAGCTGGCAGAAGGTGCGCCTGGCCCACGTCAGCCCGGGGCGCAGCTTCTTCGTCTTCACCCACGGCGAGCGCCACCAGCGCACGATCTCGCTGACCCACCGCATGCTGGTCAAGCTGTGCGAGTCGGGGCGCATGCGCGCCTTCGAGAACGCGCAGCTGCTGGAGCGCGCCACCGCGCGCGCGCGGCAGCAGCTGGCGTCGCTGGCCGTCAACGCGCCTCGCTAACGGGTTATTCAGGCGTCTTGCGTCATCGCCCGCGCGGCGCGGATCGCCGCCGCCAGGCTGGACGCATCGGCCACGCCGCGGCCGGCGATGTCGAAGGCCGTGCCATGGTCCGGGCTGGTGCGCACGAAGGGCAGGCCCAGCGTGACGTTGACGCCCTGCTCGACGCCCAGGTACTTCACCGGGATCAGGCCATGGTCGTGCGTCATCGCCACCACCACGTCGAAAGGCTCGGCATGGCCTGGGCGGCGGCGCGCGCGCATGAACACGGTGTCGGGCGGATAAGGGCCGCTGGCGGCGATGCCTTCGGCGCGTGCCGCGGCGATGGCCGGCGCAATGACGGCCTGCTCCTCGTCGCCGAACAGGCCGCCTTCGCCGGCGTGCGGGTTGAGCCCCGCCACCGCGATGCGCGGCGGCCCGCCGGCCCAGGCCGGCACGCTGTGGTGGGTGATGCGCAGCGTCTGCAGCACGGCGTCGAACGTCACCGCGTCGATCGCGCGACGCAGCGCGAGGTGGATGGTCACCAGCACCACGCGCAGCTCGTCGTTGGCCAACATCATGCGCACCGGCGGCGGTGCGGCGCCCGGCATCGCAGCCAGCGCCTGCAGCATCTCGGTGTGGCCGGGAAAGTCCACGCCGGCGGCAGCCAGCGCCTCTTTGTGGATCGGCGCGGTGACGATCGCGCGGCCCTGCCCCCCCTGCACGCGCGCCACCGCCTCGCGGATGCAGGCTGCAGCCGCGGCGCCGCAGCGCGCGTCGATGCGGCCCCAGGGCAGATCGGCCAAGCCCTCGGGCAGGCCGGCCGGGCGCAGCACCGGCACGCAGCCGGCGGGCAACTCGGCGGCGTCAGCCGGGTCGTCGATCAGCGCGATCGGCAACGCCGGCGCCGGCAGCAGCCGCGCCGCGCGGCGCAGCACCGCGGCGTCGCCGATCACCACCGCACCCGCGGCCTGGCCCTGCGCGAAGGCGCGCAGCACGATCTCGGGGCCGATTCCGGCGGCGTCGCCCATGGTCAGCAGCAGCGGCTTCAACATGCCGGGGGGTCCACCTCGATGAAGGGGTTCGCCAGCCCGAGCGGCTGCGCGATCGAGGCGCCGCCGGCCCGCTCGGCTGTGATGCAAGCCTGGCTGGCCGTGACGCCGCAGACCCGGCGCCGCCGCTCGGCACGGCGCCCGATCTGCAGACCGTTGCGCCGATAATCCTTGAACAACACCGGCCTGGGCAGCTCGTTCAGGCTGGACTCGATCAGACGGCGCTCGGTCATGGCTGCCGACCTTCAGCGATGTGGCGTAGACATTGGCTCGTATTCTCGCAGGCGGTCACGGTCGCACTCGCGGTGCTGTTCGTGGTCGACACGCTCAAGCCCGACTGGATGCCCGGCGCGCTGAACCCGCACGCCGCCGCGCCACTGCCGGTGCCGACCTACGCGCCGCCGGTGGCGGCCGCGCCGTCGGCGGCGAGTGCAGGCCCCGCAGCGGCCATCGCCCCGGCCACCGGCCTGTCCTTGGCCGCGCGGCGCGCGACGCCGGCGGTGGTCAGCGTGCTGGCCACCCAGGCGGGGCGTGCAGCCAACCCGCATGCCGACGACCCACGCTTCAAGTTCTTTTTCGGCGGCCAGCCGGCGCCGCCGCAGACCGGCCTCGGCTCGGGCGTGATCGTGTCGCCCGAGGGCTACCTGCTGACCAACAACCACGTGGTCGAAGACGCCACCGAGATCGAGGTGCAACTGGCCGACGGCCGCCAGGCGCGCGCGCGGTTGATCGGCACCGACCCCGACACCGACCTGGCGGTGTTGAAGATCGACCTCGACCGGCTGCCGGTGATCGCGCTCGGCCGCCTGTCAGAACTGCAGGTGGGCGACGCGGTGCTGGCCATCGGCAACCCCTTCAACGTCGGCCAGACCGTCACCGCGGGCATCGTCAGCGCGCTGGGTCGCAGCCGGCTGGGGCTGTCGACCTTCGAGAACTTCATCCAGACCGACGCCGCGATCAACCCCGGCAACTCCGGCGGCGCGCTGGTCGACGCGCAGGGCCGCCTGGTGGGCATCAACACCGCGATCTTCTCGCGCAGCGGCGGCAGCATGGGCATCGGCTTCGCGATCCCCGTCGACACCGCGCAGCAGGTGATGGAAAGTCTGGTGCGCGACGGCCAGGTGCGCCGCGGCTGGATCGGCGTCGAACCGCGCGACCTGACGGCCGAGATGGCCGAGACCTTCGGGCTGCCGGTGCGCGAGGGTGTGCTGATCACCGGCGTGCTGGCCGATGGCCCCGCCAGCAAGGCCGGCCTGCGGCCGGGCGACGTGGTGCTGCGCGTGGGCGACAAGCCGGTGGCCAACACCGCGCAGTTGCTGGCCGTGGTGGCCGCGCTGCCGCCCGACAGCGAGGCCACGGTGGCGCTGCAGCGCGGCGACAAGGCGCTGGACGTGACGGTGAAGGTGGCCTTGCGCCCGCGCAACGTGCGCACGCAGCGGCGGCGCTGAAGGCTCAAGCGCGTCAGGACGCCGGCTTGCCGGGGTCGGCCGCCTTTTCTTCGTCGTCGGGCGCGCGCGTGGTCCTGATGAAGGCCACCGCGGCCACGATGCCCAGCTCGTAGAGGACGCACATCGGCACCGCCAGCGAGAGCTGCGAGATCACGTCCGGCGGCGTGACCACCGCGGCGACGATGAAGGCGCCGACGTAGAAGTAGCCGCGCGCCTTGCGCAGCTGCTCCACGCTGACGATGCCGATGCGAGCCAGCACCACCACCGCCACCGGCACCTCGAAGGCGATGCCAAACACCAGAAACAGCGTCAGCACGAAGCCGAAGTACTGCTCGATGTCGGGCGCCGCCGTGATCGCAGTCGGCGCGAACGACTGGATGAACTTGCTCATCGCCGGGATCACGAGGAAGTAGCAGAAGGCCACGCCGATGAAGAACAGCAGCGTGCTGCTGACCACCAGCGGCAGCACGAACTTCTTCTCGTGCGAGTACAGCCCCGGCGCGACGAAGGCCCACACCTGGTACAGCACGTAGGGCAGCACGACCAGGAAGGCCGCCATCAGCGTGATCTTCAGCGGCACCAGGATCGGCGAGATCACGTTGGTGGCGATCAGCTTGGTGCCCGCGGGCAGGTGCGCCACCATCGGCTGCGCCAGCAGGTCGTACAGCGCGCCCATGCCGGGCCAGAAGGCCAGCAGCCCGAAGGCGATGCCGACCGCGATCAGCGAGCGGATCAGCCGGTCGCGCAGCTCGATCAAGTGCGAGACGAAGGGCGCCTCAGTGCCGGCCAGTTCGTCCTCGGTGTCCTTCTTCGGAGCGTCGCTCATCACGTCAGGGCCCGGGCCGTGACGGCCGCTTGAGGCCCGGCGGCCTGAAGCGCGCGACGCGCGCCGCGCCCGACTGCGCCTTGGTGCGGATGCCGCTGCGCTGCTTGTACCACTGCGGCGTGGCGCCGCGCTTGAGGCGCCAGTTCTTCTTCGGGTGCCGGTAGGCCGGCGCCGGCGTGCTCAGCGCGCTGCCGTCGGGCAGGCTGCCGGCGCTGCTGCCGGCCAGCTCGATGTCGGACTTCCATTCGCTGCCGATGCTGTTGAACTCGGACGCCGCCTGGTTCACTTCCTGGTTGACGGCCTGTCCGACGTCGCGCGCGGCGTCCTCGAACTGGGTCTTCATCTTCTTGAGCTCTTCGAGCTCGATCGAGCGGTTGACCTCGGCCTTCACGTCGGCCACGTAGCGCTGTGCCTTGCCCAGCAGGTGGCCCACGGTGCGCGCCACGCGCGGCAGCTTCTCGGGCCCGATGACGATCAAGGCCACGGCGCCGATCAAGGCGATCTTGTCGAATCCGAAGTCGATCATGCGTCAGTCAGCCGCAGCGGGCGCCACGGCGCCCACCGCTCAAGACTTGGTCTTGGCCTCGACGTCGACGGTGTTGTTCTCGGCCTTGCGCTGCGCCGCGGTGACCTGCTGCGGCGGCGGCGCGGGCGTGGCCGCATCGTTGCCTTCGGCGCCACCCTTGACGCCGTCCTTGAAACCCTTGACCGCGGCGCCGAGGTCGGAGCCCATGTTCTTGAGCTTCTTGGTGCCGAAGATCAGCACCACGACCAGCAGCACGATCAGCCAATGCCAGATGCTGAACGATCCCATTTCAATCTCCTGCAGACGAACCCGCGATTCTAGGTGACGCGAATGTCACCCCTTGGCCCAGGGCCGGGGCCCGCCCATCACGTGCATGTGCAGGTGCTGCACCTCCTGCCCGCCGTCGCGGCCGGTGTTGATGACGGTGCGGAAGCCGTTGGTCACGCCGAGCTCGCGCATCAGCCGCGGCGCCAGCGCCAGCATGCGGCCCAGCAGCGGTTCGTCCGCAGGGCCCACGTCGGCGTGGCTGGCGATGTGCGTCTTGGGGATCACCAGCACGTGCACCGGCGCCCAGGGATGGATGTCGTGGAAGACCAGCAGCTCGTCGTCCTCGTAGGCCTTCTTCGACGGGATCTGGCCGGCGACGATCTTGCAGAAGATGCAGTTGGGGTCAGCGCTCATGGGAGGTTCCTGGTGGTCCTTCTCGGTCTCGTTCCCGGTCACGTTCGGCGGCCTTGCGCGCCGCGAATTCTTCCAGCCCCGACAGCCCTTCGCGGCGCTCCAGCTCGGCCAGCACCTCGGCCGGCGTCAGCCCGTAGTGCGCCAACGCCACCAGGGTGTGGAACCACAGGTCGGCCACCTCGTAGACGATCTTGGCGCGGTCGCCGTCCTTGGCGGCCATCACCGTCTCGGTGGCCTCCTCGCCGATCTTCTTGAGGATGGCGTCGGGCCCCTTGGCCAGCAGCCGGGCGACGTAGCTCTTGGCCGGGTCGCCGCCGCGGCGCGACTCGATCACGGCGGCCAGCCGGGCCAGGGTGTCGTTGGACGATGAACTCATGGCTGCTGCTTGTAGATCGCGGCCGGATCCTGCAGCACCGGCGCCACGCTGCGCCACCGGTCGCCGTCGAGTTGCTGGAAGAAACAACTGTGGCGGCCGGTGTGGCACGCGATGCCGGGCTCGTGCCCGAGCTGGGTGACGGTGAGCAACAGCACGTCGTTGTCGCAGTCCATGCGGACGGCGTGCACCTGCTGGAAGTGGCCCGATTCCTCGCCCTTGTGCCACAGGCGCTGGCGCGATCGGCTCCAGTACACCGCCTGCTGCCGGCGCACGGTCTCGGCCAGCGCCTGGCGGTTCATCCACGCGAACATCAGCACGTCGCCGCTGCCCTGCTCTTGCGCGATCACCGGCACCAGGCCGTCGCGGTCCCATTTGATGGCGTCCAACCAATCCATGCCGGCAGTCTAGTGGGTCGGGCCGACGTGGCCGCGCTCGGCGGCGAACCAGTTCAGCACCGGGATCGTGCCCGGCAGCACCGGCGCCACCTGCACCGGCAGCGCCTGCCAGCTCATCTGCTGGCCTTCGCGCATCTCGAAGCGGCCCTGCCAGTCGTAGACCTTGCAGAAGTGCAGCCGCACGCGCGCGTGCGGGT
Source organism: uncultured Rubrivivax sp. (assembly GCA_964470565.1). GTDB lineage: Bacteria > Pseudomonadota > Gammaproteobacteria > Burkholderiales > Burkholderiaceae_C > Rubrivivax. The sequence continues at coordinate 209,728 of CAYYDJ010000006.1, forward strand.
AGTCGACGATCTCCTGCTGCCAGGGATGAACCGCCGCAATCGTGATGCCCAGCTCCTCGTGCAGTTCGCGGCGCAACGCCTGTTCCAGCGTCTCGCCGGGCTCGAACTTGCCGCCGGGGAACTCCCAGTAGCCGGCGTAGACCTTGCCCAGCGGGCGGCTGGTCAGCAGGAAGCGGCCTTGCGCGTCGATCAGCACGCCCACCGCGACGTCCACCGGACGGCGCGGCTCCTGGCTCTCGACATCAATCGGCTCGCGCGCCTCAGCCGCCATGGTGCCGCCCGGCGTAGTCCTTCGCGAACTGGAACGCCACCCGCCCCGAGCGCGAGCCGCGCTCCAGCGCCCACACCAGGCTTTCCTGCCGCGCCGCCGCGATCGCGTCTTCGGCGACGCCGAAGCTGCGCAGCCACTGCGCGACGATGGCCAGGTACTCGTCCTGGCTGAAGGGGTAGAAGCTGACCCACATGCCGAAGCGCTCGGACAGGCTGATCTTCTCTTCCACCACCTCGCCGGGGTGGACCTCGCCGTCCTCGGTGTGCTGGTAGCTCAGGTTCTCCTTCATGTACTCGGGCAGCAGGTGGCGGCGGTTGCTGGTGGCGTAGATCAGCACGTTGTCGCTGCTTTGCGCCACGCTGCCGTCGAGCATGCTCTTCAGCGCCTTGTAGCCGGCCTCGCCTTCGTCGAAGCTGAGGTCGTCGCAGAAGATCACGAATCGCTCGGGCCGTTCGGCCACCAGGTCCACCAGGTCGGGCAGGTCGACGAGGTCGGCCTTGTCGACCTCGATCAGGCGCAGCCCCTGGCCGCTGAATTCGTTGAGGCAGGCCTTGATCAGGCTGCTCTTGCCGGTGCCGCGGGCGCCGGTCAGCAGCACGTTGTTGGCCGGCAGCCCGGCCACGAACTGCCGGGTGTTGCGCAGCAGGCGCTCTTTCTGCGCGTCGACCTCCTGCAGGTCCGACAGCCGGATGGTCGCCACGTGGCGCACCGGCTGCAGCAGGCCGGAGCCGCCGCGCTTGCGGTAGCGGAAGGCGACCGAGGCGGTCCAGTCGGGCGCCGCAGGCGCATGGGGCAGCACGGCTTCCAGCCGCGCCAGCAGCCGCTCGGCGCGGCTGATCAGGGCTTCGATCGGAGCAGACATGGGTTCCAAGTTTATTCAGCCGGGCACCGCCAGCACCTCGTGGCCGCGAATGACGAACACGCGCTCGCCCTCGGCACGGCGCAAGGCGTGCATGCCGGTGAACTCGCCGAAGGCCGGCAGCACGCCGACCGCGGATCCGAAGTGGAAGCACGGCAGCCGCAGCCGGTCGTGCGCGCGGCCACCCAGCACCACGCAGGGGTGGACGTGGCCGGCCAGCACGTAGGCGCCGTTCTCCGGCTCGGGGTGGTGCTTGAGCGCCAGGCCGCCCAGCGCGAAAGGCTCGTCGACCGCCTGCACCCGCCAGTCCGGCGGCGGGTCGCCGGCATGGCGGTCGTGGTTGCCGCGCAGCAGCAGGCAGTCGAGCTGGCGGTGCGCGGCGCGCCAGCGCTGCACCGCGGCCAGCGTGTCGGCGCCGCGGCCGCGCGCCGAGTGCAACAGGTCGCCGAGGAAGACGATGCGCTGGGCGGCGGTGGCCGCCAGCGCCTGGTCCAGCCGCGCCAACGTGCCCGCGGTGGTGCCGGCCGGCACCGGCACGCCCAGGCGGCGGAACGACTGCGCCTTGCCGATGTGCGCATCGGCCACCAGCAGGCTGCGGTGCTCGGGCAGGTAGACGGCGCGCTGCGGCAACAGCAGCAGCGCCTCGCCGCCGGCCTCGATGCGCATCGGGCTTGATCGAACGGCTCAGCCCGCTCAGGCGCTGAGTCGTTGCAGGGGCGCTTCGACGGCCTCGGTGGGCAACCGGCGGAAGCCCGAGCGCGCGTAGCGCTGCAGCCGGCCGATGATCAGCGCGGTGATCGCCGCGGCCATCGCCTGGGTCTCGACGGTGGGCGTCGGCGAGCCGTTGGCCTCGGCCACCGGGCGCAGGCATTGGCGCAGCTGCGACTCCACGCGGTCGAAGAACTGGTTCATGCGCGCGATCAGCCGCTCGTGCTCGAAGACCAGCGCGTCGCCGACCATCACGCGCGTCATGCCCGGGTTCTTCTCGCCGAACTGCAGCAGCATCAGCGCGATGCGCTGTGCCTGCAGCGAGCCTGACTCGTCGCGCTCGACGATCTGCTTGACCAGCGTGAAGACGCTGGACTCGATGAACTCGATCAGCCCCTCGAACATCTGCGCCTTGCTGGCGAAGTGGCGGTAGAGCGCGGCCTCAGACACCTCCAGCTTGGCCGCCAGCGCCGCGGTGGTGATGCGCTCGGCGCCGGGCTGCTCCAACATGCCGGCCAGGGTCTGCAGGATCTGCACGCGGCGCTCGCCGGGGCGCGGCCGCTTGCGGGCCGGGGCGCTGTCCGGGGCCGGGGCGGCGGCGCTGTCGGCCGGGTCTGCAGACGAATCGGACATCGCGCGTGGCAGCGGGGGCGGGAAGGGTGAGAAAGTGCCGATGAACGATCGGTTGCAACGATTCTGGCATAGGGCCCAGGCGGCCCCGGCTGCAGGTAAACACCAACATACCCACGACGTTCAGGGCAAGCGGCGGCGCAGCGCCTGCAGGCTGTTGACCTTGCGGTCGACGTACGGCGGGCAGCGCGCGCGGTCGCGCCGCACGGCCTGCGCTTGCGCGCCGCGGATCCAGCGCCGCATCCATACCGTCTTCATGCCGATGCGGCGCGCCGCCTTCTGGTGCTGCAGCGTGTCTTCGACCAGCACGCACTGCGACGGGTGCATCTTGAGCCGCGCCGCCACCGCACGCAGCATGCGCGCGTCGGGCTTGGGCCGCAGGTGGCCGAACAAGACCATGTCCTCGATCGTCAACACGCCGTCGAACAGCGGCAGCAGGTCCAGCGTCTGCAGCACCCGCAGCGCGTAGGCGCGCGGCGCATTGGTCAGCACGTACTTGCGGCCGGGCAGCCGCGCCAGCGCCGCCACGTCGTGCGGGTGGCGGCGCAGCCGGTCCTCCAGCCCCGGCAGCAGATGCGTGTGGTGCAGGAAGTGCGCCGCCTTCACCGGATGGTGGCGCACCAGGCCCAGCAGCGTGGCGCCATAACGCTGGAAATAGCGGCGCCGCAGCGCGTCTGACTCGGGCTTGCTCAAGGCCAGCTCGCGCTGGATGTACTGCCCCATCGCCAGCGACAGCGCCGGCATCGCCGAGCGGTGCGCGTCGTGCAGCGTGTCGTCCATGTCGAACAGCCAGACCAGCGGCTTCATGCGTGTCGTCCCTTCCCCACTCGGCCGCTGCCGCGTTGCGACAGCCCCCAGATGGCCGACACCAGCAGCACCGCACCCAGCCATTGCGCCGGCCCCAGCGTCTGGCCCAGCAGCAGCGCGGCCAGCAGCACCGCGGTGAGCGGCTCCACCAGGATGGCCACCGTCAGCGCGGTGGGCGACAGACGCTGCGCGCTCCAGCTGAAGGCCAGCAGCGCCAGCGCCGCGGTCACCACGCCCAGGTACAGCAGCCAGGCCTCGGGCGCGGCGTCACCGGGCCAGCGCAGCGGCTCGATGAAGCCGCTGAAGGCCATCACGCCGACGGCCACCAGCGTCAGGCAGGTGGCCGCGCGGCCCGAGCCCAGCCCTGACGACAGCCGTCCGCTGACCAGCGAGAACGCCGTGTGCAGCAGCGCCGCGCCGACGGACCAGGCCACACCCTCGGCCATCCGCCAGCCGCGGGGTGCCTCAGCGCCGGTGCCGTGGCCCAGCACGATCAGCGCCGTGCCGCCGACCGCGGCGGCCAGGATCACGCTCAGCAGCACATCCAGCCGCTCGCGGCCGCGGGCCACCGCGATCAGCGTCACCAGCACCGGGGGCAGGCATTGGGCGATCAGCGTCGGCACCGCGGCACCGATGCGCGCGATGCCGAAGAACCAGCACAGCACCGACAAGGCCATGCACAGCCCCGCGGCCAGCACCAGCCCGGCCTGCGGCCGCACCGCGCGCCACAGCCCCGGGCGGCCGAACAAGGCCAGCAGCACCAGCGCGCCGACCGCGAAGCGCCAGAACGAGATGGTCTCGGGACTGAAGCCGTGGCGGGCGATCAGCAGGTTGACGACGAGGGCGCCGGTGCCCCACAGAAAGCCGGCGCCGCAGGCCGCCAGCAAGGCCAGGCGGCCCAGCGAGTCGGGTTTCAAGTTGCGAAGGAAGAAAGACGATGCGCGCGCCGCGGATCGTCGCGGCGCGCGCATCGTAGCCGAGCGGGCCCTCCTGCCGCCCGCCCGGTCGCGAGTCTGCCCGCGACTAGGGTCTGTTAACACTAATTGCAATGCTCGCCGCCATGCTTGACACTGCT
>CAYYDJ010000007.1:0-197556 GCA_964470565.1 uncultured Rubrivivax sp.
CAGCTTCGTGCTGGTGGCCGATGGTCTTCGCGGTTTGTGTTAACAGGCCCTAGTCCGCCCGCCCCGTCTCGATCAACGCCTTCAGCCGCTTGAACTGCTCGCCCAGCACGCGGTCGACGGCGGGCGCCAGTTGTTCCAGCCCGGTGTCGCCCGGGCCGCCGACGCGGTAGCTCAGACGCAGCAGCGTCTTGCCGTCCTGCACGCTGGTGACGATGTCGAGCACACCGTCCACGGGCAGCGCCTGCAGCGGGCCCAGGTTGCCGCGCAGGCGCAGTGCGCGGCCCGGCAGCACCATCAGCACCTGGCCGTGCTGCACCGACGCAGCGCCGCCGCCGTCGTCCCAGCGCTCGCACCAACAGCCGCCGGCCTGCGCGTCCAGGCTCAGGTTGGCGGCCTTGCCGGACCAGGTGTGGGCGTCGCTCCACCAGCGCGGCAGTTGCACGATGGCGTTCCACGCAGCGTCGCTGCCGGCCCGGACTTCGCCGCGGAAGCTGCTCGTGAAGCCGAGGTTCGAGACCTGGGTCAGATCGGCGCGGGCCGGCGTGGGCGCTACTGCCAGCAAGGCCGGCAGCGCGGCGGTGGCGATGACGGCCAGCCGCAGCCGCACGGGTCGATCCGATCGCAATGTTTTCATGTCGGCGCTTTTCGATGAGGTGGGCGATGCTGCGTCAACGGCTTGCCGGTCCGCAAGTCCCAGGCGCCGCATCAGCCCCGGCTGTGGCAAGCTGCGGCGCAGCATCATGCACGTGGCCTGACCGGCCGGCCGTCCGCACCCGCGGACGAGCGGCCAACGGGCGCTTCGACGCAGGAGGTGCCGATGAGCTTCGCCCGCATCCCGCCCATCCAGTGCCTGGTGACCTTCGAGGCGCTGGCGCGGCTGCGCAGCGTCAGCCGCAGCGCCGAGGAGCTGTGCGTCACGGTCAGCGCGGTCAGCCACCGCGTGCGGCAGTTGGAAGACCACCTCGGGCTCAAGCTGTTCGGGCGCGACTTCTCGCTCACGCCCGATGGCGCCGCCTACCTGGGGCACGTGCGCGCCGGGCTGACCTCGCTGCAGCAGATGAGCGGCCGCGGCCCACAGCGCCGGCCGCGCCTGCGCGTGGCGGCGCCGCCCACCTTCTGCCGCCAGTTGCTGATGCCGCGGCTGGAGCTGTTCCGCACCGCCTGCCCCGACGTCGAGCTGGTGCTGCACGTGGCCATTCCGCTGGCCGACGTCGTTGCCGAGGAGACCGACCTCGAAGTGCGCTTCGGCCCCGGCGGCTACACCGATTGCGAATGCCGGCTGTTGCAGGGCGACGAGCTGACGCCCGCCTGCAGCCCCGGCTTCGTCAACGAGTTCGGCCCCTTCAACGGGCTGGACACGCGCGACGAACTGCTGCGCACGCGCCTCATCCGCAGCCCGCTGGAGCCCTGGGCGCCTTGGTTCAAGCACTGCGGCGTCGAACTGCCCGAGCCCAGCGGCTCACAGTTCAATGACATCGGCCTGGCCTACGACGCCGCGGCCACCGGCTTCGGCGTGATGCTGGTGCGGCGCAAGCTGGGCGCCGCCTGGCTGGACGCCGGCCGCCTGGTGCCGCTGTCGGCACAGTGGGCGCCCGGCGCCTACAGCTACCACCTGTGCTGGCCACCCGGCGCGCTGGAACGTTGGGAGTGCGCCGCCTTCGCCGACTGGCTGACCAAGCTGCTGGCCTGAAGCGGCCGCCGCGCGCCGGGTTTGAAATTTCTTCGCGGTCGCGCGCCGCAAGATTCAATTGCCGCCGCCCGGGGCGCGGCCGCAACATCCGCCGCCGCCAAAAACACGACTCCAGCGCGGCGGAGACTTGCGATGCGACTGCAGCACTGCCACAACTTCCATGACTTTCGCGAGCTGGCGCGGCGCCGGCTGCCGGGGCCGATCTTCAACTACATCGACGGCGCCGCCGACGATGAAGTGACCTGCCGCCGCAACACCGCGGCCTTCGAGCAGTGCGACCTGGTGCCCGCCGTGCTGCGCGGGGTGGCCGACGTCGACCTGTCGGTCACGGTGATGGGGCAGAAGCTGGCGTTGCCGTTCTACTGCTCGCCGACCGCGCTGCAGCGGTTGTTCCACCACCAGGGCGAGCGCGCGGTGGCCGCCGCGTCGGCGCAGCTGGGCACGATGTTCGGCGTCTCGTCGCTGGGCACCGTCAGCCTCGAAGAGTTGCGCCGCGCCCACCCCACGCCGCAGGTCTACCAGTTCTACTTCCACAGAGACCGCGGCCTCAACCGCGCGATGATGCAGCGCGCCCGGCAGGCCGGCGTCGAGGTGATGATGCTGACGGTGGACAGCATCACCGGCGGCAACCGCGAGCGCGACCTGCGCACCGGCTTTGCCATCCCCTTCAGGTTGACGCTGGGCGGCCTGGCGCAGTTTGCGCTCAAGCCGATGTGGGGCGTCAACTACGTGACGCACGAGCGCTTCAGGCTGCCGCAGCTCGAAGAGCACGTCGACATGGACGGCGGCGCCATGTCGATCGGCCGTTATTTCACCGACATGCTCGACCCCTCGATGAACTGGGACGACGTGGCGCAGATGGTCAGCGAGTGGGGCGGCCCGTTCTGCCTGAAGGGCGTGATGTCGGTGGCCGACGCCAAGCGCGCGGCCGACATCGGCTGCGCCGGCATCGTGCTGTCCAACCACGGCGGGCGCCAGCTCGACGGCTCGCGCTCGGCCTTCGATCAGCTGGCCGAGGTGGTGGACGCCGTGGGCCACCGGCTGGACGTGATGATGGACGGCGGCGTGCAGCGCGGCACCCACGTGCTCAAGGCCTTGTCGCTGGGCGCCAAGGCCGTCGGGCTGGGCCGCTACTACCTGTACCCGCTGGCAGCGGCCGGCCGGCCCGGCGTCGAGCGCGCGCTCGGCCGCCTGCGCGACGAGCTGGTGCGCGGCATGAAGCTGATGGGCTGCACGCGCGTCGACCAGCTCGGCCGCGGCAACCTGCGCTTCAGGGCCGGCTGAGCGCCGCGGCGGCGGCCGCCGTCGCAACGATTCGAGAAACCGACAAGGAGACAAGCCATGGTTTGGCAGCAGATCTACGACCCCTTCCACAGCATGATCGTGTCCACCGCGCTGGCGGCCATCCCCGTGGTGGTGATGCTCGCGGCGCTGGGCTTCTTCCACATCAAGGCGCACATCGCCGCGGCGCTGGGCCTGCTGGCGGCGCTGGTGGTGGCCGTCTTCGCCTACGGCATGCCCGCCGGCATGGCCGGCAAGGCGGCGCTGCTGGGCGGCTTCACCGGCTTGCTGCCGATCGGCTGGATCGTGCTCAACATCATCTTCCTGCAGCAGCTTTGCGAGGCCAACGGCAGCTTCAAGGTGCTGCAGGACTCGCTGTCGGGCATCACGGCCGACCGCCGGCTGCAACTGCTGCTGATCGCCTTCTGCTTCGGCGCCTTCTTCGAGGGCGCGGCCGGCTTCGGCACGCCGGTGGCGGTGACCGCGGGCATCCTCATCGGGCTGGGCTTCTCGCCGCTGGCGGCCTCGGGCCTGAGCCTGATCGCCAACACCGCGCCGGTGGCCTTCGGCGCCTTGGGCACGCCGGTGATCACGCTGGCCAAGGTGCACGGCTACGACGTGATGGCGGTGACCTCGATGATCGGCCGCCAGCTGCCGTTCTTCTCGCTGCTGGTGCCGTTCTGGTTGATCTGGGCCTTCGCCGGCCGCAAGGCCATGTGGGAGATCTGGCCGGCCATCCTGGTGACGGGCCTGAGCTTCGCCATCCCGCAGTACCTGGTGTCCAACTTCATCGGCCCCGAGCTGGTGGACATCATCGCCGCGCTGGTCTCGATGATGGCGTTGGTCGGCTTCCTGAAGGTGTGGCAGCCCAGGCGCGTGTGGACCTCGCCATCGCTGAAGGGTCACGAGACCGACGGCGGCCCGGCCCCGGCGCCGACCGCGATCGTCCAGCACAGCCGCAGCGCCCTGATGCGCGCCTGGACGCCGTGGCTGATCCTGACGGTGTTCGTGTTCGTCTGGGGCCTGCCGCCGGTGAAGGCCTGGCTCAACGGCCTGTTCGCGCCCAGCTTCGCGATCGACGGGCTGCACAACCTGATCGAGAAGGTGCCGCCGGTCGTCAAGCAGCCGACCAAGGAAGGCGCGGTCTACGTGCTGAACCTGCTGTCGGCCACCGGCACCGGCATCCTGCTGTCGGCCATCGTCGGCGCGCTGGTGATGAAGTACAACCCCGTGGCCATCGTCGGCCATTGGCTGCGCACGCTGTGGCTGGTGCGCTTCTCGCTGCTGACCATCGTGCTGATGCTGGCGCTGGGCACGCTCACGCGCTACTCGGGCACCGACACCACGCTGGGCCTGGCGTTCGCCAACACCGGCGTGCTGTACCCCTTCTTCGGCACCTTGATGGGCTGGATCGGCGTGGCGATGACGGGCTCCGATACCGCCAGCAACGTGCTCTTCGGCGGCATGCAGAAGGTGGCGGCCGAGCAGCTCGGCCTGAGCGCCAACCTGATGGGCGCGGCCAACAGCTCGGGCGGCGTGATGGGCAAGATGATCGACGCGCAAAGCATCGTCGTCGCCTCCACCGCGACGCGCTGGTTCAACCACGAAGGCGACATCCTGCGCTACGTGTTCTTCCACTCGATCGCGCTGGCCTGCCTGGTGGGCGTGCTGGTGACGCTGCAGGCCTACGTGCCGCCGTTCACCGAGATGGTGGTGCACACGGCGACGACGGCCGGCGCGCACTGACGCTCAATCGCTGGCCGGGCCCTCGGCCCGGGCCAGGCAGCGCCGGTAGCGCTCGTCGACGCGGCGCGCGAACCACTCGGTGCTGAGCTTGCGCGTGATCTTGGGGCTGTGCAGGTCGATGCGCGGCAGCACGGCGCGCGGCAGCGCGCGGCGCTCCAGCCGCTCGGCGTAGGCGAAGACGCGCTGGTGCAGCGCGGTCTTCTCGAAGCCGGGCTCGTCGCCGCGATCCAGGTCGCGCCGCATCGCGGCCTCGTCCAGGCCCAGCCGGCCGGCCAGCGAGTAGGCGGCGCGCTCGGTCTCGCCGGCGGCCTTGGCACCACTGCCGCCGCCGCGCGGCAGCAGGTCGCCGTCGGGCGTGACGGGCAGGCCCGAGGCCAGCGCCAGCGCGGCCTGGAAGCCGGCGTTGCGGCTGGCCCAGCGGCCGGCGTTGAAGTCGGCAAAGCGGTACAGCATCTGCTCGTAGGGGCCGCGATAGTCCAGCAGGTGCGCGGCGCCGAAGTACAGCCCGCCGCGGCGCGTGAAGACCTCATGGCGCACCGTGTCCTTCAGCTCGTAGGGGTAGCGCCGCTGATGCGACTGCGCCTCGGCGAAGGCGATGCTCACCTGCATCGGGCCGCCGGTGCGCACCGGGTTGCTGTCGGCCAGGAAGGTCTTGCCCAGCGGCACCATGCCGATGAAGTCCTCGAAGATCTCGCTCAGCTCGCGCTCGGTCTTCACCGCGTCCAGGCGTTCGGCATAACTGCGTCCATCAGGGGACCGGAGCGCCAGCGCCGCGCGCACCGCCAGCGCCGGCACGCCGGCGCGGTCGGCCCGGCGGTCGATCTCCTGGCGCGCGATGCCCGCCAGCCCCGGCACCGGCGGGTCGGCCTGGAAGCCCGACTCCTGCTCGGTCACGGCCAGCACGGCGCACAGGTTCGGCGGCGTCGACGGCAGCGCCAGGGCCGACAGCGCGGCATGGATGTCGGCCGCCCAGCCGGGCTTGTCGCGCGTGCGCTCGGGCAGCAGCCGCGCGACCAGCGCGCGCGCCTCGGTCGGCCCCAGGCCCTGGGGCTCGCTGACCGGCCCCGGGGCGCTGCAGGCCGCCAGCAGCGCCGCCAGGCCGGCGATGAGGGCGCGTCGGCGGACGGGCGTGGGGAAGGGCGGCGGCATGGGCGCGCAGCTTATAGGCAATCAACGTTGACGGCCGGGCGCTACCGGCCGACTGCCGCGCGCTTCAGCGCCGCCGGCGGCTGGCCCAGCAGGCGGTGGAAGGCGCGGCGCATGCGCTCGGGCTGGCCGAAGCCGCAGTCGCGCACCACCTGCTGCACCGAGGCGGCGCCGCTGGCCAGCGCGGCGCGCGCCGCCTCGACGCGCAGCCGCTCCACCGCACGCGCCGGCGTGCTGCCGGTCTCGGCGTGGAACGCGCGGGCGAAGTGGCGCGGGCTCATGCAGGCGCGCGTCGCCAGGTCTTCGACGCCGTGGCGTTCGGCAAGATGGCCGCGCACATGGTCCAGCAGCGCGGCAAAGCGGCCCGCGGGCTGCTGCAGGTCCAGCATCTCCGAGAACTGCGACTGCCCGCCCGGCCGCCGCTGGTAGACCACCAGTTGCCGCGCCACGCGGCGCGCGACGGCGTCGCCGAGGTCTTGCGCGATCAGCGCCAGCGCGAGGTCGATGCCGGCGCTGATGCCGGCGCTGGTCCAATAACGCCCGTCCTGCGTGTAGATGCGGTCGGGCTGCAGGCGCACCTGCGGGTGGCGCTGCTGGAACTGGCGCGTGCGGCTCCAGTGCGTGGTGGCGCAGCGCCCGTCCAGCAGCCCGGCGGCGGCCAGCGCCAGGCTGCCGCTGCAGACGCTGCAGAGGCGCAAGTCCGGCCGCGCCGCGCTGCGCTGCAGCCAGCGCAGCAGGCGGGCGTCGGCGCAGGCGGCGTCCACGCCGTCGCCGCCGCTCAGCATCAGCGTGTCGAACGAGCCCTGGCGCGGCAGGGTCAGCGCCGGCCAACTGAGGCCCGACGAACTGCGCACCGGCCCCGCCGTGCCGGCCGCGAAGCGCCAGCGGTAGCTGCCGGGCAGCAGGCGTTCCGCCACCTCGAAGGCGGCCAGCGGGCCGGCGATGTCCAACTGCTGGAAGCCGGGAAAGAGCACGAAGACGATGCGCTGCGGCATTGCCGGAGCATGGCATGAAAAGAGGGATCTGCGTCATTGCTGCCACGGCAGCGATATCCGATGCTGCCGGCTTCACCCGGAGATCCGCATGAGCACCACCATCGTCTTCGCGCTGTTTCCGCGCATCACCCAGCTCGACTTCACCGGCCCGCACGAAGTGCTGTGGCGGCTGCCCGGCGCGCGGCTGCTGCTGGCATCGGCCGCCGGCGGCATGGTCGAAGCCGACGGCGGGTTGCGCTTCGACACGCAGCCGCTGGCGGCCATCGAGCACTGCGACGTGCTGCTGGTGCCCGGCGGCATGGGCGTGGTCGATGCGATGCAGGACGCGGCCTTCATCGCCGGGCTGCGCCGGCTGGGCCAGGGCGCGTCCTACGTCAGCTCGGTCTGCACCGGCTCGCTGGCCTTGGCCGCGGCCGGGCTGCTGCAAGGCCGGCGCGCCGCCTGCCACTGGGCCTGGCGCGAGCTGCTGAGTCGCTTCGACGGCGTGACGCCCGATGCCGCTCGCGTGGTGCGCGACGGCAAGGTCTTCACCGGCGGCGGCGTCACCGCCGGCATCGACATGGCGCTGGCGCTGATGGCCGAGATCGCCGGCGCGCCGCACGCGCAGGCGGTGCAGTTGGGCATCGAATACGCGCCGGCGCCGCCTTTCGACTGCGGCCGGCCCGAGCGCGCCGCGCCGGCGGTGCTGCAGGCCGTGCAGCAGCGGCTGCAGACGATGCGGCCCGACCGTCAGGCAGCAGCCGACCGCTGCGCGGCCGCCTTGCGTTGATTTGCCAATTAGCGCAGCAGCACCGCCCGCAGCATCTGCAGCGCCCGATCGACCTCGTCGGCGCCGATGTTCAGCGCCGGCACCAAGCGCAGGCGCTGCGGCCGCACCGCGTTGACCAGCAGGCCGGGCACCTCGCCCTGCGCCTGCTGCAGCAGCCCCTGCGCGGCCTGCGTGGCTTGATCCGGCTGCGGCAGGTCCAGCGCCAGCAGCAGGCCGCGGCCGCGCACCGGGACGCTGCCCAGATCGTCGGCCAGCGCTTGCAGGCCCTGGCGCAACTGCTCGCCGCGCTCGCGCAAGCGCTCAAGGAAGCCGCTCGCCGCCACCGCGTCCAGCACCGCCAGCGCCGCCGCGCACATCAGCGGGTTGCCGTGGTAGGTGCCGCCCTGGTCGCCGGGGGCGAAGCAGCAGGCCGCCTCGCGCGCCAGCAGTGCGCCGATGGGCGCGCCGCCGCCCAGGCCCTTGCCCAGCGTCATCACGTCGGGCTTCACGCCGCTGGCCTGCCAGCCCCACCACTGGCCGGTGCGTCCGACGCCGGTCTGCACCTCGTCGAAGATCAGCAGCAGGCCCAGGTCGTCGCACAGCCGGCGCAGCTCGCGCAGGAAGGCGGGGGTGGCCTCGATCACGCCGGCCTCGCCCTGGATGGGCTCCAGCATCACCGCCACGGTCTGCGGGCCCACCAGCGCGGCGACGCTGGCGATGTCGTTGAGCCTGGCCTTGGGAAAGCCCGGCACCTTGGGCTCGAACAGGCGCTCGAAGCCGGGCTTGCCGCTGGCGCTCATCGTCGCCAGCGTGCGGCCGTGGAAGGCGTTCTCGAAGGTCACGATCTGGAAGGCGCCGCCGCGGTGCAGGGCGCCGAACTTGCGCGCCAGCTTGATGGCGCCCTCGTTGGCCTCCGCGCCGCCGCCGGTGAAGTAGCAGCGGTCGAGGCCGCTGAGTTGCGTCAAACGTTCGGCCAGCTCGACCGCGCGGTCGTTGTACAGCCCCGGCCCCGGCTGCAGCAGCCGGCCGGCCTGTGCCGCCAGCGCACGGGCGATCTCCGGCGGCGCGTGGCCCAGCGTGTTGACGGCCCAGCCCTGCACCAAGTCGAGGTAGCGGCGGCCGCTGCTGTCCCACAGCCAGCTGCCGCGGCCATGGGTGAAGACGGCGGCCGGCCGCTGCGTGACCTGCATCAGCGCGTGCACGGGGTACTGGTCGAAGGCGGCCGGGGGCGGTTCGGCGATGTCGAGGGTGCTCATGGGCTTCGGTTCCTGGATGGGGAATGGACAGGACACGAAGGCCGTTGATCTCACTCGTTAGCCCTGGAGATTTTCGGAGGGGCCGCGCGGCGGGCCGCCGAAAACGCCGAAGGCCACGAGGGGTCTCGTGGCCTTCGCAGGGGGAGTGAACGGTTCAGATGCTTTCGGTCACTCGCGGCGGCACGACACCTCTCGACGCTGGCGTCGGGAGAGTCGTCGCGAAGAGACGGCGTGCACGGCGGTGTTCACGGGGCGCAGTATGAGGCCGTGGCGGCGGTTTGCGGTCGTTGCCTGCGGCGCGGCGTTGCAGGCGGCCGACAGATGTCCGGCGCGGCCAAGACGCTTCAGGACGCGAGCGCGGCCTGCCAGGTGCGGCCTTGCTCGTCCTGCCAGACGATGCGGCCGGGCTCGATCCACAGGCGGCCGAGTGGGCGGCCGTCGGCGGCTTGCAGCCGTTCCGGTGAGGAGGGCGGCGGGGCGGCCGGTGTCCATGCGGACTGCACGCGGGTGCGCAGCGCGCTGAGGCGGTCGCGCAGCGCGGGGTCGTCGGCAGTGCTTGACAGCAGGGTCAGCGCGGCGGACAGCGGGTCCGGCGCCGGCTGCGCGAGGCGGCCCAGGCTGGGCGCCGCTGGTCGCGGCGCGGCGGCCGGTGCCGGAAGGGTTTTGGCGGGCGCGGCATTGGATCGCTCGGCGGCGCGGTCGGCGGTCGCCTGCTCGGCCTTGAGCGGTGGCGGTGTTGGTGGCGCTGCGGCTGGTGCGGGAGTGGGAGCCGGTGCAGCGGGCTGGGCCGCCGTGGCTTCGCGCTCGCGCCGGCGTTCAGGTGGGCGCTGCGGCGGTGGCGGTGGTGGCGGCGCCGGCGCTGCGGCCGGCGGCGGGGCTTGCTCGGCCATCGGTGCGGGTGGGGGAGCGGGTGGGGGAGCAGGCGCCGGCGCAGTCGCCGGTGCCGCCGTGTCGCTGCCCGGCAAGGCTTGCGGCGGCGGCCCTTCGCGCCACATCAGGCCGACGAAGCCGGCGATCAGCAGCGAGGCGAAAGCGCCCGCCGCGACCGGCCGCGACCACCAGCCGCGCCAACGTTCGACGAAACCCGGCCGGGCGGCGGCCACGGGCGCCTGCGCGGCAGCGGCCGCCCGCGCCTCGGCCAGGATGCGCTCGCTCAAGCCGGCCGGCGCCGCGGCCTCGCGGTCGGGCGCGTGGCGCAGCGCGGCGCGCAGGTGCTCGTCGCGCGGCAGATCGTCGTCGCCGGTCGGCCCGCTCACGTCCATTCCCCGCTGGGCAGGTAGGCGCCCATGCAGGCGCGCAGCTTGCTCATCGCGTAACGCAGCCGGCTCTTGGCGGTCTCCAAGCCGAGGTCCAGCGCGCGCGCCAGTTCGTCCAGGCTCAAGCCGTCCTCGTGGTGCAGCAAAAAGGCGCTGCGCTGCGCCGGCGGCAGGCCGTCCAGGCATTGGAGCAGACGCTGGCCGGCGGCGCGCCAGAAGGCCTGGTGCGCGGGATCGCCGACATCGGCGGCGGGCCAGTCGGCCCAGGCCTGGCGCGCATCGCCGTCGTCGGCCGCCGTCGATGCGTCGACCGAGACTTCGCGCCCGCTCTTGCGCAGGCAGTCGATCGCGCGGTGATGGGCCAGCGTGAACAGCCAGGTGCGAAAGCTCGCGCCCTGCGGCGACCAGCGCTCGCGCGCCTGGATCACGCGCGACCAGGTGTCCTGGAACACCTCGTCGGCCTGTTGCGCCGCCAGCGCCGGGCCGAGCAGGCGGCGGACGAAGCGGTACAGCGCCGCCTGGTGGCGTCGGTACAGGCGCTCGAAGGCCTGCGCATCACCGCGGGCGAAAGCGCGCATCAGGGCATCGTCGTCGTCGCTGTCCACGGTGACTGCTACGGCCAGCCCGCGATCAGGGGGTCAGGCGCTTGACCCCGAACCGGCGCCGCGGCCGTATCACGCCGCATGCCATCAGCTTTTGACTCGCGGCACGCGGCCCATCAGGTAGAACTCGTCGTTGGGCCGCATGCCGATGACGTTGGCCAGCCGGTTGGACAGGCCGAAGAACGCGGTGATCGAGGCGATATCCCAGATGTCGTCGTCGGAGAAGCCGTGCGGGCGCAGCGCTTCGAAGTCGGCCTCTTCGACCTCGTTCGAGTGCAGGCAGACCTTCATTGCAAAGTCGAGCATCGCGCGCTGGCGCGGCGGGATGTCGGCCTTGCGGTGGTTGATGGCGACCTGGTCGGCCACCAGCGGCTTCTTCTCGTAGATGCGCAGGATCGCGCCGTGCGCGACCACGCAGTACAGGCAGTGGTTGGCGGCCGAGGTGGCGGTGATGATCATCTCGCGCTCGCCCTTGGTCAGGCTGCCCGTGTCCTTGACCAGCAGCGCGTCGTGATAGGCCATGAAGGCGCGCCACTCGGCCGGCCGATGCGCCAGCGCGAGAAAGACGTTGGGCACGAAGCCGCTCTTGGCCTGCACCTCCAGGATGCGGGCCTTGATGTCCTCGGGCAGGCCTTCCAGATCGGGCACCGGCCAGCGCGAGATGGGCAAAGCAGTCATCAATCGTCTCCTTCAGTTGCGGAATTGCATCGCGTGCAGCCGGGCGTACAGCCCGGCGCGGCCCAGCAGCTCGGCGTGGCTGCCCTGCTCGACGAGGCGGCCACCGTCCAGCACCAGCACGCGGTCGGCGTGCTCGATGGTGGCCAGCCGGTGCGCGATCACCAGCGTCGTGCGGCCTTGCATCAGGCGCTCCAGCGCATCCTGCACCGCGCGCTCGCTCTCGGCGTCCAGCGCCGAGGTGGCCTCGTCGAGGATCAGGATCGGCGCGTCCTTGTAGACCGCGCGGGCGATCGCCACGCGCTGGCGCTGGCCGCCCGAGAGCTGGCTGCCGTTGTGGCCCACCAGGGTGTGCAGGCCCTGCGGCAGCGCGCTGACGAAGTCCAGCAGGTTGGCCGCGCGCAGCGCCTCGCGCACCCGCGGCTCGTCCACGTCATCGCCCAGCGCCACGTTGGCGGCCACGCTGTCGTTGAACAGCACGACGTCCTGGCTGACCAGCGCGAACTGGCGGCGCAGCGCATGCATGTCCCAGTCGCGCAGCGCGCGGCCGTCGAGGCGGATGCAGCCGGCGCTGGGCTCGATGAAGCGCGGCAGCAGGTTGACCAGGCTGCTCTTGCCGGCGCCCGAGGGGCCCACCAGCGCCACGGTCTCGCCGTGCTCGATGCGCAGGCTCAGGCCGCTGAGCGCCGGCTCGGCATCGGCGCGGTAGCGCAAGGCCACGTCGTGCAGCTCGATGCGGCCTTGCGCGCGCGCCGGCGCGAACGTGCCGCCGGCCTCGAAGGGGCTTTGCTCGATCAGGTCGACGCTGCGCTCCACGGCCGCCAGGCCGCGCGTGATGGGCGCCATCACGTCGGACAAATGCTTGATCGGCTGCACCAGCAGCAGCATCGCGGTGATGAAGGCGACGAAGCTGCCCACCGACGAGCCGCCGGCGCCGGCCTGCCACAGCGCCACCGCGATCACCGCCGACAGCGCAAAGGCCGCCAGCATCTGCGTGATCGGCGTGATCGTGGCCGCGGCCACCACCGACTTCAGCAGCAGCCGGCGCAGCAGCCGCGCCTTGTCGGCAAAGCGCGCTGCCTGCTGCGCGCCGGCGCCGTGCAGGCGCACGATGCGCCAGGCCAGCACGTTTTCTTCCACCACGTAGGCCAGCTCGTCGGTGGCGCCCTGGCCCTGCACCGTCAGCCGGTGCAAGCGGCGGCCGAGCGTGCGCATCACCAGCGCCAGGGTGGGAAACAGCAAGCCGACGAACAGCGTGAGCGGCCAGTTCAGCCACAGCAGATAGCCCAGCAGCGCCAGCAGCGTCAGCGAGTCCTTCAGCAGCGTGAGCAGCGCGCCGATCAACTGCATGGTGCCCTGCTGCACCTCGTAGACCAGGGTGTTGGTCAGCTGGCTGGCGCTGTGCGCGGTGTAGAGCCCGGGGTCGGCGCGCAGCAGCCGATCGAACATGTCCTGCCGCAACTGCAGCACGCCGTTCTGCGCCGCGGTGGCCAGGCCGACCTGGGCGACGAAGCCGGCCAGCCCGCGCACGAAGAACAGCGCGATCAGCGCCAGCGGGATGCTCCACAGCGGCAGCGAGCGCGCGGTGAAGCCCTGGTCCAGCAGCGGCTGCAGCAGCGCCGGGATCATCGGCTCGGTCGACGCCCCGACCACGGCGCCGAGGCCGGCCAGCGCCAGCGCGCGGCGGCCGGACTTCAGATAGGGGACGATGCGCGCCAGGCGCTGGGTGATGGGGGCCATGCAGCGCCGGCATTATCGCGGCGGCCCCCTGCCTACAATCCGCGTCGATCCCAGTGAACCTTTCTTCATCAATCCGATCCATCGGGCGCATGCCATTCCGCAGACAGATCCTGGGCGCGCTCGGCGCGCTGTCGTCCATCACCCTTGCCGGCCCCGCGGCGGCGCAATTCCGGGTCGAGATCTCGGGCATCGGCGCCACCCAGGTGCCCATCGCGGTGGCCAACTTCCGCGACGAGGACAAGGCCGGCACCGCGCTGGCGGCCATCATCCGCGCCGACCTGCAGCGCAGCGGCCTGTTCCGCGCCAGCGACGCGCAGCAGCCGTTGGACGAGCGCAGCAGCGTCAACAGTGCCGACTGGCGCGCACGCGGCTACGACGCGCTGGTGGCCGGCTCGGTCAGCCGCCTGGCCGACGGCCGCTACGACGTGCGCTACAAGCTGTGGGACGCCGTCAAGGGCGAGCAGTTGCTGGGCCAGAGCAAGCTGGTGGTGGCTGCCGACCTGCGCCTGGCCGCGCACCGCGTGGCCGATGAGATCTACCAGGCCATCACCGGCGAGCCCGGCGTCTTTGCCACCCGCATCGCCTACGTGGTGCGCAACGGCCGCCGCCACACGCTGCACGTGACCGATGCCGACGGCGAGGGCGGGCAGGTGGCGCTCAACAGCCCCGAGCCCATCATCTCGCCGGCCTGGTCGCCCGACGGCAAGGAGCTGGCCTACGTCTCCTTCGAGAGCCAGAAGGCCGTGGTCTGGGTGCAGAACCTGATCAGCGGCGAGCGGCGGCAGCTTGCCAACTTCCGCGGCTCCAACAGCGCGCCGGCCTGGTCGCCCGATGGGCGCGAGCTGGTGGTGACGCTGTCGACCGCGGGCATCGCCCAGCTCTTCGTGATGCCGCGCGAAGGCGGCACGCCGCGCCGGCTGACCAGCAGCAACGCGATCGACACCGAGGCCGTCTATGCGCCCGACGGCCGCACGGTGTACTTCGTCAGTGACCGTGGCGGCGGCCCGCAGATCTACCGCGTGGCGGCCGGCGGCGGCACGCCCGAGCGCGTGACCTTCAGCGGCGCGCACAACATCAGCCCCGCCATCAGCCCCGACGGCAAGCTGATGGCCTACATCGCGCGCCAAAGCGGCGGCGCCTTCAAGCTGGCGCTGCTGGACCTGGCCAATGGTGCCGCGGGCGGCGCGCCGCGCCTGCTGACCGACACCAGCGACGACGAGAGCCCCAGCTTCGCGCCCAACGGCCGGCTGATCGTCTACACCTCGCGCGAGAACCGGCGCGACGTGTTGATGACCACCACGCTCGATGGCAAGATCAAGACGCGACTGGTGAGCAGCGGGGCCGACATGCTCGAGCCTGCCTGGGGGCCCTTCAATCGCTGAGTCGATGGTCCGCCTTTTCGCTTTCCTCCTCTTTCCCACGGCCCAGGAGATGCCCATGACCTTCAAGCCCGTTTCTTCGCTGACCGCGCTCGCCTGCGCCCTGGTGCTGGCCGGCTGTGCTTCCGGCGTCAAGCTCGACGAGGCGCCCGTCGAGACGCGCAACCCCACGGCCGTCAGCGCCGCCGATGCGGCGGCCAAGGGCGCCGGCTCGTCGGCCACCACCTCGCCCACCGCGCAGTCGCAGGTGGCGATGGTCGACGTCAACAAGGGCGCCGGCAGCGCCACCGCCTCGCAGGCGCAGATCGCCCGCGTCGTCTATTTCGACTTCGACAGCTTCGTCGTCAAGGACGAATTCAGGCCCGTGGTCGAAGGCAACGCCAAGCTGCTGATGGCCAACAAGCAGCGCCACATGGTCGTCGAAGGCTACACCGACGACCGCGGCAGCCGCGAATACAACCTGGCGCTGGGCCAGAAGCGCGCCGAGGCGGTGGCCCGTTCGCTGACGCTGCTGGGCGTCGGCCCGGCGCAGGTGGAGGCCGTCAGCTTCGGCGAGGAGCGCCCCGCCGTGCAAGGCGAGAACGAGGACGCCTGGGCCAAGAACCGCCGCGCCGAGCTGAAGGATCGCTGAGATGGTGCAGCTCCGCCGGCTGCTGGCGATGGGCGCGCTGTCGGTGGCCGCGCTGGCGGCGCTGAGCCCCGCGCGCGCCGGCCTGTTCGACGACGACGAGGCGCGCAAGGCCATCCTCGACCTGCGCACGCGCATCACGCAGACCGACGAGCAGGCCAAGGCGCGCAGCGCCGATCTGGTCGCCAGCAACGCGCAGCTGCTGGAGCAGGTGAAGGTCCTGCAGCGCAGCCTGCTCGAGCTGAACAACCAGCTCGAGCTGATCCGCGGCGACATGGCCAAGCTGCGCGGCAGCGACGAGCAGCTGCAGCGCGAGCTGGCCGAGCTGCAGAAGCGCCAGCGCGACCTCGGCCAGAGCGTGGACGAGCGCGTGCGCAAGCTCGAGCCGGTGCGCGTGACGGTCGACGGCCGCGAGTTCAACGCCGACCCCGACGAGCGCAAGGCCTACGACGACGCCGTGGCGCTGATGCGCAGCGGCGACTTCGACAAGGCCGCCGTCGCGCTGGCCGCCTTCCAGCGCCGCTACCCGGCCAGCGGCTACGCCGACTCTGCGCGTTATTGGCTGGGCAACGCGCAGTATGCGCGGCGCGACTACAAGGAGGCCGTCGCTACCTTCCGCGCCTTCGTCAGCGCCGCGCCGGAGCACCCGCGCGCGCCCGAGGCGCTGCTGGCGCTGGCCAACAGCCAGGCCGAGATGAAGGACCCCAAGGCCGCGCGCAAGACGCTGGACGAGCTGCTCAAGACCTATCCCAAGTCCGAGGCCGCCCAGGCCGGCAAGGAACGCCTCGCCTCCTTGAAGTGACGGCCCCCGGCCGCTGGGGCGGCCGCCCCCCGAGGGGGCTACCAAACCCGACCGGCAAAGCCGGATCGGGTTTGGCGCGCTAACACCGCCGCGCCCCCTGGTCGCCTGCGGCGACCGGTCCCCGCGGGGAAATCGGCGAACCTAGAATCGCGCGCCATGCAGGAATCCGACCTCCCCGGCCTGGTGCAGCAGGTTTTGTGGGCCAGCTTTGCGCTGGCCGTGATCTTTGGCGCCATCGCGCAGCACACGCACTTCTGCACGATGGGTGCGGTGGCCGACATCGTCAACATCGGCGACTGGGCGCGCATGCGCATGTGGGCGCTGGCGCTGGGCGTGGCGATGCTGGGCTTCAACGCGATGGTGGCGCTGGGCTGGGTGGAGGCGAAGAACAGCATCTACGCCGCACCGCGGTTGCTGTGGCTGTCCAACGCCGTCGGCGGGCTGCTGTTCGGCATCGGCATGGTGCTGGCCTCGGGCTGCGGCAGCAAGACGCTGGTGCGCATCGGCGGCGGCAACCTCAAGTCGGTGGTGGTCTTCGCGGTGCTGGGCCTCAGCGCCTACATGACGCTGCGCGGCCTGACGGCCGTCTGGCGCGTGGACACGGTGGACGAAGTGGCGACCACGCTGGCGCCCGGGCAGGACCTGCCGTCGCTGCTGGCGGCGGCCACCGGCGCCTCGCGTCGAACGTTGGCACTGGCGGTCGGCGGCGCCCTCGGTCTTGGGCTCGTCGTGTTCGCGCTGGCGCGGCGCGAAGGCCGCAGCGGCGACGTGCTGATGGGCGGCATGGGCATCGGCGCGGTGATCGCCGCGGTGTGGTGGGTGTCGGGGCGGCTGGGCTACCTGCCCGAGCACCCGCAGACGCTGGAGCCCACCTTCCTGGCCACCAACTCGCGCAGCATGGAGTCCTTGAGCTTCGTCTCGCCGGTGGCCTATGCTCTGGACTGGCTGATGCTGTTCAGCGACAAGAGCAAGACACTGACCATCGGCATCGTCAGCGTCTTCGGCGTCATTGCCGGCTCGGCGGTGGCGGCGCTGCTGGCGCGCAGCTTCCGCTGGGAAGGCTTCGGCGGCGTCGAAGACACCGCCAACCACCTGGCCGGCGGCGCGCTGATGGGCGTGGGCGGCGTCACCGCGATGGGCTGCACCATCGGCCAGGGGCTCTCGGGCGTGTCGACGCTGGCCATCGGCAGCTTCATCGCGCTGGCCGCCATCATCGTCGGCGCCGTGCTGGGCCTGCGCTGGCAGACCTGGCGGCTGGAACGGAGCCTTTGAACGCCGCCGTCCCCGCCATCGACGAAGCAGCCGACCTCGAGCGCCGCTTCGGCGGCCTGCGGCGGCTGTACGGCGATGCGGCCTACGCGCGCGTCCGCGCCGCGCGCATCGCGGTGGTGGGCCTGGGCGGCGTCGGCTCCTGGACCGTGGAGGCGCTGGCGCGCAGCGGCGTGGCCGCGCTGACGCTGATCGACCTGGACCACGTCGCCGAGTCCAACGTCAACCGCCAGGTGCAGGCGTTGACGCCCACGCTGGGGCAGAGCAAGGCGCAGGCGCTGGCCGAGCGCATCGCGCTGATCCACCCCGGCTGCCGCGTCACCGCGGTGGAAGACTTCGTCGAGCCCGGCAACTGGCCGGCGCTGCTGCCGGCGCCGGTGGACGTGCTGGTCGATGCCTGCGACCAGGTGCGCGCCAAGGCCGCGCTGGCGGCCTGGGCGATCGCGCAGCGCCAGCCGCTGGTCTGCGTGGGCGCCGCCGGCGGCAAGCGCCTGGCGCAGCAGGTGGCCGTGGCCGACCTGGCCGAGACCACGCACGACCCGCTGCTGGCCAGCCTGCGCCAGCGCCTGCGCCAGGCCGGCGCGGCGCCGCGCCAGGGGGCGATCGGGCTGCGCTGCGTGTTCTCGCGCGAGGCCGTCCAACGTCCCACGCAAGCCGGCTGCGGGCTTGGCGCACCGGGTGCTGCGCTGGCCTGCGCCGGCTACGGATCGAGCGTGACCGTCACCGCCACCTTCGGCCTGGTGGCCGCCGGCGAGGCACTGGAGCGGGTGGCCGCGGGGTCTGATTGAAGCCGCCGGATTCGTGGCTATAATGCGCGGCTCTGCGGATGGGGGTCGTTAGCTCAGTCGGTAGAGCAGCGGACTTTTAATCCGTTGGTCGCAGGTTCGAATCCTGCACGACCCACCAAGATCGTGCAGGGCCATCGGTCGCTGCGCACAGTTCTCGGGCTCTTAGCTCAGTTGGTAGAGCAGCGGACTCTTAATCCGTTGGTCGTAGGTTCGAATCCTACAGGGCCCACCAAAATTCTTGGTTAGAAAACAAGGACTTAGCGCGAGCTAGGTCCTTTTTTCTTGGGCGCATCGGACGGCCGCTGCCGTCGGTTGTGACGGATTTGTGCCGTAGTTCGGCGCACGCTCCCTGACCGCATACGTAGCGTGCTGTGCTAGCCCTCTCGCACGCATCGCCTCGGGCTAACTCGTCCGGCAACGGTGCTGCGGTCGCGCCGCGAGGCATGCCAACGCGTCCGCAGTGTCCTGAGAAGTGTTCTTATCAGGACGTCATTTGGCGCGCCGCAATTCGTGAGGTGTCGAAGCCACCGCTCGTGCAACAGAAGTTGTGCTCAAGCCGCAAGAGAAGTTGTGTTCTATGCGGTGAAGGGACGAGCAACTGGCCACATTACGCCGAGTCGCCCGGCGCAGCAATGTCGATGGCGCCGTGCGGCTGGCTCCTGGCCGGCCCGCTGACTTGGCCGAGACCGGCATCAGGTTCAGCTGCGTGAATTGCGTTGGCCGTCCGCCAGGTGTTCCCGGGCGAGGCTGCCGAACATCCAGGCCCGTCGCCAAAAGCCGTGCTCGCGCAACTCGCGAGCCACCAGCATTTCGTAGTCAGCGTGAATTTCAGGGCGCTGAGGCACCGGGGTGCTCATCGGTGAGGTCGGTGACGGGCTCGGTGACGGGTACTTCCGGCTGTACTGCCGAATGGCCAACCTCAATGTGTCGATGGCCTCACGCGCAGTGCCGCCGAAGGCCTGAATCCTGGCCTCGCGGACCCTGGCCGCGAAGCCACCTCCCGATGGGAACACCCAGAACTGAAGCGCGCCGCCGACACCGAGCAGGCGGTGGCGTTTGGCCGACGCGATCGGGCTGGCTGACGGGCGAACCTCCCAGCCGGCGCGCGCCGACCAAGTGAGGCACGGGCCGGTGCATGCTCCGTGAAGTTCCGACGCCCTTGCCTGCAGCGCCGTGGTCCAGGTGGTCTGGCGCTGGGCTTTGCTCGAACGCGGCATCGTCCAGTCGATCCTCGGCCTGGCGGGCGAGGCGACGAACCGAAGGTACCCGCCGCTGATCGCTGCAGCCCATGTCACCTGGAATGGCGGAGGTGCGTCGAACCAGAACGCCGTCCGGCTTGGCTTGGGCCAGTGCACACGAACGATGAGCACGAAGGCATCAAGGCGGCCGCTGCCAAGGTCCTGAAGGCTACCTGGCAGCGTTGCCGAGTGCACTTCATGCGCAACGCCCTGGCTCACGCTGGAAAGACCCAGCGGCGCATGGTCAGCGCGGCCATCGGGACGGTCTTCGTTCAAGACTCTGCCGACGCTGCGCGTGCGCAGTGGCGGAGCGTGGCCGACCAGCTGCGCGGCAAGTTCCCCAAGCTCGGGGCGCTGATGGACGAGGCCGAGAACGACGTGCTCGCGTTCATGACCTTCCCGCGGGCGCACAGGTCGCAGATCTACAGCACGGACCCGCTGGAGCGGCTCAACGCCGAGATCAAGCGCCGCACCAACGTCGTGGGCATATTCCCCAACGACGCGTCCATCGTGCGCCTGGTCGGCGCCATGATGCTCGAGCAGAACGACGAATGGAGCCTGAACCGGCGCTACATGCAGTTGGAGGGCCTGCAGACCGTCAGCGATACTGTGGCCACTCGGCTGTCGGCAGTAGCCCGCTGAGTACCGCGCATCTCAGCACTGTCCGGGCTGTGGACTTACACCATGCGCTGGGAGTACGTCATGCCAAGCTGACGATTGCTTGTGGGTGAGAGTCCCATCCGATCAACGCCGTAGCGGGCAGGTCGGGACCGAGTCTTGCGGGCGGCGCGGCAACGCGTCGTCTGAAGTGTAGACAGGGGCTGTGCGAGGTGCGGGATTGAGCCTCGAAAGGTGGATGTTCGCGGAGGTCGAGCGTGTTCCCTAAACGCGAAGACTGCACAGGTGATCTCGTCATGCGAGAGATCGTCGCTCCGCCGGGGTCGAAGGCCGCCTCACGCACGGAAGGCAAGCGTTGGAACATGAGAGGCCCGACCGGGTCCGTCGCGCTGGTCCGCGACGGGGGACGTCGACAAGGTGATGCCGGAGTCGATGTTCGAGCTGAGGTCGGGAGTCGGATTCGCCCATAGTACCGATGAGACCGTCGAAGGAAACGAGACGCGTGGAGGGAAGGGGCGGACCTGAAGGCCATCCGCAGATGACGGGCCAGGGCCGGACACAGAGCCGGATTGCCTTGGAGCCCCGTCTTGCGCGGGTGCACGCGGCGGCGCGAAGCGCTGCCCAGACACGGTTCACCGCACTGCTGCACCACATCGATCACAAGGCGCTCGGGAGAGCGTTCGATCGACAGCGACGGGCAGCGGCGGCGGGAGTCGATGGGATGACGGTGCAAGCGTACGAGCAGAACCTCGCAGAGAACCTGCGGGATCTGCATCGGCGCATCCATACGGGGCGCTACCGGCCAAGCCCGGTTCGTCGCGTCTACATCCCGAAGGCCGATGGAGGCCGTCGCCCGCTTGGCGTGCCGACCTTGGAAGACAAGATCGTCCAGGGCGCGGTGGCCGAGGTGCTGAGCGCGGTCTACGAGGCCGACTTCCTCGGGTTCTCCTACGGCTTCCGGCCGGGGCGCAACCCGCATCGGGCGCTCGCTGCATTGCATACAGCGCTCATGAGCCAGCGCGTGAACTGGGTTCTCGATGCCGACATCCGCAGCTTCTTCGACTCGGCTGACCACGAGTGGTTGATGCGAATGGTGGCGCACAGGATTGCCGATCCCCGCGTCCTGAGACTGATCAGGATGTGGCTGGAGGCGGGCGTCCTCGAGAGCAACGAGCTGCATGAAACGGAAAGGGGAACGCCTCAAGGCTCGGGCATCAGCCCGCTGCTCGCCAACGTCTTCCTGCACTACGTCCTGGATCTCTGGGTTCATCAGTGGCGCCGTCGGCACGCGCGCGCTCGCGTCAGCGTCGTGCGCTACGCCGACGACTTCGTGATGGGCTTCGAGAGCAGGGCGGATGCAGACCAGATGCTGCGCGCACTGCAGACGCGGTTGCACAAGTTTGGCCTGGAGTTGCACGAGGACAAGACGCGGCTGATCGCGTTCGGGCGCCTACCGGCGATCGAGCGACAGCGCCGTGGGCTTCCTCGACCCCGCACCTTCGCCTTCCTAGGCTTCACCCACTACTGTGGGTGGACCCGGGACGGGCGGTTCATTGTGAAGCACAAGACGCAGAGCAGACGCATGACCCGCAAGTTGAACGAGCTTCGCCAGGCGGCGTGGCGACGCATGCACGAACCCCTGACCGACCAGCACCGCTGGTACGTCAGCGTGCTGCGTGGCCACTGCGCGTACTACGGGCTGCCGCACAACTGGCGGGCGCTGGCCGGCTTCCGGCAGCAGTTGCGGCGCATCTGGTTCCTCTGCCTAAGGCGGCGCAGCCAGCGCTCGCGTCGGGCGGGTTGGGACTGGTTCGATGCCGTGACGGCGCGTTACCCCCTGCCACCTGTGCGGATCACTCGTTCCTGGGCGGAGCAACGCATATGGCGCGTGTGACCTTCGGGAAGAGCCGAGTGCGGGAAAGCCGCATGCTCGGATCTGTGAGGGCGAAGCCAAATGGCTTAGCTACTCGACCGCGACCATGCAACATGGGCCGGCTCTTGAGCTACCTCAGCCAGCGTCGGCAAGCGATGGACAGACTTCGGTATCCAGAGTTCAGGCTCTTTTGGCGACGCTAGCACGGTTCACGGACGCCGTTAGCAGGGATTGTGGATCTCAACAGCAGCGATCACCATCTCCTGCGTGTTGTCGCGGAAGGCCTCGCGGTTGTTCGGGTCGATCTCGCCCATGTCGACGTACAGCCGCACCAGGTGCCCGCCTTCGCGCGGGATCAAGAGGATGTTGCCCTCGTCGGCGGACTGGATCGCCGCCTTCAGCCGGATGTCGGGGAAGTCGGTCACGGCCAGCATGTCGACCACGCCCCAGGCATGATTGGCGAAGTCGCCACGTGGCTGGGCACCGATTGAGTCGCGCACCAGGCTGCGCGCGCCGTCGCAGCCGACGACGTACTTCGCGCGCACCGTCACGTCGGGTCCGCTGTCGACGTTGCGCAGCGTCACCTTGACCGGGTAATCGCCCGCGGCACCCTTGTCGTCGACCTCGAGCGTGACGAACTCCAGGCCGTAGTCGGGCTCGAGCCGCGACGGCGACTTGCGCATGTAGTCGAGCAGGTACTCCTGCATGCGCGCCTGGTTGACGACGAGGTGCGGGTACTCGGACAGGCCGTCCTCGGTGTCCTGGACACGACCGGTGCGCACGATGCGCGAGCGATCCTTCGGGGACGGCCGCCAGAAGACGGTCTCGTTGACCCAATAGGCTTCGCGGCAGAGCCTGGCGCCCATGCCGAAGGCCTCGAACATCTCCACCATGCGGCACGCGACGCCGTCGGCCTGGCCGACCTGGAGGACAGTCCTCCCTCCCATTGGATACAGGCGAACAGTATTGGGTCAGGTCGAGACCACCGCGCGCGTGCGAACGATGGCGAGTACGCAGCCTGCCAGGCGCAGTGATCCGGTAACGAGCAACCAGCTGCTTCGGCTGGCCAAATCGAGCGCGCTCGACAACGCAGCGTGAGGTTCGTCGATCACGTCTGCGGCGAGGCCGACAGCAGCGCAGCACTGCTGCAACTGCTCCGGCAACCAGCCGCCGCGGGGGCCGTCCAGGCGCGTGCAGAACACGCGCGATGCGACGTCGGCCAGTTCGCGCACCATGGCGCGTGCATCCTTGTCGGCGCTGAGTGCGAGCAGCACGACCGGCTGTGCCGCATGCCGCGGGTCCAGGCGCAGTTCATCGAGGACTTCGCGCAGTGCGAAGTCAACATGCGCTCCATCGACGACCACGCGAACACAGCGCCCGTGCTCGACGAGCTCGAACACCTCGAGCCGCCCCGGCAGGCGCACCATGTCGGCCACACGATCCGGCAGGTCTTCGACGCCGAGGGCGGCATCGCGGCGAGCACTGCGCACGCCTCGTGTGCCGAGCAGCGTGAGTGCGTGTCGCGCCAGCAGCAAGTTGCGCCCACTCACGCCGACAATGCCGGCGACCTCGACACGGTACAGCGGTGCTCCGACCCCGCGTGCCTTCGCCGCCAATACTCCGCCAGCCGGATCGTCCGCAGCGAGCGCGGTCAGCACCGGCTTGCCATGCTTGACGATGCCCGCCTTCTCGGCCGCAATCGCTTCGCGCGTGGAACCCAGAGCGTCGCAATGCTCGAGCCCAATATTGGTGACGATGGCGAGCTCCGGCGTGACGACGTTGGTCGAGTCGAGCCGCCCGCCGAGCCCGACCTCGACCACCGCCCAGTCGAGGCCCGCGTCCGCGAAAGCGGCGAAGGCAGCGGCGGTCATCGCGTCGAACCACGTGGCGGCCACACCGGGCGTGCCGTCACGGCGCGCGGCGTCGCGTGCGTCGAGCGCGGCGCTCAGGGCCCGCGCGAATGCCGCGTCGCCTATCGGCCGGCCCATCAGGCTCACGCGCTCGTGCAGGCGCTCCACGTGCGGCGAGCCGTAGCGGCCGGCGCGCAAGCCCGCCTGGAGCAGCCCTGCTTCGATCAGGGCGCAAACCGACCCCTTGCCCTTCGTGCCGGCGACGTGGACGATGCGCAGGCAGCGCTGCGGATCGCCCAGTCGCGACAGCAGGTCGGCGACGGAAGCGACGTCGACGCGCATAGCCGCCCGCGCGCGGCGCTCCCAGTCGACCAGCGCGTCGAGCCGACCCACGGTGTCAGTCAGCGCGACGTCACTGCCAGCGTGCCGATCGAGACGCATCGCGTTCAGCCCAGGACTTCTCGATCGGACATCATCGACGCACACAGCGCCCCCGGACGCTGCAATTGAGCAGTGCTTTCGTCATCGATCAGGGGCAGCCGCGGCCTTCGCGGGTTCGGCGCGACCCGCTTGGAGATTCCTGATTCCCGGGAACCAGGGCACTCGTCCGGCAAGCACTCCGGAACGCTCGACGACTTCCGCCACCGCGTCCTGCTGGTAGTAGGCCATCACGTGGACGCCGCTGACGCCTTTGATAGCGCGCATCTCCTGGATGAGCTCGACGCAGATCGTGCGGCCCTCGGCCTTCTGGTCGCGCGCACCCGCGAGCCGCCGAATCGTGGCGTCCGGGATGTAGACGCCGGGCACGTGGTCGCGCATCCACTCGGCGGACTTGGCCGAGCGCAGCGGGCCCACGCCGACGAGGATGAACACCTTGTCGAGCAGCCCGAGGTCCTCGACGCGCGACATGAAGTCCCTCAGCGGCGGGATGTCGAAGCAGTACTGGGTCTGGATGAACTGCGCGCCCGCGGCGATCTTCTTGGCCAGCCGCTCGGGCCGCCACTGGCGCGGCGGCGCGAGCGGGTTCTCGACGGCGCCGAAGAACACCCGCGGCGGCGCGCTGATCTTGCGCCCGCTCTGGAAGCGGTGCCCGTCGCGCAGCCCGCGGGCGATCTCGAGCAGCGACATGCAGTCCAGGTCGAAGACGGGCTTGGCCTGTGGGTGATCGCCTGCCTGCACGCCGTCGCCGGTGAGGCACAGCATGCTGCACACGCCCATCGCCGCGCCGCCGAGGATGTCGCCCTGGATCGCGATCCGGTTCTTGTCGCGGCAGGCGATCTGCATCACCGGGGCGTAGCCGGCGCGGATCAGCAGCGCGGAGACGGCCACGCTGGACATGTGGCAATGCGCGCCCGCGCCGTCGGTTGCGTTGATCGCGTCCACCCAGCCGTCGAAGATGCGGGCGCGCGCGTAGACCTCCTCGGGGTCGGCGGAATCGGGTGGGTCCATCTCGGTGGTCACCGCGAACACGCCGGCCCGCAGCACGCGCTCGAGCCTGCCCGCCGAGTCATGGCCAGGCAGGATCGGCATCGGCAGGCTCGGGTCGTCGGGGATGTCGTCGAAGTTCATGCCGCCCGCCCCGACTTCTCGCGTGCCGCCGCCAGCCAAGCGGATCGCCCGTTCATGCGCCAGTCGACCGGAACCTGGATCGTGCGCAACGCGGCATCGCCATCACGCATGCGCCGGCTGCCGGCGTAGGCCTCGACCCACACGCACGGCATCTGCGGCTTGACTTCGCAGCGCCCGTCGGCGCGTACGCCGCCGCAGGGTCCGTTGCGCAGGTTCTTCGGGCAATTCATCGGGCACGACATGCCGGTCGATCCGAGCACGCAGCGTCCGCACATCCGGCAATCGAACAACGCACCCTTGATCGCACGTTCGACACGGGCCACGGGCAGCTCGAGGCGTTCGTAGCCGATTCGATGGAACAGCGGATCGAGTGCGACCGACGCCCGCTCAAACCAGCCATACAACGTCTGCAGCGCCCGAGCATGGCGAACGGACCAGCTTCGCAATACCTGCATCGTCGCCTTTCCTACCGATGAGCGCTCAGCCTAAAAGGCGTGGATGTCGACAGCGCGACCGCCGAGCTGCGCGCACCGCCGCGCCGAGAGCACCGGTGGCGCGCGCGAGGCGGGCTGCGTTGCTGCCATCGTACAGGGCACCGGTTCGGCGACTGCGACGCCACGGGGCGCGCTGCCGGGGTGAAAGCCGATCAGCGCCAGCATCACAAAAAACCCATCACGTAGGCGACGGCAATGAACCAGCCGTGTCGCAGCCATTGCCCAACCGACCGCGCCTGCGGGTACATGTTCGACAGCGCAACGCCGGCCGACGACCCGAACCAGATCATCGAGCCGCCGAAGCCCACCGCATACGCGAGAAAGCCCCAGTTGTAGCCGCCTTGCTTGATGGAGAGCGCGGTCAGGGGGATGTTGTCGAACACCGCCGACAGGAAGCCGAGGCCCAGCGCCGTCGGCCACGACGCCGCCGGCAGCTTCTCGACCGGCATCATCGACGCGCACAGCACGAGCGACAGCAGAAACACCGAACCTTTGAACGCGCCCGGCAGCAGTGACCAGTCGGGCCGGCGGATGCCGGCGGTCGCGAGCACCGCCACCCAGACCGCGGCGCCCAGGAAAGGAAACGCGTCGGACACGGCGTTCAAGCGTGTGTTGACCACGACGTTCACCGCGACCGCCGCGACCAGGATGAAGCCGACGACGCCGACACGCGCCCAGTCGATGTGCGCGTTGCCGGACTCTTCCTTCTGGATCGGCGAGTACGCCTGCTGACGCATCGCCGCCGGAATGCCGAAGACCACGAGCGCGACGACCGCGCCGATGTACGCCTCGAGCACCTCGAGCGGCGAGATGCCGGCGATCCACATCATCGTCGTCGTCGTGTCGCCGACCACGCTGCCGGCGCCTCCGGCGTTCGACGCCGCGACGATCGCCGCGAGGTAGCCGATATGGACCTTGGCCTTGAACACCGTGTGCGCGATCGCGCCGCCGATCATCGCCGCGGCAATGTTGTCGAGGAAGGCCGAGAGCACGAACACGAGCGCGAGCAGCGCGAAACAACCCTTCCAGTCGTCGGGCAGCCAGCGCGGCAGCACGGCGGGCACCTCGCTCTCCTCGAAGTGTTTGGCGAGCAGCGCGAAGCCGAGCAGCAGCAGGTTGATCAGCACGACCCATTCATGGCCGAGATGCGCGACGAAGCCGGCGACACCCTCGCCGGCCTTGAACGGCGAGGCGACGATCTTGAACAGCGAAATCACGATGGCGCCGCCGAGCGCGACGCGCAACGCGTAGCGGTGAAGCAGCGCGACACCGAACAGCACGCACGCGAACAGGACGAACTCTACCGGGACGGGGCCGATGCTCGAACCGACGAAGGCGGTGCTGGCCGCTGTCACCTGAACACCACCGTCTTCCTGCCGTTCAGAAACACACGCCGCTCGATGAACCAGCGCACCGCGCGAGCGAGCGCGGCGCATTCCATGTCGCGGCCAGTCGCCGCCAACTGCTCCGGCCGGTGGGCGTGGTCGACGCGCTCGACCACCTGCTCGATGATCGGCCCCTCGTCGAGGTCCGAGGTCACGAAATGCGCGGTCGCGCCGATCAGCTTCACGCCCCGCTCATGCGCCTGGTGGTAAGGCTTCGCGCCCTTGAAGCCGGGCAGGAACGAGTGGTGGATGTTGATCGCACGGCCGGCAAGCTGCGTGCACAGGTCCGCCGACAGCACCTGCATGTAGCGCGCCAGAACCACCAGCTCGGTGCTGCTCGCCGACGCGATCTGCATCAGCTGCTGCTCCTGCGCAGCCTTGCTTTCGGGCGTGACCGGCAGGTGGTGGAACGGCAGCCCGTGGGCATCGGCGATCGGCTTCAGATCGCGGTGATTCGACACGATGCCCGTGATGTCCATCGCCAGCTCGCCCACGCGCCAGCGGTACAGCAGGTCGTTCAGGCAGTGCTCAAACTTCGAGACCATGATCAGCACGCGCGGGCGTTCGGCGCGAGCGTGAATCGCCCATTGCATCGCGAAGCGCTGCGCCACGGGCGCGAACTGCCGGCGCAGCGTCTCGAGTGCCGCAGGCCGTTCGGCGGCGCCGCGGAACACGCAGCGCACGAAGAAGCGGCGGCTGATCTCGTCGTCGAACACCGCGAGTTCGTCGATGTAGCAGCCATGGCTGTCGAGGAAGCCGGAGACGGCCGCGACCTGCCCGGGTCCGCTCGGGCAATCGAGCTTCATCACGAAGCCTTCGGTTGTCGGGATGGACATGGTGCGACCTCGGTCGGATCGGCCGGAAAACGTTGCAGACGAAGAGACTACGGTGCCACCACGCGTTCGGCCTGCACGTCGGCGTGGTACGACGAGCGCACCATCGGGCCGGACGCGACATGGTCAAAGCCCAGGGCCAGGCCGGTCTCGCGTAGCGCGGCGAACTCGGCGGGCTGCGCGTAGCGGCGCACCGGCAGGTGATGCAGGCTCGGCTGCAGATACTGGCCGATCGTCAGCATCCCGACCCCGTGCGCGCGCGCATCGCGCATGACCGCCACGACCTCGTCGGTCGTCTCGCCCAGGCCGAGCATCACGCCGGTCTTGGTCGGCACGCCGGGGTGGCGCTGCTTGACGCGCTCGAGCAGCCGCAGCGAGTGCGCGTAGTCGGC
Organism: uncultured Rubrivivax sp.; assembly: GCA_964470565.1. Taxonomy (GTDB): domain Bacteria; phylum Pseudomonadota; class Gammaproteobacteria; order Burkholderiales; family Burkholderiaceae_C; genus Rubrivivax. The sequence continues at coordinate 28,254 of CAYYDJ010000007.1, forward strand.
GCCCGGGCGCACCTCGCGGTACAGTCGCGGCACGGTCTCGAGGTTGTGGTTGAAGACGTCGGGCGGCGCGGCCTGCAGTACGTCCACCGCGAGGTCGAGGCGGCCGCGGAAGTCGGGCGTCAGGATCTCGATGCGCGTAGCCGGGCAGCGCGCGCGCACAGCTTGGATGCAGGCGACGAAGTGGCCGGCACCGCCGTCGCGAAGGTCGTCGCGGTCGACCGACGTGATGACCACGTACCTCAGGCCCATCGCGTGCACCGTGTCGGCCAGCCGTTGCGGCTCGCCGGCGTCGAGATCGAGCGGGCGGCCATGGCCGACGTCGCAGAACGGACAGCGGCGCGTGCAGACGTCGCCCATGATCATGAACGTCGCGGTGCCCTTCGCGAAACATTCGCCGAGGTTCGGGCAGCTGGCTTCTTCGCAGACCGTGTGCAGGCCCTGGGCGCGCAGCGTGCGCTTCAGCCGCGCGACCTCGGGCGTGGCGAGCAGTTCGGCGCGGATCCATGGCGGCTTGCGCAGCATCTGTTCGCGCGTCGTCGGCTCGATGCGCACCGGGATGCGCGCGACCTTGTCGGCGGCGCGCAGCTTGACGCCTGCCGCCTTCGCGTCGTGCCTGCCGGCCGCTGGGTCGTTCATCGATCTATCCGCGGTAGTAGCGCTGCGGCACGAACGGCGTCTTCGCCACTTCCACCGGCACCGGCTTGCCGCGCACCATCGCGGCGAGCTGGGTGCCGAGCGCGGCGAGGGCGGTCTCGACATAACCCATCGCCACCGGGCCGCCCAGCGTCGGGCCGAAACCGCCGCTCGTGACCTTGCCGACGACGCGGCCGCCGGCATCGACGATCTCGGCGCCTTCGCGCACCGGTACTTTCTCCTTCGGCAGCAGGCCGACGCGCTTGCGCGCGACGCCCTCGGCGAGCTGCCGCTGGATCACCTCGGCACCCGGGTAGCCCCCGGGCCGCGCGCCGTCGCGGCGGCGCGGCTTCGACAGCGCCCATGCCAGGCTGCCCTCGACCGGCGTCGTCGTGGTGTCGATGTCGTGGCCGTACAGGCACAGGCCCGCCTCGAGGCGCAGCGAATCACGCGCGCCCAGGCCGATCGGCGCGACCTCGGGCTGCGACAGCAGCAGCTGCGCCAGTTCGACCGCCTTCGCGGCCGGGACCGAGATCTCGTAGCCGTCTTCACCGGTGTAGCCCGAGCGGCTGATGAAGCAGTCGGCGCCGACAAGCTTCACCTTGCCGTGCGCCATGAAAACCATCCTGCCGGTCTCGGGTGCCAGCCGCGTCATCACCGCCGCCGCGGCCGGGCCTTGCAGCGCCAGCAGCGCGCGCTCGGCAAGCTCTTCCACCTTGCAGCGGCCCGCGAGGTGCGCCTGCATGTGCGCGATGTCCTGCCGTTTGCACGCGGCGTTGACAACGACGAAGAGCGAGTCGCCGCTGTTCGCGACCATCAGATCGTCGAGGATGCCGCCATGCTCGTTGGTGAAGAGGGCGTAGCGCTGGCTGCCCGCGGGCAGGCCGACGACATCGACCGGCACCAGCGACTCGAGCGCCGCCGCCGCGCCGGCGCCCGACAAGCGCACCTGGCCCATGTGCGAGACGTCGAAGAGCCCTGCCTGGGTGCGCGTGTGAGTGTGCTCCTTCAGGATGCCCGTCGGGTACTGCACTGGCATCTCGTAGCCAGCGAAAGGCACGAGCCTGGCGCCCAGCTCGACGTGCAGGGCATGCAAGGGGGTGCGCGCGAGCGGCGCATTGGTGGGGGTGGCTTCGCTCATGGTGACGTGTCCCGGTTCAGCATTCGATGACGTTGACGGCAAGGCCGCCGCGCGCGGTTTCCTTGTACTTTGTCTTCATGTCGGCGCCGGTCTCGCGCATCGTCTTGATCACGCGGTCGAGCGAGACGAAGTGCTTGCCGTCGCCTCGCAACGCAATGCGCGCCGCATTGATCGCCTTCACCGAGCCCATCGCGTTTCGCTCGATGCACGGCACCTGCACGAGGCCGCCGACCGGGTCGCAGGTCAGGCCGAGGTTGTGCTCCATGCCGATCTCGGCCGCGTTCTCGACCTGCTCGGGCGTGCCGCCGAGTACTTCGGCGAGCGCGCCCGCGGCCATCGAGCAGGCGACGCCGACCTCGCCCTGGCAACCGACCTCGGCACCGGAGATTGACGCGTTCTCCTTGTAGAGGATGCCGATCGCCGCCGCCGTGAGCAGGAAGCGCACCACGCCGTCGTGGTCCGCACCGGGGATGAAGCGCATGTAGTAGTGCAGCACCGCGGGCACGATGCCGGCGGCGCCGTTCGTGGGTGCGGTGACGACGCGGCCACCGGTGGCGTTCTCTTCGTTGATCGCGAGCGCGTACAGGTTGACCCAGTCGATCACGGTCAGTGGGTCGCGCAGGCTGGCTTCAGGCGAGCTCGTCAGCTTGCGGTACAGCGCCGCGGCGCGGCGCTCAACTCGCAAGCCGCCGGGCATCACGCCTTCTTTCTGGCAGCCGCGTTTGACGCCTGCCTCCATCACCTCCCAGATGCGCAGCAGCGCGGCACGGGTTTGCTCCGCGGGCCGCCACGCGCTTTCGTTGTCGAGCATCAGCGCGCTGATCGACAAGCCGGTTTCGCGGCAGCGTGCGAGCAGCTCGTCGCCGGTGGTGAACGGATGCGCGAGCGGCGTGCGGTCGGGGACGATCGGCGAGCCCTCGGTCGCCGATTCGTCGAGCACGAAGCCGCCGCCGACCGAGTAGTACACGCGCGCGTACAGCGTCGCCCCTTCGGCGTCGAACGCCGAGAAGCGCATGCCGTTCGGGTGGAACGGCAGGCTCTCGCGACGGTACATCACGAGGTCGGCCTTCTCGTCGAAGGCGATCTCATGAACGCCGAGCACGGTCAGTCGCTTGTCCCGGCGGATCGCCGCCAGCCGCGCCGGCACGCTCTCGGTATCGACCTCGTCGGGCGCTTCGCCTTCGAGCCCGAGCATCACGGCTTTGTCCGAGCCGTGGCCCTTGCCGGTGGCGCCGAGCGAGCCGTACAGCTCGGCCTTGATGCGCTTGACCTGCGCGAGCAGCTCACGCTCGCGCAAGCCGAGCGCGAAGGTGCGTGCGGCGCGCATCGGCCCGACGGTGTGCGAGCTGGACGGGCCGATGCCGATCTTGAAGATGTCGAGCACGCTGACGGACATGGCTGTTCACCTCGCCCCACCGAGGGCCAGACCCTCCTTCTTCGCCTGTGCCATCTTGTAGCCGATGGTCAGCAGCGCGAACCACACCGGCGCAATGTAGAGCGCGACGCGATTGCCTGCATCGAGCGACAGCATGACGGTGCCGGCCGTGAGGAACAGCAGGACGAACCAGCTCGACACCGGCGCGCCCGGCATGCGGAAGGAAACGGGCTTGGCCTCGCCCTCGCGCACCGCCTTGCGGTAGCCCATGTGCGCAACGATGATCACGCCCCAGGTCCAGATCGCGCCGACCGTCGCGACACTGGTGACGTAGGTGAACGCCTCCTCGGGGACCAGGTAGTTCAGCACCACGCCGACGAACATCACGGCCGCCGACAGGGTGATCGCCTTGGAAGGCACGTGCTGGGCACTGACCTCGCCGAGGAACTTCGGCGCCTGGCCGAAATGCGCCAGCGTGTAGAGCATGCGACCCGTGCTGAAGATGCCGCTGTTGCACGACGACGCCGCCGCGGTGAGCACCACGAAGTTGATGATCCCCGCCGCGTACGGGATACCCATCTTGTCGAACACGGAGACGAATGGGCTCATCTTCGGGTCGTACTCGTTCCAGGCGACCAGCGACATCAGGATGATCAGCGAGCCGATGTAGAAGAGCAGGATCCGGTAGGTGATGCTGTTCGTCGCCTTGGGCAGCACCTCCTGCGGGTTCTTGGCCTCGCCGGCGGTCACGCCGATCAGCTCCACGCCGGTGAAGGCGAACATGGCGATCTGCAGGGTCAGGACCACGCCTGTGATCCCCACCGGGAAGAAGCCGCCGTGGTCGATGAGGTTGCCCAGGCTTGCCGTCTTGCCCAGCGGCCCGAAGCCGAACGTCAGGATCAGCACGCCCAGCACCAGCAGCGTGGCGATCGCCAGCACCTTGATCAACGCGAACCAGAACTCCAGTTCGCCGAACACTTTGACGGCGATCAGGTTGGCGCCGTACAGGACGACCAGCGCGACCAGCGCCGGAAGCCATTGCGGGATCGCGGGGAACCAGTAGTTCGTGTAGATGCCGACCGCCGTCAACTCGGCCATTCCGGTCACGACCCAGGTGAACCAATAGGTCCAGCCGGTGGCGAACCCGGCCCAAGGGCTGATGTACTCCTCGGCGTAGGTGGCGAACGAACCGGCGACCGGCCGATGGATCAGCAGTTCGCCGAGCGCGCGCATGATGAAGAAGACGGCGAGGCCCGCGATCGCGTACGTCAGTATCAGCGCGGGGCCGGCCTTGGCGATCGCCTTGGCCGAGCCGAGGAACAGCCCGACGCCGATCGCGCCGCCGATGGCGATCAGCTGGATGTGGCGGTTCGACAGGCCGCGCTCGAGGTCTTTCTCCTCGGCGCGCTGTTCGGCGTCGAGTTCGACTTGGCTCAGGTGTTTCATGGCGAGATCTCCTTGTCGGCCGCGCTTGCGGCCCAGTCTGTTGCGTGTCGGCCGGCTGTCAGCGGCCGTAGACCGGCAGGCGCTTGCACAGCGCCGTGACCTTGCCGCGCACGCGCTCGATCACCTGCGGGTTGTCGATGTCGTCGAGCACGTCGCAGATCCAGCCGGCCAGTTCGCGCACGTCGGCTTCGAGCAGTCCGCGCGTCGTCACCGCCGGCGTGCCGATGCGAACGCCGCTGGTCACGAAAGGCGATTGCGGATCGTTCGGCACCGCGTTCTTGTTGACGGTGATGTGCGCGCTGCCGAGCGCGGCGTCGGCCGCCTTGCCGGTCAGGCCCTTCTTGATCAGGCTGACGAGGAACAGGTGGTCGTCGGTGCCGCCGGAGACGATGTCGAAACCGCGTTCGACGAACACGGCGGCCATCGCGCGCGCGTTGGCGACGACCTGCTGCTGGTAGCCGCGGAACTCGGGCTGCAGCGCCTCGTGCAGCGCCACGGCCTTGGCGGCGATCACATGCATCAGCGGGCCGCCCTGCGCGCCGGGGAAGACCATCGACGCGATCTTCTTCTCGATCTCGGGTCGGGCCGGGTTCGTGCGGCCGAGGATCAGCCCGCCGCGCGGCCCTCGCAAAGTCTTGTGCGTGGTCGTCGTCACCACATCGGCGTGCGGCAGCGGGTTCGGGTACAGCTCGGCGGCGACCAGCCCGGCGACGTGCGCCATGTCGACGAAGAGCAGCGCACCGACCTTGTCGGCGATCGCGCGAAAGCGCGCGAAGTCGAGCTTGCGCGAGTAGGCCGAGAAGCCCGCCACGACCATCTTCGGCTTGTGCTCGAGCGCGAGGCGCTCGACCTCGTCGTAGTCGATCAGGCCCTGCTCGTCGATGCCGTACTGCACCGCCTTGTACAGCTTGCCCGAGAAGTTGACCTTCGCGCCGTGCGTCAGGTGCCCGCCGTGCGCGAGGCTCATGCCGAGGATCGAGTCGCCGGGCTGCAGCAGCGCCAGGTACACCGCGGCGTTGGCCTGCGAGCCCGAATGCGGCTGCACGTTCGCCCAGTCGGCGCCGAAGAGCTGCTTCGCACGGTCGATCGCAAGCTGTTCGACCACGTCCACATGCTCGCAGCCGCCGTAGTAGCGCTTGCCTGGGTAGCCCTCGGCGTACTTGTTGGTCAGCACCGTGCCTTGCGCCTGCATCACGCGCGGGCTGGCGTAGTTCTCGGAAGCGATCAGCTCGATGTGATCTTCCTGCCGATGGCGCTCGGCCTCGATCGCGCGCCACAGCACGGGGTCGAAGTCGGCAATCTTCGTCTTGGTGTCGAACATGGCAGCTCCTCGTGGTGCGCGGGGGTCGGTCTTTGCGTCGCGCTGCGCGGGTTGTGCGTGACGCGGCCGCCGAGCTGTCTCTCGCTCGGCTGTCCGGGGTCGATCCAGGTCCGGGGGGAACGGCGGCTCAGCCGGATGGAGGTCCCTCGGCAAGGCTCAGGTCCACCATCAGCTCGTTCGCCAGCCCCTCGAGCGCGCGGCGCACCTGCGCGGGTTCGATCTGCTGCGGCAGTTGCAGCAGCGCGGTGGCCTTGAACATCGCCTCGCCGGAGAACGAGCCGCTCGCGCGTTCGGTCTCGAAGTCGGCGATGCTGATCTGCAGCCCCGCGAGCACGCGCGAGATGTCGCGCACGATGCCCGGCCGGTCTTGTCCGAGCAGTTCGAGCTTCAGCGTGCGGCCAGCGCGCGGCGCCGCTTCGGCGGTGCCCTTCTCGACGACCAGCCGCAGACCCTTGGCGTCGAGCTTGTGCAGCGCGGCGGCCAGTGCGTCGGCCTTGTCCGCGTCGACCGCGACGAGCAGGATGCCGGCGAACTTGCCGGCCAGGCTCGCCATGCGCGCGTCGAGCCAGTTGCCGCCGCCGGCCGTGATGGTGTCCGACAGCGCGCTGACGAGACCGGGCCGGTCGGCTCCGATCGCGGTCAATACGAGATGGGTCTGCATGATCGTGTCCTTCGCGTCGCGGCCGGGTTGCGGGTCAGGCGCGGTCACGCGCCCGAGTACTCGGCCTGCTCGTACTCGGCCATCGGCGGGCACGCGCAGACGAGGTTGCGGTCGCCGTAGACGTTGTCGACGCGGCCCACCGGCGGCCAGTACTTCGCCGCCTGCAGCGAGGGCACCGGAAACGCCGCTTGCTCGCGCGAATACGGATGGCTCCATTCGCCGGCGGCGATGTCCATCGCGGTGTGCGGCGCGTTCTTCAACGGGTTGTCGAGCTTGTCGATCTCGCCGCGGCCGACCGCGGCGATCTCGGCACGGATGCGGATCATCGCGTCGCAGAAGCGATCGAGCTCGGCCTTGGGCTCGCTTTCGGTCGGTTCGATCATCAGCGTGCCGGCGACCGGGAACGACATCGTCGGCGCGTGGAAGCCGAAGTCGATCAGGCGCTTGGCGACGTCCTCGCCCGAGATGCCGGTCTCGTCCTTCAGCGGACGCAGGTCGAGGATGCACTCGTGCGCGACCCTGCCGTGCTTGCCGGTGTAGAGGACGGGAAAGTGCGGCGCGAGCCGGTGCGCGATGTAGTTGGCGTTGAGGATCGCGGCTTCGGTCGCCTGCTTCAGCCCGTCGCGGCCCATCAGCGCGATGTAGGCCCAGGTGATCGGCAGGATGCTGGCGCTGCCCCACGGCGCGGCGCTGACCGCGCCCTGCTTGCTCTCAGCGAACTGGCGATGCCCGGGGAGGAACGGCGCGAGGTGCGCCCTGACGCCGATCGGCCCGACGCCGGGCCCGCCGCCGCCGTGCGGGATGCAGAAGGTCTTGTGCAGGTTCAGGTGCGAGACGTCGCCGCCGTACTTGCCGGGCTGCGACAGGCCGACCTGCGCGTTCATGTTCGCGCCGTCGATGTAGACCTGCCCGCCATGGTCGTGGACGATCTTGCAGACCTCGACCACCTGCTCCTCGAACACGCCGTGCGTCGACGGGTAGGTGATCATGATCGCCGCCAGGTTCGCGGCGTGCTTCGCGGCCTTGGCTTCGAGATCGGCGACGTCGACGTTGCCCTGCGCGTCGCAGGCGACGACGATTACCTGCATGCCGACCATCTGCGCGGTCGCCGGGTTGGTGCCGTGCGCCGACGACGGGATCAGACAGACGTTGCGCTGTCCCTCGCCGCGGCTCGCGTGCCAGGCGCGGATCGCCAGCAGGCCGGCGTATTCGCCCTGCGCGCCGGAGTTCGGCTGCAGGCTCACGGCGTCGTAGCCGGTGCACGCGCACAGCATCTGCTCAAGCTCGCTCGTCAGCTGCCGGTAGCCCTCGGCCTGATCGGGCGGCGCGAACGGGTGCAGGCCGCCGAACTCCTTCCACGTCACCGGGATCATCTCGGTGGTCGCGTTGAGCTTCATCGTGCATGAGCCCAGCGGGATCATCGTGCGGTCGAGCGCGAGGTCCTTGTCGGCGAGGCTGCGCAGGTAGCGCAGCATGTCGGTCTCGCTGTGGTAGGTGTTGAAGACCGGGTGCTCGAGGAACGGCGAGGTGCGCTGCAGGGCCGACGGCACGCGGTCCGCGGCTATCGGTTCGACGGCGCCGAACGTGGGCGGCTTCTTGCCGGCCGGCGCGAACGCCGCCCACAACGCTTCGACGTCCGCCGGCGTCGTCGTCTCGTCGAGCGCGATGCCGACGCGCGCGCCGTCGATCTCGCGCAGGTTGATGCCGCGCTGCCGCGCCGCGTCGTGGATCGCCGCGGTGCGGCTGCCGGTCGCGACGGTGATGGCGTCGAAGAACGCTTGCGTCGAAACCTCGTGGCCGAGCTGCTTCAGGCCGTCGGCCAGCGCGCAGGTCAGCCGATGGACGCGCATCGCAATCGTCTCGAGACCGCGCGGGCCGTGGTACGACGCGTACATCGCCGAGATCATCGCCAGCAGCGCCTGCGCGGTGCAGATGTTGCTCGAGGCCTTCTCGCGCCGGATGTGCTGCTCGCGCGTCTGCATTGCCAGGCGATACGCCTTGCGGCCCTTGCTGTCGATCGACACGCCGACCAAGCGCCCGGGCATCTCACGCTTGTAGGCGTCCTTCGTTGCGAAAAAGGCCGCGTGCGGCCCGCCATAACCGAGCGGCACGCCGAAGCGCTGGGTCGTGCCGATTGCGACGTCGGCGCCGCATTCGCCCGGCGGCTTCAGCAAGGTCAGCGCGAGCGGGTCGGCCGCGATAGCGACCAGCGCGCCCTTGGCGTGCGCGCGCGCCGCGACGTCGCTCGGGTCGCGCACCTCGCCGCTGGTGCCGGGGTATTGCAGCAGCACGCCGAAGCAGTCGATCGCGTCGAGGTCCTTGCGCTCGTCGCCGACGACGACCTCGATGCCCAGCGGCGCCGCCCGCGTACGCACGACGTCGATCGTCTGGGGATGGCAGTCGCTCGAGACGAAGAAACACTTGCCCTTGTTCTTCGCGAGCCGGCGGCAGAAGGTCATCGCTTCGGCCGCCGCGGTCGCCTCGTCGAGCAGCGACGCGTTCGCGATCTCGAGGCCGGTGAGGTCGCCGACCATCGTCTGGAAATTCAGCAGCGCTTCGAGCCGGCCCTGCGAGATCTCGGGCTGGTACGGCGTGTAGGCGGTGTACCAAGCCGGGTTCTCGAGCAGGTTGCGCAGTATCACCGGCGGCGTGTGGCTGTCGTGGTAGCCCTGCCCGATGCACGATTTGTGAACCTTGTTCTTCGACGCGATGCGGCGCAGATCTTCGAGCACCTGCGCTTCGCTGCGCGCGTCGCCCAACGCGAGCGGATCGCGCGAGCGAATCGCCGCCGGCACCACCGTGTCGATCAGCATGGCCATCGAATCGACGCCGAGCGTCGCGAGCATCGCCTGGCGGTCGGCGGCGTCGGGGCCTACGTGGCGGCGGATGAAGTCGTCGTGCTGCGCCAGTTCGGCCCAGCTGCGTTGAGGTGATGCGGTCATTGTGCGGTCCGTCGACGGCGTGAGGTCTCGTGCGCGGCGCGCGGCTTCAGCCCTGGCTCTCGACGAACTTGGCGTAGGCCGCCTCGTCCATCAGCCCCGCCATCTCGGCCGGGTTGTCGGGCTTGATCTTGATGAACCAGCCGGCGCCCATCGGGTCTTCGTTGACCTTGCCGGGCTCTTCGGTGAGCGCGGTGTTGACCTCGATCACGGTGCCAGCGACTGGTACCTTGATGTCGCCGGCGGCCTTCACCGACTCGATCACCGCCGCCTCATCGCCGGCCGCGAAATGCTTTCCCACCTCGGGCAGCTGCACGAACACCATGTCGCCTAGCTGCTGCTGCGCGTGGTCGGTGATGCCGACGACGACGTTGCCGTCGGCTTCGGCCCGCAGCCATTCGTGGTCCTGTGTGTAGCGGATGTTCTTGCGCTCAGTAGTCATGGCAGCGTCCTCGTCAGCGGGATGCGGTCGAGTATGTTGCGTGAGGTCTTTGAGCTCAAGCGATCTATACTGAGTTGCCTCATTAGTGCCACTGTCAGCGCCGAGAAGTCAGATGCGACGAAGCCGACTCAACACTTCCGTGATGTCGTGGATGCGGTGCTTCGAAGCCGCTGCCCGCGCGGGCAGCTTCACCCAGGCTGCTTCGGAGCTGTGCCTCACGCAAGGCGCGATCAGCCAGCAGGTGCGCGAACTCGAAGAGCGGCTCGGCATGCCGCTGTTTCACCGCCTGCCGCGACAGCTGGTGTTGACCGAAGAAGGCAAGCAGTTGCGTGACGTGGTCATGTCGGCGTTCGACGACCTTGAGTTGGCGCTGGCGCGATTTCAGCATCCGCGGGCCGATGGGCCGCTCGCGCTGAGCTGCTACTCGTCGTTCGCCCTGTTGTGGCTAATGCCGCGCATCGGCGCGTTCTACCGCGAGCATCCGCTGATCGACCTGCGCGTCTCGGCTGAATTTCACGCGATCGAGATGGCGACGGTGCTCAGCGAAGGCATCGACGCGGCGATCCGGTACGACCCCGTTGATTACCGCGATCTCGAAGCGACGCCGCTGCTCGACGAATACCTGCTGCCGGTCGCGAGCCCGGCATTCGTGGCCGCGCATCCGCGGCTGCGCGGGCCGACGGACCTCGACGGCTCGATGTTGCTGCACGACGCGATCGCATGGCCGGGCATCGAGCCGGAAGCCGAATGGCGCTGCTGGCTGTCGGCCGTCGGCGTCGATGCCTCCGGCTTGGCTCACGGACGACGGTTCAATCTGTCGCAGCTCGCGGTCGCGGCGGCGCTAGACGGCCAGGGCATCGCGATGGGCCGCATTGCGCTCGTGCTCGAGCATCTGCAAAGCGGCCGGCTGGTGCCGCTGTTCGGCCGCGCCGTGCGTTCGCCGGCCACTTACCGGCTGGTGCACGTTGCCAAGCCGCCCGCCCGCGTCGGCCTGCTCGCGCAGTGGCTGTGCGGCGAGTGCGAGCGCTTCAGGCAGCGGCGCGACGAGGTGTTGCCGGCACTGGCTGATCTGGTCGGCTGACCGACCGGCGCGATGGTGTCCTCGCATATCACTCGCTGCGATCACTCGCTGTCGTGCGCGATGCCCCGGCTGCGCAGCCGGAAATCGATCTGTGGCCTCGTGAAGCCGAGCAGCCGCGCCGCGGCGGCGAGGTTGCCTTGAGCCCGCGCGACGGCCGTCTTCAGCAGCAGGTTCTCGATTTCGTCCGGCGGCACAATGTCTTCATCGGCACCGGCGTCGAGCAACAGGTCCGACAGGCACCGGGCGACGCGCCCCGTTTCGTTGCCCGCGGCGTTCGCCGCCGCTTCGCGCAAACTCACCGCATCGGCCAGCGTGCCGTCGTGGTCGAGACCGAAGCGGCCGACGCCGAGCTTCTCGCCGCTGGTGAAAAGGTGGCCGACGTCGATGGCGCCGTTGTCGCCGTCGCTGAGCACTCGCTCGATCGGCAGCTCGAGGCTGGACTTGACCCGCCAGGCGAGCTTGGCGCCGCTGGCGCAGGCAATCTGCCAGAGCTTGAAGCCATAGACGTTGCGGTCGGCCGGCACCAGCATGCCGGGTTCGAGATTGGCCGGCATCAGCCGCACGGCCATGGCCTGCTCGCCGTGGCCGCAGGGCGCGACCTCGGCGGCCGTCACCACATGCGTGCACACTCTACCAGGCCCAGCGCGCCTGCGGGAAGGCACTCTGCCCGCGCGAAGCGCCCGGGTAGCAGAAGTACTCGGCTGTTGACGCACTTCGCCGAAGGCCCGGCGCGCACCCGCGCTCTGTCCATGTACGCCGCGGCGGCCGGTGCAGGCGCCACGCTGGGGCTGGTGCTGGGCGGCCTGTTCGCCGACCTGGCGTCGTGGCGCGCCGGCTTCTTCATCAACCTGCCCATGGGTCTGCTGCTGATCGTCGCAGCCAGACGGTACATCTCGGAGACACCGAAGCATCTGCCGCGAAGCGCCGGTTGATCCACTGAGTTAGCTCGCTATCGGGCTGCAGTCGCAGCCGGGCCCACGCGAGCTCGACCAGCAAAGCCCGCGCTCGCTTGTTGCCGGCATTGCTGATGCCTTGCTCGACTTGGCTGCCACCGCTGTCGTAGGGCGTGGGTGCCAGCCACAGGGCAGCCGGCCAGCTCGCGCCGGCTGGCGAAACGCCGCCAGCCGAACAGATCCTTGACCAGCACCCAGGCGCCCTTGGGCCCGATCGCCCGCAGCTGGGCCAACTGTGCCACCAGCGGCTGCTTGCCGTCCTCCAGCGCTTGGCGCCGCGCGGCCTCCAGTGCCTTGATCTGCTGTTTGACCAGCGCCAACCGTGCGCTCTCACGTTCGAGTTCGGCGCGATCAACAAGCATGGCGGCGATGCTCGTCTGGTGCACCTCCCGGACATCGGTATCCGCGGAAACACGCACTTCTTGATGTCCGACCTGAACAACGTCGCGATTGCCGACTTCGTCTCGACGGTTCTGGCCGAGAAGAGGCTTGATTTGACCCGCGCCGTGCGTCGAGGCCGCGATGCATTGGAATCTGAATGTGTGGGACCCGATCGGCTTCTCGCCGACAGGCCCGGGACGTTGCCAAATAGCGCGTGAGTTGTCGCGCTTTCGTCGCCTTGAGTTTCCTCGAAGCCGTTCGCTGGAGCCAACTTGTGGCGTTCAAAGCGGGCCAGGTGCTGCTTTCCACCGTCAGGTTGGCCTCGGGCATCAGTCACTCCGTCGCAAGCTGGAGGTTGTCGAACCCCAGGTGGTGCATGCACTCACGCAGGATGAGGAGGGCAGCGGCGAATTCGCGCCCGGAGGGCAATTCGGACTCGGCGACTGGCGCGCCGAGCGACCTGGACGCCAGTCGCTGAAACTGCGCCTCTACGGCTTCGCGTGAGAGGCCCGTGACCGCCTCCTGCAGGCCAGGCATCGAGCGCAACACGGCATCCGAGGTCGCGAGCGCTCCCCGCTCGGCCTGTGCAAGGCGCGAGCCCGACAGCGCGTCTTCGACGACATCGATGGCGCGCTCGAGCTCAGCCGGGGTGGGTGGATCGTGGCGAAGGATGTTGTCGGCGAAGTCCCGGATCCCGACCGGCAACGTCAACCGCCTCTGCCCCGCCGAATTCCAGCAGCGTGGACCTGGCGTGAAGGCGCAGACGGCAGGCGGCTGAACTCACGACGCTGCCGCTCCCAAGTGCTGGGCTACCTTCCGGACCACGCGCTCGTCGATGCCGTGCCCGAGGCCAGGGAAGGTGTCGAGTGTCGCTGCGCCGCCAAGGGCGTGCCATTGCGCCGCGGCGTCCCTGGCCAGCGCCACCGGCATCACGCGGTCGTCGTCGCCATGCAGCAGATGCACCCGAAGGCCGGCGGGCGCGGCATGCGGAGCCTGCGCGAAGCGCCCCGCCAGTGCGACCACGCGGGTGGCCGGTGGCTCCGGCTGCTGCGTCGACTCCAGCGCCATGATCGCGCCCTGCGAGAAGCCGACCAACACGGTGGCGCTGGGTGACACACCACTTTCGCGCTGCCAGTCCTGCACCGCCTCGGCGAAGCGCGGCATCGTCGCCGCGACTCGTGCCGGCCTGTTGGACTCAGTCACGCCCTGCACCGAAAACCACTGCCAGCCCCGACCCAGGTCCGAGGCGTCGGGCGACCGCACGCTGACCACCCAAGCCTGTGGCCGCCGTTCGGCTAGCATCTGGCCGAGGGGGCGCAGACCCTCGGCACTGGAGCCCACACCGTGGAACAGCAACAGCAACTCGGTGGCAACCCCGGGTGCGGCGGGGCGGTGGATGAGGATGTCGTCGCGCCGGGTCATGAATGAATCCAGAAGGCTATCGTTGCACCGAAGGCGAGAGCGTACCTGCAGGGCCTGACACGCGCGGAGACGGAGTCGATCGCCCGGCCCGCAGCGCGTCAGCCGCGAAGCGCCCGCCACCGCTCATCAGCAGAGACAGCGACGCCGCGAACAGGGCCAGTGCGTACTCGTAGCCGCCTTTGTCGAGGAAGAAGCCCTTGCTGAAGTGCACCGCGAAGATGGCCACCAGCATCGCGAAGCTCAGTGACGCGGCCGCCGGGCGCACCAGCAGTCCCAACACCAGCGCGAGGCCGCCGAAAAACTCGGCTCCGCCCGCCAGCAGCGCCATCAGCACGCCGGGGTTCAGCCCGATCGACGCGAAGAACTGGCCCGTGCCTTCGAGGCCGTAGCCGCCGAACCAGCCGAAGAGCTTCTGCGCGCCGTGCGCGGTGAAGATCATGCCTACCGGGATGCGCAGCGCCAGCGGGCCGAGGCCTGCGTCGGTGGCCAGCACGCGGTCGATGAAGCGGTTGCTGCTCATGGTCTTGCTCCTTGGAGGGTTCAGGCCTTGCGGATCCAGGTCGGCGCGATGCCCGTGCCGAGACCGGCGCCGTAGCCGAGGTAGATGTTCAAACCGGCCAACGGCTCGAGGTAGCGAGCGTTCTTCAGGCCACCGGCGTCGAAGACGTCGAAGCCGATGCTTTCGGCGATGGCGCGGGCCGCCTTCTTCGCACGCTCGCTGTCGGACGCGACGAAGACGCTGACCGTGCGGCCGTTGCCGAAGTCCGGTCCTTCAGAGAGCACCTGTGCGAACACGGTGTTGAAGGCCTTGACGACCTCGGCGCCTGGAACCGCCTTCGCGATCTCCTCCGCGGCCGAGGTGCTGTGGCCGAGGGTCAGGCCCATGTAGTCGGCCGTCAGCGGGTTCGTGATGTCGATGACGACCTTGCCCTTCAGGTCACCGACAGACTGGAGTGCTGCCACGGCATCGGCGTAGCCGGTGGCCAGCACGACGGCGTCGGCACCGTCGGCGGCACCCGTGGCGTTGACGGCCTTGGTGCCGGGATGGGCCGCGGCGACCGAAGCGGCCTTGGCGGCATCACGGGCCGTGACGCTGACCTGGTGGCCGGCACGGACGAGTTGCTTGACGAAGGCTGCGCCCATGTTGCCGGCGCCGATGACTGTGATCTTCATGGAGGTCTCTCCTGGGTTGGTGCAGCGCGCCGCTGCGATGAAGAGACTCTAGAAGTTGCGGATAAGGAGATAAACAGCGCATGCAGTGATTGTTTGGACCGGATACCGGGATAATCCGAGCATGGATCGATTCGAGGAGATGCAGGCATTCGCTGCCGTCGTCGACGCTGGCAGCTTCGTGCGCGCCGCTGAAAACCTGCAGGTGTCCAAGACGGCGGTGTCGCGCCTGGTCGGCGACCTGGAGTCGCGTCTCGGCGTGCGGCTGCTGCACCGCACGACACGCAAGCTCTCGCTCACGGTCGAAGGCGAGGCCTTCCATGCGCGCTGCAAGGATGTGTTGGCCGATGTCGAGGAAGCGGAGGCGGAGGTCACCTCGCGCGCCGACGAGGCGGTCGGGCTGCTGCGGCTGAACGTGCCGGTGAGCTTCGGGCTACTGCACTTGGCGCCGCTGTGGCCGGCTTTCATGGCGCAGCACCCGAACGTGACGCTCGACGTGACGCTGGCTGATCGCATCGTCGACCTGGTGGAGGAGGGCTACGACCTCGCGGTGCGAGTCGCGCGACTGCCTAACTCGTCACTCGTCAGCCGCCGCTTGACCTCCACGCGGATGGTGGTGTGTGCCTCGCCCGAGTACCTGCGGCGCCACGGCGCACCGGAGAACCCGGCCGACATCGCACGCCACACCGTGTTCAGCTACACCTTGCTGGCTGCGGGAGAGCAATGGAGCTTCGAGGGGCCGCACGGACCGGTGAGCGTGAAAGTCACGCCGCGCATGCGCAGCAATAGCGGCGACACCTGCTGCACAGCGGCGTTGCTGCACCAGGGCATTGTGCTGCAGCCATCGTTCATGGTTGCCACCCACCTGCGGTCCGGTGCGCTAGTCGAGGTTCTGCCCGAATATCGCTCGATGGAGCTTGGGGTCTACGCGGTCTACCCCAGCCGCAAGCACCTCACGACCAAAGTGCGCGTGCTGATCGACTTTCTTGCAGAGGCTCTACGCGTCCCGGCCTGGGAGACTTGAACAGCGCGGCCGGGCACTCCCGTGTGCCGGCCTCGATCCGGGTTAACCCGCATTCGGCGGTATCATCTGACTCTTCAACGCAAGGTAGCGGTTATCCGCCGATCACCTTGCTGGCCAAAAGCCCGACAGGCATCGGGAGAGATCGCGTGCGACACGCGGCGCCGAAGGAGAAACCGCCCCGGAAACTCTCAGGCAAAAGGACCGGTGCCCTGGATGAACTCTGCAGAAGTGCCGGCCGTTTGACGTCTGCCGGCGCGCCGAAGGAGCAAGCGCAGCCAATGCGGCCGCGTGAATCTCTCAGGTCTCAGCGACAGAGGGGGTGATGACCACCGGAGGTCCGGTGGCATCCCCAACCCTGTTCACGTCGCTTCGAGAGATTCCATGACCACGCAAACTTTCCGCCTGGGCTGCCTTGCCGCCGCCTGCATGTCCCTGTCCGCGCACGCCGCAGATCCCCTCGTCGTCAAGATCGGCCACGTCGCCGCGCTGAGCGGCCCCGCCGCGCATCTGGGGCACGACAACGAGAACGGCGTCCGCATGGCCATCGAGGAACTGAACGCCAAGGGCGTACAGATCGGCGGTCGAACAGCACGCTTCGAGCTGTTGGCCGAAGACGACGCCGGCGATCCCAAGCAGGGCACCGCCGCGGCGCAGAAGCTGGTGGACAGCAAGGTCCAGGGCGTCGTGGGCCATCTGAACTCAGGCACCGCGATTCCTGCGGCGCGCATCTACGCCGATGCTGGTATTCCGCAGATCGCGCCGTCGGTGACGAATCCGCGCTACACGCGCCAGGGCTTCAAGACCACCTTCCGCATGGTGGCCGACGACGTGCAGCTGGGCGGCACGCTGGGCCGCTATGCGGTGCAGACCTTGAAGGCCAAGACCATCGCCGTGATCGACGACCGCACGGCCTACGGCCAGGGCGTGGCGGCAGAATTCGAGAAGGCCGCCAAAGCTGCTGGCGCGACCATCGCCAAACGCGAGTTCACGAGCGACAAGGCCACCGACTTCACGGCCATCCTGACCGGCATCAAGTCCGCCAAGCCGGATGTGATCTTCTACGGCGGCATGGACGCAGTGGCCGGCCCGATGCTGCGGCAGATGAAGCAGCTGGGCATCGCTGCCAAGTTCATGGGCGGCGACGGTGTCTGCACGGCCGAGCTGTCCAAGCTGGCCGCCAGCCAGTTGCCCGACGGCCAGGTGGTCTGCGCGATCGCCGGCGGCGTCGACCCGGCGCAGAAGCCGGCGCTGGACAAGTTCAAGGCCGACTTCAAGAAGAAGTTCGGCTCTGAGGTGCAGATCTATGCGCCCTACACCTACGACGCCACCCGCGCGATGGTCGATGCCATGGTGAAGGCGGGCTCGTCCGACCCGGCCAAGTACCTGCCGGCGCTGCAGAAGATCAGCTATGCGGGCGTCACGGGTCCGGTGGCCTTCGACGAGAAGGGCGACATCAAGAACGGAGCGCTGACGCTGTACACCTACAAGAGCGGCCAGCGCGAAGAGATTGGCGTCGTGCGCTGACACGCCCCAATCGGGCCCTCGAGGGGAGCAGGCTCGCGAGGGCCCGCGCCTTGCGGCTCCGCGCCCACGGCGCTATTCGCTCATCCGTTCCGCTACCAACTTTCGAACGATCGACATCGCAGGCGGCTCAACCCGGCGCGCCAGCGTGGCGATGCCGAAGCGCGCGGTCGCGCTCATTCCCGGATTCAGGGTCATGTCCACCAGGTCGGGCGCTGCGGCTTGAGAAGATTGTCCACCTGCAGGCACATCGAGGTCGTCGACAAGGAAGCGTGCCGGAGCTTGTCCCGAACAGTGGCTTGCTCGGCGCCACAGTCCAGTGCGTCGATGTCGAGTTCAACGACTTCGACCCAGAAGGCCTCGGTCAGTGCCCGGCGCAGGCGCGAAGCGACATCCAGCGCGCCGCTCAAATCATCGACGGCAGACGGCAACACGGCGAACTCATCGCCGTCCCGGCGAGCAACCGTATCGGCTCCCCGTAGCGCGCCGTCCAGCCTCGGGCCGATCTGAGCCAGGAGTTGGTCGCCGATATGGTGGCCCAAGGTGTCGTTCACCTCCTGAAGGCGGTCCAAGGCCATCAGCAGCAGCGCAGTGGTCGAGGAGACATGGGCCACGGCCCGTGAATACCACGAATGCGGATGCGAGGTGGTCGCCTGACCGTCGACCCATTCGGAGCCTCCATCTGCCGGTCTCGGTGCAGGCACGGTCGTGCCAAGACTGCAGGCTCTGGGCAGTGCCGCCCAACGCTAAGCCGGCACCTTGGCTTCGTCACCCTCTTCGGCAGAGAGCCGGGCTGCGTCGAGCCGCTGCATGTTCTCGAGGATCTTGAGCAGGTAGTGCAATGTGTGCGTGACGTCGTTGACCGAGAAGTCGGCCAGGATCGCCTCGTAGTAGCCGTGGATCTTGGGCAGGGCCAGGTCCTGCCAGACGTGTCGCCCCGACTCCGTCATCGTCACCACGCGTGAGCGGCGGTCCTGCCCACTCGCGGCGACCGCAACATGCCCGTCCCGCTCCATGCGGCTGATGAGACCCGAAAGGTTCTGCCGGCTCACCATCAAGTAGCGCGCCAGATCTCCAATGCTCATGCCGCCCTGCGACTTCTCGCGCGACAGGGCGCCCAGCACCGCCCACTGCTGCGTCGTCAGCCCCTCGTCCTCGACGGCTCGGGTGCCTGTTTTATGCAACATGTTTGCGCATTGGTAGAGGCGAAAGAACAACCTATTGGCAAGATCGATCTTGGTGTGGTGCTGGGATGACATAGGGTTAACCATAATCCACAAGAGGTAAATGCCTCTTGAGGTTCAAGAGGGCTTCGCCTATAGTTGCGTCAACATATTGACGTATCTAGAGCGACAGATACGACAGATCTTCACTCACCCGACCCTCTTTTGCAACGGAGACCCTTCATGAGCCAACGCTTCGACAACCACACCGTGATCGTCACTGGAGGAGGCGGCGGCATTGGCGGCGCCACCTGCCGTCGGTTCGCCCAAGAAGGCGCCTCCGTCGCCGTGTTCGACCTGAACCTCGAGGCTGCCGAGAAGGTGGCAGCCGGCATCCGCGCCGAAGGTGGTCGCGCCCAGGCCTTCCGCTGCGACATCACCGACCGCGCCAGCGTCGACGCGGCCGTCATCGCCGCCGAGAAGGACCTCGGCCCCATCGATGTGCTGATCAACAACGCCGGCTGGGATGTCTTCAAGCCGTTCACCAAGACCGAGCCGGCGCAGTGGGACAAGCTCATCGCGATCAACCTGACCGGCGCGCTGCACATGCATCACGCCGTGCTGCCGGGCATGGCCGCGCGCAAGAAGGGTCGCATCGTCAACATCGCGTCGGACGCCGCCCGCGTCGGCTCGTCGGGCGAGGCCGTCTACGCGGCCTGCAAGGGCGGCCTGGTCTCGTTCTCCAAGACCATCGCCCGCGAGCACGCCCGCCACGGCATCACCGTCAACGTCGTCTGCCCCGGCCCGACCGACACCGCACTCTTCGCCGAATACAAGGAAGGTGCAGGCAACCCGGAGAAGCTGATGGAGGCGTTCACGCGCTCCATTCCGCTGGGCCGCATCGGCCAGCCCGACGACCTGCCGGGCGCCATCCTCTTCTTCGCCAGCAGCGACGCTGCCTTCATCACCGGGCAGGTGCTGAGCGTGTCGGGCGGCTTGACCATGAACGGTTGAAGGCCGTTCCCCCATGCATTCGCGGCTGACCCGAAGCCACACCAACCTGGAGATTCCGACATGAACTTCGAAGACATCCTGTACGAGGTCCGCAACGGCGTGGCCTGGATCACCATCAACCGCCCGGACAAGATGAACGCGTTCCGCGGCACCACCTGCGACGAGATCATCAAGGCGCTCAACAAGGCGGGCTACGACCGCAGCGTCGGCTGCATCGTGCTGGCCGGCGCGGGCGAGAAGGCCTTCTGCACCGGCGGCGACCAGTCGGCGCACGACGGCAACTACGACGGCCGCGGCACCATCGGCCTGCCGATGGAAGAGCTGCACACCGCCATCCGCGACGTGCCCAAGCCCGTGATCGCCCGCGTGCAGGGCTTCGCCATCGGCGGCGGCAATGTGCTGTGCACCATCTGCGACCTGACCATCTGTTCCGAGAAGGCCATCTTCGGCCAGGTCGGCCCGAAGATGGGCTCGGTCGACCCGGGCTACGGCACCGCCTTCCTGGCCCGCGTGGTGGGCGAGAAGAAGGCACGCGAGATCTGGTACCTGAACAAGCGCTACAGCGGCGCCGAGGCCGTGGCCATGGGCCTGGCCAACGTCTGCGTGCCGCACGAGCAGCTCGATGCCACCGTGCAGGAGTGGGCCGAGACGATCTGCGAGCGCAGCCCTACCGCGATCGCCATCGCCAAACGCAGCTTCAACTGCGACACCGCGCACCAGAGCGGCATCGCCGGCATGGGCATGTACGCGCTGAAGCTGTACTACGACACCGACGAGTCGCGTGAAGGCGTGGCCGCGCTGAAGGACAAGCGCAAGCCCGACTTCCGCAAGTACGCCAAGTAAGCCGGGGAGCGCCGCGATGAACCCGAACCCCTACATCGACGAAGACCTGCAGGCGCTGGCCGAGACCGCACGCCGCTTCGCCGACGAGCGTGTCAAGCCCGGATTCCAGGAGCGCGACCGTACGCGCGTGCTGGACCGCTCGCTGCTGCGCGAGATGGGCGAGCTCGGGTTCATCTGCCCCGAACTGCCCGAGTCCTTCGGCGGCTTGGGGCTGGGCTGCCTGGCTGCAGGCGTGATCCACGAGGAGATCGCGCGCGCCGACCTGAGCTTTTCGTACCTGAACCTGCTGGCCTCGCTGAACAGCCAGATCCTGTCCAAGTACGGCAACCCCGACATCGTCGGCCCCTGGCTGACGAAGATCGTGCAGGGCGAGGCGATCTGCGCCATCGCGCTGACCGAGCCGCGTGGCGGCTCCGACGCGGCCAACCTGCGCCTGCGCATCGAGCGCGATGGTGACTTCTACGTCATCAACGGGGAGAAGACCTCCATCTCCGCCGCGGACCAGGCCGACATCACGGTGGTGTTCGGTCGCACCGGAACGCCCGAATCGGCGGCGCACGGCGTGACGGCGCTGCTCGTGCCGATGGACACGCCCGGCCTCACCACCAACCGTTTCGATTGCCACGGCCAACGCGCCATCGGCCGCGGATCGATCTTCTTCGAGAACGTGCGCGTGCCGGTGAGCCACCGCCTGGGCGACGAGAACAAGGGCTTCGTGCAGGTGATGCACGGCTTCGACTTTTCGCGCTCGCTGATCGGCCTGCAGTGCCTGGCGGTGGCGCGCGTGGCGCTCGAGGAGACCTGGGAGTACATCACCCAGCGCCAGGCCTTCGGCCAGCCGCTGTCGGCCTTCCAGGGCGTGACGCACCCGCTGGCGCAATTCGACACCGAGGTGGAAGGCGCGCGCCTGGTGTGCCTTCAGGGCCTGTGGCTCAAGGACAAGGGCCTGCCGCACTCCGCCGAGGCCGGCATGGCCAAGTGGTGGGGCCCGAAGCTCGCCTACGACGTGATCCACCAATGCCTGCTGTGCTACGGCCACGGCGGCTACGACCGCGGGCTGATGGAACAGCGCCTGCGCGACGTGCTGGGCTTCCAGATTGGTGACGGCACCGCCCAGATCATGAAAACCATCATCGCCCGCACCCGCGCCGGACGCAAGTTCGTGCCGGCCTGACCACAACAAGACAACCCGGAGACAAGCCATGGAGTTCGACCCCGTTCTTCTGCCACCGCGTCGTGCCGAGAGCATCGCCCGCGGCTGGTGGCACGACCGCACGATCAACGACGAACTCGACGCCTGTGTCGCCGCCTGGCCGGACAAGCTGGCGCTAACGGCGGTGCGCGTCGATTCGGGCGAGGTGCGCCGCTTCACCTACCGCGAACTCGCGGCCTTGGCCGACCGGGTGGCGGTGGGCCTGGCGCGGCTGGGCGTGGGCCGCAACGACGTGGTGGCGATGCAGTTGCCGAACTGGTGGCACTTCAGCGTGCTGTACCTGGCCTGTTCGCGCATCGGCGCGGTGCTCAACCCGATGATGCACATCTTCCGCGAGCGCGAACTGTCCTTCATGCTCAAGCACGGCGAGGCCAAGGTGCTCGTGGTGCCCAAGCTGTTCCGCGGCTTTGACCACGAGGCCATGGCCCGGGGTCTGCTGCCCAGCCTGCCGCACCTGCAACGCATCGTCGTGATCGGTGGCGGCGGCGCCGACGACTTCGAGGCCCTGCTCACGGAGCCGGCCTGGGAGAACGAGCCCGACGCGCGAGACATCCTGACCCGCCACCGCCCGGGCCCGGACGACATCACGCAGCTGATCTACACCTCGGGCACCACGGGCGAGCCCAAGGGCGTGATGCACTCGGCGAACACGCTGATGGCCAACATCGTGCCGTACGCGGAGCGCCTGGCCCTGCGGCACGACGACGTCATCCTCATGGCGTCGCCGATGGCGCACCAGACCGGCTTCATGTACGGCCTGATGATGCCCCTCATGCTGCGCGCCAGCGTGGTGCTGCAGGACCAGTGGGAGCCTCGACGCGCGATCGAGCTCATCCGCACCGAGGGCGTGAGCTTCACGATGGCCTCGACGCCGTTCCTGACGGACCTGACAAAGAACGTGCAGGAAGCTGGCACGGCCGTGCCGAGCCTGAAGACTTTCCTGTGCGCCGGTGCGCCGATCCCCGGCCCGCTGGTCGAGCAGGCCCGCAGGGTGCTGGGCACCAAGATCGTGTCGGCCTGGGGCATGACGGAGAACGGCGCCGTCACGTTGATCAGGCTCGATGACGACGACCAGCTCGCCTGCAGCACCGACGGCTGTCCGCTGCCCGGCGTGGAAGTGAAGGTCGTCGACTTCGACGGCCAGGCCATGCCGGCGGGCGAAGTCGGCAAGCTGCTCGTGCGATCGTGCTCCAACTTCGGCGGATACCTGCACCGCCCGCAACTCAACGGCACCGATGCGCAGGGCTGGTTCGACACCGGCGATCTGGCCACGCTGGACGCCAACGGCTACATCCGCATCAGCGGCCGCAGCAAGGACGTGATCATCCGCGGCGGCGAAAACATCCCGGTCTTCGAGATCGAGGCGCTGCTCTACAAGCATCCGGCCGTCGCGCAGGTGGCCATCGTCGCCTACCCCGACGAGCGACTGGGCGAGCGCGCCTGCGCCATCGTCGTGCCCAAGGCCGGCCAGACGCTGGACCAGGCCGGCATGGTCGAGTTCCTGAAGTCGCAGAAGGTCGCGCTGCAGTACATCCCCGAGCGCCTGATCGTGCGCGACGCGATCCCGGCCACACCGTCCGGAAAGATCCAGAAGTTCAAGCTGCGCGACATGTTGCGCGACGGCAGCCTGTGACCCATGCAAGTGCAATCAAGACAACCGGAGACAAACCCATGAACACCGCCTTCAACCGCACCGGCGAACCCCTGCGCCGCCTGCTCTTCACCGCCATCGCCTCGCTCGGGCTCGTGTGCGCCAGCGGCTCTGCCCTCGCGCAAGCAGCCTGGCCGACGAAGAGCGTGCGCATCGTCGTCGGCTTCGCCCCCGGCGGCACCACCGACGTGATGGCGCGTGTCGTCGCGCAGGGCCTGACCGAGGCGCTGGGCCAGACCGTGATCGTCGACAACAAGCCCGGTGCCAGCGGCAACATCGCCGCCGGCGAGGTGATCAAGGCCGCACCCGACGGCTACACGCTGTTCGTCGCCCCCACGTCGGTGGAGACGGCCAACCCGTCGCTGTTCAAGTCGACCATCCTGCCGTCGCGGGACCTGACGCCCGTGATGAGCATCGGGCGCACGCAGATGTACCTGATCACGCGCCCCGGTCTCGAGGTGAAGGACGCGCAGCAGCTCGTCGCGATGGCCAAGGCCAATCCCGGCAAGCTGTCCTACGCCTCGTCGGGCACCGGCACGCCGCCGCAGCTGGCGGGCGAGCTCTTCAAGCAGAGCACCGGCACCTTCATCACCCACGTGCCCTACCGCGGAGCCGCCCCGGCCCTGCAGGACGTGATGGCCAGCCAGGCCGACATGGCGTTCGACCCGGGCATTGCCTTCCCGCACATCAAGTCCGGGAAGGTCAAGCTGCTGGCCGTGGCGAGCGACAAGAAGTCGCCCTTCTTCCCCGACGTGCCGACCTACGCCGACCTCGGCATCAAGAACGCCGGCCTGGACATCTGGTTCGGCCTCTGGGTGCCGAACAACACGCCGGCCGAGGTGACTGCGCGCCTGTCGCGCGAGCTCGCCAAAGTGTTGGCCACCGCCGCGGTCAAACAGCGCTTCGGCGACCTGGGCGCAGAACCCGTGACGCTCGAATCCGCCGAATTCAAGAAGCTGCTGGCAGAGGAAGGCAAGACACTGTCCGCGCTGATCCGCGATCGCAAGATCGTCGTCGAGTGACGACGCGGTCGGACAGACGATGAGCACGGTGATGACGACGCCATCCCCCATCCTGACTGAGACGGTCGGCCGTGTCGGCGTCATCACGCTGAACCGGCCGGAGCAGCTCAACGCACTCAATGACGCGCTGATGGACGCGCTGGGTCAGGCGCTGCTGGGCTTCGATGCCGACGAAGGCATCGGCGCGATCGTGATCACCGGCAACGCCAAGGCGTTTGCGGCGGGTGCCGACATCGCCGCGATGGCCGACTGGACATACATGGATGTCTACCGCAGCGAGTTCATCACCCGCAATTGGGAAACCATCCGACGTGTGCGCAAGCCCGTGATCGCCGCGGTGGCGGGCTTCGCGATGGGCGGCGGCTGTGAACTGGCGCTGGCCTGCGACATCGTCGTCGCCGCCGACAACGCTAAGTTCGCGCTGCCGGAAGTCAAGCTCGCCATGATGCC
This sequence comes from uncultured Rubrivivax sp., assembly GCA_964470565.1. Classification (GTDB taxonomy): domain Bacteria; phylum Pseudomonadota; class Gammaproteobacteria; order Burkholderiales; family Burkholderiaceae_C; genus Rubrivivax. The sequence continues at coordinate 53,120 of CAYYDJ010000007.1, forward strand.
GGGTGCCGGCGGCACGCAGCGGCTGCCGCGCGTGGTCGGCAAGGCCAAGGCGATGGACATGTGCCTGTCGGCGCGCATGCTCGACGCCGCCGAGGCTGACCGCTATGGGTTGGTCTCTCGCGTCGTGCCCATCGAACGCCTGCACGACGAAACCCTCGCCTTGGCCAGCACGATCGCGGGCTTCTCGCTGCCCGCGCTGATGGCCATCAAGGAGTCGGTCAACCGGGCCTACGAGGGATCACTGGCTGAAGGCATCGGCTTCGAGCGCCGCCAGCTGCACGCTCGATTTGCCAGCGATGACGCCCACGAAGGCATGAAAGCCTTCCTCGAGAAGCGCAAGCCCGTCTTCGGGCACCGGTGATCCCGACACTTGTCCCGCACAAAGGACCCGACCCCATGGCCCTCGACCAAGAATCCTTCGACATCCTGCTGTCCACCGTGCAGCGCTTCGTGCGCGAGCAGCTGGTGCCGGCCGAAAACCATCTGGAAGAGCACGACGAAGTGCCGGCCGAGTTGGTCGAGGCCATGAAGGAGATGGGCCTGTTCGGCCTGACAGTGCCCGAGGAGTTCGGCGGTATCGGCCTGTCAGTCAGCCAGGAGGTGCAGGTCAACTTCGAGCTGGGGCAGACCGCGCCGGCGTTCCGCTCCGTGTTCGGCACCAACATCGGCATCGGCTCGCAGGGCATCCTGATGGACGGCACGCCCGACCAGAAGGCCGACTACCTGCCGCGCGTGGCCAGCGGTGAGCTGGTGATGTCGTTCGCGCTGACCGAACCCGACGCGGGTTCCGACGCAGCGTCGCTGAAGACGAGCGCCAAGGAAGATGGCGAACACTACGTGCTCAACGGCACCAAGCGCTTCATCACCAACGCGCCGCGCGCCGGGGCATTCACGCTGATGGCGCGCACCGGTGGCCCGGGCGCCTCGGGCGTGTCCGCCTTCATCTTGCCCGCCGACCTGCCCGGCATCCAGCTCGGCAAGAAGGACAAGAAGATGGGTCAGCGCGGCACGATGACCTGCGACGTGATCCTCGAGAACGTGCGCGTGCCGGCGGCGAACATCATCGGCGGCGTTCCTGGCCAGGGCTTCAAGACCGCGATGAAGGTGCTCGACCGCGGGCGCCTTAACATCTCGGCGGTGGCGTGCGGCATCGCGCAGCGCGTGCTGGACGAGTCGGCCCGCTACGCGCGCGAGCGCAAGCAGTTCGGCAAGAAGCTCGGCGAGTTCCAGCTCATCCAGGCCATGCTCGCCGACAGCCAGGCCGAACTGCTCGCCGGCTGGGCGCTGGTGCGCGAGGTGGCTGAGCGCTTCGACCGCAAGCCGGCACACGTGTCGGACCCCGACGTGTCGATGCGCGTGTCCTGCGCCAAGCTCTTCTGCACCGAGATGGCCAGCCGCGTGGCGGACCGCGGGGTGCAGGTGCACGGCGGCGCGGGCTACATCAACGAATACCCGGTCGAGCGCTTCTACCGCGACGTCCGGCTGCTCCGCCTCTACGAAGGCACCACGCAGATCCAGCAAATCATCGTCGGCCGCGAGCTGATGAACCAGGACTAGGAGACGCCCATGGCTTCCAATCGAAACACCTTCTCCTGGGACGATCCGCTGTCCCTGGACGGCCAGCTCACCGGCGACGAACGCGCGATCCGCGAAGCGGCGCACGCCTACTGCCAGGAGCGGCTGCTGCCGCGTGTGCAAGACGCCTTCCGCAACGAGAAGACCGACCCGGCCATCTTCCGCGAGATGGGTGAACTTGGCCTGCTCGGGCCGACGATTCCCGAAGCCTACGGTGGCTCCGGGCTCAACTACGTCGCCTACGGCCTGATCGCCCGCGAGGTCGAGCGTGTCGACTCGGGCTATCGCTCGATGATGAGCGTGCAGTCGTCCCTCGTGATGGTGCCGATCAACGAGTTCGGCAACGAAGCCACGAAGCAGAAGTACCTGCCGAAGCTGGCCTCGGGCCAGTGGATCGGCTGCTTCGGCCTGACCGAACCCAACCACGGTTCCGACCCCGGCAGCATGATCACGCGGGCCAAGAAGGTGCCCGGTGGCTACAGCCTCACCGGCAGCAAGATGTGGATCAGCAACAGCCCGATCGCCGACGTGTTCGTCGTCTGGGCCAAGGACGATGACGGCGCGATCCGCGGTTTCGTGCTCGACAAGGGCGCGAAGGGCCTCTCAGCTCCCGCGATCCACGGCAAGGTCGGCCTGCGCGCCAGCATCACCGGCGAGATCGTGATGGACGAGGTGTTCTGCCCTGAGGAGAACGCCTTCCCCGAGGTGCGCGGCCTGAAGGGCCCTTTCACCTGCCTGAACAGCGCGCGCTACGGCATTGCCTGGGGAGCCCTTGGCGCTGCCGAAGACTGTTATGCCCGCGCGCGCCAATACGTGCTCGACCGCAAGCAGTTCAACCGCCCGCTCGCGGCGAACCAGCTCATCCAGAAGAAGCTGGCCGACATGCTCACCGAGATCAGCCTCGGCCTGCAGGGCTGCCTGCGCCTGGGTCGCATGAAGGACGAAGGCACGGCCGCAGTCGAGATCACCTCGATCATGAAGCGCAACTCCTGCGGCAAGGCGCTCGACATCGCCCGCATGGCGCGCGACATGCTCGGGGGCAACGGCATTTCGGACGAGTTCGGCGTCGCGCGCCACCTCGTCAACCTCGAGGTCGTCAACACCTACGAGGGCACCCACGACGTGCACGCGCTGATCCTCGGCCGTGCGATCACCGGCATCGCCGCCTTCAGCTGAAAGGACCTGTCCCATGAAGATCCTCGTGCCCGTGAAGCGGGTGGTCGACTACAACGTGAAGGTACGTGTCAAGAGCGACGGCACCGGCGTCGACCTCGCCAACGTGAAGATGAGCATGAACCCGTTCGACGAGATCGCCGTCGAAGAGGCGGTGCGGCTGAAGGAAAAGGGCGTGGCCACCGAAGTCGTCGCCGTCTCCTGCGGCGTGACGCAGTGCCAGGAGACGCTGCGCACCGCGATGGCCATCGGTGCAGACCGGGCGATCCTCGTCGAGACCAGCGAAGAACTGCAGCCGCTGGCCGTCGCCAAGCTGCTCAAGGCCCTCGTCGATAAGGAGCAGCCCGGCCTCGTGATCCTCGGCAAGCAGGCGATCGACGATGACTGCAACCAGACCGGCCAGATGCTGGCCGCACTCGCCGACCTGCCGCAGGCGACCTTTGCGAGCAAGGTCGAGATCGCCGATGGCAAGGCGAAGGTGACGCGCGAGATCGATGGCGGCCTGGAAACGCTCTTGATGGCGATGCCCGCAGTGGTCACCACCGATCTGCGCTTGAACGAGCCGCGCTACGTCACGCTGCCCAACATCATGAAGGCCAAGAAGAAGCCGCTGGAGACGTTCAAGCCGTCCGACCTCGGTGTCGACGTGGCGCCGCGCATCAAGACGCTCAAGGTCAGCGAACCGCCCAAGCGCAGCGCCGGCATCAAGGTGCCGGACGTCGCCACTCTTGTGAGGAAACTCAAGAACGAAGCCAAGGTGATCTGAAATGGCCGCACTCGGGAACATCTTGGTCGTGGCCGAACACGACCACGGCACCCTCAAGGGCGCTACTCTGAACACAGTCACCGCTGCCATCCAGTGCGGCGGCGAGGTCCACGTGCTGGTTGCGGGCCACAACGCCGCGAGCGCGGCGCAGGCCGCTGTGCAGATCGCCGGTGTCGCGAAGGTTCTGCATGCCGACGGCGCGAGCCTCGCAGAGCAACTTGCCGAGAACGTCGCGGCGCAGGTGCTCGCGCTCTTGGGTGACGGGGCGAAGAACTACAGTCACATCCTGTTCCCGGCCACCGCACACGGCAAGAACGTCGCGCCGCGCGTCGCCGCCAAGCTAGACGTCGGCCAGATCAGCGATGCCACCAGGGTGGTGAGCCCCGACACCTTCGAGCGCCCGATCTACGCCGGTAACGCGATCGCCACCGTGCAGAGCGCCGATGCGATCAAGGTCATCACCGTGCGCACCACCGGCTTCGACGCCGCGGCGCAGGGCGGCTCGGCTGCCATCGAGACCGTGTCGGCCGTCGCCGACTGCGGCAAGACCGAGTACCTCGGCAGCGAAATCGCGAAGAACGACCGCCCTGAGCTGACCGCCGCGAAGATCATCGTCAGCGGCGGCCGAGCGATGGGCAGCAACGAGAAGTTCAACGAGGTGCTCACGCCGCTCGCGGACAGGCTCGGCGCCGCGCTCGGCGCGAGCCGCGCCGCGGTGGACGCGGGCTACGCGCCGAACGACTGGCAGGTCGGGCAGACCGGCAAGATCGTCGCGCCACAGCTGTACGTGGCCTGCGGCATCAGTGGGGCGATCCAGCACCTGGCCGGCATGAAGGATTCCAAGGTGATCGTCGCGATCAACAAGGATCCCGAAGCGCCGATCTTCAGCGTGGCCGACTACGGCCTGGAGGCGGATCTGTTCGCTGCCGTGCCTGAACTCGTGAGCAGCCTGTGAAGGCCGCCTACCTCACCGGCCACGGCGGCAACGAGGTCGTCGCCGTGGGCGAGCGCCCGGTGCCGGCGCGTCGCGCGGGCGAGGTGCTGGTGCGCCTGCGCGCGGCCACGGTCAACCGCGTGGACCTGTACATGCGCGACAGCGGCGCCGGCATCACGCACGCGCTGCCGATGGTGATGGGCCTGGACGGTGCCGGCGTGGTGGAGCAGGTGGATGCGGACGAGCCATCGTTGAGCGTCGGCCAGAACGTTGTGCTGCATCCTGGCATCGGCTGCGGGCGCTGCGAGTTCTGCCTGCGAGGTCGCGACACGCTGTGCACGTCGATGCGCCTGCTGGGCGAGCACCGCGATGGCACCTTCGCCGAGTTCGTCAGCCTGCCGGCGCGCAACGTGTTCGCGATGCCCGAGGGCCTGAACTTCGGCGAGGCGGCCGCCCTCGGCGTCAACCACATCACCGCGTGGGGCATGCTGCACGGCAAGGCCCGCATTCAGCCGTGGGAGACGGTGCTGATATTCGGCATCGGTGGCGGCGTGTCGCTGGCCGCGTTGCAGCTGGCCAGGCTGGCGGGCGCACGCACGCTCGTCACGTCGCGGGACCCGGTCAAGCTGGAACGCGCTCGGGCGCTTGGCGCCGATGTGGTGATCGACGGCCAGGGCGACGTTGTCCGTCAGGTCATGGCAGCCACCGACGGCCGCGGGGTCGACGTCGTGATCGAGAACGTCGGCGCCGCGGTGTGGGCCTTGGCGATGAAGTCGCTGGTGCGTGGCGGCCGCCTGGTGACCTGCGGCGCGACGACCGGCGACCAGCCGCCAGCGGACATCCGTCGCATCTTCATTCGTCAACTGCAGATCCTCGGCTCGACGATGGGCGACCTCGGGGAGTTCCGCGACCTGCTCGCGCTGGTGCAGCGCAGCGGCCTGAAGCCGGTGATCGACAGCGAACACCCGCTGGACGATGTGCATGGTGCGCTGGACCGCCTGGCGTCCGGTCAGCAGTTCGGCAAGGTGGTCATCCAGATCGGAAGCGGTTCTTGAGTGCCATTCAAACGCAGGCGATCGGCCCGGTCCTGCTGATCACCATCGACCGTCCTGCGATCAACGCCACGTCGCACGCGGTGCGTGCAGGCCTGATCTCGGCGGTCGACGAGCTGATCTCAATGTCGATCTGCTGCGCCTGGGGGAGGCGGGGGGTTCGGCTTCTTTGCAGGCGACCTCGCGAGGCTGATCGAGGCGCGGGATCGTGATGGCATCGAGACCGCTGCGCAGCAAGGACATCGTTGCCGCATGAGCAAGGAGAAGGCGATGGGCAAGTATGTGCTGCTGGGCAACTGGACCGACCAGGGCGCCCGCACTGTCACGGACACTGTCAAGCGCTCGCGGGCGGCGCGCGAGACCTTCGCTGCGCTGGGCGCCAACGCCCGCAAGTGGTTCTTCACCCTTGGCGCCTACGACGTGGTGCTGACCGTTGACGCGCCCGACGACGAAACCTGGACGCGTGCCCAGCTGGCGCTGGCGTAGCAGGGCAACCTGCGCACGACCACCTTGCGCGGTTTCGGTGAAAATGAGATGGAAGCGATTGTGAGCACACTGGGCTGACCGCCCGCGGTACGACGTTCGAGTTCAACGAAGACGGAGGCACCCGATGGCCGATATGCGAGGAGTTGCAGCAGGGCTGCCGCCGGACGAGCACCTCGCGCTGCGCGTCATGCCTATGCCGGCTGACCTGAACCCGGCCGGGGACGTGTTCGGCGGCTGGGTCATGTCGATGGTGGACATTGCCGGCGGCGTGGCCTCCATCCGCCGCGCGCGCTCGCGCACCGTCACGGTGGCGGTCAATTCGTTTGCGTTCAAGCAACCAGTCTCGGTTGGGGACGTGGTCAGTCTGTATGCCAACGTCGTCTCGGTCGGCAGGTCGTCGATCACTGTCGACGTCGTGGTGTACGCTGAACGCCACCCCGCCGATCCGGTGATCGTCAAGGTGACCGAAGCGCGTCTGACCTACGTGGCAGTCGACACGCAGGGCCGCAAGCGCACGGTGGATGACCACGGGTCTTCCGCCTCACTCGCACCGCGTGGCGCGCCGCCGTCGAACAAGGAACTTGCTCTCCGCCTGATGCCGATGCCGGCAGACCTCAACCCTGCCCGAGACGTGTTCGGCGGCTGGATCATGGCCATGGTTGATATCGCGGGGGCGATCCCGGCGATTCGCCACGCGAAGTCGAAAGTCGCGACCGTTGCCGTCGATTCGTTCGAGTTCAAACAGCCGGTTTCCGTCGGCGACGTGCTCAGCTTCTACGCCGAGATCGTGCGCAGCGGGGATACGTCGGTGACCGTCGACATCGAGGTGTTCGCGCAGCGCAACCCCGAAGATCCGATCACCGTGAAAGTGACCGAGGCACAGCTGACCTACGTCGCCGTGGACGAATTCCGATCCAAGCGCCAAGCCAAGACGTAATCCGGCGGCGTGCCTGCGCAGCCCTTACGCCGTCTTCTTGTGCGTTCCATCGCAAAGCGGCGCATTGCCGCTGCCTTTGCACCCGCAGAAGTAGACCGTTTTGCTCTCGACCGCCGTGTACTTCACCGGCGCGAACTGGCCGGCCACCTTGTGCGTGCCATCGCAGAACGGCTGGTTCTTGCTCTGCCCGCAAGCACACCACCAGTAGTCTTTGCCCGCTTCAACCGCAACGGGAATCGGGGTATCACTCGCCCGAACAGGTGTAGCCATCGCGCAATCCCTTCTGTGATTTCAATTGTTGGAGGCTTGGACTCGGAGCCGCTAACCCGTGGCCAGGACGGCGCCACCGCAGGCTAGTTCGAGATTCTTCAACCGGTAAACCATTTGCGGCCTCGTGATGCCGAGCAGTCGCGCGGCCGCTGACACGTTGCCTTCGGCGCGCTCGACGGCCTTCTTCAACAGCATCGACTCGACCTCTTCCAGCGAAACGCTGCCGTCGCCCTGACCGAGCAGCAACTCGGTGAGGCGGTGCGACATGCGAGAAGCGTCAGAGTCGTGCTCGCTCTCGGCGCCGGAAACCGGCGAATCAGCGAGCACGAGGCTGCCCTCTCGACCGACGCCGAGAGGGCCCGCACCGAGTCGCTCGCCGCCCGTGAACAAGTGCTGCGCGTCGATAGGCTGTCCGTCGGTCGCGAGGATAACGCCGCGCTCGAGCACGTTCTCGAGCTCCCGGATGTTGCCCGGCCACTCATATGAGAGCATCGCGTCGAGCGCGCGCGACGTGAATCCCGCCAGGTCACGGCGCCCGTGCCGCTGCGCGAACTTTGCCAGGAAGTGGTCCATGAGTGGCCGGATGTCATCACGCCGTTCGCGCAAGGGTGGGATGCGGATCGGGAACACGTTGAGGCGGAAGAACAGATCCTCGCGAAAACGACCGGCGGCCATTTCCGCTCGCAGATCGGCGTTCGCCGCCGCGATCACGCGCACGTCCACGTGCCGGCTGCGTGAGTCACCGACCCGCTCGATCGAGCCTTCCTGCAGCGCGCGCAACAGTTTGCCCTGCGCGCCGGCCGACATGGTGCCGATTTCGTCGAGGAACAGCGTGCCGCCGTCGGCACGCTCGAAGCGGCCGGCGCGGTTGTGCGTGGCGCCGGTATACGCACCGCGCTCGGCACCGAAAAGCTCGGACTCGATGAGCGCTTCGGGAATCGCCGCGCAGTTCACCGCGACGAATGGCTTCTGGCTCCTCGAGCCGAGCCGGTGCAGCATGCGCGCAAAGACCTCCTTGCCGACGCCGCTCTCGCCCGTGAGCAGCACCGTGGCCCGTGTCGGCGCGACGCGCTTCACCATGTCGACGACGGCATTGAACTTCGGTGAAGCGCCGACCACGCCGTCACTCGGCGTCGGTCTCGCCACGGACCATGCTTCAGTAGCCGCTGATGCAGCGATGGGCCGGGACGCGCTCGCGTTCAGGCCGCCAGCGAGTTTCTCGACGCCGAGGAATTGCAGGTCCTGCGCCGCCTCAGGGCCCCATTCAGCGACGGTCTTGCCGACGATGCGGCAGTTGGCTTGGCCCATCGACTGGCACTCGACCTCTCGGTATAGCACTGCGCGGCCCAGAAGCTCGGTGCCGAAGCCGGAGGCGTAGCCGATCTGCATCCAGCACATCGGCTCGGCGCCGCTGGGGAGGTGGCGGGCGTGTTCCTCGTCTTCGGCTTGGCCGGTCCAGAGGAACTCGCCGTAATGGCCCCCACGCTTGACGTCGCACTCCAGGCGCACCACCTTCGCCAAGCCGCTGCCGAGTAGACCGTGCAGTTGCGGGCCAACGAAGAACAGGTCTTCCAAGGAGGTCTTCGACCTCACCTTGCGCGCCAGCCTGGCGGCGTCGGCGCCGGCGTGAAAACCCATTCGGGTGAACAGGCGCCGTGCCGCCTCGACGCCGACCGATTCGATGATCTCGTTTCGCAGACTGCCGAGGGCGCGGGCATGGATCAGCAGCATGCGCTCGTCGTCGAGCCAGATGCGTCCCTCGCGCGTGGAAAAGCGCAGCCGCTCCACCAAGTCGGCCATGTTCGGTCGGCGCGCCCTGTCGCCCACAGCCGTGCGGCTCGCGAAGACGCGCGACGCTTCGGGCGGCAAAGCTCGCGCCGGGGCACTGTTCGTCGCGGACAACGAGTGCATCACGCTTGCAGCCAAAACGTCACTTGGGCCACTGTGTCACCAGGGGTGGCATCCTAGGGAGCCGCGGCTTTGGTGTCGCATCGTTTGTCGTCATGGCGATTACCATTGTTTATCGCAGCACCGGGGAGGTCCCGCGCTGCGCCCCAGATACGACATGCGACTTCAGCTTTTCCAGCTCATCGTCGCGCTCGCCGAAGTGGGCAGCCTGCGCTGACGAATGCGCTGCGCCCGTTGGAGGACGAATTCGCGGCACCGCTGGTGCTCCGCACACCGAAGGGCGTGCGGCTGACGCCGGCCGGCGAAGTGTTGGCCGCGCGCGCGGCCACGGTGGCGCGCGAGATCGAGCGGGCGCGCGATGAGGTGCGGTGGCAGCAGCGCGAGCAGAGCGCGCAGGTCGCGGTCGGCGTGTCGCCGGCGGCAGCGATCGAGGTGCTGCCGGGTGTGCTCGCGCTGCTGCGCTCCCATTGGCAGCAGTTAAGCGTGCGCGTCGTCGACGGGTTCTATCCGCACGCGCTGACGATGGTTCGCCGCGGCGAGCTCGACCTCGCGGTCGGGCCGTTGCCACTTGACGGTGCGGGGCGCGACCTGCGTGTCGTGCCGCTGTTCGATTCGCAACAACTCCTCGTCGCCCGCGGCGGCCATCCGTTGGCCGGTGCCCGCCGTCTCGCCGAGTTGCAGCGCGCAGCGTGGGTGCTGACCGGCCCGCGCGGCGGCCCCGGCGACCCGAGGCGCCTGGGCTTCGAGCAGATCGGCCTGGCAGTACCGCCGGTGGTGCTGGAGTGCGAGTCGTTCTCGAAACTGCTCGCGCTGATGCCGGGTGCCGATGTCATGGGCATCATGCCGGAGCCCTTCTACCGCGCGCACGCGGCGTTGCATGGCATCGTCAGCATGCCGATCGAGGAGCCGCTGCCGCGCGTCGCGCTTCACGCGGTGTGGCGTGCCGAGGTGCCGCTGACCGCGCCGGCGGCGCACCTGCTCGACGCCATCGAGGCGCAGTCTCGCAGCTTGCGGGCTCGGCGCTGACCGCGGACCCACGGCGCAGCTAGGCCGGGCACACGTTCGAGATTGAGCGAGGCCAGGCCGCCTGGCCTCGCGGAATTGCGCGACGCAGCCCAGCTAGGTGTTGGCGTCTAAATTGCTGCACCGCAGCAAAAATGGCTTGCGTCGATCAATGCAGTCCCTATACTTCGATCCATGTTGCAGTGCAGCAATTTGCAAACCTCTCTTCAACCTTAGGAGCTAAACATCATGCTGACCACCGAACAAGTCCTGGCCGCCCAAAAGGCCAACGTGCAAACCCTCTTCGGCCTGACCGGCACCGCCTACGAAGGCGTGGAGAAGTTGGTCGACCTGAACATCCAGGTCGGCAAGGCCGCGCTGAGCGAGGTCGGCGAAGCCGCCTCCGCCGCCTTGAGCGTCAAGGACGCACAGGAACTGTTGGCCCTGCAGGCCAGCCTGCTGCAGCCCAGCGCCGAGAAGGCCGCCGCCTATGGCCGCCACGTCTATGACATCGCCGCCGCGATCAACGCCGAAGTGGTGCGCGTGGCTGAAGCCCAAGCCGCCGACGCGCAGAGGAAGTTCCTGTCGCTCGTGGACAGCGCGTCGAAGAGCGCCCCGGCCGGCTCCGAAAACGCTGTCGCCCTGGTGCGCTCGACGGTCGCCGCCGCCAACAACGCTTTCGAGAGCGTGCAAAAGGCGGCCAAGCAGGCCACCGATGTGGCGCAAGCCAACTTCCAAGCCTTCTCCTCGTCGGCGGTCAAGGCCGCCGCCCCGAAGGCCAAGCGTGCTGCGTAAGATCGCAAGACAGGCGCCGCAAGCGCCTGTCTGAAGCGACGCATTCCGGCCCAGCATGACGCTGGGCCGTTTCACTTGTGCGCTCCAACGCGAAGAGAATGCGCCGCCTGCCGGGCACGCTCATGACGCAACCTTCGGGCTGCGCTCAATGTCGACCGATTGCGCCTGGGGGAGGGGGTAGGGTTCGGCTTCGTTGCATGCGACCTAGCTGGCTGATCGAGGTCCCCGCCACCGCCTGATCGGCTGACCGGTAAAGACATCACGCCCCAGGCTCGATGGCCATGGGGCTGGACCGACCATTGCCGATCTCTTGCCATTCTCTACCGCCTCGGTGGTGGCGTTCGGAACCGCGTGTGCATTGCAGTTTTCCTGCAAGTTGGGACTGAGGCACGGCGCCTTCATGGGCGCGGGATCGATATGCCGAGTAGTCCCGGGACGCCCGCGCTGCAGACGGCGATGGGCACCCCTCAGCGCCTGGCGCTGTAGCTGCTGCAGGCGCCGGCCTGGCCCAGGGCCGACCGCCGCCGCGGTGGCGGCAGACCTGCGTTGCCGGTCAGCGATAACCGCCGGTGATGGGCTTCACCACGCCGCCCTCGCGGGCGGCGCGGGTGGGCCGTAGCATGAGCCCAGCCCCTGACCCTGGCCGGAGTCCGCCCCATGCCGCGCAGCGCCCAGAACGTGCTCTTCATCATGTGCGACCAGCTTCGCGCCGACCACCTGTCGTGCTACGGCCACCCGCGCCTGCACACGCCGCACCTGGACGCGCTGGCCGCGCGGGGCGTGCTGTTCGAGCACGCCTACGTGCAGTCGCCGGTGTGCGGCCCTTCGCGCATGAGCTACTACACCGGCCGCTACATGCACGCGCACGGCGTGAGCTGGAACTTCGTGCCGCTGAAGGCGGGCGAGATGACGATCGGCGACCACCTGCGCCCGCTGGGCGTGCGCTCGGTGCTGATCGGCAAGACGCACATGCGCGGCGATGCCTCGGGTCTGTCGCGCCTGGGCATCGACCCCGCGTCGCCGATCGGCGTGCGCATCGCCGAATGCGGCTTCGACCCCTTTGAGCGCGACGATGGCATCCACCCCTATTCCGGCCACGACCCCGACCCCAACTACAACCGCTACCTGCGCGAGCAGGGCTTCGACGGCGACAACCCGTGGGAGGCTTGGGCCAACACCGTGACCGACGAGCATGGCGGCCTGCACTCCGGCTGGTACCTGAAGTACAGCCACCTGCCGGCCCGCGTGCCCGCCGAGCACAGCGAGACGGCCTACACCACCAACCGGGCGATGGACTTCATGCGTGAGGCCGGCAGCCAGCCCTGGCTGGCGCACCTGTCGTTCATCAAGCCGCACTGGCCCTACGTCGTGCCTGCGCCGTATGCTGGGATGTACACGCCGGCCGACGCGCTGCCCGTCGTGCGCTCGGAAGCCGAGCGCGCCGACCCGCACCCGGTCTACGGGGCGATGACGCGGCACCGCGTCTCGCGCACCTTCGCCCAGCCCGGCATCCGCGACGCGGTGATGGTGGGCTACATGGGCCTGGTCAAGCAGATCGACGACGAGCTGGGGCGCCTGTTCGCCTTCATGGAACAGCGCGGCCTGATGGAGAACACGATGATCGTGTTCTGCGCCGACCATGGCGACTTCCTGGGCGACCACTGGCTGGGCGACAAGGAGCTCTTCCACCAGCCGGTGATTCGCACGCCGCTGATCGTCGTCGACCCCGACGCACGCGCCGACGCGACGCGCGGCACGCGCTGCCAGGCGCTGGTCGAGGCGGTGGACCTGGCCCCCACCTTCCTGGACGTCTACGGCGGCACCCCGCTGCCGCACGTGATGGACGGCCGCTCCTTGCGGCCCTGGATGTTCGGTGAAACGCCGGCCGACTGGCGCCGCATCGTCGTCAGCGAGTGCGACTACGCCTTCCAGGACGCGCGCATCGAGCTGCAGCAGCGACCCATCCAGTCGTGGTTGCGCATGGCCTTCGACGGCCGCTGGAAGTACGTGCTGTGCGAAGGCTTCCGCCCGATGCTGTTCGACCTGCACACCGACCCGCAGGAGCTGACGGACCTGGGCGCGTCGGCCGACCCCGAGCACGCGGCGCAGCGCGCCCGCTTGCACGAGTCGCTGTTCGAATGGGCGCGCCGCCCGCGCCAGCGCGTGACGGTGTCCGACGAGGCCATCGAATCCATCGAGGTGCAGGCCCGCATCACCGAAGGCGGCATCCTGATCGGTTATGCCGACGAGGACGACCTGATCGCCCAGCGAAAGCTCTTCAAGCCGCGTTATGCCAGCCACAACCCGCTGGTCAAGCAGACGCTGGACCGCCTGACCACCGAGCACCGTGCACCCGCTGCCGAGGAGGCATCGCGATGAGCCGCCCCCAGTTGCCCGACTGCGACCACTCTCCCACCGGCCTGGACGGCGTGACCTGGAACATCATGGGCCAGGTCTACACGCCCAAGCGGTACGACGACGACCAGTTCGTCTGGCACGCCACCTTCCCTGAAGAGACCTTCGTCCCGCCGCACACCCACCCGGACCAGGACGAGTACCTGTGCCCGCTGGACGGAGACATCGACGTCGTGATCGACGGCGTGCGCGGCCGCGTGGCGGCCGGCGAGATCGGCCACCTGCCCAAGGGCCGACCGCACGCGTTCTTCAACAACAGCGGCAAGGTCGTGCACGCGATCTTCTGGGCCGAGCCCGCGGGCCAGCTGCCGGCGCTGTACCGGCGCATCCATAACGTGGCCAACCCGCGCCGCGTGACCGAGATCGCACCGGCTTACGGTGTGGTGTTCGAGCCGCCGATCTCCTCGGCCGCGTGAACCTCAGGGCGCCTCTCTCGAGGCGCCCAGGTCAGGTCGGCTTAAGGCCGCGCGATCGCACGAAGCCACTCCAGTGGTCCAGCTCGCGGCGAATCAGGCTGCCGAACTCTTCCGGGCGGTTCGGTTCCGCCACCGTCATGCCCAGCTCGCCCAGGCGAGCGCGCACCTCGGGCTGCGCCAGCACCTGCAGCACGTCCTGGTTCCAGCGTGCGATCACGGCCTTGGGCGTGCCTGCCGGCACGACGAAGCCTTCCCACTCCTTCAGGTCCAGGCCCTGCACGCCGGACTCGCGCACCGTGGGCACAGTGGCCATGGCGGGCAGCCGCTCCGGGCTGGTGACCGCCAGCGCGCGCAGCTTGTCGGCCTTGACCAGCGGCGCTGCGGTGGAGACGGTGGCGAACATCACATTGACCTGGTCGCCGATCAGCGCCGTCACCGCCTCGGCCGGGCCGCGGAAGGGCACGTGCAGCATGCTGGTCTGCGTGGCCTGGCAGAAGGATTCGGCCACCAGGTGCGCGGGCGATCCGTTGCCGCCGGAGCCGTAAGTCAGCGCGCCCGGCTTGGCACGGGCGCGCTCCACCAGGTCCTGCAGAGATCGGATCGGCGAGCCCGCGGGCACCACCAGCACGTTGTACAGCCACACCGCATTGGCCACCGGGTCCAGGTCGGTGGCGGTGTTGTACGGCAGCGGCCCCATCAGCTCGGCGATCACCGTGTGCGTGAGGAACAGAATGCCCGCGGTGTGGCCGTCGGCCGGCGAGCGCGCCAGCGCCTGCATCCCCACGCTGCCTGTGCCGCCCGGGCGGTTCTCGACGACGACGGGTTGCTTCCACAGCTTGGCCAGACCCTCGCCGACGACGCGCGCCAGCACGTCCGGCGGGCTGCCCGGCGGCAGCGGGACGATGATCTTCACCGCCTTGTCCGGAAAGGACTGCGCCGAGGCGACGCTGGCCCCAGCCGCGAACGGCGCACCTGCCAGCGCCTGCACCAGTGTCCTGCGTGTGATCATCGCTGCGCCTTTGTCCATAGGTTGCGGTGCAGGTGCATGCTATCGACGCCCCGCGGGACGGACCAATCGCCGCTGGACAAGGCCATTACCATGGGTTATCGAGAGGTCCATCACCATGCGACTGCAGCACCTGCAGCTTCTGCTGACGCTAGCGCGCACGGGCAGCCTGCGAGCGTCGGCCGGGGCCATGAACGTGACGCAACCGGCGCTGACCAAGGCGCTGAAGCAGCTGGAAAACGAGTTCGGCACCCCCCTCGTCGTGCGCGGCCCGAAGGGCGTGCGACTGGCCCCGGCGGGCGAACTGCTGGCCGCGCGCGCCGCGACAGTGCTGCGCGAGCTGGACCGTGCGCGCGAGGAATTGGGCTGGCTCTCGCGAAACGAGCGCACCACGGTCACGGTGGGCGTGTCGCCCGCGGCAGCGCTGCTGCTGGCGCCCGGCGCGCTGGCACGCTTCCAGGCGCGCTGGCCGCGCGTGACGGTGCGGCTGACCGACGCGCTGTACCCGAAGGCGCAGGAGCGCCTGCGCTCGGGCGAGCTGGACATGGCGCTCGGCCCGCTGCCGCCCGCCGGCCCCGGCCACGACCTGCGCGCCGTGGAGCTGCTGCACAGCGCCAGCGCGATCGTCGCGCCGCGCAGCCATCCGCTACGCCGGGCCCGTCATCTGCGTGACCTGGGCGGCGCCTCGTGGATCCTCACCGGCCCCCCGCTTGGGCCGGGCGACCCGACGCACTTGGGCTTCGAGCCGTTGGGCCTGGCGCCGCCACAGGTGGTGCTGGAGTGCGATTCATTCTCGACTTTGCTGGCGTTGTTGCCCACGATGGGCGCGCTGGCCGTGGTGCCGCGCCAATTCTTCGTAGTCCACGGACCGCGCATGGGTCTTGTCGCGCTGGACATCTCGGAGCAGTTGCGGCCCACGACCATTTTCCTGACCACGCGGTCCGAGGGTCCGCTCACGCTGCCGACCCAGCGGCTGCGCGATGCCTTCGAGCAGGAGGCACGCGACGTTCTGGCCGACCGGGCAGCGGACTTGGATAAGTGACCCCAGGTCGTTCAGCACTGGGACACCGACGCGCATATCACGGGAGGTATTGTTCGAAGCCCCTCGCTCGCTGTCTGCGCGGCGATTGGCGGCATGCGGTTTCTGATCTGGGTAAACCGGTCGAACCATGGCGTGCCCAAGGCCAACCGCGTCCCGGTGGCCATGAAACCGGGCTCAGGAACGGTCCTGGCGCCGTGGCGGGTGCGGGGCAGGACCTGAGGGCCCGGATTGCGACTCTGGCTTATGTCGGCCATCATGGCGCCCGCGCGGCTCGCCATGCGGGCAGTCGCCAGTCAAGGGCGACAGCCGCTACGCGCAAGCCGGTGGCGACCACGGCCGAGGCGAGCAGCGCCATCCATGCTGGAAGCGCGAGCGCCTGCGTCGCGACGAGCACCCAGCCGCCGACGAACGAGCAGATCGCGTAGGGGCGGTGGTCGCTGAACGCGCTTGGAATTTCGTTGCAGACGATATCGCGCAGCACGCCGCCGAATACGGCCGTGACCAGACCGAGCACGACCGCAACGACTGCCGGCATGCCCGCGTCGAGCGCAATCTGAGTGCCGCTGGCCGTGAACAGGCCCAGCCCCAGCGCGTCGGGCCAATGCATGGCTCGCTCGGTCGGCTCGAGGTGGCGCGCCCGCATGAACACCATCGCGCCGATGCACAAGCCCAACAGCACCCAGATCCAGCCCGCATGCTCGACCCAGAACAGGGGGCGTCTGTCGAGCAGGACATCGCGAACCGTGCCGCCACCGAAGGCGGCCAGGCCGCCCACGACGCAGATGCCCACGGCATCGAGGCGTTTGCGAGCGCCCTCGATCACCCCGGAGAGTGCGAACGCGATCGTGGCCGCAGCCTCGGCGACCACTTGGACTTGCGACAGAACCCAGGGCGCCGAACCGGCCATTGAACCTCCTGATGGGACCTTGCCGATCGCTGGCAGCAACTGGATTGTGGTGCGGATGCTGTGCGGTGCCCATGTGCGTGACTCGTCCAGGCAGCCAATCTGTGGATCGATCAATTGATCATCCCGAGAGCCGCTTGAATCAATCATTTGCTCGACTGCCGCTTTCCTTGGTCGAGGCCGGGGGAGCACATGCACGGGCGCCGCTCCGGGTAACGGGCCCTCGATACTGTGCCGACATCCATTGCTGGCACGCCGCATGCATTGAGCAACGGAATCGACCAGTTTCACCAAATGATCGGCGGCGTTGCGGCGCCCCGACGGCAGGAGACGCTCCCCATGGGTCCACGAGCCTTGACTGGCGCCGTGCCAACGGGCTTCGACCCGCGGCAGCGCTACGTGCGGCTGCAGCAGGTGCGATCGGATGGCTTTGTCGAATTCGAGTTCGCAATCGGTGAGCCCGAGTTGGCCGTCGAGCTGATCCTTCCGGCAGACGCCTACCGCGAGTTCTGCCGCAACAACAACGTGATCGAGCTGTCGCCGATCAGTCGCCCAGCCCAGCCCTAGAGGAGACCATCCCATGTCGGTGGACATCAAGACCACGGCGGTCGAGCCGGTACGCCATACCTTCGGCCATGTCGCGCGGCGGCTCGGCGCGGACAAGCCGGCGTCGCGCTACCAGGAGGCGACCTTCGACCTGCAGTCGGACTGCAACTTCCACTATCGGCCGCTGTGGGATCCGGAACGCGAGCTCTACGACAAGCGGCGCACCGCGATCGTGATGAAGGACTGGTATGCGTTCAAGGATCCGCGCCAGTTCTACTACGGCGCCTATGTGCTCAACCGCTCCAAGCTCCAGGACACCGCAGAGAAGAACTTCGAGTTCGTCGAGAAGCACGGTGCGCTGGCCGGCTTGCCAAAAGGGCTGACGCGGCGCATCAAGGCCATCATGCTCCCGCTGCGCCACCTCGAGTACGCGGCCAACCTCAACAACTGCTACATCTCGGCCTATGGCTGGGGCGCCGCGATTACCAACGCGACCACGTTTGCGATGATGGATCGGCTGGGCATCGCGCAGTATCTGTCGCGCATCGGCCTGCTGATCGACGGCAACACCGGCGAGTCGTTGTCGGCCGCCAAGGAAAGCTGGATGTCGGACCCGACGTGGCAGCCGCTGCGCAAGCTCGCCGAAGACAACTTCGTCGTCCAGGACTGGTTCGAACTCTTTGTGGCGCAGAACTTCGTGCTCGACGGCCTGCTGTACCCCCTCGTGTATGGCCGCTTTGGAGGCGAGCTCTCGCAAAGCGGCGGCTCGGTGGTCGCGATGCTGACCGAGTTCATGGACGAGTGGTATGCCGAGAGCCTCAAGTGGGTCGACGCCTACCTGAAGACGGCCGCCGCCGAGTCGCCGGAGAACAAGCAGGTGTTGTCCGCCTGGACGAACGCCGCGATCGCGCGCACCACCGAAGCGCTCGCGCCGCTGGCCAAGCTGATGTACTTCGAGGACGCGCCGGCGGCGCTGGCCGAGTCGCGCGCGCAGCTCGACGCGCGCATCGCCAAGATCGGCCTGCAGGCCGCCAAGGAGTGAGTCCATGAACACAGCCAGGAGCACCGTCTTTCTCGCGCTGCAGACCAACGAGGAGACGCGCCCGATCATCGAGGCGATCGAAGCCGACAACCCCGCCGCCGTGGTCCACCGCTTCCCGGCGATGGTGAAGATCGACGCACCCGGCCGGCTCGTCCTCAAGCGCGAGACGGTGGAAGGCATCACCGGCATGGACTTCGACCTGCAGTCGTTCCACATCAACCTGGTCTCGCTTGCGGGCAACGTGGACGAGACCGAGGACGAGCTGGTCCTCGAATGGAAGCAATGAAGGAGACGCACCTGTGAGCAACGCAAGCACCACCGCCGCGGCGCCCAAGAAGTTGAGCCTGAAGCAGAAGTACGCTCAGATGACGCGCGGCCTCGGCTGGGAGACCACCTACCAGCCGATGGACAAGGTCTATCCGCAGACCCACTTCGAGGGCATCAAGATCCACGACTGGGACAAGTGGGAAGACCCGTTCCGCCTGACGATGGACGCGTACTGGAAGTACCAGGCCGAAAAGGAACGCAAGCTCTACGCGATCATCGACGCCTTTCAGCAGAACAACGGCCACCTCAACGTCAGCGACGGCCGCTACATCAACACGCTGAAGCTGTTCCTGACCGGCATTTCGCCCGAGGAGTACTCGGCGCACCGCATGTTCGCGATGCTCGGCCGCAACTTCGCCGGGGTCGGCCCGCAGATCGCGGCGCAGATGCAATCGATCGACGAGCTGCGCCATGCGCAGACGCAGATCCACACGATCAGTCAGTACAACAAGTTCTTCAACGGCATGCACGACTTCCGCCACATGCACGACCGCGTGTGGTACCTGTCGGTGCCGAAGTCGTACTTCGAGGACGCGATGACCGCGGGGCCGTTCGAGGGCATCGTCGCCATCTCGTTCAGCTTCGAGTACGTGCTGACGAACCTGATCTTCATGCCCTTCATGTCGGCCGCGGCCTACAACGGCGACATGGCCACCGTGACCTTCGGCTTCTCGGCGCAGAGCGACGAGTCGCGGCACATGACGCTCGGGATCGAGTGCATCAAGTTTCTGCTCGAGCAGGACCCGGACAACGTCCCAATCGTGCAGCGCTGGATCGACAAGTGGTTCTGGCGCGGCTTCCGCCTGCTGACGCTGGTGTCGATGATGATGGACTTCATGGTGCCGAAGAAGGTCATGTCGTGGAAGGAGGCGTGGCAGATCTACTTCGTGGAAAACGGCGGCGCGCTGTTCAACGACCTGGCCCGCTACGGCATCCGCATGCCGAAGTACTGGGAAGAGACGGTCACCGCCGCCGACCGGCTGTCGTGCGAAGCCTGGAACACCTTCTACAACTACGCCGCCGCGGCCAACTTCAACCCCTGGCTGCCCAGTGACGAGAACATGGACTGGATGTCGCAGAAGTACCCCGAGACCTTCGACAAGTACTACCGGCCACGCTTCGAGCACTACCGCGAGCTCGAAAGAAAGGGCGAGCGTTGGTACAACACGACGCTGCCGATGCTGTGCCAGACCTGCCAGATCCCGCTGATCTTCAGCGAGCCGGACGATCCGACGCAGACCTGCTACCGCGAGAGCACCTACCACGGCATGAAGTACCACACCTGCTCGAACGGCTGCAAAGACATCTTCGACCACGAGCCCGAGAAGTACGTGCAGTCCTGGTTGCCGGTGCACCAGATCTACCAGGGCAACTGTTTCAAGCCTGGCACCGACCCGACCGCGCCCGGCTTCGATCCGCTCGCGGCCGTGCTCGAGTACTACAACTTTGGCCCCGGAGACAACATGGACTACCGCGGCTCGCCGGACGAGGCCAACTGGCTGAAGTGGAAAGGTTTGTCCAAGGACGACCCCAAGGATCAAGCGGCCGCGAAGGCCGCCTGAACGGGAGAACGACGATGGCTGTTCAAGCGTTGAAGCCGGGCTATACCGGCGAGGTCAAGGACCGCGAAGAGCTGTTTCACGGCAACCGGCTGCTCTACATCGGCTGGGACCAGCACAACATGATCTGCGCGCCGATCGCGTTGCCGCTGCCGCCGGCAATGCCGTTCGGCGACCTGATCGACAAGGTGTTGCCGACCACGGCGTACGCGGCGCACCCCGACTGGCCGAAGATCGATTGGTCGAAGGTGCAGTGGCTGCGGTCAAACGAGGCGTTCAAGCCCGACCCGAAAAAGAGCCTGGCGGACAACGGCCTGGGGCACAAGGCGCTGATCCGCTTCAAGACGCCGGGGCTGACGGGCATCGCGGGCAGCCGCAGCTAGGCCCTCCAACCTCACCCTCTACCCCTTTTCCGCTGTGCGGGAAGGGGCGGGGGTGAGCCTCGTTGCATCGAGAGAGCGTACCCATGAGCTACCAAGTCACGATCGAGCCGCTCGGCACGACGATCGAGGTCGAAGACGGCCAGACGATGCTCGACGCGGCGCTGCGCGCCGGCATCTACCTGCCGCACGCCTGTTGCCACGGCCTGTGCGGCACGTGCAAGGTGCAAGTCGTCGACGGCGAGTTCGACCACGGGCCGGCGTCGCCGTTCGCGTTGATGGACGTCGAGCGCGAGGAAGGCCGCTGCCTCGCCTGCTGTGCGACGCCGATGTCCGACGTCGTGATCGAGGCCGACGTCGACGAAGACCCGGACGCGCGGCGCCTTCCGCTGGCGGACTACGCCGGCACCGTCGCCAAGCTGGTCGACCTGACGCCGACGATCAAGGGTGTGTTCATCGACGTGGCGGGCGATGGTCTGGACTTTCAGCCCGGCCAGTATGTGAACCTGCACCTGCCAGGCTTCGAGCATCCGCGCGCGTTCTCGTTGTCAAATGAGCCGCGTTCGAAGAACCGGCTCGAGCTGAACGTGCGCCATGTGCCCAACGGCAAGGGGACCAGCTTCATCCACCAGCAGTTGAAGGTCGGGGATGCGGTGAAGCTCACCGGGCCGCTCGGGCGCTTCTTCGTGCGCAAATCCGATGCGCAGCCGGTCATCTTCATGGCTGGCGGTTCGGGCCTGTCGAGCCCGCGCTCGATGATCGTCGACATGCTCGAGAACGACGGCGACTCGCGGCTGATCACGCTCGTCTACGGCGCCCGCAATCGCGCCGAGCTGTACTACCACGATCAGTTCGCCGACCTCGCGCGAAAGCATGTCAACTTCCGCTACTTTCCGGTGCTGAGCGAGCCGACCGAGTCCTGTTGCTGGGACGGGCTCGTGGGTCTCGTGCACGACGCGGCGACCGCGGCCTTCGGCAACGACTTCCGCGGCCACAAAGCCTACCTCTGCGGACCGCCGCCAATGATCGAGGCGTGCATCCGCGCGCTGATGAAGGGGCGGCTGTTCGAGCGCGACATCTACACCGAAAAGTTCGTCACCGCCGGCGACGGCGCGCACGCGCTGGCGCGCAGCCCGCTGTTCAAGAACATCTGAGGAGATCGTCCGATGAATCGACATCTTGCAGTCGCCGCATCCGTGCTCTGCACATGCATCTGGTTCCTGGCAAGCTGCACGAGCGACCCGACGACGGCAGCGAGCAAGGAACCCCAGCGCAAGCCGAACTTCTTGCTGATCGTTGCCGACGATCTGGGCTATTCGGACCTTGGCGCCTTCGGCGGCGAAATCGCGACGCCGAACCTCGACAGGTTGGCGCGCGAGGGCGTCCAGATGACGCAGTTCTACGCGTCGCCCTTCTGTTCACCGACGCGCGCCATGCTGATGTCGGGCACCGACAACCACCGTGCCGGGTTCGGCGACATGGCTGAGTTGATGGTCGACCAACAGCGCGGCAAGCCCGGCTATGAAGGCTATCTCAGCCCGCACGTGGCCGCACTGCCAGAGTTGCTGAGAGACGCGGGTTATCGCACCGTGATGGCGGGCAAGTGGCACCTCGGCAATGCCGAGAACCAGAGCCCCAGTGCGCGCGGCTTCAATCGTTCGTACGCCATGACCATGGGCGGTGCCAGCCACTTCGGCGATCAGTTCGGCATCTTCGCGCTCGATCCGAACAAGCCGATCAAGGCCATGTACCGAGAGGATGGCAAGGCGATCGACATTCCGCGCACCGGCTTCTATTCGTCTGACGTGTTCGCCTCGCGCGTCATCCAGTACCTCGACGAAACCAAAGGCGACGGCAGCAAGCCGTTCTTTGCCTACCTCGCGTTCACTGCGCCGCACTGGCCGTTGCACGCCCTGGACGAAGACATCGCAAGGTATGAAGGCAAGTACGACGCCGGCTACGACGCGTTCCGCAAGGCGCGCTTCGAGCGAATGAAGCAACTCGGGCTGATACCCGCCAACTCGGGTCTCTACACCGGCCATCCGCTGTGGACGACCTGGGACAAGTTGTCCGCGGCGGAGAAGCGCTCCGAGGCTCGCCGTATGGCGGTGTATGCCGCGATGGTCGACAACATGGACCGCAACATCGGCCGCGTGCTCGCCCACCTTCAGAAGACCGGGGAGCTCGACAACACGGTTGTCGTCTTCCTGTCCGATAACGGCGCCGACGGGAATTCGATCTTCGACTACGGCCGGACGCGTGATTGGATCCGTAAGGACATGGACAACAGTGTCGAGAATGCCGGGCGTCCGGGCTCGTATGTCGAGTATGGACCGGGCTGGGCCCAGGTCAGCATGACGCCGCTGCATTTGTACAAGTCGTTCATGCACGAAGGCGGCATCTCGGTGCCGGCGATCTTCTGGTCGCCCAAGCGTGGCATGCTGCCCAAGCAGAGTGCGCAGGTGGCGCGTGTTCAGGATATCGCGCCGACCTTCTACGAAATGGCCGGGATCAAGCATCCGGGCACGCAGTACCAGGGCCGGCAGGTTTTTCCTGTCCATGGGCGCTCGCTTGCTGGGTTCCTGCAGGGCAAGGAAGCATCGGTGTACGGGCCCAATGACGTGCTCGCGTGGGAGCTCGGTGGCCGTATGGCGCTGCGAAAGGGCGATTGGAAGATCGTTCAGGCCAACAAGCCTTGGGGCACTGGTGAGTGGGAGCTGTACAACGTGGCCGTTGACCGCACCGAACAGAACAACCTTGCCACGACGCAGCCGGAGAAGTTGCGGGAACTGGTTGCTGCCTACCGCCAATACGTGGCTGACAACGGTGTGCTCGAGATTCCTGGCCTGTCAGACCGGGCCGGTTACAGCAACGAAGCCCACTACTACAGCCACGACCTGGCGTACGAGGCGTTGCTCAAACCCCGCGCGAAGTAGTTGTGAAGGTTTGGTCGACTTGTCGGTGGCCGATCGGATCGGTGAGCCGGCGACGCTGGATGGCAGGTGCTGCACTGGTGATGGCGGCGCTCGCGGCCGGCGCATGTATCGCGGTGGTACTCGAGGACCATTTGCGGGGCAAGGCCGCCAGTGCACTGCTCTGTGAGAACTACGCGGGATTGCCCGTTGGCGGCGTTGGCAATCTTGGCGGCGACCGCATGGCCGGCATGATCCGGATCGTGGGCGGTCGCTTCACGATGGGATCGGACGACCACTACGCCGAAGAGGCGCTCACTCACGAAGTGGTGATCGACAGCTTCTTCATCGATCGCACCGACGTGACCAACGCGCAGTTCGCGCGCTTCGTCGCGGCCACTGGATACGTGACCGTTGCCGAGCGCGGACCCGACTTGCGCCGCCACCCAGATTTGCCCGAAGCAATGCGAATGCCGGGGTCGGTCGCGTTCGAGTTTCCCGACGGTGGTCATGCCGGCCGTTGGCGCTACATGGCCGGAGCCAACTGGCGTCACCCGCAGGGCCCTGGCAGCAGCATCGACGGACGTGCCAATCATCCGGTTGTGCAGGTCGCCTACGAGGATGCGTTGGCCTACGCCCGGTGGCTCGGACGCGATCTGCCCACGGAGGCGCAATGGGAGTATGCCGCGCGCGGTGGCCTCGACGGCAAGCCGTACGTCTGGGGCGAGCGATTCAGCCCCGATGGCAAGCCCATGGCCAACACGTGGCAGGGCGCCTTTCCGATCGTCAACACGGGTGACGATGGCTACGTCGGGACCTCGCCCGTCGGCTGCTTTCCGGCCAATGGCTATGGCCTGTACGACATGGCCGGCAATGTCTGGCAGTGGACGTCGACTTGGTATCGCCCAGGCCACCGCGGCCGCGCCGAGGCCAATCCGGCCGGCCCGAATGAGCTCGAGAGCTACGACCCGCGGCAGCCCGGCCTACCGGCCAAGGTGATCAAAGGGGGCTCGCATCTGTGCGCGCCGAACTACTGCATGCGCTATCGGCCGGCCGCGCGCCAGGCACGCGAGGTCGATTCGGGCACGTCGCACATCGGCTTTCGCACAGTGCTCGCCGCTCAGTGAGGAGACACGAGGGTATGGCGACGGCAACTCGCTGCGCTGCGCTTGCGACTCTTGCGCTCCTGACTTTTGGCGCCGAGGTGAGCGGCCTGCGCCTGGCGGGTGCGATCGTCGCCGGCTTCGGCGTCAGCAACATGGCGTTGCTCGACGAACTCGCCGGCACGGCCCGGCAGCGGGGCAGGCTGCCCTTCGCGCTCGCCAACAACCTGCGGGCGGTGGTTGACAACCAACCCGACACCCCTCGGCTACTCGGCCAATAACACGCTGTACGACTTTCGATTGGGGCTGAGCCATTGACCGACAAGGCCGGGTGACAAATGCGGGACGACCTAGTGATCCAGCGACCAGAGGCGAACTCGGGAGCGGCGCTGCTGTTGCTTTTCCATGGTGTAGGCGGGAGTGTCGAGGACTTGCGTGCGCTCGGGCAAGCGCTCGGTACGAGGCGGTCGCACGCTTGCATCGTCTGCTTGCGCGCGCCCGACCCGTCGGATCTTGGCCAGGGCTGGCAGTGGTTCTCCGTGAAGGGCGTGACCGAGACCAACCGGGTATCGCGCGTCGCCGCAACGATGCCGCGCTTCGTTGATGCCGTGCGAGCGTGGCAACGCGAGACCGGCATCGGCCCAGCTGCCACCACGCTGATCGGCTTCTCGCAAGGCGCGATCATGGCGCTGGAATCGACGCAGCAACGCGAGCCGCTGGCTGCATGCGTGATCGCCATCGCCGGCCGCTTCGCACAACCGCCACGACTCGCTTCGCCGCAGGTCGCACTGCACCTGTTGCACGGTGATCAGGATCGGGTGATGCCGCCACCGCTTGCTGCCGAAGCCGCGGCGCAGTGGCGCGCGCTCGGCGGCCAAGCGATGCTCGAATGGTTCCCCGGTCTCGGGCACGCGATCGACGCGCGTGTCGTGCAGCGCGCGGCCGAGGCCCTCGGCGCGCAGATGCAGTGAGCGTGCCCGGCACGCGGCGCATTCTTTGCGCGTTGGAGCGCACAAGTGAAACGGCCCAGCGTCATGCTGGGCCGGCAGGCGTCGCTTCAGACGGGCGCTTGCGGCGCCTGTCTTTCGATCTTACGCAGCACGCTTGGCCTTCGGGGCGGCGGCCTTGACCGCCGACGAGGAGAAGGCTTGGAAGTTGGCTTGCGCCACATCGGTGGCCTGCTTGGCCGCCTTTTGCACGCTCTCGAAAGCGTTGTTGGCGGCGGCGACCGTCGAGCGCACCAGGGCGACAGCGTTTTCGGAGCCGGCCGGGGCGCTCTTCGACGCGCTGTCCACGAGCGACAGGAACTTCCTCTGCGCGTCGGCGGCTTGGGCTTCAGCCACGCGCACCACTTCGGCGTTGATCGCGGCGGCGATGTCATAGACGTGGCGGCCATAGGCGGCGGCCTTCTCGGCGCTGGGCTGCAGCAGGCTGGCCTGCAGGGCCAACAGTTCCTGTGCGTCCTTGACGCTCAAGGCGGCGGAGGCGGCTTCGCCGACCTCGCTCAGCGCGGCCTTGCCGACCTGGATGTTCAGGTCGACCAACTTCTCCACGCCTTCGTAGGCGGTGCCGGTCAGGCCGAAGAGGGTTTGCACGTTGGCCTTTTGGGTGGCCAGAATTTGTTCGGTGGTCAGCATGATGTTTAGCTCCTAAGGTTGATGAGTGGCTGAAGAATTGCTGCACTGCAACATAAATCGAAGTATAGGGACTGAGGCGATCGATGCAAGCCATTTTTGCTGCAGTGCAGCAATTTAGACGCCAACACCTAGCTGGCCTGCGTCGTGCAGGTCCGCGAGGCCTGGCGCCCTGGCCTCGCTCAATCTCCAACGTCTGCCCGGCCTGGCTGCGCCGTGGGCCAGCGGTCAGCGCCGAGCCCGCAAGCTGCGAGATTCCGCCTCCATGGCGTCGAGCAGGTGCCCCGCCGGCGCTGTAAGCGGCGCCTCGGCACGCCACACCGCGGGTAGCGTGACCTGCGGCAGCGGCTCCTCGACCGGCATGCTGACGATCCCATGCGACGCCGCGTGTGCGCTGTAGTAGGGCTCCGGCATGATGCCCACGACATCGGCACCCGGCATCAGTGCGAGCAGCGTCGAGAACGACTCGCACTCCAGCACCACCGGCGGTACCGCCAGGTCGAGCTGCTCGAAGGCCAGGCGCCTCGGATCACCGGGGCCGCCGCGCGGGCCGGTGAGCACCCACGCTGCGCGCTGCAACTCGGCGAGGCGGCGGGCACCGGCCAATGGATGGCCGACGCGGGCGACAAGGAGTTGTAGCGAATCGAACAGCGGCGCAACGCGCAGGTCGCGCCCCGGACCGTCGAGTGGCAACGGGCCCACCGCGAGGTCGAGCTCGCCGCGGCGAACCATCGTCAGCGCCTGCGGATAGATCGCGTCGACGACGCGCACGCGCAACAGCGGCCAATGGGAGCGCAGCCGGGCGAGCACGCCCGGCAGCACCTCGATCGCTGCCGCCGGCGACACGCCGACCGCGACCTGGGCGCTCTGCTCGCGCTGCTGCCACTGCACGTCCTCGCGCGCCCGCTCAATCTCGCGCGCCACCGTGGCCGCGCGCGGCGAGCAGGTCGCCGGCCAGCGTCAGCTGCACCCCCTTCGGTGTACGGTGAACCAGCGGCCCCGCAAATTCGTCCTCCAACTGGCGCAGCGCCTTCGTCAGCTCCGGCTGCGTGACGTTGAGCCGGCTCGCCGCCGCACGCAGGCTGCCGACCTCGGCGAGCGCGACGATGAGCTGGAGATGCTGAAGTCGCATGTCGTATCTGAGGCGCAGCGCGGGGCATCCCCAATGAGGCGATAAACAATGGTAATCGCCATGACGGCAAACGATGCGACAAGAAGCCTGCAGCTTCTTAGGATGCCACCCCCGGTAACAAATTCGCCCAGTAGATATATTGGTTGCAAGCGAGATGCGCCCGTTGTCCGCGACGAACAGTGCCCCGGCGCGAGCTTTGCCGCCCGATGCGTCGCGCGTTTCTGCGAGCCGCGGGGCTGTGGGCGACAGGGCGCGCCGACCGGACATGGCCGACTTGGTAGAGCGGCTGCGCTTTTCCACGCGCGAGGGTCGCATCTGGCTCGACGACGAGCGCATGCTGCTGATCCACGCCCGCGCCCTTGGCTGGCTGCGAAACGAGATCATTGAATCGGTCGGTGTCGACGCGGCGCGGCGCCTGTTCACCCGCATGGGCTATCAGGCCGGCGCCGACGCCGCCAGGTTGGCGCGCAAGGTCAGGGCAAAGGCCTCCTTGGAAGACATGTTTTTCGTCGGCCCACAACTGCACGGTCTGCTCGGCAGCGGATTGGCGAAGGTGGTGCGCCTTGAGTTCGACGTCGAGCGTGGCGGCCACTACGGCGAGTTCCTCTGGACCGGCCAAGCCGAAGACGAGGAACATGCTCGCCACCTCCCCAACGGCGCCGAGCCGATGTGCTGGATGCAAATCGGCTACGCCTCCGGCTTCGGCACCGAGTTTCTGGGCCGCGCGGTGCTGTACCGCGAGGTCGAGTGCCAATCGATGGGCCAAGCCGCCTGCCGTATGGTCGGCAAGACCGTCACTGACTGGGGTCATGAGGCGGCGCAGGACGTGCAATTCCTCGGCGCCGAGAAACTCGCCGGCGAGCTGACCGCGAGCGCGTCCCTGCCCATTGATGCACCAGCGGCTGCTGCAGCATGGTCCGGGGCGAGATCGACACCAAGCGATGGTGTGGTCGGCACTTCGCCGAACTTCCATGCCGTCGTCGACGTGGTGAAACGAGTCGCGCCGACACAGGCCACGGTGCTGCTCACGGGCGAGAGCGGCGTCGGCAAGGAGGTCTTCACGCGCATGCTGCATCGGCTCGGTTCGCGGAACCAGAAGCCATTCGTCGCCGTGAACTGCGCGGCCATTCCTGAAGCGCTCATGGAGTCCGAGCTGTTCGGTGCCGAGCGGGGCGCTTACACCGGGGTCACGCAAAACCGCGCCGGCCGCTTCGAGCGAGCCGATGGCGGCACGCTGTTCCTCGACGAGATCGGCACCTTGTCGGCCGGTGCGCAAGGCAGCCTGCTGCGCGCGCTGCAGGAAGGCGAGATCGAGCGGCTCGGTGACTCGCGCAGCCGGCGCGTCGACGTGCGCGTGATCGCGGCGACGAACGCCGATCTGCGAGCGGAAGTGGCCGCAGGTCGTTTTCGCGAGGATCTGTTCTTCAGGCTCAATGTGTTTCCGATCCGGATCCCACCCTTGCGCGAACGTCGCGAGGACATCCGGCCACTCATGGACCACTTCTTGGCGAAGTTCGCGCAGCGGTACGGGCGCCGTCACCTGGCGGGGTTCACGCCCCGCGCGCTCGAAGCGATGCTTTCGTACGAGTGGCCGGGCAACATCCGGGAGCTCGAGAACATGGTCGAGCGCGGCGTCATTCTCGCAGCCGACGGACAGCCTATCGACGCGCAGCACTTGTTCACCGGCGGCGAGCAGTTCGGCGCGCGCCCCTTCGGTGTCAGCAGAGACGGCAGGCTCGTGCACGCCGATTCGCCGGGGTCCAGCACGCAGAGCGAGCGCGACGCCGACGCTGCCCGCGTGTCGCACCGTCTCACCGAATTGCTGCTCGGTCAAGGCGACGGCAGCGTGTCGCTCGAAGAGGTCGAGTCGATGCTGTTGATGAAGGCCGTCGAGCGCTCCGAGGGCAACGTGTCAGCGGCAGCGCGATTGCTTGGCATCACGAGGCCGCAGATGGTTTACCGGTTGAAGAATCGCGAACCAGACAGCGGTGGCGCCGCCCTTGCCGTTGGCTAGCGGCGCTCGTGATTAGCGCACGGCCCAACCACCGCTGACAGGAAAGACCTGGCCGACGAAGCAGTCGGCGGCATTGCTGCAAAGGTAGGCAGCGAACAGCGCATCCTCCTGTGCTGTCACAAGCCTACCAAGCGGAACCTCCCGTGCAAGACGTTCTAGGAAGCGAGGGTTGGCTTTAACCTCCGCAGGAAAGTAAGTCGGGTTATCGACGAAGTTCTGCGCGATTGCGTTGACCTGCACATTGTGTGGTGCAAATTCGACCCCGACCGCCTGCACGTAAGCAAGCTGTGCACCGCGTGCGGCACTGTAGGTCGACGCCCGCTTCATGCCGCGAAGAGCAGATGCACTGCCGATGATCAGAATCTTCCCCGAGCGCCGAGCCAGCATTGCTGGTGCTGCCGCAGCTACGAGGCGGGGCAAGGGATCAACCAGAGCTGCGAACACCTGGCGCCACTCTTGTTCTCCCACCTCAGTGGCCGGGGTACTTGGCGCCGTGTACGCGAGATTGGCGACCAAGATATCGAAGTCGCCAGCTGCCTGAACCACCTGAGCAGCGGCATGGGGCTCCGAGAGTGATTCCGAACTGGCAATGACCGTCGCTCCCTGTGCGGCGAACACTTCACAGAGAACTGGCCCCATGAACTCGGACGACTGCGCGATCAGGACACGCTTGCCTACGAGAGAATTCTGCATTGCATATCCTCGGGAGAGGTCGCGCCGACGTTGCGTTGCCTGCGCCGCCTAACAAATGAACGGGACTTCCCCGTCCCGAGCTCGCAATGAGTCGGAGGTCGGCAACGAGCGCAACGATGGCGTTCCAGAGCAAGGGGAAGCCCATGACCATTGTCTAACGTCGGCATCGGAGAATCTTGAGCGGCTGCAAGGTCAAGATTCCGAATATCGAAAGCACTAAAGGGAATGACCTATCGCCACACATTTTCGGGTGAGCGATACGCCGTTTACGGTTGCGGTTGAAGCAATGCGCCGCTGTGCGATGGAACGCATAAGAAGATAGGAAGACGCTGTAAGGGTTGCGCGATCGCGCGGCCGGCTCACGTCTCGGCTTGGCGCTTGGATCGGAATTCGTCGACGGCGACGTAGGTAAGCCGTGCCTCGGTTACCTTCACCGTGACCGGGTTTTCAGGGTTGCGCTGTGCGAACACCTCGACATCGACAGTCACCGAGGTATCCCCGCTTCGCAAGATCTCGGCATAGAAGCTGAGCACATCGCCGACGGAAACCGGCTGTTTGAACTCGAACGAGTCGACGGCAACCGTCGCGACTTTGGACTTCGCGTGGCGAATCGCGGGGACGGCACCCGCGATATCGACCATCGCCATGATCCAGCCGCCGAACACGTCCCTGGCCGGGTTGAGGTCGGCCGGCATCGGCATCAGGCGTAGAGCAATTTCCTTGTTCGACGACGGCTTGCCACGCGGTCCGAGTGACGTGGAAGACTCGTCGTCATCGACCATGCGCTTGCGGCCCTGGGCGTCGACTGCCACGTAGGTCAGACGCGCCTCGGTCACCTTGACGATCACCGGATCGGCGGGGTGGCGTTCGGCGTACACGACGACGTCGACTGTGATCGACGACCTGCCGACCGACACCACGTTGGCATACAGACTGACCACGTCCCCAACCGAGACCGGTTGCTTGAACGCGAACGAATTGACCGCCACCGTGACGGTGCGCGAGCGCGCACGACGGATCGAGGCCACACCGCCGGCAATGTCCACCATCGACATGACCCAGCCGCCGAACACGTCCCCGGCCGGGTTCAGGTCAGCCGGCATCGGCATGACGCGCAGCGCGAGATGCTCGTCCGGCGGCAGCCCTGCTGCAATATGTCGAATATCGGCCATCGGTTGCCTCAGTCGTCGTTGAACTCGAACGGCGTACTCTGGGCGGTCAACCCAGTGCACTCACGATCGCTTCCATCTCCTTTTCACCGAAGCCGCGCAAGGTGGTCGTGCGCAGGTTGCCCTGCTGCGCCAGCACCAGCAGGGCGCGCGTCAAGGTTTCGTCGTCGGGTGCGTCAACGGTCAGCACCACGTCGTAGGCGCCGAGGGTGAAGAACCACTCGCGGGCATTGACGCCCAGCCCCGCGAAAGTCTCGCGCGCGGCGCGCGAGCGCTTGACCGTGTCCTTGACATTGCGGGCGCCCTGGTCGGTCCAGTTGCCCAACAGCACATACTTGCCCATCGCCTTCTCCTTGCTCATGCGGCAACGATGTCCTTGCGGCGCAGCGGTCTCGTTGCCATCACGACCCCGCGCCAACCTTCACTCAACCTATGCCAACCCGGCCCACCTCATCAATCCGCGCAAGAGGGCCGCGAGCGCCGCCACCGAGGCGACACCGGCGGCCCACAACAGCAGCAACCAGCCGGCGCGCCGGGCCCAGGTCTCGCGACGCGCCATCAGTGGTACCCGTCCCCGCGCCGCACCTTGCCGCGGAACACCCAGTAGCCCCAGGCCGTGTACATCAGGATCAGCGGGATCACGAACAGCGCACCGACGAGCGCGAAGCCCATGCTTTGCGGCGGCGCCGCCGCGGCGCGGATCGTGAGGCCGGGCGGCACGATCAGTGGCCACAGGCTGATGCCCAGCCCGCTGTAGCCGAGGAAGACGAGCACCAGCGTCCACACGAAGGGCGCGCCGTCGTTTCGACCGGCTTCTGTCGTGGCGAGCGACCGTGTCAGGCCGAACATCGACAACAGCACCAGCACCGGCACCGGCGAGAACCAGGCGATGTTGGGCCAGGTGAACCAGCGCGCGGCGACGCGCTCGTGTGCGAGCGGCGTCCACAGGCTGATCGCGGCGATGAACAGCATCAGCACCCAGGCCAGGGTGCGCGCCACCAGGCGCATGCGCAATTGCAGCAGGCCCTCCGTCTTCAGCACCAGCCAGGTTGCACCGAGCAGCGCGTAGGTGGCGATCAGCCCGGCGCCAGTGAAGAGGGCGAACGGTGTCAGCCAATCGAGGCCATCGCCGACGTAGCGCCCATCAACGACACGCAGGCCGCCGATGAAGCCGCCGAGCACCACGCCCTGGCAGAACGTCGCGAGCAGTGAGCCGCCGATGAAAGCCATGTCCCACCAGCCGAGATGCCCGGGCGTGGCCTTGAAGCGGAACTCGAACGCCACGCCGCGGAAAATCAGCCCGACCAGCATGCCCACCAGCGGCAGGTAGAACGCGCTCAACACCACCGCGTAGGCGGTCGGGAACGCCGCCAGCAGCCCGGCGCCGCCGAGCACCAGCCAGGTCTCGTTGCCGTCCCACACCGGCGCGACGGTGTTCATCATCACGTCGCGGTCGTCCTTGGCGCGGAAGAACGGGAAGAGCAGTCCGATGCCGAGATCGAAGCCGTCCATCACCACGTACATCATCACGCCGAAGAGGATGATCACGGCCCAGAGCAGCGGCAGATCGATGCCCATTGCTTTCGAGCTCCTTCAGGCCTGCGCCGCCGACAGCGGGCGCGACGCGCTGCGGGATTCGCCAGGGCCGCCCTCGGGGGCGTGGTGCGGCTGCACACCAGTCTGCGGGCCTTTGGCAATGATCTTCAACAGGTAGCCGGTGCCGGCGCCGAACACCAGGCAATAGACGACGACGAAGACCGACAGTCCGATCCCGAGCTGCGTGGCCGACACCGGCGAGACCGCATCGGCCGTGCGCATCAGGCCGTAGATCACCCAAGGCTGGCGCCCGACTTCAGTGGTGAACCAGCCGGCGAGGATTGCCAACAGGCCGGCCGGACCCATTGCCAGCATCGCGCACAGGAACAGACGGCTGCGGTAGAGACGTTCGCGGCGTCGCAACAGCAGCCCGGCCAGCGCAAGCAGGATCGTCAGCGCGCCGATCCCCACCATCACGCGAAAGGTCCAGAACACGATCGTCGAGTTGGGCCGGTCGGCGCGCGGAAAGTCCTTCAACGCCGGGATGTGGCCGTCCAAGGTGTGCGTCAGCAACAGACTGGCGCCGCTGGGAATCTCGACCTTCCAGTGCGTGGCCTCGGCATCCATATCGGGCCAGCCGAACAGGATCAATGGCACGCCTTCGCCCGGATGGTTCTCCCAGTGGCCCTCGATCGCGGCGATCTTCGCCGGCTGGTGCTTCAGCGTGTTCAGGCCGTGCATGTCACCCACCACCGCCTGCAGTGGTGCGACCGCGAGCAGCATCCACAGCGCCATCGACAGCATGGTGCGCACGGCGGGCTGATCCCGCCGGCGCAGCAGGTGCCAGGCGGCACTGCCGCCGACTACCAGCGCCGTGGCCATGAAGGCGGCCAGCACCATGTGCGTCAACCGGTAGGGGAACGATGGGTTGAAGATCACAGCCAGCCAGTCCACGGGCACCACGCGGCCGTCGATCACTTGGTGCCCGTGCGGCGTGTGCATCCAGCTGTTCGACGCCAGGATCCAGGTCGACGAGATCAGCGTGCCCACCGCTACGGCGACGGTCGACAGGAAATGCAGCCCCGGCCCGACGCGCTGCATGCCGAACATCATCACGCCGAGGAAGCCGGCCTCGAGGAAGAACGCGGTCAGGACCTCGTAGGCGAGCAGCGGTCCGGTGATGCCGCCGGCGAAGCGCGAGAACTCGCTCCAGTTGGTGCCGAACTGGTAGGCCATCACCAGGCCCGACACCACGCCCATGCCGAAAGCGACCGCGAACACCTTCAGCCAGAACTGGTA
Source organism: uncultured Rubrivivax sp. (assembly GCA_964470565.1). Classification (GTDB taxonomy): domain Bacteria; phylum Pseudomonadota; class Gammaproteobacteria; order Burkholderiales; family Burkholderiaceae_C; genus Rubrivivax. The sequence continues at coordinate 87,147 of CAYYDJ010000007.1, forward strand.
CAGGTCCATGTAGACCTGCCGTCCGGTGCGCAGCCACAGACCTTCGAGCACGGCGAGATAACTTGCGAGGCCAATTGTCAGCCCTGGAAACACGATGTGGAACGACACCGTGAAGGCGAACTGGATGCGGGCCAGGGGCAGGGCGTCCATCGTTCGCCGATTCAGTGCAACTTCACGTGCGGCTCAGTGCGCCGCGTGATCCACCGCGCCAGCGTGTCCAGCGCCACCTTCGGGAAGCCATGCAGCGCCAGCTCGTGCATCTTGTAGAGCGATTCATACATCAGCCGCGCGAACAGGCCCTCGACGAGCAGGCTCTTGCCGCGCTCGCCGCCCATCAGGTTGCCGACGGTGCTGAACGCGCCGAGAGAAACCAGCGAGCCGAAGTCGCGGTAGCGGTAGTCGGCGAGCGCCTTGCCCGCCAGCCGCCGTTGCACCTGACGGAGCATCAGCGAGGCCTGTTGATGCGCAGCCTGGGCGCGCGGCGGCACCCAGCGCGGCGCGGTGTTGTCGCCGGCGGCGGAGCTCGATGGTTGCGGCGAGGGCCAGGGGCAGGCGGCGCAGTCGCCGAGGGCGAACACGTCGTCATCGAGCGTGGTCTGCAGCGTGGGCCGCACGACGAGCTGGTTGATGCGGTTGACTTCCAGGCCATCGAGGGTTGCGAGCACGGCATCGGCCTTCACGCCTGCGGCCCAGACCACGAGCTCGGCGGCGATGCGGCGGCCGTCGGCCAGACGCAGGCCATCGGCCATCACTTCGGCGACGCGCGTGCCCGTGTGCACATGCACACCCAGCTCGACCAGCATGCGTTCGGCCGTCGCCGACACGCGCAGCGGCAGGCCGGGCAGTACGCGGTCGGCGGCTTCGACCAGGTGCAGGCGCAGATCACGCTCCGGATCGATGCGGTCCAGTCCATAGGCCACCAACTCGCGCGTTGAGCGGTGCAACTCTGCCGCCAGCTCGACGCCCGTGGCGCCGGCACCAACGATTGCCACGCCAAGCTGGCGTCCCGCGTGCTGCCCGGGCTTCGCGTGGGCACGGATGAGCGCGTTGACCAGACGGCGCTGGAAGCGGCGCGCGTCGGTGGTGGTCTCGAGCTTGATGCCGTGTTCGTCCACGCCCGGTGTGCCGAACGAGTGCACCAGGCTGCCGATCGCGATCACCAGCGTGTCGTAGCCGAAGGTGCGTGCAGGTGTGACCTCGATGCCATCCTCGTCGATGAAGGGCGCGACATGGACCTCGCGCTGCGTGCGGTCGATGCCGGTCAGCCGCCCGATGCGAAACGAGAAGCCGTGCCAATGGGCCTGCGCGCGGTACGAAACCTCATGCACGCCGACATCCATGCTGCCGGCGGCGATCTCGTGAAGCTTGGGCTTCCAGACATGCGAACGCGCCTGATCGATGAGCGTCACGTGTGCGCGGCCCCGCTTGCCGAGCTTGTCGCCCAGGCGCGTGGCGAGCTCCAGCCCACCGGCGCCGCCACCGACGATCACGACACGGTGCACTCCGCTAGGGTCGGTCGGTGCAGCGAAGGCGGACGCAGAGGTTTCCCCGCGGGCTGGCATGAGCATGTGCTCCCCGCGCCTCAACGGTGCGCGAATGCCGGCTTGCGTTTCTCTAGAAACGCTGCCATGCCTTCGCGCTGATCCGCCGTGCCGAACAGCGAGTGGAACATCTGCCGCTCGAAGCGCACGCCTTCGGCCAATGGGGACTCGAAGGCCCGGTTCACGGCCTGCTTGGCCATCATCACGCTGGGTAGGCTGAGCGCGCAAATGGCCGCCGCCGCGCCGAGCGCTTCGTCGATCAGCTTGTCGGCTGGCACCACGCGCGAGACCAGACCGGCGCGCTCGGCCTCGGCCGCATCCATCATGCGGCTCGTCAGCACCATGTCCATCGCCTTGGCCTTGCCCACCGCGCGCGGCAGCCGTTGCGTTCCGCCGGCGCCGGGAATCACCCCGAGCTTGATCTCGGGCTGGCCGAACTTGGCGTTCTCGGCAGCGATCACGATGTCAGCCATCAGCGCCAGCTCGCAGCCGCCGCCGAGGGCGAAGCCTGCTACCGCGGCGATCACGGGCTTGCGGATCGTCGTCATCGTCTCCCAGTTGCGCGTGATGTAGTTGGTCTTGTAGACGTGCATATGGTCGAAGGTCGCCATCGCGGCAATGTCGGCGCCGGCCGCGAACGCTTTCTCGCTCCCGGTGACGACGATGCAGCCGATGCCGTCGTCGGCATCGAAAGCCATCAGCGCCGCGCCCAGGTCGTCCATCAGCGCGTCGTTGAGTGCATTCAGCTGCTTCGGTCGGTTCAACGTGATGACGCCAGTGCGCAGCGCCCCGTCGCCGCGCACCGCGGTGAGGATGTTCTCGTAGGTCGTGGTGGTCATGAGGCCTTCACTTTCACGTAGCGACCGGGGGCCGCCTCGATCGGCTTGTAGCTGCGGTTACCCGCCTTGCGCGGCGCCGGCACCGGCTTGCCGCACCGAGGTGCCAACCAGGCATACCAGTCGGTCCACCAACTGCCCGGCGTCTCCTTTGACCCCTGCAGCCACTGCTTGGCATCGGGCCCTTGCTTGCCACCGGCCCACCAGCTGCGCTTGTTCTTAGACGCCGGGTTGATGACGCCGGCGATGTGGCCGCTGGCACCGAGCACGAAGCGGCACTTTCCGCCCACCAGCTGCGTCGTCTCGTAGGCCGAGTGCCACGGCACGATGTGGTCTTCCTGTGTCGCCAGAACGTAGCTCGGCATGTCGATGCGGCCGAGGTCGACCGGTGTACCAGCGATCGACAGCTTGTTCGGCACGCGAAGGTTGTTCTCCAGGTACATGTTGCGCAGGTACCAGGCGTACATCGGGCCGGGCAGGTTGGTGGCATCGGCGTTCCAGTACAGCAGGTCGAAGGCCTCGGGCGACTTGCCCTTCAGGTAGTTGTTGATGACGTTGGGCCAGATCAGGTCGTTGGCGCGCAGAGTCTGGAACACGAAGCCCAACTCGGCGCCGGGATAGATGCCACCCCTGCCGATCGAGTTCTCGCGGGCCTGCACGCCCTGCTCGTCGATGAACACACCCAGGTCGCCCGGGTCGCGGAAGTCGAGCATCGTCGTCAGCAATGTGACACTCGCGACGCGGTCTTCGCCGCGGGCGCGCATCACGGCCAGGGCGCTCGACAGGATCGTGCCGCCGACGCACCAACCGAGCGCGTTGATCTCGTCGGCGCCGCTGACTTCGTGCGCGACTTCCAGCGCCTTTATCGCGCCGTCTTCGACGTAGTCGTCCCAGGTCAGGTGGGCGCCGCTGGCATCGGGATTGCGCCATGAGACCAGGAACACCGTCAGGCCCTGCTCGGCGCAGAAGCGCACGAAGGAATTGTCCGGCTGCAGGTCGAGGATATAGAACTTGTTGATGCAAGGCGGCACGATGACGAGCGGCCGGCTGGCGACCTCCTCGGTCAGCGGCGCGTACTGGATCAGCTGGAAGAGTTCGTTCTCGAAGATCACCGATCCGGCCGAGACGGCGACGTTTTTGCCAACTTCGAAGGCGTTCTCGTCGGTGATCGTCAGGCCTCCCTTGCGCAGGTCGGCCAGCAGGTTTTGCATGCCGGCCTGCAGGCTCTGGCCCTGCGTCTCGTTCGCCGTCTTTAGCACTTCGGGGTTGGTCGCGGCGTAGTTCGCCGGGCTCATGGCGTCAATGAATTGGCGGGTGAAGAAGCGCACGCGGCTCTTGTCGGCCACGTCGAGATCGGCGGCCTCGACCAACTCGTGCAAGAGGCGGGAGTTGAGCAGGTAGCTCTGCTTCAGGAAGCTGTAGCCCGGGTTGTCACGCCACTCCTGGGCGTTGAAGCGACGATCCCCGCGGTCGGGGGTCACGACCGGCTCAGCGGCTGCTCCGCTGCTGAGCATGCGGCCCCAGAGCTGCAACTGCTGCTGCAGGTATCCGAGTTGGATCTCTGCCAGCGGAGCACCGGACGGAGGCACTGCGATCGCGTTCGGCGACACCGGCGTTGTCACAAGCGACTGCGTCAGACTCTGCGCGGCCTTGATGAACCCTTGGATGTATTCGTCGGGCATCGGGAATGGGGAATTCATCTACGCTCTCTCCAGTGGTTCCCTGTGACGGCACTGCTGCTTCAGCCGTACGCCGCGACCGCGCCGTCCACATGCGCCTGTCGTTCTATGGCCTGCACAGCGCGCACAAATTCGGACGCCTTGCCTGTCGCCTTGAGCCCGCCGGCTTGCTCGACCAGCAAGCCCAAGGCTTCGATCTCGGCCCAGCTTGCGCCGGCGCGTCGCGCCGCCAGTCCGTGCAGCGAGGCGTCGTCATCTGAATCGGCAACGGCCAGCGCGGCCAGAATGAGCTGCAGGGTCTTGGGATCAAGAGCGCGCAGGCCGGGCGAGTCCAGTCGGGCACGCAATTCAGACAGCCGCGACTCGAATCCCGAGGGAGGCGGAAGCTTCACCATATGACTTCTCCTTCTTGCGTGCCTGCACGCGCCGCCCGCGCCGTGCCTGGGTGCGGTGCGACGCCCCCCGACTATTTGGGCTGCAGAAGCTTGGAAAGCTCCTGCGCGCTTTGCTGCGCACGAGCGGTGATGCCCGACATCGCCGTCGTCTGCGCCTTTTGCGCGATCTCGGCCAGTTCCTTCATGTCGGTCATTGCCTTCTCGCAGGCCTTGCGCGTCAGCTCGGCCTGCTTCACGGGGTCGACCGCGCCGCCCACACCCTTGGCGAGTTTCTGCGCGCTTTCCTGGGCGGCTTGCAGCGCTTGCGTCAAGAGCTCGGTCTGCTTCTTGGCGATCTGCTGCATTGCCGCGGCCGTCGCCTGGTTGGCCGCGATGACGGCGTCCATGTCTTTGCGGCGCGACTCGATGATCGCGTTGACGTCCACGCCCGGCACTTTGAACTGCTTCAGCAGTTCGTCGAGGTTGCCGAAGGGATTGATGGGATCGGGGGCAGAGGCTTTGACCATGGGACAGTCTCCAGGTATGAACGGTTGGGTCTGGCTCGGCGGAGTGGTGATGAGGCTCTAATCGACGATGAGCCGCTAGCGGCGATCGAGCAGGAACGCGGCGAAGAACGCCGAGAGTTCGTCGTGCGCGTCGAGCGGCAGCACATTTGCGACATACTGGTCGGGCCGCACGACGACGATTGCGCCCTTCGCGCGGTCGATGCCGCGGACCACGAAAATGTCCGGGCCATCCTTGAGGTCAGGGCAGAAGGCTTTCTCATAGTCAACGATCTCGAAGCGCCCTTTGCGCGGCAGCAGCAAGGGCGGCAGCTTCTCGACCGCGAGATCTCGGTGCCCCTGCTGGAACACTGCGCGAAAGTCGATGACGCTGTCGACGTCGGCGCCCTTTGGCGTATGGCGGCGGGTCGGAGACTTCGCAGATTCGGCGAGAAAGTCCGCCAGCTTGCGCAGCCGCTCGGCGCTTGCGTCGGCGAAGGCGTAGACCCGCCAGGCGCCGTCGGCGCGGGCAGCATGGCCAAGTTGCATCGGCTTGGCGTCGGCCAGCCGCACGACAGGCGCCGAATGGAAGCGCATGCCGATCGTAAAACCCTTGGCCAGGTCCTGGTGCGTCCCCGCTGCGGTGAGCACGGTCTCTGGCGGATAGTGGGTCGCGACACCGGCCGTGTAGCGCCCCGATCTGACGAAGTAGGCCTGGAGCTCGGCAGGGTCGACCCCGCCGAGTTCGGGGCGGTTCGGATCCTTCGGCGGCGAAGCCATGATCTTCGCCCATTCCTTGTCGAAGTCGATCAAGCGCTGGGCGATGGCATGACGTTCGATGCTGTAGGTGTTCAGCAACTCCGGCGTGGCACGCCCCTCGAGGACCGAAGCGAGCTTCCAGCCCAGGTTGAAGGTGTCCTGCATCGACACGTTCATGCCCTGACCGGCCTTCGCGCTGTGCGTGTGGCAGGCATCGCCGGCGATGAAGACGCGCGGCAGCCGTTTGCCCCTCTGGTCCGCGGGCACATCGTCGAAGCGATCGGTCACGCGCTGGCCCACCTGATAGACCGCGAACCAGACGACGCTCTTGACCTCCAGCGTGTAGGGTCGCAGTACCCGCTGCGCCACCGCGATCACTTTCTCCTGCGTGTTGTCGCGGAAGGCTTCGCGGTTGTTCGGGTCGATCTCACCGAGGTCAACGTACAGGCGAACCATGTAGCCACCCTCGCGAGGAATGAGCAGGATGTTGCCCTCGTCCCCTGATTGGATGGCGGCCTTAAGACGGATGTCCGGGAAGTCGGTGACGGCGAGCATGTCGACCACGCCCCAGGCGTGATTGGCGAAGTCGCCCTGCGGCACAGCCCCGATCGCGTCACGCACCAGACTGCGCGCGCCGTCGCAGCCGACGACGTACTTGGCGCGAATCGTCGTCTCCGGCCCGCTGCCAGAATTGCGCAGCGTGACCACGACCGGGTAATCGCCGGAAGACTCCACCTCGAGGGTGACGAATTCCAGGCCATAGTCGGCCTCTAGCCGCGTCGGCGAACTCCGCATGTACTCCAGCAGGTACTGCTGCAAGCGGGCCTGGTTGACGATGACATGCGGGAACTCGGACAGGCCGTCTTCGGTGTCCTGGACCCGTCCGGTGCGCTCGATCCGCGAGCGATCTTGCTTGGACGGACGCCAGAAGACGGTCTCGTTGACCCAGTAGGCCTCCCGGATGAGCTTCTGGCCCATGCCGAAGGCCTCGAACATCTCGACCGTTCGGCAGGCAATGCCGTCCGCCTGGCCGACCTGGAGGGGGCCCTCGCGCCGTTCGATCAATCGGGTGCTGATGCCGGGAAACGTGGACAGTTGGGCCGCGAGCACTGTTCCCGCGGGACCACTGCCGATGATCAGCACGTCGACGGCCCCCGGAAGTCCCGCAGAGCGCTTCTCGGCGCCGGGCGCGGCGGCCTGGATGTCGGGATCACCGGGGCTGTAGCCGTTCAGGTAGAACTGCATACAGTGAGTGGGATCAGTCGCGCGCCTTGCGGGTGGTGGGCATGACAAGGGCTTCGCCGTCGATCACGACCTTGTCGCCGACCGTGCAGACCGTCGTCAGCGTGGCGCGGCCCTTCTCGGCATGAAGCTCCTTGACCGTGACTTCGGCGTGCACGGTGTCACCAGGGCGCACCGGGGCCTTGAAGCGCAGGTTCTGGCCGAGGTAGATCGTCCCCGGGCCCGGCAGGCGGCCGGCAATCGCCGCCGAGATCACGCTCGCGGTCAGCATGCCGTGTGCAATGCGGCCCTTGAAGGCTGTGGTCTGGGCGAACTCCTCGTTGATGTGTACCGCGTTGTTGTCGCCCGAGGCCCCGGCAAACAGCACGATGTCGGCCTCGGTGATCGTCTTGGCGAAGCTCGCGCTCATGCCGACCTTCAAGTCCTCGATGTCGTAGCCGTTCAATTCGTTCATGGGGTCTCCGAAGTGGGGTCAGGATTCACGCGTGGCGGGGTATAGCCAAGCAGCGAACAGCCGCGCCAGCACCGGCATCACGAGCCAGGTCATCGCAGCGACGATCAGACCGGTCGCGCAGAGCACCGCCAGCGGCTGCGGCCACCATGACGCGAACAGCGGCGTCACCGTGTACGAGGCCAGCAGCACGAGCGGAAAGATGCCGCACCAGGTGACGAGCGCCATCTTCCAGCGCGGCGGTGGCGCCTTGGTTTGCGCGGCGGGTAACGCGAACCAGGTTTCGAGTCCACTCAGGACGCGCGCCGAGCCATCGCCATAGGTCAACGGCGCGAGACGGGCAATCCATTCGGCGCGCTCTCTGCTGCGCGTCCACGCGTTCAGGTGAACTGGGGTGTCGAATGCAAACAGCGTGCGCCAGCAGTCTCCGCCCGGTGACTCGGGCGGAATCATGAACCCGCCCATGTGCCCAGGGAACTCCGCCGCTGCGGCACGCATGCCGGCCATCAACCGCTCGAACTCGGCGGCGCGGCCGGCGCGCACCTGGCGGGTGACCACCACGGTGACCGGGGCTGCAGCACCGTCCATCGTGATCGACATGAGTCATGCCGAGACCTTGGGGACTGCCGGCGCTGCGGCGGGCCGCGCCGGCGGCGGAGACGGGTGGCGGAACTCGTCCCAGCGCTTTGCTCGCAGCTGCTCCGCGTCCGCAATCGCTTTCTCCTTGACATGGCCGTAGCCGCGGATTTCATCGGGCACGCTCGCGAGGGCCACGGCAGCCGCGTGATTGGTGGGACTCAGCTGCGCGCAGATTTGCTCGAGCTCCTTCAGGTAGTCCTCGATCAGCTTGCGCTCTCCGCGCCGCTCATCGGTCCTGCCGAAGATGTCGAGTCCGCCGCCGCGCAGGCCCTTGAAGCCCGCGAGCAAGCCGAAGGCGCTGCGCATCCAGCCGCCGAACTGGCGTTTGATCAGGTGCCCGGTGACCGGGTCGCGCTTGGAGATCGTCGGCGGCGCGAGGTTGTACTTGACGCTGTAGCCGTTGGGGAACATCGCGTCGAGCTGCGCCTTGAACGCTGGGTCCGTGTGCAGCCGTGCGACCTCGTACTCGTCCTTGTAGGCCATCAGCTTGTACAGGAACCGGGCGGCCGCCTCGGCGAGCGCGCTCTGGCCTGGAGCCTTGCTCGCCTCCGCGGCCACGACGCGCTTGATCGCCTCGGCATAGCGCCTCGCGTAGGCTTCGTCCTGGTAGGCGATCAGGTCGGGCACCCTCACTTCGAGCAGGCGCTTGGCTTCGCCTTGCGCGCCCACCATGTCGACGATCGCGCGTGCCGCGGCCGACAGTTCGGGCTTGTCCACCTTGGGCGCGTACTTCGCGATCTCGGCCATCACGAAGGCGCGGTCCACCACCGCCATGCGGCCCCAGCGGAACGCGGCCAGGCTCTGCTCGACGCCGACGCCGGAATTCTTGATGGCCGCCTCGATCGACTCGGCCTTCAACGGGATCGTGCCAGCCTGGAACGCGACACCGACCATGAAGTTGTTGGTTGCCATCGCGTCGCCGAACAGGCCCTCGGCCATCGCCTGTCCGTCGAGGAAGACGTTGTCGGCCTTGCGGGTGACGCGGTCGATGCCCGCCGTGAGATCCGGCACGATCGGGAACACCACCTTGCGGTTGGCGATCATCTGCCCTGTGGGCGTGGCCGTCGTCGAGACCACCGCGATCGTGCGCTCCGGCAGGCACTTGTCGAGGTTCTTCGGATCGGTGGCGTTGAGGATGTCGAAGCCGAGGTAGAGGTCGGTGCGGCCGTCGGAGACCTTGGGCGAGCCGGAGAACGGCTCATGCGTGATCTTGATGTCGGAGATGACCGCGCCGCCCTTCTGTGCGAGGCCAGTCTGGTCGAGGCCGATCACATGCTTGCCTTCGAGCCGCGCCGCGTTGGCGATCGTGGCGACCACCGTCACCGAGCCCGTGCCGCCGATGCCCATCACGTGGATGCCGAAGCCCAGGCTGTCGTCCACCTTCTTCGGCGGAAGTGGCAGCTCGCGCTCGAGCGCCGGGATGCGGCCCTTCTTCTTCTTGCCACCTTCCGCTGGGGCTGCGTTCGGTGTGACCGTCAAGAACGAAGGGCAGAAACCCTTTACGCACGAGAAGTCCTTGTTGCACGACGATTGGTGGATGCGCGTCTTGCGGCCGAACTCGGTTTGCACCGGCTCGACGCTCATGCAGTTGCTTTTCACACCGCAGTCGCCGCAGCCCTCGCAGACGCGCTCGTTGATGACGGTGACTTCGACCGGCTCCTCGGCCTTGCCGCGGCTGCGTGCGCGGCGCAGCTCGGCTGCGCACTCCTGGTCGTGGATCAGCACCGTGGTGCCCGGGGTCTCGGCCAGCGCGCGCTGTGCTTCGTCGAGGCGGTCGCGATGCCAGACGTCGACGCCGGCGGCCAGCCCGGAAATGGTGTCGGGCCGATCGCTGGTGACGATCACGCGCTTGGCGCCGTTGGCGAGCACATCTGCAACCATCGCGGCGAGCGGTACTTCGCCCTGGATCGCCTGCCCGCCGGTCATCGAGGTGTGCGCGTTGCGCAGAATCTTGAAGGTGATGTTGACGCCGGTGGCGGCGCAGTAGCGCACCGCCAGACTGCCCGAGTGCGCGTAGGTGCCATCCCCCATGTTCTGGAAGATGTGCTTGGTGTCGGCGAAGGGCGCCATGCCGATCCATTGGGTGCCCTCGGCGCCCATGTGGGTGCCCATCACGACGTTGCGGTTCATCCACATCGCCATCGTGTGGCAGCCGATGCCGGCCGAAACGATGCTGCCTTCGGGTGCGGCCGTGGAGCTGTTGTGCGGGCAACCCGAACAGAACCACGCGGTGCGGCCGGCGGTGGGCAGCTTGTCGCGGACGTGGATCTCGTCGAGGCGCTTCAACCAGGCTTCGGCCGACTCGACGCGGGCCTTCTGCGACAGCCGCCGGGTGAGGGCGCGCCCGATCACGTCGGACTCGAACTCGCCGAAGTGCGGCAGCAGCTCCTTCTCGTGCTCGTCGAACTTGCCGACGATGCGCGGCGCGTTGGCCTGCCCGTAGAGCACGTTCTTCGCGAACATCTCGAGGAAGGGGCGTTTCTCCTCGACGACGAAAATCTCCTCCAGGCCGCGCGCGAACTCGCGCACCACCTGCGGCTCCATCGGAAACAGCATGCCCATCTTCAGGATGCGGATGCCGTAGCGGCGCAGCGCCGCGTCGTCCAGGCCCAGCTCGAGGAAGCACTGGCGCAGGTCGTTCCAGCTCTTGCCGGCGGTGATGATGCCGAGCCAGGCGTCCGGGTTGTCGACGACAACGGTGTTGAGCTTGTTGGCCGCGGCATAGCGCTTGGCGACTTCGAGCCGCCGCGTGTAGAGCGACTGCTCCATCTCCAACGCCTCGTAGCGAACGTTCATGCCCAAGTTCATGTTGGGCGTGAACGGCTTGCCGTCGAACGTGAGGTCGGGCGTCACGAAGTTCAGGCGCGCGAGGTCGACTTCGGCGGTGCCGGTGCTGTCCGCCAGCGTTGTGACGACCTTCATGCCGATCCACAGCCCCGACAGGCGCGACATCAGGTAGCCGTGCAGGCCGTAGTCGAGGATCTCCTGCACGCTGGACGGGTAGAGCGACGGAATGCCGACGTGCATCAGCATCGGCTCGCTCTGGCTCGCGAGTGACGAGCTCTTGCAGCTCGGGTCGTCGCCGGCGATGGCCAGCACGCCGCCGTTCTTGCCGATGCCGGTGTAGTTGGCGTGCTTGAGCGCGTCGCCCGAGCGGTCCACGCCCGGGGCCTTGCCGTACCACAGACCCGTGACGCCGTCGAACGCAGCCTTGCGCTGCACCGTGTGCAGCATCTGCGTACCCCAAACCGCCGTGGCCGCCAGGTCTTCGTTCAAGCCATCGACGAAGTGGATGTTCTTCGCCAGCAGCGTCTTCTGGTTCTTGAGGAACGCGGCGTCGAGCATGCCCACCGGCGAGCCGCGGTAGCCCGAGATGAACATGCCGGTCTTCAGGCCGCGCCTCTCATCCATCCGCACCTGGTCGAGTGTGAGTCGCACCAGGGCATCGATGCCGCCGAAATGGACCTTGCCGGTTTCCTGGGTGAACGCGTTGGTGGTGTCTTGCTTTGATGACATGAGACTGTCCTGTGAAGGCGACTAGCGCCCGAGCGCCTTGGCGGAGACGCCGGCAATGCCCCAGTTCTCCTTGGGCACGTCGTGGATCCACACGCGCACGTTGTCCTTCGGCGCGCCGACGGCCTCGACCAACGCCTGCGTCACCTTCTCGATCACCGCGCGTTTCTGTTCCTCGGTGCGGCCCTCGAGGATGTAGATTTGTGCAAAGGGCATGAGTCCTCCGGAAGTCAATGGTTGCCAACGCGGACGACGCGGGGCGGGTGATGCAGCCCGCGCAGGATGCGGGCGCTGAAGTAGGTTCGGCGTTGCTCGTCGTCGAGCGCGTCCAGATCGACATGGCCAAGCTCGTCGCACGGGGAATCGATCGCGCTCGCGCCCTCGATCACCGGATCGAAGCGCAAGCGCCAACCGGTATCCACGCAGCAAGACTCGGCGAGCATGATCGGCACTGTCAGACGAAGCGCATCGACACCGACCCGATGTCCTGGAAGCGGACATTGACGCTGTCGCCGGCCTTGACGGCGACCGCTTCGGTGACACCGCCGGTCATCACAAAGGTGCCGGCCGGGATCTCCTGGCCGCGTGCGCCGAGGTGATTGGCCAGCATCGCCACGGCTGCCAAGGGATGGCCCATCACCGCAGCGCCGGCGGCCATGGTCTTGATCTCGCCGTTGATCTCGAGTACGACGCCCAGCGTGCGCAGGTCCAGCTCGTCGAGGTCGCGCGGCCGGCCGCCGATGACGAAGCGCGACGAGCTGGTGTTGTCGGCGATCACGCTCTTCAGGTCGAACTTGAAGTCGCGGTAGCGGGAGTCGATCACCTCGACCGCCGGCAGCACGAAGTCCACTGCTGCCATCACGGCGGCGACGTGGCAACCGGGCCCCTTCAGCGGTGCCTTGGTGACGATGCAGATCTCGGCCTCCACCTTCGGGTGGATCAGCTCGCTGATCTTGATGTCGCCGCCGTCGGGGCGCGACATGTAGTCGCTGACGAAGCCGAAGACCGGCGTCTCGACGCCCATCTGCTTCATCTTCGCGAACGAGGTCAGGCCGCACTTGAGCCCCGCGGTCTTGTTGCCGCGCGCCTCCTTGCGCCGGCGGATCTCGTCCTGGATCGCGTAGGCGTCGTCCCAGTCCATCTGCGGGTGATCGTCGGTGATCTTGGTGACGTCACGCGCCTGCAGTTCGGCGTTTTCGAGGTGCTCGGCCAGGCCGGCGATGATCTTGCTGTCCAGCTTCATGGCAGCGTGTCCTTTCAGATGAAGCGCACCGAGGTGCCACCGAGACCGCCGACTGAGGCGACCAGGCTGTCGCCGGCTTTCACCGGCACGAGAGGCGACTGCGAGCCCGACAGGATCACCTCGCCAGCCTTCAGGCCGATGCCCAGGCGGCCGAGCGTGTTGGCCAGCCAGGCCACGGCGTTGACGGGAGAGCCCTGAACCGCGGCACCGGTGGAGGTGCTGATCAACTCGCCGTTCTTCTCCAGCACCATGCCGGCGAGCGCGAGGTCGAGCTTGCGCGGATCCTTCTTCAGTCCGCCGAGCGTGAGAACGCCGCACGAGGCGTTGTCGGCCACGGTGTCCTGGATCTTGATCTTCCAGTCCTTGATGCGCGAGTCGACGATCTCGAAGCACGGCATCACGCAGTCAGTGGCGCGCAGCACGTCGGCGGCGGTGACGCCGGGGCCCATCAGGTCGCGCTTGAGCATGAAGGCGACCTCGGCTTCGGCCTTGGGCGCGATCATGGTGTCGCAGCGGATCGCGTCTCCCTCGTTGAAGACCATGCCCGAGGTCATCTGCCCGAAGTCGGGCTGGTTGACCTTGAGCATGTCCATCACGACCTTGCTGGTCACGCCGATCTTCTTGCCGACGATGGTCTCGCCGGCATCCAGGCGGCGCTGGATCATGCGCAGTTGGATCTGGTAGGCGTCCTCGATCGTGATCGAGGGCTCGCGGTCGGTCAGCGGGTCGACCGGCTTGCGTTCGATGAGCGCCGTGTACAGCTCGTCGCCGTAACGCTGAATGGTTGCTTTGTCCATGGTGGCGGTTCCGTTCCAGGGGTTCAGGAGGCGTCGGCCTCGGCGAGGAAGTCGCCGACGAGCCGGTTGAAGCGTTGGGAATGCTCGATCTGCGTCCAGTGGCCGCAATGGCCGAACAGGTGCAGTTGCGCGTTCGGGATCCATTGCGCCAAGGTCAACGAGTTGGCGAGTGGGATCACCTTGTCCTCGCGGCCGTGGATGACGAGGGTCTCGTGCGGCAATGCGCGGATGTCGGCTTCGGCGCTGGCCATCGCATCGACCCAGCGCTGGCGCGGAGCCGGGAACATCGCTGCGAATGATTCCTGGAAGCCGGGGCGGATGCTCGCCTCGTAGCGCAGGCGGGCCAGCTCATCGTTCACGAGCGAGCGGTCGTAGGCGAAGATGTCGAGCAGCGCGCGCATGTTGACCAGCGACGGCTGGTAGCCCCACACCGCATCGAGGCCGGGGGTGATCGCGAAGGGCACGCCGACGGAACCCATCAGCACCAGACGCCGGACCCTTTGAGGCGCCTGAATCGCCATCGCCAGCGCCAGCGCGCCGCCGAAGGAATTGCCGACCACGTCGGCGCGGTCGAGCCCGAAGGCGTCCAGCACGTACAGCGCCTGGCGCACCCAGGCGTCCATGCCGTAGCGGATGCCGGCCGGTCGGTCCGTGTAGCCGAAGCCCACCATGTCGGGCGCAAGGACGCGCCGACGCTCGGCAAGTGCGGGCATGACGAGCCGCCAGTTCGCCCATGCGCTGACCCCCGGCCCCGAGCCGTGCAGCAGCAGGACCGGCGCGCCGCGTCCCGCGTCGTGCACGTTCGTGTCAAACGTGCCGGTACGGACGCGTTCGCCGAGTTCGGGGTTGGAGGTCATGGCGCGTGCGAGCGAGGGCGGTCGTTCAGTACTTCACCATCACGTTGCGCAGTTCGGTGTAGAACTCGAGCGAGTGCAGGCCGCCTTCACGGCCGATGCCCGACTGCTTGGAGCCACCGAAGGGCGTGCGCAAGTCGCGCAGGAACCAGCTGTTGACCCAGCACAAGCCGACTTCGATGGCCGACGCCAGGCGCATCGCGCGGCCGATGTCCTGCGTGTGGACCGAGGTGGCCAGGCCATAGCGGTTGGCGTTGACCTTCGCCAGCACCTCTTCTTCGGTCTCGAAAGGGCTGATGTGGCAGCAGGGCCCGAAGATCTCCTCGGTGACCACGGTTGCCGTCTCGGGCAGGCCGGTCCAGATCGTCGGCTGCACCCAGCAGCCGTCCTTCAGCTCGGCCGGCATGTCAGGGATGCCGCCGCCGGTGACGATGGTGGCGCCTTCGTCCTTGGCCTTCTGGTACATCCCGAGCACCTTCTTCTGGTGGATCTTGCTCACCAGCGGGCCGATCTTGGTGTCCTTGTCGAAGGGACGACCGGGCTTCATCGCCTCGGCCTGTGCTTTAAGCGCGGCGACGAACTTCTCGAAGATTGGGCGCTGCACGTAGACGCGTTCGGTGCCCAGGCACACCTGGCCGGCGTTCTCGAAGCACGAGCGCGTCACCGTCGCCACGGCGTTGTCGAAGTCGCAGTCGGCGAACACCACGGCGGCGTTCTTGCCGCCGAGTTCCAGCGACACCGGTCGGATGCCGTCGGCGCCCGCCTTCATGATTGCGGTGCCGGTCTTGGTCTCACCGGTGAAGGTGATGCCGTTGACGTCCTTGTGCGAGGTCAGGAACGCACCGGCTGAGTCGACGCCAAAGCCGTTGACGACGTTGTAGACCCCCTTCGGAACGCCGACCTTGTTCATCACCTCGCCGAGCATCGTCGCCGTGCTCGGCGTGGCCTCCGACGGCTTGACGACGACCGTGTTGCCGCAGGCCATCGCCGGACCGCACTTCCAAGTCATGAGCAGCAGCGGCAGGTTCCAGGGGCAGATGATCGCGATCACGCCGCGCGGCACGCGCACGCCGTAGCTGCGCGCGGTCTTGCCGTCGGGCGTGCGCATTTCGAACGACTCGGTCGAGGCGTTCTTGATCGTGTCGGTGAAGATCTTGAAGTTGGCCGCGCCGCGCGGGATGTCCACGTGCGAGGCCAGGTGCGCGGGCTTGCCCGTGTCGGCGATCTCGGCCTGCAGGAAGTCGTCGAAGCGGCGGTTGATCTCGTCGACGAGCGCGTCGAGCATGTTGCAGCGCTCGACCACCGACAGCTTGCCCCAGGGGCCATGCAGCGCAGCCTTGGCTGCTGCCACCGCCGCATCGACCTCGGGCTTGCCGGCCTCGTAGACCATGCCGATGAGCGAGTTGTCGACCGGGTTGCGCTTCTCGTAGGTCTTGCCGCTGGCGTTCTTGACGTACTCGCCGTTGATGAAGTTCAGGATGTCTTTACTCATGGCTGTCCTTTCAGATGTCCAGGCCGATCGCGCTCAGGCCCGCGCGGGCGCAGGTCTCGTCTTCATGTTCGGTGCCGCCTGACACGCCGATGCCGCCGATGACACGGCCTTCATGCCGGATCGGCAAGCCACCGCCGAAGCAGACCATGCGCGGGCGCATCGGGATGCCAGCGCGCACGGCGGGCGAATGCGTCGCGAGGGCCTCCGTCCAGGCCGCGGTGGGAAGGCCGAATCCAGCAGCGGTGTAGGCCTTGTCGATCGCGATCTCGATCGAGTGCAGGAAGGCGCCGGGCATGCGCAGGAACGCAGCCAAGTTGCCTCCGGAGTCGACGATCGCGATGTTGACCCTGATGCCGTTCTCGGTGGCCCAGCGCGCCGCGGCCGCGGTGGCGGCGGCCGCGGCCTCCCAGTGCACGACAGATTGATCGGCGGCGACTTGCATGTCAGGTGAACACCGAGAGGAAGGCTTCGTTCAGCTTGCGGTCGTGGTAGAAGATCGCAGGGCCGAGCGACTCGTCGTACCAGGTGATCGGCGGACGGTCCGGGTAGTAGTGATATCCGCCCGAGAACACCTCGTTCCGGTTGCCCGACGGATCGAAGAAGTAGATGGTCTCGCCGCGCGTGATGCCGTGGCGCGTCGGGCCGATGTCGATCGACACCTTGTTGCGCGACAGGATGTCGCCCGCCTTGAGCACCTGCTCCCAGCTGCCGAGCAGGAACGACGCATGGTGGAACTTGCCCTTCACCGGCTGGCGGATGAAGGCGACGTCGTGCGCTTTGTTCGAGCAGGTCAGGAAGGCGCCGATGATGAAGTTGGGGTCGGCCTTGGTGACGACCTTCTCGGCCAGGTTGAACCCCAGCACTTCGGTGAACAGCTTGATCGTGCCGTCCAGGTCGTCGCCGTACAGCAGGCAGTGGTCGAAGCGCGAGGGCGAGATGCCATGCAGGCCATCGGGCCAGGGATCCGGGTTGACGTTCTGGCCGTCGGTGCCGCAGTCGTTGCCGACGTACTTCTTTTCGGCGTACAACTCCATCACGTGACCGGTCGGGATCGTGAAACGGAATCGCTCGCCGGTCTCGGGGTGCTCGCCGGCGGGAATCCACTCGAGGTCCTGGCACAGCTTGGACTTCTCGATGTCCTTGGCCAGCGACTTCAACGTCGTCGGCGAGTCGACCTTCCAGCCCATGTAGTCCATGCCGGCCTCGTCAGCCTCGCGCAGCACGACGCTGTGGTGGTCGTGCTCGTCCCACCCCTTGAGGAAGACTCGGTTCTTCTTCTTGTCGCGCGCCACCTCGGTCAGTCCGAGGACGTCGACGTAGTGTTTCAGCGCGGGCCCCATCTCGAGCACGCGGATCTGGACATGCCCTGGTCGCAGGACGCCGGTCAGTGCCATTCAAGTCTCCTTGTCGGGTGTGGAAGATGCCGGCGCCGCTCCGAACCCGAAGCTGAACGACGCACTCTTGGGCGGTACGGCGTGCTGCCACACGCGCCCCAGTACTTGGACGACAAGGTCGTCCTGCGGATAGGTCTTGCAGGCGAGCACGCAGCCCTCGGCCTGTTCCTGCTCGCTGACCACGGCGCGGTTCATCTTGCGCGTGCTGTAGCGGCCCTTCGTGACGCGCACCTTGCACGCGCCGCAGCCGCCGTTGCGGCAGCCCACCGGGATGCCGTGGCAGCGCGCCAGCTCCATCGCTTCGAGCACGTGCACGTTCTCGGCGCAGGCGAACGACTCGCCCGTCGTTTCGATGGAGATGCGGTGGATCATTGGACGCTCGTGGCCGTGTTCAACGCTGCAGCGCCGTCAGCACGGCCAGGCTCATGGCCTTCATGGACGTCTTGATCGACGGCTCAGGCACGGGCGCGAAGAAAGGCGAGTGGTTGATCGGCAGCGGCTTGCCGCCCGGCTGTCGCGACGCCTCGACCTCCTTGGGGTCGTACACGCCGACCAGGAAGAACATCGAGGGCACGCCCGCCGCGCCGTACTCGGCGAAGTCTTCACTTGGCGTGATCGGCGGCATGCGCTTGACCTTGGCGGGTTCGAACGAGGCCTTGAGAACGGCCTCAGTGCGATCGACCAGCGCGGGGTTGTTGATGGCTGCATCGCCGCCGGAGACGATGCGAATCTCGGGCTCGGGCGCGCCGGCCATCGCGGCCACCGCTTTCGCCGTGCGGCGGATGCCGTCCTGCATCCGACCTCGCACCGTCGTGTCGTACGAACGGATCGTGCCGCGCAGTTCGACCTTGTCTGGGATGATGTTGCCGCTTGTGCCGCCCTGGATCGAACCGACGCTGAACACACCGAACTGGAACGGGTCCTTCTCACGGCTGATCACGCCCTGCACATCCACCACGAAGCGCGACGCGATCAGCACCGGGTCGATCGACGCGTGCGGTGCCGACCCGTGGGCGCCGCGACCGTGGAACACCGCCTCGAACGCGTCGGAGTTGGACGTGACCGCGCCACTGCCGAAGCCGCTCTCGCCGTAGGCCATCGGCCAGGTGTGCAGCGCAAACGCGGCGTTGGGCTTGGGAAAGCGTGTGAACAGGCCGTCGGCCAGCATTGCGCGCGCGCCACCGAGCACTTCTTCGGCCGGTTGCGCGATGAACATCAACGTGCCCTGCCACTCACCCTTCAGCGCCATCAGGGTCTTGGCAGTTCCGACCCAGGCAGCCATGTGCAGATCGTGGCCGCAGCTGTGCGCGACGAAGGTCTCTTTGCCCTGATAGCTCGTCTTGACCTTGCTCGCGTAGGGCAGGCCAGTCTTCTCCTCCATCGGCAGCGCATCCAGCTCGGTGCGCACCATGACGACCGGCCCCGCGCCGTTGCGGAACAGCGCGACCAAGCCGGTCTTGCCGACGCCCTCGGTGACCTCGAATCCGAGCGCCCGCATTTCAGCAGCAAGCTTCTTGGCCGTCTGCACCTCCTCGAACGCGAGTTCGGGGCTGGCGTGGATGTCCTTGTACAGCGCCTCCACCCGCGGGTAGTGCTGCGCAATCTGTGCGTCGACGCTGCGACCGAATCGCTCGGTGACCCCTTGCGCCATCGACGCCTCGCCAGCCAGCAATGTGGCGGCGGCGACAAGAAGCGGAGCAGTCCGAATAGTGAATGCGGGCATGATTGGGTCTCTTGCGGGTCGTGTGTTGTCCAGGAAACCGGTCGCCTCACTTGCGCGCGAGATTGGGCCGCCCCGGCACGGCGTCCGGAAGCTCGCGGCTCACGTCTTCGTGGTGCGCGGAGGCCGAACGGCTGTGGTTGATCATTGCGACGGCCACCGCGGCGATGACGGCGGGAATCGCGATCGCCAAGAAGTTCTGCTGCAACGGCAGTTGCATCCCGACCAGCGTTCCGATCACGATCGGTGCGAGGATGGCGCCGCTGCGGCCCATGCCGGAGGCGAAGCCGATCCCGGTGGAGCGGATGGCCATGGGATAGAACTGGCCTGCGTAGGCGTAAGTGACGATCTGGGTGCCGATCGTCGACGCCCCGGCAAGGCCTACCACAAGGAACAGCCACTCGGTTGGCATCTTCACGCCGAGCAGCACGATCGACACGGCGGCGAGCACGTACATCGAGAACAGTACCCACTTGATGTGGAACTTGTCGGCCAGCCAGCCGCCACCGATGGCGCCGAGCATCGCGCCGAAGTTGAGCGTCAGCACGAAAGTCAGCGCAGAGCCCAGGCTGTAGCCCGCACCGGCCATCAGCTTGGTCAGCCACGAGCTGAGCGCGTAGACCATGAACAGGCACATGAAGAACGCGATCCAGAACATGACGGTCGAGAAGCCGCGACCCTCGTGGAACAGGTGGTGCACGGGTGCGCTATCGGCCTTGTCTTCGCCGGGCACCGCGAAGTGATCGCTGGCGACGGGCTTGAACGTCGGCTCCAGTCGGGCCACGATGTCCTTGAGCTCGTCGTGCCGCCCCTTTGCGAGCAGGAATGGCATCGACTCGGGCAGCTGCTTCAGGATGACCGGAATCAGCACCACCGGCAGAGCGGCCGCCAGGAACACCGACTGCCAGCCGTAGCTTTCGATCAGCCCCTTGCCAAGCACCGCGGCGAGCATGCCGCCCACCGCGTAGCCGCTGAACATCAGGGTGACCATCGTCGCGCGGATCCGCCGCGGCGAATATTCGGTCATCTGCGCGACAACGTTGGGCATCACGCCGCCAATGCCCAGGCCGGCTAGGAAGCGCAGTGCGCTAAAGGTCACAGGATCCTTGGCCAAGCCCGCCGCTGCCGTGAAGAGACTGAATAGCAAGATGCAGATCGAGATCGCCCATCGCCTACCGATGCGATCGGCAATCGTCCCCAGGAAGATCGCGCCGAACATCATTCCGAACAACGCCGAACTCGCCATGAAGCCGGCCTTGGTCGGGTCGACGCTCATGTCCTTCATGATCGACGGCAGCGCGATGCCGACCACCGCGAGGTCATAGCCGTCGAAAATGATGATCAGCGCGCACCAGAACAAGACGAGGCCGTGGAAGCCGTTGAACGTCGCCTCGTCGGCGATCTTGTGGACGTCGATCTGTCGCATTGGATGTCTCCTGGTGTATCAGTCTTGGATGGGCGTTCGAATCAGCCCAGGTCGCCACCGCCGACCGGCAGCACCGAACCGGTGATGTAGGACGATTCGTCGGACGCGAAGAAGAGAATCGGCGCCACCTGCTCGGGTATCGTCCCGTAGCGGTGCATCAGGCTCGAGTCCTTGGTCTGGTCGACGATGGCCTGGTACCAGGCCTTTTCCTTCGCGGACGGCTTGGCCGTGTTGCGCGGAATCTTTCGTGGCGGTGCCTCGGTGCCACCGGGAGCGGTGGCATTGATGCGGATGCCGTTCTTGGCCTGCTCCATCGCGATCGACGCGGTGAGAGCATTCACGCCGCCCTTTGCGGCGGCGTAGGGCACGCGATGGACGCTGCGCGTCGCGATCGACGAGACGTTGACGATCACGCCCTTCTTCTTCTTCACCATGAAGGGCAACACCGCACGGCAGCACCACAGGGTCGGGAACAGCGAACGGCGGATCTCCTTCTCGATTTCGGCCTCGCCGTAGTGCTCGTAGGGCTTGGTCCAGATCGTGCCGCCGACGTTGTTGATCAGCACGTCCACTCGTTTGAACCGCTTGAGCGCTTCGTCGACCGCGCCCTGCGCGCCCGCGAAGGTTTCGAGGTCGGCCTCGTGCGCGGCGGCCTTGCCGCCGGCGGCGGTGATCGTCTCGACCACCTCGTGCACGATTGGCGAGCGATCGACCGCGAGCACGGTGCCACCCTCGGCCGCGATCGACTCGGCCACGCCGCGGCCGATGCCTTGAGCGGCGCCGGTGACGATCACCACCTTGCCGGTGAAGCGGGCCGCACGTCCGCTGATGGCGTTACTCACTTCGACCCCTCGCTCGACGATGAGAACTTCTCGAACAGGAAATTCTTCGGTGTCACGCCGCAGCCGGCCATCCACTTGCGCACGCCTTCGACCATGGGCGGCGGGCCGCAGACGTAGACATCGACGTCGCCCTCGTTCAGGTGTTGCGGGCCGAGGTGGTCAGTGACGTAGCCCAGCCGCGGATGACCGCTTTCCTTGTCGACGACGACGGTGAACCAGTCGAGGTTGGGCATCACCGTCTTCAACTCGGCCAGCGTGCCCAGTTCGACCAGATCGTCGTTGGTGTTGACTCCGTAGGCCAGCGTGATCGGCTGGTCCGTCGGGTTGTCCTTCAGCCACAGCAACATCGACAGGAACGGTGCCAAACCCGTGCCACCGGCCAGCATCAGGATCGGCCGGATCTGGGGCCGCAGGTAGAAGCTGCCGTAGGGGCCGGCGAAAGTCATGAAGTCGCCGACGTTGGCCTTGGCACGCATGTAGGTGCTCATCAGGCCATTGGGCACATCGCGGATCAGAAACGCGAGTTCGGTCTGGTTCGGCGCGGAGCTGAACGAATACGACCGCGTTTCCTTGCTGCCGGGCACCTGAAGGTTGACGTATTGGCCGGGAAGGAAGGCGAGCGGCCGGTCGGCCGTCAGCGAGAACGTGACCGTGGTTGCCGAGTCGCGCGCGATCTGGCTCACGCGGGCGCCATGCGTACCGACCTCGGTCTTGCACGCCGCCGACGACGCCGGCACACGGATCACGCAGTCCGACTTCGGCTTCATCTGGCACGTCAGCACGAAACCCTTGGCTGCCTCGTCCTCGGCCAGCGCGTCGTCGATGTAGACGCCCATCTCGTACTCGCCGCTCTCGCAGTGGCACTTGCAGGTGCCGCAGGCGCCGTCGCGGCAATCGAGCGGGATGTTGATCTTGGCGCGGTAGGCGGCGTCGGCGACCAGCTCGTTCGCCTCACACGGCACGATGCGGGTCACCCCGTCCTCGAACTGCAGCGCGATGTTGTAGGCCATGGCTCGCGCCCCCTCAGACGTGGTAGACGTCGAGCATGTGGTGGATGTAGTCGTTCTTCAGAACGATGTACTTCTTCTTGATCAGCGGCTTCGGCCCGCTGGTGTCCAGCTCGTAGCGGCAGGTGCCGAAATAGGTGTCGAGGAGGTCGTAGCGGAAGCTGTGCGTCGTGAACTGGAAGGTCAGGTCCACGCGCGACTCGTCCTGCGCCAGGATCTCGATGTTGCTGATCGAACGGTTGTAGCGGGTGTCCGGCGTCGATGCGCTCGAGCGCTCGGTCTCGATGCGGAATACGCGATCTTCCAGGCCGGCCTTGCTCGGGTAGTAGATCAACGAAACTTCGTTGTGGGGATCCGTGGTCAGCTTGTCGTCGTCGTCCCACGAGGGCATGTAGTAGTCGACGTCGTCGGCATAGCATTCCAGCCAGTCGGCCCAGCGCTTCTCGGCCTGCGCGCGTGCTTCGGCGTACAGGAAGGCGCAGATCGCTTCGTACGAGAGCTTCATCTCACTTGCCTCCGTTGGCTTGCTCGGCCGCGAACGCCTTCTTCATCGTTTCGAGCCAGTACTCGTGCTGGCCGATGTAGAGGCCCTCGTCTTCGGTCTTGACGCAGGACAGTTCAGGCTTCAGTCCGATCAGGTCGGCGTTCGCGTCGGGACCGCGCACCCAGTGCGTCGCACCGCGCGAAAGGTCGTTCCACTTCACCGCGCGCGCCTCGAAGCCGTGCTGACATGAGCGGAACTCCTCCAGGTCGTCTGGCGTGGCCATGCCCGTGGCGTTGAAGAAGTCTTCGTACTGACGCAGGCGGCGCTCGCGCGCCTCAGCCGGCTCGCCCTTGGGCGCGATGCAGTAGATGGTCGCTTCGCTCTTGTTGACCGAGATCGGCCGCACGACCCGGATCTGCGAGCTGAACTGGTCCATCAGGTAAACGTTCGGGTACAGGCACAGGTTGCGCGACTTGCGCAGCATCCAGTCGGCCTTGGCCTCGCCGAACTTCTCGACCCATTCGGCGCGCTTGGCGAACAGCGGCCGATCCTCGGGGTTGGACCAGTTGGTCCACAGCAGCATGTGGCCGTGCTTGAACGAGTACGAGCCGCCACCCTGCTTGGCCCAGGCGCCGGCGTTCATCGCCTTGACGTTGTCGACCTTGCCGTCCTTGCCACGGCGTGCGGTGGTGGCGGCGTAGTTCCAGTGCACGGCCGAGACGTGGTAGCCGTCGGCGCCGTTCTCGGCCTGCAGCTTCCAGTTGCCGTCGAAGGTGTAGGTCGATGCGCCGCGCAGCACTTCGATGCCCTCGGGCGCCTGGTCGACGATCATGTCGATGACCTTGATCGCCTCGCCCAGGTGTTCCTCGATCGGCAGCACGTCCGGGTTGACGCTGCCGAAGAGGAATCCGCGGTAGTTGGCGAACGCGCCGAGCTTGACCAGGTCGTGACTGCCCTCGCAGTTGAAGCTCGGCGGGTAGCCGGCATCGGCGCTCTGGTCCTTGACCTTGAGCAGCTTGCCGGTGTTGCTGAAGGTCCAGCCGTGGAAGGGGCAGGTGAAGCTCGACTTGTTGCCCTTCTTGAATCGACAGAGCACGGCGCCGCGATGGGTGCAGGTGTTGGCCAGCGCGTTGAGCTTGCCGTCCTTGCTGCGCGTGATCACCACCGGCTGGCGGCCGATGTACACGGTGAGATAGTCGTTGACGTTGGGGATCTGGCTTTCGTGTGCCAGGTAGACCCAATTGCCCTCGAAGATGTACTTGAGCTCCAGCTCGAACAGCTGTTCGTCGGTGAAGGCTGCGCGGTCGAGCCGGTAGAGATGCTGCTTGGGATCGTCCTGCAGCATCGATTCCAGCTTGGCGAGATTGGTCGTGTTGTCTTGGTGGATCTGGATCACGCGGATCTCCTGGCTCGGTTCACGGCGGTTCACAAAACGAGGACGCAACCCCTCACCACGCCGTGCCAACAAGGCGCGGCGGTGCTGCGGCTGCGGAATGGGTCAGCTCGGGTTTGCGCTGCTGCGCGGGCCGACCGTCACGCATGGCGGCGGTGGCTTGAAGGGGCGCCTTGGCCTGTACATCGGATCTGTCTCCTGGTGGCGGCTCTTGTACGGATATCTGGGCGCGACGCGGTGCCGCCTGCGGACGCCCTTCGCAAATGGTTGAAGCCATCGGCGGTGACGGATCCGTTTGCATACGCCGTGCCAACCACTTCACGTTCGGCTGCTCTACGGGTCGGCTCCGCGGTGCACCGATGCATGTTTTGGTGGAAACCCTGATGTGGCAGCCTCGCGCCGGCCGGCCCTGGTTAGAGCATTTGATGCAGAGTGACGGTCTCTGCGCGAAACTTTGCTAGATGAATTCATCCACTGCCTTGGGCCAGTCGGCCTGCATGCGGATGACCCTGCGGAGGGCAGGACAGAGGGCAGCATTCGGTAGCCCGCAAAGAACGGCGGCAATGGCACGGCTCGTGCTCGGTCCAACGGGACACGAACGTTCGGAAAGACCTGGAGACATACGTGAAGCACGCCAAGCCCGAAGGGCAGAGCGACGCGCCAACGACTGGAACGACTCTGCCGTTGCTGCGTGCCGGCCGGGCCCACATCGACACCGTCAGGTTCCCCGATCTGGGCGATCTACTATCCCGGTTGCACTTCTCCACCAGCGACGGCCGCATCTGGCTCGATGAACAGCGCATGCTGCTCGTGCATGCCAAGGCGCTGGGGACCTTGCGTCGGGAAATGATCGAAACACTCGGCCTGGACGTGGCGCGGCGCCTGTTCACGCGCATGGGGTACCAGGCCGGCGTCTACGACGCGCAGATGGCCCGACGAATGCGCTCGAGGACCAGCCCCAAGGACATGTTCGTCGTCGGTCCGCAGATGCATTGTCTCGAGGGCATCGGCCTGTCCGAACCGGTGAAGCTGGAATTCGACGTCGACAAGGGCGAGCACTATGGGGAGTTCGTCTGGACCCACCAGGTCGAGGACGAGGAGCACGTTCGCCACTTTCCGATCGGCACCGAGCCTTCGTGCTGGATGCAAGTGGGCTACGCGTCGGGCTATTCCAGCGAGTTCATGGGAAAGCAGATCCTCTATCGCGAGGTCGAGTGCCTGTCGATGGGCCAGCCTGCTTGCCGCATCGTGGGCAAGCCTGTCGAGGAATGGGGCGAGGAGGCGGCGCCGGATATGCAGCACCTGCTGGCTCCTGCGCTCTTGGGGCAGGGCGCAGGCGTGGTGCCGGTACCGCGCGCTGCCCTGCTGCCGGGCGAAGCCTCTGACGATCCGCTGCGACCGGTCGGCATATCGCCGGGTTTCAACACCGCCCTGCACATGGTGCACAAAGTTGCACCCACCAATGCCACCGTCCTGTTCCTAGGGGAGAGCGGTGTCGGCAAGGAAGTGTTCGCTCGCATGCTGCATCGCGAGAGCGCGCGCCGGGAGCGACCTTTTGTTGCCGTCAACTGCGCGGCAATCCCTGAGCAACTGATCGAATCCGAACTCTTTGGCGCTGAGCGCGGTGCCTATACGGGCGCGCATGCCGGCCGCGCCGGGCGCTTCGAACGCGCTGATGGTGGCACCTTGTTTCTCGACGAGATCGGTACGCTGTCGTCCGGCGCGCAGGGCATGCTGCTGCGAGCGTTGCAGGAAGGCGAGATCGAGCGGCTGGGCGACACGCACACGCGCAAGGTCGATGTGCGTGTGATTGCGGCCACGAATGTCGACTTGCGAGAGGAAGTGCAAGCGGGCCGATTCCGCGAGGACTTGTTCTTCAGGCTCAATGTGTTCCCGATCCGCATCGTGCCTTTGCGCGAGCGGCGCGAGGACATACCGCTGCTGATGACTCACTTCCTGGCCAAATTCAATCGCATTCACGGGCGGCGCCTTTCGGGCTTCAGCCAGCGTGCCGTCGATGCCGTGATGGCCTACGAATGGCCGGGCAACATCCGCGAACTGGAAAACGTCATCGAGCGTGGCGTGATCCTGTCGGCCGACATGAGCACCATCGATGCACCGCAGCTGTTCACCAGCGGTGAGCAGTTTGACACCCAGCACTACTACGGCGTCAGTCGGCACGGTGATCTGGTGCCGTCCGATCCCTCCGAACTAGCGGCGCCGGCGGAGCGCGATCCTGATCTCGAGCGCGTCTCCAAACGCTTGAGCAACTTGCTGCTTGGAACGGAGTCAACGGCAGCCGACAGCCAGGTGTCTCTTGACGACATTGAAACCGCGCTGCTCAAGAAGGCGATTGAGCGCAGCGGGGGCAATGTGGCCGCCGCAGCGCGGCTGCTCGGCATCACGCGCCCGCAGATGGTGTACCGGCTGAAAAGCCGCGGCATCCAACACTTGGGCGGCTAAGGCCCGGTCCGCCAAGCCGACAGTGCTGATGCTCTCGCACCTGGAGAGACCAACCCGGCCGATCTCGAACTGGCGGGAGGTGTTGGCTGACTTCGGCCCTCGCTACGCCGCCAATGGTTTCATTGGCTGGGTGTTCGCGGCGACCGCGCCCGTGGCGATCATTCTGTCGGTCGGAACGCGAGGCGGATTGAGTGAGGCGGAACTGGCCTCCTGGATCTTCGGCGTGTTCTTCATCAACGGGCTCATCACCATCCTCTTCTGTTGGGTGTATCGGCAGCCGCTAGCGTTCTTCTGGACCATTCCTGGCACCGTCCTCGTCGGCCCGGCCCTGGGGCATCTCAGCTTTGCCGAAGTGATCGGCGCGTTCTACGCGACCGGTGGGCTGATGCTCGTGTTGGGCGTGACCGGCTGGGTCAAGCGTGCCATGCACGCCGTGCCGATGCCGATCGTGATGGGGATGGTGGCAGGTGTGTTCCTTCGATTCGGGCTCGACCTGGTTCGTTCGTTGCACGACGATGCGGTCATCGTCGCTCCCATGATCGCTGTCTGGCTGCTGCTGACGTTCGCTCCGGGGCTGGGGCGGCGCATGCCGCCGCTCATCGGAGCACTCCTGGTCGGTGCACTGGTCGCGGCGCTGACGGGTCGATTCAGCGCTTCGAGCCTGGGCGCGCTGGAGTTCGTCCGACCCGTCATTCATGTCCCAGCCTGGTCGATGGGCGCCATGTTCGAACTGGTGGTGCCGCTGGCGATCACCGTCCTGGTGGTTCAGAACGGCCAGGGCATCGCGGTGCTGAAAGCGGCGGGCCACGAACCGCCGGTCGACGCCATCACGGTGGCCTGCGGCCTTGGTGCGATGGCGAGTGCGGTAGTCGGCAGCGTCAGCACCTGTCTGACCGGACCGACGAACGCGATCATTACATCGTCGGGCGAACGTGAGCGTCACTACGTGGCGGGGATCTTCACCGGAGTGCTGGCCGTGGTGTTTGGGTTGTTGTCACCGGCTTTCACGCGTCTGATGCTGCACGCGCCCAAGAGCTTCATCATGGCGCTGGCGGGCCTGGCCATGTTGCGCATTCTCCAGGCGGCATTCGTTGCTTCGTTCAAAGACCGCTTCACCCTGGGCGCGCTGGTGGCCTTTCTGGTGACGGTGGCCGATCGTGGTCTGCTCAACATCGGCGCGGCCTTCTGGGGGTTGCTGGCCGGCATCGCCGTGTCAGGCCTGCTGGAGCGGCACGACTTCGGGCGCGCGGCCAACTCGCAATGACTTCTTCTGTCGGACAGCCGAGGGTGTCCCGCCGAAGGTGCGCTTCGTCGGCCGTGCATTCGGCGGCCGCCTCTCGCATCGGAGAATCTGGGTGAAGCAAATCGCGGCGATCGTGTGCTTCGGCGTACCCGAGCGGCAAGTGGATCTGTTGATCGAGGCCGTCATGGGCACCGCTGCCGAGCCGGGGCGTTGGGTCGTCTTTGGCGTCGACATGAATCTGCTCGGAGCGCTCGATGCGCAGTGGGGAAAGGCCATCGACTTGATACTGGCTTGTTTGCCCGAACTGGACGATGACTTTCAGGACGCGGCGCTGACGATTCTGGAGAGTGAAGGTGTTGTGCCCTCGGAGACCGTCTGGGTGCGCGGCGCGGATGTTTCCTTCAGCGCCCCCGAGGGCATGTTGGCCAGCTTTGAATTTAAGGGTGCTGGCGCCGGCGACCTCGTCTCTGCCATCGGCAAGCTCGTTGATGGAAGCGGCCCGGTAGCACGACGGTTACCCGGAAGTCCGTCTTGCCCGTGATGATGCCAGGCGCGGTTGCCGCGCATTGCTTGAGTGCCGGGCCCGTCTAGCCGCCGGTGAAGGCGAATTCGACCTCAGGCTTCAGTGAACACGAGTGACAGCCTCGAACAGAACGTCACCTGATGCCCGCGTCGACAAGAGGTCCAGCATGGCGCGAAGGCCGGACTCATGGACCACCAAGTCGCCGTGCAGTTCGGCATATCGGAGTTCGATCAAGGCACAAAGGAGTTCAAGAGGCCTTCCGAGCCGGTGCGTTAGCGCGATGCCCAGAAGCAGGCGGTAGCGCTCGATCGCACTGAGTTTCTGTTCGGTAGGGCACATCTGAGACGGCGGCGCGCCATTGGCGATTGCGTCTGCAGCGAAGTTGGCTAGCAGAGCGGTGGACACCCGCGCAGGGTCCCGCAATCGCCAGATCGGGTTGTTCAGCAAAGCGACGAAGTGAGGATGCCTTTGCCAGCAACGGCAAGCGCTCGGTGCACCGCGTGCAGCTCAAACAGCGGCTCGAAGCCCTTCTCGCCATCTCGCTACGCACGAGTGCGCCCTGCTGGCGCGGCGTCTCGTCGAGGCCGGTGTACCCTGTGCCCCGATCCAGGACGTGGCCACCGCGCTGGCCGACGCGAACACCGTGCACCGCGGCATGGTGGTGAGCATTGGCGAGACTTACCGCGGCGTGGCCTCGCCGGTCAAGCTCGACCGCACGCCAGCCACGTACCGCCTCGAGCCGCCGCGCCTGGCGGCGGCCGACGCGAGCCGGCCGTGAGCGACGCGGCACGGGTGGGCCGGTTCCTAGGGCGACCTGACTGCGGTTGTACGGCGCTCCTTCGCCCCATGCCCGCCAAGTAGCAATCGCCGATTGAGACTACACGCCCACTTCGATCGCGACTCCGCGTTCGATGGCCAGCTCCACCGCAGCGGCGGCCACCGCGAGGTCCTGGAGCCCGACTCCGGTCCCGTCGAAGAGCGTGATCTCGTCGGCGCGCGAACGGCCCGGGTGGGTGCCATTGATGACGGCGCCGATGGGCACTATGTCGGCCGCGCCGATCAGACCTGCCGCCATGGCATGCTGAGCCTCGCCGATGCTGACGGACTGCGCCACCTCGTCCGCGAAGACTGTGGTACGCGCCAGCAGGGCGGCTTCCACCTCCTGCTTGCCCTTGGTGTCGGTGCCCATGCACGCGAGATGAGTGCCCGGGCGCACGTGGGCGCTCATCAGCGAAGGCGAAAAGGCCGAGGTGATGGTGATGATCACGTCGGCCTGCGCACCCAGCTGTTGGAGTGAAACGGCCTCGAACGGCATGCCCAGCTCCGCCGCGGTCTGGGCGAGCTTGGGCAGCATCTCCGGGTGGTAGTTCCAGGCCACCACTTTCTCGAAGGCGCGTTGTTTCACCGCCGCTCGCAGCTGGAAGTGCGACTGGTGCCCGGCGCCCACCATGCCAAGAACCTTGGCATCCTGGCGCGCCAGGTGCTTGATCGAGACCGACGAGGCTGCCGCCGTGCGCAGAGCGGTGAGCAGGTTGCCGCCCACCATCGCCTTCACGCGCCCGGTGTCCGGATCGAACAGGAACACCGTCGACTGGTGGTTGATCAGGCCTCGCTTGGACAGGTTGTGCGGCCAGTAGCCGCCGGCCTTCAGCCCCAGCGCCATGCCCTTCCCGTCGAAGCCGCCCTTGAAGCCGTACAGCGCGTCCTCGTGGCCGAGCGCTTCGCGCACCACCGGGAAGTTGCGCGCCTCGCCCGAGGCCATGGCGCCGAAGACGGCCTCCACGGCGTCGAAGGCGGCCTCCGCCGAGATCAGCGCGGCGATTTCTCGTTCCGGCACGATGAACATGGTGGTCTCCTCAATCCTCGCGTCAGGCAGTCGGCAGAGGGTGAAGTCAGTAGGCCTTGCCGCGTGCCGACACCGGCCAGACCACCTCGACCTTCCCGTTGCGCACGCCCACGTACCAGTCGTGAATGTTGGCCGTCGGATCGCAGTGGCCGGGCACCAGCTTGAGCCTCTCGCCGACCTTCAAAGCGCCCTGCGGATCGGCAATGACGCCGTGCTCGTCGGAGCACTTGACGTATTGCACGTCGGTGCGGCCGTAAATCGTCGGCAGCCCGCTGTCGACCGACTGGGCCTTCAGGCCCGCATCGCAGATCGCCTTGTCGGCCTTGGCGTGGCTCATCACCTGCGTGAGGATGAAGAAGGCGTTCTCCCACTCGCCCTGGTCGATGCGCTTGCCGTCTTTGTCGAGGATGCGCCCGTAGTCGGCGTCCATGAAAGCGTAGGAGCCGCACTGCAGCTCGTTGTAGACACCCGAGTTGGACTCGAAGTAGTAGCTGCCCGTGCCACCGCCCGAGACGAGTTCGGGCTTCAGGCCCACGGCGCCGAGCGCGTCGACGGCTGCCTTCACCGTCGCCACGGCGGCATCGAGCTTGGCCTTGCGGTCCTCGTACTTGTCCATGTGCTGCATCGCGCCCTGGTAGGCCTGGATGCCGGTGAACCTCAGCCCGGGCGCGGCGGCAATGGCCTTCGCGATCTCGACCACCTTGTCGGCGCCGATCACGCCGCAGCGGCCTGCGCCCACGTCCATCTCGACGAAGCACTCGATCGTCGAACCATGCTTGCTTGCAGCGGCGGAGAGCTGGGCCACGTTGGCAAGGTCGTCGACGCAGACGATGGTGCGGCAGCCGTAGGCCTTGGGCAGTCGCGCCAGGCGGTCGATCTTGGCGGGGTCGCGCACCTCGTTGGAGACGAGGATGTCCTTGATCCCGCCGCGCGCGAAGACCTCGGCTTCCGAGACCTTCTGGCAGCACACGCCGACGGCGCCGCCGAGCCGCTCCTGCAGCTTGGCCACGTCGACGGACTTGTGCATCTTGCCGTGCACGCGGTGGCGCATGCCGTGGGCGCGGGCATAGTCGCCCATCTTCTTGATGTTGCGCTCGAGCGCGTCGAGGTCGAGCACAAGGCAGGGGGTCTGGATGTCGGCCTCGTTCATGCCGGGCACGGCCGGGATGTCGAAGCCCACGTCGAGGGCTTCGAAGGCGGTTTGCATGTTCATCGGTTGTCTCCTCAGCGTTGAATCCAGGGCAGCGTGTCGAGGTCGACATTGCCGCCGGTGACGATGACGCCGAGCCGCTGGCCGGCAAAGCGCTGCTTGTTCTTCAGGATGACCGCCAGCGGCACCGCCGACGACGGCTCCAGCACCACACGCAGGTGCTTCCAGGCGAGCTTCATCGCGTCGACGATCTCCTGCTCGGTGGCGGTGAAGATGTCGCTCACGTGGCGCTGCACGAAGTGCCAGGTCAGTTCCTTCAGCGGCACCTTCAGCCCGTCGGCCACCGTCACCGGCGCGTCGTCGGCGATGAGGCGGCCGCCCTTGAAGCTGCGGTAGGCGTCGTCGGCCTGCTCGGGTTCGGCAGCGAAGACTCGCGTCTGCGGCGCGAGCGTGGCGAGCGTGAGGCAGGTGCCGGAGATCATGCCGCCGCCGCCGATGGGCGCGATCACCGCATTGAGCCCTGGCACTTGCTCCATCAATTCGCGCGAGCACGTGCCTTGGCCGGCAATCACGCGCGGGTCGTTGTAGGGGTGCACGAACTCGGCGCCGGTGGCGGCCTGCACCTGGGCAAACGTGGCCTCGCGCGAGGTGGTGGACGGCTCGCACTCGGTGATGCTGCCGCCGTAACGGCGCACCGCGTCCTTCTTGGCCTGCGGCGCGGTGCGCGGCATCACCACGTGGCAGGGGATGCCGCGGCGGCCGGCCGCCCAGGCGAGCGAAAGCGCGTGGTTGCCCGACGAATGCGTGGCCACGCCCTTGGCGGCCTGCGGGTCCGACAGGCCGAACACCGCGTTCGTCGCACCGCGCACCTTGAAGGCGCCGGCTTCCTGCAGGTTCTCGCACTTGAAGAACAACTGGGCGCCGGCCAGCGTGTCCAGGTACGCCGACGTGAGCACCGGCGTGCGGCGGACGTGCGGCTGGATGCGCTCGTGCGCCGCGAGCATGTCGTCGTAGGTGGGGATGACCATGGTCTTGCAGCTCCTGCGATTCATGCGAACGCGAAATCGACTTCGGGCTTCAACCCGCTGACGATGCGCGCGATGCTCTTGCCCGAGCCGCACGAATGGGTCCAGCCCAGCGTGCCGTGGCCCGTGTTGAGGAACAGGTTGGGCAACTTCGAGCGCCCGATGATCGGCACGTTGCTCGGCGTCGCCGGGCGCAACCCGGTCCAGAACTGGGCCTGGCTGGCGTCCCCGGCGCCGGGGAAGAGCTCTTCGACGCGCCGCACGATCGCCTCGCAGCGCACGCGATTCAGGTCGCGGTCGTAGCCGTTGAGTTCGGCGGTGCCGGCGATGCGAAGACGATCGCCGAGGCGCGAGAACACGAGCTTGTATTCGTCATCGGTGAGCGAGACCTGGTG
The DNA here is from genome assembly GCA_964470565.1 of uncultured Rubrivivax sp. Taxonomy (GTDB): domain Bacteria; phylum Pseudomonadota; class Gammaproteobacteria; order Burkholderiales; family Burkholderiaceae_C; genus Rubrivivax. The sequence continues at coordinate 119,981 of CAYYDJ010000007.1, forward strand.
CGCCATCGAGGCATCCTTCACCGGCATCGTCACCGAATAGCCCTTGGCCGGGTAGATCGGCAGCTTGATGCCCAACGGCGCGGCGTAGAGCGGGCTCAGGCTGCCCATCGCCAGCACGTAGGCGTCTGCGCGCAGACGCTGGAAGCGGCCTTCGCTGTCGGTGGCCTCGACATGGTCGATCGTGCCGCCGGCTTCGCGCAGCGCGGTGACGGTGTGGCTCATCAGGAACTGCACGCCGTCTTCTTCGCAGCGCTTGACGAGTTCACGCGCAAAGCGGTTGGCGTCGCCCGACTCGTCTTCGGCGGTGTAGGTGGCGCCGGCCAGTTGCGGGCGGATGTGGCGCAGCGCGGGCTCGATGCGCACCGCCTCGTCGGCCGAGATCACGCGGCGGTCGCAGCCGAGTTCGCGCATCTGTGCGGCCGGCGCTTCGGCGCCGTCGAACTCCTTCTGGCTCGTGTAGAAGTGCAGGATGCCCTGCGTGCGTTCGTCGTAGGCGATGCCGATGTCGCGGCGCAGCTGCTGCAGCATGTCGCGGCTGTAGGTGCCCAGGCGCACAATCTGCTCGATGTTGTGGCGCGTGCGCGCGGGCGTGCATTCACGCAGGAACTGCAGACCCCACAGCCACTGCCGCATGTCGGCGCGGATGCGGAACAGCAGCGGCGCGTCTTCCTGGCCGAGCCACTTCAGCACCTTCAGCGGCGCGCTCGGGTTGGCCCACGGTTCGGCGTGGCTCACCGAGATCTGGCCGCCATTGGCGAAGCTGGTCTCCGCGGCGGGCGAGGCCTGGCGGTCGACGACGGTGACGTCGTGGCCTTGCTGGCGGAGGAAGTAGGCGGACGTGACACCGAGCAGGCCGGCGCCGAGGACGATGACGTTCATGGGGAGTCTCCAATGTCAGGGCCACAAGCGATTCGTGTCGCTTGATTGCCGCTCCCCCTGTCCTTGGTACCTGAGAGATTCGGCCGGGCGCTCCCGCCCTGGGCCTTGCTCCTTCGGTGCGTCACGCGCGTGACGTCTCTCCAGACGGCGATGGTGGTGTGCAGTACGGACCCTGAGCGTTCATGGGAGATTGCGCCTTCGGGGGCTGCGGCTGATTACCGCAGCGCTCTCCTGCTGGGAACCGATTCTATCGGGCTACGGCCTGACCTTTCGAAGCGAGGAAGCGTTCGGCCAGCAGGACCCAATACGCGCTGCCGATGGAGATGTTGTCGTCGTTGAAGTCGTAGCCCGGGTTGTGGACCATGCAGCCACCTTCACCCTTGCCTTGGCCTGTGCCGTTGCCGATCAGCACGTAGCTGCCGGGCACCCGTTCAAGCATGAATGCAAAGTCTTCGCTGCCGGTCAGCGGCGGGCCCTGCACGGTCACCCGCTCGGTGCCGACGAGATCGATCGCAACCTCGCGTGCAAAGGCAGTCTCCGTCGGTGTGTTGACCAGCACCGCATAGCCCGCCTTCCAGTCGACCTGCGCTTTGACATTGAGACTTTCGGCCTGCGAAACCACCAATGCCTTGATGCGCTGCTCGAGCGTGGCCCGCACCTCGCGGTCGAGCGCGCGAACGCTTAGCTCCAGCGTCGCCGAAGCCGGAATCACATTGTTGGCCTTGCCCGCGTTCAGCGCCCCCACGGTGACTACCGCGGCGTGCAGCGGATCGATGTTGCGCGAGACGATGGTCTGCAGCGCCATCACGATGCTGGCGGCCGCGACGATCGGATCAGCCGCACGGTGTGGCATCGCGCCGTGGCCGCCGACCCCCGTGAGCGTGATGGTGGCGTAGTCCGACGAGGCCATGGCCGCCCCGTCGCGCAAGACCAGGCGACCCTGCTCGATGCCGGGCATGTTGTGCATTGCAAAGACCGCATCGCAGGGGAAGCGTTCGAACAGGCCGTCGGACATCATGCGCAGCGCACCGCCGCCGCCTTCTTCGGCCGGCTGGAAGATCAGGTGCAGGGTGCCGTCGAAAACGCCTCGCTCGGCCAGATGGCGCGCCGCCGCCAGCAACATTGCCGTATGGCCGTCATGGCCGCAAGCGTGCATCTTGCCGCGGTTCACGCTGGACCACTCGGCGCCACTGGCCTCGTCGATGGGCAGTGCGTCCATGTCGGCGCGAATGCCCAGGCGCTTCGTACCGCTGCCACGCACCAGCGTACCGACCACGCCGGTGCCGCCCACGCCGCGCTCGACCTCGAAACCCCAGCCTTCAAGCTTGTCGGCCACCAAGGCTGCCGTGCGGTGTTCCTCAAAGGCCAGTTCGGGGTGGCGGTGGATGTCGCGGCGCAGGCTGATGAACTCGCCGGCCCTGGCCTGCAGGGCCTGAAGCAGGTAGGTCACGGGCAGCTCACTGCGGCTGCAGGTTGATCTGCTTGGCGATGGCGCGGTAACGCGCGGTCTCGGCTTCGAAGAACTTTGCCGACTCGGCCAGCGTCATGGGCTGTGCCGCGACTTGGGTCTGAGCAGCGAGCTGAGCGCGCACCGAAGGATCCTGCAAGGTCTTGCCGATGGCGGCATGCAGTCGGGCGACGGTGTCCTCTGGGGTGCTCTTGGGGACCATAAAGCCGGTCCAGATCTTGTACGAGAAGTTCTTCAGCGCCTGGCCTTCGCTAGCCGCCGGCACGTTCTTCAGCAGTTCCGAGCGCTGCGCGCCGAGCTGGCCGATCACCTTCAGCCGCCCCTGCTCGGCCAGCGCGCCCATCGCCGCGCTGTAGACCAGTACTGCGAAGTCCACCTGGCCGCCGCCAATGTCCTGCAGCAGCGGTGCATTGCCCTTGTACGGCACATGGGCCAACTTGACGCCGGTGGACGCCTGCACGTTTTCGAGGATCAGGTGATACAGCGAGCCGATTCCGACGCTGCCGTAGGTCAGCGGCTTATCGGCCGACTTTCGGGCCAGGGCGATCAGTTCGTCGACGCTGTTGACCGGCAGGTCCTTGCGCGTCACGAAGACCATCACCGCATCGGCTACCGGGTGCACCAGGCGGAAGTCTTCCGTCTTCAGCTTCACAGCGGCATTGGCCAGCGGCGACAGGATCACTTCGTTGGGGGAGCCCTGGAAGATGTAGTAGCCGTCGGCCGGGGCGGCCAGGACCTTTTGTGCCGCCAGCGCGCCGCTGACCCCACCCAGGTTCTCCACCAGAACCTGCTGGCCCAGTTCCTTGCCGAGCGGGTTGAAGAAGATGCGCGCGATGGCGTCGGACGGGCCGCCAGCCGGGTATGGGACCATCAGGTTGACCGGCTTGTTGGGCCAGGTCTGCGCGAGGACCGCGCCGGCGCTGAGCAGCAGGCCGGCCATCAAGGTCAGCGAGCGTTGAAACTTTGTCATGGCAACTCCTGGAGGTGTGAGGGCGGCGGTGGGTGTCAGGCGTGGCCAATGTAGGGTTCGGTAACTGCAAAGTCCAATGCATTGTTGTCTGCGTTAGCATGAGTTCAACATTCAAATGCCGGGATTCTTGCCATGACCCTCGTTCAGTTGCGACACCTGCTGTCATTGGCCCAGACCGGCTCCTTCAGCAAGTCGGCGGCGGCGCTGTTCCTGACCCAACCCGCGTTGAGCCGCAGCATCCGCGCGCTTGAAACGGAGTTGGGTCAAGCGTTGTTCGACCGCATCGGCAGGCACAGCGAGCTCACCCCTGTCGGCCGCGAGGTGGTCGAGCGCGCTCGCCAGCTGGTGGGGGCGGCGGATGACTTGCGCGACAGCGGTGCGCAGATGGCGCTTGGGAACGCCGGTACGCTACGAATCGGGCTGGGGTCCGGGCCAGGCGCGATGTTGATGACGCCGCTGTTGATGCACATGGCGACGCACCATCCCCAACTGCGCCTCGAGATTTCGCGCGGCCGCACCGACCTGCTCGAACGCAGCCTGCGTGAGCGCACGATCGATGCGCTGGTGGTTGATGCCAGGTCGCTGGCGCCCGCACCCGATCTGCGCACCACCGAGACGTACGAGATGCGGGGGGCGTTCCTGTGCCGCCGCGGTCACCCGCTGCTGCGCAGGCGTGGCGGCGTGAAGTTCGATCAACTGCGGGCCCATCCGATCGCCGCCACGCCGCTCAGCGATGAGATCGCGCGCGTGCTGGTCGAGCGCTATGGGCCCGACGCGCACCCGGCGCGCTGCGTCACCTTGCGCTGCGAGGAGGTTCCCAGCTTGGTCGAATTGACGCGCCACACCGACACCGTGTTGCTCGCCGTCCGGGCAGCAGGCCCGGACCTGGTGGAAGTGACGGTGAGCCCGGCCCTGGATGCGACCGCGCGCTTTGCCATGGTCACCTTGGCAGGACGCAGCGAGGCGCCAGCGCTGCCGATCGTGCGCGGCCTCATGAAGAAGCTGCTTCGTGATGCGTGAGACCTGTTAGGCGCCGACTTACGCCTTGGCCATCATTTGAGCGCCGTCGATTTTGGCGGCGCCCTTATCGAAGGTCCACAGCGGCTGCTCGCCAGCCTGCGTGGCCAAAGCGACGTGCAGGCAGTCCGCGAAGTCCGCCGAGCCCTTGCGGAACAGTTGCAGCGCGACCTCGAGCGCGCGCTCGGACTCGAAGGTCAGCTCGGCCGCCGAGAACAGGCTGGACAGCGTCATCAGCACGTCGTCCTTGTTGAACTCGAAGCTGGACCGCAGGACCCACTCGAGCTCCAGCACGACGGTCACGGGCACGAACAGCGTCGCGCCTTCAGCGACGCAGCGACTGATATGGCGCTTGGCCGCAGCCAACTGCGCTGGGTCGTCCTGGACGATGTAGCGCACCAGGACGTTGGTGTCGAGCGCCGGCATCTGCCCGCCGAACTCAGCGCCAGGGGTTCATGTCGTCGATGCCGACGTGCTTGCCCTTGGGGGCCTTGAGCATGCCGGCCATGTCGAGGATGGACTTGGTCTTGGCCCGGACGATGATGGTGCCGTCGGGCATCGCCGACCAGACCAGCCGCGTGCCTGGCTTGGCGTCTACGAGCGCCCGGATGTCGGCGGGCACGGTGGTCTGGCCCTTCGCGGTGATAGTCGATTCAGCCATGGCGTCATCCCTTACATTTGGCGCCATTGTAATGCGTGCGCGCTGGATTTGGTTTGCGCCTCAACTGGCTGTCGGAGTGTGCCAAGAGCGCCCTGGAACATTCCTTAGAAAAGGAACGGCCGAGGAGCAGCCTGCTTCGGCTGCGACCTCAAAGAGTTGACATAAACATTAGAGTCGCTCATTCGGCCTGCTTGCGACTACTGTGCCGAGGCGGCGCATGGTGGCGGCTGCGCCATTGGCTCGCCCTGGCCAAAGTCCTCGACGCAACGCTGTCGTGGGCCGCACCGCGTCCCTGGCGGAGACCGCGAATCGCTGGACCACGAGTTCGGTGGACGACTGGCGATCCGCGCCATCATTCTTACTGAGTCTCGTTCCCGCCGCACATGGCCGTTGCGCCGGGGCAGTCAAATGCGCATGATGTTTCCATCCTAAATGCGATAGAACCGTCGCCAAGACAAGACCACCCACGTGAACGGAATGAGCCTCAGCGACGCCAGCCGAGCCGAACTGATGCGAACCGTTCATCGGACAGCAGCCCACAGCCGATGGCTCGCCACCGAGATCCAGGACGCGCTGAACGATCCGCGGCTAAGCCTCCCTCTCGAAGAGGCCATGGCCGCCATGGAGGCTGAGATCGACGCGGTCGAGCGCGTGTCCGCCATCGATTGCGCTCCCGCTCAAAAGCCTTACCCTTCCAGAGCCCCGCGTCGACAGTGAACTGTCAGCATGTTCTTCGCCCGGTGAGTTCCTTGCAGGAGTTTTGCGCGTGAAGTTGCCCGGCGATATCGAGGATCAGGGGTCGACACGTGGCGGCCTGGTAGCTGCTCAGGCCCGCGGCGCAGCGGCTCGGGCCCGGTGGATCGAGGAAGGACTCGTCGTGCCCGGTCCGAAGCTGGCACAGGCGTGGGGCATCCCTCAGGAGACCCTGGCGACGGCCGCCGCAAGTGGCGAGGTGGTCAGCATCGCCATCGACGGTGGCGAGTACTTCCCCGAGGCGTTGCTGAGCCTGGATCGTTTGACCGCAGGTGCGATCTGCCGCGCACTGCCGCAGATCCATGACACCGAGAGGCTGATGTTCTGGCTGCGCGACCATGGGGCCCTCGGCGGCAAGCATCCGGCCGCGGCCCTGAAGGCCGGAACCCCGATTGACCAGGTGATCGCACTTGCACGAGCCTGGGCGCGCGAGAGGACGGAGGGCGGCAGCCCGATGGATGCGAAGCCCGACTCTATGTGCGCTTGACCGGCTTGACGCTCTGCAGAGGCGTAGGCTCCACGTCCTTTCGCAGCAGTTCGTCAATCACCGCCGCATGCCGCGCCAGATGCTCCGGCGCCAGGTGCGCGTACCGCTCCACCATCGAGTCCGACTTCCAGCCGCCCATCTCCTTGATCATGCCCTTGGGCACGCCGTTCTGGATCAGCAGGCTGGCCCAGGTGTGGCGGGTGTCGTGGAAGCGGAAGTCCTCGATACCCGACTTCTTCAGCGCGTTGCGCCAGGCGGTGTTCACCGTGGCGTTCAGCCGCTTGCCCTTGTAGACGAAGACGAACTCGTCGTGCTTGCCGATCTGCGCGCGCAGGATCTCCATGGCCGTGGCGTTGAGCGGTATGCCCAGCGTCTTTCGACTCTTGATGTCGCTGGCGGCCACGGTCATCACCTGGCGCGGCATGTCGATCTGGCTCCACTTCAGGCCCAGCACGTTGGCGCGCCGCAGGCCGGTGGCGATGGTGAAGCGCGTCAGTGAGCGCAGGTGCTCGGGCAGGTTGCGCAGGAAGGTGTCGATCTCGGTGGGCGTGAGGTAGCGCACCCGGCCCTCGGGCTCGCGGTGCAGCCGGATGGTGGGCACGCTGTCGATCCAGTTCCACTCGCGCATGGCCCGCCGCAGGATGGACCGCAGCAGCTGGTAGTAGCGGTTGCGCGTGGCCGGCGCCTTGTCGCCCTTCTGGCCTTCCACCACGGCCTGCATGCGGTCCCAGGTCAGCTCGGTCAGCGGCAGGCGCTTGAAGAACGGGGTCAGGAACTCGATCTTCTTCGCGTCGTCGCGGATCGACGCCTTGTGGCCCTGCTCGTTCAGCCAGCGCAGGGCCGCGTCTTCCCAGGTATAGCGGGGCTTGTCGCCCAGCTTGGCCTGGCGCCACAGGTCGTGTTTCAGCCGGTCGTGGAGTTCCTTCGCGGCCTTGCGGTCAGTTGTCTCAGCCGACTGTCTAACGCGCTGGCCACCTGGCGCGGTGATGTCGATCCACCAGGTGTTGCCTCGTTTGAGGATGCCCATGTCCTGCCTCCTATGCGTTCACATGCGTTGCGATGGCCCTGCGCCCGTTGCTGCACGGCCTCGGTGCCTTGCTGCACGAAGGCATCGATGGCGGCCTGGGTCACTTTCCAGCGCCGGCCGATCTGCATCGCTTTCAGCTGGCCGGTGTTCACCAGGTTCCAGGCGGTGGAGTAGTCCACGCGCAGCATCGTCGCCGTCTCGCGCAGGTCGTAGAAGAGAGGTGTCACTGCAGTCATGTCCGTGCCTTCCTGGCTGCACGCAGCCGGGTCAGTTGGATCTGCTGCTTCGCGGCCGGCGTCAGATCAAAGATCGCACGGTCGCTAGAGGCGTCAAGTTCACAGTCGTCCCCGCGGGCGCCTCGCGCGCGGGGTGTGGGGTGGGATGGGTTCGCTTCGCGGTGGATCAGGCGCGCAGGGCGTCGAGGTCGGCCATCAGCCGGCGCTTGCCGTACAGGCACATGCCGCGCACACAAGCTTGCATCGGCTCGGCAGCCGCATGCACCGCCTGTCGATGGAACAGGCCTTCCGCGGCCTGCAGGAAGTAGGCTGCACCGCCACCGGCCAGCCACACGGTCTGCGGGGTGGGCAGATCGATCAGGGCCTGCGCGATGCCGCTCAGCATCCGGCGGGCCCGGCCATGGATCCACGGCCAGTGAAGCTGCAGGTCATGCAGTTGTCCGCTCGCCCGCACGGGCTTGCCAAGGCGAAGCGCTTGATCAATCGCAACGAGGCGGACGTCGCCGCTGGGGGCACCTTGGCCGATCCGGTCGTCCACGGTGCGCAGCAGGTTGGCAACGCCGTGGTATTCGGTGCCGCAGGCCAGGGGCTCGAGGTCACGGCCGCGGTACAAGGCCCAGTCCAGGCTGCCGAAGCCCGCCACCAGCACCAGCGACGCCTGCGTCTTGTCGATCTCGGGCGAGTCGAACCGTTCGACGGCGCTGGCCGTGGGCTGGGGCACAACTTCCACGCGGGCCACGGTGACGCTGGCGTTGGCCGCAGTGCGCACCGGCCGGCTCAGCCAGTCGCGGATCTGCGGCTCCGCTGCATCACGTTCTCGCATCGGCACGGTCAGCACCAGCATGTCGAGAAAGGGTTCCTCGATGAAGGCCAGGGCGCCGGCGACGCAGGCACGGTAGTCGTCGGTGCCCGCAAACCCTTCTGCTTGCAAGTGATAGATCGCATCGCCCAGTGCCGCTTCGATGTCCGGGCCCACCTCGACCAGGTGGGTACCGAAGGGGATCAGGGCATTGCGCCGCGGGGACCTGAGCCTGCTGCAGCGGCTGTCGTGATAGACGATGTCCGTGAGTGACGGGAAGACTTCGATGTCCGCATGCTGGCCTGGGCGCAGTCTGCTGAACTTCGTGAAGCCGCAACCGGCGTCGATGGCGGCGATGACAGGGCTCTTCGTCATGGTGGTGCTCCGCGGCAGCTTTGCATTGCAAGGTTCATGGGTTGGGTGGGCGATGGGCCATGGGCCTGCCACGCGCCGGGCACAGGCATGCGCCAGGCGCGCGATTCAAGCCGGCTGGGGGGATGCACCCCTTGGCGGGGCGATTCGATTGAAGTGCGGGTCACGACCGCTAACGCCGCCCTGTGCCGTGGAAATCGCGGTGGATAGGGCGGTGGGCATGGCAAGGTGCGCATGCCCGTGCGCAGTGAATCTACGCCTGTCGTGGGTGCCTGCCAAGCAGGCCCGCTGGTCGGGCTACCACCCGACCCAGCACGGGCTGCAGGTGGTTTCAGCGGCGCGGCTTGAAGGGCTTGACGACGTCTTCCACCTGAATCGGGTCCAGCATCTCTTCGACCTGGTTGGCCAGGCTGACCTGGTAGTGGCGGCGGCTCAGCATCGCGACCGGGCCATACAGCGCCAGCAGCGGCAAGCCGATCAGCAGGACCATCGGATGCCAGTAGGCGCCGAGCATCAGCGCGCCGAACGAACCGAACACGATGACAACGACATCGATGCTCCGAAGCAGCGCGATGGGGTTCTCCAGCACGAAATTCACGCGCATGCCGATGCTCAGGTTGTACAGGCCCACGCCACGGCCTCCGTAGTGGATGACGGTGACGGCATGGCCCGCACGCGCCGGCATGCACCGGCTGTAGACAACGATCTTGTGCTCGCGATTGCTGGCGTCGGCCAACCACAGCTCCCAGCGCTCGCGCGATGGGTCGTCGTCGCGCAGGCCAGGGATGCGATTGAGGTAGCGGCGCGCCTCGATGACACGACCGGTCAGCGTTTCCAGTACGTACATGGGGACTCCCAGGTGAAGGTTCACCTGAAAGTCCCATGGGGTCGGCCGCGGTCAAGGGCTGCACGGTCGCCTATTCTGGAAGCGGGTCGTCGAAGATGCCGCCGGCCGACGGGCTGGCCGGTGGCGATGCCGGCCTGAGCAGTGCGCCATGCTTGGCCTCTCCACCTCGCCTTTCCTGTTCGACCAGGACGCCCAGGTAGGCCAGCGTGCGGAAGCGCTCGGCACGGCGTCGGCCCTTGGGCAGCCTTGCCAGGTCTTCGTACAGCGGTCCGTGCTGCCAGGCGCCCACCTGGGCGTAGAACTCCAGCATCGGCTCGTCGCGGCCAGTGCCCTCAGGACCAGGCGCTTCGTCGTCACGGTCACTGCGCTTCATGCTGTGCTCCCTGGCTGGCATCGGTGGAGGCCTGGGCGCGCAGGCGGTCGACGCCGGCACGCTGGAAGCCGCGCACGTTGGCGTAGAACGGGTCGGCCAGTTCCAGCACCGGCTGCTTCTTGAAGGCGTCCCGTAGTGCCTTTCGGAAGAGATGCGCACCGCCACCGCTCAGCACGATGTTGGCGAAGCGGTACTTGCCGCCAATGGAATTGGTCAAGGCCAGGATGCCCTCGGCGGCGATGCCCTCGACGATGGGCATGTAGCGCTGGATCTCGCGGGTCTTGCCGTAGGTCGTGAGGCTCCTGCCCGTGCGCAAGGCCTCGTCCACGGTGTGCGGCTCGTCGTAGCGCTCGCCGATCTCGCGCGAGATGGCTTCGCAGATCGCCGACACCACGTCGTGCACGCCGTACTGCGCCGAGTAACTGCGGTTGGCCACCAGGCGCAGGCCGCGTGCCGTCAACCAGTCCAGCGTGCGCGTGCCGCAATCGATGATCAGGTTTTCCTGCTGGCCGATCTGGTCCAGCAGGCCATGCTCTTCGGCGTAGGCCACCAGAGCACCTTGCGGCTGCGCCACCACCAGCGCCTTGTGCACCTTCACCTTGCGGCCCTTGCCCACGTCGTGCTCACCCACGCACAGGCGTTCCAGCGCCGACTTGCGCGCGGTGAACTCGGAGACCGGCAGGCCCACCACCAGCACGTCGATCTCGTCGGCCTGCATGTAGTGCAGTGCGCCAAGCATCAAGGCCTTGTAGTCGGCGGATTGCGTGTAGCCCTCGACCGACAAGATGGGCTTGCTGCGCGCGCCGACCGACAACACATCCGGCCCCACCTCGTAGAAGAGCTGGCCCACCCGCACCGACACCGTCCGCCGCGGCGCCAGCAATGGGCGCGCGGTGTGCGGCTCGACGCTGGCCAGGGCCAGCGACGGAAAGCTGGCGAACCGAAGCTCGCCCTTCGCGTTGACGGTGGTGAATTTGGTGTGGCCGAAGCCGAGATCGATGGCCCTGACTGTGCTACCCATGGGACCTCCAGCAGCCGTGGTGCCGACATGGCTCTACTGTTGCCAACGCGGCCAATCACGTCCACTCGAAAGGCGGGTCGAAGTCCCCCCAGAAATCGGCCGTCGATCTCCGGGATCACGCGCTGCGGCACGTTTTGCTTCGGCGAAGTGGGGCTGCAGCCCGAGTGAAACGGCCGTCCTATCGCTTGTTTCGGCCCTCAGGTCCGTTTCCGGTGCGTCTGCAACCCGACCAGCAAGTCCGGCACGATCAGGCTTCGGAGAGAGAGGTATGGAATCCATCCGTCAACCCCAGGGGGTCGCAGTCCTCACGCAGGTATTGGCGCCGTAACGGCACTTTTCGCGCTTGCAATGGCGGCGGCCTTCGCGCATGCTTGCATCGCCTTTGGCACCGGGCAGCTGGCCCACCGGGCGCATCGAGCGCGAATGGCAAGCCCTCCAGAGCACCTTCGGGTGCACGAGCCTTCGGGCTCAAATCCCCGGCCTGTCAACCCGACAGCCGATGACGATGGCGGCAGCGACCTTGGTCGTTGCCGACCTGCAAGCCCCTGGCCCCCGAGCCAGGCGGCTTGATGCGCGCGACCCTGATCGCGCAACAGCAGCGGGCACGCGATGCCTGCTGGAAGACTCCCCAACGACTGCTGCGTGCGCGCCTTCAAGGCGCCGACGAACACCGACACGATCGGGTTCGCCGGTGTGCACGCACGCATGGCGCGCCAGGTGGCACTGGCGCACTCAGGCCATGCGGCAGATCGTGAAGCCGTGAAGCGCCCCGAGCGCTTCAGCATGGGTGACGCCCATGCACCTGCTGCGCAGCGTGGCCACCAACGTGGCCATTCCCCTGCGCCCCGCCTCGAGCGGGCTGCCACGGCGCCAGACGCCGTGTTTGGGCGATCACTTTTACGACTGGCCGGCGACCCTGCTGATGGCGGCAAGCGCGAACCCTGAGAACCCTGAATACGCCTGGCACCGGCGGGACGGTGCCGCACGAACCCACCCACCCGCTGGCCATTACGGAGGCCAGCACGGAGCACCACCATGCGTGACCTCGACCCGCGCACCGTCAACCTGCGCACCTTGCCGATTCAGATAAACAGGCGAGGCTTCGTCCTGAACGCGCTGTTCGTCCAGAACAACTTTCGCCACGCGGTCAAGGACAAAGGTGTCTCCCACGACACCATGGAAGACCGACGGCAGACCATCTACCGCGCCTTCCACTACCTGGAGCACAACGACGTCAAGAGCTTCAAGCTCGACCCGCGATCGTTGGGCGACCGGCATGTGCGCTTCTTGTTCGCCGACATGGAACGGCGCGCCAAGGCCGGCGCGCTCGGGCCTTCCGCCATCCAGAAGGCGCACAGCTACCTGCACACGTTTTCGGGTTGGATCGACAAGCCGTGGCTGGTGCTGCCGATCAGCGCCTACATCAGCGACGAGACCCTCTACCGCCGCAGCTACGTGACCAAGCACAGCAAGGCCTGGGACGACAACGGCGTGGTACCGGCCGCCGTGATCGCCGCCATCGCCGAGTTCGACGAGCGCGTGGCCGTGCAGATTGAACTGATGAAGGAGTTCGGTCTGCGCTGCAAGGAAGCGGTGATGTTCCGCCCCCACCAGGACATCGTGACCGCGGCCCAAGCCGGCAAGGCTGCTCCCGGCGCGGCGGACTACCTTCAGCTGCGGCGCGGCACCAAGGGCGGCCGGCTGCGCTACGTGCCGGCGGTGACGCCCGGTCAGCTGGCTGCTATCGAGCACGCCCGCCGCGTGGCGCCGGGTGAGAACGACAGCCTCAGCGACCCGCGCTACCAACTGGTCCGCGCAATCCGGCACCAGCGCTACGTGATGGAGCTGTTCGGCCTGACCAAGGCCATGCTCGGCGTGACGGCGCATGGCCTGCGGCATGGGTATGCGGCCGAGCGATACGAAGCTGAAGCCGGTGTGGCACCGCCGGTGGCCACCGACGAGCGCGCCGATGCGGCCGTGGATCTGGCGGCGCGGCGTCTGGTCTCGGAGTCACTAGGGCATTCGAGGGGCCAGATCACATCGGTGTACCTGGGTTCGAGCCGCGCTCGGCGCTGAGTTACGCTTGTTCGCCCATGTCGACGCCTGCTGCCACTGTCTGCCCGTTCTGTACCTTGCCACTCGCCAGGATCGTGCATGCCAACCAATTCGCTGTGGTCATCCGGGATGCCTACCCTGTGTCACCCGGCCACACGCTGGTGCTGCCGCGCCGGCACAAAGGGAGCTTCTTCGAGCTTGAACCACCCGAGCGCGACGCCGTCTTCGAGTTGCTCGACGTGGCACGACGCGACCTGGACCAGTCGCTGCACCCCGATGGCTACAACATTGGCATCAACGATGGCCCGGCCGCCGGGCAGACCGTGCCACACCTGCATGTGCACCTGATCCCGCGCTACAACGGCGACCTGGCCGATCCGCGTGGTGGTGTGCGGTGGATCTTTCCGGTGCGTGCTGACTACTGGTCTGCCCGTGGCGGTGAGCCGGTTTGAGATGAAGACAGCCGCGCAGGTGCTGGAGGCCTTCGACAACATCCGTCGCGCACAGCGGGCCGGTGTGTACGCCCCGCACAAGCCGCTGCTGATCCTGCTGGCGCTGGCACGGGTGCAGCGCAACGAGCCACGACTGGTGGAGTTCACCACCATCGACACATCGCTGCAGGCCTTGCTCACCGAGTTCGGCCCCAGCGGCGCCGCGAAATCGCGCCACTATCCTTTCTGGCACCTGGCCACTGATGGCAAGGGAGCGCTGTGGTCCCTGAATGGCCCTCGTGAGTTGCTCGGGCGACCAGCCGGCGCCACGCCCAACCTCGGCGAGCTGAGGACGCACCATGTGCAGGGCGGCTTCCCGCCGGAGGTGGACGAAGCCTTGCGCAAGGTGCCGGGTCTGCTGGAGGCTGTGGCGGCGCGTGTGCTGGAGACCTACTTCCCCGCAACGCTGCATGCTGACATCGCAGCCGCCGTCGGTCTGGACCTAGACCGTCAGGTCGCGCACCTGGCCAGCGAGCCGGACGTGCCGACTTACGGCCAGGCCGAACGCCGCAGGCGCGACCCCGGCTTCCGCGAACGTGTGCTGCGCGCCTATGAGTACCGGTGCTGCGTCTGCGGCTTCGACCTGCGCATCGGCCAGGTGAGCGCGGGCCTGGAGGCTGCCCACATCCAGTGGCACCACGTCGGTGGCCCCGACATCGAACCCAACGGTCTGGCACTGTGCGCGCTGCATCACAAGCTGTTCGACCTGGGGGCTTTCACGGTCGAGCCCACAGAGCACCGCGTGATCTTCAGCCAGCACGCGATGGCCGGAGACCGCAGCCAGCAAGGCGAGTTGCGACATCACGGGCAGCGCCTGCTGGCACCGCAGCAGGTGGACATGCGGCCGGCGGCGCCCTTCTTGGTGTGGAACCAGAAGAACGTGTTCAAAGCACCGGCGCGCACGGTCGTTGAGGCCGGCCGTCACTCACGTTCGACCTGATCAGAGTTCCTGCGGCAAGCGGTGCTCATCGGCCCGTTCACATGGCGAAGGACGGCCTGGCACTGAGGCGGTTGAGGCGGTCCAGGCTCGACTCTGGGATTGCCTTGATTGATCGCTTGAATGGACAAAGTCTTATATTTTGAATAATATTCTGGACAAATGAACGTACCCGACAGTACCGCGGTTCTCGAACGCCAGCTGTTGCTCCAGCTCGGCGATCGGCTCAAGCGCCTGCGCAAGGCACAGGGCCTGGGCACGGTAGAGATGGCCAAGCGTGCGGGCATCTCCCGCACTACGCTGAGCTCGGTCGAATCGGGCGATCCAGGCCCGTCCATCGGAACCTACCTGCGCGTGATGTCGGTGCTAGGCATCAGCGGTGAACTGGCCTTGTTGGCCGGCGATGCATTGCAGCCCGGGCCGCCAGGGACGGCAGCGGCCAGGTCCAAGCGCGCCCGCCCGGTCGTGCAGGTGACGGTCTCCACCGACGACACCCGACATCAAGTCCAGGATCTTCAAAGCCTGGCGCTGCACGAGGAGGCCATTCGACTCGCCCGCTTGGAGCCCGAGTTCCTGCACCAGGCCCAGAGCACGCTGGATCGCTGGCTGGCATCGGGCAACTCACGCTCGATGGGCTTGTGGCAGGAGTGGCAGGAGATTCTTCGCGGCGCGAAGTGGCGCAAGGTGCTGGGGCGAACGCGAAGGGCGCAGGAGCTTCGCCAGGCATCGCCACTGACGGCAGTGCTCCCGGCGCAGGTGCGTCAAGGCGTGCTGGACCAAGTCGGCAAGCTGCGAAAGGGTGTCGTGCTGGGTGACTCCGGAGCACAGACACCGACATGACCCGCGACGAACTCGAACACATCATCCGCGCCAGCGCGGACGTGACGGACCAGTACGAGTTCATCATCGTCGGCAGCCAGTCGATCCTGGGTCCGGTCCCGAATCCGCCCGAGGTCTTCACGATGTCGGCCGAGGCGGACATCTACCCGCTTCAGGCACCCGAACTGGCCGACAGGATCGATGGCGCCATCGGTGAAGGCTCGCAGTTTCACCAGACCTACGGCTACTACGCACAAGGCGTGGGTCCCGAAACCGCAGTACTGCCGCGAGGCTGGATTGACCGCGTCCACAGGGTGCAGAGCGCCGCGACCAACCAACGCGTGGGCTACTGCCTCGACCTGCCGGACCTATTCATGTCGAAGGCAGCAGCCGGGCGCGACAAGGACCGCGAGTTCTGCATGGCGATGCTCGCGCATCGCTACGTCAGGCCAGAAGTCGTGCTGGATCTCGTGGCGGCGATGCCGCTGGACGATTCCGCGAAGCGTCGTCTGAAGGCCGCCATCCGCCGGTGGGCCAGAGCCGTCGAAGCGTAAGGCGACGACCTGCCTCAAGCGTGAACTCGAGGGGCCTCCTAGACCTTGTGAGACTGCCCTGATCCGCACCGAATCGCTGTGACAGATTTGTGCCGCAACTTCGAAAAAACAGCCTGAAATCGGCCCGTTTGCGGCACAAAACGCGTGGCGCAGAAAAGACAAATTTATCAACAGTGACAACGACTTGCGACAAGCCACTCGGGGTGGCATGTGGGACTCTTAATCCGTTGGTCGGCAGTTCGAGCCTGCCAGGGCCTACCAGAATCGGTAGTAGAAAAAGGCACTTAGCGTCACGTGGCGCTAAGTGCCTTTCCAATTGGTTCGAAGCCGTGGTGCCGGTAGAACGCGGCAGCGGCCTTGCCCTTCGCGTCGACGATCAGCGCCCGTTGCGCCGCTGATCGTCAGCCGCCTCGTGCCGCGACGACGCCGTCGTCAGCCGGGCGCCGCGTCGGCACTGAGGCCTGCATCCGCGCTCCGGCCACGCTGCTGCGCGACGATGGCGATCACGGGTCCGAGTGAAAGCGCCACCAGTGCCCAGGGCAGCGGCAAGCCGATGGCCACGGCCCCAGGCACCACCCCGATGCAAAAGAGACAGCCCAGCACGACCAGGCTCCAGCCGGAGCGAGCCTGTTGCGTGTGTCGCTGCAGCAGCGCGATGGCCACCACCACCACCGCCAAGGGCAGCGCGACCGCGCAGATGGCCAGCAAGGGCGATGCGGCATGCGCGGCGCCGTCCGCCGTGGGCGCGGCGGGTTTGAGGGTGTCGGCTACCACTTCCAGGCCCGAGCCGACGGCGGCCACGGCGGCAAACACCAGGTAGTGACCGTAGCCCCAGCCGAAGGCACTTTCGCGGCGATGATGCAGCGCCTCGCCCGAGGGCAGCAGCGAGTACAGCCACCACAGCGTCAACACCAGCAGCATCGAGCCCAGCCCGACGAGACCCAGGTCGAACGTCCAGCCGCCGCCGGCGCTCCAGGCGTTGGTCACCTCGTTGGCAGCGCCGAGCACGCATTCGCCCAAGCCGATGATGACCATCAGCGCATAGCGCTCGGCGATGTGGTGCGGATGCCAGGGCGTGGCGCCGGCGCGCTCGGCCCACCAGGGCACCAGCAGTTCCAGGACGACCAGCGTGAGGAAGCCGGGCCAGAACCAGGCCGGCGGCAGCGCCAGCCGCGCGATCCACAACATCTGCACGACGATGATGCCGACCGCATAGCGCAGGCAGGTGCCGCGCCGCTGCGAATCGTCGCGCGCGGCCAGCAGCCACTGCGCCACCAGCGCCAGCCGCATCAGCGCGTAGCCGAAGGTCGCGGCCCACAGGTCGCCGCTGAAGAAGCCCGGGATGCCGACCGCGAACACCAGCACGCCGAACATCTGCGCCATCGTCAGCAGCCGGAACGAGAGGTCGTCGTTGTCGTAGGCCGAGGCGTACCAGGTGTAGTTCATCCAGGCCCACCAGATGGCGAAGAAGGCCGCCAGGTACTCGGGCACCGCTTGCCAGTGGTGTGCGGCCTCGCCGTGGTGCAGTTGCGCCGAGGCCAGCGAGATGGCGACGACGAAGCTCAGGTCGAACAGCAGTTCGAGCGGTGTCGAGACGCGATGGGCCTCGTGCGGGTCGCGGCCCCGCCGGCGCGCCTGCGGCGTCATCCGAGGCGCAGCCTGGTCACGATGCGCGCGCTGTGGCTCATGGCGGCTCCTTGCTCCGTGGCGTCCGGGATGTGCGGCCGTGCGTTCATGCTGGCGCCATTGTCGGCGGCGTCGCGCTCAGTGCAGCGATTCGAGCGCCGCGGCGCGCGAGAGCCCGTAGGCTTCGATGAAGAAGTCGTAGGTGATGCCGGTCGCCAGGTCGGCCATGGTCTCGACGCCGACCAGATCCAGCGAGCCGGTGAGGATCTGCGCCGGCCGCAGCGGTTTGGCGTCGATCTGCTGGGCCAGCACGTAGTTGTCGTCGTCGGCACGCAGCACCACGCCGCCGCTGTGCGGATTCACGATCTCGACGGTCACCTGGGTCTTCATGGTTCAGCTCCCGGACGGTCGGGTGCACGGCGCCATGCCGTGCACCCGACGAGGGTTGCGATGGATGTGGCGGTTGGCGCGTGGGCTCAGCGTGCCGAGTCGAGCTGCTCGTTGTTCCTCGCGACGTCCTGCGCCTTCATGTAGCTCTCGATCAGCAGCGAGTAGTTGGGGAAGATGGTGCCGTACATCTGTGCCCACTGCATCGCGTCCTCGCGGTTCCAGGTCTTCTGCAGCTCGGAGGCCACGGCGGCGGTGTCGATGGGCACCACGCCGGCCTGCATCACGCGCGCCAGGGTGATCTCCTGGGCCATCTTGGAGTAGGTGCCCGAGGCGTCGACGACGGCGAACACGCGGTAGCCGGCATGCGCGGCGGCGATCGCCGGGAAGGCCATGCAAACGCTGGTGATGGTGCCGGCGATGATCAGCGTCTTCTTGCCGGTGGCTTCGACCGCGGCAACGAAGTCGGGGTTGTCCCAGGCGTTGATCTCGCCCTTGCGCGCCACGTACTTGGCGTGCGGCGCGTTGGCGTGGATCTCGGGGATCAGCGGGCCGTTGGGGCCTTGCGGCACCGAGGCGGTGGTGATGACCGGGATCTTGGCCAGCGTGGCCATCTTGGCCAGCGCGGCGGCATGCGCGCGCACCTGCGTGAAGGGCATGTCCTGGATGGTCTGGAACAGGCCGCTCTGGTGGTCGATCAGCAGCATCGCGGTGTCGGCCGGGTCGATGACGGGGGCGCGACCGTTGAAGTTGGCGGGTTGGGCGGCGTGGGCGGCTTGCGACATGGTGGTCTCCTGGTGGATTGGGGTGACAAACTCGATACGCGCCGAGCGCATCGGCGCCGGCTGGCCGCTCGACTGAAGGCTTGTCGGTCGTGCAGCGCGTAGCCTGAATGTAGACGCCGGGCGCCGTCGCCGGTAGTCTCTGGCGTCGCGCTTCAGCGTCCCATCGATGGGACGACAGGCTGGCCTTCGAGCCAGGCCCGCTGCGCGGCCAGCACGTCCTGCGCCGAGCGGCCCACGAGGCCCGCATAGACGCCGGGCGCCGTGGCGCCCTCGGTGTTGATGATGAGCACGCGCGCCTGCTCGTCCAGCGCCGCGGCGCTGCGCCATGCCGCCTGTGCCGCCAGCCCCTGCAGCGCCGCCACGCCGGCCGCGCCCGATTCGCCGGCGACGATGGGCACGTCGCCGTGGCGGCCTTCGGCCAGCAAGCGCATCGCGGCTTCGGCCTGGGCGTCGGCGACGGTCATGAAGCCATCGACCGTCGGTTGCAGAAAGCGCCAGGCCAGCGGCGAGGTCTCGCCGCACGCAAGGCCGGCCATCACCGAATCGACGCTGCCCGTCGCCCGCGCGGGGCGGCCCTGGATGGCGCTTTGCAGCAGGCAGTCGGCCTGTTCGGGTTCGGCCACGATGAAGCGCGGGCGGCCCGCGCCGAAGCGTTCCCAGAAAGGGCTGACGATGCCGGCCGCGAGCCCGCCGACGCCGCCTTGCACGATCACGTGGGTCCAGGGGCAGGCGGCCGCAGCGGCAACGGTGTCCAGCAGTTCCTCGGCGATCACGCCGTAACCCTGCATCACGTCGCGCGGCACGTCTTCGTAGCCGTCGTAGGAGGTGTCGGACACCACCTCCCAGCCGTGGGCCCGCGCCAGGCGTGCCGCCTCGGCCACCGACTCGTCGTAGTTGCCGCGGATGCGCACGATCTCGGCGCCGTAGGCCGCGATCGCCGCTTCGCGCTCGGCGCTGACCTGGGCGTGCAGCACGATCACGCAGCGGCAGCCGAGGCTTTGCGCGGCGGCGGCCAGCGCGCGCCCGTGGTTGCCGTCGGTAGCGCTGATCACGCTGAAGCCTTGCAGCGCCGGCGCGTGCCGGCCGGCGAACAACTCGGCGGCCGTCCAGCCTGACCCGGGCCGACGCCGCAGCACCAGCTCGATCAGCGCGTTCGGCGCGCCCAGGGCCTTGAAGCTGCCGAGCTCGGAGCGCTTGGATTCGTCCTTCACCGTCAGCCCGGCCACGCCCAGCGCGGCGGCCAGGCCCGGCAGCGGCCAGGCCGGCGTGGGCTGGGGCGACAGCCCCGGCCACGCGGCCAGGCGCTCGCGCGCCGCGTGGCCGGCGCGCCGGTTCAGCAGCGGCTGCAGCGCCGCGTCGTAGGGGCGGCGCGCGGCGTGGGCGTTGAGATGCAACACCTCAGGCACCCGGCCTGCGCTCAAGCCTTCAACAGATCCAGCAGCGTGCGCGCCACCACCTTGGTCGCCCGCCGCAGGTCTTCCAGCACGATGTGCTCGTCGGCCCGCTTGGCGTTCGATTCGAGCACCGTGCGCGGCCCGGCGCCGTAGATCACGGCGGGGATGCCGCGCTCGCTGAACAGGCGCGCGTCGGTGTACAGCGGCGTGCCCGAGGCTTCGACCTTCTCGCCCATCAGCTCGGTCGCGTGCGTGCACAGCGCGTCCACCAGCGGCCGGTTGCCGGCGAGCGGCTTCATCGCATGGGCCAGCAGCAGGCGCTTGATCTCGACGCTGGTGCCGGGCACGCCGGCCACCGCGGTCTCGATCAGCTTGCGCAGCGCGGCTTCGACCTGCGCCGGATCTTCCTCGGGGATCATGCGGCGGTCGATTTTCAGCACCACCTTGCCGGGGACGACGTTGGTGTTGGTGCCGCCGAAGATCTGGCCGACGTTGATGTAGCCGTGGTTGATGCCCTTGACCGCGCTCTTGGTCTGGCGCAGGCGGGTGTTCTCGTCGTAGAGGGCCACCAGCGCCTTGGTCGCGGCCTGCAGCGCATCGACCGCGGTCTCCGGCACCGCCGCGTGGCCCATCTTGCCGTGCACCGTGGCTTCGAGCTGCAGGCAGCCGTTGTGCGCGGTCACCACCTGGTAGCTGAAGCCGGCGGCGATCTCCAGGTCGGGTTTGGTCAGACCTTTTTCCAGCAGCCACTGCGGGCCCAGTTCGCCACCGAACTCCTCGTCGTAGGTGAACAGCAGGTCGACGCCGCCGGCCAGCGGCATGCCGGCTGCTTCCAGCGCCCGGGTGGCGAAGGTGAAGGTCGAGAAGTCGCACTTGCTGACGGCCGAGGCGCGGCCGTAGAGCTTGCCGTCCTCGATCTGCGCGCCGTAGGGATCGTGGGTCCAGCCTTCGCCGGGGGGCACGACGTCGCCGTGCGCGTTGAGCGCGACGACGCGGCCGCCGTCGCCATAGCGGCGCTGCACGACGAGGTTGGTGATCGACTGCAGCCCATGCGCCTGCACGACCTCGGCCGGCACCGCGTGCGGCTGCGCGTCGAAGCCGAAGGCCGCCAGCAGCTCGCGCGTGCGCAGCGCATGCGGCGCGTTGTTGCCGGGCGGCGTGTCGGTCGGCACGCGCACCAGCTCCTGCAGGAAGCGCACCTGCTCGTCGAAATGGGCATCGACGTAGGCGTCGATCGCGGCGTAGGGGTTGGGCTGGCTCATCGCTGGTCCGTGCTGAGTTGATGGAGGAGGGACTGGAACGCCGCGACGCCCAGGTCCATGTCGTGGCTGGAGGTCGACTCCAGCGGGTTGTGGCTGATGCCGGCGTTCTCGCCGCGCGTGAACAGCATCGCCTGCGGCAGGATCTCGTGCAGCTTCATCGCGTCGTGCCCGGCACCGCTGGGCATGCGGTGCACCGGCAGTCCAAGGCCCTGCACCGCGTGCTCCCAGCGCGCCTGCCAGGCCGCGGCGCTGGGCGCTGCCGCGGCGCGCATCGTCTCTTCGACGCGGAAGGCCACGCCGCGGCGCTCGCAGATCGACTGCAGGCCCGCCAGCACGTCCTGCGCGCAGGCGTCGCGCGCTTCGTTGGTGGTCGCGCGGATGTCCAGGCTGAAGCGGCAACGGCCCGGCACGACGTTGATCGAGCCGTTGGGCACCTCGAGCATGCCGACGGTGGCGACGACGTCGGGCACCGCCGCGGCGCGGCGCTCGGCCAGCAGGATGAGTTCCGCCGCCGCGGCGGCGGCGTCGCGCCGGCGGTCCATCGGCGTGGTGCCGGCATGGCTGGCCATGCCGACGATCTCGCCCAGGTAGCGCACGCTGCCGTTGATCGAGGTCACCACGCCCAGCGGCAGGTCCATCTCGTTGAGCACCGGGCCCTGCTCGATGTGGACTTCGACGAAGCCCAGGTAGCGCTGCGGATCGCGCTGCAGCTTGGGGATGTCGGCGATGCACAGGCCGGCATGTTCCATCGCCTGCCGCATCGTGATGCCGTCGGCATCCTGCTGGTCGAGCCAGGCCAGGTCGAAGTGGCCCGTCAAGGCACCGGAGCCCAGGAAGACGGCCTTGTAGCGCTGGCCCTCTTCCTCGGCGAAGCCCACCACCTCCAGCCCGAACGGCAGCCGCCGGCCGCTGCGCGACAGCTCGCGCACACAGGCCATCGGCACCAGGATGCCCAGGCGGCCGTCGTACTTGCCGCCGTTGCGCACGGTGTCGTAGTGGCTGCCGGTCAGCAGGCGCGGCGCGTCGCGGTCTTGGCCGTGGTAGATGCCGACGACGTTGCCCACGGCGTCGATCTCCACGTCGTCGAAGCCGCAGTCGGTCTTCATCCAGTGCGCCAGCCGCTGCGCCACCGCGCGGTGGGCGTCGGTCAGGTAGGTGACGGTCAGCTCGCCGCGCTCGGCATAGCCCGGCTCGCTGTTGCTGGCCAGGCGCTCGGCCCAGTCCCAGACCAGGTTGCCCAACGCGGGTTCGGTGCCGAACTTGTCGTCGAGCCGGATCTCGGCGATGCGGTGGATGTTGCGCAGCGCTTCGGCGAACTCGAAGTCGGGGTGGTGCTGCAGCCGCCGCTCGAAGGTGGCGATGATCTGCTGCTTGTCCAGCCCCACGCCGCGCGGCCCGCGCACGGCCAGGATGAAGGGGAAGCCGAACTTCTGGTTGTAGGCGGCGTTGAGGCGCTGGATGCGATCGAACTCGTCCGGCGTGCATTGGGTCAGGCCGGCCTTGCCCTGCTCGTGGGTGGATTCGGCGGTCAGCGTCTTGGCGACCATGGCCTTGCCGGCCAGCTCGGGGTGGGCGCGGATCAGGCCGAGCTGGGCCTCGCGTCCGCCGTCGCGCACGGCCTGCACGAGGGCGTGCTTCAGCGCCGCCAGGCTGGCGAAGGGGCGCGCCTCCCAGGCGCGCGCCGCGATCCACGGCGAATGCTCGTAGGTGCCGTCCAGCAGCGCGGTGAAGGCTTTGCGGTCGGCCTGGTTCAGCTGCTGCAGCGTGAGTTTGTCGGTCATGCTCATTCCCAGACGAAGGCGGTCTTGGCGTCGAACGGATGGACGCGCTGCCAGTGGCGGGCGATGTCGATGCGCCTGGCGATCCACACCCGGTCGTGCGCCTGCACGTGGTCCAGAAAGCGCTGCAGCGCGCGCATGCGCCCGGGCCGGCCGAGCAGCCGGCAATGCATGCCGATGCTCATCATGCTGGGCTGCCGCTCGCCTTCGGCGTAATGCACGTCGAAGGCATCGCGCAGGTACGAGAAGAACTCGTCGCCGTTCGAGAAGCCCTGCGGCAGCGCAAAGCGCATGTCGTTGCAGTCCAGCGTGTAGGGCACCACGAGGTGCGGCGCCAGCTGGCCGTCGCTCTTGCGCACCTGCATCCACAAGGGCAGGTCGTCGCCGTAGTAGTCGCTGTCGTACTCGAAGCCGCCGAAGTCGGCCAGCAGGCGGCGCGTCTGCGGGCTGTCGCGGCCGGTGTACCAGCCCAGCGGCCGTTTGCCGGTCAGCCGCTCGATGATCTCCATGGCGATGCGCAGGTGCTCGCGCTCCACCGCTTCGGGCGTGTTCTGGTAGTGGATCCAGCGCCAGCCGTGGCAGGCGATCTCGTGGCCCAGCTCGGTGAAGGCCGCGGTCACCTCCGGGCTGCGCTCGAGCGCCATGCTGACGCCGAACACGGTCAGCGGCAGCTGGCGCCGCTCGAACTCACGCAGCAGCCGCCAGACGCCGACGCGCGAGCCGTACTCGTAGATGCCTTCCATGCTCAGGTGGCGGGCGGGATAGACGGCCGGGTTGAACATCTCCGACAGGAACTGCTCGCTGCCGGCGTCGCCGTGCAGCACGCAGTTCTCGCCGCCTTCCTCGTAGTTCAGCACGAACTGCAGCGCCACGCGGGCGTTGCCGGGCCAGGCGGGGTGCGGCGGGTGGCGGCCATGGCCGCGCAGGTCGCGCGGGTAGTAGGGCTCGGGGGGCGTCATCGGGCTCATCCTCTGGGCTTCAGGACCGACGCGAGGTCGGGCGTCCTCGGGTCGAGGCGCAGGTTGCGCTCGACGCTGGAAATGTGCTGCTCCATCAGCCGTGCCGCGGCACGGCCGTCGCGCTTTTCAAGCGCTTCGACGATCTGCACGTGCTCGGCCTGCGAGTGCTCGGCCGAGTGGCCCGACTGGTACATCAGCGCGATCAGCTGCGAGCGCGACAGCAGGTCGGCGATCAGCTGCGCCAGCACTTCGTTGCCCAGCAGCCGCGCCAGCACGACGTGGAAGTCGGCCAGCAACCGTGTGCGGCCGGAGACGTCGTGGCGCGTGACGGCGCCGCGTTCGTCGCGCAGGTGGCCGCGCAGCTGTTCGAGCTGCGCCTCGGTGATGTCGTGCGCGAGCTGGCGCGCCATGCCGCCTTCGACCAGCCGGCGCACCTGGAACACCTGCCGCGCCTCGTCGATGCTGGGCATCGCGACGAAGGCGCCGCGCGCCGGCTCCAGCGTGACCAGCCGGTCGCGGCTGAGGCGGTTCAGCGCCTGGCGGACGACCGTGCGCGAGACCGAGAACACGTCAGCGATCTGCTGCTCGACCAGCTTGGTGCCGGGCATCAGCCGGCGCTCGACGATGGCGCCGGTGATGGACTCGACGATCTGGTCGGTGCTGCTGGCCGGCGCGCGGGCGGCGCGCGCCGGGTCGATCAATCGAAGCGCGCTTGCCGGCTTACGGGCCATGGCGGGGTCCCGAGGGTTGCATGGAACAATAGTGTATACAGTTCGATCGAGCGGGGCAACCCACCGGGCAACCCGAAGGCGGCGGCGGGGCCTCGGGCCGGCGCCAGGGTTTTCCCGGGAACTGGGTGGCAACCGCGCTGTATACACTTTCGACGGGTCGCCGCGGGTTTGAGCGCCTTCGCAGGTTCAGCACCTGGGGAGCGGGTTCTTGCAGACGCGACCGTCCGGCCTCACAGAGCCCGCCGTGGTGAGGTCGCGATGCGGCCGCCGGCCTTGCCTGCGCGATGCAGGCCCGGCGGCCCCAGCTCGGAGACTCTTCGGTGGAAGCCTATCTGCTTGACTGGGCCAACGTCCTGTTGCGTTGGGTCCATGTGATCACGGCCATTGCCTGGATCGGTTCGTCGTTCTATTTCGTGCTGCTGGACAACAGCCTGTCCGCGCCCAAGAGCGACGAGCTCAAGGGCAAGGGCTGCGACGGCGAGATGTGGGCCGTGCACGGCGGCGGCTTCTACCACTCCAACAAGTACATGGTGGCGCCGCGCTGGTGCCCGCTGCCCGAGAACCTGCACTGGTCGTACTGGGAGAGCTATTCCACGTGGCTCACCGGCTTCGGGCTCTTCACGGTGCTGTACCTGTTCAACGCCGGCAGCTTCCTGGTCGACAAGAGCACTTACGACTGGTCGGCGGGCGCCGCCATCGCCGGCTCGCTGGGCTTCCTGGTCGCGTTCTGGCTGGTCTACGACCTGATCTGCCGCACGCTGGGGCAGCGCAAGAACGGCGACCTGATCGTCGGCGTGTGCGTGCTGGCCTTCGTCGTCTTCGCGTCGTGGCTGGCCTGCCAGTTGTTCGCCGGGCGCGCGGCCTTCCTGCTGGTGGGCGCGATGCTGGCGACCGCGATGAGCGCCAACGTCTTCTTCTGGATCATCCCCGGCCAGCGCACCGTGGTGGCGCAACTGCGCGCCGGGCAGACGCCGGACGCGATCCACGGCCAGCGCGGCAAGCAGCGCAGCGTGCACAACACCTACTTCACGCTGCCGGTGCTGATCGCGATGCTGTCCAACCACTACGGCTGGCTGTACCAGGGGCCCCACAACTGGCTGGTGCTGGTGCTGCTGATGCTGGCCGGCGCGCTGATCCGCCACAGCTTCGTCGCGCGCCACAAGGCCCACGTGCTGGGCAAGCGCTCGCCTTGGGAGTTTGCGGTCGCAGGCACCTTCGTCCTGGTCGTGCTGGCCGCCTGGCTGGCCCCCAAGCCGCCCACCGCCGAGCAGGTTGCGCAGGCCAAGGCGCTGGCCGCCAAGCCGGTGGACTACGCCGCCGTGCGCGCCGTGATCGACCAGCGCTGCGTCATGTGCCATAACGCGCAACTGCAGCAGAAGAACGTGGCGCTGAACGACGCCGAGGGCCTGAAGAAGAACGCGCTCAACGTCTACCAGCAGGCCGCGGTGCTGAAGCTGATGCCGTTGAACAACGCCACGCAGATCACCGATGCGGAGCGCGAGCTGATCAAGCGGTGGTACGAAGCCGGTGCGTCGGTCCAGTAGCGAAGGCCCGACGCCGCGCCACACCGATGGAGACTGCCGATGCCGACCTTGCACGTTGAGCTTTTCGAGGGCCGCCCGCCCGAAATCAAGGCCAGGCTGGCCAAAGCATTGACCGACGCTTGCGTCAGCGTGCTGGGCGGCAAGCCGGATGGGGTCGACGTCATCTTCCAGGACGTGGCTCGGCACGACTGGGCGACGGGCGGCACGCTGTGGAGCGAGAAGGCGGCTGCGCCGCCGGCCGACCCTGCACGGCCGGCGGGGACATAGCGCCTGATCGGTCTCACTCCTCACCGTCCTCGGCGCCGGTCGCGGCAGGTCAGTCAGGGCGCGCAGGTGTCTCTGCCGATCGACGATAAGCATCGGCGCTGCCTTGACGCCTGAGGGGGCTTCCATGCACATCGCCATCCTCACCTTCGACGG
The DNA here is from genome assembly GCA_964470565.1 of uncultured Rubrivivax sp. Taxonomy (GTDB): domain Bacteria; phylum Pseudomonadota; class Gammaproteobacteria; order Burkholderiales; family Burkholderiaceae_C; genus Rubrivivax. The sequence continues at coordinate 146,633 of CAYYDJ010000007.1, forward strand.
GTACAACGAACTCGACTCGATCATCGCCCTGGGCATCCTGAATCGGGTGAAGAGGCCGGATTGGCGCGTCTGCATCGCAAGCCCGACGACATCCGTGCGATCGATGAATGGCGCTGGCATCGAGCGGCAGGCGACGACCGAGGAAGCGGCCGATGCTGATCAAGCTGAGGCTGCTGGAAGGTGTTTCTGCCTGCACCGACCCGACCACGAAGCCTTGGGTGGAAGAAGCCGGCGTCGACGTCTTGAACCAGCCCTTCTTCGCGCGCGGCAACGTCGCCACGGTCGGTGGCTGTCTGGGGTCTCAGTATCTCGCCACATGGATCCTCGCCCGGACCGAGGGCATCGAGGTGGCCACGAACGCGATGCACGACGTGGCGCCGGTCGGCGAAAAGGACGACTACGTGAATCGGGCGCTGGTCAACGTCATGCCGTACCTGCCCACGACCTGAGCAGCGTGGCGGGAACACTGCCAATGGGCTAACACGCCCGGTCCCACCAATCCCCCCGCAACTGCCCCTGCAGCCAGCGGATGAAGCCGCTCACCTGCTGCGGCACCAGCTTGGGCGACGGGAAGACGGCGTGCACCTCCTGCGCCGGCAGCGTGTAGTCGCTCAGCAGCGCCGTGACGCGGCCCGACTGCAGCGACTCGCGGGCCACGTAGCGGGGCAGAACGGCCAGCCCGAAGCCGGCCTCGCAGGCCGCCAGCACGGTGCTCAGGTTGTTCGATCGCAGCGGCCCGCGCACCGGCACCGAGGGGTCGCTGCCGGACGCGCCCCGGGGGCCCTGGAACAGCCAGCGCGCATCGCCCTGCACGCTGCTGTAGACCAAGCAGGCATGCGCCGACAGGGCGGCCGGGTCTTTCGGCGTCCCGCGGCGGGCCAGGTAGGCCGGCGCCGCCACCAGCACCCAGGGGTTGCTGCCCAGGTAGCTGGCGCCCAGCGTGGAATCGGCCAGGCGGCCCATGCGGATCGCGACGTCGACGCCTTGCTCGACGAGGTTGACGTAGCGGTCGTCGAGGCCGAGGTCGATCTGCAGCGCCGGGTGCTCCTGCATGTACTTCAGCACCAGCGGCGCCATCACGCGGCGGCCGAAGGCCACCGAGGTGTTCAGGCGCAGCGTGCCGCCGGCCACGCCGGCGCCTGCCGAGGCCACCTGCTCGGCTTCGGCGAAGTGGTGCGCGGCCAGCTTGCAGCGCTCGTAGTACAGGCTGCCCAGCTCGGTCGGCGCCACGCCGCGCGTGGTGCGGTGCAGCAGCCTGGCGCCCAGCCGGCGCTCGGCCTCGGCAACGGCCTTGGTCGCGGTGGGCTGCGTCATCCCCAGTTCCGCGGCGGCCTTGCTGAAGCTGCCGGTCTCGACGACGCGCATGAAGGTCAGCATCGTGGTGATTCGGTCCATGGCGCAAAAGTGTATACAAAGATGATGTCGAATTCCATACTGGAATAGCACATATCCGATCCCTTCGGTTCTCAAGCCGGCGGCCGGCCGCGATGATCGGCCCCGTTGTCTCAAGAGCTGAAGGAGCCGAGCATGGCAAAGATGAAGGCCGCGATGGCCGCGGTGCTGGTGATGGAGAAGGAAGGGGTCACCCAGGCCTTCGGCGTGCCCGGTGCGGCGATCAACCCGCTCTACGCGCAGCTGAAGGAGCGGCAGACGATCGCCCACGTGCTGGCGCGGCACGTGGAAGGCGCCTCGCACATGGCCGAGGGCTACACGCGGGCCAAGGCCGGCAACATCGGCGTGTGCATCGGCACCTCGGGCCCCGCGGGCACCGACATGATCACGGGGCTGTATTCCGCGCAGGCCGACTCGATACCCATCCTGTGCATCACCGGCCAGGCACCGCGCGCCCGGCTGCACAAGGAAGACTTCCAGGCGGTGGACATTGCGTCCATCGCCAAGCCGGTCACCAAGTGGGCCACCACGGTGCTGGAGCCGGCGCAGGTGCCGCGCGCCTTCCAGCAGGCCTTCCACCTGATGCGCTCGGGGCGCCCCGGCCCGGTGCTGATCGACTTGCCGTTCGACGTGATGATGGCCGAGATCGAGTTCGACATCGACACCTACGAGCCGCTGCCGGTCTACAAGCCGGCGGCGACGCGCAAGCAGATCGAGAAGGCGCTGGACATGCTGGACGCCGCCGAGCGGCCGCTGATCGTGGCCGGCGGCGGCATCATCAACGCCGATGCGGCCGATTTGCTCGTTAGATTCGCCGATCTCACCGGCATTCCGGTGATCCCCACGCTGATGGGCTGGGGCGCGATCCCCGACGACCACCCGCTGATGGCCGGCCTGTGCGGCCTGCAGACCAGCCACCGCTACGGCAACGCCAACCTGCTGGCCAGCGACTTCGTACTGGGCATCGGCAACCGCTGGGCCAACCGCCACACCGGCAGCCCCGAGGTGTACTGCAAGGGCCGCAAGTTCATCCACGTCGACATCGAGCCGACGCAGATCGGCCGCGTCTTCGCACCCGATTACGGCATCGTCTCCGATGCCAAGGCGGCACTCGAGCTGTTCGTGCAGGTGGCCGCCGAGCGCAAGGCCGCTGGCCGGCTGCGCGACCGCTCCGCCTGGTCGGCCGAATGTCAGGCCCGCAAGTCCGACCTGCAGTACCTGCGCAAGACCAACTACGACGACGTGCCGATGAAGCCGCAGCGCGTCTACCAGTGCATGAACAACGCCTTCGGCAAGGACGTCACCTACGTCTCGACGATCGGCCTGTCGCAGATCGCGGCGGCGCAGTTCCTGCACGTCTACGGCCCGCGCCGGTGGATCAACTGCGGCCAGGCCGGCCCGCTGGGCTGGACCGTGCCGGCCGCGCTGGGCGTGCGCGCGGCCGACCCGAGCGCCAGGCTGGTCGCGCTGTCGGGCGACTACGACTTCCAGTTCATGCTGGAAGAGCTGGCGGTGGGCGCGCAGTTCAAGCTGCCCTACATCCACATCGTCGTGAACAACAGCTACCTGGGGCTGATCCGCCAGTCGCAGCGCGGCTTCAGCATGGACTACTGCGTGCAGCTCGCGTTCGACAACATCAACACGCCGGCGGCCGAACCTTCGCGGGCCTATGGCGTCGACCACGTGAAGGTGGTTGAAGGCCTGGGCTGCAAGGCGATCCGCGTACACCGGCAGGACGAGATCGCGCCGGCCATCGCGCAGGCCGAGGCCTGGATGGCCGAATACCGGGTGCCGGTGGTGATCGAGGTGATCCTGGAGCGCGTGACCAACATCGCGATGGGCACCGAGATCGACAACGTCGTCGAGTTCGAGGAGTTGGCGCATGGCAAGGCCGACGTGCCGACGGCCATCGCCGCAGCGCTGCTCGACTGACTCGACGTCATCTCCAGGAGACCACCATGCCCAAGTTCGCGGCCAACCTGACCATGCTGTTCAACGAGGTGCCGTTCCTCGACCGTTTCGCGCTGGCGCGCAAGGCGGGCTTCGACGCGGTCGAGTTCCTGTTCCCCTATGCCTGGCCGGCGGCCGAGATCCGCGCGCGACTGGACGAGCACCGGCTGCAGTTGGTGCTGCACAACCTGCCGGCCGGCAACTGGGACGCCGGCGAGCGCGGCATCGCCTGCCTGCCCGAGCGCGTGAGCGAGTTCCGCGACGGCGTCGGCAAGGCCATCGAGTACGCCCGCGCGCTGGGCGTGCCGCAGCTCAACTGCCTCGTCGGCAAGGCGCCGCAAGGCGTGCCGGATGCCGAGCTGCGCAGCACGCTGGTCAGCAACCTGCGCTACGCGGCGGCCGAGCTGGCGGCGGCGCGGCTCAAGCTGCTGGTCGAGCCGATCAACACCTACGACATCCCCGGCTTCTACCTCAGCCGCAGCGCGCAGACCATCGCGGTGCTGGACGAGGTGGGCGCCAGCAACGCCTTCCTGCAGTACGACATCTATCACATGCAGCGCACCGAAGGCGAGCTGGCCGCGACGATGCAGCGCCTGCTGCCGCGCATCGCGCACATCCAGCTGGCCGACAACCCGGGCCGCAACGAGCCGGGCAGCGGCGAGATCAACTACCCCTACCTGTTTGCGCTGCTCGACCGCATCGGCTACCGCGGCTGGATCGGCTGCGAGTACAAGCCCGCGGCGTCCACCGAAGCGGGCCTGGGCTGGCGCCAGCAACTGGTGCGCTGACACGAACTCGAAGAAGGACACCACGATGACCACCAACCCCCTGAAGATCGGCTTCATCGGCCTCGGCATCATGGGCACGCCGATGGCGGGCCACCTGTTGCGTGCCGGGCACCAGCTCTACGTCTACACGCGCGGCACGGTGCCGGCCGAGATCGCCGAGAGCCGGGCCACGAAGTGCACGAATGCACGCGGCGTGGCCGAGCGAGCCGACCTCATCATCATGATGGTGCCCGACACACCCGACGTGGCCGCCGCGCTGTTCGGCAAGGACGGCGTGGCCGAAGGCCTGTCGGCGGGCAAGGTCGTGATCGACATGTCGTCGATCTCGCCGGTGGAGACCAAGGCGTTCGCCAAACGCATCGAGGCGCTGGGCTGCGACTACCTCGACGCCCCGGTCTCGGGCGGCGACGTCGGCGCCAAGAACGCCACGCTGTCCATCATGTGCGGCGGCAAGCCCGAGGTGTTCGAGCGCGTCAAGCCGGTGCTCGAGATCATGGGCAAGAACATCACGCGGGTCGGCGGCAGCGGCGACGGCCAGACCTGCAAGGTGGCCAACCAGATCGTGGTGGCGTTGACGATCAACGCGGTGGCCGAAGGCCTGCTCTTTGCCGCGCGCGCCGGTGCCGATCCGGCCAAGGTCAGGCAGGCGCTGCTCGGCGGCCTGGCGACCTCGCGCATCCTGGAGATCCTGGGCGACCGCATGGTCAAGCGCACGTTCGACCCGGGCTTCCGCATCGCGCTGCATCAGAAGGACCTGAACCTCGCGCTCGGCGCGGCCAAGTCGCTGGGGCTGGCGCTGCCCGCCACCGCGACGGCGCAGCAGCTCTTCAGCGCCTGCGTGGCGCATGGCGGCGCCGGCTGGGACCACTCGGGCCTGGTGCGCGCGCTGGAGACGCTGTCCAACTTCGAGATCGGTCAGCCGGCGCCGGCTGCGGCCCGCTGAGCCGGCAGGCCGCGCCGTGAGCATCGCCGTGAAACCCGCCGAGCTGCTGCGCCGGATGTTCGACGCGGCGATCGCCTCGGCGCAGCCGGCGCTGTGCGTGCCGCGCTTCCTGCCCGATCCGGCCGACATCACGGGAAACATCGTCGTCATCGGCGCCGGCAAGGCCTCGGCCGCGATGGCCCAGGCCCTGGAGCAGCACTGGCGGGGCCGCGGGCTGGACCGCGTCTCGGGCCTGGTCGTCACCCGCTACGGCTACGCGGCAGCTTGCGAGCGCATCGAGATCGTCGAGGCCGCCCACCCCGTGCCCGATGCCGCCGGCGAGGCCGCGGCACGGCGCATGCTCGAGCGCGTGCGCGGCCTGTCGGCCAACGACCTCGTGCTGTGCCTGATCTCGGGCGGCGGCTCGGCGCTGTTGCCGCTGGCCGCCGACGGCTTGACGCTGGACGACAAGCAGCGCATCAACCGCGCGCTGCTGGCCAGCGGTGCGACGATCGCCGAGATGAACACCGTGCGCCGCCACCTCTCGGCCATCAAGGGCGGGCGCCTGGCCGCGGCGTGCCACCCGGCGCGGGTGATGACGCTGCTGATCTCCGACGTGCCGGGCGACCGGCCGATCGACATCGCCTCGGGCCCGACCGTTGCCGACCCCACGACCTGCGCCGACGCGCTGGCCATCGTCAGGCGCTTCGGCATCGAGCTGCCCGTCGCGGCAAGACGCCTGCTGGAGTCGGGCCAGGGCGAATCGGTCAAGGCGGGCGATCCGCGGCTGGCGCGCGCCAGCGCGCACATCGTGGCCGCGCCGCAGATGGCGCTGGAGGCCGCCGCTGCCGTGGCGCGCGAGGCCGGCTACACAGCGCACATCCTCGGCGATGCGATCGAAGGCGAGGCGCGCGACGTCGGCAAGGTGCTGGCCGGCATCGCATCGCAGGTGGCAGCGCGCGGGCAGCCATTTGCACCGCCCTGCGTGCTGCTGTCCGGCGGCGAAACCACGGTCACGCTGCGCGGCTCCGGCCGCGGCGGGCGCAACGTCGAGTGCCTGCTGGCCGCGGCCATCGCCCTGAACGGCTGCGAGCGCGTGCATGGCCTGGCGGGCGACACCGACGGCGTCGACGGCGCCGAGGACATCGCCGGCGCCGTCATCGGCCCCGATACGCTGGCCCGCGCCTGGACGCTGGGCATCAAACCGGCCGACGAGCTGGCCGACAACAATGGGCACGGCTTCTTTCAGGCCTTGGGTGACTCGGTGCTGACCGGGCCCACGCGCACCAACGTCAACGACTTTCGGGCGCTGCTGATCGAAGCACCCTAACACGTAAACCAAACGCCATGCGCAGGAACCGAAACGCCAAGATCGTGGCCACGCTGGGGCCGGCCAGCTCGACCCGGGAGATGATCGAACGCCTGTTCGTCGCCGGCGTCGACGTGTTCAGGCTCAACTTCAGCCACGGCTCGGCCGACGACCATCGCAGCCGCGTGCAGGCCATCCGCGCCGTCGAGGCCGCGCACGGCCGGCCGATCGCCATCCTGGCCGACCTGCAAGGCCCCAAGCTGCGCGTCGGCACCTTCGCGGGCGGCGCGGTCGAACTGCAGCAGGGCCAGCCCTTTCGCCTGCAGCTCGACACGGTGCCCGGCGACCGGCACGCGGTGACGCTGCCGCACCCCGAGATCTTTGCCGCGCTGGCTGCCAGTGCGCCCGGCGCCAATCTGCTGCTGGACGACGGCAAGCTGCGCCTGCGCGTCGAGCGCTGCGACGCCCGTTCGGCCGACACGCGCGTGGTCGTCGGCGGCCGCTTGTCGGACCGCAAGGGCGTCAACGTGCCCGGTGTCGTGCTGCCGATCTCGGCGCTGACCGAGAAGGACCGGCGCGACCTGGCAACCGCTCTCGAGCTCGGCGCCGACTGGATCGCGCTGAGCTTCGTGCAGCGGCCCGAAGACGTGCACGAGGCCCGCGCCATCGTCGGCGACCGCGCGCTGATCGTCAGCAAGCTGGAGAAGCCCGCGGCCGTGGAGCGGCTGGACGAGGTGATCGACGCGTCGGATGCGGTGATGGTGGCGCGCGGCGACCTCGGCGTCGAGCTGCCGGCCGAGAAAGTGCCGGCGCTGCAGAAGCGCATCGTGCGCGCTTGCCGCCAGCGCGGCCGGCCGGTCATCGTCGCCACCCAGATGCTGGAGTCGATGATCGAAAGCCCGGTGCCGACGCGGGCCGAGGCCTCCGACGTGGCCACCGCCGTCTACGACGGCGCCGATGCGGTGATGCTGTCGGCCGAGTCGGCCGCCGGCAAGTACCCGCTGGCCGCCGTCGAGATCATGAACCGCGTCATCGTCGAGGTCGAAGCCGATCCCTTGTACCGGCAGTTTCTCGAAGCCTCGCACAGCGCCAACGTCCCCGGCGAGACCGACGTCGCCGATGCCGTGTGCTGCGCGATGCGCCGTGCCGTGGCGCTGCTGCGGGCGCGCGCGATCGTCTGCTTCACGCATTCCGGCCACACCAGCTTGCGCGCCGCGCGCGAGCGTGCCGAAGCGCCCATCCTCAGCGTGACGCCCTTGCTGGGCACCGCGCGCCGGCTTGCGCTGGCCTGGGGCGTGCATTCGCTGCACGTCGAAGACGCCGCCAGCGTCGAGCAGATGTCGGCGATGGCGGGCCAGCTCGCGCGGCGCGAAGGCTTTGCCGCCGCCGGCGAGGCCTACGTCGCGATTGCCGGGCTGCCGTTCGGCACGCCGGGCACCACCAACCTGATGCGCATCGGCGTCGCGTGAGCACCGGCGCGTGCAGAATGCATGCCGGGCCGTATACAGTGTGCGTCGAATCGGGCGTCGAATCGGGCGTCGAATCGAGCGCCTGACCGGGATCTTTGCGAGGAGAGCGAACCATGGGCCACTTGAGCACCCACGTGCTGGACACCGCCAACGGCTGCCCGGCCGCCGGCATGCACGTCGTCCTGCAGCAGGAGCAGGCCGACGGCAGCCTGCGCACCGTCACGACGATCACGCTGAACGCCGACGGCCGCAACGACGGCGGCCCGCTGCTCGACGCCGCGGCGATGGCCGCCGGGCGCTGGCGGCTGGCGTTCCACGTCGCCGCCTACTTCCGCGCCCGCGGCGCGGCGCTGCCCGAGCCGCCGTTCATCGACGTGGTGAACCTCGACTTCGGCATCGCCGACGCGCAAGGCCACTACCACGTGCCGCTGCTCGTCAGCCCGTTCAGCTACAGCACCTACCGCGGGTCGTGAAGGTCGTGATCCACGGGTAATCCCGGTACAGAATCGAACACGAAACTGTATACACTTGACCGCAGGTCGCCGCGGGTTTCCGGCTCTCGCCGGGATTGCGACCCACGCTCCTCACAGAGCCCGCTGTGGTGGGGGGAAGACCGATCGGCCCTGGCCGCTGCGGCTTCCCCGTTTCAAGATCCTGCCGCCCCTGCGAGTGCCGTGCGCCGCTGCCCTGTGAGGAGACAAGCTGATGTCGACAACCACCGTCCACCCCGTGGACGAAGTCCTTCCCACCGGCCGTCTCACGGCCTTGGGCCTGCAGCACGTGCTGGTGATGTATGCCGGGGCCGTGGCCGTCCCGCTGATCGTCGGCCGCGCGCTCAGGCTCAGCCCTGAGCAGGTCACGATGCTGATCCAGGCCGACCTGTTCTGCTGCGGACTGGTCACGCTGATCCAGGCCTTCGGCGCGACGCGCTGGTTCGGCATCCGCTTGCCGGTGATGATGGGCGTCACCTTCGCCTCGGTGGCGCCGATGGTGGCGATGGCCAACGCATCGCCCAACCTGCAGGGCGCCGGCCTGATCTTCGGCGCCATCATCGGCGCCGGCCTGGTCTCGATGCTGCTGGCGCCGGTGGTCAGCCGCATGCTGCGCTTCTTCCCGCCGGTGGTCACGGGCACCATCATCGCGGTCATCGGCATCAGCCTGATGCGCGTGGGCATCAACTGGGTCTTCGGCAACCCCTTCGGCCCGACGGCGCCGCAGATCGTCGACCCGGCGCACGCGCAGTGGCTGGCCACCGTCAAGAGCCTGGGCGGCGCGGCGGTGGCGCCCGGCGCGGCGGCCGCCAGTGCGGCGGCCAGCGCACCGGCGATGGTGCCGGCGGTGCCGCAAGGGCTGGCGCTGGTGGGCACGGTGCCCAACCCCAAGTACGCGCAACTGGCGCACATCGGCATCGCGTCGATCTCGCTGATCTCGATCATGCTGATCGCCAAGTACGCGCGCGGCTTCGTCGCCAACATCTCGGTGCTGCTGGGCATCATCATCGCCGCCGTCATCTCCACGGCGATGGGCCTGATGACGTTCGACAAGGTTGCCAAGGCGAACTGGTTCGACGTCGTGCTGCCGTTCGAGATCGCGATGCCGATCTTCGACCCGGTGCTGATCCTGACGATGAGCCTGGTGATGATCGTCGTGATGATCGAGTCGACCGGCATGTTCCTGGCGCTGTCGGACATGACCGGCAAGAAGATCGACCAGCGGCAGCTGGCCGCCGGCCTGCGGGTGGACGGCCTGGGCACGCTGATCGGCGGCGTCTTCAATACCTTCCCGTACACCAGCTTCTCGCAGAACGTGGGCCTGGTCGGCGTCACCGGTGTCAAGAGCCGCTACGTCTGCGTGGCCGCCGGCGTGATCCTCATGTTGCTGGGCATGTTCCCGAAGATGGCGGCGCTGGTCGAGTCGCTGCCCACCTTCGTGCTGGGCGGCGCCGGGCTGGTGATGTTCGGCATGGTGGCCGCCACCGGCATCCGCATCCTGGCGGCCGTCGACTTCAAGAACAACCGCAACAACCTCTTCATCGTCGCGGTGTCGATCGGCGTCGGCATGATCCCGCTGGTCGCGCCGCGCTACCTGCAGTGGCTGCCGCACGCCATCCACCCGCTGATCGAGTCGGGCATCCTGCTGGCCTCGATGGCGGCCGTCGCGCTGAACCTGTTCTTCAACGGCGGCAAGGGCGACGTGGCGGCGTCGGTCGAGGCGTCGCGCTCGTTCAGCGGCGGGCATTGAGGCAAGTGGCATGAGGGCCGGCGGCGCGCGGCAGATCCACAATCACCGCGCCGCCAGCGCCTGAGCCAGCCCGCGCCGGCGCGTCTACTCGAGGACCCCTGATGCCGCGCCCGCCCGCCAAGTCCGCCGCCGCCTCCCCGCGCGCCAGCGCCGCGAAGTCGGCGCCGCCAGCGCCGCCAGTGCCGCCGGCGCCGCAATGGCGCTTCCGGGCGCGCATCACCGCCGGCGAGCTGATCGCCATCGGCCCGGGCAAGATCGCGCTGCTGGAGGCCGTGGAGCGCAGCGGCTCGATCACCGCGGCGGCCAAGAGCCTGGACATGTCGTACCGGCGGGCCTGGCTGCTGCTGGACGAGGTCAACCGCTCGCTGCGGCTGCCGGCGGTCGATTCCGCCAAGGGCGGTTCGGCCGGCGGCGGCAGCGTGCTGACCGACGCCGGCCGCGAGCTGGTGACGCTTTACCGGCGCATCGAGCAGACCGCGGCCACCGCGTGCAAGGCCGACATCCGGCGCATCATGGGGATGCTGGCGCGGTGAGGGCCGAAGTGGCCTCGGCCCGCGCGGCCTCCGCGATCGCCTGGCCCAGCGCGCGGTGCAGCGCCTGCGCCTGCGCCAGTTGCAGGTGGAAGGCGGCGTCGACGGCGCGGTCGTTGCGCAGGTGCAGCGCGACGCCGCCTTCAGCGCTGGCCGCAGGGGCCAGGCTCCAGCGTGCCAGCGGATAGGCGATCAGCGCGCCGCTGTTGCCATGGGCGAGCGCGGCGTCGAGATGCGGCAGCGCGCGCATCAGCTGGTGCAGGATCCAGTCGGGAAACTCCAGCCGGATGGCCTCCTGCGCGCGGTTGGCCAGGTCCATCACGAAGCCGTCACCGCGCTCGGACAGGCGCATCGAGCACATCTCAACCTGGTGCCGGGTCGGCGCTGCGTTCATCTCGGTCTCCGGGCGTTCGAAATATCGGCGTGAATATATCGTGAGCGCTCCCCGGCGCTGCCGCTGCGATATATCCTTGAGCGCACATCCGCACCCTGGAGAGGGCGTCATGACCGCCGACAACCCCATCAGCAGCATCCGCGCCGCCGCCATCGAAGACGACGGCTCCGTCGACGTCGACGCGCTGCTGGCCGCGGTGGCCTGTCAGCAGCGGCGCGCCGGGCGCCGCGTGCGCGGCATGGTGATGACGCACCCCGACGGCGGCTGGGGCTGCGCGCAGGCGATGGTGCTGGTGGACGTCGAGACGCACGACGAGTACCTGGTCTCGCAGCCGCTGGGCAGCGCGGCCAGCGGCTGCCGCGCCGACCCGCAGGGCTTTGCGCGCGCCAGCCAGGTGCTGCGGCGGGCCGCCGATGAAGCGCCCGACCTCGTGGTCAGCAACCGCTTCGGCAACCAGGAGGCCGAAGGCCAGGGCTTCCGCGCCGAGCTGCTGGAGATCCTGGCGCGCGGGCTGCCGCTGCTGACCGTCGCCCCCAGCCGCCACCTCGACGCCTGGCGCCAGTTCTCCGGCGGCGCCGCGGTGCTGCCGCCGCGGCTGCAAGCCATCGACGACTGGCTGTCGGCCATGCTGGGTGCGCCGGAGGGCGCCGCCGCTGCCCCGCGTTCGGCCGTGTTGCATGCCTGAGCCTTTGCCGCGCCCGGCCGCGGCTGAGGCCCCTGAAGCCGCCGAAGCTGCTGAAGCCGCTGAAGCCGCTGAAGCCGCTGCACCCGCCGAGGCGCCCGACCGAATCGACTTCGCCGCCGTCTATCGCGCCCAGTTTCGGCAGCAGCGCCGGCTGCCCAAGCCGGCCAGCGCCTGGGACGGGCGCGCGCGCGACTACGGCCGCAACAGCGGCAAGAGCCGCTACGTGGAGGGTTTCCTGCAGCGGCTGGACCTCAGCGGCGCGCAGTCGGTGCTGGACGTCGGCTGCGGCCCCGGCACGCTGGCGCTGCCGTTGGCGCGGCGCGGGCTCAGCGTCGTCGCGCTGGACTACAGTGCCGCGATGCTGGAACAGCTGCGCGACCAAGCCGGTGAGCAGGGGCTTACCAACGTGCAGACGATCCACCACGCCTGGCAGGACGACTGGCACGACGTGCCGGTGTGCGACCTGGCGATCGCGTCGCGCTCGACCACCGTCGACGACCTCGACGCCGCGCTGGCCAAGCTGCAGCGCCACGCCCGGCTGCGCGCCTACCTGAGCTACCCGTCGGACGCCTCGTTCGTCGACCTCGGCATCGTCGACGCGCTGGGCATCGAGGCGCCGCGCGTGCCCGACCTCACGCTGCTGATCGGCATGCTGCGCCGCCGCGGCCTGCAGCCGCGCGTCGACTACCTGGAGATGCCCAGCCGGCTGGGCGGCTGCCAGAGCTTCGACGAGTTCGCGCAGCGCCTGGCCTGGACCACCGGGCCTTTCGACGAGGCGGCGCGCGAGCGGCTGCGCTGCTGGTACGCGGCCGACCCGGCGCGCGCGGCGAAGGGCGGCGCGCCGATGCGCTGGGCTTTCGTCTGGTGGGCGGTGGACGGGAGCTGAAGATGCCGCCGCGCCGCGCCCTGGCTCCTTCTCCCGCTTGCGCGAGAAGGTCGAGATGAGGGTGTGCCCCTGCGCATGAGCGGAGGCACCTGCTGAAAACGGGTTAAAGGCGCGGCTGGCCACCCCGCGACCGAAAGGAGTGGCGATAGGCCGAGCGGGCACAATCCGTTCACATAAGACGTTATCCATAAATAGTCGCGACGCATGACCCGCCGCGTCACCATCCAGACCCCGCTGGGCCCGGCCCTGCAGTTTCGCCAGCTGCGCGGCCACGAAGCCTTGAGCGAGCTCTACGCGCTGGACATCGACCTCGTGTCCACCGACAAGGGGCTGGACCCCAAGGCGCTGCTGGGCAAGAGCGCCACCGTCGTCGTCGAGACCGATGGCGGCGGGCGCCGCTACATCGACGGCCTCGTCAGCCGCTTCGGGCTGCAGGGCCAGGACCACAGCCTGTACAGCTACAAGCTCATCTTGCGCCCCTGGCCATGGCTGGCCACGCTGCGCAGCGATGTTCGGTTCTTCCAGTTCAAGAGCGTGCCTGAGATCATCCAGGACGTGCTGGGTCCGTACGGCCAGCCCTTCAAGCTCAAGCTCAGCCCCGGCTACACCCTGACGCTGACCAACCATCCGCGGCAAGACCAGAACCAGGACTACCTCATCCTGGCCGTGCACTACGAGTTCCAGGAGAACCCGCAAGTCAGCGAAGGCGCCGGCGGCAGCGGCTCGCAGCAGACCTTCAGCCTCGCGCTGCAGCCCAAGAGCGTGCCCTACCGCACGCAGCGCAAGACGCCCAAGCCCCGCACCCACGGGCCGCAGACCGCCATCGTGGTCGGACCGGCCGGCGAAGAGATCTGGGTCGACCAGTACGGGCGCGTCAAAGTCCAGTTCCACTGGGACCGCGAAGGCAAGATGGACGAAAACGCCAGCTGCTGGGTGCGCGTGTCCACCGCCTGGGCCGGGTCCAACTTCGGCGCCGTCTTCACGCCCCGGATCGGCATGGAAGTCATCATCGACTTCCTCAACGGCGATCCTGACTACCCCATCCTCACCGGCTGCGTCTACAACGCGGCCAACATGCCGCCTTGGGGGCTACCCGACAACGCCACCCAAAGCGGCTTGCTCACCCGCAGCAGCAAAGGCGGAGCGCCAGGCGCCGGCCAGAAGAACGGCGCAGGAGATGCCAACGCCATCCGCTTCGAGGACAAGGCCGGCGCAGAGCAACTCTGGCTGCACGCCCAGAAAGACCAGCTCACCGAGGTCGAGCACGACGAGGACAAGTGGGTCGGCAACGACCGCAGGAAGACCGTCGACGGCAACGAGACCAACGTCATCCATAAGAACAGGACCGAGACGGTCGACCAAAACGAGACCATCACCGTGCACCAAAACCGCACGGAGACCGTCGACCTCAACGAGACGATCACGATCCACCAGAACCGCAGCGAGACGGTGGACCTGAACGAGACCATCGCGATCGGCGTCAACCGCAGCGAGAGCGTGGGGGCCAACGAGACCGTCAGCATCGGCAGCAACCGCAGCGTGACGATCGGCGGCAACAAGACCGAGACCATCGCGCTGGCCAAGGCCGAGACCATCGGGCTGGCCAAGGCGCTGAGCATCGGCGCGGCTTATCAGGTGAGTGTCGGCGGCCTCATGAACACCACCGTCGGCCTGGCGCAGGCCGAAGAGGTCGGGCTGTCGCAAAGCAGCGTCGTCGGCAAGAGCCGCAGTGCGCAGATCGGCGACAACGACAGCCTCCAGGTTGGCAAGGACCAGGCCATCGAGGTGCACGGCAAGCGGCTGCTCAAGGTCAAGGATGCGTCCGCCACCGAGGTAGGCGGCGCGCACGACCTGAAGGTGCAGAAGGACCGGACCGTCTCGGTGCATGGCGCGGCCACGACCGCCGTCGCGGGCAAGTACACGCTCAGCAGCGGCGCCACGCTCTCCATCGACGGGCAGAACGTCAAGATCAGCGGCATGAGCTCCATCGCGCTGAGCGTGGGCGCCAGCACGATCGAGATCGGGCCGGGGACGATCAGCATCAACGCGCCGCTGGTCAAGATCAACTGCTAGAAGAGCCGCACCATGGGAATGCCCGCTGCCCGGGTCGGTGACATGCACACCTGCCCCATGTCCGACGGGCCCAAGCCGCACGTGGGCGGCCCGGTGCTGCCGGCAGGCTGCGTGACCGTGCTGATCGCCGGGCAGCCCGCGGCCCGCTTGGGCGACATGGCCACCTGTGTCGGACCACCCGACGTCGTCGTCAAGGGCGAGCCCACCGTGCTGATCGGTGGCCAACCTGCAGCGCGCCTGGGCGACCGTACCGCGCACGGCGGCGTCATCGTTGCCGGCTGCGCGACCGTGCTGATTGGCAACGACCCGCGCGGCAGGTGCCTCACCGAAGCCGCTGCCGCCGGCACGCCCAGCATCGTCATCGAGGAATGATGCGCTGCTCGAGCCTCCGCGTGCAGGCGCTGCGCCGGCTGCTCTTCGATGCGGCGCTGGGCCAGCCCTACGCGCTGCTGGACGCGGCGCGTTCGCGCAACCTGTACCAGTGGCTGCAGGCCTGCGGCCTCGAGCAGCGCTCGCTGTATGCCGGCACGGCGGCCATCACGCTGGCCGAGCAGGCGCCTTACCTGGTGCGGCTGGAGCCCGGCAGCGAATCGGTTTCAGACCTGCTCGAGCACGGCTGGGGGCATGCGCTGGCGCTGTTCATCGACAGCAGCGCCGGCTTCGAGGCCACGCGCATCGCGCTGAAGAAGAAGCTCGTGGCACACGACGCCGGTGGCAGGAGGTTGTACTTCCGGTTCTACGACCCGCGCGTGGCGCGTGCCTTCCTGGCCAGCGCCGATCGCAACGGGCTGCGCTGGTGGTTCGACGAGACGATGCAGCGCTGCATCGTCGAAGGCGCCGACGGCCACGCGCTGGTGGTGCACCGCGGCGTCGTCCACGGGGCACGTGATGCGGTCGCCAAGGTGGCCTTGGCGCCCCACGATCCGGCCGCCGCCGCGGCAGGAGCCGCGTCGTGAGCGCGTCGTCCAGGCGCGGCGTGCACGACCCCGTCAGCGGCGTGGCGGATGCGCGTGGCGGCGTTGTGATCGGCGAGGCGCAGGCCCGCGCCATGTTTCGCCTGCGGCTTGCCGAGATGCACGAGGAACTGCTGCCCGTCGTGCGCCAGGCCTGCCGCATCGCGCCGCAGCAGGCGACCGATGCACAAGTGTTCGAGTGGATGGACCTGGCCATCGACGTGGCGCTGGACAACGGCATGCGCTGCGTGAGCGACGTCGTCGCCTTCCTGTCGCTGCTGCGCAGCGTGGGGCCGCGCTTTCATGAGTTCCCGGCCGTCAGGCAGTACTTCGCACGTGCCGACCTGCCGGCAGAAGGGCGCGTCCTCGGCCTGTTCGAAGCCTTGCCGCTGGCGATCTGGGCCGTGGTGCAGCGGCACAGTGGGGGAGCGCCGTAATGGCGGCATCGTCCTGCGTTGCCAGGCTCGGCCCCGGCGTGGCCGCGTACAACAGCGCCGTCGGCAGCAAGAGCCTGTGCCAGGCGCTGGCCGACGCCGGCATCGCGATGCCCTGCCCGCCAACGCCTGCCGACTTGAACGCGCTCGACCGCAAGGTGCTGTGCGCCATCTTCTGCTGCTGCCTGCGCGAGCCCAACCTCACCAGTGGCGGCCACCGGCGCTACCAGAACTGCGTGGCCGCCACGCTCAAGGCCGGGCAGCATGGCGACGTCAACGCGCCCGCCTACCACATGAACCCCGAGGTCAGCTACACGATGAAGACCGACCCACCGACCCCGGTGGGCAAGTACTTCAGCAAGGAGGCCTTGCAGGCCGCCACCAAGACCGAGTGGGAGGCGGCCACCGGCCTGCGCCGCCCCGACGTGGTGGTGCGCCGCCCCGGCGCCAATGGCGGCCTCAGCGGCGACGTGATCCAGAAAGTCTGGGAGATGAAGTTTCCGGGGGATTCGTATGGGCCGGGGCAGCGCAAGGCCTATGTCGACATTGCCGGTGGCGAGAAGCGGTTCGACGACCTGGATGAAGACAAATGCTGCACCCGCGACGACGACAAGCAGGGCGAGCGCCTCATGCAAGCGGTGCGTGAGGCGCGAGACGCCAAGGCCGGGCAGCTCCTCAAGGGCCTGGGCGCGGCGGCGCTCGGGCTCGGCGCTCTTGGCGCCTTGGGAGGCCTGGGCGGCCTTCTCGGCGCTGGATTGGCCGGGTTGGCGGCAGCGCAGTGAACGCGCCGGCTGCGACACTTGCCACAGTCCACTCCACCCAGGAAGGCCATCATGAGTGAACCCGTCCCGATGCCCCAGGCGCTGGCTGCTGCACAGGCGCTGGATGACTTGGTGTTTCCGGCCGTCAAGCTTCATCCGACCAGCCTGGGTCGCATTCCCGGTCGCATTGGCTTCGTGATGTACCTGTACTACCGCGAGCAGCGCGGCCTGGAGCAGCGGTTGACGCTGCTGAAGATCATCCACGAGATCCGCGCCCAGGTCGGCGAAGACAACTGGGGCTGGTGGGGCAGCGAGGCCACGCACAAGATGTACTTCGACCGCAAGAAGAAGTTCGACCTGAGCAAGCAAGAGCAGCACCTGATCAACCCGAACAAGGCTTTCGGCGTGGGCATGAGCTCGGTCGATGCCGGCGGCGACAGCCTGGAGGAGGTCAGCGACAACGCCCAGCGCTTCTTCTTCGAGGTGTCGGCCAACGAACGCAATGCGCACGTCGGCAGCCTGCGCTTCTACGCGCCGGCCAGTTGGGCGATCCGCCAGCCGCCGGAGCACTCGCTGGTGGCGCTGTTCTCGCGCTGGGCCACGGAACTGAAGGCGCTGCACGGCGTGCTGGGCCTGGGCGTAGGCTTGCCAATGCAGAAACTGGCGAGCATCGATCGTTCGTACTACTTCGACCTGGCGCGTGCCGTCAAACAGTACCCGGGCTTGATCTGCGAGGCCCCGCTTTATATGCCTGCAATGGCCAAGGGCATGACCAGCATCAACTGGCAGACCTACGTGCACGACGAGTGGCTGGAGCGCATCGGCGGCCGCGCCGCGGTCAAGGCACAGTGCCAGCCGCCGGTGGCGGCCATCGAACTGCCGCACGGCCTGCGCGTGCAGGCCGGTCCCGAGCCGCAAATCGCGTCCGATGCGTTGGAGTACTACCGCCGCGTGGCGCGCATCTTCAAGCCGCTGCGCGCGCCCGGAGGCGATAGAGATTTCGTCAACCTGGAGATCTCGACGCCGGAGAACGCCAGGGACGATGAGCAGCTCGACAGAGACAGCATCGCCTACCTTGCGCGCTTCGATTGAGCAGGTGGCCCGATGAACGGCTCCTGCCTCGCTGCCGACCCGTTCTGATGCCACCCATGCCCGACCTTCAAACTCCCTCAGCCGCGCCGGCGCTGGACGACTGGGTGTTCCCAGCCGTCAAGCTTCATCCGACCAGCCTGGGCCGCATTCCCGGTCGCATCGGCTTCGTGATGTACCTGTACTACCGCGAGCAGCGCGGCCTGGAGCAGCGGTTGACGCTGCTGAAGATCATCCACGAGATCCGCGCCCAGGTCGGCGAAGACAACTGGGGCTGGTGGGGCAGCGAGGCCACGCACAAGATGTACTTCGACCGCAAGAAGAAGTTCGACCTGAGCAAGCAAGAGCAGCACCTGATCAACCCGAACAAGCATTTCGCCGTGGGCATGAGTTCGGTCGACGCCGGCGGCGACAGTCTGGAAGAGGTCAGCGACAACGCCCAGCGCTTCTTCTTCGAGGTGTCAGCCAATGAACTCAATATGGACGTCGGCAGCCTGCGCCTTTACGCGCCCGCCAGTTGGGCGATCCGGCAGCCGCCGGAGCATTCGCTGGTGGCGCTGTTCTCGCGTTGGGCCACGGAACTGAAGGCGCTGCACGGCGTGCTGGGCCTGGGCGTGGGGCTGCCAATGCAGGACCTGGGCAGCATTGACCGTTCGTACTACTTCGAGCTGGCGCGAGCCGTCAAACAGTACCCGGGGCTGATCTGCGAAACCGGCTTCAAGCCTGCCATGGCCAAGGGCATGAGCAGCATCAACTGGCAGACCTATGTGCACGACGAGTGGCTGGAGCGCATCGGCGGGCGCGCCGCGGTCAAGGCGCAGTGCCAGCCGCCGGTGGCGGCGATCGATCTGCCACACGGGCTGCGCGTGCAGGCCGGCCCCGAGCCGCAAATCGCGCCCGATGCGCTGGAGTACTACCGCCAAGTGGCGCGCATCTTCAAGCCGCTGCGCGCGCCCGGAGGCAGGAGAGACTTCGTCAACCTGGAGATTTCGACGCCGGAGAGCGCCAAGGACAGCGACCTGGTCTACCGAGACAGCATCGCCTACCTTGCTCGCTTCGATTGAAAGGGTCGCCCTGCTCCATGACGAATCCTCCTCTTCACGCCGAGCTGCCCTCCGTTGCGCCGCCGAACGAGGCGCACTACGACGGGCGCACGGTCGGCAAGCTTGGCCTGATGGCCACCTTGTGGCTCGACCCCCGCGCCGCACCCGCCGAAGTCTGGACCGGACTGCTGCGCGCTGCCGAGGCATTCAGCCGCCTGGCCGGCCCGCACCTGGGCTGGTGGAGCTCGACGATCGTCGACGAGGTGAGCTGGCTCTCGACCATGGCGATCAATTCGCAGGACGAGGAACTGTCGGAGGACAGCGCCGGCGAATTGCTCGCCGCGCTGCACGACACGCAGCGCAAGCCGTTTTCGGCCGCCGCCTTGGAGGGCGGCGCGAGCCGGCTGGCAACCGAGATGCTCGAGCTCGCGCTGGGCAGCGGCCGGCCGGCCCCACCGGCCTGGCGGGACGTGCTGGACTGGATGTTCTATGCCAACCTGCCGGTCCAGGACTCCGAGGTCTCGGGCTTCGTGCGCATCCACATGCCCGCGCCGGCGGGCGGCTCGTCGCGGGAAGCGGGGCGATGGCTGCGCGAGTTCATGCGCGGCTGCGTGCAAGTGCTGCCGGTGCTGCACGGCAGCGGCGGCTGGGCGGTGCAGTTGCCGCTGAGCTACCGGTACTTCCAGGCAAACCTGAACGCCGCGGTGGCGCTGTTCGATCTCGTGCGCTCGCATGCCGGCATCGATGTCTACGACCCCGCCGAGATGGCGATCGAGTTCACCCACAAGACCTATACCGTGAACTGGCTGAACTACCTGGGAGACGCGTTGCGGCAAGGTCGGCCCTTGCAAGGCGATGCCGCCTGCGAGACCAGCTCAAGCGCGGTGACACCCGAGCGACTGGGAGCCGGGCACTGGATTCAGGCGGGCGCGCAGCCGGAGCTGTTCTCGGCGTGGCTGGATGAAGGGCTGCAGCCTGGCGGCAGGGGCGAGCGGGCAGTGCAGGACGAGGCCTTCGAGTCGTACCGGGCGGCCGCGGCTGTGCTGCGCCCCTGGCGGCGCAGCGATGCCGACAACGAATGCATCGCGCCGCCGCCTTACGGCTTCGCGGACACGGCGCGCTGGCAGGCGGCCTGCCGCAGCTATCTCACGCGATTCGATTGAGGTCCGCGCTCGACGCGGGTGGCGCGCAGCCGGCGGGCACCGGGGCGAGGGGCTGGATCTCAATGCCGCGTCGTCCCACCCTTGTTCTCCAGCCGCGCCATCAGCGCGGCCACGCTGCGCTCGCGCTGCTGGCCGTCGACGCAATAGACCTGCTCCAAGGCGCGCTCGATGTCGCTCGTCACCGCTTCGCGCAACAGGCCGCGGGCCTGCAGGAAGCGCTTGCGCACGGTGGGCTCGGGCAGCTTCAGCGCGGCCGCGGCTTCCTCGACGCTCAGCGCCTCGATCGCGCGCAGCACGTAGACGGTGCGCAAGGCGCCGGGCAGCGCGTCGATGCGGGCTTCGATCAACGCGCGGGCTTCGGTGTGCGGCGCCGGCGCGACGGCCGACGCAGCCGCCGCGGCCTGCACGGCCTGCACGGCGGGCACCGCGGGTCCGCGGGGGTGCTGGCGCTCGCGCGCCTCGCTGATCACCCGGCGCAGCAGCCAGATCGATGGCCGCGCGCCGGCCGGCAGGCGGCCCAGCGCCTGCCAGGCGCGCAGCGCCGATTGATGCAGCGCGGCCTCGGCCTCGGCGTCGCTGCGCAAGATGCTGCGCGCGGCCCGGAACAGCAGCCGGTGGTGGCGGCGCAGCATGCGCTCGAAGGCCTTGTGGTCGCCGGCGGCGGCCCAGGCCGCCAACGTCGCATCGTCGGGCGCTTCGGCCAGGGTGCTGATGGTCGCCAGTGCTGCGTCGTCGTGCATGCCGGGCCTCGCGCGCTCGGTCAGGGGTTCATGGGCCCACCTCGACGATGAAGTCGGGGTCGAAGGCCGGGTTCTCGCCGACGCCGGCACGCGAATAGCCGCGCGGGTTGCAGACCACGCGGCTGCCGTTGACGCGGTGGTCGAAGCTGTCGTGCGTGTGGCCGTGGATCCACAGCGCGACGCGGTCGCCGTGCAGCAGGTGCGCGGCGTCGGACACGAAGCAGGCGTTGAGCAGCGAGTCGGCAAAGCGCGGATGGATGCTGTCGCGCGACGGCGCGTGATGCGTGATCACCACCGTCGGCCCGGCATGCGGCTGCGCCAGCCGGGCCTGCAGCCAGCGCGACTGCTCGCTGAACAGCGCCGCCGAGTGCTCCGGCGTGAACAGCGCGTCGGCGTCGGCATGGCGGCGGATGCGGCTGAAGTCGCGCAGCAATCGCAAGGCCTCGGCCCTGGCATCGGCCTGGCGCTGCGGGTCGGGGAAGAGCGCGAAGTCGGTCCACAGCGTGGCGCCCAGGAAGCGCACGCCGCCCAGCACGCATTCGTCGCCGTCGAGCAGCCGCACCTGGGTGCCGGCGCACAGCTCGCGCAGCTCGTCCAGGCGGCCGTCGATGCTGCCGCCGTAGAACTCGTGGTTGCCGGGCACGTAGAGCACCGGCTTTTCAAACCGCAGCGCCCAGGCCACGGCCTCGCGCGGGCGCGAGATGTCGCCGGCCAGCACCACCACGTCGGCATCGTTGACGGGCCGCTCCATCGCGCCGAATCCCAGGTGCAGGTCGGACAGGATGTTGAGCTTCATGGCGATCGAGCGGATGGCATGGCGGATGGCCATTGATGTATCACAATGTGATATATCGGACATGTCAAGGGGGTTGATGCGCGATGCCGAATCGCCGTCTGTCGAACGACGACTACGAGGCGCTGGCGCGCTTTCGCCACCAGCTGCGCTGCTTCCTGCGCTTCAGCGAGGCGTTGGCGCAGGCCCACGGCGTGCCGCCGCTGCAGTACCAGTTGATGCTGCAGATCCGCGGCTTTCCCGGCCGCCGCTGGGCCACCGTGGCCGAGCTGGCCGAGCGGCTGCAGGCCAGCCACCACGGCGTGGTGGCGCTGGTCTCGCGCTGCGAGGCGGCCGGCCGCGTGCGCCGCGTGCCCAGCCGCGACGACCGGCGCCGCGTGCAAGTGCACCTCACGCCGCAGGGCCGCGCCTGCGTGGACCGGCTGGCGCGGCTGCACCTCGTGGAGTTGCAATCGGCGCGCCGGGGCTGGGCGCTGCCGGCCATCGGTGCGGCGGCCGTCGCGCCGGCGCCCGCGCAAGCGCCTGCGTCAGCGCCCGCGCCCGCGCCAGCGCGGCACAGACGCTGACCGCATGTTCAAGCTCGCCTTCGCATCCTGCGCCAGGATGCAGGACCTGCCGCTGCAGCCGGCCTGGGACGAGATCCGCGCCGAGCGGCCCGATGCGCTGCTGCTGCTGGGCGACAACGTCTACCTGAACGAAAACCGCCACGGCAGCGCCGCCGCGCTGGCGGCCGAACTGCGCGAGCGCTACCGCCTGCAGTTGGCCGAGCCCGGCTTCGCGGCGCTGCTGGCCGACCTGCGCCGGCGCGGCAAGGCGGTGATGGCGATCTACGACGACCACGACTTCCTCGGCGACGATCGCTGCGGCGCCGACCACGATCCCGTGCTGCGCGAAGCGGCGCGCGCCGAGCTGCGGCATGCCTTCGATCCTGCGACCACCGGCGCCGACGTCTACCGGCGCCACGGCTTCGGCCTTGTCGACGTGATCGTGCTCGACACGCGCTTCTACCGCCACGCCCCGCTGCCGGTCGACCCCGATCCCGACGCGGTGCTCGGCGCCGCGCAATGGCAGTGGTTCGAGCAGCAGTTGCAAGCCTCCACCGCGCCCTATGTTGCGGTGGCCTCCAGCATCACGCTGCATCAGTTCGTCGACGAGAGCTGGGAGCGCTACCCCGGCGCCTTCCGCCGCATGCGCGGCCTGCTGCAAGGGCGCCGCGGCGCCTTGCTGCTGTCGGGCGACGTGCACCGCAACGCGGCCTACGACGACAGCGGCGTGATCGAGATCGTCAGCTCGGCCGTCGCCCGCCGCGGCATGGTGTTCGGCGCCCTGCGCAAGAACTACGCGCTGCTGAGATTCGACGCGCAAGGCGTGCGCGTCCAACTGCGCAGCCTCAAGGTGGGCAGCCGTTTCGACTTCCGCATCGCGCTGGACGACTGGCGGCTGCCGTGAGCGACTGGCGGCTGCCGTGAGCCGCCGCGTCAGAACATCAGCGTGAGGTTGGACCCCAGCAGCCAGCTGCGGCCGGGCGCCGCCTCGAAGAAGCGGCCGTTGCCTTCGTTGACGATCACCGATCCGGCATAGGTCCGGTCGGTCACGTTGTCGACGCGGGCGAACACCGACCAGCGACCGCCGGCCCAACGCCCCAGGTAACCGGCCTGGACGTTGGCGACGACGAAGCCGGCGGCGGCGTCGGTGTTGGCGTCGTTGACCGGCACGCGGCCCGAGGCGCGCAGCTCCAGCGCGGCGCGCCAGCCGCGCTCGGGCTCCCAGCCGGCGCTCAAGGCCGCGGTCGACGCGGCCACGCCGGGGATGTGGTTGCCCGCGGGAATCAGCAGCGTCGGCTGCGTGCAGGGCGTGGCGGCGCAGGTCGCAAAGCCCTGGCGGTAGCGCGCGTCGATGTAGGCATAGGCCAGGCTGAGCTCCAGGTCGCCCAGCGTGCGCGCGCGCCACGCGGCTTCGGCGCCCTGGCGCCGCGTGGCGCCGGCGTTGGTGAAGGTCGAGCGCCCGCCGACGTTGCTGAGCGTGACGATCTCGCCGCGCGTGCGCACCTCGAAGGCGGCCAGGCTCCACTGCGCCCAGCCGCCCAGGCGGCCCTTCAGCCCCAGCTCGGCATTGCGGCTGCGCGAGGCGCTCAAGCCCAGGTTGAGCCCGGTCTGGCCGTCGGCGCGATAGGCCAGCTCGTTGAGCGTGGGCGTCTCGAAGCCGCGGCCCACGGTGGCGTAGACGCGCAAGCCCTCGCTCAGCGCCCAGCTCGCGCCCAGCACCGGGTTGGTGGCGCTGAACGACATGGCGCCGCTGTCGTCGGGGTTGATGCCGACGATGTAGTGGTCCGTGGAGCGGAAACGCACGCGGCTCGTGCGCAGCCCGGCGTTGAGTTGCAGCGCGGCCAGCGGCCGCCACGACCACTGCGCATAGCCGTCGAGGCTGCCGACGCGGTTGTCTTCGTCGCGGCGCAGCGCGCCTTCAACGCCCAGCGTGCTGCCGATGAAGTTCTGCCGGCCCAGGCGGTGCTCGTCCAGCCGGTCCTGCGCGACGCCCAGCACCAGCGACGATTCGCCGCCGGCCAGCGTGCCGCTGATGCGCCAGCGCAGGTCGGCGCCGGCGTAGCGGCGTTCGAGCTGGATCACGCCGCCGGGGTGCAGCGCATTGGCCTGCGTCGCCACGGGAATCGACTGGAACTGCTCGGTCTCGCGCTGGCCGCCGTACAGCAGCAACTGCAGCACGTTGTTTGCGTTCAAGCGTTGGTCGACGCTCAGGCCGAGCTGCGATTGCTCGAAGGTCTTGCGCGTGTCGAAGTTCAGCGCCGCCGGGTCCACGCCCTGCGGGTCGGCCTGGAACTGCGCCCGCGTCAGCCCCAGCGGGTCCTGCGCCAGTGGCAGCGAGACCCAGTTGCCGATCAGGCCGATGCGCGTGTCGGCACCGCTCTGCCAGCCGAGCTTGACGTTAGCCAGCCGCCGCCGTGCCGCGCTGTGCTCGCGGCTGCCGTCGGTCTCGAAGGCGCTGCTGCTCAGCACGTAGCTGAGGGCGTCGTCGCGGCCGCTGAGCTTGAGCCCGGCGCGCCACACGCCCTGGCTGCCGGCGGCCGTCGACAGCGTCAGCGTCGGCGGGCCCTGGCCGTCCTCGGTGAAGACCTGCAGCACGCCGCCCGACGAGTTGCCGTACAGCGCCGAGAACGGCCCGCGCAGCACCTCGATGCGGTCGACCGAGCCGAGGTCGATGTTCGAGAGCTGGCCCTGTCCGTCGGGCAGCGTGGCCGGGATGCCGTCGACGTAGACGCGCACGCCGCGGATGCCGAACGAGGCGCGCGCGCCGAAGCCGCGCACCGAGAGCTGCAGGTCCTGCGCGAAGTTCTGCCGGTCCTTGATCTGCAGCCCGCTGACGCCGGCCAGGCTCTCCGACAGGTTGACCTGCAGCCGGCCGTCGCGGATCTGCTCGCCGTCGATGCGGTCGATCGACGCCGGCACGTCGAACGCCGGCATCTCGGTGCGGGTGGCGGTCACGACGATGGGCTGGGCGCGCTGGACGGGCGGCGCGTCCTGCGCGAGGGCCGGCAGCGCGGCGGGCGGGCCCATCAACAGCAGCGTCGAGAGCTTGGCCAGTGAGCGGTGGCGCATCGGGGCCGGCATGCCATCAGGCTTGCAGCCGCTGCCGCACGCCCTGGATGTGCGTGCGCAGCGCGTACAGCTCGTCGGCGTAGCTCAGCGGCACGTTGACCTCTTCGACGCGGCGCTCGATCTGGTCCAGCTCGGCCAGCAGCTCGGCGCGCGGGCGCCGGCCCTGCGCGTGCTCCACCGCGCGCAGCTGGCCGTACCAGCGGAAGACGCGCGAGCGGATGCGGAACTCCACCAGCGGCGGCAGCACGCGCGACAGCGGGATCAGCACCGCGGCAATGGCCAGGAAGGCGACCCACATGCGGTCGGCCAGGTTGGCCAGCCAGAACGGCAGGTACTGCTGCAGCCAGGGCGGGCCGTTGCGGTAGATGCGCTGGGCCTCGGGGGCGATCGGCCACTCGCTGTTGGCGGTGTTGGGGAACTCGCCCTTGCGCTGGAACCAGCCGGCGCCGCCATGCACCTGCTGCGCCGCCTGCACGAACAACTGCACCAGCGCCGGGTGCAGGCTTGCGCGCGCCAGCAGCGTGGCGGTGGGCGCGACCAGGTGCACGTCGGCCGGCGGCAGGTCGCGCGCGAGGTCGACCACGCCGCGCGGCAGCAGCACCGGGCTCATGAAGGTGAAGCGGCGCGAATAGGCCTCGGCCTGCGCGAAGTTCAGCAGCCGGATGCCCGGCGTCTGCAGCAGCATCTGCACCATCTGCGATTCGGGCGCCGAAACCAGCGCCAGCGCGTCGATGCGGGCTTCCAGCAGGTCCACCACGGCCGGCGTGGTGGACAGCTGCTGCAGGTGGATGGCGGCCGGGTCGATGCGGTTGGCCTCCAGCAGCCGCTGCATCAGCGGCGGCACGCCGCTGCCGGGCGCGCCGACGTTGACGGTCCAGCCGGTGAGCTGGGTCAAGCTGTCGATGTGCTCGCTGCCGGCCAGGCGTTGCGCCGAGGCTTCGCGGTAGAACAGCCACAGCGGCTCGTGGAACAGGCTGCCCAGCGACACCAGCCCCGCGTCGGCGTCCGCCTGGCCGGGCCGCGCACGGCTGTCGGCGCCGCCTTGCACGAAGGCGAGGTCGACGCCGGAGCTCGGGTCGCGCAGCAGCGCCAGGTTCTCGGCCGCGCCCTGGGTGGCGCGCAGCTCCACGGTGATGCCGTGGCGGCGCAACTGCTCGGCGTAGCGGCTGCCGAACTCGGCATAGGCGCCTTGCGCGACGCCGGTGGCCAGCACCACGTGGTTCGGCGGCTGCGGCTGCAGCCAGGCGTAGGCGGCCCACAGCAGCGCCAGCGCCAGCAGCAGCAGCGGGCCGAAGCTGAGCACGAAGGCGCGCAGCGGCAGCAGCACCTGGCGGAAGGGCTTGTCAGGCATCGCCACGGGCTGCTCAGAGGAAGCGGGCGATGCCGTCGACGTCTTCGGGGAACAGCTGCCCGGCTTCGGCCATCAGCAGCCGGCCGTCGCGGCCGCGCACCAGCGTCACCGGCAGGCCCTTGGGCTTGGGCAGCACTTTGGCCAGCGCCGGCGAGGCCCAGGCCGACGGAAAGCGGTATCCCCGTTTAACGAGGTAGGCGCTGGCGTCCTCGGGCTTCTTGTCGATGGCCAGGCCGAGGAAGCGCAGGCCGCGGCCGCGCTGCGCCAGCCAGAGCTGGTTCATCAGCGGCGACTGCACGGCGCAGAACGGGCACCAGCTGGCCCACCAGTACAGCACCAGCACCTGGCCCTGCGCATCGGCGGCCTGGAAGCGGCCGCCGTCGAGCAGCGGCAGATCGGCGAAGACCGGCAGCGCGGCCAGGTCCAGCCGGCTGCCGACCGCGGGCAGCGGCGGTGCCTTCTCTTCGTCGGCGCGCGCCGGCGCCAGCGCGGCGCCGCTGCCGGCGGCGGCAAGGGCGATCAACAGCGGGCGGCGGCGCAGCGGCGTGCTCATATCCGGCCTTTCCACGGCACCAGGCGGCGCTCGACCCAGCGCATGAAGAGGTCGAACGAGTAGGCCACGATGCCGATCACGATGATGCCCATGATCACGATGTCGGTACGCAGGAAGTTGCTGGCGTTGAGCACCATCTGCCCCAGGCCGACGTGGGCGGCCACCATCTCGGCGGCCACCAGCGTGGTCCAGCCGAAGCCGATGGCGATGCGCATGCCGACCAGGATCTCGGGCAGCGCCGCCGGCAGGATCACGTGGCGGATCACCTGCCCGTAGGTCGCGCCCATCGAATACGCGGCGTGGATCTGCTCACTGCTGGCGCTCTTCATGCCCGAGCGCGCGGCCAGCGCCAGCGGCGCAAAGCAGGCCAGGTAGATCAGCAGCACCTTGGGCACCTCGTCGATGCCGAACCAGATGATGATCAGCGGCAGGTAGGCCAGCGGCGGCAGCGGGCGGTAGAACTCGATCGGCGGGTCGAAGACGCCGCGCGCGATGCGGCTGACGCCCATCGCGATGCCCACCGGCACCGCGGTGACGAAGGCCAGCCAGAAGGCCGCCGTGACGCGCAGGATGCTGGCCACGAAGTGCTGCCACAGCGGCTTGTCGTTGGCGTTGTCGGTCAGGTAGTCGACGAAGGTCTGCCACACCGCCTGCGGCTTGGGCAGGAACAGCGGCTTGATCCACCCGAGCTGCGTGACCACGAACCAGCCCAGCAACAGCGCCGCGATCGTGACCACGCTGATCCACAGGCTGGGGCCTTCGCCGGGCTGGCGGAAGCGGCTGGTGCGGGGCGCTTCAGCCATGGTGATGGATGCGCGCCAGCACCTCTTCGCGCAGTTCGATGAACGAGGGCTGGCTCTTCACGCGCCGCGCGTCGTGGTGCAGCAGGAACTCGCGCGAGAACGGCAGGTCGTCGTAGACGTGGCTGATGCGCCCGGGGCTGGGGCTCATCACCACCAGCCGGGTGGCGAGGAACAGCGCCTCCTCGACCGAGTGGGTGATGAAGAACACCATCTTGCGCGTGGCGGCCCAGGCTTCGAGCAGGATCTCCTGCACGTGCTCGCGCGTGAAGGCGTCCAGCGCGCCCATCGGCTCGTCCATCAGCAGCACCGCGGGGTCGTTGGCCAGTGCGCGCGCGATGCCCACGCGCTGCTGCATGCCGCCCGAGAGCTCGTAGATCGCACGGCCGGCAAAGCCCTCCAGCCCCACCAGCGCCAGCTTCTGCTCGGCCACCTTCTCGCGCGCGGCGCGGTCCACGCCGCGCAGGCGCAGGCCCAGGGCCACGTTGTCGCGCACGTTCAGCCAGGGCATCAGCGCGTGCTTCTGGAACACGACGCCGCGGTCGGCGCCGGGGCCTTGCACCGGCTGGCCGTCGAGCAGGATCTGCCCGCTGCTGGGCGGCAGGAAGCCGGCGATGCAGTTCAGCAGCGTGGTCTTGCCGCAGCCCGAGGCGCCCAGCGCGACGACGAAGTCGCCGTCGTGCAGCAGCAGGTCGACGGCGGCCAGCGCCTGCAGCGTGCCGCCCTGGACGGCGTAGCTGACGGCGAGCCCGCGGATGTCGAGCGTGGGCATGCGGGCGGGTTGCGGCGCCGGCGTGGCGGTGGGCTTACTTGGCCGCCAGCGCCTTCTTGACGTAGGCGTCGGTCACGAAGGCCTTGTAGTCGGGCTTGACCTCCTGGATGCGGCCCTGCTCCTTCAGGAAGACGGCCGTGTTGGCCATCGCCTTGGCGGCGCCGCCGCCCAGCCAGTTGGGGCCGAGCTGCTCCTGCGCGGTCGGGAAGGCGTACAGCGCCATCGCCGCCGGCACGTCCTTGGCGTCGGCCTTGGTCCACTTGGCCACGGCGCGCACCTCGGCCGAGTCGGGCGTCCACTTGGCCTTGTTGTCGCGGTAGGCGGTGTCGGCCTTGATCAGCGCCTTGACCAGCGCGACCATGAAGTCTTGGTGCTCGGCCGCCCACTTGGTGTTGACGATCAGCCCGTCGAAGGTGGGGAAGCCCCTGGCGCCGATGGTCTTGGAGCTGGCGATCACCTTGCCGTTGCCCTTGATCTTGCTGAGCACCGGGTCCCAGATGAAGGCGGCGTCGATGTCGCCGCGCTCCCAGGCGGCGGCCACCTCGGGCGGCCGCAGGTTCATCACGTTGACGGTCTTGGCGTCGACGCCGTCGGCCTTGAGCAGCGCCATCAGCTGGTAGTGCGAGGTGCTGACGAAGGGCGTGGCCACCTTCTTGCCCTTGAGGTCCTTGACGCTGTTGATGTTGCTGCCGTTGCGCGCGACCAGCGCCTCGGCGTCGGCGATGTCGTCGAGGATCCAGAAGAGCTGGATGTCCTGGCCCTGGCTGGCCGCCGCGACGATGGGGCTGGAGCCGGCCTCGCCGAGCTGCACGTCGCCGCTGGCCATGGCCTTGATGACGTCGCCGCCGCCGCCGAACATGCGCCAGCTGATCTTGTAGCCGGTGGTCTTTTCCAGCTCGCCGGATTCCATCACCGTGCGCAGCGGCACCAGCATGTCCTGGTGGGCGAAGGTCACTTCCTTCTTGGCCTGGGCCCAGGCTGCCGGCGCGGCAACGGCAAGGGCGGCGGTGGCCAGCAGGGCGGCCAGGGTGCTCTTCATCGGGCTCATCGGGTGCTCTCCTCGGGGTGACGTGGACGACGCGGGACGATGCAGGTCGCGGGCCCGCAATGATGCCAGTGCCATCAAGCCTTGCCGCGGCGGCCGGCCGCCAGCTCGGCCGCGGCCCGCCCCAACGCCTGGATGCCCGGCGCGATGCGCTCGGTGGCGATCGACGACAGCCGCAGCCGGAAGAAGGGGCAGGGCCGCGGCGGGTGCAGGAAGAAGTCTTCGCCGGCCTCGATCAGCACGCCGTGGCGGCGCGCCGCCAGCGCCAGCGCGGCGCCGTCGATGGCAGGCGGTGCCTGCACCCAGATCGACGCACCGCCTTGCGGCAGCTCGAAGCGGCAGCCCGGCAGGTGGCGGCGCAGCGCCACGGCGGCTTGCGTCATGCGTTGGGCCAGCACAAGGTTGACGCGCCGCGCATGCGATTCATGGTGGCCCAGCGACAGGAACAGCGCATAGGCGTGCTGCAAGAAGGTGCTGGGATGGCGCACCATCGCGTGGCGCAGCCGGCGCAGCTCGGCGGCCAGCGCCGGCGGCGCGACGATGAAGCCCAGCCGCACCGCCGGCGCCAGGCTCTTGGCAAGCGAGCCCACGTAGACCACGCGCGCCGTGCGGTCCAGGCTTTTGAGCGCCGGCATCGGGCGCCCGGCGTAGAGGTTCTCGCACTCGTAGTCGTCCTCGATGACGACGATGTCGTGCTGCTGCGCGTGCTGCAGCAGCCGCTCGCGGCGCGGCAGGCTCAGCGGCACCGTGGTCGGGCTTTGCTGCGAGGGCGTGACGAACACGTAGTCCAGCGCCGGCAGCGCGTCGACCTGCAGCCCTTGCGCATCCACCGGCAGCGGCCGCCACTGCGGGTTGCGCAGCGCGAAGGCGTTGCGCGCATGCGGGTAGCCGGGCTCCTCGAAGCCCAGCCGCGTGCGGCGGTCGAACAGCGCCTCGGCCAGCAGGTGAAAGGCCTGCTGCGCGCCGACGGTGACGACGATCTCGTCGGCCTGCGCGAACACGCCGCGCCGCGGCAGCAGGCGCTGGCGGATCTGCTCCAGCAGGTCGGGCACGTCGTCGGACTCGAAGTCGGGCGCCCAGTGCGCGAGCTGGGCGCGCGCCAGGCTGTGCGCGCAGCACTCGCGGAAGTCCTCGGTCGGGAACAGCGCCGGGTCGTGGCCGCCGTAGACGAAGGCATAGGGATAGTCCTGCAGCCAGCGCTCGGGCTTGGCCAGCGGCGCATGGTCGGCCAGGCGGCGCAGCACGCGCGCCGGCCAGTCGGGGCCGCGGGCGTTGCCATCGTCGACGGGCTCGGCGCAAGACGGTGGCGCGGCTGCCGGCTCGGCCACCGACAGCCGCGCGCCTGCGGCGACGAACAGCCCGAGCCGCGGCCGCGCTTCGACGAAGCCTTCTTCGACCAGTTGCGCGAAGGCCGCGGTGACGGTGTTGCGGCTGAGCGAGAGCTGGCGCGCCAGTTCGCGCGACGCCGGCAAGGCCGTGCCCGGCGGCAGCCGCCCGCCGAGGATCTCACGCACGACCGCGGCGCGCAGCCGCGCCTGCAGCGGCAGCGCCGACGGCTCGGGCAGGCGGAACAGCGCCGGCCACAGCGTGTGCCGCGGCGGGCGCAGCGGCGGCGTCTGCGAGGGGTCGGCGGGCGGGGTCATCGGTGGCGGCGCACGGGGCGCGCCCACGCTAACACGGCGCGCGCGCCCAAGGTGCCAGCGCCGATCTGTCGATGGAGCCAGCACGGCCGCCGGCCGCCCGCGGCGCGCGATCGGCGCCAGAATCCGCCGTCACGCCACCACCACCCGCCACGGAGCCGAGCCCATGGGACACGCCGAGCCTCAAGTCGCCACCAGCCTGCAGCCGTTCTGGATGCCGTTCTCGCCCAACAAGGAGTTCAAGGCCGAGCCGCGGCTGTTCGCGCGTGCCGAAGGGATGTACTTCTACACGCCCGAAGGGCGCGCGGTGATCGACGCCTCGTCGGGCCTGTTCTGCGTCGCCGCCGGCCACTGCCGCAAGGAGATTGCCGAGGCCGTGTACCGCCAGTTGCAGACGCTGGACTTCACCGCGCCGTTCCTGCGCGGGCAGAGCAAGGCCTTCGAGCTGGCCGGCCGCATCGTCGAGCAGACGCCGGCCGGCATGAACCGCGTGTTCTTCGTCAACAGCGGCTCCGAGGCGGTGGACACCGCGATGAAGGTGGCGCTGATGGTGCACCGGGTGCGCGGCCAGGCGCAGCGCCAGCTCTTCGTCTCGCGCGAGCGCGCCTACCACGGCGTCAACATGGGCGGCGTCTCGCTGGCCGGCATGGTCAACAACCGCCGCGCCTACGGCGTGGGCCTGGGCGGCGTCTACCACATGCGGCATACGGCGCTGCCGCAGAACAAGTTCGTGCGCGGCCAGCCCGACAGCGGCGCCGACCTCGCCGACGACCTGCTGCGCTTTTGCCAGCTCTACGGCGGCGAGAACATCGCGGCCTGCTTCGTCGAGCCGGTGGCCGGCTCCTACGGCTGCCTGCCGCCGCCCAAGGGCTACCTGGAGCGGCTGCGCAAGATCTGCGACGACCACGGCATCCTGCTGGTGTTCGACGAGGTCATCACCGGCTGGGGCCGGCTGGGCACGCCGTTCGCGGCCCAGGCCTTCGGCGTCACGCCCGACCTGATGACGATGGCCAAGGCGATGACCAACGGCGCGCAGCCGATGGGCGCCGTGGTGGCCAAGCAGGAGATCTACGACGCGATCACCGAGGCCGGCCCCAAGCAGGGCGTCGAGTTCTTCCACGGCTACACCTACAGCGCGCACCCGGCGGCCTGCGCCGCGGGGCTGGCAATGATGGACATCTTCCGCGACGAGCGGCTGGTCGAGCGCGCCGCCGCGCTGGCGCCGTACTTCGCCGACGGCATGCATTCGCTGGCCGACGCGCCGGGCGTGGCCGACGTGCGCTCGATCGGCCTGATGGCCGCGGTGGAGATGGCGCCGGCCGGCGGCCCCGGCGCGCGCGGGCACGCGCTGCAGAAGAAGCTCTACGACATCGGCCTCAACCTCAAGAACACCGGCGACGCGCTGATCGTCGCGCCGCCGCTGGTGGCCGAGAAGGCGCACGTCGACGAGATCGTCACCAAGCTGCGCGAGGCGCTGACGGCGTGAGCGGCCACACGGTCATCTACCCGGCGCGCCGCATCGTCACGATGCATGCGGCGCGGCCGCAGGCCAGCCACGTGGCGGTGCGCGACGGCCGCATCCTGGGCGCCGGCAGCCTGGACGAGCTGGCCGGCTGGGGCCCGCACACGCTGGACACGCGCTTTGCCGACCTCGTGCTGATGCCGGGGCTGGTGGAAGGCCACAGCCACCTGATGGCCGGCACCCTGTGGCGCTACCGCTACTGCGGCTACTTCGACGCCGTCGACCCCGCGGGCCGCACCTGGCCGGGCCTGAAGAGCCTGGACGCGGTGGTGCAGGCCTTGACGGAGGCGGCCGCTGGCAACGGCGACGGCCCCGTGGTGGGCTGGGGCTTCGACCCCATCTACTTCGGCGAGCAGCGCTGCAGCCGCGCCGACCTCGACCGCGTGAGCGCCAGCCGTCCGGTGGGCCTGATGCACGCCAGCGCGCACATCCTCAACGCCAACAGCGCGGCCTTGCAGCGGGCCGGGTTCCTGCGCGCCGGCATCGAGCACCCGGCCATTCCGCTCGGCGCCGACGGCCTGCCCACGGGCGAACTCAAAGGCCCCGAGGCCATGCTGCCGGTGCTGGACCAGGTGGGCCTGAACCGCAGCTTCCTGTCGGGCGACGAGCAAGGCATGCTCGACTTCGGCCGCCTGTGCGTGCGCGCCGGCGTCACCACCGCCACCGACCTGGCGGCCACGCTGGCCGATGCCGACGTGCAGACGCTGCTGCGCGTCACCGGCGACGAGGCCTACCCCGCGCGCCTGGTGCCGCTGCTGCGCCTGATCGGCCTCACGCCGGCCGCTGCCGTCCAACGCGCCAAGTCACTGGCCGAGCGCAGCAGCGAGCGCCTGCGCCTGGGCCGCATCAAGGTGGTGGCCGACGGCTCGATCCAGGGCTTCAGTGCGCGGCTGCGCTGGCCGGGCTACTACAACGGCCGGCCCAACGGCCTTTGGTACACCGCGCCCGAGGCGGTGCGCGAGTGCTATGCGCTGGCGCTGCAGCACGGCGTGCAGGTGCACACCCACACCAACGGCGACGAGGCCACCGAGATGGCGCTGGACTGCCTGCAGCAGGCGTTGACCGAGCACCCGGCGAGCGACCACCGCTTCACGCTGCAGCACTGCCAGCTCGCCGACGACGCGCAGTTCCGCCGCATCAAGGCGCTGGGGCTGTGCGTCAACCTGTTCGCCAACCACCACTTCTACTGGGGCGACCAGCACCGCGAGGTGACCGTGGGCCCCGAGCGCGCCGAGCGCATGAACGCCTGCCGCTCGGCGCTGGACGCCGGCGTCACGCTGGCCATCCATTCCGACGCGCCGATCACGCCGCTGGGCCCGCTGTTCACCGCCTGGTGCGCCGTCAACCGGCTGACCGCCAGCGGCCGCGTGCTGGGCACGCACCAGCGCATCAGCGTCGGCCAGGCGCTGCACGCCATCACGCTGGGCGCGGCGGCCACGCTCAAGCTCGACGGTGAGATCGGCAGCATCGAATGCGGCAAGCGCGCCGACTTCTGCGTGCTGCACGACGACCCGACCACCTGCGGCCCCGAGGCGCTGAAGGACCTGCGCGTCTGGGGCACGGTGCAGGGCGGGCGCGTGTTCCAGGCCGGCTGAGGCGCAATGGCGGCGGCGCTGCCTGCGGCCGTCGTCGGCGGCTGGCTGGGCGCAGGCAAGACCACGCTGGTCAACGCGCTGCTGCGCCGCGCCGGCGGCCGCCGGCTGGCGGTGCTGGTCAACGACTTCGGCAGCGTCAACATCGACGCCGAGTTGATCGAAGGCGCCGCGGCCGGCGTGCTGGCCTTGAGCGGCGGCTGCCTGTGCTGCGCCTTCGGCGACGACCTGCTGGGCACGCTGGCCGCCGTGGCGGCGCGCACGCCGGCGCCCGACGCGGTGCTGATCGAGCTGAGCGGCGTTGCGCTGCCGGCCGCCGTGCTGCGCACCGCGCGGCTGTCGCCGGTGGTCGAGGTCACCGGCGCGCTGGTGCTGGCCGACGCGACGGCCGTGCGCCGGCAGGCGCAAGACCGCTACGTGGGCGATACGGTGCAGCAGCAATTGCAGCAGGCGGACTGGGTGCTGGTGAGCAAGGCGGATCTGCTGGCCGGGGCCGGCGAAGCGGTTGACCTCGAACGTTGGCTGCAGACGCAGGCGCCGCAGGCGCGGCTGTTGCCGGGGCCGGCGGCCGAGTTGCCGATCGAGCTGCTGCTGGGCTGGCCGGCATCGGCGCCAACGGTCGACGCAAGCCGCTTCGCTGCGCGCCCGCTGCGCCCTGCCGCATCGATCTTCGAGAGCCTGAACCTGCCGCTGCCCGACGGCTGCGACCTGCACGCGCTGGGCGCCCGCCTGGCCGAGCCGTCATCGGGCGTGCTGCGCGCCAAGGGCCTGGCGCGCACGGCCGACGGCCGGGGCCGGCTGCTGCAGGTGGCGGCCGGCCGCGTCAGCGTCACGCCGGCGGTGGTGGCGGGCGCTGGCCGGCTGCTGCTGATCGGCCTGCGCGGCCGCTGGCGGCCCGCGGCGCTGCTGGCCGCCGATTGCTGACGTCCCCAGGACCGCAGCGCGCTGGCGCGCGCTATGGTTCGCCGCAACCTTGGAGGTCCCCTGCCCATGCGAACCACCGCCCGTGCCCTGGCCTTGTTGCTCACCGTGTGGTGCAGCGCGGCCGCGCTCGCCCAGCCCTATCCCAACAAGCCCATCCGCGTCGTCGTGCCTTTCGCGGCCGGCAGCGCCACCGACCAGATCGGCCGCGCCTTCGCCGAGAAGATGGCGGCCACGCTGGGCCAGCCGGTGGTGGTCGACAACAAGCCCGGCGCCAACGGCATGCTGGGCGCCGACATCGTGGCCAAGGCCGCGCCCGACGGCTACACGCTGCTGCTGGGCACCAACAGCACCAACGCGGCGCTGAAGTTCCTGATGAAGAAGCTGCCCTACGACCAGGACAGCGCGTTCACGCCGGTGGGCTACATCGGTTCGGTGCCGCTGATGGTGGCCGTCAACAACGCGTTGCCGGCCAGGACGCTGAAGGAACTGGTCGACCTCGCCAAGGCCAGGCCGGGCCAGATCAGCTTCGCCTACGCCAGCACCTCGCAGCAGGTGTCGTCGGAGATGCTGGCCAACATGGCCGGCGTGCAGCTCAACCCCATCCCCTACAAGAGCGGCCCGGCGGCGATGACCGACCTGATCGGCGGCCAGGTGATGATGTTCACCGCCGACTTCGCGGTGACGGTGCCGCAGCACAAGGCCGGCAAGATCCGCGGCCTGGCGGTCACGTCCGCCCAGCGCAGCAGCGCGGTGCCCGATCTGCCCACGGTCAACGAGGCGCTGGGGCTCAAGGACTACGAGCTGATCGCCTACTTTGCGATGTTCGCGCCCGCCGGCACGCCGCCCGACGTCGTGAACCGGCTCAACCACGCGATCAACGTGGCGGCCAACAGCAAGGAGATCCAGGACAAGTTCGCGGCCAACGGTTTCACCGTCGAGCCCGGCACGCCCGAGGCGCTGGCCCAGCGCAACCGCGCCGAGACCGCCAAGTGGGCCAAGGCGATCAAGGACGCGAAGATCGAGTCGCAGTGAGGCGCGGCGTTCGTTGAGCGAACCGCCGCGGCCTTGCTACGAGGCCTTGGCGCGGTCCCAGTCGAAGTGCAGCGGCTGGCCCGCGTTGAACCGCGCGACGGCCTCGGCGTGGTAGCTGCTGCTCATCGCCAGCGCCTGCGCATCGGCTTCGGCGGCGCACATCGACGCGAAGTCGGTCTCGAAGCTGCGGTCCAGCAGCCGCAGAGCCATGCCCGCCGCCGCGCGCGGGCCGTCGCACAGCCTGGCGGCCAGCTCATGCGCTGCCGGCAGCAGGCCGTCGGGCGCCACCAGCCGGTCGGCCACGCCGAGTGCCAGGGCCTCCGCGGCGTCGATGCGGCGCGCGCTGAGCACGATCTCCTTCGCGTGCGCCATGCCGATGCGCCGCGGTAGCGTGTACAGCAGCCCGAAGTCGGGGATCGCGCCGATGCGCGCGAACGAGGCGCAGAACACCGCGCGCGTGGAGGCCAGCACGATGTCGGCCAGCAGCGCGAGGCCGAAGCCGGCGCCGTAGGCCGGGCCGTCGACCGCGGCGATCACCGGCAGCTCCAGCTCGTGCAGTCCGCGCACCAGCCGGTGCACGCGCTGCATGCGCTGGCGCATCTCGTCGGCCGTGCCGCCTTGCTCGACGCGCGAGTGCATGCTGCCGATGTCGCCGCCGGAGCAGAAGCTGCCGCCAGAGCCACTGAGGATCAGCACGCGGATCGACGGATCGGCGTCGAGCCGGTCCAGCAGCTCGTCGTAGTCGTCGCGCAGCTCGGCGCCGAGCGCGTTGCGCTCGTGCGGCCGCTGGTGGCTGAACTCGGCCACCGCGCCGACGATGCGCAAGCGCGAGGCGCGCCCTTCGATGACCCGCTCGCTCACCCGATCGCTGACCGGTCCGCTGACGCCCTCGCTCATCGCGCGCTCCTTCAGCTGCCGCCCGACACCAGCACCACCTGCCCGGAGATGTAGTTCGACTCCGGCAGGCAGTACATCAGGATCGCGTCGGCGGCCTCGTCGACCTTGCCGGGGCGGCCCAGCGGGCAGCGCTGCGAGAAGCTCTGCACGATGTGCGGGCCCACGCCCACCGGCAGTTCGCGGCCTTCGACGACGATGGTCTTGGCCGCCGTGGTGGGCTCGGTCAGGCGCGTCTCGATCCAGCCGAAGGCGACGCAGTTGACGTTGACCTTCAGCCGCCCCCATTCCTTGGCCAGCGTCTTGGTCAGGCCGATCTGGCCGGCCTTGGCCGCGCTGTAGTTGGACTGGCCGACGTTGCCGTTGATGCCGGCGCCCGACGAGACAGTGACGACCTTGCGGAACACCTCGCGGCCCTCGGCGGCCTCCTTCTTGGCGGCGGCGCTGATCGCCGGGTAGGCGGCGCGCAGGATGCGGAACGGCGCCGTCAGGTGCACGTCGATGATCGCGTACCACTGCTCGTCGGTCATCTTCTGGATCACGTTGTCCCAGGTGTAGCCGGCGTTGTTGACGATGATGTCGATGCCCTTGTAGGTGTCGACCGCGGTCTTGATGAAGCGCTCGGCGAAGTCGGGC
This sequence comes from uncultured Rubrivivax sp., assembly GCA_964470565.1. Lineage (GTDB taxonomy): Bacteria > Pseudomonadota > Gammaproteobacteria > Burkholderiales > Burkholderiaceae_C > Rubrivivax. The sequence goes on from CAYYDJ010000007.1 coordinate 184,623, forward strand.
GCGGTGACGCTGCCCACGCAGGCCACCGCCTCGCCGCCCTTGGCCTTGATCGCGGCCACGGTCTCGTTGGCGGGCTCGGCGTCGAGGTCGTTGATGACCAGCCGCGCGCCTTCAGCCGCGAGCTTGAGCGCCAGCGCCTGGCCGATGCCGCGGCCCGATCCGGTGACCAGCGCCACCTTGCCTTGCAGTTTTCCCATGATGGTTCTCCTTCGTGTGTGGATGAAAGGGTGTTCAGAGGTTCAGAGGGCGACGATGGCGTCGCCGACGATCCTGGTTTCGCCGTACTGGTTGGTCGACTGGATCTCGAGCTTGACGCGCCGCTCGCCGTCGGCTTCGAACTTCTCGACCACGCGGCCGCTGCAGGTGATGCGGTGGCCCAGGTGCGTGATGCCGGCGAAGCGCACGTTGAACTGGCGCAGCGCGCGCTGGTCGACCCATTGCGTCAGCAGCCGGCCGAGCCAGGCCATGCCCAGCATGCCGTGCGCGAACACGTCGGGCATGCCGCCCTTGCGCGCGAAGTCGATGTCGACGTGCATCGGGTTGTGGTCGTTGGAGGCGCCGCAGAACAGCGCCAGCATCGTGCGGTCCACCGGCGGCAGCGCCAGCGGCGGCAGCGTGTCGCCGACCTGGATGTGCTCGTAGCGGGGTTGGGTCATGAGGGTGCTCCTGACGGCTGCGGTTCAGCCGTTGCGGTGGACGATGGACTTGCGCAGGTCGGCAACATGCTCGCCGCGCTGGTTGGTGACGCGGGTGTCGACGACGACGAAACTCAAGGCGCCGTTCTTCTTGTCGTACACGTCGGCGATGTGGGCATCGAAGTGCAGCGTGTCGCCGGCGTAGGCCGTGCGGTGGTAGGTGAACGACTGCTCGCCGTGCAGGATGCGCGCCAGCTGCATGCCGGCTTCGTCGCGCCAGTTGCTCTCCGGCCTGAGCAGTTCGAGCGAGAACAGGAAGGTGGGCGGCACCGGCAGCCCCGGGTGGCCGGCATCGCGCGCGGCCGCCTCGTCGCGATAGACGGGGTTGGTTTCGCCGATGGCCTTGGCGAAGAAGCGCAGTTGGCCGGCTTCGGCCACGGCGCTGTGGGGCGGGAACTTCATGCCGATGATCTTGCGGTCGACCATTGCGGGCTCCTTGTCGTGATGAAGGGGATGTGGACTCAGTTCTTCTGGTAGACCGTGACGACGCAGGCGCCGCCGAGGCCCAGGTTGTGCTGCAGCGCGACGCGCGCGCCGGCCACCTGGCGTGGGCCGGCCGTGCCGCGCAACTGGTGCGTCAGCTCGTAGCACTGCGCCAGGCCCGTGGCGCCCAGCGGGTGGCCCTTGGAGAGCAGGCCGCCCGAGGGGTTGGTGACCCAGCGCCCGCCGTAGGTGTTGTCGCCGTCGCGCACGAGCTTCTCGCCTTCGCCCTCGGCCGCCAGGCCCAGCGCCTCATAGGTGAGCAGCTCGTTGTGCGCGAAGCAGTCGTGCAGTTCGATCACGTCGACGTCGGCGGGGCCGATGCCGGCCTGCCGGTAGGCTGCGTCGGCGGCGGCGCGCGCCATGTCGAAGCCGACGAGGCGGATGGGGTCCAGGCTTTGCAGCGTGCTCGGCGGATCGGTGGTCAGCGCCTGCGCGGCGATGCGCACGTCGCGCTTGAGGCCGTGCTTCCTGGCATAGGCATCCGAGACCACGATGGCGGCGGCGGCGCCGCAGGTCGGCGGGCAGGCCATCGAGCGCGTCATCACGCCGGGCCACATCACCTTCTCGGCCATCACGTCCTCGGTGCTGACGACGTTGCGGAACACCGCCAGCGGGTTCTTTTCGGCGTGGCGGCTGGCCTTGGCGCGGATGGCGGCGAAGGTTTCGACGCGCGTGCCGTACTTCTTCATGTGCGCCTGGCCGGCGGCGCCGAACAGGCGCAGCGCATTGGGGATCTCGATCTTGCCGACGGCGCGTTCGAGCGCGTCGGTGAACTCCTCCAGCGCGCCGGGGCGGTCGTTCCACGGCGTGGACAGCGCGCCTGGCGGCATCTCCTCGAAGCCGAAGGCGAGCGCCACCTCGCAGACGCCGGACTGCACCGCCTGGCGTGCGAGGAACAGCGCGCTGGAGCCGGTGGAGCAGTTGTTGTTGACGTTGATGACGGGCACGCCGGTCATGCCCACGCGGTACAGCGCCCGCTGCCCGCAGGTGGATGGGCCGTAGACGTAGCCGGCGTAGGCCTGCTGCACCTGGTCGTAGGCCACGCCGGCATCGGCCAGCGCCTCGCGCACGGCCTGCTCGGCCATCAGGTGGTAGTGCGCGTTGGCACCGGGCTTCTTGAAGGGGATCATGCCGACGCCGGCGATGAACACGTCTTGGCTCATGGGGAGGTTCCTTGCGTGGGGTGGGGGTTCAGAGCTTGCGCGCGATGAGGTCGCGCATCACTTCGTTGCTGCCGCCGTAGATGCGGGTGATGCGCAGGTCGACGAAGGCACGGGCGATCGGAATCTCGAGCATGTAGCCGTAGCCGCCGTGCAACTGCACCATGTCGTCCAGGCACTGCCACAGCGTCTCGGTGGTGTGCAGCTTGGCCAGCGCTGCCTCCTCCGCCGTCAGCTTGCGGCGCATGTGCTCGGCCAGGTAGTGGTCGACCAGGGTGCGCATGGCGACGGCCTTGGCCTTGACGTCGGCCAGCTTGAAGCGCGTGTTCTGGAAGTCCCACACCGTCTGGCCGAAGGCCTTGCGGTCCTTCACGTACTCGAGCGTCTGCTCGAGCAGGCGCTCCAGCCTGGCCGCCGCGGTCACGGCGATGATGAAGCGCTCCTGCGGCAGCTCCTGCATCAGGTACGCGAAGCCCTTGCCCTCTTCGCCCAGGCGGTTGGCCACCGGCACGCGAACGTTGTCGAAGAACAGCTCGGCGGTGTCCTGCGAATGCATGCCCACCTTGTCGAGCTTGGCGCCGCGGCGGAAGCCCTCGCGCGTGGTCTCGACGACGACCAGGCTCACGCCCTTGGCGCCGGCGGCGGGGTCGGTCTTGACGACCACGACCACCAGGTCGCTCAGGAAGCCGTTGCTGATGAAGGTCTTGCTGCCGTTGATGACGTATTCGTCGCCCTCGCGGACGGCGGTCGTGCGGATCGACTTCAGGTCCGAGCCGCTGCCGGGCTCGGTCATCGCGATCGCCAGGATCTGCTCGCCGCTGCAGATGCCGGGCAGCCAGCGCTGCTTCTGCTGTGGCGTGCCCAGGCGGTCGATGTAGGGCGCGACGATGTCGGAGTGCAGCCCGAAGGACAGCGACACGCCGGCGCGCGCCATCTCTTCGGCAATCACCGCCGAGTGGCCGAAGTCGCCGCCGCCGCCGCCGTACTCCACCGGCAGCGTCACGCACAGCAGGCCTTCGCGGCCGGCTTTCGCCCAGACGTCGCGGCTGACGATGCCGTCCTTCAGCCACTGGTCCATGTGCGGCACGACTTCGCGCTCGACGAAGCGGCGCACGCTGGCGCGGAACAGTTCGTGGTCTTCGCGGTAGACCTTGCGTTCGACTTGCATCTTGAGCGTCCTCGCGGGGTTCGGTTCAGCGGTCGGTGGCCACGGCGGGGCCGGGCGGCTCGGCGTACAGCGGCTCGACCAGGTGGCCGCGGCGCTCGCGCGCCGCGGCCTGGTTGATGTAGCCCTTGTCGGCAATCTCGTTGGCGTCGGGCTGCGGCGGCTCGGCCATCAGCAGCACGCGGCGCACGCACTCGCTGGCGATCCGCGAGCCGTTGGCGCGCAGCTTGGCGGCCACCGCGGCGACGACCTGCGGATGCGCCACCAGCTCGGCCGCCGGCAGTGTCGCCAGCTCCGGCAGCAGCCGCTGGCACGCGGCCACGTTCGGCCACGCCAGGGCGGCGACGTAGTCGCGTTCGTGGCCGCAGATCACCGCATCGGCCAGCAGCGGCGAGCACTGCTCGATCAGCGCCAGGCGGACCGAGCCGGTGCGCACCCAGGTGCCGCTGGCGAGCTTGAAGTCCTCCACCGTGCGGCCGGCATAGCGCATGCCGGCGGCAGGATCGGCCGGGTCGGCCAGCCGCACCGCGTCGCCCAGGCGGTAAAAGCCTTCGTCGTCGATCGCCGCGGCCGTCAGGTCGGGGCGCTTCAGATAGCCGGGGAAGATGTGGCGGCCGCGCATGCGCACCTCGTAGCGGACGTCGCCGGCCTCGCCGCTGCCTTCCAGCGGCAGCAGCTTGACCTCCATGCCGGGGTTGGGCACGCCGACGTTGCCGACGTCGTCGCCGGGCCGGTTGAACTGGCTGCCCAGGCCGCTGGTCTCGGTCGAGCCGAAGCCCGAGGTGAAGACGATGCGCTCGCCCACCGTGCGCAGCGCGGCACGCTGGATGCGCTCCCACGCGTCGCGCGGCAGGCTGGCGCCGCCGTACATGGCGTACTTCAGCCGCGCGAAGAAGCGGCGCGCCAGCGCGTCGTCGCGCTCCAGTTCCTGCGCCAGCATCGCCCACGCGGCCGGCACGTTGGCGTACATCGTCGGCGAGACCTCGCGCAGGTTGCGCAGCGTGCGCTCGAAGGCCCCGGGCAGCGGCCGGCCGTCGTCGATGTAGTACGACGCGCCGAAGGTCAGCGCGCGGCCGACGTTGCCGAGGCCGCCGAACAGGTGGTTCCACGGCAGCCAGTCCAGCACCACCGGTGGCTCGTGTGTCCCGGCCTGGAGGAGGAACTGGAAGTGCCCGATCATCGTCGCGACGTTGTCGTAGGAGATCGGCACGCCCTTGGGGAAGCCGGTGGAACCCGAGGTGAAGAAGATGCGCGCGATGTGCTCGGGCCGGATCGCGGCGCGCGCCTCGCGCACCGCGGCGAAGCCGGTCTGGCTGGGCAGCGCGTCCAGCAGCGACTGCCAGGCGAGCTGGCCGCCGGTGGCGCCGCGCACGGCGATCACGCGCTCGGGCGGCAGCTTCAGCACCTGCAAGGCCTTGGCGAAGGCGGCCGCGTCCTGCACGAACACCGCCGCCGGCTCGACCAGTTCGGCGATGCCGCGCAGCCGGGTGAAAGTCTCGCTCAGCAGCGAGTAGGCCGGCGACACCGGCGCCGTCGGAATGCCGACGTAGTCCGCCGCGGCCACCAGCACCGCCTGCTCCAGCGAATTGGCCGACAGGATCATCAGCGGCCGCGTCTGCGACAGCCCCATCGCCAGCAGCGCGGCGGCGACCTGGTGCATCTGGCGCTTGAAGGCGGCCCAGTCCAGGCTGCGCCAGCCGCTGCCGCTGGCGTCGCGCTCGGCGAAGGCCAACTGCTCCGGCCGGGCGCTGGCCCAGCGGTCGGCAAAGCCGGCGAAGCCGACCGCGTCGACGCGCAGCGGCGGCTCGACGGCGCCGATCAGCAGGCTGCCGTCGGCGCGGCGTTGATGCCAGGTCGTCGGCCGCGTGAGGCCTGATTCGCGCCAGGCCTGCCCGGCGGTGCCGGTGCCCAGGTTGCCGGTGTTGTCGCGCTTCATGGGTTTGAAGGGTCCGTGATGGGCTCGCCGCCGTCGCTAGCCGGGATGGGTAGTGGGCGCTGCGTGGCGCTGCAGGTCGTCGCCCCCACCCGGGTTCTAGTCCATCTTCACGCCCGAGACCTTCACCAGCTTGGCGATCAGGGGCATGCTGGCGTCGAAGGTCTTGCGCGCCTGTTCGGCGCTGTCGCCCACCGGGCGCAGGCCATAGACCTGGAAGCGCGCCTTCATCGGCGTGGAATGCACGGCGTCGCGGGCCACCTTCTCCAGCAGCGCCAGCACGGGGGCGGGCACGGCTGCCGGCGCCATCAGCAGGACGCCGCCGATGACGCGGAACTCCTCGTCGGGCAGCCCGGCCTCGCTGAAGGTGGGCACCTCGGGCAACTGCGGGAAACGCTTCGGTCCGGTGACGGCCAGCGCGCGCAGCTTGCCGGCCTGGATCTGCGGCACCAGCGAGCCGATCGTCGCCATCCCCCACGGGATCTGGCCGCCGACCATGTCCTGGATCATCGGCGCCTCGCCCTTGTAGGGCACGTTGGTCATGTCCAGCCGGCGCGATTCGCTCAGGTACGCGCTCATCAGGTGCCCGGCCGAGCCGGTGCCATAGGAGCCGTAGCTGACCTTGCCGCGGTTGGCGCGCGCCCAGTCGAGGAACTCGGCCAGCGTCCTGGCCGGCACGGCGTTGCCGACCGCGAGCGCCAGGTCGGCCTCGCACACCTGCGTCAGGAAGGCGAAGTCGCGCGTCGTGTCGTAGGCCATCTTCGAGAACATGTGCGGCAGGTACGCCATCGGCGTCGTGTGCGTCAGCAGCAGCGTGTAGCCGTCGGGTGCGGCGCGCGCCACCGTCTGCGCGGCGAGCATGCCGGAGGCGCCGGCACGGTTGTCGACGATCACCGTCTGGCCCAGCGCCTTGCCCATCTGCTCGGCCATCGCGCGGCCGAGGGCATCGATCGCGCCGCCGGGCGGTGCCGGCACCAGCAGCGTGATCGGCCGGGCCGGAAAGCCCTGCGCCCGGGCGGCGCTGCCGAAGACGAGCGCGGCCGGGGCGGCGGCCGCCGCGACGAGGCGGCGCAGCAGCGTGCGGCGCTCGGTCCTGGGGTTTGCAAGCATGCGGGTCTCTCCTGAAGCCGGTCGTTCCGGCAGCGACATCCATCGGATGCGCCGCAGCATTGCCGCCGCCGGCAGCGGCGTCGCTAGCCGCTTGGGCTAGTCATTGAGAAACCCGCATGGGCCCGCTGCGCTGGGTCAAGCCGCGGGCCGCGCGTAGCGCTCGCGCAGCGCCTTCTTGTAGAGCTTGCCGGTGGGCAGCCGCGGCATCGTGTCGATGAAGTCCACCGACTTCGGCAGCATGTAGCGGGCGACCTTGTCGCGCAGGAACTCGATGACTTCGAGCGCCAGTTCAGGCGATGGCGCAACGCCGGGCGCCGGCTCGACGATGGCCTTCACCGCCTCGCCCATCTCCTCGTCGGGCACGCCGATCACGGCGACGTCGGCCACCTTCGGATGCAGCGCCAGCGCGTTCTCGATCGGCTGCGGGTAGATGTTGACGCCGCCCGAGATGATCATGAACGAGGCACGGTCGGTCAGGTACAGGTAGCCGTCGCCATCGACGTGGCCGATGTCGCCGATCGCGGTCCAGTTGGGATGCCGCGGGTGCTGCGCGGCGCGGGTCTTGGCCTCGTCCTTGTGGTAGCGGAACGTCAGCGTGTCGCGCTCGAAGTAGATCAAGCCATCCTGCCCGGCCGGCACTTCGTTGCCGTCGTCGTCGCAGATGCGCAGCGTGCCCAGCACCGGGCGGCCCACCGAGCCCGGCCGCGCCAGCGCCTCGCCGCTGTCGATCGCGGTCAGGCCGTTGGCTTCGCTGCCGCCGTAGTACTCCAGCACGATCGGGCCCCACCACTCGATCATGCGGCGCTTGACCTCGGGCGGGCACGGCGCGGCGGCGTGGACGGCGCCGCGGTGGCTGCTGAGGTCGAAGCCGTCGCGCTGCTCGTCGTCGAGCTTGAGCAGCCGGATGAACATCGTCGGCACCCACTGGCTGTGCGTGACGCGCCAGCGCTCGATCGCCGCCAGCGCGGCCAGCGCCTCGAACCGGCGCATGAACACCGTCGTGCCGCCGAGGCCGTGCACGCTGGTCGCGTAGGTCATCGGCGCGGCGTGGTACAGCGGCGCGGTCGACAGGTACACCGTGTCGGCGTCGAAGCCGAAGCGCCTGAGCATCACCATGCGCAGCGCGTGCGCGGCCGCGTCGCCGGGCCGCACCTGCGCCAGCGCGCGGACCACGCCCTTGGGCTGGCCGGTGGTGCCCGAGCTGTAGAACATCATGCCGCCCAGCCATTCCTCGGCCAGCGGCGCCGGCGCGAAGGCGGCCGCCGCGTCCTCCAGGCTGTCCCAGCCGGCGATCGTGCCGTCGACCATCAAGCGCCGTTCGACACCGGGCATGCGCTCGGTCAATGCGCCGGCCAACCCGGCCATCGCCAGCGACGAGACGACCACCCGCGCATCGCTGTCGGCGACGACGTACGCCGCCTCGGCCGGCGTGAGGTAGCGGTTCACGGTCGCCAGCAGCAGGCCCGAGCGCAGCACGGCCCAGGCCAGCTCGAAGCAGCGCAGGTTGTTCTCCATCACCATCGCCACGCGGTCGCCATGCCGCAGGCCCTGCGCGTGCAGCAGCTGCGCAATGCGGTTGGAGCGTTCGTCCAGCTCGCGGTAGCTGATCGTGATGCCGGTCTCGGCCTCGATCACCGCGGCCTTGTCGGGATGCAGCGCGGCGAAGTCGCGCAGGGTGCGGGGTGCGTCCATCGTGATTCAGCGTTGCGGGTTGAGGGATCGGCGGCGCCATGGTGGTGGGCCTCGCCGCGGCCGCCACTAGCCGCGGAGGCTAGCGCGGCCGCGGCCCCTGCTGCCTAGCATCGCCGGCCATCGCAACGACTCGGGAGCAAGCACGATGAGCGGCCCACTGCAAGGGGTTCGGGTGGTCGAGATGGCGGGCATCGGGCCCGGCCCATTCTGCGCCATGATGCTGGCCGACATGGGCGCCGACGTGGTGCGCATCGACCGCCCCGGCGCCGGCAACCCGGCGGGCAGCGGCCGCTTCGACGTCAACGGCCGCGGCAAGCGCACGCTGGCGCTGGACCTGAAGGAGCCGGCCGCGATCGAGCAGGTGCTGGCGCTGGTGGCCGGCGCCGATGCGCTGATCGAAGGCTACCGCCCCGGCGTGATGGAACGCCTGGGCCTGGGGCCGGAGGTCTGCCTGCAGCGCAACCCGCGGCTGGTCTACGGCCGCATGACCGGCTGGGGCCAGACCGGTCCGCTGGCGCAGGCCGCCGGCCACGACCTGAACTACATCGCCATCACCGGCATGCTGGGTGCGATGGGCCGCCCCGGCCGGCCGCCGGACCCGCCGCTGAACCTGGTGGGCGACTATGGCGGCGGCGCGATGATGCTGGCCTTCGGCATCGCCTGCGGCCTGGTCGAGGCGCGGCGCAGCGGCCGCGGCCAGGTGATCGACGCGGCGATGAGCGACGGCGCGGCGCTGCTCGGCGCGATGCTGTGGGGCATGAAGGCTGCCGGCGCCTGGAGTGCGCAGCGCGGCGCGAACCTGATCGACGGCTCGGCGCCGTTCTACGACTGCTATGCCTGCGCCGACGGCAAGTACGTCGCCGTCGGCTCGATCGAGCCGCCGTTCTACGCGCTGCTGCTGGACAAGCTGGGCCTCGCCGGCGACCCGGCCTTCATGCCGCAGCGCGACCCATCGCGCTGGCCCGCGACGAAGCCGCGCATCGCGGCGCTGTTCGCGCAGCGCACGCGCCAGGAGTGGTGCGCGCTGATGGAAGGCAGCGACGTCTGCTTCGCGCCCGTGCTGGACATGGACGAAGCGCCGGCCCACCCGCACAACGTGGCGCGCGCAAGCTTCGTGCAGATCGACGGCGTGACGCAGCCGGCGCCGGCGCCGCGCTTCAGCCGCACCGTGCCGGAGATCCGCCATGCGCCGGGCCAGGGCGCGAGCAGCGCCGAGGCGGTGCTGGCCGAGTGGGCCGCGAACCCGGCGCCGAGGCCGTGAGACGCGGGCGCTGGCCGTTCAGCCGCCGGACGAGCGCGCCTCGAGGTCGCGCAGGCGCGCCACCGCCTCGTCGCGCTCGGCCACGCCGAGCTTGGCGTACACCTTGCGCAGGTGAAACTTCACCGTGTGCGGGGTGACGCCCAGCACGCGCGCGATCTTCTTGTTCGGCAGCGCCTGCGCCACCAGCTCGAGCACCTCGCGCTCGCGTTCGCTGAAGGCCTCCAGCGGCGCCGGCGCGGCATGCTGTGCCGGCCCAGATGCCGGCGTGCGGCGCACGGCGGCGGCGTCGATCAGGCGTTGGGCATAGAACGCCAGCACCGGCTCGAGATCGCCCCGCTGCAGCAGCGCGGCGATCAACGCCGGCACGCGCGGCGAGGCATCGAGCAGGCTGCGCACCAGCCCGTGCCGGTGGCCGATGCGCAGTGCCTCCAGCACGTGCGCTTGCGCCACCTGCGGGCGCCCGCGGCCTTCTTCGACGGCGGCGAGCATCAGCCGCACGTTGACCGCCAAGCGCCAGCGCGACGCGCGCGTGGCCTGTTCGAGCAGCGGCTCCAGGCGCAGTGCAGCGGCGTTGAAATCGTTCCAATGCAGACTGGCATCGGCGCGCGCGCGTTCGGTCAGGCGCTCGAGCTGGACCGCGGTGCCGGGCCGTGCATGCGCATAGCGCTGCCCCAGATCCTCCAGCCGGCGCAGCACCGCGGCGGCGCGCGTCGTCTCGCCCAGGCGCAGGTGGATGCGCAGCCGCACCGCCAAGGCCGTGGCGAGCAGGCGGTCGAGCCGGTGGCGCAACGCAAACTCTTCCAGCCGCTCCAGCCACGACAGCGCCTCCAGGCGGCGCCCGGCGCTCCAGTGCACCAGCGCCAGCGTGTGCAGCGCGCGCAGCACGGCGTCGGGCATCGCGGTGTGTTCGAGCAGCTCGATGCGCGGCAACAGCAGCGCCGTCGCCGCGTCGAGCTCGTTCAGCTCGTACAGCACTTCGGCCAGCAGCCCGGCGGCCACGAGCGAACTGCGCAGGCCGCTGCCGACGCCCTGCGCAGCGGCCAATGACTCGCGCAGCGTGCGCTCGGCCTCGGGCAGGCGGCCCTCGAGCAGATAGCTCAAGCCCAGCAGGTTGCGGCTGGCCCGCTCGTTCGCGGGCGCGCCGTCCAGTTGCGCGGCTTCGGTGAGCAGGGCGCGCGCGCGCTCGTGCTCGTCGCGGACCATGTGCATCCAGGCCAGGATCTGCAGGCGGCCGACCCGGGCCGAGGTGTCGGCCGCGGCGGGCATGCGCTGCAGTTCGGGTTCGATGGCGGCCACCGCGTCGCTGTCGTCGCGCTGGACGGCGAGCCCCGCGCGCAGCAATGCCACGCTGTAGCGCTGTGCGGCGGTCAGCGTCGCGCCACGGGCGTCGAGCGCGCCGAGCGTCTGCTCCAGCGCGTCGAGGTTGCGCGCATACAGCTGCAGTTGCGCATTGACCAGCAGCAGCACCGTGCTGTGCGCGGCCTGCTCGGCCGGCAGGCGGCGCATCAGCATCGACAGCGCGCTCAGCTCGCGCCGCGCCATCAGCGCCGGCGCGGCGCGCTCGACCAGTTCGGCGGCGGCGGCGGCGTCATCGGCCTGCACCGCGTGGTGCACCGCCTCGTCGATCTGGCCGTGGCTGTCGAACCAGCGCCAGGCGGCCGCATGCAGCGCGCGTCGCTCGGCCTCGGGCCAGGCCGCGATGCGCCCCTGCAGCACCTCGCGCAGCAGCGGATGGATGCGGTACCAATGCTGTCCGTCGTGGCTGCCCATCTGCTGGATGAACAGGTTGTCGTGGTCCAGGCGCGCCAGCCGCATGGTCACGCGCGCCAGCGCCTGCGGCTGCCCGGTCAGCGCCGCCAGCAGCGGGGCGCAGAAGCGGTTGCAGACCGCGGCGCGCTGCAACAGCGCCAGGTCGTCGGCGGCCATGCGCTGCAGCACCTCGGCTTCGAAGTAGTCGGCAAAAGCGCGTGCATCGCGCAGCTGCACGTGGGCGTAGCCGCCATCGGGCCGGCCCTTCAGGTCCAGCGCGAAAAGCTGCAGCCCTGCCACCCAGCCGTCGGTCAGGCGGTGCAGTTCGTCGGCGTCGCGCGCGTTGATGTGGCCCAGTTGCTCGCGCAGGAAGGCTTGCGTCTCGTCGGCGCTGAAGCGCAGGTCGCGCAGGTCGAACTCGGCCAGCTCGCCATGCGCGCGCAGCCGGTCCAGCAGCAGCGGCGGCGCCAGCCGCGATCCCATGACCAGGTGCAGGTTGGGCGGCGCGTAGTCCAGCAGCCACTGCAGCACGCGGTACACGCGCGCGTCGCCCAGCTGCTGCAGATCGTCGAGCATCAGCACCAGCTCGCGCGGCCGGGCGCCGATGGCCTGCACCAGCGTGATGGCCACGTGCTCGAGCGCCGAGTCGTCGTTGTCGCGGCCCAGCAGCGGCACGGCCTCGGCAACCAGCGCCGGGTCGACCTCGGCCAGGCTCGCGACCAGGCAGTCGAGCAGGCGCGACGGATCGTCGTCTTCGCCGGCCAGCGTCAGCCAGGCGACGTCGAAGTTCAGCGTCAGCAGCGCCTGCCGCCACGCCACCAGCGTGCTGGTCTTGCCGCTGCCGGCCGGGCCCTGGACGACGATGCAACGCTTGCGCCGCGCGTCCTGCAGCCGCGCCAGCAGCGCCTCGCGTGCCATCAGGCGGCGGGCCGGGCGCGGTGGCCTCAGCTTGGTGCTGGCGATGGGCTCGAGCGCACGCTCGGCGCTGTCGTGGGCGGGGGTCATGCGGCCGTCGATGCTACGCGCCGCCTGACCGCCCAGCTCAGAGCAGGCGTCCCATCTGCGCCGCCGTGCGCTGCAGCGCCGGCAGCCGCGCGACCGCGCCCTTGAGCGTGAGCCGCGCCACCGGCGCGTGCACCGCGATCGCGGCGCGCACCTCGCCCTGCGCGTCGCGCACCGGCACCGCCAGCGCCACCAGGCCGGGAATGAACTCCTGGCGGTCGAGCGAATAGTCCTGGCGGCGGATGAGCTCGCATTCGGCCAGCAGCGCGCGACGCGACTTCAGCGTGTTGGCCGTCATCCGCGGCAGCGGCAGCCCGGCCAGCAGCGCGCTGCGCGCCGCTTCGTCCAGATGGGCCAGGAACAGCTTGCCGCTGGCGGTGCAGTGCAGCGGCACGTAGGTGCCGACGTCCAGCGTCAAGCGCCAGGGCCAGGGCGCTTCCACGCGGTCGAGGTAGAGCACGCCGGCGCCGTCCAGCGTCGTGAAGTTGCAGGTTTCGCCGACCTCGGCCACCAGCGCCGACAGCAGCTCGTGGCGCAGCCCGCGCACGGTGCCGTGGTTCAGCGCGTCCAGTGCCAGCCGGCGCAACGCCGGGCCGACGGCGAAGCCGCGGCCGTCGGTGTCGCGCGTGAGGTGGCCGTTGGCCTGCAGCTGGCTGCACAGCCGGTGCGTGGTGGCCTTGGGCA
>CAYYDJ010000008.1:0-183216 GCA_964470565.1 uncultured Rubrivivax sp.
GCCAGTGCTAGCTTTTCGTACCGTCACTTATTGCACTGAAAACGAGGAGACCCCATCTCCACCGCCTGCTTCACGAGGGCCGCCGCCATCCCGGCGGCGGCCAGGTCGCCGGCCAGCGACCCGTCGTCCAGGGGCACGAGGCCGATGCCGGCGCCGAAGACCGCATTGCATGCGGCAACGACCTCGGCAGGCGTGAGCGCCTCCGGCCCGGTGAGGTCCAGCCGCTGGCGTTCCGCCATCCGTGCATTCATGGCCGCAGCTGCCGCAGCGGCCGCGTCGTCGCGCGCCACGTAGGCCACACGCCCCGCACCGGCCGAGCTCGGCCAATGGCCGACCCGCAGCGCCAGGGGAATCCTGCAGAAGAGCGACTCGGCCAGCGGAGCCAAGCGCAGGATGGTGCACGGGATGCCGCATCCCTCGATCGCCGCCTCCGCTGCCACATGCTCCTGGCCGAGCGGCGAAGCGGGATCCGGGCAGACGACCGAGGTACAGGCGATGTGCCGGACCCCTGCACGCACGGCCGCCTCCACGGCGGCGCGGTGCCGGCGCAAGCCGTCCGTGCCGGGAAAACCGGCACGGACCAGCAGCAGCCCCTCTGCACCGGCGAACGCAGCGTCGAGCGAGGCGGGATCGTCGAAGTCGGCTCTGCGCACCTGCGCGCCGCGCGCGGCGAGATCGGCGAGCTGGCCAGGGGTGCGGCTGGTCGTGGTCACGGACACCTCTGCGGAGCGCAGCAGCAGTTCCGCGACCCGGCGGCCCAAGGGGGTGGTGGCGCCGGTGACGAGAAGGCGGCGGGTCGACGGATATGGCATGGCAAGACCTCCTGATGGATGCACGCGGTTCGGAAGCGCGCCCGCACCCTTGGGTGCGGCATGGGGATTGTATTGACAAAAACCGACTGACGGTCGAATAATTCGCATGTTACCGACTGTTAGTCGGTTTTTATCCGGAGGGACAGTCCCAATGAGCGTCAGTGAAAATTCGGCCGGGCAGCCGTCTGCATCTGCCCATAAAGGATCGCCATGGAAGGCGATCGTGGTCTCCGTCGTGGTCATCGCCCTGATCGGCGGCGGCCTCTGGTACTGGCGCACGGCCAGGTTGTCCGGCGGCGGGGGTTGGGCCGGCGGCGGTCCCATCGACGTGGTGGCCACCACGCTCAAGGCCGAGGCCGCCCCGGTCAGCCTGGAGGCCCTGGGCGAGCTGCGCGCGGTGCGCCAGGTGACGCTCTCGGCCGAGGTCGCGGGCCGGGTCTCCGCGATTTCCTTCAAGCCCGGACAGCGCGTCAAGGCCGGCACGGTGCTGGTCCAGCTCGACGACGGCCCGGAGCAGGCCGACCTTGCCGCCGTCAAGGCCGCGGCCGCCTTCGCCCAGCAGCAGTTCGCGCGCGCCAGCGAGCTGGCCGCCACTGGCGCCCAGTCCCGCGAGATCCTGCAGCAGCGCCAGGCCGAGCGCGACCAGACCGCCGCGCAGGTCCAGCAACTGGAGGCACGCATCCGGCAGAAGCGCATCCGCGCCCCGTTCGACGGCGAGCTGGGCCTGCGCCGCATCGATCTGGGCCAGTACCTCAACCCGGGCGAGGCGGCGGTGACGCTGACCGACCTGAACAGGCTCTACGCCAACTTCGACGTGCCCCAGCAGGAACTGGCGCGGGTCAAGGTCGGCCAGCCGGTGCAGGTGCGCATCGACACGGCCGGCGCCGAGCCGGTGCAGGCCACCATCAGCGCGATCGAGCCTCAGGTCGGCCGCGACACCCGAAACGCCTCCATCCAGGCCGAGGTGGACAACAAGGACCGAAGGCTGCAGCCCGGCATGTACGCGACCGTGGCCGTGGCCCTGCCCCCCGAGGCCGACGCGCTGACGCTGCCCGTCTCGGCCGTCATGACCTCGGCCTCCGGCGACGCCGCCGCCGTGGTACGCGAGCTCACCCCCGAGAAGACCGGCAAGGCCGAGATCGTGCCCATCGTCGTGGGGCGGCGCATCGGCGACCAGGTCGTCATCGCGCGCGGCCTGAAGGCCGGCGACGTGGTGATCACCGAAGGGCAGCTGCGCGTGCGCCCCGGCACCGACCTGCGCGTGGTGGACAGACCCGCCGCGGCCGCCGCATCCGCCGGCGGGAGGTGAGCCATGACCTTCACCGACCTGTTCATCAAGCGGCCGATCCTCTCGATCACGCTCAGCACCCTGATCCTGCTGACGGGCCTGGCCGCACTGTTCTCGCTGCCCACGCGCCAGTACCCGGCGATGGAGAGCGCGACCATCGTGATCACGACCAACTTCCCCGGCGCCTCGCAGGAGGTGATGCAGGGCTTCGTCACCACCCCGATCGCCCAGGCCATCGCCAGCGCCAACGGCATCGAATACCTGACCTCGACCTCGACGCTCGGCAAGAGCGAGATCAAGGCCAAGCTGGTGCTCAATGCCGATGCCGACCGTGCCATGACCGAGGTCCTGGCCAAGGTGCAGCAAGTCAAGTACCGGCTGCCCGAGGGCGCGTTCGACCCGCAGATCAACAAGATCACCGACGGCGTATCGGCCGTGCAGTACCTGGCCTTCGTCAGCGACGAACAGACCATCCCCGAGATCACCGACTTCATCACCCGCGTGGCGCAACCGCAGATCACCTCGGTGTCCGGCGTGGCGTCGGCCGACGCCGGCGGCGGGCAGACGTTCGCCATGCGCCTGTGGGTCGATCCCATCAAGCTGGCCGCGCGCGGCCTGACCGCGGCCGACCTCGCCGGCGCTCTGCGCGCCAACAACGTGCAGGCCGCACCGGGCGCGCTGCGCGGGCAGGACAACCTGATTCCGATCACCGCCGCCACCGACATGCGCAGCATCCAGGACTTCCGCGACCTGGTGATCAAGCGCGCCACCGGCAGCGTGGTCCGCCTGGGCGACGTGGCCACGGTCGAGCTGGGCGGGCAGAACTACGACAGCGGCTTCCTGAGCAGTGGCGCGCGCAGCGTCGCGCTGTCGATCTCTCCCACGCCGGACGGCAACCCCCTGGAGATCGTCGCGGGCGTCAATGCGCTGCTGCCCGAGCTGCAACGCTCCGCCCCCCCGGGCATGAAGGTGGTCAACGTCTTCGACATGGCCCGCTTCGTCAACGCCTCCATCGACGAGGTGATGAAGACCCTGCTCGAAGCCGTGGTCATCGTCGTGGTGGTCATCTTCCTGTTCCTGGGCACCTTCCGCGCGGTGATCATTCCCATCGTCACCATCCCGCTGTCGCTGGTGGGTGCGGCCGCACTGATGCTGGCCTTCGGCTTCTCGATCAACCTGCTGACCCTGCTGGCGATGGTGCTGGCGATCGGCCTGGTGGTGGACGACGCCATCGTGGTGGTGGAGAACATCCACCGGCACATCGAGGAAGGGCTGTCGCCGGCCAAGGCCGCCATCGTCGGCGCGCGCGAGATCGTCTGGCCGGTCATCGGCATGACCATCACCCTTGCGGCCGTCTATGCGCCCATCGGCATGATGGGCGGCATCACCGGCGCGCTGTTCAAGGAGTTCGCCTTCACGCTGGCCTGCGCGGTGATCGTCTCGGGCGTGGTGGCGCTGACCCTCTCGCCGATGATGAGCAGCTACATGCTCAATGCGCAGATGAACGAGGGCCGCTTCGCCCAGGCCGTCGAGCGCACCATGCACAAATTATCGACCGCCTACGGGCGGCTGCTCTCCCATGTGCTGCACGCCCGCGCCGCGGTGCTGATCGTTTGCGCCGTGGTGCTGGGCGGCATCGTGGTGCTGTTCCTCGGCGTGCAGCGCGAGCTGGCGCCGGGCGAAGACCAGGGCTATGTGTTCGTGCAGACCAAGTCGCCGCAGTACGCCAACGTGGACTACACCGAGCGCACCGGGCTGGCCGTAGAGAAGGTGTTCCGGGAGTTCCCCGACTACCAGAGCAGTTTCATGGTCAATGGCAACAACGGCCAGAACGTCGGCTTCGGCGGCATCGTGCTCAAGCCCTGGCAAGAGCGCCAGATGACGGCCAGGCAGGTCGAGGGCGCGCTCAACGCGCGCAGCGCGAGCATCACCGGGTCGTTCGTCACCGCCTTCCAGCCGGCAGCCCTGCCGGCGGGCAGCGACGGCCTGCCGGTGCAGATGGTGCTGCGCTCGCCGGCCGAGTTCAGCGAGCTCTATGGCGCGCTGGAGGCCATCAAGGGCGCCGCCTGGGGCAGCGGCCTGTTCGCCTTCGTTGACAGCGACCTCGCCTTCGACAGCCCGCAGGCGCGCCTGACCATCAATGCCGGCAAGGCCGGCGAGATGGGCGTGACCATGAGCGCGGTGGCCGACACGCTCGCGATCCTGGTCGGCGAGAACTACATCAACCGCTTCAACTGGTTCGACCGCTCCTACGACGTCATCGCCCAGGTGCCGCAGGACAAGCGCCGCGCGCCGGGCGACCTGACCGGGTACTACGTGCGCGCCGAGTCAGGACGGCTGGTGCCGCTGTCCACCGTGGTCGATGTGGAGGTCCAACCGCAGGCCAATCGACTGCCACAGTTCAACCAGATGAACTCGGCCACGTTGTCGGCGGTGTTGATGCCAGGTGTCACCATGGGCCAGGCGGTCGACTTCCTCAAGGCGCAGCCGCTGCCGCCGGGTTCTCAGGTCGACTGGCTCTCCGATAGCCGCCAGTTCGTCAAGGAAGGCAACCGCCTGATAGTCTCGTTCGGCTTCGCGCTGATCGTGATCTTCCTGGTGCTGGCCGCGCAGTACGAGAGCTTCCGCGACCCGCTGGTGATTCTGGTGACGGTGCCGCTGGCCATCTGCGGTGCGCTGCTGCCGTTGTGGCTGGGCTACGCCACCATGAACATCTACACCCAGATCGGATTGGTGACGCTGATCGGCCTGATCTCCAAGCACGGCATTCTCATGGTGTCCTTCGCCAACGACATCCAGAAGCACGAGGGCCTGAGCCCGACCGACGCCATGCTGAAGTCGGCCATGATCCGTATGCGGCCCGTTCTGATGACCACCGCCGCGATGGTCGCCGGGTTGATCCCGCTGCTGTTCGCCGGTGGCGCTGGTGCCGCCAGCCGCTACTCCATCGGCATCGTGGTGGTGGCCGGCCTGCTGATCGGCACGCTGTTCACCCTGTTCGTGCTGCCCACCATCTACACCCTGCTGGCCCGCGACCACCGCGCGGCGGCCGCGTCCGAGCGCGAGCGCGAACTGGCCGAGGAGGTTCCGAACCATGCGTAATCCATTCATGCCTTCCCCGACCCGGTCCGCGCTGGGCGCGCTGGCGGCCGCGCTGCTGCTGGCGGGCTGCTCGCTGGCACCGACCTACCAGCGGCCCGATGCCCCCATTCCCGGGCAGTGGACCGACGGCGCAGAAGCGTCGCAACCAGGCGCTGTGGCGGCCCCGCAAGCATCCGCCGCTGCCACGCTTGACTGGCAGACCTTCGTCACCGACGAGACACTGCGCAAGCTGATCGACCTGTCGCTGGCCAACAACCGCGACCTGCGCCAGACCCTGCTCAACGTCGAGGCGGCGCGCGCGCAATACCGCGTGCAGCGCGCGGACCGCCTGCCGGGCATCCAGGCCGAAGGCGGCGGCGCGCGCCAGCGCGTGCCGGAGGATCTGCGCGCGCCGGGCATGCCCAGCGTGCAGAGCAGCTACCAGGCCGGCGTGGGGCTCGCGTCCTTCGAGATCGACCTGTTCGGCCGCGTGCGCGACCTGTCCGAGGCGGCCCTGCAGGAGTACCTCGCGACCGAGGAGGCTGCGAGCAGTGCGCGCATCAGCCTGGTCGCCGAGGTAATCCAGGCCTATCTGAGCCGTGACGGCGCACAGCAGCACTACCTGCTCGCGACCAAGACCCTGGAAGCGCGCGCGGCCTCGCTCAAACTGGTCGAGCAGCGCCGCACCCTGGGCGCGGCCACCGACCTGGACTACCAGGAAGCCCTCGGCCTGACCCAGCAGGTCCGCGTGGAACTGGAGCGCATCGACCGCGAGTTCCGCCAGGCAGGCAATGCCCTGGCACTGCTGGTCGGCGTGAGCGATGTGCGGTCGCTGCTGCTGGCGCGTCCGGACACCGGCACGCTGCTGGTGCAGGACCTCGCGCCGGGCACACCGTCAGACCTGCTGGCGCTGCGCCCGGACATCCGCGCCGCCGAGCACCGCCTGCAGGGCCGCCATGCCAGCATCGGCGCGGCGCGCGCAGCGTTCTTCCCGCGCATCTCGCTGACCGGCTTGTTCGGCACCTCCAGCGCCGAGCTGTCCAACCTGTTCGAGTCGGGCCAGCGGGCGTGGTCCTTCGCGCCGCAGATCACGCTGCCGATCTTCGACGGCGGGCGCAACAGCGCCAACCTCGACCTGGCCCAGGTGCGCAAGGACATCGCCGTCGCAGCCTACGAGCAGACCATCCAGACGGCCTTCCGCGAAGTGTCCGACGCGTTGGCGGCCACGGACACCCTGCTGCGAGAAGAGCAGGCACAGCAGGCGCTGGCGCGATCCAGCGCCGCGTCGCTGCGGCTGTCGGAAGCGCGCTACCGCAGCGGCGCGGACGATCACCTGCGCTACCTGGACGCGCAGCGCAGCGATTTCGCCAGCCAGATGGCGCTGGTGCAGGTGCAGACCCAGCGGCAGATCGCGCTGGCGACCCTGTTCCGCGCGCTGGGCGGCGGCTGGCGCGGCGAGGCGCTGGCGCAGCGGGGCGGCGCTGGCACCGGCGACGGCGCGGATACGGCCAGCGCGGGCCTCGCGGCGAGGTAAGCCATGGCGGCTGCCGCACCACAGCGCTGCGCCGCGGCGGCACTGGCCCTCGCGGCCTGGCTCGCGCCCGCCGCAGCCCACGCCCAGCCGGAGGGCCCCTCGTCCGCCCGCTTCTACACGGACATGGGCGTCACGGCAGGCTCGCAGCGCACCGAGGTCGCCTCGGTGGGGCTGCTCCTGCCTGTGCGGGCACCCGACTGGCTTGCGCGCAACGCCGGACCGATGTCCCTGCACGGGGACGTCTCCCTCGGCGCCTGGCGTGCCTCGCGCATGGAGGGCGGCCACCGGACCTTCGCGCACCTCGCGGGCCTGCTGGTCTGGCGCCACGCCATCGGCGGCGTTGGGTCGGGCTGGTTCATGGACCTTGGGCTGGGCGCCGCCGTGTTCGACCACGTCTACGCCGCGGGCACGGAGCGTTTCAGCACGGCCTTCCAGTTCACCGAGGCGCTGGGTCTGGGCTGTCGCTTCGGCCGGGACGGCGCCTACGAGGTATCGCTGCGCGCGCGCCACGTGTCCAATGCCAGCATCAAGAAGCCCAACCCCGGCGCGAACCTCGTTCTGCTGCGCCTCTCGGCGCGCTTCTGAAGACCGAGCCTCGCCAACGCCTGGTGCAGAATTTCCCGTCCACAGTTTCACAACCCCACCGAAAGGAACCCACCATGGAACACACCCTTCCCCCGCTGCCCTACGCCATCGACGCCCTGGCCCCGCACTACAGCCAGGAGACGCTGGAGTACCACCACGGCAAGCACCACAACGCCTACGTGGTGAACCTCAACAACCTGCAAAAGGGCACCGAGTTCGAATCCATGACGCTCGAAGAGATCGTCAAGAAGTCGAGCGGCGGCATCTACAACAACGCTGCGCAAATCTGGAACCACACCTTCTTCTGGAACTGCATGGCCCCCCAGGGTGGCGGTGAGCCTTCGGGCGCGCTGGCCGCAGCCATCAACGCCAAGTGGGGCAGCTACGCCGCCTTCAAGGAAGCCTTTGTGAAGTCCGCCGTGGGCAACTTCGGTTCGGGCTGGACCTGGCTGGTGAAGAAGGCCGATGGCAGCGTGGACATCGTCAACACCGGCGCCGCCGGCACGCCCCTGACCACGGCCGACAAGGCTCTGCTGACGGTGGACGTGTGGGAGCACGCCTACTACATCGACTACCGCAACCTGCGCCCGAAGTTCGTCGAAACCTTCCTGGGCAACCTGGTGAACTGGAAGTTCGCCGAGGCCAATTTCGCCTGAGCCTCCCATGGATCTGCATGGCGCCCGCCTGCAAGGCCGACCGCGCCCGGCAGTTCCACCCCGCCCAGGGCCCAGCCAGGTGATGCCGGATGACGCAGCGCTGTTTCCGATCGGCCTTCTGGCCGAACGCTTCGGGCTGCGGCCGAGCGCCATTCACTTCTACGAGCGCGCGGGCATGCTGGCCCCCGCGAGGCGAAGCCCGTCGGGCCACCGTCTTTACGGCGCGCAGGACATCCGCTGTCTGGAACTCATCGTGGCGGCGCGCGAACTCGGCTGCAGCCTGGCCGACATCCGGGAAGTGGTCGCGATGACCGACGACAGGCAGGAAGCCGCGTCCCGTTCGGCCATCCAGGCCTACCGGGCGCTGCTGCGTCGCAAGCGCCAGGCGCTTCGAAGGGTGGAGCGCGCGCTGGCGGCGCGGGGCGGACCCGGGCGCGGCGCATGACCTCGCTCATGCGGGCCGCGTGCGGCACTAAACTGGCATATTCCCATCGGAGCGCAGCGCGCCGGCGCAGATCCGCGAGGGGCATTGCCCATCCAGAGGACAGGTCTTGAACACGACGAGAAAACCAGCGGAGCCGACGGGCGGACCCGCGCCAAGGCGCTCCCAGCCGCGCGGGATGAAGCGCGCCCGCGAACTCCTGGAAGTCGCCACGGAGCTGTTCCTCAGCAAGGGCATCGACGAGACGACGATCGACGACATCGCGGCGCATGCCGGCATCGCCAAGGGCACCTTCTACCACCACTACGAATCGAAGGCGGCCCTGCTGCTGGCGATCCGGGAGTCGGTCAGCGAGGATTTCGACGGCCACATCGAGAGCGAGTTGGCGAAGCAGCGGTCCGACGATCCCGTGGTCCGCCTGGAGACCTGGGTCCGCGCCACCTGCGATGCCTACGCCATGATCATCCGCCGCCAGGACATCGGTTTCGCCGGCGCCGGCTTCCGGTGGACGCCGCGCGAGCAGCCCCACATCAAGGACCTGGTCGCGCTGCTCGAGGCCGGCAACACGCGCGGCAGCTGGAAGGT
The DNA here is from genome assembly GCA_964470565.1 of uncultured Rubrivivax sp. Taxonomy (GTDB): domain Bacteria; phylum Pseudomonadota; class Gammaproteobacteria; order Burkholderiales; family Burkholderiaceae_C; genus Rubrivivax. Next base: position 8,984 of record CAYYDJ010000008.1, read on the forward strand.
CAAGGACCTCTACCGAACGGCGATCTTCGTCCAGAAGGGCATGCTCGGCGTCATGGACGACATGGTGCTCGCCGGCAAGAGCCTCAAGGGCGTGCACAAGGACCTGGTCGATCTGGTCCGCCAGGCCGTCGGACGCAGCTAGCCCGCCCCCAGCCGCCGGTGCACCTTGCGGACCCGAACGGCGATCTCGGCAGGATGACAGGAGCGGCCCCGAGGGGCCTTCGTGGACGCCACGCCGCCGGCCAGCCTCGCGGAGGCGCGAATTCCTCACTGGGTCCTTCGCATGCCTCGATGTGGCAACATCGAAAATAAGCGCGATCAACCTTGAGTACACCCCGTAATGCAGAGCAAATCCCCCAAGATCCAACGCCACCCCCCAGCGGCAGCCGTCGGCGGCGCCTCCGAACGTCCGCTCGGCCTGCGCGAGCGGCACAAGCTCGACAAGCTCCGGAGAATCCAGTCCGCAGCGCGCAAGGTGTTCCTCGAGAAGGGCTTCGACGCCGCGACGACCCGCGAGGTCGCCGAGATCGCCGAGGTGTCCCACGCCACGGTGTTCCTGTACGCGAAGGACAAGCGCGACCTGCTGTTCCTGGTCTTCAACGACGACCTCGACCGCGTCGCGGAAGAAGCGCTCGCCGCGGTCGATCACGCCAAGCCCCTGCTCCATCAGCTGCTGCAGCTGTTCGGTCCCTTCTACCAGTACTTCGCCAACGATCCCCAGATCGGCCTGGTCGGCATCCACCAGTACGGCACCGCCGCCACGGGCGGCACGCCGCAGATGCAGCGGGTGCAGCAGCGCTCGGAGGCGACGCTGCAAGCCATCAGCGCCTCGATCGATGCCTGCAAGGCCGCCGGCTCGGTGGCTGCGCGCGTCGGCACCGCGCCCGCCGCCCACGTGATCCGGGCCATCTACCTCTCCGAGATGGACCGCTGGCTGCATACGACCGACCGCGACGTCGACGCGGGCCTGCGGTCGCTGCGCGCGGCGCTGCGCCTGGTCTTCGAGGGACTGCGCGAACACGCGTAGCAGACGGCACGGACCGGGGCATGCCGCGCCCGCGTCGGGCGGCAGGCAAGCCGGCGCATGCCTGGGGAACGGCTCACGGCAGGACCGCGGGCGCCCTCGACCTCCTCCCGCGCACGGCCCTGCCGTCCCGGGTCTGCCCGCGCCTGCCGCAGCGGCGAAGGGGTTGGTCGGCGCCCGAGGTGTCTCCGCGCCGGGCGCGCGGTAGGCCGCCCGCCGGGGCGCGGGCGCCGAAGAAGGCCGCATCCGGGGGCCGTCGCCCACGGTGCACGGCCGGCCGATGCGTGGCTGCGCGTCCAGCCGGGGGGCGAGCGACGATCCGCCCCGTCAATGACAAGGGCGCCGCGCACCCGGCGCGCGGGTACGAGGCGCCCTATGGGCCGCTCCTGGCGGACCTCCGGGCCGGCGGGCGGCCCCTCGGCAGGGCCCGTCTCAGCGGCCGGCGACCACGTTGCGCAGCGAGCCGATCTGCTCGGACCGGACCTCCACGACATCCCCGGGCCGGAGAAACCGCGGAGGCTTGCGGGCGAAGCCGATGCCCGCCGGCGTCCCCGTCGAGATGACGTCGCCAGGCTGGAAGCGGAACCAGCGCGAGAAGTACGAGAGCGTCTGCCCGAGCCCGTGGATCAGGTCCCGGGTGTTGGCCGACTGCATCACCTCGCCGTTGACGATGGTCGAGAGATCCACGTTGCCCGGGTCCCGCAGCTCGTCCTTGGTCACGATGCAAGGGCCCATGGGGCAGAACGTGGGGTACTGCTTGCCCAGCACGTTCATGCTGCCCTTGATGTAGACATCGAGCGGCGCCTCGCCCTTGGCGCCCAGGAAGCCAAGCATCCAGTCCCGCGCCGAAACGTCGTTGATCAGCGTGTAGCCCGCGACGCAGTCCAGCGCCTCCTCCGGCGAGACCTCGAAGCAGGTCCTGCCGATCACGCAGGCGAACTCGCCCTCCCAGTCCACCATGTCCGGCGCGGTGCTCGGCAGCACGATCGCGTCATGGGGGCCGCAGACCGCGGACGAGCCCTTGATGAAGCCGATGGGATCGCGGTGGCTCTGCACCGCCATCTCGCTGAGGTGGTCCCGGTAGGCCCCGCCGCTCGAGAGCACGAGGCCCGGGTTCGGCACCGGAGCGACCAGGCGCACCTCCGCCGCGGCGACCGCGGCACCCGTGCGGCGCAGCTCGGCGAGCAGCGCGGCATCGCCGGCCACGCGATCGACGGCCTGCTTGAGCTCCGCGAGCCGGCCACTCGCCAGCAGCGCCTTCATCTCGCCCGGAAAGGCGGCGGCGCCACCAGTCGCTCCCTGCAGGCGGGTCACGTCGAGCACCACGTCCTTGAGCGCGACACCCGCACGCGTCGCCTGCTCCTTCTCGAAAGACACGAGCTTCATTGGGCTGCACCCACGCTGGCGAACGCCTGGTCGAACCACTCGGGTCCGCGCGAGCTGATGCCCCACCAGTTGGCGTCCGCGTCCTGGACCGCGAACCACTTGAAGCCGTCCTGCTCGGACAGCGGCGTCACGGCGCGGATCTGCCAGCGATCGCGGTTCTGCTCGGCCTGCTGGTAGGCTGCCACCACTTCCTCGTCGCTGCGAACGGACAGTTCCCAGCGGTTCTCCAGGCCCTGCTCGCCCGTCTGGTCCCCCGTTTCCACGCAGGCCAGATAGAAGCTCGTGTCATCCGCCCAGGTGACGAACGAGACATCCGAGTGCTTGATCGTGCCCAGCCCCAGGAATTCGGTGCGAAATGTGCGCGCCGCGGCGATCGTGCGGCATTCGAGCGTGCCGTGGGACATCCCCAGGAACTGCTCGCTGCGCGGCTTGTCCAACACTTGCTCGGTCATACTGCATCTCCTGTGAAAACATGTTCGAGTTTCGACGCGGGCAGGTACTGGAACTCCCACCAGTTGTTGTCGCGGTCGCTGAAATAGAACGAGTACGCGCCATGCTGGAAGCGCGCCTCCAGGACCTGCTGCATCTCCAGCTCCGCCTTGCGGGCCGTCAGCAGCCGGTGCATCTTGTCCACCGCGGCCTTGGAGTCGAGATCCAGGCCCCAGTGGTGGAAGACGCGCTGCGGATTGGCGATGCGGTCGCCGCGCCGCACGTCCAGCACGAAGTTGCGCTGTCCGGGCTTGCGCTGGGTACGGGGACGCGCGAGCATGCGGTCCGGCCCCAGGTCGACGCACTCCAGGTCGAGGATCTCCTCGTAGAACTGGCGGGCTTTGCGCAGGTCCTGCGCCAGCAGGGTCCCGCACAGCATGTGCGTGGTGCGGACCACGGGCTCGGTGGCGCGGTAGGGAGGCCGCGTCAAATCGGCAGTTGTCATGTGGATTCTCCTTTTTTAACGATCAAGAACTAGGGCCTGTTAACACTACCGCAGGCCATCTGCGATCAGCGCGAAGCAGATGAAGGCGATGAACATGACGTCGAGCTTCTCGAATCTGGAGAAGATGCGGCGATAGCCCTTGAGCCTGCGGAACAGGCGCTCGACTTCGTTGCGTCGCTTGTACATCTCGCGGTCGTATTCCCAAGGCTCGATGCGCGTGCGCAGCGGCGGCACCACGGGAATGAAGCCCAGGTCCAGTGCCAACTGGCGCGTCTCATTGCCTTCATAGGCGCGGTCCATGAGCAAATGCAATGGCCGATTGGGTGGCCCCAGCCGCTTGAGAAGCTCGCGACCTTCCGGCGCATCGTGCGCTTGTCCGGGCGAGAGCGAGAAAGTTACGGCCGTGCGCGCGTCCGCCGCGAGGAGGTGGATCTTGGTGTTCCAGCCACCACGGGATTTGCCGATAGCTTGCGGACCGTTTTTTTGGGCGCGCCGGTGCCATCCGGATGCACTTTCACGCTGGTGCTGTCCAGCGACACTGCCTCGATCTTGATTTGCACGACCTGCGCCTGCTGCAGTTGCTCGAAGGTGCGCTCGAGTACGCCGGACTTTGCCCAGCGGCTCATGCGCGTGTAGATCGTGTGCCAGTTGCCGAAGCGCTTGGGCAGGCCACGCCATTTGCAGCCGTGCTCGGCGACATACAAGATGGCGTTGAGCACCTGAAGATTGGTCAGACTGACGTTGCCGCGCTGACGCGGCAGGCAGTGTTCGATCTGCTTGAATTGGGCTGCTGTGATCTCCATGCGCTCACTGTCGCAGGAGATGGGCCTCAGCACAACTAGTGTTAACAGGCCCTAGCCGCGCACCGGCGGGTGCGCGCGAGCAGCAGGTTTGGATCCTGTCTTTTCGCTCCTCTTCCGACAGAACCGTGTCGCGGTGCTCGGCCTCGCCCTCAAGCAGGGGAACGACGCAGGTGCCGCAGAAGCCCGCGCGGCACACACTGGGCAGGTGGATGCCCACGTCGGTCAGGACATCCAGGATGGTCTTGTCCGCGGGCACCGCCAGCACCTTGCCCGAGCGCGCCAGCTCGATCTCGAACGCGTAGGCCGGCTGCGCGATGGCGGCCGGGCTGTCCGGCGGATTGAGGAAGAGCTCGTAATGGACGTTGTCCGGCGGCCAGGAGACCGCCTCCTTGCGGGTGTCCAGCAGCAGCGACTCGGGACCGCACACATAGAGGTGCGTGCCGGGGTGGAACGCCCCGACCAAGTCGCGCAGCGCCGGCTTGCCCTGCTCGGCCGTGAAGTACAGCCTGGCGCCGGCGCCGAACTCGTCCCGCACGGCGTCGGCGTAGGCCATTTCGCCCTCGCGCTCGCCCAGGTAGTGGAACTCAAGGGGCACGCCGTGCGTCTTCATGCTGCGGGCCAGGCTGATGATGGGCGTGATGCCGATGCCCCCGGCGATCAGCACGGCGCGCACGGCTTCCTGCGCCATCGCGAAGCCGTTCTGGGGCGGCATCACGTTCAGCACGTCGCCCTCGCCCACGAAGTCGTGCATGAACTGCGAACCTTCGGAGAAGCCGCCGCGCAGCTTCACGGCGATGACGTAGCGCTCGGTGTCACCATGGTTGACCACCGAGTAGGCACGCCATTGGCCATTGCCCGTTTCCACCTTGATGTGCCCCCCGGGCTCCGCCGGCGGCAGCATCCGCGTGCCGCCCGCCGGGCGCAGTTCGAACTCCTTGATCGAGGGGGTCAGCGACGTTATACGGTGCACGACCACCTCGAGGGGGCCTGCATCCACCTTCACAGAATCAGACATTACATTCACTCTTTTATGAGCACGCTTATTTATAAGCAGTATTAAACATGGAGCCGGCTGCGTTTCCGCCTGGGATTTACCCTGAAGCGGCCCGGGCGCGCGGGAAGCGCGGGGACGCCAGGGACCGGCCGGGCCGCGGCGGCGGGCGCATCCCTTCCGGCCGCCACGCGCCCTCCCGGTGCGTCACGGGTGCACAACGGCCCCCGTCCCTGGCACGGCGACGTCCGCGGGCACCGCGGTCGCCGTGGCGCGGCCACGCAGCAGGAAGCAGGCGAGCGCCGGCAGCAGGATGAGCGTGCCGAGCATGTTCCAGAGGAACATGAACGCCAGCAGCACCCCCATGTCCGCCTGGAACTTGATGTCCGAGAACGCCCAGGTGATCACCCCCGCGGCGAGCGTCGCCCCGGTCAGCATGACCACCTTGCCGGTGAACAGCAGGGCCCGGTAGTAGGCCTCCGACAGCGTCATTCCCTCGCGCAGGCGCTGCAGCATGACGCTCAGGATGTAGAGCGCGTAGTCCACGCCGATTCCCACGCCCAGGGCGATCACCGGCAGCGTCGACACCTTCACCCCCATGCCGAGCTTCACCATGAGCGCGTCGGCCAGGATTGAGGTCAGCATGAGCGGAATCACCGCGCAGACCACCGCGCGCCACGAGCGGAAGGTGATGAAGCACAGCACGATCACGGCGGCATAGACCAGCAGCAACATCTCGTACCAGGCCTGCTTCACCACGACGTTGGTGGCCGCCTCGATGCCCGCGCTGCCGGCGGCCATCAGGAACTGGACATCCGGCGTGTTGTTGGCCTCGGCGAAGCGCTCGACGTGGGCGACCACGCGCGCCAGCGTTTCGGCCTTGTGGTCGCTCAGGTAGGCATAGACGGTCAGCAGGCTGCAGGCATCGTTGTAGAGCCCACGCGCGGCACGGGACGCCACGGTATTGAGCATGTCCTGGTTCTTCGGCAGCTCATACCAGCGAAAGTCCCCCTCGTTGAGCCCGATGAGCACCCGCCGGGTCAGGTGCGCGAGCGTATTGGTCGATTCAACGCCAGGGATCTGCTGCAGCTCCCACTCCAGCGTGTCGACCCGCATCAGCGTCTCGTAGTCGGTGCAGGCCCCTTCGGGCGTCTTCACCATGATCGCGAACACGTCGCTGCTGGCTCCGTAGTGGGCATTGAGGAACGCCACGTCCCGGTTGTAGCGGGAGTCCGCCCGCAGCTCGGGGGCGCCCGGGTCCAGGTCGCCGATCTTCAGTTGGCTGCCGACGGCCAGGCCGCCGACGGCCAGCACGGCGGCGCCGGCGATCGCGACGGTGGCCCAGCGGCGCTGCGTGAACAGGTCGAGGAAGCGCCACAGAGGGTGCTTGCGGCCGCCGCTGATGTCGGCCAGCTCCGTGGTGAAGCTGCGGCCGGCGGCTTTCGCGCTCACCCCGGTGAACGACAGCAGGATCGGCAGCAGGATGAGGTTCGTGAAGATCAGCGTGGCGACGCCGATGCTCGCGGCGACGGCCAGTTCCTTGATCACCTGGATGTCGATAATCAGCAGCACCGCGAACCCCACGACGTCGGCCAGGATGGCCGTGAGGCCTGCCAGGAACAGGCGCCGGAAGGTGTAGCGGGCCGCGATGAGCTTGTGCACGCCGCGGCCGACGTCCTGCATGATGCCGTTCATCTTCTGCGCCCCGTGGCTCATGCCGATCGCAAACACCAGGAAGGGGACGAGCATCGAGTAGGGATCGAGGGCGTAGCCCAGCGTGGGCAGCAGGCCCAGCAGCCAGACCACGGCCACCAGCGAGCTCAGCACGACGAGCACCGTGCTGCGCACGCAGCGCGTGTACCAGTAGACCATGGCGCTGGCGATGACGAGCGATGCGGCGAAGAACAGCAGCACCTCCTGCAGCCCGTCGATGAGGTCGCCCACGATCTTCGCGAAGCCGGTGATGCGGATCCCGGTCGTTTCGCTCTGGTACTTGCTGCGCACCTGCTCCAGCGCGCTGGAGAACTGGCCGTAGTCCAGCGGCCGGCCTTCGCGGTCCATCGACAGGAGCGGGACATAGATGACGCTGGACTTGGCGTCGAGCGCCACCAGCTGGCCGACCTCGCCGGAGCGCGAGACGTTCACCGCCAGCTGCTGCAGGCTGTCGGGCGAGCCGTCATAGCCATCCGGGATCACCGCCCCACCGTCGAGCCCCTCCTCGGTCACGGCCGTCCAGCGCGTGTTCGGCGTCCAGAGCGATTTCATGAACGAGCGGTCGACGCCGGGAATGAGGAAGACCTCGTCGCTGATCTTTTGCAGCACGGCCATGTAGTCCGCGTCGTAGATCGTGCCGGAACGGTTCTCCACGGCGATGCGCACGGCATTGCCGAGCCCCGTCAGCTCCTTCTGGTGCGCGAGGTAGTTGACGATGTAGGGATGGCCCGTGGGCACCATCTTCTCGAAGCTCGCGTTCAGCCGCAGCTTCGTCGCCTGGAAGCCGAGGACGGCGGTGACCAGCACGCACAGAAGCACCACGACGAGGCGGTTGTTGAAGAGCAGGCGCTCGACCAGGGTCCCGGAGCGCCGGTCGAAGTCCTCGAGGTTCGTGACGATCGGCTGCGATGCCGTGTTGTTTGCGACGGCCATGCTCACCTCCCGGCATTCGTGGAAAGCGTCACCGGGGTCACGCCGCGGATGCCGACGCCCAGTAGCTTGTTGTCATTCAGCGGCAAGAGCGCGGCGAGCGGCGGCAGCGCCGGCGCCCGCACATGCTCGAGCCGCCCGCCGCGCGTGGCATACAGCTGTCCGGCGTGGTTGGCCAGCAGCGTGGTCTCGGCATCGACCGCCGCCATCGCCGAGATCGAGACCGGGGGGGCGCCCTCCAGCCGCTCCCACGTCGACCCGAGATCCCTGGAGCGCAGCACATTGCCCCGCAGCCCCGCGAGGAGGACGTTGCCCGGCGGCGTCAACGAAGCCGCGAAATAGGTGCCCGCGTAGGGCGTGCTCAGCCGGGCGAAGGTGGCGCCGCGGTCGTCGGAGCGGAACACCAGCCCGCGCTCGCCCGCGATGATGACCGTGTCGTCCATCCCCGCGATGGCGTACAGGTGCAGGCCCATGGGGTTGTCGAGCCGGTCGAGCAGCGGAAGCCAGGTCTTCCCCCCGTCATGGGTGCCGAATATCAGGTTGAACGCGCCGACGATGACGCCGTTCCGGTCGTCGAAGAAGTGCAGGTCGAGGAAGGGCTTGTCGGGGCCGTCCTTCACGAGCTGCTCGGCCTCGGCCAGGCGCTTCCTGCCGGACTCGCTGCCAGGCATGGCCTGCGCCCGGGCCTGTGCGGCTTCGAGCGCCAGCTTCGCGGCCGTCGTCCCGTCGAGCTGCCGCTGCCATGTCTCGCCGCCATCGGCGGTGTGCAGCACGGTTCCGAAGTGCCCGACGGCCCAGCCCGTCTTCGGGCCCGCGAAGCGCACGCGGGTGAGCGTGACGCTCACCGGCACGCTGGCCTGGCGCCAGTTCGCGCCGTCGTCGTCCGACAGCAGGACGACGCCGCGCGCGCCCACGGCCACCAGCCGCTTTCCGGCCCTGGCCAGGTCGAGGAAGACAGAGCTCAGCGCAGAGCGGGATTGGATGGCAGCGCGGGCCAGGGGCTCACGCACGGCGTCCGCGTGGACGCTGGCCAGACCCAGGGAAAAAAAAAGAGCCCCCCCCACCAGGATCGAGCGGCTCGAAAAAACAGTACATCTCATCGGGAAATTCCTAACGCAGCGAACAATTTCCCCTCATCGCAACGGCAGCCTCGCCGGGCTGCCCTCGCGTGCGCGCGCCGCGAAGGCGAAGCCCGAAGCGTGGCGTCTTCGGTCTTCGCCCTCCCCTTGCGCGCACTGCAGGGTTGATCCGGGGAGCGCCGGCTCAGCGCACACCCTCGCCGGCCATCGCATCGGGCGTGAACAGCGTGTCCTTCTGGCGCGCCTTGATCGTGTACTGGGTGCCTTCGTTGAACACCGTCGACACGAAGCCGGTGCCCGAGAGCAGGTCCACCGCGCCGAAGGTGCCGCCGAACACCGCGGGCAGCTCCGGGATGACCACGGGGATCAGCCAGAGCGTCTTCCACAGCTCGCCCTTCGCGTCCCAGCGGTCGCCCAGCACGCACATCCAGGTGTCCTCGTCGCAGTAGTAGCGCAGCTTCGAGGCCAGATGGCGCTTGCCCTGGCGCACGGTCGCCTCGACGGCCCAGACGCGGTGCAGCTCCCAGCGCAGGTAGTCCGACTTGAGGTGGTGGGCGTCGAGGATCTCCTCGTCCTTGGTGGGCTGCAGCAGGCGGTTGCTGTTGTAGGGGATGTACATCTCCTGCTTGCCCACGATCTTCCAGTCGAACCGGTCGATCCGGCCGTTCCAGCCCTGCGTCTCGTCGATCGTTCCCAGGCCGCCGCTGCTGGGGTTGGGGCTGTCGCAGCAGGGGTTGGGGATCTTGCGCACGCGGCGCTGGCCCGCCAGGTAGGTCCAGCCCTGATCCTTGTCGGCGTTCAGGTTGTAGCGGATGGTCAGGGCCTCGCCCGCGCGCATCGGCGGCGCGGTGCTGGCCACGCGGAACAGCCAGTATTCCTGCGTCTTCTCGAACTGCTCCCACGAGCCGTCCTTGAAGTAGTAGGGCACCTGGAAGTCGCCGCCCGCGGCGCTGACCAGGACGCGCTTGCCGTCCGCGGTGAACTGGTACTGCCGGGTCGCGTAGCCGAAGGCCTCGCCGTTCCAGCGCAGCAGGTGGTTCCACATCACCTCCGCACCGGTCTTCGGGATCGGGAAGGGAATGCCGCCGTAGATGTTGGAAGGCACGTCGCCCTCGAGCTTGCCGTTCGTGGCGTTCTTGACGGTGTTGTCGTACACCCACTGCGGCGCGGCCGCGGTGCGGTGCGTCTTGTACACGTTCAGGCGGAAGCTGTCCGGGTACTTCTTCAGCATCGCCTTGACGCCGTCCGTGAGCTTCGCGCCGTGCTCTTCCATGTTCTTCGCGGTGACCGTGAAGAGCGGCTTCTCGTTGGCGAAGGGGTCGCCCCGGCGGCCGCCGGAGGCTTCGGCGGCGCCGGACTTGGCGATGCCGCCGTCCCAGGCCGGGATGGTCCCGTCCTTGTTGCCGGCGCGCTCCCCGCCCAGCGGCGTCAGCGTGGTCTTGAGCTTCGCCGCCTCGTCCGCGGACACGCCCGCCAGCACCGGCTGGGCGGCAGCAAGCGCGGTCGCCGCTGCGGTCATCATGAGTGTGTGTCGAATGTTCATGCTGTTCAGCCTCCGGTCAGAATGTGCGGTTCACAGATAGCGAGATGAAGTTGCGGTCCTTCAGCGCCTGCTTGTAGGACACGTGGCGGTTCTCGACGAAGGTTCCTTCGGGGCCGAAGAAGTGCGTGTAGCCGAGGCTGAAGCGCCAGACCTGGAGGTAGTTGCCCGCAATGCCGATGCTCAGGTTGCCCACCTTGTCGCCGAGGAAGGCTGAGCCGAGCGCGGAGGAGTTGCCGAAGCCGTAGCCGACGCTGACCGGCACGGACAGGTCCACGCCCGAGAACACCTGCCGGAACTGCGGCTCGTAGGCCACCCGGATGTTCACGGCGTCGCGGTCCCCGTTCGGGTTCAGCGCTGCGCGGTTGCGGGTGACGCTCGTGGTGCGGTTCCACGCGATCTCGCCGAGCAGGCTCGACTCGCGCGAGATGAAGTTCGGGTCCAGGTTCGCGATCCAGGACAGTTGCGCATGCGCCGTGCGCCCCACCGCGTAGAGCGCATTGCCGCGGTTGTTTCCGGTTCCCGCCACGTCCACCTGCGCATCGCTGGCCAGCGGCATGTTGTGGCGCACCGAGACCTCGCCCGCGACGTTCACCGAGCCGAAGGTCCGGCTGAAGCTGGCGCCGAAGGCCTTGATGTCCTCCGGATAGGCGCTGAAGTACTGGGACGGCACGCCCGCGACGAGGCCGCGGAAGTACAGCTGCGGCGTTTTGTCGTGGTAGCGGATGGCGTAGAGGCCATAGTCGGTCTCGCCGCCGCGGAAGCGCAGCTGCAGGCCGTACTGGCCCGAGTTCCGGCCCTCGATGTCGTTCCCCTTGGTGGCGTACGCAGGTCCGAAGAAGTAGCGTTCCGTGCCAGGCGCCGCCGACTCGCTGGTCTCGAAGTAGCTGCCGACACCGGGAATGCGGCTGCGCTCCCAGCGGTACTGGTAGTACGCGCCGACGGAGACGTCGGGATTGATCTGGACCTGTCCCGAGACCTGTCCCGTGGGACGGATCAGTTCCTTGAACTGGGTGTTGGGGACGGACACGGCCTTGGCGATGTCGACCGGCGCCATGCCGCCCGCGATCCCGTTGGCTCCGAAGAACAGGCTCTCGCCCCACAGCAGCGCGTGGCGTCCCAGGCGGAAGGTCGCGCGCTGCTCGCCGAGGTCGAAGCGGCCGAACACGAAGGCGTCCAGGAGTTCGCCCTTGCGGCCCTGCAGCTTGCGCGTCGCGTCCGTGAACTCGTTGTAGGGACGCGAGAGGTGGTTGACCGTTCCGGGCGCGTTGTTGTCGTTGCTGCGGTTGTAGACGTCGTCGTACCACGCCGCGCCGCTCATGCGGAAGCCGAAGTTGCCGGCCGTGACGTCCAGTTCGCTGAGCAGGTCCAGGCGATTGGAGATCAGCCCCTTCTTGAAATTGCGATCGCCGTCGTCCCCGTTGGGGTCCGAGAGCAGCAGGCTCGACGGACTCTTCAGGCGGAAGGCGTTGCTGTACTTTAAGGTGTTGTCCCAGCGGACCTTGACGTCCGGGTTGCCGGTGTCGAATTCGAAACCGTGCGCGGCCGGAAAGGCCAGCGCGAGTGCCGCCGCCAGTGCGGGGTGCGCCGCACGAAAGCGGCTGTGTATCCTCGTTCTCTTCACGATGTTGTCTCCATGGGGGGTTTTGAACGAAATGCATGGCACAGGGCCAAGGGGCGCACCGGGCCGGTCCGATCGCAGGGACCGGTGCGCCGTGTGTCCGCAGCTCCATGCCGGAGCCCTGTCTCCTTCATTTTTTTGGCTTATTAATGACCCAGAATATTTCTGAGCATGGTTATTTTATGGAGGCAGTCAAACTGATGCGTCGGGACTAACCCTTAAGCTGTAGGTGTGCGCGCGCTGTCGGCTCCGGCCGCGCGCGGCGCACGCGCGTGCCGCTGGGGCCCGCGATCGCCGGCAGGGTCGCAGCGGACCGCGCCGTCCGTCGGCCGGGAGCGTCGGGGGCGTTCTTCGGAAAGGTGCGCACCGGGGCGGGAGCAGGCCCCGGCTTCGGCCACGGGGACGCGGCGCACGGACATTGCTGCCTCGGGAACGCCCGGCCGGCCCGGCGCTTCGATCGGAGCGCCGCCTCCAGGCAGCCGCCGGCGCGCGGCGCCGGCGCCGGGCGGGCTCAGTCGAACTGCTGGAAGAAGCCAAGCTTGCGCTGGGTCGGCGCGTCATCCACCATGAAGAGGAAGGCAGGCTCCTTGGAGGAGCCGTTGGTCAGCGTCACCTGGGCATGGGTGGGGCATGCCAGCGTGTCCGCGACCTCGAAGTGCAGGAAGTTGCCGTCCACCGCCGCGCTGCCCTGCCCCTCGACGGCGTGGAAGACGGCCGAGGCCGACCGGCGGCGCAGCCGCCGGGATTCCCCCGGGCGCAGCATCAGCGCCGAGAAGCCCAGCGTCGGCATGCACTCCCGCCCGGTCATAGGGTTCACGTACGCCAGATGCACGGGCTCCTGCGCCGGCGTGACGCCCGCCAGCTCGAGCAGCGCGGCGCGCACGTCGGCCCACGGGAAGCGCAGCATCGGGAAGTCCTCGCGCGGACCGTCCAGGTGGGCATAGGGCAGCACGCCGCCGCGCCGGAAGCGCGCCAGGGTCTCCTGGTTCTGCACGCTGACCTCCTGCGGCACGCCCTCGATGCTGTACGAGGCCTCCATGCCCTGGACGATGGGAAGGTCCAGTGCGTCCAGCCACACCACGGGCTCGCTGCCGTCGTGGCCGTGCTGGTGCCACAGCCCCGGCGGCGTGAGGATGAGATCGCCCTTCTCCATCGGCAGCTTCTCCCCGCGCACGATGGTGTAGCCGCCGCGTCCCTCGATCACGAAGCGCACCGCCATCGCCGTGTGCAAATGGTTCGGCGCCGTCTCGCCGGGGAGGATGAGCTGCAGCCCGATGTAGATGCTCGGCGTGGCCTTCAGCTCCTCCAGGCTCATGCCGGGATTGCACAGCACCAGCACTCTGCGCTCCGCCTTCTCGATGGGCGCCAGTTCGCCCGCGCGCATCAGCTCCGGGCGCACATCGGCATAGCGCCACAGCGCGGGCTGGGTGCGGCGTGCCGGCTTGCCATGGGGTAGCGCGGCGCGCAGCGATGGCCACAGCGGCATCAGGTGGCGCTGGCGCAGGCCCTCGTAGTAGTCCTGTGGGAGCTCGTCGGCGCGGCCCAGAACAGCATTCATGTCTCGTTCTCCTTGTGGTTGGGGGTCTGGGCAGCTTAGGAAGCTTCGCCCCCGCGAGCCACTGCGCCACGGAAATACTCGCCATTCAGGAACATAAATTCGCCATGGCTCCGGCGCCGAGGTATTTGTTTGCTGAATAGCGACCATGCCCGGGGCCGGCTGGCTCATGCACGGCTCCGTTCCTAGAGTCTCTCCATCGTCGCAACGTCGCGGCGAACAGAACACAAGGAGAGAACCCATGCTTGTCGGATGCGTGCCCTGGCCGACCAAGGACCTGTTGCGCTGGAATGCCTCGGGATACCGGGAAGGCCGTCCCATCGTCGAGATCGTTCGCGCCGCCGCGGCGCAGTACCCCGACAAGCCTGCCGTGATCGAGAACGACAGCGTGCTGAGCTATGCCCAGTTGCTCTCGAAGGCCGAGGCACTGGCCGCCGCGCTCCTGGGCGCCGGACTGCGGCCGCTCGATCGGGTCGTGATGCAGTTGCCGAACTCCGCCGAGTTCGTGATTGCCTTCCTTGCCCTGAGCCGCATCGGCGCGATCCCGGTCATGGCGCTGCGGGCGCACCGGCACAGCGAGATCCGGCATTTCATCGACGCCTCGGGGGCGGTCGCCTACATGGTGCCCGGCGTGCACGGGAACTACGACTACCGCGCGCTGGCCCAGGACATGCAGCGCGAGTGCCCCACGCTGCGCTGCGCCTTCGTGCTCGACGGTGCGCTGGCCGGGCAGCACAGCCTGCGCGACCTGCTCGAAAAACCGATGGACGAAGCGGCGCGCCAGGCGCTGGACGCCGTCTGGGTCAACGCCGCCGAGGTCGCCGTGATGCTGCTGTCCGGCGGCACGACCTCGATCTCCAAGCTCATTCCCCGCACGCACGACGACTACGTCCTGAACGCGCGCCTGTGTGCCAGGGCCGCGGGCTTCGACGAGAACACCGTCTTCCTCGCCCTGCTGCCGCTGGGCCACAACTACAACCTGGCCGCGCCCGGCATGCTCGGGGTCTTCTACTACGGCGGGACCGTCGTCATCGGCCATGGCACCCAGGCCGAGCAGGTGTTCCCCCTGGTCGAGAAGCACGGCGTGACCGTGATCGCGGCCGCCGTGCCGCTGATCACCGGATGGCTGAACTCCGACGTCCCCTCGCGCCACGACCTGCGCTCGCTGCGCGTGGTGCAAAACGGCGGCGCGCGCCTGGCGCCGGAGCTGCGCCGGCGCATCCACGGGCAGTGGGGCGCCATCCCGCAGGAGATCTACGGCACGGCCGAGGGCCTGATCAACATGACCCGTCTCGACGACCCCGAGGATCTCCTGCTGGAGAGCTCCGGCGCGCCGGTCTGCGACGACGACGAGATCAAGGTCGTCGACGACGACGGGCGCGAGGTGCCCGACGGTGAGCCGGGCGAGTTGCTGACCCGCGGCCCCTACACCATCGCCGGCTACTACAACGCGCCGGAGAAGAACCGCGAGGCCTTCACCGAGGACGGCTTCTACCGCATGGGCGACATCGTCCGCAAGAAGGGCCGCTACGTGTTCGCCGAGGGGCGCAAGAAGGACCTCATCAATCGGGGCGGCGAGAAGATCAGCTGCGAGGAGATCGAGAACCTGATCCACAAGCACCCGAAGGTCAAGGAGGTGGCGCTCGTCGCCATGCCGGACCCGGTCTTCGGAGAGAAGGCCTGCGCCTTCGTCGTCACCAACGGCGGTCAGCCCCTCGGCTTCGACGAACTGATCGGATTCCTGAAGGCCCAGCAGATCGCCAGCTTCAAGCTGCCCGAGCGGCTCGAGGTCGTCGACCGCCTGCCCACCAGCCTGGTCGGGAAGATCCTCAAGCGGCAGTTGCGCGAGGTCATCACCGAGAAGCTCAACAGCGAGGCCACCGCGTCCCGCTGACCCATCACCACAACGCAGAGACAGGAGCAAGCATGAAGATCCGTATCCTTGGCGGCGGCCCCGCAGGCCTATATTTCGCGGCGCTGATGAAGCGCCGGGACCCCTCGCACGACATCGTCGTGTACGAGCGCAGCCCGCGCGACGCCACCTGGGGCTTCGGCGTCGTGTTCTCGGACCGCGCGCTGGAGTTCCTGCGCGCCGACGACGAGGCGATGTACCAGTACCTCATGCCGCACATGGAGACCTGGCCGGACCTGACCATCGCGCACAACGACACCCGCATCGCGATCGCGGGCAACGGCTTCGCCGCGGTCGGCCGCCTGGAGCTGCTGACGCTGCTGTACGCCCACGTCGAGAAGCTCGGCGTGCGGATCGAGTTCGAGAAGGAGGTCACGGGCCTCGATGCGCCCGAGCTCGCCGGCGCCGACCTGGTGGTCGCCGCCAACGGCGCGTTCTCCTGGGTGCGCGCCGAGAACGAGCGGGCGTTCGGCACGACCTGCGACTGGCGGCCCAACAAGTTCATCTGGTACGGCACCTCCAAGCCCTTCGACAGCCTGACGCTGACCTTCCGCCAGACGCAGCACGGCGTCTTCTGCGCCCACCACTACCGCTACAGCCCGGGCATGAGCACCTTCCTCGTGGAGGTGCAGGAGGACACCTGGCAGCGGGCCGGCTTCGAGCACCTGGGCGAGCAGGACACGATCCGCCTGTGCGAGGAGGTCTTCGCGAACGACCTCGGCGGCCATCCCATCCTCACCAACAAGTCGCACTGGCGCAACTTCCCGGCGATCTGGAACGAGCGCTGGAGCTTCGGCAACGTGGTGCTGCTCGGCGACGCGCTGCGCACCGCCCACTTCTCCATCGGCTCGGGCACCCGCCTGGCCATGGAGGACGCGGTCGCGCTGTTCAAGGCCTTCCAGGGCACGGCCGACGTGCCGGCGGCGCTGGCTCAGTTCCAGTCCCTGCGGCTGCCCCCGATGAAGAAGATCTGGGATGCCGCCAACGTCAGCCTGCGCTGGTACGAGGGCATGGACGAGCTGATGGCACGCTGCAGCCCGGTCGAGTTCGCCTACAGCTACATGACCCGCACCGGCCGCGTGAGCCACGCGGAGATGAAGCGCCGCGACCCCCGGCTCGCCGCCGCCTACGAGCAGCTGCACCCCGACGCCGCCGCCACCCCGGCCTGAGCCATGGACGAGCACGTCACTCCCCCCGATGCGCGCGCGCGCAACCTCACGCGCCTGCTGCGCCCCCGCTCGATCGCCGTCGTCGGGGCATCGAACGATCCCGCCAAGGCGGGCTACCACGCGCTCAAGGCGCTGGCCGGGTTTCCCGGCACCGTGCTGGCCGTGCACCCGCGGGAGGCCCGCGTGCAGGGCCACGCATGCGTCCCGGGCCTGGCCGCGCTGCCCTCGCCGGTGGACCTGGCGATCCTCGCCGTGCCCGCGCCGCTGTGCGCCGACCTCGTCGACGAGGCCGCGGCGTCCGGCATCGGCGCCGTGTGGATCATCGCCGGCGGCTTCGGCGAAACCGGCGACGCCGGCGCCCGCCTGCAGGAGCGCCTGCGCGACACCTGCCAGCGCACCGGGATGCGCCTGCTCGGTCCCAACACCTCGGGCTTCGTCCACCCCGCGGCGGGCTGCGTTGCCTGCTTCGTGCCGGGCACCGAGCGGCTGCGCGCCGGCCGCGTCGCGGTGGTGGCGCAGTCGGGCGGCGTCAACCTCACGCTGGCCATGCAGCTCGACCGCCTGGGCCACGGCGTGTCCCTGGCCGTCGGCCTGGGCAACGCGGTCGACGTCGACGCCGCCGACCTGGTGGACTGGCTCGCCGACGACGACCAGACGGCCGCGATCGCGCTGCACCTGGAGGGCGTCAGCCAGGGCCGCCGGCTGGCCGACGCCATCCGCCGCGCCGTCGCGCGCAAGCCGGTCGCCGCGCTGGTGGCGGGCCGCGCCGACGTGGGCGACTTCGCGCGCTCACACACCGGCAACCTGATGGGGTCCCATGCCCGCACGGTGGCGGGGCTGGAGCAGGCCGGCGCGGTCGTGGTCGAGGGCACCGAGGCGCTGGCCCAGGCAGCGGCCGTGCTGGCGACGCGGCGCCTCGCGCCGCTGGCCCGGCCCGGCTTCGGGCTGGTCACGGGCCAGGCCGGGCCGGGCCTGCTCATCGCGGACGGCCTGCGCAGCGCCGGCATCGACTTGCCGGTCCTGTCGGCAGGCAGCCAGGCGCGCATCGAGACCCTGCTGCCGCCGCTCACCTATGTGAAGAACCCGGTGGACACCGGCCGCCCCGGCGCCAGCTTCGCCGGTGTCGTCGACGCCGTGGCCGCCGACCCGCGCATCGACGCGGTGCTGGTGTTCGCGCTGCACGAGCCGGATGTGCTCGACCCCGTCACGTCCCTGGCGCCGCTGGCGCAGCGGCTCGACAAGCCCGTGCTGTTCGGCAGCCTCGGCCTGGAGGACGACGTCCGGCCCACCCGGGCGGCGCTCGCCTGCGCCGGCCTCCCGCTGCTCGAGAGCCCCGACCGGCTGATCCTGGCCGCGCGGGCCCTGGCCGCCGACGCGCAGGCGCGCCACCGGGCCGCGCAGGCCGTCGCGGCGCCGCCGCGGGCCCCCGCACCGGCTCCTGCCGCCCTGCCGCCGGGGGCGCTCGACGAGCACGGCGCCAAGGACCTGATGGCCCGGTTCGGGGTGCCCGTGGCCGCGCGCCGGCTCTGCACGTCGCGCGAGGAGGCGCACAGCGCCTTCGACGCGCTGGGCGCCCCGGTGGTGGCGAAGATCGCCACCGGCGAGATCCTGCACAAGACGGAGGCAGGCGGGGTGCACCTGAATCTACGCTCGCACGCCGAGCTCGACGCGGCGCTCGATGCCCTGCAGGCAATCCCCCTGCGCGGCGCCCGGTCCTACCTGCTGGAGGCGATGGCCGCGCCGGGCGTGGACCTCATCGTCGGCGGCGTGCGCGACCCGTCGTGGGGACCGTGCGTGATGGTGGGCCTCGGTGGCGTGCTGGCCGAGGCGCTGGGCGACACCGCGATCGGGCACCTGCCGCTGGCCCGCCCCGACGTGGACCGCATGCTCGACAGCCTGCGCGGCCGGGCCCTGCTGGATGGCTTCCGCCATCTGCCGCGGTGCGACCGGGCGTCGATCGCGGACGCGCTGCAGGGCATCGCCGCACTGATGGAGGCGCACCCGGAGGTGCAGGAGGTCGAAATCAACCCGCTGCGGGTCTATGCCGACGGCGCCCTCGCGCTGGACGCGCTGATCGTCGCCGCGGAGGCGCCCTGAGCGTTCGCCCGCAGCCCTGGAGAGCATCCCATGACGGAACCACGCACCCTGGCACTGAACACCATCCGCGCCGAGCACGGCAGCCTGTCGGCCGTCGTCCGCAACCTCAGGGACCTGCTGGCGGAGCTCCGCGGCCAGCGGGCGGCGGTGGATTTCCCGCTGCTGTGGTCGATGGTCTACTACATCGACGCCTTCCCCGACCGCCTGCACCATCCCAAGGAGGACCAGTGGCTGTTCCGCCTGCTGCGCGCGCGCACGGGCGAGGCCGACGCGCTCATCGACGAGCTGCAGCGGCAGCACGCGCACGAGCCCCGCGCCCTGGGCGAGATCCGCAGGCACCTCGGCAACCTCGAGGCCGGCGTGCCCGCGAGCATGGAGATGCTGGAGCGCACCGTGGCCACCTATGCGGAGTTCACCTGGCGGCACATCCGGGCGGAGGAGCAGGAGCTGATCCCCTTGGCGGAGACCCATCTGACGCCCGCGGACTGGGCCGAGATCGCCGGGGCCTTCTGCGAGAACGCCGATCCATTGAGCGGCTTCGGGGAGGCCGACGCCTTCCGGCAGCGCTTCCGCGAGATCGTTCAGCGCACGCCCGCGCCGCTGGGGCTCGCCTAGCCCCGGCCCCGGGCCGGAGCCGCGGCGGGGACAGGCCGGCCGCGCACGGCATCCGGCGCCGCAGGCTTGCGCGGCGGGAGCGCCCCTGCCGGCCGGCTTCAGGCCGGGCGCGCCGGACCGTCCGCGGGCATGAACACCGCGATGGCCTCGATCTCGATCAGCAGCGCCGGATCCATGAGCTGGTGGACGAACATCCCGGTGGACGCCGGCCGGTGCGCGCCGAGATGGCGGGCGAACACCTCCCGCAGGCACCGGGCATCCTGGCCGGCGACGACGAAGGTCGTGATCTTGGCGAGCGCGTCGATCCCGAGGCCGACGGAGGACAGGTTTTCGGCGATGTTCCGCAGTGCCTGGTCGGCCTGCTCGGCCAGCGACCCGGGGACGCTCCCGTCGGCGCGCATGCCCACCTGCCCGGAAATCGTCACGGTCTGCACGCCCGCCGGCACGAGCGCCATGTGGGAATAGGGGCCGAGAGGCGGGTGCATCCCCTCGGGGTTCAGGAAAGTGGTCATCGGGAAAATCCCCCCTCAGGTGCAACGGACCCGGCGGCGCCCTCCCCCACCGGGCGGTGCCGCCGCGGGTCCGCCGGGGCTTCGAAGAATGCGTCCGCGATCAGCTCCCGCAGCCAGACGCTGGCGGGATCGCGATGGTACGTGGTATGCCAGAAGAGGCCGATCTCGATCGGCGGCAGCGCGACCGGATGCGGCCGGTAGCTCAGGTGGAAGCGGCGCACGCTGCGCCGCGCGAACACCTCGGGCACGGTGGCCACGAGGTCCGAGTCCTCCAGCACGTCGGCCAGCGCGACAAAGTGCGGCACGCGCAGCAGGATGCGCCGCTGCACGCCGGCCCGCTCGATCACCTCGTCGACGCGGCCATGCCCCGTTCCCACCGACAGCACGATGGCATGCTCGGCCTGCGCATACTGCTGCAGCGCGATCTCCGGGACGTCCAGCGGGTGCCCCTTGCGGAACAGGCAGACGTAGCGCTGCATGAACAGCACCCGCTGGTGGAAGTCGTTGCTCAGGTCCGGCAGATGGCCCAGGGCGAGGTCGACCTTGCCCTGCTCCATCGCGAAGCGCAGGTTGATCGCGGTGTTGCGCACCGTCGCCAGGCTCACCCCCGGCGCGCGCTCGCGCAGCAGGCGCGCCAGCGGCGGCAGGAAGTGGCACTCCCCAATGTCCGTCATGGCCAGCGTGAAGCACCGCGTGCTGGTGCCGGCGTCGAACGCGACCTGGCCGGACATGGTGTCGCCGATGCTGGCCAGCGCCGCGGCCAGGCGCGGCGCGATCTGCTCGGTCAGCGGCGTCGGCTGCATGCCGCGCGCCGTCGGCACGAACAGCTTGTCGCCGGTCACGGCGCGCAGCCGCCGCAGCGCGCTGCTGACCGCGGGCTGGGACATCCCCAGGTGCTCCGCCGCCAGCGACACCTTGCGGTCCTGGTGCACCTGGACGAGCACCCGCAGCAGGTTCAGGTCCAGTCCCGACGGCAACTCCGGCATGGCTGCGCCGTCCCGCCGCCGCGGCTCAGCCCGCGTCCGGCTGGGCGGCCGGGACCGCTCTGCGGAAGGCGTCGATCCCGGCGCACGCGGCGTCGATCTCCAGCAGGCGCGGCCAGCGCTGCAGGTCCACCTGGAAGCGGCGGGCGCTCTCGATCTGCGGCACGAGGTAGACGTCGGCCACCGTGGGCCGCTCGCCGTAGGCAAACGGGCCCGGCCTTGCCTGCGCGCGCACCAGCGCCTCGAAGGCATCGAAGCCGGCGGCGATCCAGGTGCCGCACCAGTCGTTGACCGCATCCTCGCCGGCGCCGAACCGGTGGCGCAGCGCCTCGAGGATCCGGCGGTTGTTCACCGGATGGACGTCGTTGCCGATGATCGCGGCGAGCGCGCGCACGCGCGCGCGCCCGAGGGAGTCCGCGGGCAGCAGCGGCGGCTCGGGGTAGCGCTCCTCCAGCCACTCGATGATCGCGGGCGTCTGGATCAGGACCGCGTCGCCGATGTCCAGCGCGGGAACCAGCTGCTGCGGGTTGACCGCCTTGTACTCCCCGCCCAGGTGCTGCTCGCTGCGCAGGTCGATGGCCGCGCGGGCGTAGGAAAGCCCCTTGAGGTTCAGCGCGATGCGCAGCCGGTGCGAGGTGCCGCTGCGGAAGAAGTCATAGAGTTTGAGGTCCAAGATGTCACACTCCCAGGTACTTGTGAACGATGTCGGGCTGCTGGCGCAGCGCGTCGGAATCCCCCTGCCAGGCGATGCGGCCCTTCTCGATGACGTAGTGGCGGTCGGCCAGCGGCAGCAGCCTGCGCACGTTCTTGTCGACCACGATCTGCGCCAGCCCGCCGCGCTTGAGCGCGGCCAGGGTCTGCCAGATCTCCTCGCGGATGACGGGGGCCAGCCCCTCGGTCGCCTCGTCCAGGACGAGCAGGCGGGGGTTGGTCATCAGCGCGCGCCCGATGGCCAGCATCTGCTGCTCGCCGCCCGAGAGCTGCCAGCCGAGGTTGGCGCGGCGCTCCTTCAGCCGGGGGAACATCCCATAGACCCGGTCGAGGCTCCAGGGGTCGGGATCCGGTCCCGGCCGCGCGGTCGCGACGAGGTTCTCCTCGACGGTCAGCGCCGTGAAGATCTGCCGCCCCTCGGGCACGAGCGCGAGGCCGCTGCGCGCGATCCGGTGCGACGGCAGGCCGTTGGCCCGCCGTCCGCCGATGGCGATGCTTCCCGAGGTCAGGGGCAGCATGCCGAACAGGCACTTGATGGTGGTCGACCGGCCCATGCCGTTGCGCCCGAGCAGCGTGACGACCTCGCCCGGCTGGATGTCGAACGACACGTCGAAGAGCACCTGGGCCCGGCCGTAGCCGGCCTGCAGGTTGCGCACCGAGAGAAATGGTGATGGCATCGTCGGCCCCTCAGTCGAGCTCTTCGCCCAGGTAGACGGCACGCACCTCCGGATGCTCGCGGATCTCCTCGGGGCTGCCTGTGAACATCAGCCGGCCATAGACCAGCACGCTGATGCGGTCGGCCAGCGCAAACACGGCGTCCATGTCGTGCTCGACCAGCAGGATCGTGTAGCGCCGCTTGAGCCCTTGCAGCAAGCGCGTCACGTCGGCCGATTCCTGGACGCTCATGCCGGCCATCGGCTCGTCCAGCAGCAGGAACCTGGGCTGGGCCGCGAGCGCCATGGCCAGCTCGAGCTGCCGCCGCTGCCCGTAGGCCAGCTCGCCCGCGGGCGTCCCCGCATGGGCGTCCAGGCCAGTGGCGTGCAGCGCCTCCTCGGCGGCCGCCCTGGCCGTGGCGTCGGCCAGCAGGGGACGCCAGAACCGCCATGCGTGGCCCCGCGCCGCCAGGGCAGCCAGCGCGGCGTTCTCCAGCACGGTGAACTCCTCGAAGACCGAGGTGATCTGGTAGGAGCGCAGCAGGCCGCCGCGCGCGCGCCGGTGCACGGCCCAGCCGGTGACGTCCCGGCCGTCGAAACGGACCGTCCCCGCGCTGGAACGCAGCTCGCCGCTCAGCTGGTTGATCAGCGTCGTCTTGCCCGCGCCGTTCGGCCCGATCACGGCGTGCAGCTCGCCCGGACGGATGTCCAGCGAGACGCGGTCCGTGACCGTGAGACCGCCATAGTGCTTGACCAGATCGGTCGTTTGCAGCGAAGCCATCAGCGCCTCCCCCGTCCGGTGCCGGCCCTGGCGGGCCACCGGGACAGCTCCAGGGCCTCGATCCAGCCGACGATGCCGCGGCGCCCGAACAAGGCCATGAGCACGATCAGCGGCCCGAACAGGACCATCCAGTGCTCGGTGACCCCCTTCAATCCCTCCTCGAGTCCGAGGAAGACCAGCGCGCCCACCACCGGCCCGGCCACCGTGCCGATGCCGCCCAGCACGACCATCACGATCAGCTCCCCGGACACGGACCAGGACATCGAGCTCGGCGACACGAAGGCATTCAGGTTCGCGAGCAAGGCGCCGGCCAGCGCGCACGCCGTGCCGGACAGCGTGAAGGCCGCGAGCTGCAGGCGCCGCGACTGCAGCCCCATGGCATCGACGCGCCGGGCGTTCTGGCGCGCGGCCCGCAGGGCCATGCCGAAGGGCGCGGCCCGCAGCCGCGACATCCACCAGGTCAGCGCGAGCAGCACGGCCCACGCGGCCCCGTACAGCACCGGCGCGGACCCGAGGTCCAGCGCGCCGAAGCGGCTCGGCGCGGCCAGGGGCAGTCCGTCGTCGCCCCCATAGACCTTCAGGCTGACCAGCAGGAAGTAGCCCATCTGCGCGAAGGCGAGCGTGATCATGATGAAGGCCATCCCCGAGGTGCGCAGGCTGATCGCGCCGATCACCAGCGCCACCGCGGCGCCGCCGGCCAGGCAGAACAGCAGGTGGACCCAGCCGCTGCCGATGCCGTGGAACGCGGGCAGCGCGACGGCGTACGCGCCGACGCCGAGGAACAGGGCGTGGCCGAAGCTCACCAGGCCGCCGTAGCCGAGGGCGAGGTTCAAGGCGCTCGCCGCGATCGCATAGACCAGGATGCGCGCGAAGAACGAGGTCCAGAACGGCTGCTGCGCCGCGGCCGCCGCGAAGGGCACGCAGGCCAGCAGGACGAACAGCAGCGGCAGCAGCGCGCGCGACGGTCGAAGGAAGTCGGTCATCGTCGGCCCCTCAGGTGCGGTGCGCGGGAAACAGGCCTTGCGGGCGCAGGGCGAGGACCAGCGCCATCAGCAGGTACACGCTCATCGACGCCAGCGCGGGGCCCGCCGCGTCGGCCACCGACCGGTCGGCGACCTGGCGCAGCAGCAGGGGCAGGTACACCCGGCCCATCGTGTCCACGACGCCGACGATGAGCGCCGCGTAGAAGGCCCCCGTGACCGAGCCGATGCCGCCGATGACGATGACGACGAGGGTCGTGATGAGCACGGCGTCCCCCATCCCCGACTGCACCGACAGCACCGGTCCGGCCATGGCGCCGGCGACGCCGGCCAGCATGGCGCCCACGGCGAAGAGGAATGCGTTGAGCAGCCCGATGGGGATGCCGAGCGCCGCCACCATCTGCGGGTTCTGCGCGCCGGCGCGGATCAGCATGCCGACCCGCGTCCTGTGGATGAGCAGGTAGCTGCCGGCGGCGACCACGAGCCCGGCTCCGATGATCGCGAAGCGGTAGAGGGGATAGCCGAAGCCCAGCAGGTCCACGGTGCCGGCCAGGCTGTCGGGGACCTGGACGAACAAGGGCTGGGGGCCCCACACGATCCGCACCGCCTCGTTGAAGAACATGACCAGGCCGAAGGTGGCCAGGACATGGTCCAGGTGGTCGCGCCGGTACAGCCGGGACACGACCGTGGCCTCCAGGATCAGCCCGACCGCGAATGCCGCGGCCATCGCCGCGAGCATCGCCAGCGCGAAGGACGCCCCGGCGCCGTAGGCCAGCGCCGCGGCATAGGCGCCCACCATGTAGAGCGATCCGTGCGCCAGGTTCACGAAGCTCATGATCCCGAACACCAGGGTCAGGCCCGCGGCCAGCAGGAACAGCAGGACGCCGTACTGCAGGCCGTTGAGCAGCTGCGCGAGCAGCAGCGTGGGGTTCACGGGCCGCTCCTCAGTTCAGCGGGCACTGCGCGGCGTAGGCGTCGACATGCGCCTTGAGCGGCGTGCCCACGACCCGGGTCGTCACCTTCCCGCCCTCGCGCACGGTCCCGAACGCGTAGTAGTCCTGCACCGGCATGTTGTTCTTGCCGAAGCGGAACGGGCCGCGCACCGACTTGAGCTCCGGCGCGGAGGCCTTGACCGCCGCCGCCAGCTTCTTCGCATCGCCTCCGCTCTTCTTCAGGGCGATGTCGAGCAGGTTCGCCGCGTCGTAGCCCGTGGCGGCGTAGAGGCTGGGCGTGCGCTTGTACTTCGCTTCGAAGGCCGCGACGAAGCTGCGGTTCTCCGGCGTGTCCAGCGCCGCGTCGTACATGCCGCCGCTGAGGGTGCCGACGGCCGCCTCGCGCAGCGACGGCAGGGTCGTGCCGTCGACCGTGAACACCGAATACAGCGGCAGCTTGCCGCTCAGGCCCGACTGGCTCATCTGCTTGACGAAGTTGATCCCCATGCCGCCCGGATAGAACACGAACACGGCATCCGGCCGCGCCGCCTGCAGCTGCGCAATCTCGGCCGAGTAGTCGAGCTGGTTGACCTGGGTGTAGACCTCGTCGACCACCTCGCCCTTGTAGAAGCGCTTGAAGCCGGCCAGCATGTCCTTGCCGGCCTGGTAGTTCGGCGCCATCAGGTAGACGCGCTTGACGCCCTTGTCCTGCACGAACTTGCCCATCGCCTCGGCCGCGCCGTCGTTCTGCCACGCCATCGAGAACACCGAAGGCTTGCACTGCGCGCCGGCGATCGGCGACGGGCCGGCATTGGTCGCGATCGCGACCACGCCCGACTCCGCGATGCGCGGCAGGCTGCCCATGAGGACGTTGGAGAACGACAGCCCGACGATGGCGTCCACCTTGTCCTTGTCGATCAGCTTGCGCACGGCCTGCTGCCCCACCTCGGGCCGGAGCTGGTCGTCCTCCTTGAACACGCTGGTGGCCTGGCCGCCGAGCTTTCCGCCCAGTTGCTCGACGGCCAGCATGAAGCCGTCGACCTGGTCCTGGCCCACGATCGCCTGCGGCCCCGACAGCGGCGCCACCAGGCCGATGTTGGCGGCCTGCGCCGCGAGGAGCGGTGCTGCCATGGCTGCACCGCATGCTGCTTTCCAGAGTGCTCGGATCATCATTTCTGTCTCCTTTGGGTCGTTCTTCCAAGAAACCGCCGCGCCGCGCGCGTCCGGGTCGATCGCGCATGAGCGCCGCTAGTCCTCCGCCGTGAAGCCCGATGCCTTGACCACCGGGGCCCAGAGGTCCAGGTCGCTGCGGATCTGGGACGCGAGCGACGCCGGCGTCGACGCCACCACGTCCAGTCCCTGGCGGTCGAGGGCTTCGGCCACATCGGCCTGCCGGGCCAGATCGCCGATCGCTGCCGAGAGCCGGGCCACGACCGCCTCCGGCGTCCCGGCGGGCGCCAGGAATCCCAGCCAAGGTTCGATCACGATCCCCGGGAAGCCCGCCTCGGCCAGCGTGGGCGCCTGCGGGAGCAGGCGGCTGCGCCGGGCGCCCGTGGTTGCCAGCACGCGCAGCTTCCCGCTCTGCAGGTAGGGAAGCACCTCGCCCACCGGGTTGAAGCTGACCGGGATCTGCCCTCCGAGCAGGTCCTGCAGGGCCGGGGCGCCGCCCTTGTAGGGCACATGCGTCAGTTCGACGCCGGCCGCCTTCGCGAGCATGAAGCCCGCGAAGTGGGCCGTGCTGCCGGCGCCCGGCGATGCATAGGCGGCCTGCTGGGGATGGGCACGGCACCAGCGCAAGAAATCGGTCAGGGTCTTCACGCTCGCGGGCAGCGCCGGACCGGCCGACAGCACCAGCGCGGTCCGCACCGGCGCGGCGATGGGCGCGAAGTCACGCAGCGGGTCGTAGGGCAGCTTCCGGTAGCTGTGCGGGTAGACCGTCAACACGAAGTCCGCGGTGAACAGCAGGGTGCTGCCATCGGGCCGCGCGCTGCGCAGCGCTTCGACGGCCAGCCGGCCGCCGGCGCCGGGCCGGTTGTCCACGATGACATCCCCCGGAAACGCGCCCCGCAGCCGGCTCACGAAGATGCGCGCGATCGCGTCGGCCACGCCGCCCGCCTGGGACCCGACCAGCACTCTGGCCACGCGCGCGTCGCCCTGGGCGAACGCCCCGCCGCCTGCAGCGACGGCGGCCACGCCGCACGCCAGCGACGCGAAACGCCGTCGGCTGAGCCCCGTGCGCGGCACGGCCGACGGATCCATGGTGTTCACTTCTGCGGCAGACATGCGGTCAGTCCAGCTGGAGGTACACCCGCCCACCTTCGACGCGGACCGGGTACCGCCGCAGCGGCACCGTCACCGGATCGCAGAGCGGACGGCCATCGCGCACGTCGAACTTGCCCTGGTGCAAAGGGCATTCAATCTCGTGCCCGTCGAGAAATCCGTCGCACAGGCGCGCGTGGCCGTGCGTGCAGATGTTGTCGGTCGCGTAGACGGCATCGGCGACGGTGTAGATCGCGATGTCGCGCCCGTCCACCGCGAGGCCGCAGACATCGTCGGTGGGCAGCTCATCCGCTGCGAGGACGTCGGTCCAGGGTGCTTCACTCATGCTCGGTACTCTCAGGTTGATCTCATGGGGCTTGGAATCTTTGGCGCCGCCCGGCGCTGCGCATGGACCGCCGGCATCGCCTCGCCGGCCATCGACTGCTGCATCCGCTGCAGGACGCGCTGCTGCAGGTGCAGGCCGTCGGCGACCTCCGCCACCACCTTCACGCGTTGCGCCGCGCTCTCCTGGACATCGCGTATGACACCTTGCACGGAGCTGTTCAAGCGCTGGCCCGTCTCGCTCACGTCCGCCGCACGGCTCACTTGCTGCTCGGTCAGGGCGCAGCTCTGCTGCAGCCCGTCGGCCAGCTTCTCGATCTCGGCCGCCGCGAGGTCGCTGCGCGCCGCCAGGGCCTTCACTTCCGCAGCGACGACGCCGAACCCGCGGCCGATCTGGCCTGCGCGGCTCGCCTCGATGGCGGCGTTGATCGCCAGCAGGTTGGTCTGCCGCGCGATGGTCTTGACGCTTCCGGCAACGTCCGCGATGCGCGAAGCACGCGTGCGCAGCTCCCCGAAGGTCCTGGACGACTCGTGCAGGATCTCGTCGAGGCTGGAGATCGCCCCGCCGATCTCGCGCACCGATGCCGCACCTTCCTCGATCTTTGCGCCGGCGCCGCGCGCCATCTCGGTGGCCCGATCCATGAGGCCGATGCACGTCTGGATGGAGGCATCGAGGCGCTGCAGGTCGTAGGAGAAGTCAGTGGCCGAGACCGTTGGCTCGAGCGCAGGCGGCGGTTCGGGGTCGGGCAGCATTTCGGCAGGCGTCCGGCCTGTGTCGGGCGGCGCCGCCTCTGCCGGCAGTTCCAGCCGCCACCAGAAGGTGAGGGACCACAGCAGGCAGCCTGCGATCGCCGCCTGCGCCCAGCCCCATTCCTCGGGCGGCTCGCGAAGCAGCAGGCCGCCGGCGACCAAGGTGGCCGCCAGCAGCCCCGCGCCGAGCAGACGCCATCGGCGCACGTTCGCCGGCCTCGAAGGACGGTTCGTAGCGGCTGTCTGCATGGTGGCCTCAGACCGGATAGATGATGGAGTTGGGGATCATCTCGGTGTCGTAGATGCACTCCCGGGACGCGAACTTGAGGCCTTCGGGGGTGCGCACCACCACATCCAGATAGCGCCCGACGTTGAACACGGTCGAGGCGTCCGACAGCTTGGTCCGGAACACCGCATAGTTGGATTCGCAGCGGATGCGGCCCTCGTCGAGGCCGCGCACCACCGGGCTGCCCACGACATGGCGCTGGTAGTAGGGATCGTGGAACAGCGTCTCCTTGATGCCGTACACGCGGTCCTTGAGCATGCCCTTGCTCGTGAACGACAGCGTCGCCAGCGGCAGCCCGCGCTCGTGGTTCTCACGCGGCTGCAGGCGGTAGACGCCGTCCTCGGTGAAGAACTCGGGCCACAGGTCCCAGTTGCCGGAGTCGACGGCGCTCGCGTAGTCCGCGTGCAGCTGGGTCAGCGCCAGCCAGTCTTCGAAGTTCAGGGTCGCCGCCATCATTCGGCCTCCATCACGTCGCGCCAGTAGCGGTACATGCCCCGGATCAGCGTCTCGGTGACCATGTGCTCGGTGTCTTCGACCCCGTGGCCGCCGAGCTCGGCGACCGCGCGGTGGAAGGGCTTGCTTTCGAAGGCCTGCTGCGAGAACTCGATGACCTCGCCGTCGTCGGCCGAGACGAAGCCGGCCGGACCGAAGAGGTTGGCCTGCGTCAGCCGGCGCTGGGTCATCACCTCGTCGTCGTCCTCGAAACCGAAATGGGTCCAGACGAAGTCGAAGCTGCCGTGGCCGTTGGGCTGGATATGGCGCGTCGAGACGCTGTTGACCTGCTGCTGCAGGATGACGCTGGGGAAGATCGTGGTCATCACGGCTGTGGGCCCGCCCCACCAGGGCTCGGGCACGATGTCGAGGAACTTCGGATCGTTGAGCTGCATGCTCTCCTTGAAGCTCGACACCTGGGTCACCTGCTCGGCCTTGCCGCCCGTGCCGCGGGTCGAGATCATCGCGGCATGCCGGTGCTTGTCGTCCATGCGCAGCTGCGACTTGTTGTCGGCGCGCCAGAGCCCGAAGGTGACGAACCAGGTGTGCAGCAGGCCCGGGTGGTAGGGGTCCTTGATGTTCTCCTGCATCAGCTTCCAGTTGCCCGGAATGCGCTGGCGGTTGTAGCCGAGGATCTTGAGCTTGCGCCCGTTGAAGAGCCGGTCGAAGTAGCCCAGGATGGTCGGGCCAAGGAAGTCCTCGAGCGGCTCGACCTCGTGGTCGAACGAAGCGAACACCACGCCGCCGCGCACCGCGACCTTCAGCTTGGTGAGCCCATGGTCCGTGGTCTTGAAGTCCGCCGGCATGCCGCCGTGCACCTGGCCGTCCTGCTTCACGCCCCGCCGGAATGGCACGCCCTGCAGGTCGCCCTTGAGCGTGTAGCTCCACTGGTGGTAGGGGCAGACCAGTTCCTTGCGGTTGCCGTGGCGCTCCCGGCAGAAGCGCATGCCCCGGTGGGCGCAGACGTTCTCGACGACATTGATCCCGCCGTCGGCGTCACGCACGAGGATCACCGAGCGTTCTCCGACGACGGTGCGCTTGAAGTCCCCCGGGTTCGGGATCTCGGCTTCCAGGCCGACATAGCACCAGTGGCCCTTGTAGAAGAAGCGCTCCAGTTCGCGGCGGTAGATCTCGTCGCTCGTATAGGTGAGGAACGGGATGCGGTGGGTGCCTTCGGTCTCCCACCGCGGCTGGTCCGGAAAGATGTTCGTCGTCTGGTTCATCGTGGTCTCCTTGTCTTTTGGGGCCGGCGTCGTCAGGAGGCGACCCGGACCTCGATGGCCCCCAGCCCCTGGATCTCGCCGCGCATCGCGTCGCCCGGCAGCACGGCGTTCACGCCCTCCGGCGTGCCGGTCATGATCACGTCGCCGGGCTCCAGCGCCTCGTACTCCGACAGGTAGGCGATGCACTCCGCGACGGACCAGATGAGCTTCGAGATGTCCGAGGCCTGGCGCGGCTGCCCGTTCACGGTCAGGCTGATCGCGCCTTGCGCGGGATGGCCGACGTCCTGGACACGGTGCAGCGGCCCGATCGGGGCCGAGAAGGCGAACGACTTGCCGAACTCCCAGGGGCGGCCCTTGTCGCGCGCGTCGAGCTGCAGGTCGCGCCGCGTCATGTCCAGCCCGACGGCGTAGCCGAAGACGTGCTCCAGCGCGCGGTCGACGGGGATGTCGCTGCCGCCCCGCCCGATGGCCAGGACGAGCTCGATCTCGTGGTGGTAGTTCTTGGTCTTGGGCGGATACGGCACGGTCGCGGGCTGCGCCGCGTCGACCGCGGCGGAAGCCGGCTTCATGAAGAAGAACGGCGGATCGCGGTCCGGATCCTTGCCCATCTCGCGGGCATGCGCGGCGTAGTTGCGGCCCACGCAGTAGATGCGGTTGACCGGGAAACGCTCGGTGCCACCGGCGATGGACAGCGTGTGCAGGTGGGGCGGGTCGATGGCGAGTTTCATCAGAAGGTCCTTCAAAAATGGGGGCTGCACCGTGGCGTCTTTCCTCAGAGGCGCGCTTCGCGCCACAGGCCGAGCGCCTGCTGCACCGGCCTGTCGGAGAAGCTGAAGAGCACGGCGTCGGTGCCGGCGCGCAGCCGCAGCGGCTGCCAGGACGGCACGACGAAGACGTCGTTCTCCTCGAAACGCCATGTCTGCTCACCCACCGCGGCCTCGCCGCTGCCCTCGAGGCACACGTACACCGTGCCGTCGGTGCTCTGGTAGGGCCGGGTCTCGAAGCCGGCGGGCAGGCGCTGCGCGTACGCGCCGATCGTGGGCATCGGCGACGCGCCGGTCGCCGGGTTCAGGTAGCGCAGCTTGAAGCCTTCGTGCGCATTCGGCGCGCCGTGGGAGATGCCCAGCAGCGCCTGCTTCGTGCGCTCGAACGGGTAGACGAAGACGCGCGTCGGCTCCCAGGTCCTCGGCTGGTAGTCCATCGGAGCCATGTTGGCCCCGTAGCGCGCGAGCGCATCGCCCTCCGGCCGCAGGGGCTGCTGGTACTGCTCGGGGCTCTTCTCGGCGAAACCTGCGTCCAGGAAGCGCACGATGGGAATGTCCAGCCCGTCCAGCCACACGACGGGCTCGTTGCCCAGGTTGCCATGGTCGTGCCAGGTCCATGCCGGCGTGATGATGAAGTCGCCCCGGCGCATCGTGGTCCGCTCGCCGTCCACGGCCGTGTAGGCGCCCTCGCCGTCGAGCACGAGCCGCAGCGCCGACTGGGTGTGGCGGTGCGCGGGGGCCACTTCGCCCGGCATGATGAGCTGCAGTCCCGCATAGAGCGACTGCGTGATGCAGGACTGGCCGCGCAGCGCGGGGTTCTCCAGGATCAGCACCCGGCGCTCGGCTTCCTCCGCGGTGATCAACCGGCCCGACTCCATCACATGCTCGCGCAGCGCCGAATAGCGCCAATGGGCGGCCTGGACCGGCGAGCGCGGCTGCGGCGGGACC
The DNA here is from genome assembly GCA_964470565.1 of uncultured Rubrivivax sp. Lineage (GTDB taxonomy): Bacteria > Pseudomonadota > Gammaproteobacteria > Burkholderiales > Burkholderiaceae_C > Rubrivivax. The sequence goes on from CAYYDJ010000008.1 coordinate 40,969, forward strand.
AGCGCGCCCAGCACCTCCCACAGCGGCGTCAGGCCATGGGCGCCGATGCGCTCGTAGAAGGCCGAGCGTTCGCTCAGCGTCGAGGAAGGACGGACGGCAGCATCCATGGGGGGTCTTCTCCTTGTCAGGTACCTTGGTTGTAGAACGCGTCGGCGTAGACGTGCCCCGGTGCGATTCCCTTGCGGCGCACGACCAGCGATGCGGCCTCGACCATCGGCGGCGACCCGCACAGGTAGGCACGCCAGCCGGACAGGTCGCCGAGGTCCTGCTCGATCGCCTCCGTGACCAGGCCGGTGCGCAGGGGCCCGCCGCCATGGCCGGAGGCGACGACGACGTGGACGTGCAGCGCCGGATGCTCGCGGCGCAGCTGCTCGAGCCATTCGCGGCCATAGACGTCGCGCGGCGAGCGCGCCCCGAAATACAGATGGATCGGGTTGGCCATGCCGGCGGCGACGGCGCTGCGGACGATGGACAGGATCGGCGCGAGCCCCGTCCCTCCGGCGACGCAGAGCATGGGGCCATCGTGCTTGCGGCGCAGGTAGGCAGACCCCAGCGGGCCGCTGACCTTCACCGCGTCGCCCACCTTGAGGTCGCCGGCGATGTAGCCCGTGACGCGCCCGTCGGGCACGAGCCGCACGTGGAACTCGAACATCTCGTCGCCGGCGGTGCCCGCCATCGAGTATGGACGGGCGTGCTCCGGGGTGAACTGCAGCTGGACGTACTGGCCCGCCGAGAACTCGATCGGCTTGGCCGGCTTGAGCACGAGACGCTTGATGTCGTGCGTCAGGTCCTCCACCGCGCTCACCGTCGCCTTGACGATGCGCGCCGGATGGACCACGATCTCGTCGGGCTCGGGAATCTCGATCGTGCAGGATCCGGTGATGTGGGTCTGGCATGCGAGCACGTAGGTCTCGCCCGCGTCCAGCGGGAACTGCTGCTCCCGCCCGTTGTCCATTACCTCGCCGTCGATCACGCGGCAGCGGCACGTGCCGCACCGCCCCGCCAGGCAGGAGTACGACATCGGCACCTGCGCGGCGCGCAAGGCGTCGAGGAGGTTCGCCCCAGGCTCGACCTGGACGACACGATTGAGGGGCTGAACGAGGACTTCCATGCTGCGTGGGGCTGGCTTTTTGTTATGCACCGAACAAACGCCATGATTGACTCCCGCAGCAGATCAGCCAATAGAATCGCTTGAATGTGCAACATCACTCCGAATGATGTTGCCCCGCTTCCGCCCCCGGAACCCGCCTGCGCGGCACCGGCTCTCCCCGCCGCAGGGCGATGCAAGGCCACCCGCCGTCCCGCGCCAGCCCGCGCCGCTGCGCGCATCCAGGCCCTTTGCGCGCCATCACTCTGCGTTGTCCGGCCCCGCCGGCCCCGCCCTGCCCTGCGCCCCGATGCGCACGCCGCAAAAACTTCCGCCCAGCCCGATTCATCCTTTACATGAGCATGGTTATTTATAATCCTAGTCAGTTCATGTGATAAGGGCCCCTGGGGTCCACAACGGAGACAGCATCTTGAGCAGCAGAAACAGTGGCGGCCCGAAGCATGGGGCTGCCGGAACGCGGGCCGGGACGGGTTGCGCCGCGCGGCCCGCGCGCAGGCCCGCGTCCATCACGACCCCGGTGGAGAGGACATCCCTTGGAGCTCTCTGACATCGACCTGAACCAGCTGGTGCTGTTTCACCAGCTCATGGTGGAGCGGCGGGTCTCCAAGGTCGCGGACAACCTCAACCTCACCCAGCCCGCCGTCAGCAACTCCCTGGCCAAGCTGCGCCGGCTGTTCGGGGACGAACTGTTCCTGCGCACTTCCTCCGGGATGGTCCCCACGCCCTTCGCCGAGCAGTTGGCCGAGCCGGTCGGCTACGCCCTGGCGATGATCCACAGCGGCATCAACCAGCAGAATGACTTCGACCCGGCGAAGCTGAACCGTCCGGTCACGATCGGGATGACCGACATCGGCGAGATCGTCTTCCTTCCCGCGCTGGTGGAGCGCCTGACCCGCGAAGCGCCGGGCGCCACACTGAACACGGTACGCAACACCGCCGTCAACCTGCGCGACGACATGGAGTCCGGGAAGGTGGATCTCGCCATCGGTCTCCTGCCCCAGCTCAAGGCGGGCTTCTTCCAGCGGCGGCTGTTCCGGCAGCACTATGTCTGCCTGTTCCGCCAGGGCCACGCACTGGACCGGAAGCGGCTGTCGCTGGCCGACATCAAGGCCGCCCAGCACCTCGTGATCGTCTCGGCAGGGACCGGCCACGGCACGGTGGACGAGCTGATCCGCCGGGCCGGCGTCGACCGCACCACGCGCCTGACCATCCCCCATTTCGTGAGCGTCGGCCACATCCTGCAGCGCACCGACCTGATCGCCACCGTGCCGGACAAGCTCGCCGACCGGCTCGCCGAGCCGTTCGGCCTGACGTCCCGGCCGCATCCCGTGGCCCTGCCCGAGATCTCGATCAATGCCTTCTGGCATGCGAAGGTGCACCGCTCCCCCGTCAACCAGTGGCTGCGCGGCGTGGTCTTCGACCTCTTCGGCGAGGACCGCGCGCGCGAGCGGGCGATCGCCTAGAGGGGTCGCCACCGCCCGCGGCCGGCGGGCCTTGCCGGCCCAGGCCCCTTGGACCGTTTTCCCACCCCAGTCATGGCCCCACCCGGCCGGCTCCACCACAGAACATGGCTTCCTCCAATCCCGCTCCCTCCAGGTCACCGGCAAAGGCACAGCGTCGCGGCGCAAAGGCGCCGGGCGTCAAGCCGCAGCCCCACAAGCCCGCCGGGCTGCGCGAACGCCACAAGCAGGACAAGCTGCATCGCATCAAGACCGCGGCGCGCAGCGTGTTCATCTCGAAGGGCTTCGACGGCGCGACCACGCGGGAGATCGCCCAGCTCGCGGAGGTCTCGCACGCGACGGTCTTCCTCTACGCGCAGGACAAGCGCGATCTGCTGTTTCTCGTGTTCAACGAGGACATGGACGACGTCCTCGCCGAATCCTCGGCGGCGGTCAAGAAGCCCGGCCCGCTGATCGACCGGCTGCTGCGCTGGTACGAGCCCTTCCTGCGCTTCTTCAGCACCGAGGCCCCGATCGGCCTGCTGAAGCTGCATGAGCGCGGCAACGCGGACATCGGCCCGACGCCGCAAAGCGTGAGCGTGGACCGGCGCAAGGAGATCGTGCAGCGGGAGCTCAGCAACCTGTTCGAGGCCGCGATCCGTTCGGGCGAGCTCGCCAGCACCGTGGACCCGATGCTCGCGACGCGCGTCGTGCGCTCCGTGTTCTACGGAGAGCTGGACCTGTGGCTGCGCTCCCACCCGCATCCCAGCATGGCGCGCGGGCTGCGCGACCTGCGCGCCGCGCTGACGCTGATCGTCTCCGGCATGCTCCCGCGCAAGTAGGCCCATGGACCCAGGCCGTCCGGCCCGCCTGCCCTCCGTTCACGGCCCCGCCCCGCGCAGCGCCCGCATGCCGCCCCCCGGCGGCGCCAAACGCGCCTCTGGCAACGCGGGCATGGGCTCGTCGAGGCGCCAGATCCACGCACCCGCGGCCTGCGCCATCTTCTCCTTCGTCGCGCGGTCCTTCGCCGGCATGAAGGCACTGACCACGTGCAGCGGCAGGGGCTGGCCGCCGGCGTCCAGCAGCAGCGCATTGGGGAAGGCGGCCGCCGTCCGGGCGTCGTAGCGCAGCGGCTTGACGAAGCGCCGGCGCTGCGCGACGAGGGCATGCAGCAGGCCCAGCTCGTGCACGCCCTCCACGGGAATCCACTGCTCGCTGGTGAGCATCAGGCTCGCCGCGTCGACCTCGTAGGTGTGCTCGCGCCGCGCCCGGATCAGCGCCGCGATGACGAGGTGGACCCGTCTGCCGGTGTCGGCGTCGCAGGCCTCGAACAACGGGGCGAACGCACGCTCGATGCGTTCCCAGGTCCGGGTCGCCACCAGCAGGGGGGCATCCGGCGCATGCTTGATCCAGAGCCGGCGGCCGAGCGCCGTCGCGTCGCACGCCTTGAATTCACCGAGCACGAGCGCGAGGGGGCTCTGCCCCTCGCGTGGATGCAGCACGGCCAGCTTCTCCCTGCGCCGCCGCGCGGCCTCCTCGCGCCCGCTCTCCGAGAACGGCTCGGGCACGTACAGCCGCTCGGCCAGCGCCACGCCCCGGATGGTGATGCTCTCGGAGGCCTCCAGCAGGTACTTGTGCAGGACGCCCTGGTTGCGCTTGCCCTCCATGGCGGGCGACCAGCGGTTGAAGCCCGCGCTCTGGAACAGGAAGTGCATCAGCGCCCGCAGGGTCATGCGCCGCCGCCCGACGGCCACCTCGGCGGTATCCTGCGCCTCGCCGCGCGGCACCGCGCGGCCCGCCACGCGGCTCCAGGGGAAGCTCACGCGCAGTTCGAAGCATCCCGGGCTGGACTCGACGACGGCCTCGCCCAGGAGCTCGCCGAGGCCGGACTGGTGCGCATCGGGCTCGTAGGACGGGCATCCGGGATGGTGCCGCCCTCCCGAGCCCGGCATGCGCTTGAGCACGAACTGTCGGTGGCGCGCGACATACATCTCCACCCCTTCGGGACAGCACAGGCACCGCGGCCGCTGCGGCGACTCGTAGGCCAGCGCGAGCGCCTCCTGCAGACGGGGATCGTCCGCATCGAATTCGCTGCCGGCGATGGCGAACCGCTGGATGTCCATGGGCGAAGGGATGGCTTGCCCCATCGTCGGCCGCCATGCGGCGCGGCGCAAGCCGGAATGCCGCTGAAATCGAGGCGATATCGGCGCCATGTCGCTGTCCGCCCGGCGCCAGGCCCGCTGTCCGCGGCGTCCGGCGACCGGCACACGCCGCCACCGCGGCCCGCGCATCCCGGCGGAGCACGACAGCCGCGCTACGATAGGCGCAAAAGGGGGTGCGCCGGAAGGAACGGTGCAAGAGCAGCTGGTCTGCGCGGCGCATCCCGGATTCCGCTCCATGCCTTCATCGCCCAGCCCCGCCCCAGGCCGCCCGACGGCGGCCGCCCGCCGCATCCACACGCCCGCGCTCTCGGAGCAGCCCGCGGCGCTGGCCGCCGGGTGGCTGACCTGCTCCTACCTGCTCGCCCAGCGCGGAGCCATCGACATGGGCATCGCGGCCCCGTGCAAGAAGACCCTGCGGGAACTGCTGGACGGGCTCTGCGACGCCGACGCGCTCGGGCTGCTCGAGCGCGACAACCGCTGCGACCTCGAGGGGCACGTGCTCTACCTGGTCACGGAGCGGATCCGCGTCGGCCGGCTGCCGGGACCGCTGCTCGCCGCCGGCGTGGACCCGGATCTGCTGGAGGAACTCGCGGCCACGGCGGGCCTCACCGACGTCGTGTTCGTGCCGCGCACCGCCGAATGCCTGGCCACGTACCTCGCGCGCCACCCGGACTCCGCCGCCATCGTGCTGCGCGAGGAGAGCGGGGACGCTTCCGCCGCGACCAGGGAGAACGAAGCCGCGGCCCGGTGGTATGACGAGCGCTACGACGAAATCGCGCATGGCCTCCTGCGCTCCACGTCCAGGCCGCAGTACCTCGGCGGCGATCTCTCGCCGCGGCGGTGCCGCTACTGCGGCAGGACCGACCCCGAGACGTCCTTCCGGGACAAGGCCCATGCGTTTCCGGAGCAGATCGGCAACAAGGCCCTGATCGACCGCCGGGAGTGCGACGCGTGCAACCGGCACTTCGCGCGCATGGTCGAGGACGACTACGCCAAGTGGACCTTGCCCATGCGCGCCACCGGGCGCGTCACGGGCAAGGGGCTGCCTTCGTTCAAGTCCCGCGACCACCAGATGCGCATCGACGCGCGGGGCCCTCGGAACCTGGCGATCCGCCTCGGAGAGAAGGACCCGCGCCACCGCCTGGACGAGGAGACGCGCACCGTCACGCTGCAGCTCGAGCGCCAGCCCTACGTGCCCATGGGCGTCTTCAAATGCCTCGTCAAGATGGCGCTGGCCGTCATGCCCGAGCCCGAGGCGGGTGAATGCGATCACCTGAAACGCTGGATCCTGGCGCCCGCGCACACCTTCGAAAGCTATCCCTACCGCCCGCTGCGGCTGCTGGAGCAGTTTCTTCCGGGCCCGATGCCCAATGACCAGTTCCAGTACGCCCTGCTGCGCCGGCGCCCCGGCCATGCCGACTGCCCCTACCTGATCTTCGTGCTGCAGTTCTCCAACGTGCTGCACCAGATCGTGCTCCCGATGCACGACCAGGACCGCGCGCTCATCGAGCAAGGCCATTGCGAGGTCCCCTTCTTTCCGCACATTGGCGGGACGGCCGGCCATGTCCAGGCCTACGGCCGCAGCCAGGCCCGCGTGCGCGACCTCAGCGGAACGGCCGCCGTGTCGGGAGAGCAGCAAAGCCTGAGCTTTCGCTACGCGCAACGCATCGACCAGCCCCCGCCCCCGGCCCCGGCCCCGGCCTAGCGGCGCCTGTGCCGCGCCCCTACCCTCCGCCCCCGCCGACCGGAAGCAAGGGCGGCGGGACCCTAGTCGTTCATGAACTCCTCGAACTTGCGGTGCAGCAGCAGGCTCGGCGTGCGGGTCAGCCGCTCGGCGTCGACCAGGTACGACCCCACCGACTTCGGCTTGCGGACCAGTTCACGCGTCGCGAGGGCCGCCACGGCGCCCGCCAGCGTGCCCACGCCCAGCCCGAACGGCGTGTACGGACCGCCGCCCCCGAGCCCCGGGAGCGAGAGGAAGGCAGCCGCGACGGGCAGCCCCACGGACAGGATGCTGTATACGCCCTCCTTCCGGAAGAAGCCCAGCGACGCCCGGTACTCCGCCTTCGCCCGCTCGAAGCGCCGCACGAAGTCCGCCACGATGTAGCGGGCGTGCTGCTTGTTCTTGCAGCGGGAGATCTCCGCCTGCAGCTGCTGCAGCTCCCGTTGAAACGCATGCCGGAGCTCCACCGTGTCCTCGCGGTAGCGCAGGATGGTGTCGATGGGCACCTCGGCGAGGTCCCTGGGAAGAAGATCGACGACCGCCAGGTTCGCGAGGTAGGCGTCGGCACGCTCGTCGGAAACCGCCTCGGTGAAGGCCCCGTCGTTCGCGAAATAGGTCCCGACGGCCCAGCAGTCGGAGGAGTCCGTGGTCAGCTCCAGCGCGCGGCGCTGCGCCACCGAGGCCGCCAGGTAGAACATGTAGCCGCCGGCATGCTCGTGGGGCACCTCGAGGAAGCCGTCGGCGGTCAGGCGCTGCGCCAGCTGCTCGAACAGCGGCAGGAGCTTGGCGTCGATCTTGTCCGGATTGATGCGGGTGAACGCCTCGGAAGAGAAGCCGGCGGGCCAGGCCAGGCGGGTCCGCTGGGACTCCCGCAGCGCGTAGAAGTCCAGGAAGCGGTGGGCCGCGCTCGACTTCTCCGCGGCATCGACGGCCAGGTTCAGGATGACCCCTTCGGCCACCGCCGTCGCCACCTCCGGCGGGTCCTGCGGGACGTATCCGCCGGGAACGATGCGGTGCACGCGGTCCCAGACCAGCAGCGAGCGCTTGAGCGCGTCGAGATCGTTGAATTCGATGGTGGGATAGTGCAGCGCCTGTGGCATATCGCTCGCGAGACATGGAGTGGAAGAATGCGGGGCGGGCCCGGCCCCGCGCATCGTATCGCCCCGCGGCCCGGCCTGGCGCAGGCGCGTTGCCAGCCCCTCCAGGACCGGCGCATGGGCTGGCGGGACCCGGCGGCCCGTGGGTCCGTCCGTCCGCGGGTCCGGGTCCCCCGCCCGGCCGCCGCACGGTGCGTCGCTCGTCGCCACCCCGAAGCGCTTGCTGCCGCGTGCCCTTCGGAACGGAAACGTGGCGCGTGTCCGCGCCCCGCTTGCGGCCTGCGGCCAAGCGGACCGATAGTGCCATGGCTACCCGTGGGCATCGAGTCCACCCAGCCTTCATCGGGGCCTGCACGCAGGCCCAATGAAGTCCAGCCTCGCTGGCGTCGCGATCGTTACTCGCCTTGCAGTGCGCCGGATCCGTCCGGCCCGGTCATGCGAATGACCAGAGACCCGGTCCGGCCTTGCGCCGGACCGCGAACCGTGGCGCGTCCTCTCCTTGAGGCGCGCCACTGCGTGCCGGATGGGGCAGCGGCTTCGGTCGCTGCGCCATGCGGCCCAGAGCGAGTGCCGCACCCGCCAGGGCGCAGGCGTTCATGGCGTGCCGCCAGGTATCGCCGCAAAGCGCCTCGGCCCCGCTGAGGCATCCCAGACGGGGAACATGTTTCCCCGGCATGGGGAGCGGTGTCCCCCTTTTTTCATGGAAGGAGGACACCATGATCACGAATGTGATGAGAGCCCAGCGCGCCGTGTGCGTGCTGTTGGGCGGATCCGGGTCGCGCGCCGCGCAGCTCCCGGCCCCCCGCCGGATTCCGATGTTGTTCAAGCCCTGGTCCGGCACGGCGGCGCAAGCTCCCCGGCAAGACCAGGCCGAGTCTGCCACGGCCCAGGCCTGATCGCATGATCGACCGCTACCGCAGGCAGATCGCAGCCACGGTCGTCCAGCTCGCGAAGGACGACCCGGGGCTCGTGAGGGCCGTGATCGTCCAGCGGCGCAGGCTGGGCGACATCGAACCAGATGACCTGGCGTACCTTGAACGGATCGCCAGCCGATGGATGAGGATCGCCGAACAGGCGCGTTCGGGTTTCCGGCGCTGAAGCCTGCAGCCCGCTGCACGCACGGCGCCGCCGCCGCGCCGTTCGCGATCCTCCGCGGCCACGCCGGGCGGCCCTGCGTCCTCCGATGTTCAACACCAACCACGGGAGGCTTAGCCATGCCCCAAGAGAAGTCCCCTGCCCGTCACCGGCTCGAAACCATCGAGCGGCAGGAAGAGAAGATCTGGGTGGAGTTCTACCCCGAAGTGCGCCGCGATGAGACCCTCGCCGCGGAGATCCTGACGGAACTCGAACGCGACGAGACGCTCCGGCGCCGCCATCGCGGCCTGTACCTGTGCTGCCAGCGCTGCATCCGGCTCCATGAAAGCCGCGAGACACGCAACCGCCGCATCGGCAGGGCCGTGCGCAGCCTGCTGCGGGCCGTGTTCATTTCGTTCCCGAGGGCGGTCGCCGAGACGCTGGGCCAAGGCCGCAACGTCGCCGTGGCCTGCCTGCCGGAAATGGAAGAAGAGCCCGCAGCGCCCCAGGTCAGGCGCCTGATGGAGAGTGACGCCTACGCCCAGGCAGAGAAGTCCTTCAGGGAACGCGCCCGCAAGGCCGCGGACAAGACCGACACGGGCACGCACGCGCTCGCCGCAGAGGACACCGCCCCGGCGGTGCGGCCATCGGCGGCAGGCTGAGCCCGCCGCCCGCCAGAGACCGAACGCCCTGCGCGCCGCCCATGCGGCGCGCACGGGCGCATCGGCGCTCGCCCGGCCCCGACTGGACAGCGGGCTGGCGCGCCAACAAACGCCGCACTCACCCCGCCCTGCCCTTCTTTCCGCGCTCCAACCCCGTTCTCCCGCCTTTCGTGGCCACCTCGTCGCCCAGCCGCGCGCCACTGCGCTGCTTGGGACTGCGCCGCGCCTTGTCGGCGGAGGGTGTGCGGTCAAACTCCAGCAGCGCCGACGGGGGAACCCTCAAGGTCTCTGCAAGCACGCAGATGTTGCGCAGCGCCACGTTGCGCAAGCCTCGTTCGATCTCGCTGAGGTAGCTCCTCGACATGCCGCTGTCGTAGGCCAGCGCCTCCTGCGACACCCCGGCGTTGCGGCGCGTCGCTGCCAGGTGGCGCCCAAAGCACACGAGGGGGTCGTATTCCAGTTCCATAGCACTCCTTTGATCCGTACGCTATCGGATCACTTGCTATGGAGCTACTCGATATGAGAGCACTCGCTATAAGCGCACTCGCTATGAGTGCACCCTCTATAAGTGACATTCGCGCGCGCTGACCGCCTCCCGGATACCCCCGGTTCGCCATGGCCGCGGGCCGGAATGTGAGGCCCCGTCCTTCAGCCGGACGCCGCCGACGCCGCTACCGCCTCAGCGGCCGCCCTGGCGCGCATCCGGACGCCCGACGCATGCGTCGAGCTGTCCGTCGATGAGCCAGTGCAGAAAGGCAGTGGCATACGACGTTCCATGGTAGTAGCCCTTGCATTGCGCGACATAGCGCTCGAGATCGGCGAGCGTGCGGATGTCCGCCGGCTCGAAGTCGGTGATCTCTTTGAAGACCTCGGCCTCGCGCCGGGTCAGGCGTATCTGGTTGCCGCAACGAAGCATCGTCATGCACTCCCGGGACGGTGGGACTGCCATGTTCACGCAAAGTTCGACCGTTGTGCGAACGGCCGCGCCTCGCCATGGCAAATCGCACCCCGGTGCGACCGCCATCGGTCCCCGGTCCGATCCTGGTCTCAGTCGTCACGCTGCCCGCATGCGCCGTCGGCACTCCTGCAGGCCGGACCCCACCCTCCTGCCATGCCGCAGGGCGCCGGGCCCCGCGGCGTAGGTGAACGCTCCGCGAGCAACCGGGACTTGCCGGGCAGCGAGCACGCCCCCTAGACCAGCCCCTCCATGAGCTGCTCCAGGCTCGGCCGCGGGCACCGGGGCGGCCGCACGTCGCGGATCCCCAGCAGCTCGCCGATCTGCTCCTCGTCCGCGCCCCGGCGCACCAGGCGGTGCATCACCGTGTGGCGCACGTTCTGCGCCGACAGGCCGGGGATGCCGATCCGCCGGAAGATCTTGCGATAGGCATAGTGGATCTCCTCGCAGAGGTAGCGCATGCCCGATGCGGTCGGAATGCGCTCTATCGGAAAGGCAGCGCCTTCCTGCGTCAGGAAGAGTGCCTGCACCGGGTCCAGCCCCCGGTAAGCCAGCGGCTGGGCCCCGGCGGATCCCGGGGCCCGCACCGCGAGATAGGCGTCGATGGCCTCGCGCGCCGGCACGCTGGTGAAGTACAGGGGGCGGCTGCGGCGGTTCACCGCCACCTCGGCGCGGACCTCGGAATGCAGCCTGACGGTGCCATCGTCGTTCAGGTAGTCCCGCACCTGCATGCGCGCGACCTCGAGGGGCCGCGCTCCGGTCGCGAGCAGGATCCACACCATGGCCACGTCCCGCTCGGGTGTCGCCGTGTGCAGCCGCGCGCGCCGCATGGCGGCCTGGATGTCCTCGTCCGAGAGGATCACGGGCGCATCCGTCTTCCCGGCCGGCGCCATGGGCCCATACCGCTGCAGGGCCGACTCGATGGCCAGCCGGTGCGCGCGCAGCGTGCGCACGAACACCGCGCGGCTCTCGTTGAGGCCCTCGACGCCGATCTCGCGGACCAGCCGGAGCACGAGCGCCTTGACGCGCCGCTCGACCCCGGTGCGCGTCATGCCATGCTCGCGGGCCACCGCCTCGTAGGTCATGCCCCCGAGCACGGCAAGCAGCAGCATGGTGGAGAGTTCCAACCGTTCCGAATCCATATCGAGCCATCCGCCCAGCTTCCATCTGAGCCCGATGCTCCGGATTCGCGCCCGCTGGCGCCAGCCCGAAATTGCTCCCAATTGGGGGCGATTTCGGGAGCAGGCCCGCGCTGTCCATCGCAGCGCCTTGCGCCCGAAGCGGAAACCCGCCAAGCCGGCCGGCGGACACCGCGTCGCCGAGGACAGCCCGTGGCCGTCCCATTGACCCAGGTCAAGGCCCGCGCGAGGCCCGCGCGGGTCCGGGACAGCAGACCCGCGCCGGGCGAAGCCTGCCCTTCAGGCGAGCCGGCAGACCTCGTCGAAGGCGAGGCGCGGCAGCCGCGGATGGACCTTGGACGGGTCGCCCTTGCCCAACGTGCAGAGCACGTTCGTCCTGACCTGCGTGCCGGGCCAGAACTGCGCGTCGACCTGGTCGGCATCGAAGCCGCTCATCGGGCCACAGTCCAGTCCGAGCGCCCGGGCCGCGATGATCAGGTAGGCGGCCTGCATCGACGAATTGCGAAACGCCGTGGCTTCGATCATGGGCGCGTTGCCCGCGAACCAGCTGCGCGCGTCGACGTGCGGCACCAGCCTGGGCAACTGCTCGTGGAACGCCATGTCCATGCCGATGATCGCCGTCACGGGCGCGGAACGCACCTTGGGCTGGTTGGCCGGGCTCACGCATTCCACGAGCCTGGCCTTCTCCGCTTCCGAACGCACGAAGACGACGCGCGCCGGCTGGCAGTTGACGGACGTCGGCCCCCATTTCATGAGGTCGTAGAGGGAACGCAGCATCGCGTCGGGCACCGGCGCGTCGAGGAAGCCGTTCTGGCTTCGCGCCTCGGTGAAGATCTGCTCGGTCGTGATGTTCATGGGAATGATGCTCCTCGGAAGAATGGTGCCGTCAGGCCGGCCCGGCCGCGGCGATGAACGTGGCCACCGCGCCCCCGGGTGCTGGCGGCGGTCTTGGGGCCCGGTCAGCGCAGGCCCAGGATCTCCGGCCCGTGGGCCATCCACCAGGCCGAGCCCCATAGCAGGTGCACGGCCGCCGACAGCGGAAGACACACCGCGAGCCAGATCCACCAGGCGCGCGGGACCCTGCGGTGCCGGACCAGGTCGTAGACGAACAGCGGCGCCACCCACAGCAGCGTGTACAGGTCGGACGCGGCCGGGCTTTCCGGGTAGGTGCCAGGCAGCGGGATGCGGTCGATGCCCGCGCCCAAGGGCCAGACCGTGGCCAGGACCAGGAGGCGCTTGTGTGTCTGCGGATCACCGGTTCGCACCCACAGGGCCCAGGCGATCAGCACGGCAAACACGACGCCGGCGCGGATCTGCGACAGGGGCCGGTTCGGGATCCACGCCTGCAGCAGTTGCAGAAGGGCGGGTTCGGTGCCGGCCGGGGGCGCCGCCAGCATCTGGTGGATCGGCCGGTCGACGACGGGCACGAGCAGGACGCCGCTGAGGACCATGGCGGGAGCCACCAGCAAGGCCAGCATGCCGAGCCGCCGGTGCAGCCAGGGCGCGCCCGTGGCCACGAGGACGGACTGCACGAGCAGAAGGGCCAGCCAGCCGCCCATCAACACGGCATGGACGTGCAGCACGGGCGGCATCGGCCCCTGCTCGCCCGCGCGCACGGAAGCGAGCTTGGCGATCGAGCTGGGGACGAAGCCCGCCAGGGCCGTGGCCACGAACAGCGCGGCCATGAAGACGAAGATCCAGCGGTCCGCGAACGCGGCACCTGCGCTCCGGGCCGGTGCGCCGCGACCCAGCTGGGCGCTGGCAATGTGGTGAGTGCTCATGGTGGCTGCCTCATGGTTCTGCGTGCCGCACGCGCACCTACAGCGGCCGTGCGGACGCCGCCGCGGCAATCGCGAGCAGCCCGGCCATGATCGCGATGTTGTTCGCGAAATGCTGGACCTCGTTCGCGCGCTCTTGGGCCGGCGCGGCCCAGAAGTTATGGTTCAGCGGGGTGATGATGGCGGTCAGGACGAGCAGGACCAGCGCCGCAGGCACGATGCCCCGGCCCAGGATCAGCGCGCCGCCGCCGGCGACCCAGACCAGGATCGTGACGATGAGCAGCGGTCCCGGCACCGGCACGCCCTTGGCCGCCATGAGTCCCGTGACCATCTTGAAGTCCTTCGCCAGGCCGAGGGCCGTGACCAGGTAGAACAGGGCGACGACGACCCTCGCAGTCGCTGCTCCCCAGACGCTGAATGTCTCCATGGATACTCCGTTCATGTTCTTGCGATGGATCCGGGCGGACCGTGCGGACACCGGTCAGCCTTCCTGCGTCTGCTGGACCAGCCCCCGGCTCAGCCCGAGCACCGGCGGGAAGTCGGGCACCGCTGCGCTCGGGCGTGCGGAGAAGCGCCGATACCAGCCCTGGAGGCTGGGGCAGTCCTCCGGGATCGGGACGCCGAACAGCTCGGTCGTGGTCTGCAGCAAGGCAAAGCCGACGCAATCGGCGGTGGTCAGACGATCGCCGGTCAGGAACGCCCCGCCCCGGTCCGCCACCATGCGCTCGAGCAGCTGCAGCTTGCCGAGCCATGCCGCCATCCCGGCCCGCGCGACCGCCTTGTCCTGCGCCACCTCGGCCGCGAACAGCCGGCTGCCGTTGAAGGCCCAGATCCGCAGATAGACGGTGGCCTCCTCGATGACGGTGATGAACTCCCGCGTGCGCGCGCGCTCCACCGGGGTCGCGCCGATCAGGTCGGGCGAAGGGAAGCGTTCCTCCAGGTACTCCAGGATGGCGAGCGAGGAGCCGATGACCTGCCCGTCGCCGATGTCGAGCGCCGGGACGGTGCCGGCGATCGTCACGCCTTCGATGATGCGCCGCGTCCTGTCCGGCGGCGGGGCGACCTGCACGCGTTCGATGCCCTCGATGCCCTTCTCGGCAAGGTAGACGCCGACGCGGCGGGGATGGATGGACCAGGGTACTTCGTACAGCTTCATGATGGCTTGTCTCCGGCGAGGCTCAATGGGGCGTGACTGGCAGGAGGCGTCCCAGCGAGCCGTCGCCCCAGCCGAGGATGTCCTGGTCGCCGGACGAGAACATGTCGAACACCTTGCCGATGACCACGTCGTGCGTTCCGTACTGCGCGACCTGCTCGATCCTGCAGAAGATGCTCGCCGGCGCGTCGTCGAGATACCAGAGCCCCTCGTGGACCTTCCATGCCGGGTCCTTGAAGCGCTGCTCCCGCAGCCTGGGGTCGCAGAAGGGCCGGAAGTGCGGCTCCGTGGCGCTGTTGAGCAGGTTCACGCAGAACAGGCCGGCCGCGCGGACATGCCGGTACGCCGATCCGTCGCGGTTGATCGAGATGGCCATCGAGCAGGGTTCGAGGGCCACGGGCATGATGGCCGACATGGCCAGCCCGACCGGCTCTCCGAACTCGTCGAAGCTGGTGACGATGCTCACGGGCGCGGGGGTGAAGCGCAGCACGCGCTTGAGCCGGTCCGGGATTTCCGGGGGCTTGGCGATTTCAATCAATTGGGTCATCTTGGGAGCTCTTGTGGGTGGGGGCGCCAGCGGCACGGGCCGACGCCATGTGCGACGGCAGGGCCGGCCGCGCGGCCGGGTTGTCTTCAGGGGCTAACCGCGCTTGAGGGCCAGCAGGCCGGCATCCTTGCCCGCCAGCGTCGCATTGAGCGCAGCGTGGTTGGCCGCCGCCCGGACGTCGCGCAGCGCGCGTGACAGGCGGTTGTTGTAGATCCCCTGGCCCCCGCTGAGCTCGAATACCCGCTCGAGCGCGCCGAGGCACAGCCTGGAAATCGTGGAGGTTGCCGAGCGGTTGCGCAGGATCTGCTCGGGCGGCATCGCCTGCCCGCTCAGCACGATGGGCTCGCACTCGCACGTGATCTTCTGGAGCAGTTCCCAGGCATAGGTCACGTCCCCGACCGCGCTGCCGACCACCGTCTGGAACAGCTCCAGCTCCGCCGGCGGCCGCCCGCCGAACTTGCCGGGGCTGTTGCGGATGCTCTCCACGAAACTGTCGATGCCGCCGCGCGCCGCGCCAACCATCGCGCTCTGGAGGCTGTGCGGCGCCAGGCCGCTGAAGAAGTCTTGCAGGTCGACCACGCGCACCTCGGGCACGAAGGCCCCGGCGACCTCCAGTGTCTTGCTGCCGGTGCCCGCGAGGCCCATCACGAACCAGTCGTCGTGGATCGCATAGTCGCTGCGGGGGACCAGGAACAGCTTGCGCGCCGGTGCCCCCTTCTCGTCGAGGACCACGCCGCCGAGCAAGGCCCAGCTCGCATGGTCGGTGCCGCTCGAGAAGGGCGACTTGCCGCTGATCTCGTAGCCCCCATCGACCTTCCTCGCCTGCAGCGTGGGAGCGAATGCGGAGGAAACCAGGGCCTTCCTGTCATCGCCCCAGACCGCGGCCTGCGCTTCGGCGGGGAAGGTGCCCACCACGACGGAGTGGCCCGCCAGCACGCAGTAGATCCAGCCGGTCGAGCCGCAGCCGCGCGCGAGCTCGTAAACCAGTTCGTACAGTTCGTGGAAGCTGCGGCCCAGTCCGCCCCACTGCGGCGGCTGCACGAGCCGCATCAGGTCCGCATCGTAGAGCTCGGCGATGGTCTCGCGCGGAATGCAGCGCTCGCGGTCCGTCTGCTCGGCGCGCGCCTCCGCCTTGCGGCTGATCCGGCGGGCGCGCTCCAGGAGCTCGGCGTGCGATGGCGCCGCGGCGGCGGTGGCGCTCGCCTTCGGCGAGGGATTCAGTACAGCGTTGTTTGACATCTCGGATTCCTTTTTCAATCTGGTTCAACGACTCGCGCCTGGCACTGCCGAGCGCGCGGCGGGACGCGGCGACGGGAGGGCGGAGCCATCCCGCCGCAAGGTCGCCCGCCCTCGCCCGGGGCTCAGAAGAGCGGGTAGGTCAGCGGCAGGCCGAGGTGGTGTTTGCCGTGCAGTTCGCGGGTCGCGTCCCAGTCGACGAATGCATGGACCGACACGGTGTTGAGATCACGCCAGATGCGCTGCAGCGCCTGGTCGTTGTGGAAGCTGGACGCCCCCGAGGCGCCCATCATGGCGTTCACGGTTTCCCGGCTGTGCTTCGAGATGAAGGCCGTCAGCCCCTTCAGCTTCAAACGCTCGTCCACGGTGAATGGACGGCCGGCCAGGATCTCGGCGGCGTGGCCGTAGACGGCACGCGCCAGCTCGTCGGCGGCACGGGTGGCGATCTGGAACTCGCCCAGCATGATCTGGGCATGCTGCTGCTCCTTAACCACCGCCCCGGTGAAGTTGCGGACCCGGCGCTCGACGGTTTCCTCGTAGGCCCGCAAGGCCCCCTTCAGGCACCCGACGATCACCGGAGCGAAGGTGCAGTACACCAGCACGAAGAAGGGAATCGAGTACAGCGGGTTGTCGTAAAGGCGGGACCCCGCCGTCGGACCTTCGTAGAACTCGCCCATGGCGGCCGAACGGTGGTCCGGCACGAACACATTGGTGGCGACGTAGTCGTTGCTGCCGGTTCCCGACATGCCGGCGAAGTGCCAGTTGTCCTCGACCTGGACCTGCGCCACGGGCAGCAGAAAGCCGCGCTGCTGGCCATCCTCGGCCATGCCGCCGATCATGACCCAGTCGGCATGCATCACACCCGACCCCCACAGCGCCCGCCCGCTCAACTCCCAGCCGCCGTCCACCTTGCGCGCCTTCATGTTGGGGGCCGAGGCCGCCGGCAGCAGCACATAGCCCTTCTTCCCGAACAGCTCCTCGTGCGCCCGCTCCGGGAACTTCGGCACATAGATGTTGTGCATGATGTAGAAGGCGGCGATCCAGCCCGTCGAAGGGCAGGCCTCGCTGATGATCTCGATCACCTCCAGCGCGGTGGACAGGCTCGCTTCGGCGCCGCCCCAGCGCTTGGGCACGAACATCTGCACGATACCCGTCTCGATCAGTTCCTGGATGGAATCGTCGTGCGGCTTGCGCCGGACCGCCGCCTCGGCAGCACGGGCTCGGATGCGCGGAGCGATCTCTCTCGCGCGCTGGATCAATTCGGAATCAGTATTTGGCATTCTCGGCACCTTCTAAGGACGTGGAGTACGGGAGACTCCTCCGCCTGCGGCGGGGCCGGGCGGGACTCAGGACCGAGTGAGGTCATGCGCGGCCGGGCTCTTTTGCTTTCGCGGCCCGGTCCTTCGCAAGCGGAGTTGTCTCTTGGTGCATAGCATCTCAGCACCCCCTCCAGCACGCCATCCGCTTTTTGCAGCGGCTATCCCGGGTCTACATCTTCTTGATGTGTGTCGGGTTCCTCGGCCCCGTCCATGGCACATCGCATGTGCCGTGTGCCAGCGCGCGGGGCGCGCCGGCCGCGGAGCGCGTCGGGCCTCGATCCGGGCAGGAAGCCAGGGCACCCGCCGCGCAGCGGCTCCTCCTCCTTCCCGGGCGCCCGCTCGGCCGGAGAGTGCCTTGCCCGGCACGCTGCCGCCACAAGCGGGCGGAGTCCGGCTTCACTACCGGCAGGGCTGCGGCAACCGCCCCCTCGGGGGCTGCGGGATGTCCCGATGCCACTTCCCCGCGCTTCATGGTATTTTGGATTGATATGAGCTAGATCATTTTCAATCATGATCATTTTTTTGGGTTCGCCTGCATTGAAGCCGGTGCCTTGGGCGAGCCACGCAAGGCAGCCGGCGGGCGGAAGGTGCTGACGAGAAGATGCCCGGACGCGCGTCGATGCGCCGCACGGGTCGACCGACAAGGAGACAAGGGATGCCAAGTTCCGGGTTTGCGGAGACCTTCCGGTCCCAGGCACTGCTGTCGCGCCAGCTGTTTCAAACGCACGACCCCGACGAGGCCCGCAGCCGCGTCGGCGAGGTGCTTTCGCCGCACGAGCTCCGGGTCCTGGACACCGGGGACGCCGTGGACACGCGCATGTACCGCGTCACGCTGGGATCGATTTCGCTGCACCGCCTCAGCTACGGCGCCGCCGTGGAGGTCCGCCCCGGACGCATGGAGAACGCCTACCTGGTTCAGATGCCGATCTCGGGCTCGTGCGTCGTGCGCTGCGGAGACACCACCGTCGATTCCAGCCCGGGCGTGGGCACCGTGGTCACGCCCACCGAGCCGCTGCACCTGCTGGGGCACAAGGGGTGCGACCAGATCATCGTGCAGATCGACCGCTCCCTGCTGGAGCGGCATTGCGGACAGCATCTCGGACGGGACCTGTCGAAGCCGGTGAAGTTCGCCCCCAGGATGGCGCTCGATGGTTCCCAGATCGAGCCCTGGCGCCGCCTGATCGAGCTTCTGGTGAGCGAGGCGGCCCACGACAGCGGCATGCTGGCGTCGCCGGCGGCGCGATCCAACCTGGAGCAGATGCTGGTCAGCGCCCTGCTGTTCGGACAGTCGAACAGCCTCAGCGACGAACTGCGGCGCCCGACGCCGCCGATGGCCCCCTACTACGTGCGCCGCGCCGAGGAGTACATCCACGCCCATGCAGGCGAGCAGGTCAGCATCGCGGACGTCGCGGAACACGCGGGCGTGAGCATCAGCGCTCTCTATTCCGGCTTCAAGAATTTCCGCGACACGAGCCCCGCGGCGTTCCTGAAGTCGATCCGCCTCCAACGCGTTCGCGCCGAACTGCTCGAGGGGGCTTCCCGCGACGAGACGGTCACCGGGGTGGCGATGCGCTGGGGATTCACGCACCTGGGCCACTTCACCGCCGCCTACAAGCACAAGTTCGGCGAAGCGCCGTCCCAGACGCTGCGCCGCTCCATTCGCTGACGGGCGGGCGCGTGCCAGCCCCGGCGGCGGCCGGGCCGCGAGAGGCCCAGCCCACCCCGTCCTGCTCAATCCAGCAGCGCCGCCTTCAGGTCCCGCCAGCTCCGCGCATCGGGCGCGCAGATCAGCCCGCCTGACATGTGCGCGGGGAGAAAAGGCGAGCCATCGAAATGCGCGCTGTGCCCGCCGGCTTCGCGGTGCAGCAGCCAGCCCGCGGCGTGGTCCCAGGGCATCAGCTTGTTGTAGAACAGCGCGTGGACCTGCCCGGCCGCCGCAAGCCGGTACTCGTGCGCCGCGCAACGCAGCCAGCAGGTGGTCGACAGCGAGGACAGGCGCTGGTTCACGCGCGTGCGCAGCGGCTCGGGCAGGAAGTTGGTGCCGATGACGCCGTCCATCTGGTCCGGGGGCACCGGTGCAGCCACCCGCAGATCGATGCGGCGCCCGCCGCCTTCATGTTCGAGCCATGCGCCGCCGCTCCTGAACGCGTAGGCCGTGCTGCCGGTCACCGGATCGTGGATCGCGCCGGCCATGATCTCTCCGCGCACCACCGCAGCGGCCATGACGCCGAACAGCGGAAGACCGCTGGCGAAATTGCGGGTGCCGTCGAGCGGATCGACCACGAAGGCCAGGTCGCGGCCGCCGATGCGCTCCAGCAGTTCCGGGTCGCGGCCGGCCGCTTCCTCGCCCACGATGAGCGCGCCCGGGAACCGGCGCGCCAGGTCGCTGGCGATCGCCGCCTCGGAGCGTTCATCCGCCAGCGTGACCACGTCGAATGCCGAGGTCTTGCGCGCTATCTGGTCCGGCGCGAGGCGGTTGAAGCGCGGCATCAGCTCGGCCTGTCCCGCCGCCTGCAGCACCTTGCCCATCCATAACAGGTCATCCATCGAAAACGCCATATGCCAGCCTCCTTGCGGCGTTTCAGTGTTGGCCCCGCACGGGCAGCGGCAATGCGTGCAGCGGGTCCCTTCCTTGCGGCCGCGCGCGCAGCGGGGCCAGGCCACGCTTCCATGGCGATGCCGCGTACGTGCGGGACGGCGGGGCACCTGTGCCTCCGGATCCACCCGAGCGCATGCGCGCGCAGGCCGCTCCTTCGCGGTCGACCGGCGCCGTGCGCTCGCGGGACGCTACGCCGGGGAGCGCGGATGCTGGCTTCCTTGGTCCGCGATCCAGCGGCGCACGTCCTCGGCCCGCCACGCGGTGACCCGGGGCGACAGCTTCACGGGCGCAGGGAAGCTGCCGCTGTCGACGCGGCGCCACAGGGTCGACTTCGAGATGGGCACGAACACCAGCACCTGGCGTTCGCGCAGAAACCCCGTCTCGGGCAGCACGGCAGGACGTTCGGATGGGTAGGTCATGGTTCGACTCCTACACCGGCAAGGCCGGTCGGTGGCCGACCCGCTCGTTCACGTGGGGCTAGGTCAGGATGACACCCACGCTAGGGACGCAACACGCTGGCGCACACCGTGGACGTCCCCTGGACGGTGTGGCGATCGACAAGTTCATGGCCGCGCTCGGCGGACGCCTCTGGTCACCGCGGCGAGCGACGGCAGACCATCCGGCGGCGGGCAGGCGCGAGGAAGAGAATTCGCAAGCAGCTCCAGGGCTGGAGGGTCGAGGAGATCCAGCTGTCCCCGCCCGAAGTCACCGCGGAGAACACGGGCGCATGCGGGCTGCCGGAACCATATCGCGCCTGCGCCAAGAGGCATAGGGTGCCGGGCCGCGGCGCCACGTCCTAGCACCGAATGCCACGCCGCGGGAGACAAGTCGGAGTGACTTCCCGCAGCGGACCTTGTCTCGTGTCGGCGCAGTCGTTCCCTCGCCCTCGCCTGGGGAGAATGCGGCAGGCTCGAAAGACAGCGGCGGCAGGCATCTCGCGCGCGGAGCCGAAGGAATCCGAGCGCATCGGTGCGGCAGGGCTTTTATAAAACCAAAAAGAATATCAAGCTTCTCGTCCATACGAATCGAGATATACTCAAACCAGTTCAACTGGCTGTTCCCAGCAGCCACGACAACGCCCGCCGAAGGCGCCACATCGTCCCGCGCGGCTAGCTTTTGCGGCTATTGCCGCCCGGTGGGTCTGTAGAGCTGCAGCCTATCCCGTTTCTCCATGCTCATGCAGGTCCATTCCAGCCTGCGTTGCCGACTGAACCCGATTCCAAATACCGCCATTCCCATGGGCAAGTACGTCGTTTCGCCCGCGACACACCAGACCGACTGTGGCCGCTTCCGCGCCTCCGTCTCGGTCCAACGCTCTCAAGGCAACGGCAGCTACTGTCGAGTGTTCCGCTTTGACAGAGCCTTTGCCTCTCGCGAAGCCGCGCGAATCTTCGCAGTCACCCAAGGCTGGCTGCAAACGTGCATGCAGCACCCTCCGGCGTGCTGAGCAACTGCGCCCCACCGCGTCCCTTCCATCCGTCCGCATGTGGCCTCCACATGCACATCCCTAGCGCAAACGGCGCGCCCTTGCGCGCGCCCCATGAATAAAGGCTTTTCCATGTCCAGCAAGATCTATGTAGGCAACCTCCCCTACTCCGTCACCGATTCCAGCCTGCAGAGCAACTTTGCCGAGTTCGGCAGCGTCGCCTCCGCCAAGGTCATGACGGACCGTGAGACCGGCCGTTCCAAGGGCTTCGGCTTTGTCGAGATGGCTTCCGCCGAGAACGCCCAGGCCGCCATCAGCGCTTTGCACGGCAGGTCCGTCGATGGACGCTCGATCGTCGTCAACCTGGCTCGCCCCCGCGAAGAGGGTCGTGGTGCGGGTGGCCATGGTGCCCAGGGCTACCGTGCAGCCGGCCGTTCGGATGTCGGCTACGGCGATGGCGGCTACGGCGGTGGTCGCTACTGAACCCAGCCGCACCGCAGAAAGACCGGCCCATCTGGGCCGGTTTTTTTCGCCTCCACCGGCCCGCTGTGGACCGCCGCCCAGCCTCTGGGCCGATGGCGCTGTGCCCCATCCTCGTTCGGTCCCTTCAAGGGTCTGCGCGCTTGTCCGCGGCGATGCGGACGCGATTGCGCCGCCTCGTTGCCGTTCGTGATCGCTGCACTATTCCCGCGGCACCACCTCGGCCGGGGGATCCACCGGCGCGCCTGCGTCCGCAGTCGGCGGGGTACCCGATAGGGCAGCCGTGTCGCCCCCCGGCTGGGCGCCGGGCTGACTGCCAGCCTCCCCGTTCGCTTCCGGGGCTGCCGGCTTGCGGCGCACACGCTTGAGTACGGACGGACCCATGGCGTGCTCCATGGCCTCGTGCGCAGCGTCAGCCCCGCTCCCTGGTTCCGCCGCCGGGAGGATGGGATCGGGCTCGCCCCCGGACTGGCTGGCATTGCCGACGTCGAGCGCGGCGGCATCGTCCATGCGCGGTTCGCCGGCCGCTGGCGCAACCGGCCGAGGGGCCACCTCGCCCAGATCTCCATCACGCGCCCCCATTGCATTCATGCGCCTGCGCAGACCGGTGGCCTGCCGGCGCGCCGAATTGGCGATGTCCTTGATCTGGCGCTTCAGCGCGGCGCGCTGGATGTCCAGCTCCTGGGTGCTGATGACCTCATGGATCTCCAGCGTCTGCAGCAAGGGCATCAGCTGGTCGAGCTGGTTGAGCACCTCGAGGTACCGCCGCCCGCTCGAGGACAGGATGCCGACCTCGATCTCCAGCGGCTGCGTGTCATAGGTCGCGAAGCTGCTGATCCCATGGGCCTTGAAGAGGGCCTCCGCGCCGTCGAGCGCCTGGTTGAGCCTGTTCTTGACCGCGTCGATGTCGGCGCGCAGCGAGGTCTCCTCCCTCTCGACGTCCTGGTGGTCGATGCGCGTGCGCGCGATCACGGAAATGAAGTGGGCGTTGAGCTGCAGCGTGTTGAACATGCGCACGAACAACCGCTTGGCCTCCGCGCTCGTGAAATGCGTGCGGACCTTCAGGCTCGCCGCCTCGACCCTGCGGAAGTCGGCCTTGGCCTCCCGCGCCAGGATGCGGGCGTTGACCGCGCCCTGGTCCGTCTTCACGATCTGGATATCAGCCATCGCCGCCTCCGGTGCTTCGGTTCCTGCGGCCGATCTTCGGCGCCCGCCGCGCGCGCCGCCACCCGAAATCCAACCCGAATCCGGCGCATTTCGGCGACAGCCCGCGCGGGCGGCGCCGGGCGCCTTGACCCCGCCCCGCCGTCCCGCTACGGTGCTGTCCAACGGTAGCTGGCCCGCGGGCCCGGCCCGGCGGACACCCCGACCGGACGGATCCCGACTGCGAGCCCTGGAGCATTGGCCGCGCGCACGTCCGCGGCACCGGCAGGAACAGGCTTTCGAGGCAAGCGCCTGGCCTTGCGCCGAAAGCTCTTTCCGACCGGTAGCTGGCACACCGATCACGGCGGATCACCCGCCTACCTACAAACCAGCCTGGGTCCATTGACCCGCGAGCCTCGGCGCCATGCCGAGAGTATTCACCCCGAGGGGCACCCGCCCCTCACGGGGATTGGGCTGCCTCCTCCCTTCCTGGAGTCAGCCATGCCGACAAGCATTGCATCCCGCCGCCCGCGCGCGCCAGCGTCCGCGGACGTCTTCTACATCCTCCCCAGCACCGCGCTGGCGGGTGCCTCGATCGTCGGGGCGCCCGACTGGTCCGACATCGATCCCGACGGCGACGACGACGCGCACGAATGGACGGTGGAAGAGATCGTGTATCTCCATTGGCGCCTGCTCAAGGACGTGCGCGATCTGGCGAACACGAGAACGCCGCTGGACGAGAAGCTCGCGACCCTGGGCTGGATCTTTACCGACCCGGAAAAGGACCGCCTCCCCTTCTCGTTCGTCAACTGCCTGCGCGTGGTGGGCTGCAGCCCGCTCTCGCCCATCGCCTATTGCGGCCGGGTGGACAGCGAGGAGATCCGCGATCACATCGCGCGCAACGTGAAGGGGTGGCTGATGGAGTCGCTCGCACGCTACCCGCGCTGGGTGGCGGAGGCGTTCGCAAGCAACCCGGGCTGGATCGAGGCTCGGCTCGCCCGGAACCCCCAGTGGATCAACGAGCAGATCAAGTGGCTCTCGTTCCAGGGCGACCTCTTCGCCTGATCCCCCTCTTCCTGGAGCCCGCGGACGCGGGCTCCGCAACCCAAGGAGATGCCATGTCTTCATTCGAAATCATGCTGTGCCTCGTGCTCGTGCTGGCCGCCTACGGCGTCGCCGCGCGATGGGACGACGAGGCAGCGCGGGCCGCCCGCGCCGAGTCCCGGTGCACGGCCTCGGCTGCCGCGCCGTTCCCCGGCGCGGGCCCGGCCCGGCGCCGGTGCGCAGACCTCCCCGCCAGGGAAACCTCCGGACAGGGGGTGGAGCCATGACACAGGCAGCCACCTTCGCGCGCTCCCGGCCGCTGGTGCCGGTCTGCGACACCGCGGAACTCGAGTTCCTCATCAAGGAAAGCGAGATCGTCACGGGCATCGCCGGCCGGACCTTCGTGGTCCTCGGCTCGCGCATCCAGTCCTACCGCATCGCACTGCGGCCCAGCGGCTACCTGCTGCGTTCGCAGGACGGCGAGGCCATGGCTGCCGACACGCGGTACGTGAGCGCCGCCGACTGGCCGGACCACCCGGTGTCGCGGGCGCTGCAGGCCGGCCTGCTGTTCACGTTCGAGATCGGCCGTTAGGCCAGCGCCATTGCCGCGCGGGAGGTCCGGTCCCCGGGGCCGCCTGCGCGGGCGCCACATCCATTGGAGGAAAAACATGCATCGCATAGAACCACTTGGGCAGCCCGCACGCGCGCGGCCGCCCGGAACGCACAGGACGTCGCCATGACGGAGACGGAATACGAGCTGCGCATCGAGGACGTCAAGGCACGCGCCCACGGCCGCTGGGACGAGATCCTGCGCTGCCTGGGCGTGGACGAGCGCATCCTCAAGCACAAGAACCTGCCGTGCCCCCTGTGCGGCGGCACGGACCGGTTCCAGTACACGGACCGATACGGCGAAGGCAACTACCACTGCCGCAACCGGGATTCTTGCGGGCCGGGCGGTGGCTTCAAGCTGCTGCAGGCTCTCAAAGGCTGGGACTTCGTCACCACGCTCAAGAAGGTCAACGAGTGCGTCGGCGGCCTGCCCGCCGCGACCGCGTCCCACGCGCAGCCGGCCGGCGCCGAGCGCATGCTGCTGCTCGCGCGCCGCATCTGGGACGAAGGCCTGCAGATCCGGCGGGGCGACGAGGTGGACCGCTATCTCTGCGGCCGCGGGCTCGGGATGGACGTCTATCCGAGCGCGCTGCGCTACCACCCGCGCCTGGGCTACTACGAGCGCGGTGCCGACGGCAAGACCCGCCGCGTGGCCGAGTACGCCGCGATGCTCGCGCGCATCGACGGGCCGGACGGCCAGCTGGTGTCGCTGCACCGCACCTACCTGAGCGGCGGGCGCAAGGCGGCCCTGCCCGATGCCAAGAAGGTCCTGACCGCGGGCATCAACGGCGCGGCCATCCGCCTGTTCGAGCCCACGGAGGTGCTCGGCCTCACCGAGGGCATCGAGAACGCGATCGCGGTGCACCTGCTCAAGGACATCCCGGTCTGGCCCGGCCTGAGCGCGGGCAACCTGGAGAGGATCTGGCTGCCGGACACCGTGCGGCGGGTGCTGATCTTCGGCGACAACGACGCTGACGCCGACTTCGACGGGGAGGCCAGTTCCTACTTCCTGGCGCGCCGCCTGCGCAAGGAGGCACGGCACGGCCCCGCGCGCGAGGTCGAGGTCCACATCCCGCGCAAGCCGGGCGCCGACTGGGCCGAGGTCTGGTGGTCCATCGTGCAAAAGATGAGACGCGCCGCGTGACGGCGGGGTCCCGGCGAAGGCGCCGCCTTCCCGGGCCATCCCGGACGGGTCCGACCGGAGGTCGGACCCGCCTTCTCGGTGACTTTCGCCACAGGCGAGGTCAGCGACAAGGCATTGGAGCATCTCCCGGAGCATCGCTCCGCTGGTAGCTGCCAGACCAAGCCGCGCATCGCGCGGCGAAGGCAGCCCTGGAGTTGGCACGCGGCATCCGTCGCGCGCACCGTGAAGCGGCGAACGCCGCTTCGTTCACCACCCCGCGGGGACCGTTCCCCGAGGGGAGGCGCGTCCCCGCATTTGTCTTTGGAGATTCAAATGCGCAATGGACGAACCCTCGAGGAGCTTGCTCGCGAACTGACGCGCCAGCTCGAGACCAAGAAGGACCTGGTGCTGCCCCCGTCGGCGATGCGGCACGAGACCGACGGACAGGGCGAGACGCGCCTGGTCATCGACCATCCCGATGGCGGCCGCTTCGCCGTCACCGAGCTCGCGCGCCGCCAACTGGCCGGCAAGCTGAACATTCCCTATGCGTACTTCGAGCGCATGCGCACGGAGCAGCAGGACCTGCTGGATCGCAACGTCAACACCTGGCTGCAGTGCGACGAAGGACACAAGATGGTGCGAACCCTGGATGGCCAGGCCCGCGCCTTCCTGTCCGACCGCTACCGGCGGTTGGACAACTACGACCTGGCCAACGCGGTGATCCCGATCCTGGGCGGCCTGCCCGACGTGCGCTTCGAGTCGATGGAGCTCACGCCCACGAGGATGTACATCAAGGTCGTGGTTCCGCCGCTGGCCTACACGATGGCACCCGGCGACATCGTGCAGGCGGGCATCGCGATCACCAACTCCGAGGTCGGGCACGGCACGCTGTCGGTGCAGCCGCTGCTGTACCGCGTCCTGTGCAGCAACGGGCTGATCGTTCCCGAGCGCGCGCTGCGCAAGACCCACATCGGGCGGGCACTGGGCGCGGAGGACAATGCCGTCCAGGTCTACAAGGAAGACACGCTCCTCGCAGACGACCGGGCGTTCTTCCTCAAGGTGCGCGACGTCATCCAGGACGTGGTGGCCGAAACGACCTTCCTGGAAGCGGCCCGCAAGATGCAACGGACCCAGGGCATCCAGCTGCGCGGCGACCCCGCAAAGAGCGTGCAGGTGCTGGCCAACCGCTACGAGCTCAGCGATGGGGAGCGCGCCGGCGTGCTGCGCCATCTGGTCAGCGGCGGCGAGCTCTCCGGCTACGGGCTGGTGAATGCCGTGACGCACTTCAGCCAGGAGATCCCGGACTACGACCGGGCCACCGTGTTCGAGGAACTGGGGGGCAAGCTCATCGAGCTGCCGGCCCGCGAGTGGGAAGGCCTCGCCGCAGCAAGCTGAACCGCAGCGGCGCACGGGCATGGCCCCATCCCCGGCCCCGGGGATGGGGCCCCTCGCCGCAGTCGGCGGTGTGCGGTCAGCGCGGCGCCTGCCGCGCCGAGCCCCTCCAGAACTTGCGGACCTGGATGACGCCCTCGACCCGTCCGAGCACCTTGAGCTGACGCCGGGTGCTTTCGGCGGCGTCCTTGATGACCGTCTCCGGATACCGGGTGTTGGCACAGCCCAGCACCAGGCCCGTGCCCGGCCGGTATTCGAGCGTGCGCACGAGTTCGCGCCCGTCGCAGGCGATCAGATAGTTCCCGTTGCCGCGGAACTCGGTGACCGCGAAATCGACGAACAGCGTGTCGCCATCTGCGATGTCCGGCTCCATATCGTCGCCGTGCATCCGCCTGGCGCAGCAGCCATACATCTGGTCGCGCACCTCGCTCGCCACATCCTGCACCCACTCCTCCGGCTCGCCGTCCGGCGCGGCGGCGGGTTCCGTCGGGGCCAGGGCCTGGCGCAGGGACCGCTTCTCGCCCAGCAGCCCCAACAGCCACGAGGGGTCGCCGTCCATGCCCGTGCACAGCAGCTTGAAAGAGGCGAGGTCCGGCAATCCCGGCGCCGTGCAGTCGATCCAGCGGCGCGTGGTCTGGTAGGCCCGGCCGGTGATCTCCGCCAGGTACACGGCCTGCTTGTGCCCTTCCGGGATCCGGGCATCGCGCAGGCGCTCTAGCAGCCGGGCCTTCAGGCTGACGGACAGCGCCGCGTCCTCGTCGGCGCGCCCATCCGCTGCCTGCACTTCCAGTTCCCGGGATTTGGTCCTCGATGTCTTGTTCATTTCGCTCTTTGCCATGCCACCCAGCTTTGCCACGATTTCGTGACCGTCAACCGCTCCATCGTCCGCCGCCACCCCGAATCTGCCGGTTTCCAGGCCACATCGGTACCTGTCGAAACAATTTAGAGCAATTTCTATTGAAAAAATCACACTTCAGAGCATAAGCTCTAACCTGCCTGCACGCGCATGCAGGCGGAACCTGGCGCGAACCTGCCTGCAGCCAATCGGCGCCGAGCACGGCACGTCACCTCGCCCCCAGGGGGCACACCAAGGAGGAGGTACCCATGGTCGCCATCGATCTCTCGGAGGTCCAGCTTTCCAACCTCACGCTCTTGCTGACGATGCGCGACAGCATCAGCCGCGACCCCACCCTGGCCTGCGGGCTGTTTGGACTGCGCGAGCCCGACGCCCGATACCTCGCCTCACTGTCCAGCACACAGATTCTCGCCATCGTGGCCAACGTTGGCAACGAGACCCTGTTCGCTCCGCGCGCCGACCTGTTCACCCTTCTGCGCTCGCCCCTGCCACTCGCCGGCGCCCTCTGCGCCGTCCATCCGCCTGCGCCGATCCTGCCCGCTGCTCCGGTGGCGGCCGCCGAGCAGGCGCCCTGCATGTGACTGCGACATGGTGCCGCCGCCCCCCTTGCCGACCGCTCCGGTACGCCACGCGGAGCGCCAGCTCCAGCGGCTCGGGCTCGCCAGGGAATGCGCGCAGCTCGGCGCGCGCCTGCGCACGATCGAGATCGTGAGCGGACTCCACCAGCGCCAGATCCTGCGCCTGCTCCATGCCGACCACTGCGTGCCGCCGCGCGGGCGCTCGCCCGAGACGCCGGAGTGGTACCACGGCGGCACGCTGCTGGACCGCACGGAGGCATCGGTCTTCGCAAGCCTCTACCGGCGCCTGCGCGGCCTCGACTTCGACCCGGCCCAGGCGTTGCTGGGCGCGTACCGCCACTATCGCGGCATCTGCCGGCGCACGCCCCGGCTCAGCTTCGATCGGGCTTTCGACCTGGCGCGGCACCTCGACGGCATCTGGAATGCCAAGGAGGTCTGCTTCTCCCTGGTCACCTGTGCCGTCTGCGGCAGCGAACACCTTGCCGAGGCGGGCGCCGCCGCGCACGCGGCCGGCAACTGCCCCTTCTGCAAGCTGATGGTCCGCTTTCCCCGCGACCCGCGGGTGCAGATGAGCTTTCCCACGCCACCGCTGCCGGACCCGGCCTGCCTGCAGTGGCGCCTCGCTCCGAACGCACGGCTGCACACCTCGCGCGACTGACCCTGCCGCGGCGGATCCGCCCGCGCGCCCACCTCGCCGGTTGCCGGCACCACCCCCGTACAGAGGAAGGACACGCACACGGACGGAGGACCGGCCATGCAGCCCGTCGACGCATTTCCACCAAGAGAAGCCCCTGCGGGGCAGCCCGGCGATGCCGCGCCGGAGAGTCCCGCAGCCGTGCCACCGCAGGCGCCAGCCGCCTTCGCCTACCCCGCGGTGGATCCGGGCTTCCCGGCGCTTGGACTCGACGAACTGCTGGCGGCGCACGCGAATCTGCTGTCGCGCATCAAGATCTGCTACGGCACCGATCGCCCGACCTTCGAGCGCGATGTGCTGCCGCTCGTGCGCCGCTATGCGGCGTTCGTGCACCTACTGCCAGCCACGCCCGCCAACTACTTCAATGTGCCGGGCGGCCTTCTGCAAGTGGGACTGGAAACGGCCTTCTTCGCGCTCCAGGGAACGGACGCACACATCTTCTCGGGCCGGGCCACGATCACGACGCGCCGGCACCTGGAGCCGCGCTGGCGCCTGGCCACGTTCATCGCAGGCCTGTGCGCTGAAGTCCACCGCACGCTGGGCCAGGTGATCGTGACCGACCACGCGGGCAGCGAGTGGCAGCCCTATCTGCTCGGCCTGCACCCGTGGCTGTCGCAGCATGCCGTGACGCGCTACTACCTCAAGTGGATCCCGAACGCCCCCGACAGCCCCGGCCTCTCGCTGTTCGTCCTGCCCCAGATCGTGCCGGTGGAGACGCTGCAGCATCTGGCCCAGGGCAACACGGTGGTGGTCCCGCACATGATGGCAAGCCTGTCGGGGATGCCGCTGTACCGCGAGCACAACATCCTGGCCGAGCTGGTCCGCCGCTCCGCGGCCCTGGTCATCGACCGGTTCCTCAAGGCCAGCGCCGACCGCTACGGCAAGCCCCAGCTCGGATCGCACCTGGAGCGCTATCTCGTGGATGCGCTGCGCCGCCTCGTTGCGACCCATCCCGCCTGGCTGCCGAACAGCGAGCGTTCCCGCGTCTGGTACGGCCGCGACGGGCTGTTCCTCGTCTGGCCGAACGCGGCCGCTGACGTCCGCAAGCTGCTCGAAGCCGACCAACTGCCAGGCGTCCCGAAGGCGCCCGAGACGATGCTGGAGGTGCTGCTCGGCGCAGGCGTCTTCGAAACGCGCGCCGACGGCAAGCCGCTCTGGACGATCGCGCCCCCCGGCGCCAAGACACCGCTGGAAGCGGTCAAGCTCGCCGCGGCCGCTGCCGTGCTGGCCGGCCTCGAACCCAGGCCCGAACCGCTGGCAGACGCGCTCGCCGCCGAGCTCGGGGCCGCCCCGGAGGGCAGTGCCGCGCCCACGCCCACGCCCACGCCCGCGCATTCCCGCGCGCCCGGCCCGCTACCCGCGGCGTCTCCAAGGGCCGAGCCGCACCAGCTCGAGTTGCCGGTCAGCGCCCTCGGCGCCGCAGGCCCAGGGACGCCAGCGCCCGAGACCGGCGAACGGGCGGCGGACACCGGGGGCCCCCAGTCGACCGTCCAGGGCGCATCTGCGAGCGACGCCTCCTCCGCGGCGCAAGCGGACCCTCCCGTCGCGCCCTCCCTGGCCTTGCACGCCCCGATGCGCCTGGCTCCGCACGTGCGCGCGGCCCTCGTCGACATCGTCGACGCCCTGAACACCGGCAGCGCCGCTCCGATGGCCGCAGCGACGCCCGCCGGCCTGTTCGTGGCGCTCGCGGAATTCGAACGCCGACATGTCGAGCCGTCGCTGGCGCTGCGCGCGCTGCGCGAAGCACGCATGCTGGCGGGCGGCGGCGACGGACCGGCGCCCACCTCGACCTGGGTGTTCGGCGGCGAGGCATGCCTGGGCCTGACCATCGCGCCGCCCTTCGTCTCGGGAATGGAGCCCGCGGCGGACGCAGGCAGCGGGAATCGCTGAGATGCTCGTACGCCGCTACGAGATGCCCTGGCGGCGCGCCTACGAGGGCTATGCGTGCCTGGCGTGGTACCTGGCGTTCGCCGTGACCCTGTTCGAGGCCGCGGTACGGGCGCTGCCATGGCTGCTGGCGGCGCCGATGGCGATCGCCTGCCTTCTCGCCGCGCTTGCCAGAACGGCGCAGGCCCTGCGCGTGCTCGTCGTCCGTGCTTCCCTTTCCGGCCACGCGATGGAAGTCATCGTCCCCGCCCAGCTGGAAAGGCTGCTCGCAGGACCCGACAGCGTCTACATCGGCCAGGGCTTCGAGTGGCAGCCTGTCCATTCCCAACGCCTGTACGAACTCGCGAAGATCGACTACCGGGACTATCTGGTCCCGCCCGCCCTGCTGAAGCTGCTGGGATACCGCGTCGATCCCCAGCCGGACGCCGAGATCGGCCTGCCGTACATCCACGGCGTCGAGCCGCAGGAGCGGCCGCTGTACCGGCCACTGCAGAACATGGAGGGGGGCACCCTGCTCGTCGGGACGACGCAGGCCGGCAAAGGCGTCGCGCTCGCCAACCTCATCACCCAGGCGGTGCGGCGCGGCGATGTCGTCATCGTCATCGACCCCAAGAACAGCCACCGCCTCAAGCGCGTCGTCAAATGGGCCTGCGAGCGCTATCGCGAGCCCGACACCTTCCTGGAATTCCATCCCGCCTTCCCCGAGACGGGGATTCGCATCGACTTCACCTTCAACTGGCAAAAGCCCAGCGAGGTCGCCTCCCGCATCCAGTCCATCATGCCGCCGGACACGGCCGGTGCCTTCAGCGCCTTCGGCTGGGACGCAGTGAACGTGGTCGTCCAGGGCCTCGTGGAGTTGGAGGAGCGCCCCAACCTGCTCAAGCTCACGCGCTACATCGAGGGCGGCATCGAGCCGATCCTGGAGGCAACGCTGCGCCGGCACTATGCCGCCATGCTGGGGCCCGGCTGGCGCGAAGTGCCCGAGATGAAGAAGCTGCTGCACGACGCGCAGCGCGGGAACATCCGCCGTCCCTCCGAGGCATCGAGCAACGAACTGCTCGGGCTTGTCTCGTACTACGAGCACCATGTCCCGGAGGCGCAGCGCACGAAGACCATCGACGCGCAGGTGCGGACCTTCAGGCACGACCGCGAGCACTACCAGAAGATCACGGCCAACCTGCTGCCGGTGCTGTCCATGCTCACCTCGGGCGACCTCGGCAAGACCCTCTCGCCCGATCCCTTCGATGCCGACGACACGCGCCCCATCATGAACCTCGAGAAGATCGAGCAGGCGGGCCACGTGCTGTACATGTGCGTGGACTCGCTGCCCGATCCCTCCGTGGCGTCGGCGATCGGAGCGCTCGCGCTCGCGGACCTCGCCGCGCGCGCCGGCATGCGCTACAACCTGGGCGCCTACCGGCGCATCTCGCTGTTCGTGGACGAAGTCTCCAACGTGATCAACCTCCCCCTGATCGAGATTCTCAACAAGGGCGCCGAGGGAGGCATCTACACCACCTGCGCGATGCAGACGCTGGCGGACCTGGCGCGGCGCCTCGGGAGCGAGGACGCGGCGCGCATGGTGCTCGGCAACCTCAACAATCTGATCGCGCTGCGCACCAAGGACGGCCCGACCCAGGAGTTCGTGGTCGAGACCTTCGGCCGCACGGCCATCCATACCGTTCGTGTCGGCCTCAACCACGGTGCCGACGCACACCTCGGCGACTTCTCGTCGTCCTACTCGACGCAGATCACCGAGACCCAGGAAGAAGCCGTGCCGGCGGACATCCTGGGCAAGCTGCCCAATCTGCACTACTTCGCATCCGTCTCCGGCGGCAGGCGCATCAAGGGGCGCTTCCAGATCATCGACCCCGACCACGGGCGCGGTAGCGCACGGCCATCATGATCCGCGTCGTCACCATCGCCTCGCTGACGGCACTGTTGCTGCTGGTCCTGTACCTGCCCTCAGCACAGCCGCCCGAGCGCTTCATGCAGCAGCTACGCCAGGAGCATCAGCAAAACAGCGACTTCTGGGGAGCCGACACGGCCGAGCGCATGCTGGACAGGATGATGGAGCTGCAGGCCGATGCCGCCGCCGCCTCGCCGGTTCCCGCCGCGTCAAGCGCCCCCGCGCACACGGGCGTGGACCAGGCCGTCGGGCGGGAGATGGCGCGGGTGAACCAGCGGCTGTTCAACAACCCTTACTTCCGCTCCATCGACGCGCTGCTCGTTCTGGCCTCCTACCGCCTCGCGATGCTGCTGGAGTGGCTGCCCAAGTACTGGCTCCTCGCGTTGGCGCTGGCCACCGACGCCTTCCTCGAGCGCGCCGTCAAGTCCAGGGAGTTCCGGCAGCACGACCCGGAGATGTTCGCCCTGTGCGTGAGCGCCGCGATCTTCACGCTGTGCGCGAGCGTGCTGGCGATGGTCTGGCCCTGGACGCTGCATCCGGCCGCCTGGGCCGCAGCGCCCGTTCTGGTGTGCGCCCTGGCCACCCGCGCGATCGCGCAC
This sequence comes from uncultured Rubrivivax sp., assembly GCA_964470565.1. Lineage (GTDB taxonomy): Bacteria > Pseudomonadota > Gammaproteobacteria > Burkholderiales > Burkholderiaceae_C > Rubrivivax. The sequence continues at coordinate 74,697 of CAYYDJ010000008.1, forward strand.
TTCCACCGCCGGTCATGACCGGCGGATGCGCAGCCGAAGTCCAGCACCGTTCCTCCAGGCCTCAGACCGCGAAGTCCTCCAGCACCTTGCCCTGCTCCAGGGCATCGCGCAGCCAGCGCGGACGCGGCCCGCGGCCGGTCCAGGCATTGCCCTTGTCGTCCCGGTATTTCGCTGCCAGCGCCTTGCGCTTGTCCGGCGCCTTCTTCGCGGTGCCGGCGACCTGGGCCTTGACGTTCGGGCGTTGCCCACCGAACTTGAGATCGCTGGGGCGCAGGCCATAGTGCGCTATCGCTTCATTGATGCGCGCCACGACCTCCGCGACCTCCTTCTTGCGCAGGTCCTGCGCTTCCTTCTGGAGCAACTCGATCTCTTTGGTGATGTCGGCATAGGTGCGTGCAGCGTTCTTGGCCATGTAGAGCGTTCCCAGTCAGGTTGTGATGTGCCAATGCTAGCGGCTCTCTCGCGCAAGCCCAGGGCTGGCGCGGCGCCAAGGCAACGTCCGAGCGCGCTTGCCGAGAGCTGTCGCCGAAATCCCCCCCATATCCATCGCATTCCAGGGCGACAGCATGGACCGCCGCCCGTACGCTCATGGCACCGAGTTGTGTTCGATGCGGCCGCGGTCCCAGGACCGCGCCAACGCTCAGGAGATCGAGATGGACCATGCCCTGTCATCGCGCGACGAACCGATCCAGCACCGCCCTGCCAACCCGCAGGCGCCCGCCGACACCATAGTCGATGCGAGGCTGTGGCTCGAGGAATACGCGTGGCTGTACAGCATCCTCAAGAGTGCGGCGAACGTCTGCCCCACCTTCCGCTTCCCCGATCTGATCAGCGCCGCCGTCTCGTTGAGCCTGGCCAATTCGGCAGACCAGCAGGAGGTCTTCCGGTTCCTGGGCACCCAGCTGGTCCTGCGTCCTCCCACCACGGCGCGCCGGCGCGAATCGATGTGGCGCGCGCAGTACGAGCAGTTGCGCGAGCTGCAGCGCTCACCGGCGAACCGCCATCCGAACCCGAACTTCCAGCTCGACCAGCTCACCACCGCCTGCGTCGCGCAGGCACGCCGCATCGATGAAAGCGGCGCCCGACTTCTGCGCCAGGCCCGGTTGAACATGGCCGAGCGCGCGAGCGGGGCCTCGGCCCACGCCGCACACGCAGAGCGCTGACCCCGCGCCACCGACCCCGACCGGCTGCGCGACCCGCCGCCGGCCCGACCCTCCGCCAGGCTGCACCGCCGCATCCTGACCACCCGCATCCGACCTTGCCCGGCCCCGCCGGTCGCGCCTCCGCCTCCGGTTCCCGGGGCGCGGACCGCCATCCATGGGACAAGTCATGCGATCTCTACCGTTCATCGCCGCACTCTTGCTGCACGCCGCGCCGGGCACGGCGAGCGCGTGCTGGGACGTCGCGGCGCAACGCTACGGCATCTCCGCCCACCTTCTCTATGCCGTGGCCCGCGTCGAGTCCGGGCTCAATCCGCGCGCGGTCAACAACACGCACCAGGCACGCACCGGCACGCGGGACATCGGGCTGATGCAGATCAACAGCTCGCACCTCCCGAAGCTCGCGCGCCATGGGATCACCGAGGCGCATCTGTACGACCCCTGCACCAACCTGCAGGTCGGCGCCTGGCTGCTCGCCGATGCGTTCGCGCGCCACGGCGTCACGTGGAACGCGGTAGGCGCCTACAACGCCGCGTGCTCGCAACTCAAGGGCGAGGCATGCGCCCGGGCCCGTTCGGAGTATGCGTGGAAGGTCTACCGCCGGCTGCCGCAGACACCGGCCGCCATGCCGGCTGCCGCCGTCGCTGCGCAATCGTCCCCGTCCCGCGGTCCCGCCGCTGGCGGCACGCGCACGGGCACAGGCACGGCGGTCGCAGCGGCGGCCCGCCCGGCGGCCTCCGTGCGCTACCACGTGCGGATCAGCCCGAGGGTGGCGCCATGAGGTGCGGGACCTGGATCGCCGGCTGCATGGGCGCACTCGCGCTCTGCGCCTGCGCCCTGCTGCGTCCGCCGGCAGCCCCCTCGGCGGCGGCGCCGGCCGCGGCCGCACCGCACACGGGTGCGCTGCGCATCGCGCAGGCGGAAAGCGGCCCCCGGATGGACACAGCCCGCTTCGCACCGTTCGTGCTGTGCAGCGACGACGCGTGCCCCCGCGTCACGCCCAAGACCCTTGCGCAGGCTGCTCCCGCACGGCAACACGATGCCGAGCAAGGCCCGAGGCCGGCATCGCTTGCGCCCCTCGCCTCGCCGGAGACGCCGCGCAAAGCTTCCGCGCAGCAAGCTCCCGCATCGAAGGGTCACGAGGCCGGCACCGCGGTCCCGGCCACGCCGCAGCCGTCCCCCGCATCTCCCGACAGACCGGATGAGCCCGAAGGCGCAGCCAGGCCGCAGCGGCGCGGCGACATCGCCGTGACCGTGCGTTTCCCGTTCGGCGACGCACGGCTGAACGAGGCGGCCAGGGCGCAGTTGGACACCGCTGCCGGCCAGGCCTCGGAGGCCGGAGCGCTGCACCGGCTTCGCATCGTCGGCAGAACCGACAGCGCCGGACCCCAGGCCGTGAACGACGCGCTGGCAATGGCGCGCGCCCGCGCAGTGCGCGACCACCTGCGCCACCGCCTCCCGCGCTGGCCGGCGGCCGTGGACATCGAGGCCGCCGGAGCGTGCTGCTACGCCGCGAGCAACGACACCGCGCAAGGCCGCTTCGCGAACCGGCGCGTCGAGATCACGCTCTCGGCATCCGATCCGGAGGACGCCCCATGAGGACGCGCCCTACGGACGCCATCCGGACGCTGCCGGCCCCCGGCGGCCTTCGCCCGGATCCACCCGAAGAGCCCGCGGGCTCCACCGCGCCGCGCCGCAGCGGCTCCACCTCCGGCAGCTACCGGCGGCCCGAGCGCCTCCGGCCCGCCATCCGGCCGTCCCGTCCCTCAGTCCTTCATTTCCAAAGGAGTTCTTCATGAGCATCGCCATCCTCTCCGCCCCCGCACCGGCCGCCCGGCGCTCGTCCGCGCGCAAGCTGATCGCCTTCGTCTGTCTGCTGGCGCTCGCCATCGCGGGACTGGCGCTCGCGTTCCCGAGCCATGCACTCGACCTGGTGGCCTTCACGGGCATCACCGGGCCGCTCACCAGCGCATTGACGCAGATCGCGGAACTCGGCCCCGGCATCAAGGCGCTCGTGGGCTTCGTCGGCTTCGTGGTCGCGCTGATCTCGCTGTCGGCGCTGCGCAACTTCGGCCCCGTCCTTTTTTATGTCGGCCTGGCCATTTTCGCGGCGGTCGGCTTGGTGATCGCCGGCGCGATCATGGGCGCGGTCGTCTGAGCCCCGGCGCACCCGATTCCGGAGGCCCCCATGCAAGCGGACACCTACATCCCGCGGCGTCTCGACGACAGCTGGAAGCTGGGCTTCTGGGACGTGGACGTCGCCGCGCCCATCGTGTTCATGTTCTTCGTCGGCTACCTGTCGTCGAGCAAGGTGGCGTTCGCGGTCTGCATGGCCGCCGGGTTCGCCATCTCGCGCTGGATATCGCGCCTCAAGGCGGACAAGCACCCCGCGTTCGCCCTCCACTGGCTCTACTGGCACCTGCCGACCAACCCGGCGACGTCGATGCGCGTGACGCCGCCGTCCCATCTCCGCCGGATGGTCGGCTGAGCCGAGGCGCACCATGGACTTCGAGCGACTCAGCGGCGACCTCAAGGAGCTACGCCGGCGCAACCGGGGACTGGGCCTGGCCGTGGGCGCGCTGGCCGCGGGCTTGTTCGTCGCGCTCATCGTCATCCTCCAGCTCCTGGGGACGGTGCGCACCGTGGTCGTTCCACCGTCGCTGAGCAAGACCTTCTGGGTCACGGCCGACCAGGCATCGAGCGAGTACCTCGAGCAGATGGGCAGCTTCGTCGCCTGGCTGATCCTGGACGTCACCCCCAGCTCCATCGACTGGAAGAAGGACATCCTGCTCGGCTACGTCGACCCGGCGCAATACGGCGCGCTCAAGGCGCGCCAGGAAGTCGAGGCGGAGCGCCTCAAGCGCATCAACGCCGCGACGGCATTCGCGCCGCAGCAGCTCGTGGCCAGCGAGGAAGCGCAGTCGCTGGTCGTGCGCGGACGCCTGCGCACCCTCGTGAACGGCTACGAGACCGCCAACGAACTCAAGGCCTACCGCATCGACTTCGGTCATGCCGGCGCTCGCATGCACGTCATCGGATTCAAGGAGGTGCCCTATGCGGTCAAGTGACACCGCGCGCACGCCACTGCGCCTGCCCGTGGCCCGCCGCGCCGTCGGCGGCGCAGGCCCGGCCGCGCGCGCCGCAACCGCGCCAGCACGCGTGCCCTTGCCGCCGACACGCGAGCGCTGGAAGCGACTGCCTCCCGCCGCGCGGCGGATCCTCCTCGTCACGGCCCTGTCCTTCGGGCTGCATGCCCATGCGCTGCAGGTCGTCGAGGCGAGCGACGGCGTCGCCGCCGAGGCCATCGTGTCGTTGAAGGAGCCCACGCGCATCCGCATCGAGGGCACGCCGATCACCGACGTGTTCGGCAACATCCATTCCAGCCATTGCGGCGGCCCGCCGATGCCCGCTTCCGCACCGCCAGCCTCGCCCGGCTCGCCCTCCGCCACGCCCGGACTCTCCCCCGCGGGTGCGTTCTCATCGCCCGCGGTCAATCCGGCCGGGGAGGTCATCGTCGAGTGCGATCGCGACAAGGGCGAAATCTACATCCGCCCGGTCGGCGATGCGGCCCAGCCGATCAACCTCTTCGTGGCCTCGGCCTCCGCCACCTACACCTTGCTGCTGCGCCGCTCGGACACGCCCGCAGACACCATCGTCATCCGCGACAAGACGCCGCGCGCGCTGCGCCCGGCCGCCGCCGAGGCCGCCCCCTCGGGCCCCGCGCCCAGCCACGTGCGCGCGATGAAGGCGCTGCTGGTGGCCATGGCGTCCGACCGCGTGCCGCCGGACGTCCGGGTCGAGGAGCGCTCCCGCCCGGTCCAGCTCTGGGCCGAGGCACGCCTCACGCTGCTGCGCCAGTACGAGGGCCGGGGCCTGACCGGCGAGAAGTACCTGCTCCAGAACGTCAGCGCGGCGCCGATGGTGCTGGCCGAGCAGGAATTCGACCGCCCCGACAGCCGCGCCGGCGGCGAGACCGTCGGCGTGGCGATCGAGCACCACAGCCTGCGGCCGGGCGAGAGCACCAGCGTCTACGTGATCCGGCGGGGAGGCGAACGATGAACGCGCCCTCCATGCCCCCGGGCGGCCGCCCGCCCGGCTACGCCGTGCGCGGACTGATGGACCGCTTCTCGCCGCGCCAGCGGCAGTACGCCCTGCTGGGCGCAATCCTCGCGGCCGGCATCGGACTGCTCTGGCTGATCTTCAGCTTCGCCGGGCCGGGGCCGCAGCCGCGCGGCGGCAGCGCTCCCCAGGTGCAGCCAGGCGACGTCACCAACATCGGCGTGCTGCCGCCGGGCGCGCAGGTCAACCCGCTCGACCAGTGGGTCGGCACCGCGGGCCGCAAGCTCGCGCAGTACGAGACCGAGCGCGACGAGCAGAACCGGCTCAACAAGGAGCGCCAGGCCTTCGAGGGGCGGACGATGCAGCGCTTCGCGGAGTTGGAGAAGCGCCTGACCGCGAACCAGCAGCCCCCGGCCGCGCCCCCTCCTGCGCCACCCGCGCCGCCGCCACCGCCGCCCGCGCCGGCGAGCCCGGTCGCCATGCCGCCTGCTGCGAGCCTGCCGCCGCCCCCGGCGCCGTCGGCTGCGGGGGCAGGCGCGATGCCCGCCGGCGCGCCCAGCCTGCAGCCGCCCACGCCTCCCGTGCCTCCCACGCCGACCATCTCGCGCGTCACTCTGGTGGACCGGTCCCGCGCGGTGGCCACCGGCAGCGGGGATGGACAGGCTGCCCGAGACGGCGCGCCAGGCGCGTCCTCCAGCACGCAGAAGACCGTCTCGACCTTCCTGCCCGTGAGCTTCACGCGGGGAATCCTGCTCGGAGGCCTGGACGCACCCACGGGCGGACAGTCGCAGAGCAACCCGCATCCCGTGCTGATCCGTCTCTCGGACAACTCGGTGCTTCCCAACCGGTTCCGTGGCGAGTACCGCGAGTGCTTCGTGGTCGCCGCCGGCTACGGCGACATCAGCTCCGAGCGCGCGTACCTGCGCACCGAGAACCTGTCCTGCGTGCGCGCCGACGGCGCGACGCTGGAGGTGCGCATCCAGGGCAGCGTCTACGGCGAGGACGGCAAGGTCGGCATGCGCGGCCGCCTCGTGACCAAGCAAGGGCAGATGCTCGCCAACGCCCTGCTGGCAGGTGTGGTCAGCGGCATCGGCCAGGGACTGTCCACCGCCAACACCACCTACAGCACCTCGGCCCTGGGGACGATCGCCAGCGCCGACAGCAACGCGGACGCCTACCGCGCTGGACTGGGCCAGGGCGTGGGCAAGGCGCTGGACCGCCTCGCCCAGTACTACATCAAGCTGGCCGAGAACACCTTCCCCGTCATCGAGGTGGACGCCGGCCGCCAGATCGACGTGGTGATCACCAAGGGCGTGCGCATCGACGTGCCGATGACCGCCATGGCCGGGCCCACCGCCGGCCCCTCCCCCTCCCCCGAAACCCGCTACCTGGAGGCCACCGATGATGGCAACTACTGAACCCGTGCGCCTGCGCCGCTCGCGCACCGCCGCATTGCTTTTTGAGGCCGCACTGTGTGCGGCGCTGCTCGCCGCCCTGCCGGCCGGCAACGCCGCGACGCCCGAGGAGGCCCGGCTCCTCGCTGCGCTGCGCAAGGCGCACCCCGGCACGCAGTTCACCGAGGTGTCGCGTACCGACGTCGAAGGGCTCTACGAGGTCTGGATGAACGGCAACGTCGCCTATGTGCCGGCGGCCAACCCGCGCTTCTTCGTCTTCGGCCGCCTCTTCGACACGCAAGACATGCGCGACATCACGGGCCCGCGGATCGCGCAGCGCAGCACCGGCCCGGGCGGGCCGTCCGAGCCGGTGTCTCGAACGGTGGCAACCGTCTCCCTGGAGCAGCTGCCGCTGGCCGACGCGATCCGGACGGTGCACGGGAACGGGGGGCGCAAGGTCGCGGTCTTCAGCGATCCCAACTGCATCTATTGCAAGCAGCTCGAGCCCGAGCTCGCCAGCATCGACGACGTCACGGTCTACACCTTTCTCCTGCCCTTCCAGGGCGAGGCCCGTCCGATCGCGATCTGGTGCGCCGCCGACCGCGAGCGCGCCTGGCGCCAGTGGATGCTGCAGGCGGACGCCAGCCTGCTGCGGTCCGACGCGCACTGCGACCACCCCATCGGGCGCAACCTCGAGCTGGCCCGCCGCCTGGGCGTGCAGGGTACGCCGACGCTGATCTGGGCCGACGGCATCCGCACGGACGGCTACATCGGGCGCACCGCGCTGGAGGCCAGGTTCGCGGAGGCCGCGAAGGTGGCCGGTACGAAGTCCGGCACGGCGGGCGCACGGCCATGAGGACCCGGCCGCTGCACCTCGGTGCGTTCGCCGCGCTGATCCCCCTGGCCGGGTGCGTCAACATGTCGGGGCTTAGTGGCGGATCCAAGTACGCCTGCGCGGCCCCCGATGGGGTGGCCTGCGAGTCGGTGTCGGGAACCTACGTCAACGCCCTGCACGAGAACCTGCCGAGCCAGCGGGCCTCCGCCACCGCGCCGGGCGAGCCGTCCACCTCCCGCGCCAAGGCCAGGGCTCCTGACGCTGTCCCGGCCGCCGCCGCACCGCCCCGCCAACCATTCGCGGCCGCCGCGCCCGCGATCGACGCCGCCGGCGGCGTGCCCGGCATGGCGCTGCGATCCGAGGCGCGGGTGCTGCGGCTGTGGACCAAGCCGTGGGAGGATGCGGACGGCGACCTCTGGGACCAGGGCTTCGTCTACGTCCAGGTCGATGCCGGTCGCTGGCAGATCGACCACGTGCGCCAGCGCATCCGCGACCAGTACGCGCCGCTGCGCCCCCCGCCCGCCGTGCCCGCAACCCCCTCCGGCACCACCGAGCCGGGTGCCGGGCCGATACCCGCGGAGGCCGGGCCGGCGGGCGCCGCAGAGAGCGCGCTGCAACGCCCCGCGCCGTTCAATTCCTTCCCGCTGCTGCGCCCACCGCCGGCCGGCACGGGGCCACGACCGCAGTGAGGCCGCCATGCGCCTGCCTTCCACCGAAGCACGTCACGGCGAACGCCACGCCGCCCCCCTGTTTCCCTTCGGGATGCCGGCCGACATCCCGGCCGAGCAGTTCGCGAGCTGGCTGCCCTATTCCGCCTACCTGGCCGAGGAGAAGATCTTCGTCAATCGCGAAGGGATGGGCTTCCTTCTCGAGGTGATGCCGCAGTCGGGCGCCGACGAGCGCATGTCCGAGGTGCTGGTCTCGCTGTACGCCAACTGCCCGCCCGGCACCGGCCTGCAGTTCCACCTGTTCGCCTCGCCGCACATCCGCCAGCAGCTGCGCCAGTACACCAACCTGCGTATCGAGGACGAGGACCAGGCCGAGAAGGCGCGGCCCTTTGGCCGGCCGGTGCCCAACGAGAACCTGTTCCGCAGGCTCGCGCGCCAGCGCGTGCAGCACCTGCTGCGCGGCACGAAGGCCTCGCTCACCGCAGGCTTCCACTACACCTTGCGGGACTTCCGGCTCATGCTGAGCGTGTCCTCCCCGGGCAGCGCCGCGGACCTCAACCGCCGCGACGCGCTGCTGACGCTGCGCGACTCGATGGCCGCGACCCTGCGCTCGGCCATGCTGCCCAACCGCGTGTGCGACGCGGCCGACCTGATCAACTGGTGCGCCCTGTTCACCAACCCGGACCGGATCGCCCATTCGGACGCCGAGGACCTGAACGCCGACGACGACCGCTGGCTGCATTACGACGACGGGCGCGAGATCCGCGACCAGATCGTGGACTTCGACACCGTCCAGGATCCGCATCCGTCGGGCATCACGTTCTGGAAGGGCACGAGCGAGGAAATGCTGGAAGCGCGCTTCTACTCCATCAAGTCGTTCCCCGAGCGGTTCGCGTTGTGGCAGATGGGTTCGCTCATTGGTGACCTGATGCAGCCGGCCCTGCAGTACAGCGCGCCGTTCCTGATCACGCTGGGGGTGCACATCCTCGATCCGAACGTCACTAAGTCGGTGGTCACGGCGAACCACGTGCGCGCCACGCAGAACGCCAAGAGCAGGATGGCCGACGTGATGCCGGATGTGAGGAAGAAGCTCGACGACTGGTCCGCGGCGGCCAATGCGCTGGACACCGGCGGCAATCTCGTGAGCCTGTACCACCAGCTCGCGATCTTCACCCAGCCGGACAAGGCCGCCTCGGCGCACGAGGCAGCCAATGCGATCTGGCGCGCGCGCGGATTCCAGCTCAACGCCGACGCCTACATGCACCGCCAGGCCCTGCTCGCGAGCCTGCCCATGACGCTGACGCCGCGCATGCACAAGGACCTGTCCAAGATGCGCCGCGTCACGCGCAAGACCATGGCCAACGCGATCCACATGGCGCCGTTGATCGCGGAATGGCGCGGCACCCGCACCCCGGCCCTGGTGTTCGGCGGCCGGCGCGGCCAGATCATGACGCTGGACCTCTTCGACAACGATCTCGGCAACTACAACTTCGCGATCATCGGCGCGCCGGGCAGCGGCAAGTCCGTGCTGATGAACGAGCTCGCGTGGTCCTACCGCGCGATTGGCGCCAAGGTCTGGATGCTGGACCTCGGGCGCAGCTTCGAGAAGCTCTGCCGCAAGGCCAAGGGAACGTACATCGAATTCCGGCCCGATGTGGACATCTGCCTGAACCCGTTCACCATCGTGCACGACATCAACGAGGACATCGACATGCTGGTGCCGGGCATCAGCAAGATGTGCTCGATGCAGCATTCGCTGGACGAGGTCCAGCGCAAGGCCATCTCGGCCATGATCCTCAAGCTCTGGCGCGAGCACGGCAGGGACCTCACGATCACGGGCCTGCGCGACGCCTTCAAGACCGGGACCATCGAGGAGCTGGGCGTCCGGGGAGATCCGCGCATCCGGGATCTCGCCATCATGCTCAATCCCTATGCCAAGGGTGGGCAGTACGAGCGCTTCTTCGAGGGCCGGGCCAACGTCGATTTCAGCAACGATTTCATCGTCATCGAGAATGAGGAACTCAAGCGCCGCCCGGACCTGCACGCGGTCGTCAACATCCTCCTGCTGCACCAGATCACGGGGGAGATGTACCTCACGCGCAACCGGCGCAAGGTGCTCTTCATCGATGAGCTGAAGCAGCAGTTGGGCGACATCGGCGCCGACGACCCGATCAAGGCCGCTGTGGTCGAGGAGGCAGCCCGGCGTGCGCGCAAGTATGGCGGCGCCCTCGGCACGGCCACGCAGAGCGCCGACGATTACTACGGGTCGGCCCAGATGGAGGCGGCGTTCGCCTGCTCGGACTGGGTCTTCCTGCTGCGCCAGAAGCCCGAATCGATCGAGATGCTGGACCGCAAGGCCCGCCTGTCGATGGACGAGCCCAAGAAGCGCCTGCTCAACTCGCTGCGCACCGAGGCCGGCGCGTTCTCGGAGGTCTACATCTCCTCGCCCGTCGGCGAAGGGGTGGCGCGCAACATCCTGGACCCGGCCACGCACCTTCTGTTCTCGAACAAGCTGGAGGACAACGCCCCCATCGACGCACTGCGCGCCCAGGGCCTGTCGATCGACGAGGCGATCACCGAGCTGCTGCGCCAGCGGGGGCATGCGCTATGAAGGCCGTTTTGCTGCATGCACTGGTCGCTGCGCTGCTGCTCGCCGCGGGTCTCGCCGCCTACGACCGCTGGGTGCTGCGCCCCGCCCTGGTGGTGGGCGTGGTGGATCTCTCCGAGGTCTACCGCACGAAGGAAGCCGAATTCACGCAGTTGCTCACCAGCGGCGGCACAGAGGCCGAGCGCGAAAGGGCGCTCGCGCTCGCGCGCCGCTTCTCGCAGCGGCTGCCCGCGGCGCTGGACGAGCTGCCTCGCGAATGCGGCTGCCTGGTGGTGATCAAGAGCGCGATCGCGGGAGCGCCGAACAGCCGCGACCTGACGCCGGCATTGCGCCGGAAGGTGGAACAGCCATGACCGTGGACACCGTCTCCGATGACGCAGCACTGGCGCCGGGCTGGTGGCGCCAGCGCACCCGATCCTTCATCGACTTCCTGCGCCACATGCGCCGGCGCTGGTACCTCTACCTGCCGGTGTTCGCGGTCTGGGGTTTCGCCTACGTGCGCCTGTTCTTGGACCCGACGCCGCGCGTGCCCCTGCTCGTCAACTGGACGCCGAGCCTGCCGTACCACGTGGCACTCATGCAGTTCCACCAGCAGCCCATACGGCGCGGCGACCTGATTGTGTTCGCGTTCGCGGGCGAGGCTCAGGCGCACTACCGGGGCCTGCGCGGCCAGCCGTTCTTCAAGCGCGTGCGGGGCCTGCCCGGCGACATCGTGACGGTCTCCGACCGCACGGTCTTCGTCAACGGCGAGGCCGTGGGCCGGGCCAAGACCCACGCCTACGACGGGCACCCGCTCGCGCCCATCGCGCCGGTGGTCATTCCTCCGGGCCACTACTACGTGCAGGGCATCGGCCTCCACAGTTTCGACTCGCGCTACGCCGAGAGTGGCCTGGTGCGCGACGAGCAGGTGGTAGGCGTCGTGATGCCGATCTTCTGAGGAACCGGACCATGCCTCCCGCATTCCACACTGTCCATCGCGCCAACCTGATCGCGCTGCTGGCCGTGATGGGCTTGGCCGCAAGCGCCGCGCCCGCCCAAACCAGCCCGGCGTTCGGTCCGCTCGGCGCATCCACCGTGGCCACCGCCCAGGGCGACATGCCGATCACCGACTACCTCGGCCTGCTGCGGCAGATCGCTCCGTCGGCCGAACAGGGCGCACGCACCTACATCGCGGCCGTGCAACTGCGCTGCGGCCGCGCGCCGACCACGGCAGAACTGCGCCAGGCCATCTCCGAAGGCGAGGGACACCCGGCGCTCATGGGCCTGATGCGCGCTGCCCAGCTGCAGGACAAGGCCGCGCGCGACCGGCTGGTGGCCCAGGTCCCCTGCCCTCGTGGAGCCGGGCGATGAGACCCGGCGGCTGCTTGTCGGCCGCCCTGCTCGTCGTGCTGGCCAGTGGCGGCACGACCGCCCGCGCCACGGACCTCGGCGCGCTGGGGCCGACGTACGGGATCACCGAGCCGCACCTGCTGCGCATGATCGAGGAACGGCTGCGCGAGAAGGAGCGCTCGGGCGAGCTGGCGCGCGTCGAGCAGGAGGCGCGGGCACGCGGCACCGACACGGTGAGGAACCCGGTGCCGGTCCCCGGCGTGCGGACCACGGCGTTTCCGCGCTCCTTCTACTTCGACCCCACCTACACGCTCGACCGCAACATCCTGGGCGCGCACGGCGAGCTTCTCTTCGCCGCCGGCACGCAGGCCAATCCCCTGGACATCGTCTCCCTGTCGCGCCACCTGCTGTTCTTCGACGCGCGCGACGCCCGTCAAGTGCGTCGCGCGCACCAGCTGGTCGCCCACTACCAGGGCAAGGTCAAGCCCATCCTGACCGCAGGCTCCTACCTCGATCTCATGAAGGCCTGGCGCGTCCCGGTCTACTACGACCAGCAGGGGATGCTCACGCGGCGCCTGGGGATCACGCAGGTGCCCGCCTTGGTGTCCCAGGAGGGCAAGCGGCTGCGCATCGACGAGATGGAGGTGGAGCGATGAAACCGCGCCTGCTCACCCACACGCTCCGTTGGCTGGCCGGGCTCCTCCTGGCGGGAGGCTGCGCGGCCGCGGGCGCGACCACCTGCACCGGCAGGTTTCCCAACCCGATCACCGACATCTGCTGGAGCTGCATCCTGCCCCTGAGCATCGGGGGCGCGCGCATCGGCGACTTCGGTTCGCAGGAGGACATCGACAACCCAGGCAGCCCGCTGTGCACCTGCGGCGTCAACCCGGTGATCGGCCTGTCGATCGGCTTCTGGGAACCGGCCCGCCACGTCGAGGCGGTGCGCAAGCCCTTCTGCCTGGCCTCGCTGGGCGGCATCGACCTCGACCCGGGCATCCCCGCGCCGGAGGCCGCGCGCTTCACGCGTCCCGAGGGCGACGGCGACGGCGGATCGTTCTACCAGGCCCACTTCTACGTGAACCCCATCCTCTACTACCTCGAGGTGGTGACCGACTTCCCCTGCCTGGAGAAGGGCAGCTTCGACCTTGCATACCTCACCGAGGTCGACCCGCTCTGGGCCGACGACGAGCTCACGCTGATCATCAATCCCGACGCGGTGCTGTTCGCCAACCCCGTGGCGGTCGCGGCCTGCGCCGCCGACTGCGTCGCCGCCTCGATGGGCTTTGGCATCCGCGAGATGTTCTGGTGCGCGGGCTGCCAGGGCGGCCTCTACCCGATGAACGGCCACGTGCCGTACCACATGGGCGGGGTACGCACGGCGGCGCTGATGGCCCAGCGGCTGACGGCCAAGATGCACCGGGAACTCATCGCCTGGGGCTGGCACGGCCAGGCCGGCCTGTGCGGGCCGTACTTCCTGCCGGTCATGGACAAGGCCGCCTACAAGACCCAGCTCACCTACCCGATCCCGGCCACGTCGAAGGAGGCCGGCAAGTGCTGCCAGCCGTTCGGGCGCCAGACCGTCACCTGGGGCGCCGGCAAGGAGTACCCCGTTCAGGGCGAGGACTTCGCCTTCATCCTGTTTCGCAAGAGGAACTGCTGTGTGGGCTACTGACCTTCTCCGCGGGCGGAAGCTCGTCCTGGCGTTCGTGCTCGCCGTCCACGCGGCGGCATCCCCTGCCGCCGGGCCAGTCGTGGGTCCGGCCGCGCCCGCCATCACCGATGCAGACCTCGAGCGGGTGCGCCGCGAGCAGCCCACCGTCACCGAGCAGGACATCGATCAGGCCCGGCGCAAGCACCGCATGCCCGCAGAAGCGGAGCTGAAGGCGGCGCCCCCGGCGCCGGCCCCCGCCATCGATGCGCTGCCCCGGCCCGCGACGAACATGCCGATCGACCTCGAGGCCCTGGCGCGGGGCTATGCCGCGCAGGCGGGCGCCATGCAGGCCGCGGAAGGGCTGGCGCAGGGGCCTGGGCTGATGGTCTTCGTGAGCCTGTCCATGCCGCGCCCTGCGCTGCAGCGGCTGATCGACCAGGCCGCGCGCGCGCGCGCCTCCGTGATCCTGCGCGGACTCGCACAGGGGTCGCTGCGCGAGACCGTGGCGCAGGTGCAGCCGCTCATCGGCACGCGCCAGGTGGCGGTGCAGATCGACCCGCAGGCCTACGACCGGTTCTCGATCGAGCGCGTGCCCAGCTTCGTGCTGGTGCGCGACGGCACGCGCCCGGTCTCGTGCGCCAGCGGCACCTGCGCGCCGCCCGAGGCCTTCCTGCGCGCGGCCGGCGACGTGAGCCTGGACTATGCGCTGGAGCACATGGTGCGCGCTGCGCCGGCGTTCCAGGGCGACGCGGCGGGCTTTCTGCGGCGGCTGAAGGAGTAGCGCCACCATGCTTCTCACGCTCTCCCTCCTCCTGCGCCGGGCCGTGGTCTGGGCCACGCTCGCCTGCTTCGTAACCACCCAGACCGCGGCGCAGACCGGCGCGCACGCCGAGGGCACGGCTGCGGGCCAGGCCGCGAATCCCGTCATCCGCGGCGCGATCAATGCCCCGGACGCCTCCGCCGTGGTGCCGGGCTACACGAACGCGCCGCCCGAGCGGCTCTACTACGGGCAGCCCAACCTCTCGGGGCAGACCAGCGCCCGGCTAGCGGGCTGCGCGATGACTCCGAACGACCCCGTGTGCCAGGCGCTGCTGGGTGCCCGGGCCTCGGCCCACACGCCGCGCGAGCCGGTGTCTCCGTACGACCCCGCCGTGCTGGATGCCCGCCGCATCGCGTCCAACCCGTCCACCCAGCTAGAGGACATTGCCAGCTTCTACGCCGGCTGCCAGGTCGACACGGTGGCCACGCCGGCCACGGAGACCCGCGTGTGCCGGCAGTATTCCGGCGCTTCCGCGCTGTCCTGCGCGCGCACGCTGTCCGTGGCGGTCTCGCGCACCAGCAGTTGCCCGCCCGGGGAGTGGTTTGCCCAGGGAACCGCGGGAGCGATCGGCCTCGGCGTGCAGTGCAAGCCGGACCAGCCAGCCTCGCAGCAGCGCATGCGCGTGACCGCGGGCGGCGCGCCGGTGGCCTTCTTCGACGTCGACATGACCAGCGCGTACGTGTTCCCGCAGATCGTGGCGCCGCTGCCCGGCGGGGATCCGATGGGCGGCGGCAGAAACGGCCTCTGGGTCGCCAACAACCGCTGCAATGGCGACGACTGCCGGGTCACCGGCTATGTGGCCCAGGAATACCGGCAGGTCTGCACGGGTGGCGGCGGCGATTCGGGGGACATGCAATGCACGACCGAACGGCCCTTCCTGGAGATCTATGGCGCCTGCCCCGCCGGCACGCAAAGCGGCGACCGGATCGGCCACACGACCGGCGCCGCAGGCGATGCCGGGGATGTTCAGACCACCTACCTCGAGGAGGGACGCTGCTACGCCCCCAGCGAGGACCCCGAGGACGCGCCGGGCGAGGACATCACGCGCACCCTCCAGGGGTCCTACTGGCGGCCGGCCGGCAGCCGCCCCGTGGTGGGCTTCCGGCTCAACCCGCTGTACGGGTACATCCCGCAGATGACGCTGGGCTACGAGCGGCCGCACACGACCGTCATCGAGACCGACCAGTGGGACGACCAGTGCCCGGCGCTGGACGCAGAAGGACGCTGCGCCGTCACCGGCGCGGCGCGCTGCGTCGATGGGCCAGCCACCAAGGAGATCGACGGCGCGCCGGTCACCCGCTCCTGCTGGCGCTACGAGACCTCGCTCTCCTGCCAGTACGGCGCGCCCACGGACGAATGCGCGCCCCTGGCCACCGCGGGCTGCACGCCCACTGGCACCACCTGCCGCCAGCCGAACCCGGCCACGGGGCTGTGCGAGATCACCGAGAACACCTACAGCTGCCCGGTCGCCCCGGGCTCCGCGGTCACGGCACGCAACTGCCCGAAGGACGTCTTCTGCATTGCCGGCAGCTGCTTCAACACCACCTACACCAACGACGCGGATTTCGCCCGCGCCATGTCCTTCCTGGAAGCCGGGCGCGAGGCCGGGGTCTACCTCGACACCGACAACCTGCAGGTGTTCCGGGGCGAGGCCAACCGCTGCAGGGACCGGCTGCTGAAGAACTGCTGCATGTCGGACGGCGCGGGCAAGGGCATGAGCAACCAGAGCATGTTCGGCGTGGGCTCGCGCCTGGTCTTCGACGCCCTGATGAACGCCGGCAACCGCCAGTTCCTGTACCAGGGCATGCAGGCCTTGCTCCTGGGCGGCGGCTTCTCCGGCAGTTTCACCACCTACGGCGTCACGGTCGCCGTGAACGGAACCGCGCTGCCCGCCGGTTCCTCGGTGCTCTACGCGGGCGAGAGCGTGGTCGTGGCCTTCGACCCATGGAGCCTCGTCATCGCGATCGTGATCTACGTCGTGATGGCCGCCATGTCCTGCGACGAAGAGGAAGGCAAGCTCGCCATGAAGGAAGGCGCCCGCCTGTGCCACACGGTCGGCACGTACTGCTCCTCTTGCATCCGGATCCTGGGCAAGTGCGTCTCCTGCATCACGCACACGACGAGCAAGTGCTGCTTCAACTCCGTGCTGGCCCGGATCATCAACGAGCAGGGTCGCCTGCAGGTCATGAAGTGGTGGGGAACGGCCGAGGCGCCTGACTGCTCGGGCTTCACGATCGCGCAGTTGCAGGCCCTGGACTTCGCGCGCATGGACCTCACTGAGTTCTATGCCTCGATCGTCCCGAACATGCCCAACGTCGGCGCGATGCAGAGCGGCGCCGCCGGTCGCGCCAGCAACTGCTACTACGGCGAAGGGAGGTGCCAATGAACTGCGCCGCGCGCCGGGCCGCCGCCTTCGCGGGCGCCGCCCTCTTCCCGCTTCTGATGGCGCAGCCACGCGCCGAGACGTTCCGCACCCCCGTGGCGGACGCCCGCCCCGTCCTGCTGGCGGCGCTGCAGTCCGCGGACGGCATGGCGCATGGCGTCCTCGTCGGCGAGATCGCCGACGCGATCACCCAGCGCTTCGAGGCCACCTCGCCCATCTACATCGATGTGTCGACCGAGAAGCGCTATCGCGAACCGGGCTGCAGCCGGCTGAAGGTGCTGTTCTGGCAGGAAGGCGTGAAGCTGCCCGACGTGGCCGCGCCGCGCAGGCAGACCATCGAGTTCGGCATCAACTACTGCCTCGACGGCTTGCCGCCGAAGTCGCTGCGGTGAGGGCACCATGAGGACCGGCCACGCTCCTTGCCCGCGTCAGCGGCTGCTGCTCCTGGCACTGATGCTGCTCGGCGGCACGGCGGCGGCAGCGAACGGCGCCGCCGCATCCCTCCAGGATGAGCCGCGCCCGTACTGGTCGGACGCCTGGCGCGGCTGGCACTTCTACGAAGACCCTCCCGCCGAAGAGCGCGAGCCCTCCGCCCGCCCCGCCCCGCCCATGCCCGCACGGCCGCTGGCGCCGCCCCGGCCGCCCGAGCTCGTGGAGTTCGAACGGCTGCAGAAGGCGCTGGAAGACCTGCGCAACATCGCGATCATGCGTCCGACCGAGACCAACGTGCGGCGCTACATGGAGCTGGAGATGCAGGTGGTGGACCGCGCCTCCTACTTCGCCGACATGGCCCAGCGCATCGCCTGGGCCACCCCGGCGCTCGACCCGACCTTGCAGGGCCGCCCGGTCAACGCGCAGGCGCTGGAGGTCTTTGACCAGCAGCAGCGGGCCGAGCGCTCCGGCTCCGTGGCCGCCCTGGGCGCCGACCACGTCCTCATCTTCTTTTATCGCAGCGACTGCCCCTACTGCCACGCCTTCGCCCCGACCCTCCAGGCCTTCGAGGCACGCCACGGCATCCGGGTCGAGGCGGTGAGCGTCGACGGCGGTCCCATGCCGGCATTCCCGCGCGCGCGTCCCGACAACGGCATCGCCACCGCGCTGCGCGTCGCCCAGGTGCCGGCCGTGTTCCTGGCCCACCCCGCCTCCGGAAAGATCACCCAGATCGGCTCCGGCGTTCTCTCCGAGTCGCAGTTGCTGGAGCGCATCTCCATCGTCACGTCGCCCGCGGGCGAAGCCATGTTGCCGGGCGCAACGCAGCACCTGGCCCTGCCCTAGGAGGTTCCCGTGCCATCCCCCTCGCGCTCCATCCACCGCAGCAGGGCCATCGCGTTGGCCGTGTCCCTGGCGATGCTGTCCACGGGCCAGTCCGCGCGGGCCGACCTCAACAGCGAGGTGAACGACATGTTCGCCAACCTCGGCGCCATCGGCAACTACACCGCACCGGGCGCTTTCCGGGGCCAGACCTACAACACCTACACGGGCGGCAACCTCATGATGCGCTCCCCCAACAAGGTCTACCAGCTCGCCGCCATCCAGTTCCCGTCGGCCAAGGCGGGCTGCGGCGGGATCGACGTCTTCGGGGGCAGCTTCAGCCACATCTCCGCGCAGGAATTCAAAGCCATGTTGAGAAACATTACGGCCGCCTTGCCCGGCATCGCCTTCCAGCTCGCGCTGGAGGCCGTGTCTCCCTTGCTCGGCGGTTTGACCAAGTGGGCCAAGGGCCTGGAGACATGGATCAACAACGCGCGGATCAACTCCTGCGAGACCGCCAAGGCGATTGTCAGCACCGCGGCCGAGGCCGTGGGCTACAGCTCGCAGGAGACCTGCGCGGACCTCGCGATGGAAATGGGCCTGGAAAGCGACCGGGACGCGGCGCGCAAGCGCTGCGGCACGGACCGGCCCAGCATCCTGTCCTCCGCGCGTTCCTCGGGCGATGCCAACGTGCGCAACAAGGCGCCGTTCGTGGGCAACCTCACCTGGAAGGCCCTGCAGTACACCGGCGCCGCGCTCGACGACGCGGGGCGGGAACTGATCATGAGCATGGTCGGCACCGTCATCTACTATCCCGAAGAGTCCGGCCGCGACCCGGAGCCGGTCGCGCCGACGCTCACCTCGATCAGCCAGCTGCTCTACGGCCAGGCCGCCGGCACGGGCGACAACGTCATCCAGCACCTGCTGCGCTGCAACGACTACACGGCGTGCGACGTCGTCTCGCTCAACACCGCCTACAACCATGTGCCCTTCACCGCCAAGGTCGAGGCCATGATGCGCTCGATCGCCGACAAGATCGCGACGCGCACGCCCATCCCCAACAACTCGGCCGAGGTCGGCTTCGTCAACCAGACCACGGAGCCGGTCTACAAGATGCTCTCGGTCGGCACCAGCATTCCCGGCTCGGGCCTGGCCGACAGCCTGATCGGCCAGTACCGCGACGTGATCGCGGCCGATTACGCCTATGTCTTCCTGGAGCGCAACCTGCGCGTGGGCATGGCAGCGCTGGCCAAGGACTACACGCTCCAGCAAACCCAGCGCGAGCAGGCCAACCAGATCCGCCAGCGCGCACAGGCGATCCTGCTGCTGCTCAGCCAGGAAAAGAGCCTGCTGTACCAGAAGGTCGGCTCATACCGTGCCGTGGCCAGCCACCTCGAACAGCTGGAGCGCCAGTTGCGCTCCAGCATGCCCCAGCACGTGATGGACATGCTCGGCCAGCAGGCCGCCTACGTGACCCGGTAGTGGCGATGGGGCGGCAGCACCATGTGGGAGATCTACGCCTACCAGAACGCGGACAGCCTGTTCGGGATCTTCAACGCCACCGCGGCCGTCCACTCGTCCGGCGACTACGCATCGGCCGTGGCGCTGGTGGCCTTCTGCGGCTTCGTCACCGCGCTCATCGCCTACGCCTTCGCCCCGGAAAAGCTCGAGGGGTGGAAGTGGCTGGCCTCCGTGATGCTGGTCTTCAGCATCCTGATCGTGCCGAAGGTGACCGTGGGGATCGTGGACAAGACCGGTGGCTCCGCGGTCCGTGTCGTGGACAACGTGCCGTTCGGCGTGGCGCTGCTGGGCAGCATGACCAGCACCGTCGGGCACACGATCACGGGACTCTTCGAGACGGCGTTCCAGCAGATCCCCGGCCCCGGGGCGCTGCCGGAGGAACTGGCGTACCAGCGCAACGGCCTGATGTTCGGCAATCGCCTCGTGCGGGAGACCGGCAACGTGGTGTTCCAGAGCCCTGACTTCCGCACCGACCTGATCAACTTCATCCACAACTGCACGACCTACGACCTCATCGACGGCACGCTCGACCCTGCCGCGTTCTCTGCGTCGGGTGACGTCTGGGCGCTCATGGGTTCACCCAACCCAGCGCGCTTCAGCACGCTCACCGGCGCGAACGGCAATGTGGGGGTGGACACCTGCCCGAACGTCTACCAGAGCCTCAACGGACGGCTGCCCGCACAGCTCCAACGGATCCAGGGACGCCTGGCATTCCAGCTCAATCCCACGCTCCCCGCGACCGCGGCGGCGGCGGCCATCGCGGGGCAAGTCCAACAGGCTTACCTCAAGAACAGCATCGCCGATGCCTCGGCGACCGCCGCCGACATCATCCGGCAAAACGCCATGCTCAACGCACTGGAGGACACGGGTAAGATCATCGGGCAGAAGGTCAACGATCCTGCCGCGATGGTGCTGGCCGTGGGCCGCGCCCAGGCCGTGGCGCAGATGAACGCCTCGTGGCTCAACTACGGCAAGGTGGCCGAGCAGGCGCTGCCGGTGTTTCGCAACGTCATCGAAGCGCTGACCTACGTCCTGTTCCCGCTCATGGTGCTGCTGCTGATGCTGACCAGCGGGCGCGAGACCATGCTGGCCATCAAAGGCTACGCAACGATCCTCATATGGATCCAGTTGTGGCCGCCTCTCTACGCCGTGCTGAACTACATGGCCTCCATTTATGCGGCCTACGACCTGGCCGCCGCGGCGGACCTCGGCACGGGCGCACGGGCACTGACCCTCCAGACCTCCTCCGTCATCTACTCGCGCGCGCTCTCCGGCGAGGCGATCGTCGGCTACCTGGCGATGAGCATCCCGTTCGTCGCCTGGGCCGCGCTCAAGCGCATGGAGAACTTCGGCACCGCGCTCGTGGGCGGCCTGTCGGGCCTTCAGGCCAGCCTCTCGGGCGCGACCGCTGCTTCGACCGTCGGGAACACCTCGCTGGGCAACATCTCCATGGACCAGATGCAGCTCGCGCCGCAACGCACCTCGGCCTTCATGGGCAGCTGGCAGCACGACCTCAGCGGCAATACCTTCTCGTCGAACGCGCTCACCGGAAGGACCGCGGTCAGCCTGCTGCGCAACCAGGGCTTCGCGTCGAGGGTAGTCTCCATGCGGGTGTCGGAGCAGGACGTTCAGGAGGCGAGCCATCAGGTGGATGCTGCGCGCGGCGAGGCCATCGCGGCCAGCTCCGAGCGCTCGGCCGTCCTCGCGGAAGCCTTCACCAAGGGCATGGCCAAGCTGAACTCTTCGCGCAGCAGCAGCGGCTCCACGTCGAGCAGCTTCGAACAGTTCGGCGAGACGCTCCACCGGCTCGACCAGGTCAGCAAGAGCGTGGCGGACACAACAGGCCTAACACAGGCCCAGGCGGCGCGCATTGCCTTTGGGGCCTCTGCTCGTCTCGGCGTTGGGGGCGCCGTGGATAAGAACTACAGTTCGAGCCTCTCCTCGGCCGAGCAAAAGGCCCTTGGCTCAATGACCGCGGAGCAGTTGGCCGACTTCAAGCAGTTTGGCGATCGAGTCTCCAGAGACAGGAGCTTCATGACGGTGGTTGCCAGCGATGCGCGTGAGGGACAGGATCTCGCGGCCCGCCTTGCGACGAGCACAGCCAGGTCGGAGCGCGCCGACGCCAGCCTATCGGAGCGAAGTGCCTTCGCCGAGCGCGTCTCGACGGCCTATGAAAGGGGGGAGACCATCTCCATCGACATCGCTCAGGATCCTCACAACCTTGCAATGTTCACCCGCTACGCTGAACAGTACGGCGGTAACAGCGCCTCTGCGCGCATCCTGATGGAGGCGGAACTGGCGCGGCAGTCCCTGCGGCCGAATCGCGTTTTCTCGGATGGCACAGGGGTGCCCACGGCCTTCAGCGATGTTCGAGCACAGCATATGCAGAACTCCAGCGATCCTGCACTAGCCCCTGACCTTGCCGGACGTCACCTATCAAATCAAGGGGAGGTGATAGGTTTCGGAGGGTCGGCGACGTCGACAGCGTCTGTAGCGAACACGCCATCGTCGCTGCGGAGCACGGTTCGCGAGGAAGGAGAGCGCATCAGGGCGCTCACGTCAGCCGACCAAGGCGAATTCGACCGAAAGGCACAGATCACGAGCACGGCCGACGGCACCCTTGCATCCGAACGCTCCCTGGTGTTGCAGGCGGGCAAGCAGGTCAAAGAGGACGCTGCACCGCTCGTCGATAACGCGACGCGAGCGATAAAGGACGTCTTGAAGAAATAGCTAGGTTAGATGTTCTTATCGGCATCCAACATATGGGACCCATGCTCAGGGCGCGGGGGCTTCGTGAAGGGTAAATGACCTTCATCTCGCCAATAGTTGAAGGCAGCTTCGCGGCCCATCATGTCGGAGCCGGCGATTGAATCAGCCTCCTCGGTGTTCCGAAGCTGACGAGGCCGCTGCCGTCGCTTCCCGAACTGCGACAGCGCGCCACCGATCGCTCCACCGAACAGAGCGCCGACAGCCATCATCACGATCCGCAGCCCCCAGTCATCGTTGCGAGCTGGCAGAAATCCCGCCCCAATGCCAAGCAGCAAGAAGACGACGAAGACGATTTTCCGCATACGAGCCTCTCTGAATGGTCTCAACCTTAGCGATTCGAATCGATTGGTGCAATGCATCTGCTGCCAGGCAAGACTCTGGACCTCTCGCCACCTTCTACCCTCTCACGATGCGTGCGCTAGTCGGACGCCGAGCGAAACCTCATGGCCTGACGGAGTTCGATCATCCAGACACCCCGTCTCGTTGATCCAGCTCATACGCTCGCGCTATGCGCGCCGCGAGCTCGTGAACCGTCACGTCGCCCAGCTGCAGGGCCTTGGGATCGATCGAATCGTCGGTCACGACGCGATCGAGAAACCGGCGGAGGTCGTCCCCGATCCTGGGCGCCAAAGGGATGCGCGTCGCTGGTGCCAGCAGTTGGGACAGGCGCAGCACGTCATTGAGGTGCTTGCGGATGTCCCTGCCATCGACATTGGCGCCCTGCTCCTTGCGCAGGCTCAACTCCAGCCACGCGATGGCCTTCAGCGGGATCAACCGGTCTTCACCGACCCATGGCAGGCCGTCCACTTCGCGGCGGCCGGACAGGATGAACTCGTAGTAGTCCTCGTCCAGCAGAATGGCCGACAGGCTCGACACGGCCTCTTCCATCGGAATCGGCGTCAGGCGGCTGCCCGCGGCCGGCTCCAGTCCCTCCGGTGCGCGCGCGAAGAGTTCGACCATGGCCGGAAAGCGCTCGTCGGCCGGCTTCTGGAAGCGATAGAACACCGGCTTGCCGGTCTCGCTGGCCTGCCGGATCCCGTATCCCCCGGCCTCCACGAAGCTCCAGAACGCCGCGCCAAAGGCAGGCGTCAGCGCCTCGACGTGGAGAACGACATCCAGGTCCTTGGTGGCGCGGAATGGGAGGCCGGCGTCCTCCATGGTCAGCGTGGCGGCCGTGCCGCCAATCAGGACATATTGGTCTGCATGCTCCTCGAACCAGTGCCGGAAGAGATCCAGGCCCCTCACCATGGCAGTTGCTCCTTCAGTTCATCCAGCGCCATTCGGACCCGGTCGTCCGTGCTGTCCTGCAAGCTCAGGATCAGCGACAGCGGATCCACGGTCGCCCGTTCCGGCCCCAGAGCGGGGCTGTAGGCCCACAGCTGCCACTCGTGCGCGGCTGGCGTCGGCTCGGGCAGCACCTGCATGCCGACCTTGCTGGCGGCCTTCCACTCTGCCGGCCCAGCCGCGTACACGACAGTGGTTGGCTCAGCCACGAGGGTATGGCGCGACAGGGCGCTGAGGCCGGCGAGCCGAAGCTGCCCGACGGCGTTTGCGCTCCCGGGCACCCACACGGTTCTCTTCACGGGTGTGCGCATAAGCGGCGCTGCCCGCTCCCAGATCTGCCGCGGGTGCGAATCCATCCGCAGCCAGCGCGACCGCCCGACGGCGTACGGCTTCGCCAGCCCGGTTTTGGCGAGTTCCCTGACCACCCGCGACATCGTCATGGCCGTGTAGCCCAGTGCGCTCCCGATGGCCGAGGCTTGCCATTCGGCCTGCCAGGGCTGTCTCAACAATACGCTGATCAGCACGGCCTGAGCGGAAGGGCTCAGTGCCTCTTCAGCCGCCGGAGCACGCTGCCGGAAGTACTCGCGCAGATCCAGCCCGAGGTCGGGAAGGTAGAGTTGGTTGCCGGGCACGACGAACGGCACCCGGTGTTCGATCAGGCGCTTGCGTTCGTACGATGCCAACGCGTCCGTACCGTAGATCACCGGCTTGCCCGATACCGCCCGGACCTTGTCCATCCACCTGCGGATCTCGCTGAGCGGCGGCCGTTGCGCGGATGGCGCGAAGGCCAGCACGACGCCCTGTCCCAGCAGGACCATTTCGCTGAAACGGAAGGCGTCGCGCAGGAAATACGGCAGCTCGTCGGCACCCGCCCACGGCGTTGCGTCCTGGATGCGAAGGCCCAGGACCTGCTGCAGGTACGCCCGCACTTCTGCCTCGAAATTCTCCATTGCCCTTGCATCATAACTCTCTTTTCGCACAATAACATCTAAGAAGTTATCGTGCAAACTTCTGTTATCCAAAAACGCCACATCCCAGGGAACGCGCCGTACGGGCCGCAGGCGCGTGAGCCGTCGGCTTCCCGGCCGAGGCCGGCAGGCCCGCACCTGCGCACAGCTCCCCACGCCGGCCAGGAGGCGTTTGCACCGTTCGGCGTCGCCGGCGTGGTGCTCGGTCTGGCATGCAGCCATGCCCAGGCCCCCACCGATGGCACTGCCGGTGGCCATCGCGGGCGGGGTCACCGGCACCCCACCGACGCACGGAACGCGGAACGCAAGGTGCGTACCGTGCCCTTCGTGGAGCCGTCGACGCTGCGCGACAGCATGGCGACCTTGGCCGGCGGGAGAGCCGGCAGTCCGAGGGCTTCGCCAACCTCCACGAGCCCCGCCGTCGCGAGGCGGCGGGGAAGTGGGAGCACACCGATTCCCGCAGCCGCCGCGGAGATGGCGGTCGCCACCCCTCCCCCGCGGAACGCATCGACCCACGGCACGTTGGAGCGAACAAGCAGACGGATGGCGAGGGCGCGCACGCCACAGGTCTCCACCACGGTGATCAACGGCAGAGGCTTGCCCGCGAGTCGCGCCGTGCGGCTGGCGTACCAGCCGTAGCAGTCCTCGAAGAGCAGATCGCCATCGCGCCGCGCGCCTTGCCGGATCACCGCCACGTCCAGATCGCCCTGCTCGAAGGCCTTGCGCACCTCGCTCGAGAAGTCGACGCGCACCTTCAGGAGCAAGCCAGGATCGTGTGCGTTCACGCGCGCGATGATCTCGGGCAGCTCCGGCCCCGCGACGTGATCGCTGATCGCGATGTTGAGCTCGCGGCCCGGCACCTTCACCCCTTCCAACGCGCTCTGCTGCGCGGCCAGCAGATCCTGCGCCAGTGGTAGGAAGGCCTCGCCCTCGGTGGACAGGCGCACGTGCCTGGGCGTCCTATCGATGAGGCGCCTGCCCATCGCGGCCTCGAGCCGGCGCACCTGGGCGCTGACACCGGCCTGCGTCATGCCCAGGGCCTCGGAGGCCAGCGTGAAGCTGTGCAGCTCGGCCACCAGAACAAAGGTCTCCACGGCGGCGAGATCGAGGTGCTGGCGCATGCTGGACAACGAGCCGCTATCTCTGAAACAGCTGCTGCTGGCTTTATCTCGGCGCCCCGCGCCGATAGATTGTTCCCAATGCACCGCGACGCATGGACCCTTCCGGATTTCCATGCACGGCCCACGCCGTCCGCAGACCTTCAACCAGGGAGCAGCCATGCAACAAGTCCCCGCCGCAGCCAGGTACAAGCCCTACACACGTCTCACGATCCGGCAAGCGCCGCAATGGGAAGCCCTGTCCGGCGAACAGCGGCTGGCGATCGACATCGTGGCGCGGGTGCTCCCTTTCCGCGTCAACGCCTATGTCCTCGACCAGCTGATCGACTGGGACAACATTCCGGACGATCCGATCTACCGGCTGACCTTCCCGCACAGGGACATGTTGTTCGAGAGTGAGTTCTCGCTCTTGCATCGCATGGTCTCCAACGGCGAGCCCGACGCCGCGATCGATCCGGTGGTCCGGTCGATCCGCATGCGGATGAATCCGCACCCGGCCGGGCAGATGACGCACAACATCCCCATGCTGGACGGTGTCGCGCTGCGCGGCCTGCAGCACAAGTACCGCGAGACCGTCCTGTTCTTCCCGAGCGCGGGGCAGACATGCCACGCCTACTGCACGTTCTGCTTCCGATGGCCGCAGTTCGTCGGCATGGAGGAACTCAAGTTTGATGCCAAGGAGTCGCAGGAACTGGTCGCCTACCTGCGCCGCCACCCCGAAGTCACCGACGTGCTGATCACCGGCGGCGATCCTCTCGTGATGAACGCGCGCTCGCTGTCGGAGTACCTTGAGCCGTTGCTGGCGCCCGAGCTGGCGCACGTGCAAAACATCCGCATCGGGACCAAGGCCGTGGCCTACTGGCCGCAGCGCTTCGTCAGCGACAAGGACGCCGACGAGCTGATGCGTCTGTTCGAGCGCATCGTGTCCGCCGGACGCAATCTCGCCGTGATGGGGCACTACAACCATCCGCGCGAGCTGCAGCACCCGGTCGCGCAGCAGGCGGTCCGGCGCATCATCGGCACGGGAGCGACCTTGCGGATGCAGGCGCCGCTCATCCGCCACGTCAACGAGGACCCGGCCTGCTGGAGCGAGCTCTGGACCACCGGCGTGAGGCTGGGCGCGACGCCGTACTACATGTTCGTCGAGCGCGACACCGGCCCCAGCGACTACTTCAAGCTTCCCCTCGCGCGCGCCTACGACATCTTCCAGCGCGCCTACCGCTCGGTCTCCGGCCTCGCGCGCACGGTGCGCGGCCCATCGATGAGCGCATTCCCTGGCAAGGTGATGATCGACGGCGTGGTCGAGCTCGCCGGTGAGAAGGTGTTCGCGCTGCAGTTCCTGCAGGCGCGCAATCCGCTCTGGGTGCGAAGGCCCTTCTATGCCGGCTTCGACGACCAGGCGGGCTGGCTCGACCAGCTGCGCCCGGCCTTCGGCGCGCGCCGCTTCTTCTTCGAGGAAGAGGACGCAACGGACGGTCCCATCCGCCACGAGGGCGCGCGCTCCATTCCGATCGCTTCCGCGGTGCATTGAGCCCGCGGGCATACCCGCCGGACCCACGGACCACGGCGCCACACGAGGAGACATCGACCATGCAAGCGATACGGATGGCCATCATCGGCATGGGCCCGCGCGGGCTCACCGTGCTCGAGCGGGTTCTGGAGCATGCACACAGGCTCCCCGCTGCGACCCCTGTCCGGATCGACGTCTACGACGACGGCGTGGCCGGGGAAGGCTGCCACCGCTCCGCCCAGCCCGATCACCTGCTCATCAACACCGTGGCCTCGCAGGTCACCGTCTTCGCACCCGCGAGCAAGGCGGGAGGCCAGGGCGGCATCTCGCTGGTCGAGTGGGCGCACGGCGCGGGCTACCGGCGGCATGGCAACCGCTTCCATCGCGAGGCGCCCGGATCGGGCGTGCCGATCACCCAGGCCGACCACCTGCCGCGCAGCCTGCTCGGCGAATACCTCGCCTGGGCCTACCGGCGCATCGCCGGTATGCTGCCGGCACACGTCACCGTGGCCCACCACCGCCAGCGCGTGAGGGACGTGATTCCTCAGGCCGAGGGCCACCGGGTGGTGTGCGCCGACGGCGGGGAGCACCCGGCCCGCTATCTCTTCCTGACCACGGGCCACGGCCGCCGCCAGCCGACCGAAGAGGACCGCTCGTTCGCGGACTTCGCCGCGCGCCACGCTCCGCGCAACGGCCGCCTTGCGTACTTCGCCTCGCCCTACCCCATCGAGACGCTGGACAGCATCCCGGCGGCCGCCACCGTGGCCGTCCAGGGGCTGGGCCTGACCGCGCACGACGTCGTGTCGGCCCTGACGCTGGGACGCGGCGGTCGCTACCTTCAGGCCCCAGGTGCGCTGCGCTACCTGCCCTCCGGCCGGGAGCCCCGCCTGCTGCTGTTCTCCCGCAACAGCCTGCCCTTCGCGGCGCGGGGCGTCAACCAGAAGGGACTGACCGGCCGCCACCAGGCCCGCTTCTTCACTGCGGAGACCGTGGCCCGCACGAGGCAGGCCGTGCTCGCCGCCACGGGCGACCCGCGCCTTGACTTCCAGGCAGACGTGCTGCCGCTCGTCCTTCGGGAAATGGCGTACGCGTACCGCTGTGCCGGGCAAGACGCCGAAGGGGACGCACCAGGCCCCGGCGAGGGCTTCGAGCCGACGCCGGACGAGCTGCTGGCCCTGGAGTCCATTCTCTGGCCGCTGAAGCGGAACTCCTTTGCCTCGTTCGATGCGTTCCAGGCCTTCGTGCACGGCCTCGTCGAGCAGGACCTCCTCGAGGCCGCCAAGGGCAACCGGGGCAGCGCCGTGAAGGCCGCCACCGATGTCCTGCGCGACACGCGCGAAGCCTTGCGCGCGGCCGTGGAGCACGGCGGGCTCACGCCCGCATCGCATCGCTTCTTCGTGCAGGACTTCAACGCGGCCACCAACCGCGTGGCCTTCGGTCCGCCGCGCCAGCGCAACGCCGAGTACCTGGCGTTGCGGCAGGCGGGGCTGATCGACATCGTGGGCGGGCCGGGCGCGCGGGTGGTCGCCGACGACGGTCTGGCGCGGTTCCGGATCGAGGCGCCCTACCCCGCCGGCACGCACAGCAGCGAGGCCGACGTCCTTGTGATCGCCCGGCTGGATGCCTACTCGCCGCTGACCGACGCCTCCACGCTGACGTCCCACCTCCTCGCGCGCGGGCTGATTCGCCCTTTCCGCAACGGCGACTACCACCCGAGCGGTATCGACATTGACGCAGCGATGCATCCCATCGGCGCCGACGGCACGGCACGGCCCGACATCTGGGTGCTCGGCTACCCTGCCGAGGGTCCGCATTTCTACACCCATGCGCTGCCGCGCCCGCACATCCCGTCGCGGCAAACCGAGGATGCGCAGCGCTGCATCCTCGAGATGCTCTCGGACATCGCGCGGCAGACCACAGGCGCCAGTGCCCGCACCCTGCAAGCCGCAGACCGGCCCGCACCATGACGCCCGCCTGCCGCCGGGCCGCGACGGGGATCCGCAGGCGGTTCCTGTCGGAACTCCGACGTACCGCGGCGAGCCTCCGGCGCGCCGTGGGCGCGTGAGCCGTGGCACCGAAGCGGCCTCGAAGCCCTCCCCATCCCGCCAGGACGGCACGCACAGGATCGCCCGGGGGCGTCGCGGCGCGCCAGGTCCACGCGGTGTTCTGGGCGCTCGTGCCGGTCATGCTGCTGGGGGCGGCGGACCAGGCGCTCGTCGCGCCCGCGCTGGGCGCCATGGCCCGGACCTTCGATGCCCGCGACGAGGTCGTCTGGGTCGTGACGGCCTATCTGCTGAGCGCCACGGCAAGTGCTCCGCTCGCCGGGCGGCTGAGCGACCTCTACGGACGGCGCAGCGTGCTGCTCGGCGCGCTCGGGCTGTTCCTGGCTGGCGCCCTGGTGTGCGGATGGGCCGCTTCGCTCGGGACGCTGGTCGCGGGGCGCAGCGTCCAGGGGCTGGGCGGCGGCGCGCTGGTCGCCTTGCCCAACGCCATCGTCGCGGACATCCTGACGGCGCGCGAGCGTGGCCGCTACCAGGCCTACATCTCCTGTACCCACGCACTGGCCGGCCTCGCGGGGCCACTCGCCGGCGCGCTGCTGTCGGCCCATGCGTCTTGGCGCTGGATCTACTGGCTGCAGGTGCCGCTGATCGCGACCGCAGCGGCGCTGTGCTGGCGCACCCTCGACGGCCGGCCCGCGGCCGGACGGCGGGGCGGCCTCGATCCGCTCGGCGTCGCACTGATGTCCGGTGCCACCGCCTGCCTGCTGCTCGCGCTGTCCTGGTCGGGTCGTCGCATCGGCTGGATGCAGCCCCCCACCCTGGCGCTGCTCGGGGCGGCCGCCGCGCTCGCCGGTGCCTTCCTGGGCTGGCAGACCCTGGCCCGCTACCCGCTGGTGCCCGCCTCCGTGCGGCGCCACCGCGTCGTCGCGGTGGCATCTGCCGTCGGCCTGCTTGTCGCGATGGTCCACGGGGCGCTGTACATGCAGGCACCGGTCTACCTTCAGGGCATCCACGCCATGAGCGGCTCGAGCGCGGGAACCGCGCTCGCGGTGCCCCTGGCCGGCGTGGTGCTGGGCGCCTTCCTGTCGGGGCAGTACATGCGCCGCAGCGGCCGCTACAAGCCGGCTGCGCTCGCGGGACTGCTGCTGGCGACGATCGCGGCGGGCGCCCTGGCCTGGGCGCCCGGCCGCTCGGCCGCCTGGACGGCGGTGGCCTGGATGCTGCTGCTGGGGCTGGGCATCGGCGCCAGCCAGCCGCCCATGACGCTGGCCTCCCAGAACGCCGTCCCGCCGAGCGAGATCGGCATCGCCACCGCCCTGCAGATGTTCGCGCGGGCGGTCGGCGCGGCCATCGGCGTCGCCGCCTCCAGCGCCCTGGTGCCTCAGATGCCGGGACCATGCGCGGCCTGCGCGGACGGTCTCGCGGTGCAGGCCAATGGTCCCGTCGTCGGCCCGCAGACGCTCGGCATCCTCTTCGCCGCCTTCGCGGCAATCCTGGGCCTGGCGTCGCTGGCCGCGACACGGCTGCCGGTCCTGCCGTTTCGCGAGCCACCCGCGCACGCCGCCGGGCCGGGCTGCGCGTCAGGCGAGCAGGGGAAGCAGCCGGGACACCAGGTCCCGCCGGGCTGATGCCCGGCCGGCCAGCCAGTCGTGCAGCCGGTGGCTCGCACCCTCCAGGCGCACGAGCTCGGCGCTGCGCGCATGGGCGGCGGCTTGCGCATAGCCGTCCCGCACGGCCTCAGGGATGACCTCGTCCGCCGTGCCATAGACGACGAGCACGCGCCCTGCGTACCTTCCCAGGGCATCGAGGGCCGGCGAATCGGCGAACGTGCGGGTGGCGCGGATGACTTCGCGGAACGCCGTGCCGAAGCGCGCGTCCTCGGCGCGCGCCTCGTACGCCGCGGGACAGAAGAGCACGAGGGCCTTGG
Source organism: uncultured Rubrivivax sp. (assembly GCA_964470565.1). GTDB lineage: Bacteria > Pseudomonadota > Gammaproteobacteria > Burkholderiales > Burkholderiaceae_C > Rubrivivax. The sequence continues at coordinate 105,952 of CAYYDJ010000008.1, forward strand.
GCCGAACTGCGTCGAGCACGCGGCAGGCCGTGTGCCCGGCCATGCTGGTGGCGATGAGCGCGCGGGCCCGCGACGGCCTCAGCGCCTCGACGACGCACGCCACTTCCTCCTGCCGCTGGCGCAGCGTCGCGTCCGCGAGCCGCCCTCCGCTGCGCCCATGGCCCGAGAAATCAAAGGCCGCGCAGGCCACGCCCTCGCGCGCCAGCGCCTCGCGCAGATAGCGGGTGCCGTCGGCGCTGGTGGCGGCTCCGCCGCCGTGCAGGAACAGCGCGTAGTCCTGCGGGGAACAGCGCGCCGCATCCCAGCTTGCCGTGGCATGCAGCATCCCGCCCCGGAAGGCGACACCGAACGTGAATTCGCCCATTCCCCGCTCGGCAGGTTCATTCCGGCCGGATCCCGCGCGTGCGGATGAGCTGGCCCCACCGCGAGCGCTCCCCTTCCAGGAAACGCGCGAAATCGCGCGCCGTCCCGGGGTACAGTTCCGCGCCCATCTCCGCGAACCGGGCGATCACCTTCGGCTCCCGGAAGATCCGGTTGACCTCCGCGTTCAGCCGCTCGGCGATGGGCGCCGGCGTGCCCGCCGGCACGTACAGCCCGAAGAAGTTGTAGATCTGCATCGACGGCATGCCCATCTCCACGAACGTCGGCACATCCGGCAGCTGGGGCAGCCGCTGGCTGCCCGTGTAGGCGATTGCGCGGATCTTTCCCGCCTGGACCTGGGGCAGCGCCGTCACGCTGTTGTCGAGCATCAGCGGCACCTGGCCGCCGATGAGGTCGGGCAGGGCTGGCGCAGTGCCGCGGTAGGGAACGTGCAGCAGGTCCGCGCCGCTGGCGGTCTTGAGCGCCTCCAGCGCCATGTGGCTGATGCTGCCCGAGCCGAAGCTCGCCACCGCGACGCTCCCCGGGCGTTCCTTCGCCCGGGCCAGCACGTCCGGCAGGCCGGCCGTGCGCCAGCGCTCGTCGGCATTCGTCGCGACCAGCAGCAGGCCGTTGCGCTCGATCATCGAGACCGGTGTCAGGTCCTTGCGCGGATCGAAGCGCAGCTTCGGGTACAGGGCATCCGCCAGCGCCACGATGCCGCCGCCGACGAGCAGCGTGTTGCCGTCCGGCTTGGCGAGCGCCACGTGCTCGGTGCCAACGAGGCCGAACGCGCCGGACTTGTTTTCGACGATCACGGGGACCTTCAGCGAGACAGCCAGCTCCTGGGCCAGTGTGCGCCCGATCACATCGGTGAGCCCGCCCGGCGCGAACGGCACGACGACGCGGATGGTGTCCCGGGGCCAGGGCTGTTCGGCGCGGCTGGCTGCCGCCGGAAGCAGCGTGGCCAGGGCCGCCAGCATGGCGGCGAGGGAGTGCAGAAGACGTGGCATGGTGTGTCTCTCCAATGGGGTGATGGTGAACATGAAGGCAAGGCCCGGCTCGGGCCGCTGCGGGACAGGGATTTCCTTGCCGCGCGTCGCCCAGGGCGCTAGGCGCCCGGTCCGACACCCGCGGCGTAGCGGCGCTGCCAGTGCAGCGGCGCCATGCCGGGCACCGGGCTGTCGAAGCTCAGCACGCGCTCGCCCAGCAGGGACCCGAGGTACACGGTCCGGCGCTCCGGTCCTGCGAAGCACAGGCTCGAGACGTTCCCAAGCCCGCTGCTGCCGCAGGTCCAGATGCTGTCGCGCTGCAGGCACCGCGCCTCCAGGTCGCTGACGTAGCGCCGCACGTGAGCGTTGTCGGTGTCGGCCAGCACGAGCTGGCGCTCGCCGTCCGGCCGCACCACGTAGACCTTGTTGCTCACGATGCAGGTCAGCCAGGCGCCGCCGAAGGCATCGAAGCACACGCCGTCGGGCTGGTCGCCGGGCTCGAACTCGCACACCGTCTCGCGATCGGTAAGCCGCGGCCCGGGCCGCAGCCGGAACCGCGACAGGCGCCGGGCATGGGTCTCGTTGACGTAGACGAATCGCCCGTCCGGCGAGAACGCCAGTTCGTTCGCGTAGCCGAGCCCGTCGGCCACGATGCGCGTTCCCCGTTCGTCGTGCACCGCGATGTAGCCGTCCGCCACGTCCGGGTACCAGGCCGCCATGCGCGGGATGCGCCGCGTGCTGACCGTGAACCACACCCTGCCCTCGGCGTCCTCCAGCACGAAGTTGGTCGGCGGCAGCGGCCGTCCCTCCAACGCCGTGACGACAGGGACGGCCGGTCCGTCCGCGCCCAGCTCGTAGACGCCGCCGTCGGTGTCGCCCAGGTGCGCGACCAGCACGCAGCCGTTGCCGCGCAGCGCGATGCCGTTGGCGTGCAGCGGTCCACCCGCCAGCGTGGCGCCCCGGACGAGCCGGGCGCGGCCGTCCGGCGCGATGGCGGTGAATCCCCCGCGCCGGTCCGACATCAGGAACGCGCCTTCGTGGTTCGCGAGGATGCACTCCGGGCTCCTGAGCCCCGCGAAGGCCGGCCGCAGCTCGGACATGCCCACCCGGAAGTCGCGCGGCAGCGGATAGGCCCGCACGGGGCCAGCGTGGACCATGGGCATGCTCACGGCTCGAGTTTGAGCTGGCGTTCCGCGACGATCTTGCGGCGCACGGCCAGTTCGCGCTCGATCAGCGCCGCGAACGCGGCCGAGGTGCCGCCGACGGGCCGGATGCCGGCCTTCTCGAAGCGCTGGCGCACGACCGGATCCTCCAGCGCGCGCGCCGCCGCGGCCTGGAGCTTGTCGTGGAGCGCCTGCGGCAGCTTGGGCGGGGCGACCAGCCCCATCCACGCCGTGTTGTCGAGCGCGGGCATGCCGGCCTCGGTGAACGTGGGCACCTGCGGCAGGCTGGGACTGCGCTGCGCGCTCATGACGGCAATGCCGCGCAGCGCACCCGACTGGATGTGCGGGAGCATCGACGGCAGGTTGTCGAACATCATGTCCACCTGCCCCGCCAGCAGGTCCGAGATGGCGGGGCCCGCGCCCTTGTAGGGCACGTGGACCAGGTCGGTGCCGGACACCGCCTTGAACAGCTCGCCGTCCAGGTGGCCGACGCCGCCCGTGCCCGCCGACGCGAAGGTACAGGGCACCGGGCAGCGCTTGAGCCGTGCGACCAGCTCCTCGAGGCTGTTCACCGGCAGCCTGGCGGCGTTGACGGCGAGCACCACGGGCACGGTGGCGAGCGTGATGACCGGCGTGAAGCCCGTGACCGGGTCGTACGGGTTCTTCGGGTTGATGGCCGGATTGGTCGCCATCGTGGAGACGGTGGCCAGGCCCAGCACGGTGCCGTCGGGCGGCGCCTTGGAGACGAAGTTCGCGCCGACGGAGCCGCCCGCGCCCGGGCGGTTCTCGACGATGACGGGCTGGCCGAGCTCGCGCCCCAGCGCGTCCGAAACCGCGCGCGCCACGATGTCCGTGGCGCCCCCGGGGGCGAAGGGAACGATGAGACGCACCGGCCGGTCGCCGAGCGACTGGGCATGCGTGGCGAGCGCGGCGAACAGGCCGAGGGCGGCCGTGGCCGCGCGCAGGAATCGGGCGAGATGCATGGGAACTCCTGAAACGGGTTGAGGGATGGGAAAGGGACGGCGTGAGGAAGGGCGGAAGCGAGGCATGCGCGGGCGCCGCGCCGCTCAGTCCCTGGCGGCCTCCGCGGGAAGATCCGAGGCGATGTGCGCGTAGCCGCCGCCTGGCTCCCTGCGCATGAGGGCGCCGCTGAAGGCCTGCTCGGGCAGGTTCTGCGCGGAATAGACGATGGCGTCCTCGGTGTCGCTGAGGTTCTGCAGGTCGTGCGCGACCCAGGCCGGCACGTAGAAGCTGTCGCCGTCCGACCAGGTGATGCGCTCGCCGGCGATCTCCGAGGCGCCCTGCCCCTTGAGCACGAAGTACAGGTGCCAGAACGAATGGCTGTGCATGCGTCCGCGCTCGCCGGGCCCCAGAGCCTGGACGATCAGGGAGATGCTGCCGTTCAGGGCGAAGGCCCCGGGCTCGTCGCTGCGCGTGAGCGCCATGGCCCGCGTGAGCCGCTGCGGGCTGCTCGGCTGGGCCGCCAGGGCCGCGCCCACATCGGGCTTGCGCCAGATGGCGGGCCGGCCCACGGGCTGGGCGGTGCGCGCCAAGTAGTCAGCGAAGGCGATCAGGTGGCCCTTCATGGCAGCACCTCCTCGGTCGTGGCGAGCAGGACGCTCAGGCAGATGCCTTCCATCGCCTGCTCCAGCTCCTGCAGGCCCGGAAAGCTCGGCGCCAGGCGCAGATGGCTGTCGCGCGGGTCGTGCCCGAGGGGAAAGGCCTTGCCCGCCGGCACCAGCGCGATGCCCAGTTCCTGGGCAAGCGCCACGACGCGCCGGGCGCTGCCGTCGCGTACCTGCAGGCTCACGAAGTAGCCGCCACGCGGCGTGGTCCAGTTGGCGAGCCCGCGGCCCGCCAGCTCGCGCCGCAGGCAGGCTTCGACCAAGGCGAACTTGGGCCCGAGGATGGCGCGATGGCGGGCCATGTGCGCGCGCAGCCCGGCGTGGTCGCGCAGCAGCCGCACGTGGCGCAGCTGGTTGAGCTTGTCGGGCCCGATCGAGCGGACGCCCGCATGCCGGGCGTACCAGGCGAGGTTGGCCGGCGAGGCCGCCAGCAGGCCCAGGCCGCCGCCCGCGAAGGTGATCTTGGACGTCGACCCGAAGACCAGCGGCCGATCCGCGTGGCCGGCCTGCGCGCACAGCGCGAGGATGCCCGGCACCGATTCCTCCACGTCGGTGAGATGGTGCACGGCATAGGCGTTGTCCCAGAAGATCCGGAAGTCCGGCGCGCCGGTCGCCATGCGCGCCAGCCGCTCGACGACCTCGGGCGCGTAGGTCTCGCCCGTGGGGTTGCTGTAGACCGGCACGCACCACATGCCCTTGACCCGCGGGTCGCGGACCAGCGCCTCGACGGCATCCATGTCGGGCCCGTGCCCCGTGAGGGGCACCGGCACCATCTCGATGCCGTAGGCCTCGCAGATCGCGAAGTGCCGGTCGTAGCCCGGAACCGGGCAGAGGAACCTCGCCCCCTGGCCATGCCAGGGCGCCGCGCCGCCCGGCACCCCGTGCAGCAGGGCGTACACGAGCGTGTCGTGCATCAGCGCGAGGCTGGAATTGTTGGCCACCGCGACCTGCTCGGGCGGCGCATCGAGCATGGGCGCGAAGAGCGTGCGCGCTTCCAGCAGGCCCAGCGGGCTGCCGTAGTAGTTGCGCGCATCGCCCCCCTCCTGCGTCCGGTGGCCACCGACGCCGGGCCAGTCGAGCATCGCGTCCGACAGCGCCACCTGCTCGGTGCAGGGCTTGCCGCGCGTCATGTCGATGCGCAGGCCGCGTGCCTTGAAGGCGTCGAAGCGGGCCTGCCATCGCAGGCGCTCGTCAGGCGTCCAGGCACCGGACGGCGGGGTCAGGGACTCCGGGGCGGCCCCGGCTGTCGGTCCGGGGGCCATGAAGGCTTCAGCGGTGGATGGCATGGTGAGAAGGCTCCTTGGAAGACGGGACCGCCGCCGTGGAGGCGACGATCAGATCGAGCTCGACGCTGGCGCCCTGAGGAAGCTGGGCGGCGCCGATGGCGGTGCGCGCGGCGCGGCCGGCGGACCCGAAGAGTTCGACCAACAGGTCGGAGGCCGCGTCGGCCACATCGCTGTGCCGCGTGAAGGCGGGGTCGCTGTGCACGAAGACCTGCAGCTTGAGGACGCGCTCGACGCGGTCCAGCGAGCCGAGCGCCTGCCGCAGCACGGCCATGGCGCGCAGCGTGCACAGGCGCGCACCCTCGCGCGCCTGCTCCAGGCTGACGCCGCCGCCGACGCAGCCGGTCACCGCGACGCGGCCGTCCACGCGCGGCAGCTGTCCGCTTAGGTACAGCAGGCCGCCGTGCACGGTCACCAATTCGTAGTGGGCGGCCGGCGCGACGTCCTCCGGGATCGCCAGGCCAAGCTCGCGCACGCGCTGCTCGGGCGAGCGGGTCGCTGCGGTCGTCATGCCCGTCCTCCCCGCTCCGTGCCCAGGGACAGGCAGCGCGCGAACACCGCCGGATCGACGTTGCCGCCCGAGCAGACCACCAGGGTGTTGCGGCCCTCGAGCGCGACCTTGCGCGCCAGCACGGCCGCGAGCGGTGCGGCCCCGCCCGGCTCGAGCACGAGCTTGAGCGCGGCGAAGGCGAAGAACATGGCCTCCAGCGCCTCGGCGTCCGAGACGGTGACGCCCTGCGCCGCGTGGGTCCGCAGCACCGGCAGGGTCAGTTGGCCCGGCGCAGGAGCGAGCAGCGCGTCCTGGATGGAGCCGGACCTGCGCGCATTGGTCTGCGCACTGTCCGACCGGAGCGAGCGCCCCGTGTCGTCGAATCCCTCGGGCTCGACCACCACGATGCGGGCATCGGGCCATGCCGCGCGCAGCGCCAGGGTCCACCCCGCCGCGAGGCCGCCGCCGCTGCAGCACACCAGCGCCGTGTCCACGCGCTGCCCCTGCATCTGCGCGACGGCCTCCAGCGCGCCGGTGCCTGCGCCCGCCATGACCAGCGCATCGTCGAAGGGCGGCACCAGCGTCAGGCCTTGCTCCACCACGAGCCGCCGGCCGATGGCTTCGCGGTCCTCGTGTTCGCGGTCGTACAACAGCACCGTCGCGCCGCTCGCGCGGCAGCCCTCGATCTTGATGGCCGGCGCGTCGGCCGGCATGATGACCGTGGCGGCCACGTCCAGCATCCGGCCCGCCTGCGAGACCGCGAGGGCATGGTTGCCCGAGGAGTAGGCCACCACGCCGCGCGCGCGCGCGCCAGGCGTCAAGGCCAGGATGCGGTTGCAGGCGCCGCGGAACTTGAACGAACCGCTGCGCTGGAGGTTCTCGGCCTTGAGGTAGACGCGCCCGCCGGCATGCGCGTCCAGTTCATCGCAGCGCAACAGCGGCGTGGTGACGGCCCATCCTTGCAGCCGCTGGGCGGCCCGGTGGATGGCCTGCACGTCGACCGGGGAGCGCTCCGTCTCCGGGATCACGGGGGTCGTCATGGCGTGCCGCTCCCCACCACTTCTTGTGCCGCCGCCGGCGCCCATGCGGCCGGGGCCGCCCCGCCCTCGCCCGGCTCCGCCGTGCCCGGCAGCGCCGAGGGCGCGAGCAGCCGCTGTGCCTGCAGCAGCACCTGTTCGTAGCGCGACCGCTCGCGCGCGATCTGCTCGTCCGTCCAGCGCCAGAAGCCGTGCCCGCTCTTGGTGCCGAAGCGGCCATCGGCCACCTTCTCGCGCAGCGTGCGGCTGGGCACGCTGTCGTTGCACAGGGTCGGGTAGATCGACGAGGCCGCCGCAAACTGCGTGTCCAGTCCCGCGAACTCCTTCTGCAGGATCGGCCCCGCCGCCACGTACCGGAAGCCGAAGCCGAAGCGCACCGCTGCGTCAACGTCCTCGGGCGTCGCGAGGCCCTCGTCGATGACCGAGAACGCCTCTCGCATCAGCGCGTGCTGGATGCGGTTGGCTAGGAAGCCCGGCACGTCCCGGTTGACGCGCACGGGGATCCGCCCGACGTCCGAGAAGATCCGCATCAGGCGGTCCATCGTCTCGCCCCGTGTGAATTCGCCCCGCGCGATTTCCACGAGCGGCACGAGGTGGGCGGGCAGGAAGAAGTGCGCGTTGGCCATGCGCTCCCGGCTGCTGCAGGCGCGGGCGATGTCCGTGATGCGCATGCCGCTGCTGTTGGAACCGATGGGCACGTGCCGGGGCACCATCGCGTCGAGCTGCGCGAACACCCCCTGCTTGACCTCGAGCCGTTCGGTCACGGACTCGATGACGATTTCCACGCCGGACCAGTCCACCGCATCCAGCGCCGGCCGCAGGTGCAACAGGTCGCCATACAGTTGCCCGCCCATCTGGGACACCGACTGGGCCACGTGGCGCCGCACCGCGTCCCACTCCCCGGACGCGGGCGCCACGACCTGCGTCTGCCAACCCGCATTCAGGAAGATCGCGGCGATGTCCCGCCCCATGATTCCGCTGCCGACCACCACCGCACCCGCTTCACTCATACTTGGCTCCTTTGTCCGCTGACACCCATGAGATCAAACTGTATGGAGATTTCCCGTACAGTTCACTTATATCGCACAAGAAGTGTATGTCATCTGTACGTAGACCGCAAGCAGGCGGAGAGGAGAAGTCCGCGCGCTGGCAGGCCGCCATCGAAGCGATGGGCGGCCCGCTGTATCTGCGCATCGTTGAACTGCTGGCCCAAGAGGTCCGGGAGGGAAGGCTTTCGCCCGGAGCGCCGCTGCCTTCCCAGCGCGACATGGCCCGGCAGCTGGGCGTTAACTTCACGACCGTCACGCGCGCCTACGATGAGGCCAAGCGCATCGGCCTCGTGCAGTCGCGCCATGGGCAGGGCACCTTCGTGGCGGCGGAAAAGGGCTTCGCGCGCACCGTCGCCGAGCCGGCGCCCGAGGAGGGGGTGCGCGAGCCTATCGACCTCACTTCCACGTGGCCGCCGAACCTGGAGATCGCATCGACGCTGGCGGCCGCGGTGGCGCGGCTGACCGGCGACCGCAGCTTTGACTTCCTGGCACGTCGCGCCGGCACGGTGCCGGCGCTGGACCTCGCGGCCGGCCGCGACTGGCTGCAGCCGCGCTTCGACCTGGAGGTGGGCGGCCGCCTGGCCATGGCCTCGGGCGCGCGCAACGCACTGATCGGCTTGCTGTCCAGCCTCGTGGGAACCGGCGGCCGGCTGCTGGTGGAAGCGATGTGCTGGCCGACCATGCGCACCCTGGCCACGGTGCTGGGCATCGAACTCGTGCCGGTCGCGCTGGACGCCGAAGGCATCCTGCCGGACGCCCTGGACGCCGCGGCGCAGGCGTCGCAGGCCACGGTGCTGTACTGCGTGCCGACGCTGCAGAACCCGAGCGGCGCGGTGATGGGCCTGCGCAGGCGCCGCGCGCTCGTCGAGGTCGCGCGCCGGCGCGGCCTCACCCTCGTGGAGGACGATGCCTACGGCGGCCTGCACCGCGACCCGCCCCCGCTGCTGGGCACGCTGGCCCCGGAACTCACCTATTCGGTCTTCGGGCTGGCAAAGCTCATCTCGCCCAGCCTGCGCGTCGCCTACGTCGTGGCGCCGGATGCCGAGAAGGCCGAGCGCCTCGCGGAGATCCTGCGCGCCACCATGCAGACAGTCCCGCCGCTGGAGGCGGCGCTGGCCACGCACCTGATCCGCCATGGCCAGATGGCCAAACTGATCAAGCAGGTCCGCACGGAGGCGCAGGAGCGCCAGGGGCTGGCCCGGCAGCTGCTGGGGGAACACGCCGCGCACGTACCGGACGAGGCGCTGTTCTTCTGGCTGCCGCTGCCCGTCCCCTGGGACGCGTCGGACTTCGCGATGCGGCTGCGGCGAGCGGGCGTGGTGGTGGCGCCGGCCAAGGTCTTCTCGCTCGACCCGGCCTCGGCGCCCAACGCCGTGCGCATCGCCACCGGCGCGGTCCCGTCGCGGGAAGACGTCACCATCGCCCTGCAGCGTGTGCGGGGGCTGCTGGCGCAGAATCCCTCTCTGCTCAGCGTGATCGACTGATCTGCCGGCGGCGACTGCGCCGCGCAATCAGCACATGGCCGAAGGCGATGGCCGGGCAACTACAGAACCCGTACGGCTCCTGAACGGCTCTCGCCATCCCCATCCTTGCCGATGCGCACGATGCGCAGTTCCTGAGGACGCTCCACCATCACACAAGCCTTGCCAGTCCGCTTGCAGTGGTCCTGGACCCGCCAGTAGGCGCCGTGGCTGAGGCAGCCCGTCTGGCATATCACGAGGTCCGCCGCCCTGAGACTGGCCTCGAGCACGGCCGCGCCGCCTTCGGCCGCCAGTCCCGCATCGCCAAACGTGTCCTGTGACACCATGCCAGCGGCGGCGAGCGCTCCCTCGCCCTTGCCATCCTGAGGCCGCTGCCAGCGCGCCCGCTCGCGCATCAGTTCCTGAACGCGCGCCAGCAACGCTTCCACATGCCTGGCGAGCGTCACCCTGCGAGGCAGGCCCGGAGCCGCCTGGACGAGCGCCGCCCGGTCCTCGCGCTCCCACATCAAGGCGGTCTCACGAATGATGACCGCAGCGCGCAGCTTCACGGCCTCGCGGCTTAGGCGCTCGATCTCCCGTGCCTGCGCGCTCAGCAGTTCGCTGCAGCGCCGCTGGTCGCATCCAGGCTCGCGCAGCCGATGGCCGTACTCCCAACCTGAGGGCGGCACCGCAGATTCCTTCCTTTCGATCATCGATTCACTCCCCGCTGCCCCGAACCTTCGTTCGTGCAGCACATGAACAGGTACGCCGCGATGGCGGCCCCGACCCTCCGGGCCCGGACCGCCCGAGGGATCGCAAGGTGGAGGGCGCGGCCGCCAGGCCCCGGCCACCGCAGGCGGTTCCCGCCGAGCGGTTGGAGCCCTCGGCAACGATGGCCCAACGGGAGCCGGCCGCATCGCGGCAAGGCCTCCACCTCAGCATGCAGGGCAAACCTGCAAACTATAGATAGGACGTATTTCCCCTTTGCGGTGCGACGGTACCCCCGACATGGGAGCGCCGCGCGCTGGCGCTGTCAGGCGTCTCCACGCCCATCCTTGCGCGATCGATGATCCCACGCCGCAGCTGTCACGTTGAACCAGCGCCGCCGCCTCTCCTGCCGAATGCGCGGCGAGTTCCGTCGTTTCGGTGTGGCCGCAAAGGCAACTGCCATGACCCGCAGCCTCTGCGGGACCATACTGTGCCTGCGTTCAGCGGACATCGTGGTCCGCCCAGCCTCCATCCCCCGCGACGGGCGTATGGAGTCCAGCCTGCTCGGCTGGCGTCGCGGTCGAAACCCGCCCTCGCGTCCCGCTGCACTCTCGGTTGCCGCAGATGCAGCGCAGACAACAAGCATGAGCGCTTCGATCGCGCATCCGCGCAGGCCGCGCGCGTTTGCCTGCAGCTTGCTGGCGAACCGCAGCGACCTCTCTGCGGCGTCGCCGCCCGAGGCACCACTGCCCCGGAACGTCTCTTACGGAGCACCTGAGAGGCGGGCTTCATCGCGCTGCGCCTCGCATGCTTGACGACGCCGCGCTTCCACCGCGTGCCGCGTTGAACGTGCACAGGCCCACGCCGGTGCAACGGTGGTGGCGCGAATCGCGCCGCCACGAAAACCGAGGCCCTTGCGGCCTGCAGACCAACCCGACGGGGGATCCCTTCCCCGCGGGGCGAGGGCATCTCTCGTCTCACTCATTTTGGAGATGAGCATGTTCACCACATTCACGGGCCAACGGCCCGCGCACAAGACCCGTTCCCATCTTTTCCGGAGCCATCTGAAGCGCTCCGAGGGGACGACTGCGGCAAAGCGCCGCGGGGATGCCGCTTCCAGCCAGTTGCATTCCTGCGGCCGGAGCGCATCATGAGCGAGAAGTCCCACGTTTCTCTCGAGCAGCACGCCTGCCTGGTGTGCGGCACGACGTTCGACACCGGCGCCATCCTGCTGGACAAGCGCTTGCGCGCGAGCATGGAGCCTCACACGACCACGGGCTGGGGCCTGTGCCCCGAGCACCAGAAGCTGTTCGATGACGGCTACGTCGCGCTGGTCGAGTGCGATCCAGAGCGCAGCGGCCCGCCGGCGGACGGACGCCTGAAGCCCGAGCAGGCGTACCGAACGGGCCGGCTGGCCCACCTGCGGCGGCCGGTGTTTTCGCAGATCTTCGATGTGCCGATCCCTGACAAGCAGGCCTGCGTCTTCGTCGAGCCTGGGGTCATCGACCGGCTGCAGTCGATGGTGGCGCCGGCGCCGCATTGATCGCGCCGCGAGGGCCATGGTGCGTCGTCTCCCTCGGGGACGACGCACTTCCTTTCTTCTGAACGTGACGCGAGCGAGTCCGGGGCGCCTTGGCGCTCCCAGCCAGCCGGCCGCGGCGCCGGCTCGCGCGGCGTCGTTCGTCTCCCAGGCCGCACATTCGCGGTCCTTCGAATCGCACCCGCAGAGTTTCCGCTCCTCGCGGGCCCTTCCTCGCGCCACGGCTGCCCTCGTCGCCCGTGGCCTTTCTTTCCGATGGAGAAACCCATGGAGATCCAAGTTCGCATCAACAGCGAAGGCGCACTGCGCAACCAGCGCTATGCCTTCACAGACCGCTTCACCCTCGTCTCGGAACTGTTGCAGAACGCCCGCCGCGCGGGCGCGACACTGATCGAGGTGAGCCATGACGAGCCGAGCCGCACGCTGCGCGTGCGCGACAACGGCCGAGGCCTCGGCGACTTCCAGAAGCTGCTGACCTTCCACGAGTCCGGCTGGGACCAAGACCTGCAGCGGCAGGAGCAGCCGTTCGGGGTCGGCTTCTCGAAGTGCCTCTATGCCTCCACGCGCTGCATCGTCACGAGCGGGGGCCTCGAAGCGGACATCGACACGGCGGCAGCGCTGGCGCACGCGTCCGTTCCAGTGAGGCCGAGCGCTGTCGGCGTGCATCCCGGGACCATCGTCGAACTGTACGGCGTGGACCTGGAAGGGCTGCACCGGCGCATCGGCCCGATGTGCCGAGGCTTCCCGGTGCCCGTCGAGTTCAATGGGCGGCTGATCCCGAGACCGGACGCGACCGACGCCAGCAACGGCGATGGGTTCCACGACACGCCTGTCGGTGCCGTGCGCCTGTCGGGGTCCGTCGACGGCAGATGCTCGGTGCGCACGCGCGTCTACTTGCAGGGCTTCTGCGTGAACCGCCGGCCCAGCCACTTGGACGAGCACGACGATTCGAACGTGGTCCATTTGGACCCGGCTCGACACCTCGCTCGCCTGCCTGACCGCGACAGGCTGATCGATGAGGACACACAGCTCAAGGCGGTCGACGAGGCGGTCACGCACCTGTGGCGGCGGATTCTCCTGCACAGGAAAGGCAGTCTTCCCGCTGCCGAGTTCGTCGAGACGTTCTACGGGGCGATGCACATGTGGAAGCACCTCGATCTTCTGGACGACGTGCCGGTGCTGCCGCGGGTACTCTGCGACACGATCACGTACCCTGTCCAGGAGGCGTTCCCTTCCCGCGACTTCATGGAGCCGCTGGCCTCGGCCCCGACGCGCGAGGAGGTCGAATCGGGCCGGCTCCGCCTGGTGAGCCTCGACGCGCCATCCGATGAATCGATGGCCGATTGGATGCTTGCATGGTCGTTGAAGATGGTCGTCTTCGACGCGCATGTCCTGGGTCCGGGCCACTGGGTCCATGCCCACGTGCGCGAATTGTCGGCCCGCGACGTCAGCGTGCGGGCCGTGGGCGAGACACTCCGCACGCGGCTGGAGGGACGCTGGCTATGGGCCGACGTGGTTCTGTGCGAACGCGTGCGCCTCGAGGCCGGCGGCGAGACCGTGGAGCTCGAAGAGGATGGCCTCGCCCATGAAGGGACGCTTTTCATTCCCGCCGGCGAATGCTCTGGCTGCGCGGTTCAGCAGGCATCGGACTTTGTGGATTCGGATGGCCACTGGCACGAGGACGACATGGAGGCCGATACGGCCATGCTGGCCGAACTCATCCATCGCATGCGCGCCAGCGACCCCGTGTCCACGCTGCGCGCGATGCTGGAACGGCTCAACCTGGAACGGTTTCCAGTGATGGTGGGTCGCACCTTCCGCCTGTCGGTAGGGCCGAGCCCGGAAGAGCATGTGCTGGAGTTACTCGGCTGATCTTCGCCTTTACGCGGGCTTGCGCAGACGAGGCGCAAGCCCGCGCGCGGTCACAGTGTCGAGTCGGTGCCGCCCAGCGCGAATGGCGAGGACACGCCATGGCTGCAGAATTGCATTTCTGTCCAACCCCCTCTGGCGTCGCTTCCCCAAGCCGACACCGCCCATGCCGCAACTAAGCCCCTGTGCCGTGCCCTTCATCGGGAAGCCGGATCGTGCGGCGCCGCTTGATCACCACCGTAGGCGTGCCGGACATCGGTCGTTCCGACGCGGAATCGGGCCGCCGTGCCGCCCGCGCGGCACCGGGAACGGCGATCCCTGCGCACTGCAGCGCGGCCTCGACCTCCACCGGATCCAAGGGCTGAACAATGTCGCCGTTGACCTGCGCGTAGCGCCCGTCTGGCAACCAGGCGAGAGCGCCCGTTTCCAAGCCTCGTCGAACGACTCCGAGCAACCGCACGTTTCTGCTCACGCGCGGCACGAAATGACGCTCGCCCAACGGGAGCACGCGCATCTGGACGTCGGGCACGTTGACCACGCCTGATTTTCTATCCGGTAGTGGCATCACGCCAACCCTCCTCTGACCTCGGCCTTCATCGTAACGCCGGTGCGGACGCGATGGGCAGGAGCACGCGAGGCACGACTAGGCCTTCTCTGCCTCCGGCGATTCGCCCTCGAAGACGGAGCGCACCGCTGCGATGATCTGCGCATGCCTCGCATAGAAGGCACCGTCCTCCGCGAAGATCTGGGGCAGCGTCTTGCGCAGCTTGTTGCTCACCTGCCAGTCCCCTTCCTTGAGCGACCGGATGATGCGGTCCGCGTCCTGGTCCGGCATCTCCAAAAAGTCCTTGATCGCCGTGCGCGCCTCGTCGTACTGGCGCAGGACCAGTGCCTCCTGCGCCATCTCCTGCTCGACCGTCTGGCGCAGCACGCTGCTCAGGTAGCGCGCCTGCTCGGTCAGGTCGAGGTAGCGCCACGCATGCTGCGCGTCCTCGGTCCGAAGGAACTCGAAATTGGTCTCGACGCCATCGGGGCACAGCCGCTTCGATCCGAAGCGGTAGGCATCGACATAGACCTGCATGAAGGGCCGGGAGAAGCCCTCCAGGGCCTGGTCATAGCCGGCGCGCCCCTTGGCCGAGCCGGCGATCGTCGCCGAGACCGGCACGATGATGTTGGCGGGCACCACCTTGTCCGCCGCGAGTAGGTGATTGACAAGAAAGCGGTGGATGCGCCCATTGCCATCGGCGAGCGGATGCAGGTAGACGAATGCGAATGACACTGCCGCCGCGCGCGCTACCGGGTTTGCGCCCCGCGTGCGGTTCTCGAAGCAGCGCAGCGCATCGAGCATACCAACCACAAGTTCCTCGGACGGGGCAATGTAGTGGACGATCTCGCTCACGAAGCCGCGCTCGCCGACGAACACCGGCGACTGGCGAATGCCGACGCGCAACGCGGCCTCACCGAGCACGGCCTGCTGCAGCGTGAGCAATTGCTCGGGCGCCATCGGATCGTCCATGTGGCCGCTGTACGTACCGATGGCCGCCGCGAAGCGCTTCACCCGATCCTGCTTGTCCGCCTCGTGTTCGATGGCGAAACTCGCCCGCGATTCCTTAAACGTCAGCCAGGCCGCGCTGCGCAGCAGTAACTCCGGCCCGTAGGTGTCGTCGAGCAACTGGACGCCCGCCGCCACGTCGTAGAGCCATTCGCGCTGCTCCTGCGGTCCCAAGTACACCACGGGGCAGAAGTCGCGCGAGCCCGGCAGGTTGTCGTTGATACGCCAGCGCCGGACGCGATCCGGCCGCTGGGCGACCAGATACTGTGCGGCATCGATCGCGTCCACGTATCCCACGTTGGGCGCCGTGTCCGGCACAGCAAGCTGCCGGCCGGTGAACCACTCGTAGAAGAACGCGGCGCGCCGTGCATAGCTCCCCGTGGGCTCATCCTTCACCCACGCCACCACGTCCTGAGGATCGACCCGCTGGAACAGCCGCGAGAAGAACTCAAAGCTCAGCCGCTCGTACTTCAAACCGAACTCGAAGTGCCCGCGGAAGTTGTCCGCGGGCTGATACGCGGCGGTCCAGGTTCGCGTCTCCCGTCCATCCGCCGCTTCGCGCTGGCGCACCGGCCCCAGGCGGCTGCGGGAGAAAAGCGGCTGTACCAGTTGGATGCCGTAGAGCTCGGCAAGCCGGTGGAAGCCCAATAGGGTGTCAGGCATGGGATGCAATTTCGCTATAGGTTCGGCAATTCTCCTAGAAAAACAGCCCATCTCTACCAAAACGATATACTCACGGCGCGCTGACCCTGGGAGTGACACCTCTGTTTGTCGCGAAGGAGCTCTCGACGCCGAAGAGCTAGGCACCGGCCGCACCGCTCGAGCACGGCACCCGCCACCGCATTTCGGTCTCGAGATGCCGAAGGACCCCTCAAGAATGCTCAACTTTTCGGCCGGAGCTCCCTCGAGCCGAAGGGCTTGGTTCCCGCGCACGTACCGCGCGGCGCGCAGCACCCATGGGCTCAGCCGCGTCTCGTAGCCGAAGCGATCGCTTACGCCCCACATAGCGTCGCAGTACGCGTTCAAGCTGCTGCCGATAGGCGAGAACCGAAAGCCGAGGACTGCCCTGAATGCGCCCCCACCAGATGCATGAGTAATCATGAACAACAAGCCCATTGAAGCTGGCCGCGGGCCCCGCCTCATCCAGGGCGACGCACAGCAGCGGGATTGCTTCGTGATAGGCAAGGCGCCGCACGATGGAAACGGCTCTGGGATTCCACACGTACCACTGCTCACCCGATCCGGCACGGATCGCGTCGAGGGAATTCTGATCCTCTGGGCGGCGCCAAACTGCAGGCTCGCTGCCTTGAAGACCACCGGGCTGCTCGACATCTGGGCGGTAGCGCCACCGTGTGCGCTTGTGGAGCCACACCTCGAGCACGCATCCATAGCGCTCGTAGGCGCCGTCTTCGTAGACGTCGGCGATGTTCGAAGACAGGAGCACCGCGCCACATTCACGGCGACGTGGCGGCTGGCCGTCGAAGCTTGCCAGAAGAAACGGCGGGATGGTTTCGTCCTCGGCGCCGAAGTACAGCGGGCCGATCAGGTCAGCGGGCGTCTGCAGCCAGGGTGTGTTCTTTCCGGGCTTGAACTCCTCCTCTCGCGACAGAGGCCCGCGATGTCCGGCTTTGGCCTTGGGATGAAGTTGCATACTATGACTCTTCATGACACACAAGAGGGAACGGTTGGTTCCTACCACCCCTTTTGCTGGTAGCTAGGCTGGTAGCTAGCCCAATTTTCCAGGTCTTGATAATCAATTTTTACCTTATAAATCAATAAGTTAGACAAACTCATGAAGATTGCCACCTGGAACGTCAACTCCCTGGCCGTGCGCCTGCCGCAGCTGCTGGACTGGCTTGCCGCGCAGCAGCCCGACGTGATGGTGCTGCAGGAAACCAAGCTCACCGACGACAAGTTTCCGCACGCGGCGCTGCAGGAGGCCGGGTATCAGCCGCAGTGGTTCGGGCAGAAGACCTACAACGGCGTGGCGCTGCTGTCGCGCACGCCGGCCACCGAGATCGCGAAGAACATCGTCGACTTCGAGGACGACCAGGCGCGGCTGATCGCCGGCAGCGTGGACGGCATCCGCGTGATCGGCGGCTACTTCCCCAACGGCCAGGCGCCCGACAGCGACAAGTTCGTCTACAAGATGCGCTGGCTGACCGGGCTCCAGCACTGGGTGAAGGACGAGTTGCAGCGCCATCCGCAGCTCGTGCTGCTGGGCGACTTCAACATCGCGCCCGAAGACCGCGACGTCTACGACCCCGTGGCCTGGGCCGGGCAGATCCATTGCACGCCCGAGGAGCGCGCGCGCTTCCGCGAGCTGCTGGCGCTGGGCCTGCACGACGCCTTCCGCCTGTTCGAACAGCCGCCCAAGAGCTGGAGCTGGTGGGACTACCGCAATCTCGCGTTCCGCAAGAACCAGGGCCTGCGCATCGACCACATCCTGGTCAGCGAGGCCTTGCGCCCGCGCGTCAAGGCCTGCAGCATCGACAAGGCGCCGCGCAAGAACGAGCGGCCCAGCGACCACGCGCCGGTGGTGCTGGAGATCGAGTAGGGCCTGTTGACGCGGCTTGCGTCAGTCGTCCAGGCCCAGCTCCTGGATCTTGCGCGTGATGGTGTTGCGGCCGATGCCCAGGCGCTGGGCGGCCTCGATGCGGCGGCCGCGGGTGATCTCCAGCGCGGTGCGGATGAGCTGGCCTTCCAACTGCCTCGTTAGTTCAGACCACACGTCGGGCTCGCCGCCTTCCAGCCGCCGCCGTGCCTCGCGCTCCAGGTCGCCCAGCCAGGCCCGGCTGGGCGCCTCGGCGATGCCAGCCGGCGACGAAGCCGCGGCAGCCGCCGTTGCCGGCAACGCCGCCGAAGCGGGCGGTGCAGCGGCTGGCAACGCCGCCATCGGCTCGGCCACCGCCGTCTCCGCCGCCGCCGTCGCGGCCGGCTCCGGCGAGCGCAGCAGTTCGGGCGGCAGGTCCTTGGGCTCCACCACCTGCGCCGGCGCCATCACGGTCAGCCAATGGCACAGGTTCTGCAGCTGGCGCACGTTGCCGGGGAAGTCGAAGCCCTGCAGCTGCTGCAGCGCCGCGTCGGTGATGCGCTTGGCTTCGACGCCCAGCTCGCGCGCGCTCTTGCCGAGGAAAAAGCGCGTCAGCATCGGGATGTCCTCGCGCCGCTCGCGCAGCGGCGGCAGGCGCAGGCGAATCACGTTGAGCCGGTGGTACAGGTCCTCGCGGAACGCGCCCTGGCGCACGCGTTCGTCCAGGTTCTGGTGCGTCGCGGCGATCACGCGCACGTTGGCCTTCAGCGGCTGGTGGCCGCCGACGCGGTAGAACTGCCCGTCGCTCAGCACGCGCAGCAGCCGCGTCTGCAGGTCGAAGGGCATGTCGCCGATCTCGTCGAGGAACAGCGTACCGCCGTCGGCCTGCTCGAAGCGGCCGCGGCGCATGGTCTGCGCGCCGGTGAAGGCGCCGCGCTCATGGCCGAAGAGTTCGCTTTCCAGCAGGTCCTTGGGGATGGCCGCGGTGTTGATCGCGACGAAGGGGCCCTTGTTGCCGAGCTCGCCGCGCGGGCTGTGGCGGTGCAGCGCGTGCGCCACCAGCTCCTTGCCGGTGCCGCTCTCGCCGGTGATCAGCACCGTCACGTTGCTCTGGCTCAGGCGCCCGATGGCGCGGAACACGTCCTGCATCGCGCTGGCCTGGCCGAGCATCTCGGGCGCCTGCACGGCGGCGGCGTCGCCCACCTCCTCGCGCAGGCTTTCGTCGACGGCGCGGCGGATCAGCTCCACCGCCTTGGTCAGGTCGAAGGGCTTGGGCAGGTACTCGAAGGCGCCGCCCTGGAAGGCCGAGACGGCGCTGTCGAGGTCGGAGTAGGCCGTCATGATGATGACCGGCAGCCCCGGTAGCCGCGCCTTCACCTTGGACAGCAGCTCGATGCCCGAAAGCCCGGGCATGCGGATGTCGCTCACCAGCACCTGCGGTTCCTCGCTGTCCAGCGCGGCGAGCAGATCGCGCCCGTTGGCGAAGCAGCGCACCTGGAACTGCTCGCGCGCGAGCGCCTTCTCGAGCACGAAGCGGATGGATTGGTCGTCGTCAACGATCCAGATGGGTTTCATGCGGCTTGTCGTGCTCTCGCTCGCGGCGCGGTTGGCAAGGGCTCAAGGCAGCGGGATCAGCAGCTTGAACACGGTGCGGCCCGGCACGCTGTCGCATTCGATCGTGCCCTGGTGTTGCTGCACGAAGGTCTGCGCCAGCGTGAGCCCGAGGCCCGAGCCGCCGTCGCGCCCCGACACCAGGGGGTGGAAGATGCGATCGCGGATGGCCTCGGGCACGCCCGGCCCGTTGTCCTGGATATGCAATTCCAGTGCCAGTCGAAAGCGCTGGCGGCCGATGGTCACCTGGCGCGCCACCCGGGTGCGCAGCACGATGCGGGCGTCGCCGCGGTCGATGCGCGCCGCGAACGGTGAGTCGGCGCCGGCTGCGCCGGCACCGAGTGGTGAATCGGCGCCGGCTGCGCCGGCACCGAGTGGTGAATCGGCGCCGGCTGCGCCGAAACCGAGTGCCTGCGCCGCGTTCTGCACGATGTTGAGCACGGCCTGGATCAGTTGCTCGCGGTCGCCGCGGAACTCGGGGATCGAGGCATCGTAGTCGCGCTCGATGTGCAACCCGCGCGGGTACTCCGCCAGCACCAGGGAGCGCACGCGCTCGCAGATCTCGTGGATGTTGACGTCGCCCACCACCTGCGCGCGCCGGTGCGGCGCCAGCAGCCGGTCCACCAGCGCCTGCAGGCGGTCGGCCTCGTGGATGATGACCTCGGTGTACTCGGTCAGCTCCCGCGAGCTGATCTCCATGGCCAGCAGTTGCGCCGCGCCACGGATGCCGCCCAGCGGGTTCTTGATCTCGTGCGCCAGGTTGCGCACCAGCTCCTTGTTGGCCTGCGCCTGGCCGTGCGCGCGCTCCTCGCGGTCCAGCCGCGTCTGCTGCTCGATCTCGATCATCTCCACCAGCACGCGGTCGGTGTCGTGGTCCATCTGGTTGACGATCACGTGCACCGGCGTGTCGTGGGCGGCGGCGCCGGTGCTGCCCAGCCAGCCGCCGACGGGGCCGCCGGACAGCGCGCCCAACGTTGCACCCAAGGGTTGGCGCCGCATCAGGGCCTCGAAGCGGCCGCTGGCCACCTCGTTGGTGGCGGTCAGGCGCAGCGCCTCGCGCATGGGCGCGGGGTCGACCAGCCAGTCGAGCACGTTGCCGCGCATCAGCGTGCGGCGCGACAGCCCGGCCATGTTCTCGAAAGTGGCGTTGACGAGCAGGAAGCGCCCGTCGGGGCGCACCACGGCCACCATCGTGGCCAGCAGGTCGAAGGCCTCCAGTCCGCGCGGCGCCTCGGCCTCGGCGGCGCCAGGCACCCGATTCACGACGCCGGCAACTTGGCGATCTCGCGTTTGAGGGCCGAGATGTCGGCCTCCTTGCGCGTGATGGCCGCCCTCATCTCGGCCACGCGGTCCAGGTAGCGCTGGTAGTTGCGCTCGTCGCCGCGGCGCTCGGGCTGGCCGCCGTTGTAGTCCTTCTGCATGCCGGCGAGCTTGTCTTCTTCCTTCTGCAACTCGTCCAGCAGGATGCGCCGCGCCTCGCCGTCGCGCTGGCGCTGCGCGGCGGGGTCGACCTTGCTGTCGGCAGACCTTGCGGCAACGCTGCCGTTGCCCGAGGCTGCGGGCTGCGTGCGCGTCGGCGCGCGACCCTGGATCACCGTGATCGGCGTGCCTTCGATCGTGCGGCAGCCCTTGTCACGCGCTTCCTGCGGCGAGATGGCGTCGGTGTACAGCACCGGCGGCCCGGGGCAGCGGTAGACCTGCGAGGCCGCGGCCGCCGGCTGCGCCAGCGCCGGCACGGTGCCCGCGGCCACCCACAGGGTCGGCAGCAGCAGGGCGTACGGTTTGCGGGGCAGCTTCATCATGCGGTCTCCGGGCGAGCAGCGCTCATTTTGAACCAGTGCGCCGCCCCGAATGCAAAAGGGGCGGCCCTGCGGCCGCCCCTTCACCTGCGCCCAGCCCCGTGGGGCACTCACAGGCTGTAGTACATCTCGAACTCGAGCGGGTGCGTGGTCATGCGGAAGCGCTGCACCTCCTGGGCCTTCAGGTCGATGTAGGCGTCGATGTAGCTGTCGGTAAAGACCCCGCCCTTGGTCAGGAAGGCGCGGCCCTTGTCCAGGTAGTCCAGCGCCTGGTCCAGGCTGTAGCACACGGTGGGAATCTTCGCGTCTTCTTCCGGCGGCAGGTGGTACAGGTCCTTGGTGGCGGCCTCGCCGGGGTGGATCTTGTTCTCCACGCCGTCCAGCCCCGCCATCAGCAGCGCCGAGAAGCCCAGGTAGGGGTTGCACAGCGGATCGGGGAAGCGCGCCTCGATGCGCCGGCCCTTGGGGTTGGCCACGTAGGGGATGCGGATCGACGCCGAGCGGTTGCGCGCCGAGTACGCCAGCTTGACCGGCGCCTCGAAGCCGGGCACCAGGCGCTTGTAGCTGTTGGTGCCGGGGTTGGTGATGGCGTTGAGCGCGCGCGCGTGCTTGATGATGCCGCCGATGTAGTACAGCGCGAACTCCGACAGGCCGCCGTAGCCGTCGCCGGCGAACAGGTTCTTGCCGTCCTTCCAGACGCTCTGGTGCACGTGCATGCCGCTGCCGTTGTCGCCGACCACGGGCTTGGGCATGAAGGTGGCCGTCTTGCCGTAGCTGTGCGCGACGTTGTGGATCACGTACTTCTGCAACTGCAGCCAGTCGGCGCGCTGCACCAGCGTGCTGAACTTGGTGCCGATCTCGTTCTGGCCCTGGCCTGCCACCTCGTGGTGATGCACCTCCACCGGGATGCCCAGGCTTTCGAGGATCAGGCACATCTCCGAGCGCATGTCCTGGAAGCTGTCGACCGGCGGCACCGGGAAGTAGCCGCCCTTGACGCCCGGGCGGTGGCCCATGTTGCCGCCGTCGAGCTGGCTGTTGGCCGACCACGGCGCTTCTTCGGAGGTGATCTTGACGTGGCTGCCGTCCATGCCGACGTGCCAGTGCACCTGGTCGAAGATGAAGAACTCGGGCTCGGGGCCGAAGAAGGCCTGGTCGCCGATGCCGCTGCTCTTGAGATAGGCCTCGGCGCGCTTGGCCAGGCTGCGCGGGTCGCGCTCGTAGGGCTTGCCGTCGCCGGGCTCCAGCACGTCGCAGCTGAGGATCAGCGTCGGCTCGTCGAAGAAGGGGTCGATGTTGGCCGTGTTGGGGTCGGGCATCAGCAGCATGTCCGAGGCTTCGATGCCCTTCCAGCCGGCGATCGAGCTGCCGTCGAAGGCATGGCCGGCGCTGAACTTGTCTTCGTCGAAGTGGGACACCGGCACGCTGACGTGGTGCTCCTTGCCGCGGGTGTCGGTGAAGCGGAAGTCGACGAACTTGACGTCGTTCTCCTTCACCAGCTTCATCACGTCGGCAACGGTCTTTGCCATTCAAAAATCTCCTAGCGGGGCTCGTGGGACAGGGTTGGATGGGTGGTTTTGGCGTTCAGCGGCTCCGTCGCAAAGCGCGCTGGCGGTGGAGCCCCTCAAATGCGCACCGGAATTTAGCAGCAATCGTGCCAAGCACCGAACGCCGCCGGCGCGCACAAAGCCGTCACGTTGAGCGCAGAAGCGCGCTGCAGCCGATCACCGCACCAAAGCGGAACGCGTCAACGCACCGCATCGGTGCGGTACGACGCACCAAGTTTGGTCAGACCCTCGCACAGCGCGGCAAAGGCAGCCGCCACCGCATCGCCCCGGCCCTTGACGCCCAGCTCGATGTGGCGGCCGTGCACCGGATGGTCCACGCTCGGCAGGCTGAAGACCTTGATGCCGGGGAAGCCCGCCTCGATGGCCTCCATCAGCGGCGTCAGCGTGGCTTCCAGGCCGCCGAAGACCAGCACCGAGCGCTCGCTCAGCGCCAACGTTCCATGCAAGCCGGCGTAGCGGCCGTCGAGCAGCCACTCGATCATCGGGTGCGCCATCACCGGAAAGCCGGGCACGAAGTGCACGTCGCCGACCGAGAAGCCGGGGATTCGGTTGTAGGGATTCGGAATCAACTCCGCGCCCTGCGGGAACACGCCCATGTTCAGGCGATGCAGGTTGTCCGGGCGATCGGGTTCGTACGGCGTGCCCTGCTCGCGCGCGACGTCCTGCATGCGCTGCTGGATCAGCCGCCTGGCCTCGGGGTGCAGTTCCAGCGGCCGCCCGAGTGCCGCGGCAGCGCACTGGCGGGTGTGGTCGTCGGGCGTGGCGCCGATGCCGCCGCAACTGAAGACGGCGTCGCCGCTGGCGAAGGCGTCGCGCAGCGCCTCGGTGATGCGCGGCCGGTCGTCGCCGACGTAGCGCGCCCAGGCCAGCGCCAGGCCGCGCGCGGCCAGCAGCTCGATCACCTTGGGCAGGTGCTTGTCCTGCCGTTTGCCCGAGAGGATCTCGTCGCCGATGATCAGGAGGCCGAAGTTCATGAAGGGCTTTCTTCGCTGGCGGCGGTGGCACGCAAGCGATGCAGCGCCGCCAGCGTGAAGTGCGCGAACCACAGCGTGGTGAACGCGAAGACCGCGGTGTAGACCCACACCAGCAGCGGCATCAGCAACGGGGCCATCACCAGTGCCGACGCGCCCAGCGCCCACAGCAGCGAGGGCAGCACGCCGAGTAGGCCGCACAGCAGCCCGGCGGCGCGCAGCGGCCAGCGGTAGCGGTGCAGGATGTAGCGGCGCTCGGCCGCGTCGGCATGGCGCGCCAGGGTGTCGAAGGCCAGCACGCGGTAGCACAGCCAGCCCCAGATCAGCGGGGGCAGCAGCAGCACCAGCGGCGGCACGAACCACAGCGGGACGCTCAAGGCCAGCGCCAGCAGCGCCATCAGCGTGCACATCACCGACCAGCCCAGCGCCGCCCAGCCGCCGGCCGCGCCGGGGCTGCGCTGCAGGTCCGGAAAGCGCCGCCGCACGACGAGCTGCACCATCGCCGGCGCCATGATCCAGACCACCAGCAGCAGCGTCAGCAGCACGATGGCCGGCACCACGACGGCGACGACGATCATCGGCGCCAGCACCGGCCGCAGGTCGGGCGCGCCGATGGCGTCCAGCCACTCGAACAGGGCGCCCAGCAGGTCGCTGTCTTCCAGCGCGCGGCGCACCGCGCCGACGGCCGGCTCCCAGCCGTACCAGCCGAGGCCGAAGGTGACGCCGGCCGCCAGGCCCAGCGGCAGCAGCGACCACAGCAGCGTGCGCGGGTGCCAGCAGTAAGCCAGCGCGCGCCAGGTGGCGTCAGCAGCTTCCTTCATCCGCTGTCGCGCGGCCTCAGCCGCGGCCCGCCAGGCGCTTGAGCCCCAGCCACTGCTGAGCCCAGAAGCCGCGGCCGTAGTCGCGCGCGCCCTGGTCGGGCAACTGGTCGCGGATGCCGGTGGGCTCGTAGCGGCCGTCGAAGCGCGCGCTGCCGAACACGATGTCCCACAGCGGGAACAGCACCGCGAAGTTGTGGCCGCCCAGTGAGCCGGCAGCGCCCGACTCGTGGCCCACGCCGATGCGGTGGTGCAGCCGGTGGTACTGCGGCCCCACCAGCACGCGCGACAGCAGCGGCCCGAACGACAGCCGCACGTTGGCGTGCGACAGGCTCTCGATGAGCTGCATCAGCGCCACCACGGCGACGAACTGCGTCGGCGCGATGCCCACCAGCAAGGCCACCAGCACGAACAGGCTGTCGTGGATCAGGTCGTCGAGCAGGTGGTTGCGGTCGTCGGACCACATCGTCATCTGCCGCTGGCTGTGGTGCACCGCGTGCAGCTGCCACCACCAATGCACGTTATGCTGGGTGCGGTGCAGCGCGTAGCCCACCAGGTCGAACAGCAGCAGGTAGAGCACGAAGCTGACCACGGCGACGTCGGTGACGCCGGGCCACAGCGCGTCGATCGAGAAGGCGGGCAGTCCCCAGACGCGCAGCTTGCCGATCAGCTGATCCCACAGCGGATCGACCATGAAGAACAGCGCCACCCGCACCAGCCCCAGGCGGTGCAGCAGCGTGTAGATCACGTCGACGCGGATCGAGGCGCGGTCGCTGATGCGCTCCACCGGCCGCCAGCGCTCGAGCGCGCCGAAGACCACCACCATCACCGCGATCTGCAGCAGCCCCACCAGCAGCCAGCCGGTGGCGCGGTAGCCGTCCTCCAGCAGGTTGCCCAGGCCCGAATGGAACATCAGCGGCTGCAGCACGCGCTCGAACAGCCATTGCTGCACGTCGCCGAAGGCGGCCGACGCGGCGTCGAGCCAGTTGCTCATCGCGCGCTCGCCGCGGCGGCCGCGAACTGCGGATGCTCGCGCAGCGTGGCAAAGCAGAAGCCTCGGGCCTTGAGGCCGACGATCAGCGGCTCCAGCACCGCCGGCGCCCAGGGATCGCGGCGCGACCAGATGCCCAGGTGGGCCAGCAGGATGTCGCCGGCGCGGATCTCGCGCAAGGCCTTGGCCAGCAGTGCGGCGTTGGGGTGGCGATCGCTCGGCAGCTCGTCGCCCAGAAAGCCCGCCGGCGACCAGCCCACGTGCGTCCAGCCACAGCGCTTTGCCGCGGCCAGCAGCGCCGGCGAGGTCTTGCCGCCGGGCGCGCGGAACCAGTGACCCATCGGCCGGCCGGTGATCGCGGTGAAGCGCTCGGCCGGGCGCTGCAGCTCGGCGCAGTAGGCCGCGGCATCCAGCACGCGGCTGTGGCCGGCCTGGGCGCCCATCGTCGGCCGCACGCGCAGGCCGGCCGCGGTGTCCGCCTGCCAGACGTCGTGGTCCCAGGTGTGCGAGCCGAAGGCGTGCCCTTCGGCGGCGCGCGCGCGCCACCATGGCGCCCATTGATCGTCCAGGCTGCTGCCGCCGCCCTGGGTGCGCTCGTTGGCCAGGAAGAATGTCGCCTTGACCTGCTGGCGCGCCAGCACCTCGGCCACCAGCGGCGCCACGCCCATGTGGCCGGTGTCGAAGGTCAGGTACAGCGGCTTGTCGCAAGGCGTGGTGGGCGCTGCCGCCGCGGCGACCGCCGTTGCCGAAGCCAGCGCCAGCAGCAGCGCCGCCAGCGTTTCAGAGCCGCGGCGCATGGTCCAGCGTCCACACCCCGTGCGGCGAGCGGCCGACGTCGACCTGGTGCACCACCTTGCGGGCGGCCACGTCGATCACGCTGAGCTTGCGCGCCCAGCGCGAGGTGACCATCAGCGTCTTGCGGTCGGCCGTCAGGTCCATGTCGTCGGGACCACCGGGGCCGGGCAGCTCGGCCACCACGGTCAGCGTGGTGTGGTCGATCTGGCTGATGGTGTT
Source organism: uncultured Rubrivivax sp. (assembly GCA_964470565.1). Taxonomy (GTDB): domain Bacteria; phylum Pseudomonadota; class Gammaproteobacteria; order Burkholderiales; family Burkholderiaceae_C; genus Rubrivivax. The sequence goes on from CAYYDJ010000008.1 coordinate 132,379, forward strand.
GGCCACGCGGTTGCTGACGAACACGTGCCGCCGGTCGCCCATCGAGCGGAAGGCGTGCGCGCCATCGCCGGTGGGGATGCGCTTGACCAGGCGCGGCAGATGGGCGCCGACCTCGTAGACCTCGACGACGCGGTCGCCGGTCAGGCCCACCAGCAGCAGCCGGTCGTCGGGCGTCAGGTAGATGTCGGCCGGCATCTTGCCGGTCTTGACCTTCCAGCGCACGGCCTGAGTCGCGAGGTCGACCGCGGTCAGCTCGTCGCTGTCCTGCAGCGACGCGTAGACCACGGTGGACCTGGTGTCGATCGCCAGGTGGCTGGGCGTCCTGGGCGCCTCGATGCGCTTGATGAGCTTCAGCGGCCGCGGCTCGGTTGGCAGCCAGTGGTAGAGGTCGATGTGGTTCAGCCGGTTGGCGGCCGTGACGAACCACTTCATGTCCGGCGAGAAGCGCAGGTGATAGGGGTCGAGCACGTCGCCCAGCACCCGCTGCACCTGGCCCGTGGCCGGGTCGACGAAGCTCAGCGAGTTGGCGCCCGCGTTGGCCACCAGCAGGCTCTTCTCGTCGGGGGTCAGGTACAGGTGGTGCGGCTCCTTGCCGGTGGGGATGCGGCGCAGCTCTTTCATCGTCGCCGGGTCGATCTGGCTGATCGTCGCGTCGAGCGAGTTGAGCACGAAGATCGGCCGTGCGCCGGGGACGGCAGGCGGCACAGCCGGCGGCGTCTGTGCGGCCGCGTCCAGCAGCGGCAGGCCGGCCAGCATCAGCAGGCCGCGGCGGGTAACGGAATTCAAGCTCATGGACCTCAGCAGGGGGGGCCGCGAAACGGATATCACTGTAAGCGCTGGCAAGACCCTCGGGGCGGTGTCAGGTCAAGCAGGCAGCGGCAAGCCATGGGCCATTCATTCATCGTTATCACCACTCAGCAGCCCGCCGAGCAGCCCAACGCCGGCGACGGCGCCCAGCACCGAGCCTTCCTCGCGCGATCCGCCGTGCTGCGGCGCCGCGGCGAACACCCGCGAGGCCAGGCGCGAGAACGGCAGGCTTTGCAGCCACAGCGTGCCGGGGCCGGTGAGCTTGGCGAGGAACAGGCCCTCGCCGCCGAACATCGCGGTCTTGATCTTGCCGACGTACTGGATCTCGAAGCTCACGCTGGGCGTGTAGGCCACCACGCAGCCGGTGTCGACCAGCACCGTCTGGCCCGGCTGCAGTTCGCGCCGCACCACGGTGCCGCCGGCGTGGACGAAGGCCAGCCCGTTGCCGTCCAGCCTTTGCATGATGAAGCCCTCGCCGCCGAAGAAGCCCACCGAGAGCTTGCGCTGCAACGCGATGCCCAGCTGCACGCCGCGCGCGGCGCAGAGGAAGGCGTCCTTCTGGCAGATCAGCGTGCCGCCGAGCTGCGCCAGGTTCATCGGCAGGATCTTGCCCGGATACGGTGCGGCGAAGGCCACGCGCTGCTTGCCCGCCGCCTGGTTGCTGTAGACCGTGGTGAACAGCGACTCGCCGGTGACCAGCCGCTTGCCGGCCGACAGCAGCTTGCCGAACAGGCCGCCGCCACCGCCGCCGGAGCCGTCGCCGAACACGGTGTCCATCGTGATGCCGGCGTCCATGAACATCATGCTGCCGGCCTCGCCGACCGCGGCTTCGCCGGGGTCGAGCTCGATCTCGACGAACTGCATCTCCGAGCCCTTGATCTCGAAGTCCACCACGTCCATGCCCATCACGCGCTCCTGCCCCACCGGCGACCAAAGGCGCGAATGCTAGCAATGCGCTGCGTAGCATCCCGTTGCAACGCCTGCACTTTGGCGCAGGCGGCCGCGGCGGCGCCTTCCACAATCGCCGGCCATGACGGGCTTGAGCGCTGCAACCGACGGCTTGTGGATCGCCGCCGCCACCACCGCGGTGACGGCGCTGGCGCTCAGCGTCGCCGGCCGCCGCCCGCCGGCGCCGCGCGGCTGGCCGCTGTGGTGCGCGGCCCTGTGGCTGGGCAGCGCCGGCATCGCGCTCGGCGCCGGTGGCATCGCCTTCGGCGCGGCCGCCCTCACCTTGCCGCTGGCCCAGGTGCTGCTGCTGCAGTGGCCCATCCTCGCGCTGGTGGGGCTGCGGCGCTTCCATGCCCGCATCGACTGGCCGGGCCGCGAGCGCCACGACTGGCTGCTGCTGCTGGCCAGCGCGTTGCTGGTGGCCTTGTCGGCCGCGTGGCCGGCCGATTCGGCGGTGGCCGCCGTCGCCGCGCCGGCCGGCGCGCTGCTGGTGCACCTGTACGCCGCCAGCCTGCTGGTGTGCGCCGCGGCGGGCCCCGACGACAAGCCGATGCAGTTGCTGGCCGCGGTGATCGCGCTGGCCGCCTGCGCGCCGATGGTCGCCACGCTGCCCGGCATCGACCCGCAATCGCTGTTTCAGGCCAGCGCGCTGGCCACCGCGCTGGCCTCGGTGGCGATGGCCTTCATCGTGCTGAGCCTGGCCTTCGACCGCAGCCAGCGCCACCTGCGCGCGTCGCGCCGGCGGCTGCGCGAGCTGGCCAGCATCGACCCGCTGACCCAGGTGCCCAACCGCCGCCACTTCGCCGAGCTGGCCGGCAAGGCCATCGGCCACGACGCGCCGGGCAGCGCGGTGCTGGTGATGTTCGACGTCGACCACTTCAAGCAGATCAACGACCGCTACGGCCACGCCGGCGGCGACCGCGCGCTGCGCCTGGTCTCGCGCTGCCTGCGCGAGGTGCTGCGCGTCAACGACCTGCCCAGCCGCCACGGCGGCGACGAGTTCGCGCTGCTGCTGCGCCGCGCCAGCGTGCGCGACGGCATGCGCGTGGCCACGCGCCTGGTGCAGCGGGTGCAGACGGCGGCCGCCGATGCCGCGCTGCCGCCGCTGAGCCTGAGCTTCGGCATCGTGCAGATGCAGCCGGCCGAGGCGCTGGGCCAGGCGCTGGAGCGCGCCGACCAGGCGCTGTACGAAGCCAAGCGCCAGGGTCGCTCGCGTGCGGTGGCCGCGGCCGGCGGCGGCGGCCCACAGCCGGTGTTCACCGACAGCCGCACGCTGGGGCTGATGAAGGCCGCCTGAGCGCCTGGCGCCGCACGGCGGCACAATCCGGCCCTTGCATCCCAGGAGACTTGTCGCGCATGAATGCCCCGCTGCCGCTGCCCGCACTGGAGCCGATCCTCCAGCACGAAGACGAGATGGTCGCCATCCGGCGCCAGATCCACGCCAATCCCGAGCTGGCGTACGAAGAGCACGCCACGGCCGACCTCGTGGCCGAGCGGCTGCAGCGCTGGGGCTACGAGGTGCACCGCGGCCTGGGCGGCACCGGCGTCGTCGGCACGCTGAAGTGCGGCACGTCGACGCACCGCATCGGCCTGCGCGCCGACATGGACGCACTGCCCATCGTCGAGACCAGCGGCAAGCCCTGGGCCAGCCGCGTGCTCGGCAAGATGCACGCCTGCGGCCACGACGGCCACACCGCGATGCTGCTGGCCGCGGCGCGCCACTTGGCGGCGACGCGCAACTTCGACGGCATCCTGCACCTGGTGTTTCAGCCGGCCGAGGAAGGCCAGGCCGGCGCGCGCAAGATGCTGGAAGACGGCTTCCTCGACCTCTTCCCCTGCGAGGCGATGTTCGGCATGCACAACATGCCCGGCAGGCCGGCCGGCAAGTTCGTTGCCGTGCCGGGCTTCGCGATGGCCAGCTCCGACACCGCGACCATCACCGTGCGCGGCAAGGGCGGCCACGGCGCGATGCCGCAGTCCGCCTGCGACCCCGTGGTGGCTGCCTCCAGCATCGTGATGGCGCTGCAGACCATCGTCAGCCGCAACGTGCCGCCGCTGGAGATGGGCATCGTCACCGTCGGCGCCTTCCACGCCGGCCAGGCGCCCAACGTGATCCCCGATACCGCCGAGCTGCGACTGACCATCCGCGCCTTCAACCCGCAGGTGCGAGACCTGCTGGAGCGCCGCATCCACGAGATCGCACAGGCCCAGGCCGCCGTCTACGGCGCCAGCGCCACGGTGAACTATGAACGGCGTTATCCGGTGCTGCAGAACGACCCGGCGCAGACCGATTTCTGCAAGCAGGTGGTGCGCGACTGGCTGGGCGCCGACGGCTTGCTCGACGTGACCGAGCCCGTCACCGGCAGCGAGGACTTCGCATTCTTCCTGGAGAAGGTGCCGGGCTGCTACGTCTTCATCGGCAACGGCGAAGGCAACGAAGGCGGCTGCATGGTGCACAACCCCGGCTACGACTTCAACGACCGCGTGCTGCCGGTGGGTGCCAGCTACTGGGTGCGGCTGGCCGAGACCTATCTGCGCGCGGCGAGCTGACGCTGGGCAAGCGCCGGGCCGCGGCCAATTCACGCCGCGGCCGTGCGGCCTTTCCGGCACCGGTACCATCGCGCCCCATGCGTCCGGCCAACGACTCCCTGCCCGGCACCGCGCTGCGAACCCCCGCAGCCGCGGCGCGGCCGCGTCGTGCCTGGCGCCAGCCGGCCGCACCCCTCTGAGCCCGGCGATCCCCGACCCTTCCCTCCCGTTCCTCCAAGCGCCCTTTCTTCCGATCGCCGGGCTCCTGCCGAGACCCGGCGCGCCCCACCGCACCCGACGACCCGAGGACGCCATGGACAACTTGAACCCCGTGAACGCCGAGCACCGCACGCTCACCGAGCTGGACCACGTGCGCCTGACCCATCTGCTGCAGCGCGAGGCCGGCCTGCCCACGCCCATGCTGCGCGAGATCGGCGAGTTGCTGGACCTGGCGGACGTGGTGCCCTCGCGCGAAGTGGCGCCGCAGGTCGTCACCATGTACTCGCAGGTGACGCTGCGCGACCTGCAGCTCGACACGCTGAGCCAGCTGACGCTGTGCTATCCGGCCGATGCCGACCCGGCCGCCGGCCTGGTTTCGGTGCTGTCGCCGGTGGGCCGCGCGCTGCTGGGGCTGCACGTCGGCGCGGTCGCCCGCTGGCAGACGCCCGCCGGCCAGGAGCAGACGGCGCGCATCGAGGCGGTGCTGTTCCAGCCCGAGGCCAGCGGCGAGTTCACGCGCTGACGCGCGGTCAGGGCGCCGCTTCCAGCCCCAGCGCCTGCCGCGCCTGGTATTCGCGGTCGAGCATGCTCATGACCACCAGGCTGTCGTAGCCGTCGGCGCCTTGCGTCATCAGGCGCACGCTTTCGCGCAGCCGGCCTTCCTCGACGAAGCCTTCGGAGCGGTACAGCGCCAGCGCGCGCTCGTTGAGCGCCCGCACGTCCAGCCAGAAGCGGTGCGCCTGCAGGTCGGCAAACGCCATGCGCTTGAGCCGGCGCACGCAGGCGCGGCCCAGGCCCTGGCCCTTGGGCTGCAGCACGATGCGCTTGAGCTCGACGCTGCGGTGCGGGTTGCGGCAGCCCTGCAGGATCACGAAGCCGGCGGCGCGGAACTCAGGCCCGGCCTCGACGATGAAGTGGCGAAAATCCGGGAAGCGCACCGCGCCTTCGTGCTGCGTGCGGTCCCAGGGCGTGATGAAGGGGCGATTGGTGCCGTCGCTCTCGACGCCCGTCACGAACTCCAGGTCCGACAGCATGGTCGGACGCAGCACCAGCCTGACGTCGTCAGACATCGACCTCGACCTGGTCGCCGCGGGCTTCCATCAGCTCGCGCCGTGCCGCGGCCTCGCCCTTGCCCATCAGCCGCGTCATCGCCGATGCCGTGGCCTCGAAGCCGGTGACGCTGAAGCTCACCGGCAGCAGCCGCCGCGTCTCGGGGTTGAGCGTGGTCTCCCACAACTGTTCGGCGTTCATCTCGCCCAGGCCCTTGAAGCGCGCGATGGTCCAGCTGCCTTCGCGCGCGCCTTCCTTGCGCAGCTTGTCGAGCGCGGCCTCCAGCTCGCCGTCGTCCAGAACGTACAGCTTGGCGGCCGGCCGCTTGCCGCGCGCCGGCGCGTCGATGCGGTACAGCGGCGGCCGCGCGATGTACACGTGGCTGGCCTCGATCAGCTTCGGGAAGTGGCGGAAGAACAGCGTCAGCAGCAGCACCTGGATGTGCGAGCCGTCGACGTCGGCGTCGCTCAGGATGCAGACCTTGCCGTAGCGCAGGCCGCTCAAGTCGGGCCGGTCGTTGGGGCCGTGGGGGTCGACGCCGATCGCCACCGCGATGTCGTGCACCTCGGTGTTGGCGAACAGGCGGTCGCGCTCCACCTCCCAGGTGTTGAGCACCTTGCCGCGCAGCGGCAGCACCGCCTGGGTCTCCTTGTCGCGGCCCATCTTGGCGCTGCCGCCGGCCGAATCGCCCTCGACGAGGAAGACTTCGTTGAGCGTCAGGTCGCGGCTTTCGCAGTCGGTCAGCTTGCCCGGCAGCACGGCGACGCCGGAGCCTTTGCGCTTTTCCACCTTCTGCGCCGCGCGCTGGCGCGTCTGCGCCTGACGGATCACGAGCTCGGCCAGCCTGCGGCCCAGGTCCACGTGCTGGTTGAGCCACAGCTCCAGCGTCGGCTTGACGTAGGCCGAGACCAGGCGCAGCGCGTCGCGGCTGTTCAGCCGCTCCTTGATCTGGCCCTGGAACTGCGGGTCCAGCACCTTGGCCGAGAGCACGAAGCTGGCGCGCGCGAACACGTCGTCTGGCATCAGCTTCACGCCCTTGGGCAGCAGCGCGTGCAGCTCGATGAAGTTCTTGATCGCGCCGAACAGCCCGTCCTTCAGCCCCGATTCGTGGGTGCCGCCGGCGACGGTCGGGATCAGGTTGACGTAGCTCTCGCGCAGCACCGCGCCGTCCTCGGTGAAGGCCACGCACCAGGTCGCGCCCTCGCCTTCGGCGAAGTTCTCGGTCTCGTTGGCGGTGGCGTGCTGCGCGCCCTCGAACAGCGGGATCAGCGGGTCGGCCGGCAGCGTCTGCGCCAGGTAGTCCTTGAGGCCGCCCTTGTACAACCAGGTCTGCGTTTCGGGATCCTTGGTGCCGTTCTTTTCAGACGTTAGCGCCACCGTCACGCCCGGCATCAGCACGGCCTTGCTGCGCAGCAGGTGCAGCAGCTCGTGGCGCGGCAGCTCGGCGCTCTCGAAGTACTTCGGGTCGGGCCAGACGCGCACGCTGGTGCCGTGCCGGCGCTCGCCGCTGCCGGCCTTGCGCAGCGCCAGCGGCTCGGCCACGTCGCCGCCGGCAAAGGCCAGCGTCGCCACCTGGCCTTCGCGCCATACCGTCACCTGCAGCCGCCTGGCCAGCGCGTTGGTCACGCTGACGCCCACGCCGTGCAGCCCGCCGCTGAAGCTGTAGGCGCCGCCGGCGCCCTTGTCGAACTTGCCGCCGGCATGCAGCCGCGTGTAGACGATCTCGATCACCGGCACCTGCTCGTCGGGGTGCAGGCCGAAGGGGATGCCGCGGCCGTCGTCGTCGACCGTCACCGAGCCGTCGGCGTGCAGCGTGACGCTGATGCGCTGGCCGAAGCCGGCCAGGGCCTCGTCGGCGGCGTTGTCGATCACCTCCTGCACGATGTGCAGCGGGTTGTCGGTGCGCGTGTACATGCCCGGGCGCTGCTTGACGGGCTCCAGTCCCTTCAGCACGCGGATCGAGGCTTCGCCGTAGGTTCCTTGCTTGCTTGGCATAGGGCGCGGATTCTAGGCAGCCGAACAGCCCGCCTCCTGCGCGCCGGCGCGGCAACGGTTATCGTGCGGATCGCCCCAACCAACGAGGAGATTTCTGCGATGAAGCTCTACTACAGCCCCGGCGCCTGTTCGCTGTCGCCGCACATCGCGCTCAACGAAGCCGGCCTGGCTTTCCAGGCCGTGATGGCGTCGACCAAGACCCACAAGCTGGCCGATGGCACCGACTACTACACCATCAACCCGCTGGGCTACGTGCCGCTGCTGGAACTGGACGACGGCACGCGGCTGACAGAAGGCCCGGCGATCGTGCAGTACATCGCCGACCAGGCGCCGGCCAAGAAGCTGGCGCCGGCCTGCGGCACGCTGGACCGCTACAAGCTGCAGAGCTGGCTGACCTTCATCGGCACCGAGGTGCACAAGGGTTTTTCGCCGCTGTTCAACCCGGCCACGCCCGAGGCCTACAAGCCCATCGTCAAAGAGCGGCTGCTCAGCCGGCTGGGCTGGGTGGAGCAACAGCTCGCCGGCAAGCAGTACCTGATGGGCGACCAGTTCACGGTGGCCGACGGCTACCTGTTCACGGTGACCAACTGGGCGCCGCTCGTGGGCCTGGACATCAGCGGCCTGGCCAATCTCAACGCCTACCGCGCGCGCGTGGCTGCGCGCCCCGCCGTGCAGGCGACGATGAAGGCTGAAGGCCTGATCAAGTAGCGGCAGCCGCCGCGGCCGGCGGCCGCGGCCCGCGCCAGGCGCGCGGGTAGCGCGCCATGGTCAGGCCCTCGACCGCGATCTCGGGCTGGCGGCCCGAGATCAGGTCGGCCAGCAGTCGCCCGGTGCCGGCGGCCATGGTCCAGCCCAGCGTGCCGTGGCCGGTGCCCAGGTACAGGTTGGCATAGGGCGTGGGGCCGACGATGGGCGTGCCGTCGGGCGTCATCGGCCGCAGGCCGCACCAGAACGTGGCCTTGGCGACGTCGCCGCCGCGCGGGAACAAATCCGTCACCACGTGCTCCAGCGTGCGCCGGCGCGGCTCGCGCAGTGCGGTGCTGTAACCCGCCAGTTCAGCGGTGCCGCCGACGCGGATGCGGTCGCCCAGCCGCGTGACGGCCACCTTGTGCGTCTCGTCCATGATGGTCGACTCCGGCGCCGCCGAGGCATCGGTGATCGGCACCGTGATCGAGTAGCCCTTGACCGGATAGACCGGGATGCGGATGCCCAAGGGCTGCAGCAACTGCGGCGAGTAGCTGCCCAGCGCCAGCACCACCGCGTCGGCGCGCAGCTCGCCGGCGGACGTGCGCACGCGGCTGATGCGGCCGCCCTCGGCGTCGAGGCCATCGATCGTGGTGTTCCAGCGCAGGCGCACGCCGAGCTGCTGCGCCATCGCGGCCAGTCGATGGGTGAAGGCAAAGCAGTCGCCGGTCTCGTCGCCCGGCAGCCGCAGGGCGCCGACGAACTTCTCCTGCGTCAGCTTGAGCGCCGGCTCCACGCGGCAAAAGCCGGCACGGTCCAGCACCTCGAAAGGCACGCCGTACTGGCGCAGCACCTCCACGTCCTTGCCGATGCCGTCGAGCTGCGCCTGGGTGCGAAAGAGCTGCAGCGTGCCCTGCGCGCGGTCGTCGTACGCGATGCCCGTCTCGGCGCGCAAGGCCTTCAGGCAGTCGCGGCTGTACTCGGCGATCGGCACCATGCGGCTCTTGTTCAGCGCGTAGGCGCGCTCGGTGCAGTTGGCCAGCATCGCCGCGCCCCAGCGCCACATCGCCGGGTCCAGCAGCGGCCAGATGACCAGCGGGCTGTGCGTCATCAGCATCCACTTGATGGCCTTCAGCGGCACGCCGGGCCCGGCCCAGGGCGCCGAGTAGCCCGGCGAAACCTCGCCGGCGTTGGCGAAGCTGGTCTCCAGCGCCGGGCCGCCCTGGCGGTCGACCAGTTCCACCTCGTGGCCGGCGCGCGCCAGGTAGTACGCGGTGGTCACGCCGATCACGCCGCCGCCCAGCACCAGCACCTTCATCGCCGATCTCCTCGCCCCTTCCGATGGGCTGCCACTGTAGACAGCCCAGGGCCGACAGCGTGCAGCGAATTCCCGGACAATGCCCGCATGAATCCCGCTTCAGAGCCGCCGCGGCTGTCGATGTCTCAGGTGCTGCTTTGCGGCGCCGCGATCGTCACGCTGTCGATGGGCATCCGCCACGGCTTCGGGTTGTTCCTGCAACCGATCTCGATGGACCGCGGCTGGCCGCGCGAGAGCTTCGCCTTCGCAATGGCCGTGCAGAACCTGGCCTGGGGCCTGGCCGGGCCGGCGGCGGGCATGTGGGCCGATCGCTTCGGTGCCTTCCGCGTGCTGGCGGTGGGCGCGCTGCTCTATGCACTGGGCTTGGTGACGATGGCGATGGCCACCAGCGGCGCGGCGTTTGCCGGCGGCGCGGGCCTGATCCTCGGCATGGCGCAGTCGGGCACCACCTACGCGGTGATCTACGGCGTGATCGCGCGCCAGGTCGCGCCCGAGAAGCGATCGTGGGCGATGGGCATCACCGCGGCGGCCGGCTCCTTCGGCCAGTTCCTGATGGTGCCGGTGGAAGGCGGCTTGATCGGCAGCGTTGGCTGGCAGAACGCGCTGTACCTGCTGGGCCTGCTGGCGCTGGCGATGATCCCGCTGGCACTGGGCCTGCGCGAGCCGCCGCACGCCGCGGCCGCGTCGGGCCCGCAGCAGACCGTGCGCGCGGCGCTGCGCGAGGCCTTCGCCTATCCCTCGTTCCGCTGGCTGACCGCGGGCTACTTCGTCTGCGGCTTCCAGGTCGTCTTCATCGGCGTTCACATGCCCAGTTATCTGAAGGACCATGGCCTGGCGCCGCAGGTGGCCACCACCGCGCTGGCGCTGATCGGGCTGTTCAACGTGTTCGGCACCTACAGCGCCGGCGTGCTGGGGCAGAAGCTGGCCAAGCGCCACATCCTGGCCGGCATCTATCTGCTGCGCGGCGTGGCGATCACCGCCTTCGTGCTGGCGCCGCTGACGCCGTGGAGCGTCTACGTCTTCGCCGCCGTGATCGGGCTGCTGTGGCTGTCCACCGTGCCGCCCACCAATGCCATCGTGGCGCAGATCTTCGGCGTGCGCTACATGTCGATGCTGGGCGGCTTCGTGTTCCTCAGCCACCAGGTCGGCAGCTTCATGGGCGTGTGGCTGGGCGGCAAGCTCTACGACATGACCGGCAGCTACACCATCGTCTGGTGGCTGGCGGTGGCCTTGAGCGTGATGGCGGCACTGGCCAATCTGCCCGTGCGCGAGGCGGCCATCGCGCGGCCGCAGGCGCAGCCGGCATGAAGTCCGCGGCGCGCACCTGGTGGATCCGCGCCGGCGTGGCGGCGGCGCTGGCGCTGGTGTTCTGGTCCTACCTCAACCCGCACCTGGTGGTCGAGCTGTCGAACCGCTTGTGGGCCTGCTTCTGAACAGCGACTTGAACGCGATCTCGGCCTGGCTGCGTCGCTGGGCGCACCTGCTGCCCGCCGGCGCCACGGTGCTGGACCTGGCCTGCGGCTCGGGCCGGCATCTGCGCTGGCTGGCCGCTGCGGGCTTCCGAGTCACCGGCGTCGACCGCGACGCCGAGGCGCTGGCCGGGCTGCAGGGCTTGGGCGAGCTGATCGAGGCCGACGTCGAGAACGGCCCCTGGCCGCTGCCGGGTCGCCGCTTCGGCGTCGTGCTGGTCACCAACTACCTGTGGCGGCCGCTGCTGCCGACCGTCGTCGACAGCGTGGCCGACGGCGGCTGGCTGGTCTACGAGACCTTCGCCGACGGTCAGCAGACGCTGGGCCGGCCGTCGCGGCCGGAGTTCCTGCTGCAGCCGGGCGAGCTGCTGCAGGCCTGCGCGCCACTGCAGGTGGTGGCCTACGAGCACGGCATGGCGCAAGCCCCGGAGCGCTTCGTGCAGCGCATCGTTGCCGTGCGGCGGCCGCCGCCGCAGGCCCGGCTGGCGCTGGATGGGCCGGGCGGCTCGGACCCTGCAGATGAGCGCGGCAGCTAAAATCCGCCGCTTCTCACGAGAGTGCACCGAATGAAACCCATCGTAGGCAGCATCGTGGCGCTGGTGACGCCGATGCACGAAGACGGCAGCGTGGACTACGCCGCGCTGCGCCAGCTGATCGACTGGCACATCGCCGAGGGCACGGACTGCATCGGCGTCGTCGGCACGACGGGCGAGAGCCCCACGGTCAACGTCGAGGAGCACTGCGAGATCATCCGCGTGACGGTGGAGCACGCCGCCGGCCGCGTGCCGGTGATGGCCGGCGCCGGCGGCAATGCCACCAGCGAGGCGATCGAGCTGACGCGCTATGCCAAGCAGGTGGGCGCCGACTGCAGCCTGCAGGTCGTGCCCTACTACAACAAGCCCTCGCAGGAAGGCATCTACCGCCACTTCAAGGCCGTGGCCGAGGCGGTGGACCTGCCGGTGGTGCTGTACAACGTGCCCGGCCGCACGGTGGCCGATCTGCAGCCCGACACCGTGCTGCGCCTGGCCCAGGTGCCGGGCATCGTCGGCATCAAGGAAGCCACCGGCAACATCGAGCGCGCGGCCTGGCTGATCAAGCAGTCGCCCAAGGGCTTCTCGATCTACTCCGGCGACGACGGCACCGCCATCGCGCTGATGCTGCTGGGCGGCCACGGCAACGTCAGCGTCACCGCCAACGTGGCGCCGCGGCTGATGCACGAACTGTGCATGGCCGCGATCGAAGGCGAGGTCAAGCGCGCCACCGCCATCCACCTGAAGCTGCTGTCGCTGCACCGCCAGCTGTTCTGCGAGCCGAGCCCGGCGCCCGCCAAATGGGCGCTGACGCGGCTGGGCCGCTGCCAGCCGCACGTGCGGCTGCCGCTGCTGCCGCTGACCGCCGCCGGCCAGGCGCAGGTCGAGCAGGCGCTGCGCGACGGCGGTCTGCTCGCTTGATTTCCAACGCCCATCCCTTGCTCCCCACAGACGCAAGCCGGCCCGCCCGGGGCCGGCTGACGGAGAACCCGCACGTGAAAGCACCGCTCGCCGCCACCCCTGCCCGCTGCTGCATGGCGCTGGCGATTGCCGCCTGCCTGGCCGGCTGCTCGTCGATCGACGGCTTCCTGTCGGGCGACAAGGTCGACTACCGCTCCGGCGCCACCAAGACGCGGCCGCTGGAAGTGCCGCCCGACCTGACGCAACTGGCCCGCGACCCGCGCTACGCCCCGCAAGGCGGCGTGGTCAGCGCCTCGGCGACGCCGAGCACGTCGTCGCTGCAAGTCGGCATGCCGGTGCTGAACTCGGTGGCGCCCGACGTGGCCGGCAAGGTCAAGGTCGAGCGGGCCGGCCAGCAGCGCTGGCTGGTGGCCCAGGCGTCCCCGGAAGTGCTGTACCCCGAAATCAAGGCCTTCTGGGAGGAGCGCGGCTTTCGCCTGACCACCGACAACCCGCAGGCCGGCGTGATGGAGACCGACTGGGTCGAGAACCGCGCCAAGCTGCCCAACGACCTGATCCGCTCGACCCTGGGCCGGCTGGTCGACCGCTTGTACGACACCGGCGAGCGCGACCGCTTCCGCACCCGGCTGGAGCGCGGCACCGACGGCACCGAGATCTACGTCAGCCACCGCGGGCTGGAAGAGGTGTACACCGGCGTGCTGAAGGAGAACACGGTCTGGACCAAGCGCGACAGCGACCCGCAGCTGGAAAGCGAACTGCTGACCCGGCTGCTGATGTATCTGGGCCAGCGCAACGAAGCCAGCGCCAAGGCCGCAGTCGCGGCCGCGCCCGAGGCGCCGTCGCGCGCACGCACGCTGGCCGCGCCGGCGACGCTGGAGGTCGACGAAGGCTTTGACCGCGCCTGGCGCCGCGTCGGTCTGGCGCTGGACCGCGGCGGCTTCAGCGTCGAAGACCGCGACCGCAGCGCAGGCCTGTACTACGTGCGCTACATCGACCCCAAGGTCGCCGCGACCGAAGAGCCCAACTTCTTCGCCAAGCTGTTCGGCGCCAAGGCCCCGAACAAGGACCTGGTGCGCTACCGCGTGGTGGTCAAGGGCGAAGGCGTCGGCAAGACCACGGTCAGCGTGCAGACCTCGGCCGGCGCCCCGGAAACGGGCGATGCCGGCAAGGCCATCGTCGCCCAACTGCTGCGCGACCTGCGCTGACGGCTGCAGCGCCGGTCAACGCCGGCGCCCTGAAATGAAACAAGCCGCCCGAGGGCGGCTTGTTTGCTTGCGCGGCAGAAAGCCGGCTTACTTCTTGACGGCCGAAGCGGCAGCGTCCATTGCCTTGGCGGCAGCGTCCTTGGCAGCGTCCTTGGCACCAGCGGCAGCCGAGGCGGCGGCATCGGACACGGCCGAGGCGGCGGCGTCTGCTGCGCCGGCAACGGCCGAGGCGGCTGCCGAGGCGGCTTCAGCCACCGGAGCCGGGGCGGGGGCCGGGGCGGCGGCGGGGGCCGGAGCGGGCGCCGGGGCCTCTTCCTTCTTGCCGCAAGCGGCCAGAGCAACGGCAGCAACCAGGGAAGCCATCAGAAGCGACTTGTTCATGTGTGTCCTCGGGGAGTAATGGGTCCAGATAATTTTCGGCCAGCGTGGGACCCGTCTCAGAAACCCCGTGCCTGCGGTGCCGGCGCGAAGACCCTTGCGTGACCCATCGGGAAGACATGGAAGGCGAAAAAATGCCTCAACCGTGCCTAGACTTCGATTATAGCCAGACCTAGGACAATCCCTAGAGCCCAAGCTGGTGCGCAGGAAAGCTCGCGGTGCAGCGTTGCAAAAGCGCATCAATTTCGTCGCGCCAATGACGATTTTGCCGTTCGTCGAGTTGCAAACGTCCGCGCCAATTCAGTTTGTCGAAGACCTGCAGGCTCAGCCGGCCGTCGTCCAGGCACAGCGTGGGCAGGTTCAGCGGCTCGGTGTCGGCCGCCGGCTGCCACGCGTCGACCGCGTGCGCCCAGGGCCGCCGCCACGCCACGAAGCGCGGGCAAGTGCGCGCCAGGTCCTCATAGCGCTGCGCCAGCAGCACCAGGCGGCGCTGCGGCAGTTGCAGAAAGCGGGTCAGCGACTGCAGCAGCGCCGGCTCGTCCAGCGGCCAGACGCCGAAGTCGGGGTCGACCCAGATCAGCTTGCGGGCATGAACCTGCAGCGCGTGGTCCACGGCCCACAGCAAGGCCTGTTGCACGTCGGCGCGCGAGCGCAGCACGGAAAGCGGGACTTCGTCGGTCATGCATCGTCCTCCAGCAACGGCTTCAGCCAGCCGTCGTCCAGCCAGGTTTGCAGCACCGCGCGAGCGCCGGCGCTGAGCCGGGCGCAGGCGGCGGCGTCCAGGCAGCGGCGGTCGGCCAGGCGGCGCAGCAGTTGCGCGTCGCGGCCGCCGGCATCGAACGCCTCGCCGTTGATGAAGACGCGGCGCTCGTCGTAGAGCATGCGGCTGCGCCGGTCCAGCCGCACGCCGTCACTGATGCCATTGCCCAGCGCCGCCCCTTCGCGGCCTTGGAACCACACCCGCGGCTTGGGCTCGCTCATGATCTCGCCCAGCGCGCAGGCCAGGCGCTCGGGGTCCCCCAGGCGATGCCGGACCGCCCGCCGCGCGAAGGCCAGCAGGGCCGGTGGCAGCGCGCCCGGCTGTCCGGTGGCGGCCTGCGCGGGATCGCGGTAGAGGCGCGGCTCGGCGGCGCCATCGTCGCCATCGTCGCCATCGTCGCCATCGCCGCCACCGTCGTCGGCCAGGCGCTGCAGCAGCTCGCCGGCCAGGCCTTGCTCATCGGGCGTGCGAAACCCCACCGAGCAGGTCATGCACTCGCCGACCGCGATGCCGTCGTGCCCCCACCGCGGCGGTAGGTACAGCAGGTCGCCGGGCTCCAGCACCCAGTCGAACTGCGGCTCGAAGCGGCGCAGGATCTTCAGCGGCAGGCCTTCGATGAAGCGACTGTCGGCCACGCGGCCGACGCGCCAGCGCCGGCACCCCGCCACCTGCAGCAGAAAGACGTCGTAGGCGTCGACGTGCGGGCCGACGCCACCGCCGTCGCTGGCCCAGGAGATCATCAAGTCGTCGAGCCGCGCCTCGGGCACGAAGCGAAACGGCGCCAGCAGCGCGCGCGCGGCTTCGAGGTGCAGGTCCAGCCCCTGCACCAGCAGCGTCCAGTCGGGCTGCGCGACCGGCGGCAGCGCGCGGCGGCGCAGCGGCCCGTGCTCGACCTGCCAGCGCTCGCCGTCACGCCGTACGAGGCGCGACTCCACGTCCTGCTGGCCGGCCAGCGAGAAGAGCTGCGCCCGCGTCAACGGCGGCTGCAGCCGCGGCCAGGCCTGGCGCACCAGCAGCGGCTTCTTCTGCCAGTGCCGGCGCATGAACTGCGCCGGCGACAGGCCGCCCAGCAAGGGCGTCGGGGCATTCACATCCATGCGGCCATTCTGGCCCAGGGGCCCCGCACGCCATGCGATCATTGATCAATGCAGATCGAAGCCCCTTGCGTGGTCAGCCTGACCTGGAAACTGTCCGACGCCCAGAACCAGCCCATCGACGAGTTGACGACGCCGGTGGAGTTTTTCGTCGGCGGCGACGATCTGCTGAACGCGGTGGAAGACGCGCTGGCCGGCCACGTCGCCGGCGACGAGCTGCAACTGCAGCTGGAGCCCGAGCAGGCCTTCGGCGACTACCGGCCCGAGCTGGTGTGCTTCGAGGACCGCAAGCTCTTCCCCGCCGAACTGGAGGCCGGCATGGCCTTCGAGGGCCTGCCCGCCGGTGCGGTGACGCCCGCGATGCCGGCCGATGCGATCTACGTCGTCACCGAGATCTACCCCTCGCACGTGGTGCTGGACGGCAACCACCCGCTGGCCGGCATGGCGCTGCGCCTGCGCATGAAGGTGGTCGACGTGCGCGAGGCCAGTGCCGAGGAGATCCAGGCGCGCAGCGTCGGCAGCGGCGCCCTCAGCGTGCTGGATGCTGCCGCGGCGCTGCAGCGCGGCGACACGCTGCATTGATGCGCGCGGCCACCGCGCCATGAAGATCCTGGTCACGGGCAGCGCCGGCCACCTGGGCGACGCGCTGGTGCGCACGCTGCGCGCGCAAGGGCGCGAGGTGCTGGGGCTGGACCGCCTGCCCTCGCCCACCACCGACGTGGTCGGCTCGATCACCGAGCGCGCGACCGTGGCCCGTTGCCTGCGCGGCGTGGGCGCGGTGCTGCACACCGCCACGCTGCACAAGCCGCACGTGGCCACGCACGCGCAGCAGGCGTTCATCGACGTCAACCTCACGGGCACGCTGAACCTGCTGGAAGAAGCCGCGCTCGCCGGCGTGCGCGCCTTCGTCTTCACCAGCACCACCAGCGCGTTCGGCGACGCGCTGACGCCGGCCGCCGGTGAGCCCGCGGCCTGGATCACCGAGGACGTGCGCCCGGTGCCCAAGAACATCTACGGCGTGACCAAGGTCGCCGCCGAGGACCTGTGCCAGCTCTTCCACCGCAGCCGGCGGCTGCCGGTGCTGGTGCTGCGCACCTCGCGCTTCTTTCCCGAGGACGACGACCAGCCGCAGGTGCGCGAGGCCTTCGACGAAGCCAACGCCAAGGCCAACGAGTTTCTGTACCGGCGCGTCGAGATCGAGGACGTGGTCAGCGCCCACCTGCTGGCGATCGATCGCGCGGGCGCGCTCGGCTTCGGCCGCTACATCATCAGTGCCACCTCGCCGTTCACGCCGGCCGATCTGATGCCGCTTCGCCACGACGCGGCTGCCGTGCTGCGCCGCCGCGTGCCGGCCTACGAAGCGGTGTACGCCGCGCGCGGCTGGCGCATGTTCGACGGCATCGACCGCGTCTACGTCAACGCGCGCGCGCGGCACGACCTGGGCTGGGCGCCGCGCCACGACTTCGCCGCGGTCATCCAGCGGCTGGCGGCCGGCGGCGACCTGCGCAGCGAACTGGCCTTGCAGGTGGGCGCCAAGGGCTACCACCGCTGACGGCCCAAGCCGCTGGCGGCCAGCGGCTTGGCCCGCGCCTTCAGCCCAGGCCGGTGGACCCGAAGCCGCCGCCGCCGCGCGCCGAGGCCTCGAAGTTCTCGACCACGCGGAACGCCGCCTGCACCACCGGCACGACGACGAGCTGCGCGATGCGCTCCAGCGGCTGCACCGTGAACGCTGTCGGCGAGCGGTTCCAGCAGCTCACCATCAGCGGCCCCTGGTAGTCGCTGTCGATCAGCCCGACCAGGTTGCCCAGCACCACGCCGTGCTTGTGGCCCAGGCCCGAGCGCGGCAGGATGATCGCCGCCAGCCCGGGGTCGCCGATGTGGATGGCCAGGCCGGTGGGAATCAGCGCCGTCTGCCCCGGCGCCAGCAGCAGCGGCTCGTCCAGGCAGGCGCGCAGGTCCAGCCCGGCGCTGCCCGGGGTGGCATAACCCGGTAATTGATCGGCCATGCGCGGGTCGAGCACGCGGACATCGATGGTCGTCATGAGGTCGTCAACGCGGGCGGGGCGTGTAGCGGCCGGCGATCTCGGCCACCAGCTCGCGCGCCAGCGCCAGCTTCGACGCCGCGGGCAGCTCGCGCTCGCCGGCGGCGTCGACCAGCACCAGCGCGTTGTCGTCGCGGCCGAAGGTGGCCGGACCCAGGTTGCCGACGATCAGCGGCACGCCCTTGCGCTGCAGCTTGTCGCGCGCGTGGCGCACCAGGTGCTCGCTCTCGGCGGCAAAGCCCACGCACCACGGCCGCTGCGGCGCGGGCAGGCGCGCCACGGTGGCCAGGATGTCGGGGTTCTCGGTCAGCTCGAAGGTCGGCGGGCGGCCGCTGCCGTCCTTCTTGAGCTTGTGCTCGCCGGAGTGCAGCGGCCGCCAGTCGGCCACCGCGGCGGTGGCGACGAAGATGTCGTGCTCCGCCGCCAGCGGCAGTACCGCGTCGTGCATCTGGCGCGCGCTGGTGACGTCGATGCGGCGCACGCCGCGCGGCGTGGGCAGGTGCACCGGGCCTGCCACCAGCGTCACGTGGGCGCCGGCCTCGGCCGCGGCGCGCGCCACCGCGAAGCCCATCTTGCCGCTGGAATGGTTGGTGATGCCGCGCACCGGGTCGATGGCCTCGAAGGTGGGGCCGGCCGTCACCAGCACGCTGCGCCCGGCCAGGCGCTTGGGCTGGAAGAAGGCGATGAGATCCTCGCACAGCTCGGCGGCTTCGAGCATGCGGCCGTCGCCGACCTCGCCGCAGGCCTGGTCGCCGCTGCCCGGGCCCAGCACGTGGGCGCCATCGGCGCGCAACTGCGCCAGGTTGCGTTGCGTGGCCGGGTGGGCCCACATTTCGCGGTTCATCGCCGGCGCCACCAGCAGCGCGCAACGTTCGATCGGGCGCGCCAGGCACAGCAGGCTCAGCAACTCGTCGGCGCGGCCGTGGGCGAGTTTGGCGATGAAGTCGGCGCTGGCCGGCGCCACCAGCACCGCAGCGGCCTCGCGCGTGGCGTTGATGTGCGCCATGTTGTTGGGTGCGCGCTCGTCCCACTGGCTGCTGAACACCGGCCGGCCCGACAGCGCCTGCATCGTCACCGGCGTGATGAAGGCCTGGGCCGCCTCGGTCATGACCACCTGCACCGTGGCGCCGGCCTGCACCAGCAAGCGCACCAGCTCGGCCGACTTGTAGCAGGCGATGCCGCCCGACAGGCCCAGCACGAGGTGCTTGTCTTGCAGATCCGGCGGCGGCGCTTGCGACATGGGGCGCGACTCTAGCAGCCGCGTGGAAGCCCGCTCAGGCCCGCTCAGGCCGTCTTGCCGTGGCACTTCTTGTACTTCAGCCCGCTGCCGCAGGGGCAGGGGTCGTTGCGGCCCGGCGCCGGCGCCACCTGGCGCGGCGCCGGGCGGGGCGCGTGATCGAGCCACCAGACGCGCAGGTCCTGGACCGCGAAGCAGGCCTCGTCGACCAGGTCTTCGCGCGTCGGCAGGCGGTCCTTCCAGGTGCCTTCGAGGTGGCGCTGCAAGTCCTCGTGGCCTTCGGGCAGGACCAGGATTTCCACCTGCAGCAGCAGGTCCTCGAACAGCGTGCGCTCGTCGTCGTCCGTGTCAGGCGGCGGGGTCCAGTCGGCCTCGAAGTCCGCCAGCGCGTCGAAGAAGCCGGTGGCCCAGAGGCCGCCGGTGACCAACTGCGCCACCAGTTCGGGCGGGACGCCGTGCTCGCGCACCGCGGACTCGCGCGACTCGTCGTCCCACTGCGCCAGCAGCGGCTGCAGGCGCAGCGCCTCGGGCTGGTCGAGCAGCGCGTCGGGGTCGAGGTGGTTGGCCAGCACGCGCATGCGCGCCTGCAGCGCCTGGCGGGCCTGGGCGGCGTCCTCGGGGTCGGCAAAGGCGCGCTCGAAGGCGTCGCCGGCCAGCGCCTGCACCCATTCGTTGAAAGCCACCTGGCGCGGGCCGGCGGCCAGCGCCGTGAGGTAGCCGTCGGCCCATTCGGGCTGCACGCGATCATTGAAGCCGCCCAGCCGCTCGCAGACGCGGTCGAAGGCGTCGAGCTCGGCGTCGCTGCTGTCGATCAGGGGCACGGCTGGGGCTCGGGTCGAAAATGGTCGGCAAGCGTACCAGCGCGCAGGCCCAGGCCGAACGTGGAAGAATAACTGCAGTTCAAATGCATGTTCATGGACCCCAAGCGCACCATCCCCATTGCCGCCGCCCAGCCCGAGCTGGTCTCGATGTACCAGGCCGAGGCCAAGATCTACCCGCGCGCGGTCAGCGGCTGGTTTGCCACTTGGCGCTGGACGCTGGTCTGGCTGACCCAGCTCATCTTCTACGGCCTGCCCTGGCTGAGCTGGAACGGCCAACCGCTGATGCTGTTCGACCTGGACGCGCGGCGCTTCCACGTGCTCGGACTGACGCTGTTTCCGCAGGACTTCATCTACCTGACGGCGCTGCTGGTGCTGTCGGCGCTGGCGCTGTTCTTCTTCACCGCGGTGGCCGGCCGGCTGTGGTGCGGCTACGCCTGCCCGCAGACGGTGTACACCGAGATCTTCATGTGGCTGGAGCGTCACATCGAAGGCGACCGCCAGGCGCGCATGAAGCTGGACAAGCAGCCGTGGGGGCTGAACAAGCTGCTGCGCAAGGGCGGCAAGCACCTGTCGTGGATCGCGCTGTCGCTGTTCACCGGCTTCAGCTTCGTCGGCTACTTCACGCCGATCCGCACGCTGGCGCAGGAGTTCATGACGTTCAG
This sequence comes from uncultured Rubrivivax sp., assembly GCA_964470565.1. Taxonomy (GTDB): domain Bacteria; phylum Pseudomonadota; class Gammaproteobacteria; order Burkholderiales; family Burkholderiaceae_C; genus Rubrivivax. Next base: position 153,048 of record CAYYDJ010000008.1, read on the forward strand.
CGTCGGCCCCTGGGAGCTGTTCTGGGTCCTGTTCTACGGCGCCGCCACCTATGGCAACGCGGGCTGGATGCGCGAGCAGGTCTGCAAGTACATGTGCCCTTACGCGCGCTTCCAGAGCGCGCTGATCGACCGCGACTCGATGGTCATCGCCTACGACAACATCCGCGGCGAGCCGCGCGGGTCGCGCAAGCGCGGCGCCGACGCGCGCGCGCTCGGCCAGGGCGACTGCGTGGACTGCACGCTGTGCGTGCAGGTCTGCCCGACCGGCATCGACATCCGCAACGGCCTGCAGAACGAGTGCATCGGCTGCGCCGCCTGCATCGACGCCTGCAACCAGGTGATGGACAAGGTGGGCAGCCCGCGCGGGCTGATCCGCTACGCCACTGAAAACGGCGTCGCCCAGCGCCTGAACCGGAGCCAGATGCTGCGCCGCGTCTGGCGGCCGCGGGTGCTGATCTACGGCTCGCTGCTGCTGCTGGTGAGCACGATCTTCGTCGTCACGCTGGCGATGCGCCCGCCGTTCCAGGTGGACGTGGTCAAGGACCGCGCGAGCCTGGGCCGCCAGCTGGAGGACGGCCGCGTCGAGAACACCTACAGCGTCCACGTGCTCAACCGCGACGGCACGGCGCGCCGCTTCACGCTCAGCGCCAGCGGGCTGCCGGGGCTGCAGGGCACACTGCAGGCGCCGTTGACAGTGGCCGCCGCCGACCGCGCCACGGCCACCGTTCACCTCACGGCCCCGCCCGACGGCGCTGCCGACTACCGCGGCCGCGCACACCCGGTGCAGATCGAACTGAAGCGCGACGACGGCCGCAGCGTCAGCGCCAAGGCCAGCTTCTACGTGCCGCGCTGACGGGGCACCGCCCGGCGGCGCGGCCCGGCAGCACGTCCGGCCACGCTCAGGCCACGGTCACGCCGCCGCGACCGTGAAGCCGACCTCGGTGACCCCGTCGTGCGAGCGCGCCAGCGTGCGCCCGGCATGCATGCGGGCGATGGCCGCGACGATCGCCAACCCCAGGCCATGGTGCTGCTCGCGGCCCTCGCAGCAGCGCGATTCGTCGCCGCGGAAGAAGCGGTCGAACATCCGCGGCAACTGCTGCGGCGCGATCGCCTGGCCCTGGTTGCGCACCACCAGTTCCACTTCGGCCGCGGCGTCTTCGGCGGCAGCACCGGCCGCCTCGGCGCCGATCTGCACCTGCACCGTCGAGCCCGGCGCCGCAAAGCGCGTGGCGTTGCCCAGCAGGTTGGACAGCGCGCGCTTGACCAGCGGCTCGTCGACCGCAATCGTCGCGTCGCCCACCACGTCCAGCCGCAACCCGGCCTCGTCCAGCGTGCCTTCGTGGAACTCGGCCACCTGGCGCGCCAGCCCGGCCAGGCTGACCGGCTGGCCGCGGCGGGCCACAGCGCCGCGGTCGGCGTTGGACAGGAACAGCATGTCGTTGACCATCGCCGACAGGCGCTGCATCTCCTCCAGGTTGCTGGCCAGGGTTTCGCGCAGCGACTCGGTGCTGCGCTCGCGCGACAGCGCCACCTCGGTCTCGCCGATCAGCGTGGCCAGCGGCGTGCGCAGCTCGTGCGCCACGTCGGCGTTGAAGCCTTCGAGCTGCGCGTAAGCGCGTTCCAGCCGCTGCATCAGCGCATTGAACTGCTCGATCCAGGGCTGCAGCTCCTCGGCCGGCGCGGCCAGCCGCAGCCGCTGGTCCAGCCGCCGCGGCGAGATCGCGCGCGTCTGCGCCGCCAGGTCGGCCAGCGGCCGCAGCTCGCGCAGCACCAGCCAACGGATGGCGATGCCGGTCAGCGCCGCGCAGGCCAGCGTGGCCAGCAGCAGCGTGACGGCCAGGCCCTTGAGCATGCGCGTGTCGTGCGTGACGTCGACCTCCAGGCGGCCGATGACCTGGCCGCCTTCGATCTCGGGCGTCGGCACGCGGAAATCGTTGCCGACGCGGTCGCGGTGCTCGGGGTTGGCCGGCTCGCTGAACAGCAGGCTGCCGTCGGCGCGCTGCAGCCACAACTGCGTGCCGGCGCGCACCGGTTCGAAGAACTTCAGCTTGTCCAGCAGCTCGGCCTCGCCGCCTTGCTTGCTGGCGGCACGGACGAACTCCGACAGCACGCGGGTCTTGTCGGCCAGCGTGTCCTGCTGCGCGTCGCGCAGGCGCATCGCGGTGGCCGAATAGATGATCACGCTGGCCACGCCCAGCCCGGCCAGCATCAGCAGCGCCAACGTGCGCGCCAGCCGCCTGCTGATCGACGGCGGCGCGATGCAGGGCACGGCGGCGGCGATCATGCGCCGCGCTCCTCCAGCACGTAGCCCATGCCGCGCACGGTGTGCAGCAGCTTGGCCGCGAACGGGTCGTCCAGCTTCGATCGCAGGCGCCGCACCGCGACTTCCACCACGTTGGTGTCGGAGTCGAAGTTCATGTCCCACACCTGCTCGGCCAGCGTCGTGCGCGACAGGATCTGGCCGCGCCGGCGCAGCAGCAGCGCCAGCAGGTTGAACTCCTTGGCCGTCAGGTCCAGGCGCTGGCCGGCGCGGGTGGCGCGGCGCGCCAGCAGGTCGAGGTCGAGGTCGCCCAGGCGCAGTTCGGTCGCCTGCTGCGGCGTGGCGCTGGCGGCGCCGCGGCGCAGCAGCGCGCCCACGCGCGCCAGCAGCTCCGAGAACGCGAAAGGCTTGACCAGGTAGTCGTCGGCGCCGCCTTCGAGGCCGCGCACGCGGTCTTCGACCTTGTCGCGCGCGGTCAGCATCAGCACCGGCGTCTTGCGGCCGTGCTGGCGCATCGCGGCCAGCACGCCGAAGCCGTCGACGCCGGGCAGCATCACGTCCAGCAGCACCAGGTCGTATTCGCCGCCGGTGGCCAGCCGCCGGCCGTCGATGCCGTCGTGCGCGAGGTCGACGACGTGGCCGTTCTCGCTCAGGCCCTTGTGCAGGTACTGGGCCAGCTTGACTTCGTCTTCGACGACCAGGAGTCGCATGGTGCTTGCAGGGGCCGCGCGGCGCGTGCCGGAGGTGGAAACGGCCGGCATCGTCGCATCTTTCGGGGTGGCCGTTGATTACGAATTCGTCATCTGGGGCCCGCCGCCGCAGGGCGCGGCCGTCTCGCGCGCGCCTCGCCTCCTAGAATGCAAGCCGATGGAAACCCCCGGCAACCTGTTCTGCGTGGCAGCGCCCAGCGGCGCCGGTAAATCCAGCCTGGTGAAGGCGCTGCTGGAGCTGGATTCGCACCTGGCGGTGTCGGTCTCGCACACCACGCGCGCGCCGCGCGGACAGGAGCAGCACGGCCGCGAGTACTGGTTCGTGCCCGAGCCCGGGTTCCGCACGATGATCGAGCGCGGCGAGTTCTTCGAGTGGGCGCAGGTGCACGGCAACCTCTACGGCACCTCGCGCAAGGCCATCGAGGCGCGGCTGCAGGGCGGCGACGACGTGGTGCTGGAGATCGACTGGCAGGGCGCACTGCAGATCAAGCAGCTCTTCTCGCACGCGGTGCTGATCTTCATCCTGCCGCCGAGCTGGGACGAATTGCGCCAGCGCCTGATGCGCCGCGGCGAGGACGGCGCCGACGTCATCGCCCAGCGCATGGCCAATGCGCGGCTGGAAGTGGCACAGGCCCGCCACTTCGACTTTGTTATCATCAACGCTTTGTTCGAAACGGCGCTGTTCGACCTGAAAACGGTTGTGCACTCGCAGCGCCTGAAGTACGCGGCGCAGCTTCGCAACCGCTCCCAGGTGTTCGCCGCGCTCGATCTGGTCTGAACCCCCAACGCATCACCCGCACACCCATGGCCCGCATCACCGTCGAAGACTGCCTGCACAGGATCCCCAACCGTTTCCAGCTCGTGCTGTGCGCCACCTACCGCGCGCGCATGCTCAGCCAGGGCCACGCGCCCAAGATCGAGACCAAGAACAAGCCCGGCGTGACCGCGCTGCGCGAGATTGCCGCCGGCGAGGTGGGCACCGAGATGCTGCGCAAGGTGCCGATCTGACGGCCTGAGCTGAGCCCCCTGATTGCCCGAGACAGGCGCCCTTCGCGGCGCCTGTTTTCATTGGGCGATGACCTCGTCGGCCGGCGTCGCGCCGACTTTCGGTAAATTAAACCCTCATGGGAATCCGCTCATTGGCCGCCGAACTGCTGCCCAGCGCGCTGCAGGGGCTGGGTCGCATCGCGCACCCGCCGCAGCCCACGGTGGCGGTGGAGGCCTCGTCGTTCGCGGCGCTGACCGACAAGCTGGGCTACCTGAGCAAGGCCGACCTGCGCCAGGTGCGCGACGCCTACAAGTTCGCCGACGAGGCGCACCTGGGCCAGTTCCGCGCCAGCGGCCAGCCCTACATCACGCACCCGATCGCGGTCGCCGGCCTGGTGGCCGACTGGCGGCTCGACGCCCAGGCGGTGATGGCCGCGCTGATGCACGACGCGATGGAAGACTGCGGCATCACCAAAACGCAGCTGATCGAGCGCTTCGGCGCCCCGACCGCCGACCTGGTGGACGGCCTCACCAAGCTGGACAAGCTGCAGTTCAGCACCCGCGAGGAGGGCCAGGCCGAGTCGTTCCGCAAGATGCTGCTGGCGATGGCGCGCGACGTGCGCATCATCCTGATCAAGCTGGCCGACCGGCTGCACAACATGCGCACCATGGCCGCGATGCCGCCGGCCAAGCGCCACCGCATCGCGCGCGAGACGCTGGACATCTACGCCCCCATCGCCCACCGCCTGGGCTTGAACCAGACCTACCGCGAGCTGCAGGAGCTGTCGTTCGAGCACCTCTACCCGTGGCGGCACCAGGCGCTGAACAAGGCCGTCAACAAGGCGCGCGGCACGCGGCGCGACATCGTCGAGCGCGTGCAGCGCGAGGTGGAGAAAGCCTTCGCGGCGCAGAAGATGCGCGTCCAGATCTCGGGCCGCGAGAAGACGATCTACAGCATCTACCGCAAGATGCGCGAGAAGCACGACGGCTTCGCGCAGGTCAACGACATCTTCGGCTTCCGCATCGTGGTGCCGACGCTGCACGACTGCTACCTCGCTTTAGGCGTGCTGCACCAGCTCTTCAAGCCGGTGCCGGGGCGCTTCAAGGACTACATTGCGATCCCGAAGGCCAACGGCTACCAGAGCCTGCACACCACGCTGGTCAGCCCGCTGGGCACCGCGGTGGAGTTTCAGATCCGCACCGAGGCCATGCACGCGGTGGCCGAGAAGGGCATTGCCGCGCACTGGCTGTACAAGGCCAGCGACAAGAACGGCAAGAACGGCAAGGCGGGCGACCCGCAGAACCTGGGCGCGATCTGGCTGCAGTCGCTGATCGACATTCAGGACGAGACGCGCGACGCGGCCGAGTTCCTGGAGCACGTGAAGATCGACCTCTACCCCGACGCGGTCTACGTCTTCACGCCGCGCAGCAAGATCCTGGCGCTGCCGCGCGGCGCGACGCCGGTGGACTTTGCGTACGCGATCCACTCCGACGTGGGCGACCATACGGTGGCCGCCAAGGTCAACGGCGAGCCGGTGGCGCTGCGCACCGAGCTGCACAGCGGCGACGTGGTGGAGGTCATCACCGCCCCCGGCGCCAAGCCCAACCCGGCCTGGCTGGGCATGGTGCGCACCGGGCGCGCGCGCAGCAAGATCCGCCACTACCTCAAGAACATGGAGACGGAGGAGTCGCGCGCGATGGGCGAGAAGATGCTGGCCCAGGCGCTGCGCGCCGAGGGGCTGCAGATGCCCTCGCCCGACCCCGGCGACGCGCAGGCCGCGGCGCTGTGGCAGCAGATCACGCGCTGGAGCGGCAACCGCAACCGCGGCGAACTGCTGGTGGACATCGGCCTCGGCCGCAAGATCGCCATCATCGTCGCCAAGCGCCTGGCGCAGGCCCTGCGCGAGCAAGGCACCAAGCCCGACGCGGTGACGCTGACGCTGGGCCGCTATGCCGCCGACGATGCGGCGCCGGCGCAGAGCGTGGTCTTCGTCGACGGCAGCGAAGGCGCTTCGGTGCAACTGGCGCCGTGTTGCCGGCCGATCCCCGGCGACGCCATCGTCGGCTACCTGGGCCGCGGCGAGGGGCTGGTCGTGCACACCGCCGAATGCCACACCGGCAAGCGCCTGTACGAGCGCGACAGCGAGCGCTGGATGCGCGTGGAATGGGCCGACGAGCTGACCCGCAGCTTCGAGACCAACGTCGTCGCGCTGGTCGGCAACGGCAAGGGCGTGCTGGCCCAGGTGGCCTCGGCCATCAGCGCCGCCGAGGCCGACATCCGCCACCTCGACATGGGCCCCGAGAGCGCCGCCGAGACGGCCGAGCTGCGCCTGCTGCTGAGCGTGCGCGACCGCGTGCACCTGGCTGACGTTCTTCGAACGTTGCGCCGCAACCCCGCGGTGCTGCGCGTCTGGCGCGTCAAGCCTTGAATCGTGAGCCCCCGGCCGCCCGCGGGGCGACCGGTCCTCTCAACCGGGTGCGGGGTAGCGCACCTCGACGACCTCGATCTTCTCCGTGCCGGCCGGCGTGACGAGCGGCACCTCGTCGCCCTCGCGCGACTTCAGCAGCGCGCGCGCGATCGGGCTGATCCAGCTCACCTCGCCGGCCAGGCTGTCGGCCTCGTCGATGCCCTTGATCGTGACGGTGCGCTCCTCGCCCTTGCCGTTGGCGTAGGTGACGGTGGCGCCGAAGAAGACCTGGTCGCGCCCGTGGTGCGCGCTGGGGTCGGCCACCTCGGCGATGTCGAGCCGCTTGGTGAGAAAGCGGATGCGGCGGTCGATCTCGCGCAGCCGCTTCTTGCCGTAGAGGTAGTCGCCGTTCTCGCTGCGGTCGCCGTTCTTCGCGGCCCACGAGACCGTCTCGACGACCTTGGGCCGCTCGACGTCGAGCAGCGTCATCAGCTCCTCGCGCAGCCGCCGGTAGCCCTGCGGCGTGATGTAGTTGCGCGTGCCCGCAGGCAGGGCCGGCAGCGCCGCGCCTTCATCGTCGTCGCCGTCGTCGCCGGCGTCCGACTCTTTCGTGAAGGCCTTGCTCATCGGCTTCGTGCGTCAGCGCGCCGGCGCCCAGGTCTGCAGCCGCGGCAGCAGCGCGCGATAGGGCACCAGCAGCAGCACCGCCATCGTCGCCTTCACCGCGAGGTCGCCGCCGGCCAGTTGCAGCCAGCTGAGGCTGGTGCCGGCAAAGGCGAGAAAGAAGAACACGCCGGTGTCGACGACCGAGGCCACCTGCGAGCCGATCAGCGGCGCCTTCCACCAGCTGGCGCGGCGCCAGCGGTTGAACACCAGCACGTCCAGCAACTGCGAGACGATGAAGGCGCAGCCCGAAGCCAGCGCGATGCGCCAGGGCGCCAGCAGCCCCGAGACGGCCACCGCCACCGCGAAGCCGGCCCAGGCCACGCGCCGCGCGGCCACCGGGCCCAGCGCGCGGTTGGTCAGGTCGCAGACCAGGAAGACCAGCGGGTAGGTGAAGGCGCCCCAGGTCAGCCAGGCGTTGATCGGGTACTGCACGGTCCAGTTGGACAGCACGATCACGGCCGCCATCGCGGCGATCGGCAAGCGCAGGGTGTGCCACGGCGTGGCGCGTTGGTCGGTGTTCATCGGGGCGAGATTTTATTCGGCGCCGGCTTGCGCAAGCGCCGTCTAAGCGCCGTCTGCGACACTCAGGCGCATGTACCCGCTGCTCACCGGCTTGCGCATCGTCGAATGCGCGTCATTCATCGCCGCGCCGTCATGCGCGCTGCACCTGCGCCAGATGGGCGCCGAGGTGATCCGCATCGACCCGATCGGCGGCGGCCCCGACTTCAAGCGCTGGCCGCTCTCGGCCGGCGGCCACAGTTACTACTGGGAAGGCCTTAACAAGGGCAAGCGCTCGATCACGGTCGACTTCTCGCGGCCCGAGGGCCGCGAGCTCATCGCCGAGCTGATCACCGCGCCCGGCGCCGACGCCGGCATCCTGGTCACCAATTTCCCGCAGGACGGCTTCCTCGCCCATCAGCGCCTGGCCGCGCGCCGTGCCGACCTGATCTCGGTGCGCGTGATGGGCTGGAGCGACGGCGGCAGCGCCGTCGACTACACCGTCAACGCCGGCATCGGCGTGCCGTGGATGACCGGCAGCACCGCCCATGGCGACGAGCCGGTCAACCACGTGCTGCCGGCTTGGGACCTGCTGACCGGCGCCCATGCCGCCTTTGCGCTGCTGGCCGCCGAGCGCGACCGCGGGCGCAGCGGCCGCGGGCACGAGGTGACGCTGGCACTGTCCGACGTGGCGCTGGCCGCGCTGGGCCACATGGGCCAGATCGCCGAGGTGCTGGCCGGCGGCGACCGGCCGCGCTACGGCAACGCGCTGTTCGGCGCCTTCGGCCGCGACTTCGTCAGCGCCGACGGCCGGCGCCTGATGGTGGTGGCCATCACGCGCCGGCAGTGGACCGGCCTGGTCCAGGCGCTGCAGCTGCAAGCGCCGATCGCCGCACTGGAAGCCAGCCTGGGGCTGTCGTTCGAGCGCGACGAAGGTCAGCGCTTCATCCACCGCGAGGCCTTGTTCGCGCTGTTCGAGCGCGCCATCGGCGCGCGGCCGCTGCAGGACTTGCGCGCCGCCTTCGACGCGCACGGCGTCTGCTGGAACGAGTACCGCACGCTGTCGCAGGCGCTGCAGCAGGATCCGCGCCTGGCACTGGCCTCGGCGTTGTTCAGCGAGCTGGACCACCCCAGCGGCGAGCGCTACCCCGCCCCCGGCGCGGCCGCCAGCTTCGTGGGCGACGAGCGCCAGCCGGTGACGCGCGCGCCACAGCTCGGCGAGCACACCGACGAAGTGTTGGCGCGCGTGCTCGGCTGCAGCGCCGCGCGCATCGGCGAACTGCACGACGCAGGGCTGGTGGCCTGACGGCCGCCGGCTCAGCCCCGGCCGCGCCCGGCGCCTCGCGTCGGACGTTGGAAAGCCCGCCTCGCCTGCGCGACCTCGGCCGCCGTCACGCAAGCAGCCGCATGGTCGTTGACCAGGCCCATCGCCTGCATGAAGGCGTAGACCGTCGTCGGGCCGACGAACTTCCAGCCGCGCTGCTTGAGGTCTTTCGACAGCGCGGTCGACTCGGGCGAGACCGAGACCGTCGGCGATGCGGCAGCAGCCGCTGCCGGGTCGGCCTCGAACTGCCAGAAGTACGCGGCCAGCGAGCCAGCTTCGGCCTGCAGTTCCACCGCGCGGCGGGCGTTGTTGATCACCGCCTCGATCTTGCCGCGGTGGCGCACGATGCCGGCGTCCTGCAGCAGCCGCGCGACGTCCTTGTCGGTGAAGTGCGCCACGCGGTGGAAGTCGAAGCCCTCGAAGGCGCGCCTGAAGTTCGGCCGCTTGTCGAGGATGGTGCGCCAGCTCAGCCCCGACTGAAAGCCTTCGAGGCACAGCTTCTCGAACAGCCGCACATCGTCGGCCACCGGAAAGCCCCATTCGCGGTCGTGATAGGCCTCGAAGTTCGGCGCCGCCGCGCACCAGCCGCAGCGCGGGCGGCCGTCGCTGCCGGTGATGGTGGACGGGTTGGGCATGGGGCTGGTTCCTGCTCGTCGGTGCGGCGCCGGGACGATAACCGGTGCACGCATTCGTTGCCGCAGGCCTTGAGCGCGCTCGTCCGCGGGCGCGTCAGCCCTTGAACGCCGGTGATCGCTTCTGCAGGAACGCGGCCACCGCCTCGCGGTGGTCGGCCGTCTGGTGCGCCAGCGCCTGGAACGCGGCCGACAGCTCCAGCACCGTGTCCAGCCGGTTGTGGATGGCCTCGCGGATCAGCCGCTTGGTCATGCGCACCGCGTGCACCGGATTGGCGGCGATCTTCAGCGCCAGCGCCTGCGCGGTGGGCAGCAACTCGGCAGCCGGCACCACGCGCGAGACCAGGCCCCAGGCCAGCGCCTGCTGGGCATCGATGACCTCGCCGGTGAGCGACAGCTCGCTGGCGCGCGACAGCCCGATCAGCCGCTGCAACAGCCAGGCGCCGCCGTCGCCGGGGATGATGCCCAGGCGCACGAAGCTCTCGGCGAACTTGGCCTGCTCCGAGGCGATGCGGATGTCGCACATGCAGGCCACGTCCAGCCCGGCGCCGATGGCCGGGCCGTTGACGGCGGCGATCACCGGCACCTCCAGGTTGAACAGCGCCAGCGGCAGCCGCTGGATGCCGCTGCGGTACTCGTCGCGGATCTGCAGTCCGTCGACCGCGCCGCCGGACTGGCGCGCCATGTCCTTGATGTCGCCGCCCGACGAGAAGCTGCTGCCGGCGCCGGTCAGGATCACGGCCTTGACGCCGCCGTCGTCGCGGATGCGCTCGATCGCGCGCAGGAAATCGGGCACCGCCGAGTTCCCGGTCAGCGGGTTGCGGCGCGCCGGCTCGTCCATCGTCAGCGTGACGATGGGGCCTTGCTGGTCATAGCGGAGGAAGTCGGTCATGGTTGTCGGGCAAAGTGGGGCTCCCAGCGTAACCGGATCCGCCGCATGAGTGCCTTGCTGAGTGCCTTTCGCCTGGCCGCGCTGCCGCCCGAGGCCGCGGCTTTTCGCGCCGAGGTGCGCGCCTTCCTGGCCGAGGCCTTCGTGCCGCCGCCGCCGCAGCGGCGCGCGCGCTCGTGGATGGGCTTCGACGCCGCGTTCAGCCGCCGCCTGGCGCAGCGCGGCTGGGTCGGCGTGACGCTGCCGCGCGAATACGGCGGCGCCGCGCTCGATGCCTTCAGCCGCTTCGTGCTGGTCGAAGAACTGCTGGCCGCCGGCGCGCCGGTGGCCGGCCACTGGATCGCCGACCGGCAGAGCGGCCCGCTGATCCTGAAGTTCGGCAGCGAGCGGCAGCGCCGCTTCTACCTGCCGCGCATCTGCGCCGGCGAGGCCTTCTTCTGCATCGGCATGAGTGAACCCAACAGCGGCTCGGACCTCGCCAGCGTCGGCAGCCGCGCCACGCGGCGCAGCGAGCGCGATGGCGGCGGCTGGCGCCTCAACGGCCGCAAGATCTGGACGACCCACGCGCAGCATTGCCAGTACATGATCGCGCTGGTGCGCAGCTCGGGCGAGGCGGGCGACCGGCAAAAGGGCTTGTCGCAGTTCATCGTCGACCTCTCGCTGCCCGGCGTGACGGTGCGGCCGATCAAGGACCTGACCGGCGACGCGCATTTCAACGAGGTCTTCTTCGACGACGTGGCGCTGGCCGACGACGCGCTGGTGGGCCGCGAAGGCGACGGCTGGCTGCAGGTCAACGCCGAGCTCGCCTTCGAGCGCAGCGGGCCCGAGCGCATCTACTCCAGCATCGCGCTGCTCGAGCATTGGCTGGAGTGCGTGCGCCGCAGCGCCAACCCGGCGGCGCAGGCGGCGCAGGTGGCGCTGGTGGGCCACTTCGCCACCCAGCTGGCGACGCTGCGGCAGATGTCGATCGCCGTCACCGCCAAGCTCGTGCAAGGCGAGAGCCCGCTGGTCGAGGCGGCGCTGGTCAAGGACATCGGCACCGAGTTCGAGCAAAGCCTGCCGGCACTGCTGGAAGACCTGATCGCGTCCGACCCCGCGCTGGCGGCCGACGCCGATCTCGTCGCCACCGTCGGCTACCTCAGCCAGATGGCGCCCACTTTCTCGCTGCGCGGCGGCACGCGCGAAATCCTGCGCGGCATGATCGCCCGCGGCCTTGGACTGCGTTAGGAAGCACCCGTGTTTGCTGAAGCCATCGAAGACATCCTGCGCGACCGCTGCAGCAGCGCCGTGGTGCGCGCGGTGGAGCGCGGCGACGACGATCAGGGCCTGTGGGCGACCATCGCCGACGCCGGCTTCCTGAACCTGATGAAGCCCGAGGCCGAGGGCGGCGCCGGGCTGGGCCTGGCCGACGTCTACCCGATCGCCGCGTTATGCGGCCAGCACGCGGTGCCGCTGCCGCTGGCGACCACGCTGCTGGCGCGCGCGCTGGTCGACGACGGCGTGGCGCTGCCGGCCGAGCCGACGACCTTGGCGACGGCCTTGCAGCGCGGCGCCGACGGCAGCCTGCTGGCACCGCGCGTGCCCGACGCGCTGCACGCCAGCCACGTGATCGCCGCCCTCGACGGCCGCTTGCTGCTGCTCGACGCCCGTCGCGCGCAGCGCACGCCAAGCGGCATTGCCGGCTCGCCGACCGCCACGCTGAGCTGGGCGGCCGCCGATGCACAGGCCGCCGCCGATCTGCCCGGCGATGCCGCCGCGCTGCCCGCCGTGGCCGCGGGCGCTTACGCGGCGCTGGCCGCCGGCGCGATGCGGCGCGTCTTCGAGCTGACGCTGCAGCACTGCAACGACCGCCAGCAGTTCGGCAGGCCGCTGGGCAAGTTCCAGGCGATCCAGCACCAGCTGAGCGTGATGGCCGAGCAGGTGGCCGCCGTCGCGATCGCCGCCGAGGCCGCGTTCGCATCGGGCCGCCGACGTCCGCCGCTGCTGGCCGCCGCGATGGCCAAGGCGCGCGCCGGCCAGGCCACGCCGTTGCTGGCCAACACCGCGCACGCGCTGCACGGCGCGATCGGCGTCACCGAGGAAGTCGACCTGCAGCTCTACACCCGCCGCCTGCACGACTGGCGCATGGCGCACGGCGGCGAGACGGCGTGGAACCGCATCGTCGGCCAGCAGGTGCTGGCCGGCAATGCCAGCCTCGCCGAGTTCGTGCGCGCACCCGCCGCGCCTTGACGCCGCAGCGCGCGGTGCCGGCCTGCGCTAGCCTTCAACCATCGAGGAAAGGCGGGCGCGATGTCGATTCGAGGATGGCTTGCCGCGGCGCTGATGATCGCCGCGGCGCTGGCGGGCTGTGGTGGCGGTGGCGGTGGCGGCGGCGGCGGCGGCGGTTCGTCCACCGACGAGCTGCCGGCGTCACAAGGCACGATGCGGACGCTGACCGTCGATTCGCGCCTCACGGGCACGCCGTACACCATCAACGTCTACCTGCCGCCGGCCAGCGCCGGCGCGCGCAAGGACCTGCCCGTCATCTACGCGCTGGACGGCGAGAGCTGGTTCCAGACGCTGATCGCGACGGTCGAGTCGGCGCGGCTGGCCGTCATCGTCGTCGCGGTGCAGACTGCCGGCCGCCGCAGCCGCGACTTCGTGCCGGCCAACACCTGCACCGCCGACGGCGGCGGCAACGCCAACTACCTGGACTTCATCCGCCAGGAGCTGATTCCCGCCATCGAATCCGGCATCGGCGGCGACCCCGCCAAGCGCATCCTGTTCGGCCACTCGCACGGCGGCAGCTTCGTGCTCTACGCGATGTGGGCCGAGGCGCCGGCCAAGCACAGCTTCAAGGCCTACCTGGCCAGCGACGCCTCGCTGTCGTGCATGCCCACCGCCGCGGCCCAATGGGAGCAGGCCTACGCGGCGGCCTACGCCTCGCTGCCGGTGCGGCTGCAGATCTCCTACGCGACGCAAGGCAACTACCAGGCCAACGTCGAGTACGCGCAGGCGATCGCGCGCCGCCGCTATCCGGACCTGAGCCTGATGGACCGCGCGTACAACGGCAGCCACAGCGGCATCGTGCCGCAGGTGCTGGCCGACGGGCTGCCGTTCGCGGTGGGCAGCGCACCCTAGCGTCCTAGCGACCGACATTTGGTCTTACCATTGCACGATCCAAGGCATCGTGCAGGAAGGACCCATCGATGAACCCACCCCGCCGCGTGCTGGTGACCGGCGCCGCCAGCGGCATCGGGCTGGCGATCGCCCGCGCTTTCGCCGCCCAGGGCCATGCGCTGATGCTGGCCGACCGCGACGCCCGCGTGCAAGACCTGGCGCGCGAGTTGGCGGCGCAAGGCGGCCCGACCACGGCCCACGTCGCCGACCTGGCCGAGCTGGACCAGGCCGTGGCGCTGGCGCAGGCCATGCAGGCCGCGCTGGGCGGCTGCGACGTGCTGGTCAACAACGCCGGCATCTCGCCCAAGCGCGGCGGGTTGCCGCCGTCGCCGCTGGAGGTCAGCCTCGACGACTGGGAACTCACGCTGCGCGTCAACCTGAGCGCGCCCTTCGTGCTGTGCCGCGAGCTGCTGCCGGGCATGATCGAGCGCCGCTTCGGCCGCATCGTCAACATCGCCTCGCGCGCCGGACGCACCTTCGTCGGGCCGGCGGCCACGCACTACGCGGCTTCCAAGGCCGGGCTGATTGGGATGACGCGCCACCTGGCCGGGCTCTATGCGGCCCAAGGCGTCACGGTCAACGCGATCGCGCCGGGGCGCATCGAGACGCCGCTGTCCAGCACCTCGTCGGCCGCGGTGCTGGAAGCGGCCGTCGCCGCCATCCCCGCGCGGCGCCTGGGCCGGCCCGAAGAGATTGCCGCCGCGGCGCTGTACCTGGCCTCCGACGCCGCGGGCTACGTCACCGGCAGCTGCCTGGACGTCAACGGCGGCGTCTTCATGGGCTGACGATGATGCTGAAGCAACCCCGGCTGGCGGGCCGCACCGCCATCGTCACCGGCGCCGCGGGCGGCATCGGCCGCGCGATTGCCGAGCGGCTGGGCCGCGACGGCGCGCGCGTGGCGGTGTTCGACATCAGCGAAGCGCGCACCGCGCAGGCGGCCGACGAGCTGTGCGCGCTGGGGCTGGAGGCCGCCGCGCACGTCGTCGACGTGTCGCGGCGCGACGCGGTGCACGCCGCCGTTGCCGCGGTGGAAGCGGCCTGGGGTCCGGTGGCGGTGCTCGTCAACAACGCCGCGTGGATCCGCTACCAGCCGCCCGAGGCGATCGACGAAGAGACGCTGGACCGCATGCTGGCCGTCGGCGTGAAAGCAATGGTCTGGACAATGCAGGCCGCGCTGCCCGGGCTGCAGCGCAGCGGCCACGGCGCGGTAGTCAACCTGTGCTCGACCGCGGCGATCCGCGCCACCGCCGACTCGATGGCCTATTGCGCGGTCAAGGGCGCGGTGGCCGGGCTGACGCGCGCCGCGGCGGTGGACTTCGGCCGCCTGGGCGTGCGCGTCAACGCCGTCGCGCCCTCGTTCGTGCCGACACCGGCGGCGCTGGCCAACTTCGGCGGCGACGCGCTGGCGCGCCGCGTGCAGGCCACGCCGCTGGGCCGCCTGGCCGACGCGCCGGAGATCGCCTCGGTGGTGGCCTTCCTGGCCTCGGACGACGCCAGCTTCGTCAACGGCGAGCTGCTGGCGGCCGACGGCGGGCGCAGCAGCGCGTCGCTGTAGTGCATCGCTGTAGTGCATCGCTGTAGTGCATCGCTGTAGTGCGCCGCTGTAGCGCGGCGCCCCACGGAGCCGGCGCCGCGCCGGCGTCGCGTCAGCGCGATGGGCGAGCGGCCGCCGCACCGCGCCGCCGCGAAGGCACGGCGGCCTTCGCGGCGGCCTTCGGGGCCGCCGCGGCCTCGAACAGATAGGCATGCAGCGCCTTAAAGTGCCGGCGCAGCAGCAGCACCGCCTTCTCGGCATCGCGCCGGCGCAGGCAGTGGACGATCTCGCGGTGCACCTTCACGGTCTCGGCGCGCGCGGCCACGCCGTCGCGCTGCAGCACCCTCAGCACGATGTCGGTGACGGCATCGACCAGGATCACCAGCACCTCGTTGTGCGTGGCCTGCGCCAGCAGGCGGTAGAAGTTGACGAGCTGCTCGCGCCGCTCGTCGAGCCGGTTCAGGCGCGTCAGCTCCTCGGTGCGCTCGATGCTGCGCTCCAGCGCGTCCAGCTCCGGCTCGCGCGCGCGCTCGGCGGCCAGGCGCAGCACGGCGTCGAGCAGGATCACGCGGCTCTCGGTCAGATCGGCCAGCGAGATGCGACCCAGGTGCACCATGTCGCCGAACGATCGCGTCACCACCGCGGGGTCGCCCTCGCGGATGAAGGCGCCGCCCTTCACGCCCTTGTGCAGGCGGATGACGCCTGCGATCTCCAGGCTGCGCAGCGCCTCGCGCACCGCCGTGCGCGAGCTGCCGCATTGCAGCGCCAGCTCGCGCTCGGCCGGCAGCTTGTCGCCGGGCTTGAGCATGCCGGCGGCAAGCTGCTCGCGCACCTGGTCGCAGATGGCCTCGAACACGCGCGGCGCGCGTGCCGCGCCGACAGCGGCGTGGGGCTCAGCCGTGGCGGCCGCAGCAGCGTCCTTCATGCAGTCCTTCCCTCGTGGAACGCTGCATTATCCGTAGCGCGACGCTCAAGTCGATCCGGCTTTGCCGGGCGACTTGATCCCCCTCGGGGGGGCGGGCCGGGCGCAGCCCGGACCTTGGGGGCGCCGTCTAGTAGGGTCGCGGCGAGACCGCGTCGCGCTCGCGCACGTGGAGCGTCATCTCGCCGACGCGCTCGATCGCGATGCGCACCGTGTCGCCGGGTGCGAACGGGCCCACGCCTTCGGGCGTGCCGCTGGCGATCACGTCGCCGGGCTGCAGCGGCAGCACCGACGAGACCAGCTCGATCAGCTCGGCCACGCCGACGATCATCTCGCCGGTGTTGGCCTGCTGGCGCAGCTCGCCGTTGACCCACAGCCGGTTGTCCAGCGCCTGCGGGTCGCCGACCTCGTCGGCCGTGACGATCCACGGCCCCAGCGGCGTGAAGCCGGCGAAGGACTTGCGCATCGTGCGCTCTTCCTCGAACTGCTCGGCCTCGATGCGCATGGTCGCGTCGATCAGGCACGCATAACCGAATACATGCGTCAACGCCCGCTCGCGCGGGATGTCGCGCCCGCCGCGGCCGATGATCACCGCCAGCTCCGACTCGTGGTCGAAGCGCCGCGTCGATCCCCTGGGCAGTTCGATCGTGCCGCCGTCGCCCAGCACCGAGCCCGGCGCCTTCAGGAAGAAGCCTTGTTCGCGCGCCGTGCGGCCCTTCTTGGTGACGACGCGCGAGCCCAGCTCGCCGATGTGCTTGCGGTAGTTGGCCGGCGCGGCGAAGACGTGCGGCGGCGCCGGATTGGCGGCCAGCCAGCGCACGCCTTGCAGCGGCCGGCCCGAGGCCTGCGCGCGCACGCGCTCGATGGCGGGCCGTGCCTCGGCCCAATGCGCGATCAGCCAATTGATGCGCTGCCGCGGCAGCGCGTCCAGTGCCACCGGCAGCGCGGCCGTGACGTCGTAGAGCCGGTCGCCCTCGACGAGGCCGACGCGGTGGTCATCAAAGCTGGCGATCTTCATTCGAGCTCTTCGCGGTAGTAGCCCAGCGCCTGCAGCGCGGGCTGGTCGTTGACCTGGAACAGCAGCGCGTCTTGCAGTCCCTGGTGCGCATGCCAGGCCCAGGGGGCGACGGCGAAGAAGTCGCCGGCTTCCCAGTCGTAGCGCTCGTCGCCGACGGTGCTGACGCCACGTCCGCGCAGCACGTAGTAGACCTTGCTGCCGCTGTGGCGCCGGCGGCGGCCCTGGAAGCCGGCGCGGATGCGCTGGAGTTGCTGGCCCATCGTCGTCATCGCCGGGCCGCCGGTGGCGGGGTTGCGATAGGCCAGCACCACGTCGTCGTGCGGGTCCGGCGGCAGCCCGGCGGCGGCTTCCAGCGCCGCCGCGGCCATCGCCTGCGGGTAGGCCAGCAAGGGGTTGGCGTAGGGGCTGGGCGCCGCGCGCGGCGGCGCCATCAGCCCGCTGCCGTACTGGCGCCAGGTGCGATCGGGCACCCGGCCGACCGGCTGCACGTCCTGCGCATGGGGCTCGAAGAAGGTGGCCTGCAGCAGCCGCATCAGCGAGATGTCCAGCACGTCCAGCCACACCATCGGCTCGCTGCCGCGATGCACGTGGTCGTGCCAGCAGCCGGCGGGGGTCAGCACGAGATCGCCCTCGTTCATCGGGTAGTGCTCGCCGTCGACCGTGGTCCAGGCGCCGTTGCCCTTCATGATGAAGCGTAAAGCGCTGGCGCTGTGCCGATGGCAGGTGGCCACCTCGCCGGGCAGGATGACCTGGATCGAGCACCAGAAGGTGTGCGTCGTGCCGTCGGCCAGCCCCGGGTTGTGCAGCCGCAGCGTGCGGCGCGGGCCGCCGGCGCCGAGGTCGACCTCGCGTCCCAGGCGGTCGAGCAGCGGCGCCAGGTCGCGCCAGCGCCAGTGCACCGAGCGCATCGTGGGCCGCGGCTCGCGCGTGAACAGCGGCGGGTCGTCGGGCTGGTGCACGCGGCAGTGGAAGCGCGCCAGTTCGGCCTGCAGCGCGCGCCGCGCGTCGCCGTCGTGGGTGACGATCTCCATCTCACACCTCCGCCAACTTGTAGGCTTCGTAGGCGCCACGCGGCGCGGCCGCTGCGGCCGGCGCCAGCGCCCCGCGGATGCCGTCGATCAGCGCCGCGGCGTCGGCCGGCGCGGCATCGGCGCGCCAGGCCACGGTGCCGTCGGGGCGCACCAGCACCAGGCGGCGCTGGTACAGGCGCTCGGCCTCGTCGTGGCGGATGTCGACGGTCTGCAGCGGCACGCCGGCGGCCGCGGCGGCGCGCTCGATGGCGTCCACCGCCGGTGGCGCGGCACCCAGGCGCAGCAGCACGAAGCCGCGGCCGAAGAGGTCCAGCATCGAGCGCCCCTCGGCCAGCCAGACGTGCGGCGCGCGCGAGCCCGGCCGCGCCGTCGGCGTGTAACGCGCCACCTCATTCGGCGGCGGCGGCGTGCCGTCGGGCACGACGATGGGCGAGCCTTCGTAGACGTAGCCCAGGTGGATGCCGACCGAGAACCACTCGCGCTTCATCATCTCGGTGTAGCGCGCGCCGTACTCGCGGCGCGCCGCCTCCAGCTGCGGGTTGTCGTGGTCGAACACCGCGGGGTCGGGTTTCAGCACGCGCGGACTCAGCATGCGGCGCAGGTTCTCGCCGGCCTCGGTGACGTTGCGCACCGCCACCGGCTGCTGCTCGCGCTCGTAGCTGTCGAGCAGGTGGTCGCCGCCCCAGCCCTGCACCCTGGCGGCCAGCTTCCAACCCAGGTTCACCGCGTCGAGGATGCCGGTGTTCATGCCGAAGCCACCGGTCGGCGAGGTCAGGTGCGCGGCGTCGCCGGCGATGAAGACGCGGCCGCGGCCGTAGCGGTCGGCCACCAGCTGGCGGCGCACCCAGGGCAGCACCGAGAGGATCTCGAACTCGAACTCGCGCCCCATCGCGCGCATGATCGCGCGCCGCATCTCGTCTTCGCCCAGCTGGCGCCGGGTCGCGTCGCCGACGAGTGAGAAGCGCCACTGGTCGCGCCCGTTGATCGCCACCAGCGTCGCCCAGGTGCCCTCGGGGCCGATGAAGATGTAGCGGTAGGCGGCCCGCTTGTCGTGCAGCTTCTCCAGCCCCTCGCAGCGGAAGACGACGTTGGTGGTGTAGGACAGCACCGGCTCGCCGCTCATCCCGATGCCCAACGCTTGACGCACGCCACTGGCGCCGCCGTCGCAGCCGACGAGGTAGTCGGCCTGCAGCGTGCGGCACTCGCCGGTCTGGGCGTCCTTCAGCGTCGCCAGCACATGGTCGCCGCGGTCCTCGAACGATGCCAGCTCGGTGCGGTGGCGCAGGTCGACGCGGCCACTGCTGCGCACGAAGCGCGCCAGCACGGGGTCGAAGAAATTCTGCGGGCAGCGCTCGCGCTTCTGCGGGCTGACCGGCGGGCACTTCTCGGCCGCCGGCGACGGGAAGAACTCGCGCCCGAACTCGTAGCCGTTGAGGTCGGTGACCCAGGCGCAGTCCTGTGGGTAGTCGCGGTTGTAGCCGGCCGCCTCGACCCAGGGCACGATGCCCCAGCGGCGGCAGAACTCCATCGAGCGGATGCCCACCATGTCCATGCGCGGCTGGCCGATCACGCCGTCGCCGCGCTCGACCAGCATGCAGTCCACGCCGCGCCAGCCGAGGTCGCCGGCCAGCGCCAGCCCCACGGGCCCGGCGCCGACGATCAGGATGGGAAGGCGTTGCTCAGACATGGCAGTCATCCATGGCGCCAATTGGCATCCGTGTTGCATGAATCCGTCGGAACCCAGCGGCCGCCGCGGATCCGGCTTCGCCGGTCCGCTGGCGGCGCCCCCTTGAGGGGGAGGCGCCGAAGGCGCTTCGGGGGTGGGTCATTTCACGAGATTCCGGCCGATCACCATGCGGTGGATCTCGTTGGTGCCTTCGATGATCTGCAGCACCTTGGCGTCGCGCATCATGCGCTCCAGCGGGTACTCCTTCGAGTAGCCGTTGCCGCCGAAGACCTGCACGGCCTCGGTGGTGACCTCCATCGCGACGTCGGTGACGTAGCACTTGACGATCGACGCGATGGTCTGCAGCCGGCTCAGGTCGCCGCTGTCGATCTCCTCGCAGACGCCGTACAGCAACTGGCGCGCGGCCTCGATCTTCATCGCCATGTCGGCCAGCTTGAACTGCATGCCCTGGAACTGGCCGATCGCCTTGCCGAAGGCGCGGCGCTCCTTGCAGTAGGCCACCGACAGGTCCAGCGCCTCCTGCGCCAGCCCCAGCGCCGAGGCGGCGATGGTCGGCCGGTTGAGGTCGAGGATGCGCATGCAGGCGCTGAAGCCCTTGCCCGGCTCGCCCACCAGCGCGTCGGGCGGCAACACCATGTCGTCGAAGAACAGCTCGTTGTTGGGCGCGCCGTTGCGGCCCATCTTGCGCTCCTTGCGGCCGATGCGAAAGCCCGGCGTCTTGCGGTCGACGATGAAGGCGCTGATGTTCTCGTGCGCCGGGCCGTCGCCGCTCTTGGCGAACAGGAACACGTAGTCGGCCACCTCGCCCCAGGTGATCCAGTTCTTCCGGCCGTTGACGACCCAGCTGCCGTCGGCGCGCTGCAGCGCGCGCGTCTTCATGCCGGCCACGTCGGAGCCGGCCTGCGGCTCGGTCATCGCCACCGCGGCCATCACCGTGCCGCTGGCCGATGCGCGCAGGTACTTGTCCTTCTGCGCGTCGGAGCCGAAGTGCAGGATCGGCAGGATCAGCCCGATCGAGTTGTTGCAGGCCAGCGTCGACGCGGCCAGCGAGCCGCGCGCCGTCTCCTCCTTGGCGATGCACACCGAGACCAGATCGCCGCCGGGGCCGCCGTAGCTTTCGGGCACCCACATCTGCAGCAGGCCCATCTCGCCGAAGAGCTGCTTCCACTCGTGCGGGAAGCGGTCGCTGTCGTCCACCTCGGCGGCGATGGGCTTGATGCGCTCGTCGGTCATGCGGCGCAGCGAGTCGCGCAGCGCCCGTTGGTCTTCGTTGAATCGCATGGTCAGGGTCCTCGGCGGCGGGGGGGGTCAGTTGAATGGTCTGTCCATTCTGCACTCAATCGGCGACCGCCGCTCGCGCCGCCGCATGGGCGGCGTCGTTGCTCGCTCGTTGCGTGCCATCGGCACGCGGCCTCGCTCGTGCCTAGCCCTGGGGGCAGCCAGGCGGCGGCGCGAGCCCTCCCATAGCGTTAACAGGCCCTTGGCGCGGCGCGCGGTCTTCGGTGCCGGGGCGCGGCGCCTCGACTGGCGCGCCGAACGTGCCCTTGGCCTGCCCCATGTCCAGCAGGTCGGCACCCAGCGCCCAGGGCGCGCAGCCAGCGGTAGGCGTCGAGCTGCTGCTGCGCATAAGCGTGCACCAGCGCGCGGTCGCTGAAGCCGCCGCCGGCGGCGACCAGGTCGGCTTCCAGCCGCTCGGGGTCGTCGGCGGTGCCCTTGGCGCGCTGCTCGTCGGTGCCGGCAAAGGCGAAGGCGCAGCCGCACATCGCGGTGCTGCCGCCGGGCTGCGCCAGCTTCTCCAGCAACAGCACGCGCGCGCCGGCCTCGGCGCCGGCCAGCGCCGCGCAATGGCCGGCCATGCCGGCGCCGACGACGATGAGGTCGAAGCGCGCCGGCATCACCGGCTCCTGGCGTCCGGCGGGGCGGCGACCGCCGGCACGTCGGCCAACGCCCCTGGCACGTACAGCCGCATCACGCCGGCCATGCCCAGCTGCGTGTGGCCTTGCTCGACGAGGCGCCGGTACAGCGTGGCCAGCCGTTCGGCCATCGGCAGCGGCACCGCGGCCTCGCGGCCCAGCGCGAGCCCGATCTCCGTGTCCTTCAATGCGTTCAGCGTCGATCCGCTGTAGATGCCCGTCAGCATCGCGCCGGCGTAGTGGCGCAGCACGGCGGAATCGGCAAAGCCGGCCTGCATCGCCTGCACCAGCGCGGCGGCGTCCAGGCCCTGGCGACGGGCCAGGTGCAAAGCCTCGGCCAGCACCGCGGCGGTGCCGAAGCTGACGAGCTGGTTGCAGGCCTTGCCGATCTGGCCGCTGCCGGCCGCGCCCAGGTGCGTGATGCGCGCGGCATAGGCCTGCAGCAGCGGCTGCGCGCGCGCGAGCGCGGCGGCGTCGCCGCCCGCGAACACCGTCAGCCGGCCGTCGCGCGCGCCGGCCGGGCCGCCGGAGACCGGCGCGTCGATCCAGTGGCCGCCACGCTCGGCCAGCAGCCGCGCCGCGAAGGCGCGCGTCGCGTCAGGCGCGATGGTCGAGTGGTCGACCACCACCGCGCCCGGCGCCAGCCCGGCGGCCACGCCCTCGGGGCCGAACACCACCTGCGCCACCGCGGCGGCGTCGGTGACGCAGAGGCAGACGATGTCGGCCTCGCGCGCCAGCGCGGCCGGGGTCGCGGCGACCCGCGCGCCGTGCGCACCTTGCGCACCCTGCGCGTTTCGCACACCTTCCGCACCCTGCTCATCCCGCGCCGCCAGCGCCACGGCCTTGGCGCGATCGCGGTTCCACACCTGCAGCGGCCAGCCGGCCTGCAGCGCGCGCTGCGCCATCGGCGCGCCGATGGCGCCGAGGCCGGCCCAGCCGATGCGTGGGCGCGCGGCGTCGTTCGGGGTGTTCATCGCGTCGGGGCTCCGGGTTGCCATTGGTTCAACCATATCAGCACCGGCGGCGCGGCCGCCATGCGGGAAACCACCCCGGCCCCAGGCCGGCCCGGCGCGCCGCTCAGGCCTTGGCCCGCGGCACCGCCTTGCGCGCTGCCGGGGCCGGGGCGGCGCCCTTGCGCGCCGCCCCGGCGGCCTTGGCCACCGCCTTGGCCGCGGTGCCCGCCGCGCCGGCGGCGCCCTGGGCCCAGGGCTTTTCTTCCAGGTAGCGGTTGAGGTTGCGGAAGTGCGCGGCCATCGCGGCACAGGCCTTCTCGGGCTCGCCGGCGCGCAGGTGCTTCAGCACCTTGCGGCGCACCTGGATGATCTCGGGGAAGGGCTGCGGGTCGATGCGCGCCAGCAGCGTGCGCGTGATCTCCGCCAGCGCGTCGATCAGCATCTCGATCACCTCGTTGTGCGTGGCGCGCGCGATCAGGCGGTAGAACTCGGTCAGCGCGCGCGTGTTGCGCGAGCCGTGGCCGGCCTTGAACAGCGCCGCGTGGTGCTCGATGTCGGCCTCGATCGCATCCAGTTCCGCCTTCGTCGCGCGCTGCGCGGCCAGGCGCAGCGCGACGTTGGTGACCTCGATGCGCGCCTCGGTCACGCTGGCCGTGGGCACCTGGCCCAGCGCCACCATGTCGCGCACCGCCTGCGTGACGCCCTCGGTGCCCGACGAGCGGATGAAGAAGCCGCCGCTGGCGCCCGTTCGCGCCTCCACCAGGCCGGCCAGTTCCAGGCTGCGCAGCGCCTCGCGCACGCCGCTGCGGCTGATGCCGAAGCGCTCGGCCAGCTCGCGCTCGCCGGGCAGGCGCTGGCCGGGCAGCAGCGTGCCGTCGGCCACCTGCCGCCGCACCTGGTCGCACACCGCCTCGAAGGCGCGCCGCGTGCGCACGGGCTGAAAGTTGGGGCCGCCGCCTTCCGCCACCGCGCTGCTGTTCATGCTGGTTCCTCCGCCTCGACGGGCGCCGCCGCCCGGTCGGACGGCGGTCTTTCATCGACATCAACCATGCTACCCGAGCGCCTGCGGCGCATCCGTGCGATCCCTATTGGTTGAACCGTTGACAACTTGGTAGACTTGCCGACCTCGATTCAGCCAAGCCCCACCGGCCGCCGCCATGGACCTGGATTTCAGCGCCGACGAGCGCGCCTTCCGCGACGAGGTGCGCGCCTTCATCCGCGAGCGCCTGCCCACCGAGATCCGCGATCGCCTGCGCCTGGGCCACCCGCCGCGCAAGCAGGACACCGTCGCCTGGCAGCGCATCCTGCACGAGCGCGGCTGGGCCGCGCCGCACTGGCCGCGGCGCTACGGCGGTGCCGATCTCGGCATCGCCGAGCGGCTGATCCTGCTCGAAGAGCTCTACCGCGCGCCGGCGCCGTTGCCGCAGGTCTTCAACACCGGCATGCTGGGCCCGGTGCTGCTGAAGTACGGCACGCCGGCACAGAAGGATCATTTCCTGCCCAGGCTGGCGCGGCTGGACATCTGGTTCTGCCAGGGCTTCTCGGAGCCGGGCTCGGGCTCCGACCTGGCCTCGCTGCGCACGCGCGCGGTGCGCGAAGGCGACGATTACGTGGTCAACGGCCAGAAGATCTGGACCACCACCGCGCACCTGGCCGACTGGGTGTTCGCGCTGGTGCGCACCAGCACCGAGGCGCGCAAGCAGGAGGGCATCTCCTTCCTGCTGATCGACCTCAAGACGCCGGGCATCACGATCAGGCCCATCGTCTCGATCGACGGCGAGCATCACCTCAACGAGGTGTTCTTCGACAACGTGCGCGTGCCCGCCGCCAACCTTGTGGGCGAAGAAAACCGCGGCTGGGATTGCGCGAAGTACCTGCTGGTCAACGAGCGCAGCGGCATCGCCAACGTGGGCCTGTGCCGCGAGCGGCTGGACTACGCGCGCGAGCTGGCCTCGCGCATCAGCGAAGGCGGCCGCCCGCTGGCCGCCGACCCGAAGCTGAAGGCCGAGTTTGCCGAGCTCGACGCCGAGGTTCGCGCGCTGGAAGTCACCAACTGGCGCTTTCTGCTCGACCCGCAGGCTCAGGCGGCGCAACCGGCCTTCGCCTCGGTGCTCAAGCTCAAGGGCGTGGAGTTGCAGCAGGCGCTGGCGGCGCTGCTGGCGCGCATCGACGGGCCCGCGGGCCTGGAGCGGCGCGGCATCCACGGCGTGCCCGAGCGCCACGGGCCGCTGTCGCCGCGCTACTTCTATTCGCGCGCCGCCAGCATCTACGGCGGCACCAGCGAAGTCCAAAAGGACATCGTGGCTAAGACCATCGTGGGATGACCCACCCCCGAAGCGCCTTCGGCGCCTCCCCCTCAAGGGGGCGCCGCCAGCGGACCGGCAAAGCCGGATCCGCGGCGGCCGCTTGGTTGCGCTTGAGTCATGCGACCCGAGTGTCGCTTGGCTGCATGGAGAACTGACTTGAACTTCCAACTCAACGACGAACAGCAGCAGCTCCAGGACAGCGTGAGCCGCGTGCTGGCCGACCATTGCAGCTTCGAGCAACGCCGCGCGATCGCGGCCAGCAGCGCGGGCCGCAGTGCCGAGCTGTACGGCCGCCTGGCCGATCTGGGCGTCACCGCGCTGCTGGTGCCCGAGGCCCAAGGCGGCTTCGGCGGCCGCCTGGAAGACCTGTTGCCGGTGATGCAGGCCTGCGGCGCCGCGCTGTGCCCCGAGCCCGTGCTGGCCTCGGCCGTGCTGGGTGCAACCGCGCTGCGCGTGGCCGGCGGCGACGCGGCCGCGCGGCTGCTGCCGGGCCTGGCGAAAGGCACGACGGTCGTCGCCTGGGCGCACGACGAACCCGGCACGCGCCATGCCGATGGCTGGGTCGAGACGCGCGCCGAGCACGGCCCCGACGGCTGGACGCTCAGCGGCGTCAAGCTGCCGGTGATCAGCGGGCCGCAGGCGCAGCACGTCGTCGTCAGCGCGCGCATCGCCGGCGCGGCCGATGCGGCCGAAGGCTGCGCCTTCTTCGTCGTCGATGCCGGCGCGGCCGGGCTGCAGCGGCGCGACTTCCGCCTCGTCGACGACACGCCGGCGTCGGAGCTGACGTTCAACGCCACGCCGGCGCAGCCGCTGACCGATCCGCACGACGGCGCGGCCTTCCAGCGCGTGCTGGCGGCCGTCAACGCCGCCGGCATGGCCGCGCTGTGCGCCGACATGGTGGGCGCCGCGCAGGCCGCCTACCGGCTGACGCTGGACTACCTCAACGTGCGCAAGCAGTTCGGCCGCCTGATCGGCGAGAACCAGGCGCTGCGCCACCGCGCCGCCGACATGCTGGTCAGCCTGGAGATGGCGCGCAGCATGGCCATCGCCGCGGCGGTCGCCGCCGACCGGCCGGAGGCCGCAGATTCCGCCGCCGACCTGCTGCGCGCCAAGCTGATCGTCGGCCGCCATGCGCGCCAGGTCTGCCAGCACGCGATCCAGTGCCACGGCGGCATCGGCATGACCGAGGAATACGCGGTCGGCCACAGCCTGCGCCGCGTGCACGTGGCCGACCATCTGTTCGGCGACGCCGACACGCAGGCGCGGCGGCTGGCAGCGCTGGCGTGAGCTGGCCCGTCTTCGAAACCCTGCTGTGGGCCCTTGACGGCCCGGTGCTGACGATCACGCTGAACCGCCCGCGGGCGCTGAACGCGATGACGGCGACCATGCGCCGGGAGCTGTGCCGCGCGCTCGACCTCGCCGACGCCGACGACGCCGTGCGCGCCATCGTCTTCACCGGCGCCGGGCGCGGCTATTGCGCCGGCTTCGACTTGTCGGCCGGGGCTGAGGCCTTCGATCCAGCCACCCAAGACCACTCACCCGAAGAGGCCGGCCGCGACGGCGGCGGGCTGCTGGCGCTGCGCCTGTTCGCCAGCACCAAGCCGCTGATCGCCGCGGTCAACGGCGCCGCGGTGGGCATCGGCGCGTCGATGCTGCTGCCGATGGACATCCGCATCGCCAGCCGCGAGGCGCGCATCGGCTTCGTCTTCACGCGTCGCGGCATCGTGCCCGACGCCTGCGCGAGCTGGTTCCTGCCGCGCGTGGTGGGCATCAACCGCGCGCTCGAATGGTCGCTGTCGGGCCGGCTGCTGACGGCTGACGAGGCACTGGCCGGCGGGCTGCTGCGCGAGGTGTGCGCAGCCGACGAGCTGCTGCCGCGCGCCCGCGCGCTGGCGCTGGAGATCGCCGACCACGCGGCGCCGGTCTCGGTGGCGCTGACGCGGCAGTTGATGTGGCGCATGCTGGGGGCGGCGCACCCGATCGAGGCGCACCGCGTCGAGAGCCGCGCGATCGCCGAGCGCGGCGCCGCGGCCGACGCGCGCGAAGGCGTGGCAGCCTTCCTGGCCAAGCGCGCGCCGCAGTTCCCCGGCCGCGTCAGCAGCGACCTGCCGCCCGTCTACCCCTGGTGGCAGGAGCCCGACTTCTAGCGCGGCAGCGGCTTTGCAAGCTGCCGCTGGCCGCGATATCATATGTAGAACCATTGAACAGACCGAGGTCAAGCCGGTCGACGCAGGAGACCCTTCCCATGCCCACCGCCCGCATCCTCCTGGACGAACGCGGCGTCGACCGCGACGCGGTGCTGCTGCAAGGCCGCCGCGCCGCCGCCGGACTGCACGCCCTGGGCGTGCGCGAAGGCGACGTGATCGCGCTGCTGCTGCGCAACGACTTCGCGTTCTTCGAGGCGCAGACCGCGGCCGCCGCGATCGGCGCCTACTGCGTGCCGATCAACTGGCACGGCAGGGCCGAGGAAGTGCGCTACGTGCTGGACGACGCCCGCCCCAAGGTGCTGGTGGCGCACGCCGACCTGCTGGCCCCGCTGCGGGGCAGCCTGCCCGCCGGCACCACGGTGCTGGTGGTGCCGACGCCGCCCGAGATCGCCGGGCGCTACGCGCTGGCGCCCGGCGCCGCGCAGCCGCAGCCGGGTGACACCGTGTGGCCCGAGTGGGCCGCCGGCTTCGAGCCCTGGGCCGGCCCGCCGCTGCGCGCGCGGGCGTCGATGATCTACACCTCGGGCACCACCGGTCACCCCAAGGGCGTGCGCCGCGACCCGGCCACGCCCGAGCAGACCGCCGCCTACGCCAAGATGCTGGAGCGCGTCTACGGCCTCGCGCCCGGTGCGCGCTGCCTGATCCCGGGGCCGCTGTACCACGCCTCGCCCAACGCCTACGGCCGCCAGGCGCTGCCGCATGCCGAGCTGATCGTGCTGCACGCCAAGTTCGACCCCGAGGCGACGCTGGCCGCGATCCAGCAGCACCGCATCACCCACGCGGTGATGGTGCCGACGATGTTCGTGCGCCTGCTCAGGCTGCCGGCCGAGGTGCGCGCGCGCTACGACGTCAGCTCGATCCGCTGGGTCACGCACACCGGCGCGCCGTGCGCCGCCGAGGTCAAGCGCGAGTTCATGGACTGGTGGGGCCCGGTGGTCTACGAGACCTACGGCGGCACCGAGGTCGGCACCGCGACGCTGGCCACGCCCGAGGATGCGCACACGCACCCCGGCAGCGTCGGCGTGCCGACGCCGGGCACACGCATCGCGTTCTACGACGAGCAGGGGCGGCGCCTGCCCGAGGGCGAGACCGGCGAGATCTACATGCGGGTACCTTGTTATGCAGACTTCACCTACCTGAACCACCCCGAGAAGCGCGCCGGCGTCGAGCGCGACGGGCTGATCAGCGTCGGCGACGTCGGCTACCTGAAGGACGGCCACCTCTACCTGTGCGACCGCCGCGCCGACATGGTGATCATCGGTGGCACCAACGTCTACCCGGCCGAAGTCGAGATGGCGCTGATGCAATGCCCCGGCGTGCAGGACTGCGCCGTGTTCGGCATCCCCGACGCGGACATGGGCGAGACGCTGGCCGCCGCGGTGGAGCTGCAGCCCGGCGCGACGACCACGGCCCAGCAGATCCGCGACTGGCTGCGCCAGCGCCTGGCCAGCGTCAAGGTGCCCAAGCGCATCGACTTCCACGCCGCGCTGCCGCGCCAGGACAGCGGCAAGATCTTCAAGCGCCAGTTGCGCGACCCGTTCTGGCAAGCCACGGGTCGCAAGATCTGAAGCGATGAGCGAGCCCACCGCCGACGCCACCACGCTGGCCGCCGCGCTGCGCCCGGTGCTGATGCGCCATGCGCGCGCGCACGGCGAGGTGCAGGCGCTGCAGCGCCTGACCGGTGGCGCCACCAAGCAGACCTGGGCTTTCGACTGGGTGTGCGGCGACCGGCGCGAGGCGCTGATCCTGCAGCAGACGACCGAGCCGCCGTCGCAGCCCGGCCGCCCGCCCAAGCTGTCGGCCGGGCAGGACGCGGCGCTGATGACCGCGGCGCGCGAGGCCGGCGTGCCGGCGCCGCGCGTGCGCTTCGTGCTGCAGCCCGACGACGGCCTGGGCAGCGGCTACGTGACCGAACGCGTCGATGGCCAGACGCTGGGCCGCAAGCTGGTGACCGACCCCGCGCTGGCCGCGGCGCGCGCGCAGTTGCCGCGGCAATGCGGCCAGGCGCTGGCGGCGATCCATGCCTTGCCGATCGAGCGCTTCGATTTTCTGCAACGCCTGTCGCCGGCCGACGAGCTGCGCCTGTACGCCGGCCTGCTGGACGGGCTGGAGCGCCGCCATGCCGCGCTGGCCTACGCGCTGCGCTGGGTCGCCACGCACCTGCCGGCGCAGTGGGAGCCGCGCGTCGTGCACGCCGACTTCCGCAGCGGCAATTTGATCGTCGGCCCCGAGGGCCTGCGCTGCGTGCTCGACTGGGAGATCGCCCGCATCGGCGACGCCATGCAGGACCTGGGCGTGCTGTGCATGCGCACCTGGCGCTTCGGCGGCGAAGGGCTAAGCCGCGAAGTGGGCGGCTTCGGCGCCCGCGAGGACTTGTACGCCGCCTACGAGGCGGCCAGCGGCCGTGCCGTCGACCCGGCGCGCGTGCGCTTCTGGGAGGTGTTCTCCAACCTCAAGTGGGCGATCTCCTGCGTGCGCCGCGGCAGCGCCCGGCGCGCCGACGGCCGCCCGGCCAGCGTGGAGCTGGGCGCGATCGGCCGCCGGCTCGAAGAGCCGCTGTGGGACCTGCTGGCGCTGACGACGCAGGACGCATGACATGAGCCACTTCATCCCCGACGCCGCGACGCTGCTGCAGGCCGCCGCCGACTACCTGGACGAGCAGTTGCTGCCGACGCTGGACGGCTACCACCGCTTCCAGACCCGCATCACCGTCAACGTGCTGCGCACGATCACCCGCGAGCTGCAGCTCGCCCCCGTGCAGCGCGAGGCCGAGCGCGAGCGCCTGGCCGCGCTGTTGAAGCACGACGGCGAGCCCGCGGCGCTGCAAGCCGAACTGGCCGCCGCCATCTCCGACAGCCGCCAGCCACTGGACGACCCGGCGCTGATCGAGCACCTGCGCCGCACGCTGCGCGAGGCGCTGGCGATCGACAACCCGAAATGGGCAGCGCACGACGAGCCCACAGCATCCAAACCGCAAGGAGCCTGAGCATGAACTTCAGCGAAGAACAGATCGCCTTCCGCGACAGCGTGCGCCGCATGGCGGAAAAGCACGTGGCGCCGATCGC
>CAYYDJ010000009.1:0-162069 GCA_964470565.1 uncultured Rubrivivax sp.
CAGCTTCGTGCTGGTGGCCGATGGTCTTCGCGGTTTGTGTTAACAGGCCCTAGCCCATGTACGAGACGCCGCTGACGGGCTTGGTGCTGAGCGGCGGCGGCGCGCGGGCCGCCTACCAGGTGGGCGTGCTGCGCGCCATCGCGCGGCTGCGGCGCGACAAGCTGGGGCCGCGCTCGCGCCTGCGCAACCCCTTCGGCGTGATCGTCGGCACCTCGGCCGGCGCGATCAACGCCGCGGCGCTGGCCTGCCATGCCGACCGCTTCGATTCGTCGATCGAGGTGCTGTCGCGCGTGTGGCAGAACTTCCGCGCCGAGCAGGTCTACCGCGCCGATTCGCTGGGCGTGATCCGCAGCGGCGCGCAGTGGCTGACCATGCTGTCGATGGGCTGGATGATTGCGCGCTGGCGCAGGGCGCGGCCGCGCTCGCTGCTGGACAACGAGCCGCTGGCCGAACTGCTGCACAAGATGGTGCCGCTGCCGCGGCTGCAGATGATGCTGGAGCAGCGCCAGCTGCACGCGCTGGGCGTCACCGCGTCGAGCTACACCTCGGGCGTGCACGTCACCTTCTACGGCGCCGGGCAGGCGGTGGCGCCGTGGTCGCGCAGCCAGCGCCTGGCGGTGGCCGACACGCTGAGCCACGAGCACCTGCTGGCCTCGTCGGCCATCCCCTTCGTGTTTCCGGCCAAGCGGCTGAAGCAGGGCGCGCATGCCGAGTGGTACGGCGACGGCTCGATGCGCCAGACCGCGCCGCTGTCGCCGGCCATCCACCTGGGCGCGCAGCGGCTGCTGATCATCGGCGCCGGTCGCATGCACGAGCCGGCCACGCGCCAGCCGCCGGCCGACGGCTACCCCAGCCTGGCGCAGATCGCGGGCCACGCGATGTCCAGCATCTTCCTCGACGCGCTGGCGGTCGACATCGAGCGCATGCAGCGCATCAACCGCACGCTGGCGCTGCTGCCCGACACGGTGCGGCAGGACACGCCGCTGCGGCCGATCGAAAGCCTGGTGATCTCGCCCAGCCAACGGCTGGACGACGTGGCCGCGCGCCACGTCGAGAGCCTGCCGCGCGCGGTGCGCGGCCTGCTGCGCGGCGTGGGCGTGGGCCGGGCCGGCGTGGAGGCGCGCGGCGGCTCGGCGCTGGCGAGCTACCTGCTGTTCGAGGCCCCGTACACGCGCGAGTTGATGGCGCTGGGCGAGGCCGACGTGGCGGCGCGCGCCGACGAGGTGAACCAGTTCTTCGGCTGGGACCGCATGGTCGAGCCCGCTGCCCGCCGCGCGCTGCAGGCGCTGCCGCTGGCCAGCGGGCTGGACCTGGAGCTGCCGTAGCGCGCCTGGCCGTGCCGCTGAACGCGCTCAGCGCGGCATGGCGGCGGCGTCGGACTTGGCCCTGGTCTTGTTCTCGCTCTTGCCGCCGTGGCGCTCGGCCTTGGCGGCCGGTGCCGGCGCGTCGGCCGCCGCATAGGCCTTGCCGCCCACCGTCAGGCCGGCCTGCGAGAAGCGCGCCGCGTTGCCGGGGCCGATGCCGGACACGCGGTCGACCAGGTCGGGCCAGTCCTTGAACGCGGCGGTCTTGCGTGCGTCGAGGATCTTGGCCGACAGCCCCGGGCCGATGCCCTTGACCGACTCCAACTCGGCGCGGCTGGCCTGGTTGGCATCGACGGCGGCGAAGGCGCTGAAGGCGAGGGCGGCGAGCAGCGCGGTGACGAGGTTGCGGAACATGGCGATCTCCTTGAGAGCAAACGGTTGAGGGTCGGGCCCGAGGCGTCCCCTGGTGCGCAGTGTCGGCGTCCTGGGTCTCGAGCTGGAACGCATTGTTCGGAGCCGCCGCCGCGCCGTCATTCCCGCTGCGGAGGTCCCGCGGCCGGTGGCCCCCGGTGGGGTGTCAACCGGCGTGCAGCAGCTCGCGGGCGCGCGCCAGCACTTCGTCGGCCGTGGGCCAGCCGGTCTCGCGGCGCAGCAGGTGCACCGTCGGCCCCACGGCGCCCCAGCGTGCCGGGTCGGTCGGCCCCAGCACCGACAGCAGCGGCGCGCCGACGGCAGCCGCCAGGTGGCCGGGGCCGGTGTCGTTGGCGATCACCAGCGCCGCGTCGCGCAGCAGGGCCGCGTAGGCACCCAGGCCGACACCGGTGGCGATGCGGCAGCCGGCGTAATCGCGCGCGGCCACGGCCTCTTCCTCGCCGGGGCCGGGGCAGACCAGCAGGTCCCGCCCCAAGAGGGGGAGGCCCTGGGCCGCAAACGGAGGGAAGGCCGGCCAGCTCTTGTCCAGCTTCTCGAAGGTGCCGCCGGCAAAAGGGCACAGCACGACGTAACCCGGCCGCAGCTGCAGCCGCGCCCGCAGCGCCTGGGCCTGCGCAAGATGCTGTTGGCTCGACTGCAGCTGCACGCGGCCGGGCGGCGGCGCCGGCTGCTGCAGCAGCGCCGAGCCCAGCTCCCAGTAGACCGCCATCTCGTGCCGGGTGCGGCTGCGCGCCACCGCGCGCGACAGCAGCCAGCCGCGGCCTTCGTGCCGGTAGCCGATGGCGCGCAGGCCGGCCAGGCGCATCTCCAGCGCACTTGAAAACGAATAGGGCAGCGCCAGCGCGTTGAGCCGACGGCCGAAGCCGCCGTCCAGCGCCTGCGCCTGTGCGCGCAGCCGGCGCAACTGGGCGATGCGCTCGCGCCCGCTGCCGGCCAGCGCCTGCACCGGCCAGCCGTGGCCGGCCAGCAGGTCGCGCGCCCAGCCTTTGCCCAGCAACTGCAGCGAATAGCCGGCGTCGTGCAGCCGCTGCAGCATCGGCAGGCCCAGCACCACGTCGCCGACCCAGTTGCGCAGGCGGACGATCAGGGGGCGGTCAGGCATGGTGCGGATAATGCGCAGATTCTGCCAGCCGCCATCCGCCGACCAGCCCCACCATGCCAGCCCAACCCGTTCTCGCCCCCGATGTCCTGGCCCTGCACGACCGCCTGCTGGCCCACCCGGGCTGGCCGCAGGACGAACCCGCGCCGGCCGCGGCGCCGCTGTGGCGATGGGTGCAGGCCAACCACCGCAACAACAGCCTGCTGTGGGCCGAGGAAGACCTGGCGCGCCGCCAGACCGTGGCCGACGGCGAGATCGCGGCCAACAAGCGCGCGATCGACCGCTACAACCAGGCGCGCAACGACGCCACGGAGCGCGTCGACGAGTTGCTGCTGGTGGCGCTGAAGCTGGTCGACGAGGCGTCGGCGCGCTCCGACGCGCCGCAGGCCACGGTGCCGGCGGGCGCGCGGCTCAACAGCGAGACCGCCGGCAGCATGATCGACCGCCTGTCCATCCTGGCGCTGAAGATCGGTGCGATGCGCCAGCAGACCGAGCGCGACGACGTCGACGAGGCGCACCGCGAGGCCAGCCGCGTCAAGCTGGAGCGGCTGCGCCAGCAGCGCCTGGACCTTGGCCAGTGCCTGGACGCGCTGATCGCCGACGCGATGGCCGGCCGTGCCTACTTCAAGGTCTACCGGCAGTTCAAGATGTACAACGATCCGCGCCTGAACCCCGCGCTCGTCGCGGAGCGCGCGCGCGCCGGCGCGTGAAGCTGCTGATCGTCAAGACCACGTCGATGGGCGACGTGGTGCACGCGCTGCCGGCGCTGTCCGACCTGCTGCGCGCGCGCCCCGGCACCGAGGTGGACTGGCTGGTCGAAGCGCCGTTCGCGGCCATCCCCGCGCTGCACCCCGGCGTGCGCCGCGTGCTGCCGCTGGCTTGGCGCAAGTGGCGCCAGCACCTGCTGCGCCGCAAGACCTGGGCCGCGATGGCGGCGCTGCGCACCGAACTGCGCGCCGAGCGCTACGACCTGATCCTGGACCTGCAGGGGCTGCTGAAGAGCGCGCTGTGGGCGCACCAGGCCATCGGCCCGGTGGCCGGCTACGACGGCGACAGCGCGCGCGAACCGCTGGCGAGCTGGCTGTACGCGCGCAGGGCCCGCGTCGCGCGCGAGCTGCACGCCGTGGAACGCTGCCGCCGCCTGGCCGCTGAGCATCTAGGTTATGCGCTGCCCACGGCGCCGCCTGACTTCGGCCTCGCGCCGCCGCCGCCGAGCTGGGGCGCACCCGATCGCTACGCGGTGCTGATCCCCAACGCCAGCCGGCCCGAGAAGCTGTGGCCCGAGGCGCGCTGGGTCACGGTGGGCAAGCGGCTGCAGGACCGCGGCTGGAAGCCGGTGGTGCTGTGGGGGGGGCCCGACGAGCAGACGCTGGCCGAGCGCATCGCCGCCGGCTGCGACGGCGAGGTGCCGCCCTTCCTGAAGGTGCGCGAGATGGCCGCGGTGCTGGCCGGCGCGCGCACGGTGGTCGGGCTGGACACCGGCTTCACCCACCTGGCCGCGGCCTTCGGCAGGCCGACCATCGGCATCTATTGCGACCACGAGCCCGGGCTGGCCGGCGTCACCGGGCCGGGCTCGGTGTTCAGCCTCGGCGGCAAGGGGCAGGTGCCCAAGCTGGCCGACGTGCTGGCGCTGCTGGACCGGCAGCATGGGCCCGCATTGCCGCGTTGACGGCCCGTAGCGGCTACTGCTCTTCGATTCGCCGAGGGGGATAGCTGTCCCAGCTCAGGCAGCCGGGGCATTGCCAGAACCAGTGCTGGGCCTCGAAGCCGCAGGCCGCGCAGCGGTAGCGCTGCAGCGGCTTGGCAGCGTGCGCCAGGGCTTGGCGCAAGGCGGGCAGGGTCTGCTCGTCCAGCGTCGCCGGACCGCGGTCGAGCAGCGCCAGCGCGGTCGACAGCGTGGGATGGTGTTGCAGCAACGCCAGCAGGCGGTCGCGGGCCGCGGCGTCGTCGCCGGGCGGGCTCAGCTTGTCCAGCGCGCGCAGCAACTCCAGCCCGGGCGCCTGGCGTGCCAGCTGCAGCAGCGCGGCGCGTGCCGGCTCGGCGCGGCCGGCGGCCAGCGCGGCGTCGGCATATTCGACGGCCACCAGCGTAAAGGCGGCGGGGCGGCGGCGGCGCAGCTCGTCCCAGGCGGCCAGGGCTTCCAGCGGCCGGCCCAGGCGGGCCAGGCGGCGGCCCGTGGTGACCAGCGGCCGCGCGGCCGTGGGGTCGGCCTGGGCAGCGCGCTGCAGCGCCTGCTCGGCCTCGGCAGCGTCGCCGCGGTCATCGGCGGCCTGCGCCAGCTCGCACCAGTAGTGCGCGACGCGCGGCGCCATCGAGGCGCCGCCGGCGGCCTCGATGCGGGCCGCGACCTCGATCGCCCGCGGCCAGTCGCGCGAGCGCTCGTACAGCGTCAGCAGCGCCAGCCGCGCCTCGGCCTCGTAGGCGGTGCCGTCGAGCGCGCGGTAGGCGTCCTCGGCGCGGTCGAAGAGGCCGGCCTTCAGGTAGTCCTGGGCCAGCGCGTGCTGGGCGCGGTGGCGTTCGGCGGCGGCCAGGTCGGCGCGCTGCAGCAGGTGCTGGTGCACGCGCACGGCGCGCTCGAACTCGCCGCGGCGGCGAAACAGGTTGCCGAGGGCAAAGTGCAGGTCGGTGGTGTCGGGGTCGTTCTGGACCGCCTCGATGAAGGCGTCGATCGCCTTGTCCTGCTGCTCATTGAGCAGCAGGTTCAGGCCCTTGAAGTAGGCGCGCGGCGCGTCGCGGCTGTCGCGCCGCACCTGGCGCAGGTCGAAGCGCGAGGCCAGCCAGCCTAAGGCGAAGGCGACCGGCAGGCCGATCAGCAGCCATTGCAGGTCGAAGTCCATCAGCGGGCCTTGGCGGGCGCGGTCACAGACCCTCGCGCGGGGGATGCTCGGGCATGAGCTCGGTGCCCGCGGCCGTTGCGCCGGCCGCGGCCGGCGTGGCGGCGGCGATCGCGTCGGGCAGCGCGGTCTTGGCCTTGCGGCGGTGCCGCCACCAGGCCGGCACCATCGCCAGCACGCCCAGCGCGCAGCCGGCGCCGAAGGCGGCCAGCACGACGATGACCAGCGGTGCGTTCCACGTCACGCCGAAGAACCAGTGCACGGTGACGCCGTGCAGGTTGTTCAGCGCGAAGGCGAACAGGATGAAGAAGAGGAAGGCCCTAAACAGCCACACGAGGAAGCGCATGCGCGCGGCATTGTAGGTAGGCTGGGCCGGAAACGAACAAGGCCCGCCAAAGCGGGCCTTGAGAAGCAACACCGGCGGTGCCGGATGCCGCCGTCAGCGATGCAGGTCGATCCGGAAGTCGTCGCGGTCGTCGTCGGCGCCCGGGCTGTCCACCGCCTCGCGCAGGGCCTTGCCCGGCTTGAAATGGGGGACCAGCTTCTCGGGGATCAGCACCTGCGCGCCGCTGCGCGGGTTGCGGCCCATGCGCGGCGGCCGGCGGTTGATCGAGAAGCTGCCGAAGCCGCGGATCTCGATGCGGTAGCCGCGCGCCAGTGCGTCGGACATCGCGTCGAGCATGGTCTTGACGGCGAACTCGGTGTCACGCTGCGTGAGCTGCGAGAACCGTTCGGCCAGGCGGGTGACGAGGTCTGATCGCGTCATGGACGGGCGGCGGCGTTCGGCGTTCCTCTTTCGGTGCGGCTTGCGGGCCAGTCAGCTCACTCGTTGCCCTTGTCGAGCTTGGCGCGCAGCAGCGCACCCAGGCTGGTGGTGCCGGCGTTCTCGCGCTCGTTGCTCTGCGACAGCCGCTGCATGGCCTGCTGCTCGTCGGCGTTGTCCTTGGCCTTGATCGAGAGCTGGATGCTGCGCATCTTGCGGTCGACGTTGATGACCATCACCGACACCTCGTCGCCTTCCTTCAGCACGTTGCGCGCGTCTTCGACGCGGTCGCGGCTGATCTCGGAGGCGCGCAGGTAGCCCGTCACGTCTTCGTTGAGCTGGATCTCGGCGCCGCGCGGGTCGACGCTCTTGACCTTGCCGCTGACGATGGCGCCGCGGTCGTTGAGCGTCGTGAAGCTGGTGAACGGGTCGACGTCGAGCTGCTTGATGCCCAAGGAGATGCGCTCGCGCTCCACGTCCACGGCCAGCACCACGGCCTCGACTTCCTGGCCCTTCTTGTAGTTGCGCACTGCGCTCTCGCCGGGCTCGTGCCAGGACAGGTCGGACAGGTGCACCAGGCCGTCGATGCCTTGCGCCAGGCCGACGAAGACGCCGAAGTCGGTGATGCTCTTGACGGGCCCCTTGACCTTGTCGCCGCGCTTGACGTTGGCGGCGAACTCTTCCCAGGGGTTGGCCTTGCACTGCTTCATGCCCAGGCTGATGCGGCGCTTGTCCTCGTCGATCTCCAGCACCATGACCTCGACCTCGTCGCCCAGCGAAACCACCTTGGCCGGCGCGACGTTCTTGTTGGTCCAGTCCATTTCGGAGACGTGCACCAGGCCTTCGATGCCGGGCTCGATCTCGACGAAGGCACCGTAGTCGGCAATGTTGGTGACCTTGCCGAACAGCCGCGTGCCCGTGGGGTAGCGGCGCGACACGCCGTGCCAGGGGTCGTCGCCGAGCTGCTTGAGGCCCAGGCTGACGCGGTTCTTCTCGGCGTCGAACTTCAGCACCTTGGCCTGCAGTTCCTGGCCGACCGTCACCACCTCGCTGGGGTGGCGCACGCGGCGCCAGGCCATGTCGGTGATGTGCAGCAGGCCGTCGATGCCGCCCAGGTCGACGAAGGCGCCGTACTCGGTGATGTTCTTGACCACGCCGTTGACGATGGCGCCTTCGGTCAGCGTCTCCAGCAGCTTGGCGCGTTCCTCGCCCATCGAGGCTTCGACCACGGCGCGGCGCGACAACACGACGTTGTTGCGCTTGCGGTCGAGCTTGATGACCTTGAACTCCATGGTCTTGCCCTCGAACGGGCTCATGTCCTTGACCGGGCGCGTGTCGAGCAGGCTGCCGGGCAGGAAGGCGCGGATGCCGTTGACCAGCACCGTCAGGCCGCCCTTGACCTTGCCGCTGACCGTGCCGGTGACGAATTCGCCCGACTCCAGCGCGTTCTCGAGCGACATCCACGAGGCCAGGCGCTTGGCCTTGTCGCGCGACAGGATGGTGTCGCCGTAGCCGTTTTCCACGGCGTCGACGGCGACGGAGACGAAATCGCCGACCTGGACTTCGAGCTCGCCCTGGTCGTTCTTGAATTCACTGATGTCGATGTAGGCCTCGCTCTTGAGGCCTGCGTTCACCACCACGTGGTTGAAGTCGATGCGCACGACCTCGGCGGAGATGACCTCGCCGACGCGCATGTCGCTGGACTTCAGCGACTCTTCGAACATGGCGGCAAAGGATTCGCCGCCGCCGGTGGTGGCCAGTTGGGTTTGGGACATGAGGTTTCCTGAAGGCCCGGAGGAGTGGAAGGCAGAGCCGGGCGGTGCTTGCAACGGATGTTGCGGTTGAGGTTGACGGATCCACCGCGCTCGGGTCGGCTGGGGGGCAGCCTGGGCGGGAAGCGGCGATGGGGCTTTGAGACGCTGGTAACGCTGGTACAGCTGGTAAAGGGTAAAGGCCTCAGACCCGGTCCAGCGGGTTGCGCTGCTGCCACCACTGTTGCACGACATCGACCGATTCGTCGATGCCGAGCTGCGAGTTGTCGAGCCGCAGCGCGTCTTCGGCCGGCTTCAAAGGGGCGGCGACGCGGGACTGGTCCCGGGCGTCGCGCGCTTCGATGTCAGCGCGAAGGTCGGCGATGCTAGCCTGAATTCCTTTTGAAATCAACTGTTTATGCCGGCGCTTGGCGCGCTCTTCGGCGCTGGCGGTGAGAAACACCTTGAGCGCGGCCTGCGGGAACACCACGGTGCCCATATCGCGCCCGTCGGCCACCAGCCCGGGCGCGCGGCGAAACGACAACTGCAGCCCGTGCAGCGCGCGCCGCACCGCGGGCAGCGCGGCCACGCGCGAGGCCAGCGCGCCGGTGCTTTCGTGGCGCACCTCGTCGCTCACGTCCTCGCCGGCCAGCAGGATGCGGCTGCCGTCGAACCGCAGGTCCAGCGCCGCGGCCACGCGGGCGACGCCGTCCTCGTCGTCCAGCGCCACGCCGGCGCGGCCGGCGGCCAGCGCGGTGGCGCGGTAGACGGCGCCCGAATCCAGGAAATGCCAGCCCAGGCGCCGAGCCAGCGCCGCGGCCAGCGTGCCCTTGCCGGAGGCCGACGGCCCGTCGACCGTGATGACCGGCACCTCGGCGGCGTCGGCCTGCACCAGGCCGAACAGGGTCTCGAAGTAGTCGGGGAAGGTCTTGGCCACGCACTGCGGATCGCGGATGCGCAGCGGCTGCGGCGGATCGGCGCCGGCCAGCGGGTTGAAGGCGGCCAGCGACAGGCACATCGCCATCCGATGGTCGTCGTAGGTGTCGACCGCGGCGGCCCGCCAGCGCACGGGCGGCGCCACCTCGATGAAGTCGTCGCCGGCATGGACGGCAGCGCCGAGCTTGCCGAGCTCGGCCGCCATCGCGGCGATGCGGTCGGTCTCCTTGACGCGCCAGCTGGCGATGCCGGTCAGCCGCGTCGGCCCGTCGGTATACAGCGCCATCACGGCCAGCGTCATCGCGGCGTCGGGGATGTGGTTGCAGTCGAGGTTCAGCGCCTGCAGCGGCCAGCGGCCGCGCCGCACCTCGATCCAGCCGGGCCCGGCCTGCACGGCGGCGCCCATCGCGCGCGCGGCGTCGACGAAGGCGATGTCGCCCTGGATCGAATCGCTGCCCACGCCTTCGATGCGCAGCGGCGCTTGCGTGGCCGCGATGGCGCCCAGCGCGACGAAGTACGAGGCCGACGAGGCGTCGCCTTCGACGTGGATGCGGCCCGGCGTGCGGTAGCGGCTGCCCCGGGCGATGTTGAAGCGGCGCCAGCCGTCGCGCTGCACTTCGATGCCGAAGCGCGCCAGCAGCTTGAGCGTGATGGCGATGTAGGGCTTGGAGATCAGCTCGCCGTCGACCTCGATCACCACCGGCGCTTCGGCCGCCACCAGCGGCAGCGCCAGCAGCAGCGCGGTGAGGAACTGGCTGGAGACATCGCCGCGCACGCGGATCGGCTGCTGCGTGTGCAGCCGGCCCCCGGCTCGACCGTAGACGCACAATGGCGGGTAGCCGGGCTGGCCCAGCTCGTCGACCGTGCAGCCCAGCGGGCGCAGCGCGTCGATCAGGTCGCCGATCGGCCGCTCGTGCATGCGCGGCACGCCGCGCAGCGTGAAGCGGCCGCCCTGGGTGGCGGCCAGCACCGCCAGCGCGGCGGCCAGCGGACGCATCGCGGTGCCGGCGTTGCCGAGGAAGAGATCGGCCTCGTGCACCTGCAGGCGGCCACCGAGGCCGCGCACGCGCAGCACGGCGCCGTCGCGCTGCAGGCCGCAGCCCAGCGTGCGCAGCGCGTCCAGCATCACGCGCGTGTCGTCGCTGTCCAGCAGGTCGTGGATCTCGGTCTCGCCGTCGGCCAGGCCGGCCAGCAGCAGCACGCGATTGGAGATCGACTTCGAGCCCGGCAGCCGCACGGTGCCGGCCGCACCGCGCAGCGGCGGCAGGTCGAGGTGGGAAATGGCGAACATCAGCGCGAACCGGGGACCTTGGGCGCGCTCATCTGCCAGGCGGCGCGCCCTTCGGCGGGGCCGCGGATCAGGTCTTCCAGCGCATCGGCATTGCCTTCGCGCATCACGTGTTCCAGCGCCTCCAGTGCGTGGCGGAAGCGCTGCGACTGCTTGAGCACCTCCTCGCGATTGGCGACCAGGATGTCGCGCCACATCTCGGGCGAGCTGGCGGCGATGCGCGTGAAGTCGCGGAA
The DNA here is from genome assembly GCA_964470565.1 of uncultured Rubrivivax sp. Taxonomy (GTDB): domain Bacteria; phylum Pseudomonadota; class Gammaproteobacteria; order Burkholderiales; family Burkholderiaceae_C; genus Rubrivivax. The sequence continues at coordinate 10,644 of CAYYDJ010000009.1, forward strand.
GCCGGGGCCGGCCAGCGACAGGAAGTCGCGCCCCGCCGGCTGGTTGACGACGGCGCTGAAGTAAGCGAAGGCCAGCAGGTGCGGCAGGTGGCTCACCGCGGCGAAGGCCGCGTCGTGGTTCTCCGGCGTCATCTTCAGCACCTGGGTGCCGATGGCCGACCAGACGTCGGTGGCCTTCTGCACCAGCTCGGGCGGGTTCTGCGGCAGCGGCGTCAGGATGACCTGGCGGTTGGTGTAGAGGCCCGCGTCGGCATGCTGGATGCCCGACAGCTCCTTGCCCGCGATCGGGTGTGCCGGCACGAAGGCGCCCACGCGCTCGCGCAGGACACGGCACGCGGCGTCGACCACGTCGCGCTTGGTGCTGCCGACGTCCATCACCAGCACGCCGGGCTCCACCAGGTGGCGGATGGCCTTGAGGGTGGCTTCGGTCGCGGCCACCGGCACCGAGACCAGCACGATGTCCGAGCCCGAGACGGCCAGCAGCGCCGACTCGGCGGCGACGTCGATGATGCCCAGCTTGCGCGCGCGCTCGGTCGTCGACGGCGACTTGCTGTAGCCGACCACGCGCTTGACCAGCCCGGCGCGCTTGAGCGCCAGCGCGAATGAGCCGCCCATCAGGCCGCAGCCGATCACTCCCAACTGGTTGAACATGCGCGCGCCGTTCCTCGATCGCTAAAGCCGAAAATCAGTGGACGTCCACCGGGTAGCTGCCCAGCACCTTGAAGAAGGCGCAGGCGGCGCGCAGCTCGGCCAGCGCCGCCGCCACGCGTGGGTCTTCGGGGTGGCCGACGATGTCGATGTAGAAGTAATACTCCCACTGGCCGGAGCGCGCGGGGCGCGACTCGAAGCGGCTCATCGACACGCCGTGCGCCTTCAGCGGCACCAGCAGGTCGTGCAGCGCGCCGGGCTTGTTGGCGACCGAGACCACCAGGCTGGTGCTGTCGTGCCCCGAGGCCTTGGGCACCGGGTGCGCCTGCGGGTGCGCGACGATCACGAAGCGGGTGCGGTTGTTGGGGTCGTCCTGGATCGCCTTGGCGACGACGTGCAGGCCGAACTCGCTGCCCGCGCGTTCGCTGGCGATGCCGGCCAGCGCCGGGTCCAGCGCCGCCAGGCGGGCGCCTTCGGCGTTGCTGGACACCGGGCGGCGCTCAACGCCGGCCAGGTGCGTGTTGAGCCACTCGTGGCACTGCGCCAGCGCCTGCGGATGCGCCAGCACCGCCTGGATGCCCTGCAGCGAAGCGCTCCTGCGCAGCAGGTTGTGGCGCACGAACAGGCTGGTCTCGCCGATGATGAACAGCGGCGTGTGCAGGAAGAGGTCGAGCGAGCGCGCGACGCTGCCTTCGGTGCTGTTCTCGATCGGCACCACGCCGAAGTCGGCCGCGCCGGCGCTGGTGAGGCGGAACACCTCGTCGAAGCTGCCGCACGGCAGACGCACGATGGAGCTGCCGAAGTAGCCCAGCGCCGCCTCCTCGCTGAAGGTGCCGGCTGGGCCCAGGTAGGCCACGCGCATCGGCGACTCCAGCGAGCGGCAGGCCGACATGATCTCGCGCCAGATCGGCGCCACGCTCTCCGACTTCAGCGGCCCTGGGTTGACGGCCTTCAGGCCGTCGATCACCTGCGCCTCGCGTTCGGGGCGGAAGACCGCCGAGCCTTCCTGCTTCTTGATCTCGCCGACCTCCAGCGCCAGCGCGGCGCGGCGGTTCAGCAGTGCCAGCAGCTCGCGGTCGACGGCGTCGATGCGCTCGCGCAAGGCCAGCAGCGGCACCGGTGCGGGGGACGGCGTCCCGGCCATCACTTGGCGGGGGCGGAGGCGGCCGGCGCCAGGCGCTTGGCGATGGTCTGGTTCAGGGCCTTGAACTTGGGCTCCATGGTCGGCCTCATCTCGGCCAGCAGCTTCTCGGTCAGCGCCTTCTGCAGCTCGGGGCCCATCGCCTGGTACTTGCGATTGACGGGCGACTCGATGATGGCGATCAGCTGCTTGAGTTCGTCCTCGGTGAACTTCTCTTCCAGCACCGGCGCGATCACGCCCGGCGCCAGGCGGTTGACGCGCTCGCGCGCCACCGGGCCCATCTCTTCGGCGTACTTGCGGGCGTCGGCCTGGATGTCGGCAGCCACGGCCTGGCGGCGGTCGGCCGCCACGCGCTGCTGCAGTGCGATGCCGGCCTGCTGCAGCATCTGCATCACCGGCAGGTCCACCAGCTGGCGGGCCACGGCGTCGATGCCCGGCTGCTGCAGCTTGATGACCTTGGCGACCAGCTCCTTCTTGGCCGCCGACGACGGCGGCGCGCTGGCGGTCTGGGCCTGGGCGAAGAGCGAGGCGGCCAGCAGGCCGCCGGCGAGGGCATAACGGATCATGGGTGCTCCGGACCGGAGCCGCCGGTCGGGTCGGTGTCGTCGCCGCCGTCGGCGCCGTCAGTGTGAGCATCGTTTTCAACGATGCGTTGCAGGCCCGACAGCTTGGCGCCATCGTCCAGCGCGATCAGCGTCACGCCTTGCGTCGCGCGGCCGAGCTCGCGGATCTCGCTGACGCGGGTGCGCACCAGCACGCCCTTGTCGGTGATCAGCATGATCTCGTCGTTGGCCCGCACCAGCGTGGCCGCGACGACGCGGCCGTTGCGCTCGCTCTGCTGGATCGCGATCATGCCCTTGGTGCCGCGGCCGTGGCGCGTGTACTCGACGATCGAGGTGCGCTTGCCGTAGCCGTTCTCGGTGGCGGTCAGGACGCTTTGCGACTCGTCTTCGGCCACCAGCATCGCAATCACGTTCTGCCCCGGCTCCAGCGCCATGCCGCGCACGCCGCGGGCGTTGCGGCCCATCGGGCGCACGTCGTCCTCGTCGAAGCGCACGGCCTTGCCGCCGTCGCTGAACAGCATCACGTCGTGCTTGCCGTCGGTCAGCGCGGCGCCGATCAGGTGGTCGCCCTCGTCGAGGTCGACCGCGATGATGCCGGCCTTGCGCGGGTTGCTGAACTCGTCCAGCGCCGTCTTCTTGACCGTGCCCAACGCGGTGGACATGAAGACGTACTGGTCGCCGGGGAAGCTGCGGAACTCGCCGGTGAGCGGCAGCACGACGGTGATCTTCTCGAGCGGCTGCAGCGGGAACATGTTGACGATGGGCTTGCCGCGGCTGGCGCGGCCGCCCTGCGGCACCTCCCACACCTTGAGCCAGTAGACGCGGCCGCGGTCGCTGAAGCACAGGATCCAGTCGTGCGTGTTGGCGATGAAGAGCTGGTCGATCCAGTCGTCTTCCTTGGTCTGCGCCGCCTGCTTGCCGCGGCCGCCGCGGCGCTGCGCGCGGTACTCGGCCAGTGGCTGGCTCTTGATGTAGCCGGTGTGCGAGAGCGTCACCACCAGGTCGGCCGGCGTGATCAGGTCCTCGGTGCCCAGCTCCTGCGCGTTGCGCTCGATCACGCTGCGGCGCGCGCCCAGCTTGGTCTGGCCGAACTCCTGGCGCAGCGCGCTGAGCTCGCCGCTGATGATCGCCGTGACGCGCTCGGGCCGCGCCAGGATGTCCAGCAGATCGGCGATCTGCGCCATCACGTCCTTGTACTCGCTGATGATCTTGTCCTGCTCCAGCCCGGTCAGGCGCTGCAAGCGCATCTGCAGGATCTCCTGCGCCTGCTCGTCGCTCAGGCGGTACAGGCCATCGGGCTGCAGGCCGTAGCTGTCGGGCAGGCCTTCGGGGCGGTAGGCGGCGCGGCCGCCCGCGGTCTGGCCTTCGGCGCGGGCGAGCATCTCGCGCACCATCGGGCTGTCCCAGCTCTTGCTCATCAGCGCCGCCTTGGCCACCGGCGGCGTCGGGCTGGTCTTGATGGTCTCGATGAACTCGTCGATGTTGGCCAGCGCCACCGCCAGCCCTTCGAGCACGTGGCCGCGCTCGCGCGCCTTGCGCAGCTCGAACACGGTGCGCCGCGTGACCACCTCGCGCCGGTGCTCGAGGAAGATCTCCAGCAGCTGCTTGATGTTGCACAGCCGCGGCTGGCCGTCGACCAGCGCCACCATGTTGATGCCGAAGGTGTCCTGCAGCTGGGTCTGCTTGTAGAGGTTGTTCAGCACGACCTCGGGCACCTCGCCGCGCTTCAACTCGATCACCACGCGCATGCCGGACTTGTCGCTCTCGTCCTGGATGTGGCTGATGCCTTCGAGCTTCTTCTCGTGCACCAGCTCGGCGATGCGCTCGAGCAGCGTCTTCTTGTTGACCTGGTAGGGGATCTCGTCGACGATGATCGCCTGCCGCTCGCCCTTGCCGATGTCTTCGAAATGCACCTTGGCGCGCATGATCACCTTGCCGCGGCCGGTGCGGTAGCCCTCGCGCACGCCGTTGAGGCCATAGATGATGCCGGCGGTGGGGAAGTCGGGCGCCGGCACGATCTCCATCAGCTCGTCGATCGTCGCATCGGCGTTCTTCAGCAGGTGCAGGCAGGCGTCGACGATCTCGTTGAGGTTGTGCGGCGGGATGTTGGTGGCCATGCCCACCGCGATGCCGGCGCTGCCGTTGACCAGCAGGTTGGGCAGCCGCGCCGGCAGCACGGTCGGTTCCTTCTCGCTGCCGTCGTAGTTCGGGACGAAGTCGACCGTCTCCTTGTCGATGTCGGCCAGCATCTCGTGCGCGATCTTGGCCAGGCGAATCTCGGTGTAGCGCATGGCCGCGGCGTTGTCGCCGTCGACGCTGCCGAAGTTGCCCTGGCCGTCGATCAGCATGTGGCGCAGGCTGAAGTCCTGCGCCATGCGCACGATCGTGTCGTAGACCGCGGTGTCGCCGTGCGGGTGGTACTTGCCGATCACGTCGCCGACGATGCGCGCACTTTTCTTGTAAGGCCGGTTCCAGTCGTTGTTGAGCTCGTGCATCGCGAACAGGACGCGCCGATGCACCGGCTTCAAGCCGTCGCGCGCGTCGGGCAGCGCGCGGCCGACGATGACGCTCATCGCGTAGTCGAGGTACGACCGCCGCATCTCCTCTTCAAGGCTGACGGCGACGGTTTCCTTGGCGAATTGGGTCATGAAGCGAAGAGCAACGCGTGAGCAGCGGACGCGCAAGCGTCCGTCGGGCGGCGGCGGGCCAGGCGGCGAAGTCGCGCATTCTAAGGGGCCGGTCTTGTCGCGGTCGCGCAACAAGCGGGCCGTACGGCGCTGCACGGCGGCTCAAAATGAGGTCCGTCAGGTGCCCTATGGCACAATGATTTGTCGGGGGTGAAGGCCCACGAGAGCCAGCAACAAGGCTCGGCGTGCCGCGTTTTTGCCCGGTCTTGCTTGTTGTTGTGGACGTATCGCAGGCTTCGCTGCGGCTTTCATCGAGAGGAGAAACATGAAGAACGTGAACAAGGTGGTGATGCTGGTCGCGGCTGCCGCGCTGGCCGCCCCGATCGCCGCATTCGCCCAGGCGAACAGCATTGACAACTGGCGCAATGCCGACGGCTCGCTGGTCTGGAAGAACGGCACCAACGAACTGTGCTGGCGCGATGCCAACTGGACCCCGGCCACCGCCGCTGCCGAGTGCGACGGCGCCATCAAGCCGCCGGCGCCTCCCGCGCCTGCTCCCGCCCCGGCGCCCGCACCGGCTCCGGCTCCCGCCCCGGCTGCTGCGCCGGCTCCGGCCCCCGCGCCCGCTCCGGCTCCTGCGCCCGTTCCGGCCGCGCCGGTCAGCGAGAAGGTCACGTTCGCTGCTGATGCCTTCTTCGACTTCGACAAGTCGGTGCTCAAGCCAGAAGGCAAGGCCAAGCTCGACGACCTGGTCGCCAAGACCAAGGGCATCAACCTCGAGGTGATCATCGCCGTCGGCCACACCGACAGCATCGGCACCGATGCCTACAACCAGAAGCTGTCGGTGCGCCGCGCCGATGCCGTCAAGGCCTACCTGGTCGAGAAGGGCGTCGAGAAGAACCGCGTCTACACCGAAGGCAAGGGTGAGAAGCAGCCGGTTGCCGACAACAAGACGGCCGAAGGCCGTGCGAAGAACCGCCGCGTCGAGATCGAGGTGGTCGGTACCCGTAGCAAGAAGTGATCGAGTGATCCGACAGCGCCGCGGCTGACGCGGCGCTGCTGGTCGAAACCCCGCCGCGGCGGGGTTTCGTCTTTGAGGCGACCCCATGTCCAACGTCGACGACCTCGAACTGGCCAAGTTCAGCGCCCTGGCGCACCGCTGGTGGGACCGCGACAGCGAGTTCCGCCCGCTGCACGAGATCAACCCGCTGCGCCTGGACTGGATCGACTCGCTGGCGCCACTGCGCGGCCGGCGCGTGGCCGACATCGGCTGCGGCGGCGGCATCCTGGCCGAGGCGATGGCGCTGCGCGGCGCCCGCGTCACCGGCATCGACCTCGCCGCCAAGCCGCTGGGCGTGGCCCGGCTGCACGCGCTGGAGACCGGCGTGGCCGACCTCGACTATCGCGAGATCGCCGCCGAGGCCTTGGCCGCCGAGCAGCCCGGCGCCTTCGATACCGTCACCTGCATGGAGATGCTGGAGCACGTGCCCGACCCGGCATCGACGGTGCGCGCATGCGCGCAACTGGCCAAGCCCGGCGGCTGGGTCTTCCTGTCGACGCTCAACCGCAACCCCAAGGCCTTTGCCTTTGCGATCGTCGGCGCCGAGTACCTGCTGAACCTGCTGCCGCGCGGCACCCACGAATACGCGCGCTTCATCCGCCCGAGCGAGTTGGCGCGCCATGCCCGCGAAGCCGGGCTGGAACTGATGGCCACCCGCGGCCTGGGCTACAACCCCATCACCAAGCGCTACCGTCTGCACGACGACACCAGCGTCAACTACCTGTTCGCCTGCCGCAAGCCGGGGTCGTAGGCGTGCGCTTCCAGGCCATCCTCTTCGACCTCGATGGCACGCTGGTCGACAGCGCCCCCGATCTGGCCGGCGCCGCCAACGAGTTGCTGACCCTTCACGGCCGGCCCGCCTTGCCGTATGACCGGCTGCGGCCGTTCGTCGGCTCCGGCGCGCGCGGCATGGTCTGGGCTGCCTTCGGCCTGACCCCGGCCGACGATGGCTACGCGCCGTTGCGCGACGCCTTCCTCGGCCTGTACCAGCAGCGCCTGTTGCAGGCCAGCCGCGTCTTCGACGACGTGCCGGTCTTGCTGGACCACATCGAATCGCAAGGGCGCCCGTGGGGCGTGGTCACCAACAAGGCGGTGCATCTGGCCGACCCGCTGCTGGCCGGGCTCTCGCTGCGCCGGCGCGCCGCGGTGCTGGTCGGCGGCGACAGCACGCCCCACCTCAAGCCGCACCCCGAGCCGCTGCGGCACGCGCTGCGTCAGCTGGGCATCGACGCCCGACACGCGGTCTACGTTGGCGACGATGCGCGTGATGTGGCCGCCGGCCGCGCCGCGGGGCTGACCACCGTCGCCGCGGCCTGGGGCTACTTGGGCGAAGGCGCGGTCGTCGAGCAATGGGGCGCGGATCACGTGGCGGCCACGCCGATGGCGCTCTTGAACTGGTTGAACCTGCCCTAAACTCCACGCCTTGGGACCGACCTGGCTTCGACGTGGGTGCGGAGTCGGCGCGGGGCATGCCGAGCACCAGTTCGCTCGTAAATCCACTGGAAACAAGTAACTGCGAACGACGAACGTTTCGCCCTCGCCGCTTAAAACCGGTGAGCCTTGCACCAGTTCTCCGATGGGCTGGGCTTGGGGCCGCAAGGCCTGAAGCAGCAGGGTCATTCACATCGGATCGTCTCCGGTCGCGTCATTCGGCCGGGGCCTAAAACCAAGTGACTCGGGGCCAGGGTAGCGTGCTGCTGCGCGACCAAGGCCCTCAAACTCAAACCAGCCAGCTACGCATGTAGAACCGTCCGGCGATGGCTTGCGGACGGGGGTTCGATTCCCCCCGGTTCCACCACCATCTACGAGCTGCAGCCCTCATGGGCTGCAGCTCATTCATCGGCGTTGGCCAACAACGGCTTCAGCAAGCACCGGGCATGCCGGGAGGCGAGCTGATCGACGACCTGATCGACGTGCACACGCACGTGGTGCCCGAGCGCTTCCCGGCCTACCTGGGCCGGCATGCCGACGCGCCGTGGCCGTCGATGGCGCCGGCGCAGGATGCTTGCCATCGGCACGTGATGGTCGATGGCAGGGTTTATCGCACGGTGTCGCATCAGTGCCGGGCCTGCAGCGCGCGCCTGGCCGACATGGACCGCCAGGGCGTCGGCCGCCAGGTGCTGTCGCCAATGCCCGAGTTGCTGTCCACCTGGATGTAGGCCGAGGACGGGCAGTCGATGTGCCGCTACCTGAACGAGGTGATCGCCGGCATGGTGACCGAGGCGCCAGCACGCTTCATCGGCCTGGGCGCGGTGCCGCTGCAGGATGTGGACCTGGCGATCCGCGAGCTCGAGCACGCGCGGCGTGCGCGGGGCTTGGCGGGCGTCGAGGTCCCCGGCAACGTCGGCGGCGCGGCGATCGGCGACCCGCGTTGGCGACCATTCTTCGAGGCCGCGGCGGCGCTGGACGCGGCCGTCTTGGTCCATGCCTTGCGGCCCACCGGGCTCGACCGCGTGGTCGGCCCGTCCGGGCTGGAGCAGGTGCTGGCCTTTCCCGGCGAGGTGGGCCTGGAACGGCGCGAGGCCGGCCTGGCCGCTGCCTAGATTCGCCCGCCGATCACCACAAAAGCGCAAAGGGCCAGCACGGATACGGTGCTGGCCCTTGGATCGGATTGGTGCCGGTGAAGAGAGTCGAACTCCCGACCTTCGCATTACGAATGCGCTGCTCTACCAACTGAGCTACACCGGCGAAAGCCCACGATTATAGGGGCAGGCGACGAGGCGGCCGGTCAGGCGTAGGTGATCCAGTTGGCAGCCTGGGCGTCGTCGAGGTGGGGCAGGTGGTTGAACGCCTTCAGCGCGTGGCGCTTCGGGTTGACGTCGAACTCCGTGATCGCCGAGTTGCGCAACTGCAGGTTGAGCTCGATCGCGCCCAGCGCCGGCATGCCCAGCACCTGCGTCACGGCGTTGGCGATGGGGCCGCCGCTGGAGACCAGCAGCACGTCGCTGTTCGCATCGGCGGTGGCCTGGCGCACTTGGTCCAGCGCGACCAGCACGCCGGCGCTGAACGCGGCATAGCTGGGCATGCCGATGGGCTGCGTCTGGCCGCTGATCCACGCGGCCAGGCCCTGGCGCAACAGGCGGAAGTGCTGGCGGCGGTCTTCCGCCGTGCGGATCGTCCCCAGCGGCTGCGGGTGCACGGCTTCCACCAGCGCGCGGCTGTCGTACTCGTTCAGGCCCGGCATGGCCAGCGCGGCGGGTGGCACCGTGTCGCTGCCGAGGCCCTGGACGATGGCGGCCAGCGACTGCTCGTGCCGGCGCAGCGTGCCGCGCAGCACCAGGCCGAAGCGGCGGCCGCGCTCGCCGAAGTACTCGCCCAGGCGGCGGCACTGCTGTTCACCCAGGGGGCTGAGCTGGTCGTAGTCGGCCGCGCCCAGCGAGGCCTGGCCGTGGCGGATGAGGTAGAGCGTGGCCATGCCGCTCACTTCGGCCGTCAGGCCCCGTCGGCGTGGTAGCTGCTGACGCGGTCGACCTCGTTCTTCGAGCCGAGGATCACGCTGACGCGCTCGTGCAGCTTGCCCGGCGCGATGTCCAGGATGCGCTGGCTGCCGTTGCTGGCGGCGCCGCCGGCCTGCTCGACCAGGAAGGCCATCGGGTTGGCCTCGTACATCAGGCGCAGCTTGCCGGGCTTGTCGGGCTCGCGCTTGTCCCAGGGGTACATGAAGATGCCGCCGCGGGTGAGGATGCGGTGCACGTCGGCCACCATGCTGGCCACCCAGCGCATGTTGAAGTCCTTGCCGCGCGGGCCTTCCCTGCCGGCCAGGCATTCGTCGATGTAGCGCCGCACCGGCGGCGCCCAGTGCCGCAGGTTGGACATGTTGATCGCGAACTCCTTGGTGTCCTCGGGGATGCGCACGTCCTGCGCGGTCAGCACCCAGGAGCCGGTTTCGCGGTCGAGCGTGAACATCGCCACGCCGTCGCCGACGGTCAGCACCAGCGTGGTCTGCGGGCCATACACGCAGTAGCCGGCCGCGGCCTGGTGCTTGCCGGGTTGCAGGAAGTCTTCTTCCGACACGCCGCGCGCGTGGCCGATCTTGCGCAGCACGCTGAAGATGGTGCCGATGGAGACGTTGACGTCGATGTTGCTGCTGCCGTCCAGCGGGTCGAACAGCAGCATGTACTCGCCCTGCGGGTAGCGGTCGGGCACGACGTGGATGCTGTCCATCTCCTCGCTGGCCATCGCGGCGAGGTGGCCGCCCCATTGGTTGGCCTCGATCAGCACCTCGTTGCTGATGACGTCGAGCTTCTTCTGCACCTCGCCCTGCACGTTCTCGCTGCCGGCGCTGCCCAGCACGTCGCCGAGCGCGCCCTTGTTGACGGCGATGGCGATGTGCTTGCAGGCGCGCGCCACCACCTCGATGAGCAGCCGCAGCTGGCCGGGGATGCGGCCGTGCTCGCGCTGCTGCTCGACCAGGTACTGCGTCAGGCTGATGCGCTTCATGCGGCCCTCTCCTCGGCATCTTCGTTGGCGTCTTGCTCAGCGATGGCGCGACCGATGATCTCGCGCGTGTCGGCGCTGAGGTCGGGCTTGGCGGCCACGCGCGCGATCGCTTCGCGCGCCGCGCGGCGGTAGGGCGCGGCCAGCGCCTGCCAGCGGTCCAGCGCGCGCGCCATGCGGCTGGCCAGCATCGGGTTGAGCGCATCGACGGCCGGCAGCTGCTCGGCCCAGAAGACGTAGCCGGCGGCATCGGGCCGATGAAAGGCCGCGGGGTTGCCGAAGAAGGCGCTGAGCAGGCTGCGGGCGCGGTTGGGGTTGCGCAGCGAGAAGTCGCCGTGCTGCAGCAGCTCGCGCACGCGGGGCAGCACGCGGCTCGTGCCGTCGCTGGCCTCGGGCGCCCCGGCCTGCATGGCAAACCACTTGTCGATGGCCAGCGGGTCGGCGCGATGGTCGGCGTAGAAGCGCTCCAGCGCGGCCTGCGCCAGCGGCGAGTTGGCGGCCACCAGCGCCTGCAGTGCGCCCAGGCGCTCGGTCATGTTGCCGGCATCCTTCACGCGCTGGTAGGCGCGGCCGGGCCAGGCGTCCTGGCCCTGGCGCACGGCCTGGCGGCATAACATCGCCAGTGCGTGGTTGGCCAGCGCACGGCGGCCGGCCTGTCGCGGGCCGGGCTCGTAGCCTTCGCGCACCTGGTGCTGCCCCCAGGCCCATAGCCAGTCGTCGTGCAGCCGTTCGGCCAGCTCGTCGAGCATGCGCTCGCGCGCGGCGTGGATGCGCTGCGGGTCGGCTGCGGCCAGCTGCTCGGCAACGTAGGTCTCCGACGGCGGCGTCAGCGCCAGCTCCTTGAACGCCGGGTCCAGCGTCGGGTGGCGCAGCAGCTCGCGCATCGCTTGCAGGTAGGCGTCGTCCAGCGGCGGCGCCGGCTCCTGCTGCAGCGCCGCCAGCAGGCGCTGCAGGCCCAGGCGCTGGCCGGCCTCCCAGCGGTTGAAGGCATCGCTGTCGTGCGCCAGCAGCACCAGCAGCTCGGCGTCGGCCAGGCCGTCGTCCAGCAGCACCGGCGCCGAGAAGCCGCGCAGCAGCGAGGGCACCGGCGGCACGTCGATGCCGGTGAAGACGAAGCGCTGCTCGGCCTCGGTCAGCACCAGCAGCGCGTCGTGGCCGCGCGGCGCGTCCTCGCCTTGCAGGTGCAGCGGCAGGCTGCGGCCGTCGTGCGCCAGCAGACCCATCGCCACCGGGATCACCGACGGCTGCTTGAGCGGCTGGCCGGGCGAGGGCTGGGCGTGCTGGCTCAAGCTCAGCGTCCAGGTGCGCGCCGCGGCGTCGTGCACCCCGCGGGCGGTCAGGCGCGGCGTGCCGGCCTGCGCGTACCAGCGCTTGAAGGCCGGCAAATGCGCGGCCAGCGCCGACTGCGGGTTGGCATCGGCAATGGCCTGCGCGAAATCGTCGCAGGTCACGGCCTGGCCGTCGTGGCGCTGGAAGTAGATCTTCATGCCTTGCGCAAAACCGTCGCGGCCGACCAGCGTGTGCATCATGCGCACCACCTCGGCACCCTTCTCGTAGACCGTGGGGGTGTAGAAGTTGTCGATCGCCGAGTAGCTGTCGGGACGCACCGGATGCGCCATGGTGCCGGCGTCCTCGGGGAACTGCACCTGGCGCAGCGTGCGCACGTCCTCGATGCGGCAGACGGCACGGGCGCTGGGCTCGCCGGCCATGTCCTGGCTGAACTCCTGGTCGCGGAAGACGGTCAGCCCCTCCTTCAGCGAGAGCTGGAACCAGTCGCGGCAGGTGATGCGGTTGCCGGTCCAGTTGTGGAAGTACTCGTGGCCTACCACGCTCAGCACGCTGGCGAAGTCGGCATCGGTCGCGCTGGCCGCATTGGCCAGCACGTACTTGGTGTTGAAGATGTTGAGGCCCTTGTTCTCCATCGCCCCCATGTTGAAGTCCTCGACCGCGACGATCATGAAGCGGTCCAGGTCCAGCGCCAGGCCGAAGCGCGCTTCGTCCCAGATCACGCTGGCCACCAGCGACGCCATCGCGTGCTCGGTCTTCTCCAGGTCGCCCGGGCGCACGTACACCTGCAGCAGGTGCTCGCGCCCGTTGCGCGCGCGGATGCGCTGCTCGCGCGCCACCAGGCGCCCGGCCACCAGCGCGAACAGGTAGCTGGGCTTGGGGTAGGGGTCGTGCCACCTGGCGAAGTGGCGTGGACCGTTGGGGCCGTCTTGGAGATCGCCCTGCTCGACCAGGTTGCCGTTGGACAGCAGCACCGGATAACGCGCTTTGTCGGCGCGCAGCGTGACGGTGTAGACCGCCATCACGTCGGGCCGGTCGAGGAAGTAGGTGATGCGCCGGAAGCCCTCGGCCTCGCACTGCGTGAAGAAACCGCCGCCGCTGGTGTACAGGCCCGACAGCTCGGTGTTCTTGTCCGGCGCGCAGGTGTTGCGGATCTCCAGCGTGAAGGCCTCGGCCGCGGGCGGCTGGTCGATCACCAGCTCGCCGCCTTCGTGGCGGAACGACACGCTCTCGCCGTCGGCCAGCACGCGCAGCAGGTTCAGGCCCTCGCCGTGCAGGCGCAGCGGCTCGCCGGGGCGTGCGGGGTTGCGCTCGATCTGCAGCTTGCTGGAGACGATGGTCTTGGCCGGATCGAGGTCGAACGTCAGCTCGGCGCTGCGGATCCAGTAGGCCGGCGCGCGGTAGTCCTCGCGGCGGATCAGGGGAGCGGTGCCTTCACGCATGGCGGGTCTCGCTGGAGAAAGTGTCGAGGTCGAAGCGGGCCAGATCAGCAGCCATGCCGACCAGGTTGGGGTAGGGCTCGAAGGCGTCGGCGGGCAAGCTGGTGGTCAGTGCATAGGCGCGCATGCCGGCGCGCTGCGCCGCCTCGATGCCCAGCGGCGCGTCCTCGAACACCAGGCAGCGGGCCGGCTCGGCGCCCAGGCGCCGCGCCGCTTCGAGAAAGATGTCGGGGTGCGGCTTGCCGCGCAGGCGGTCGTCAGGACCGCCCCCGAAGGGCCGGTCGGCCGGGCTGGTGACGGTGTCGACCAGCTCGCCCAGGCCGAAGCGGCGGAAGGCCACTTCGATGTTGCCCGGCGGCGAGGCGGTGCAGATGGCCAGCTTGAGCCCGCGCGAGCGCGCCTGCGTCAGCAGCGGCAGTGCGCCTTGAATCAACGTCAGCCGCGTGGCTGCCAGCTCGCGGTAGCGACTTTCCTTGTCGTCGGCCATCTGCCGGCGCGTGGCCTCGTCGCGGCCGGGAAACAGCCCGGCCAGGATCTCGGCATTGGTGCGGCCGGCGGTGGCGGCGAAGAAGCCTGCTTCGTCGAACGGCAAGCCCTGGTCCTGGAACCAGCGGCGCCAGGCTTCGTGGTGCAGCGGCATGCTGTCGATCAGCGTGCCGTCGAGGTCGAACAACAACGCTTGCATCACAGACCTTGTTTCAAGCTGGCCTCGATGAAGGTGTCGAGGTCACCGTCCAGCACCTTCTGCGTGTTGCTGATCTCGACGTTGGTGCGCAGGTCCTTGATGCGGCTCTGGTCCAGCACGTAGCTGCGGATCTGGTGACCCCAGCCGACATCGGTCTTGCTGTCCTCGAGCTTTTGCTGCGCCTCGCGCTGTTTGCGCATCTCGTGCTCGTACAGGCGGCTGCGCAGCATGGCCCAGGCCTCGTCGCGGTTGCGGTGCTGGCTGCGGTCGTTCTGGCATTGCACGACGATGCCGGTGGGCACGTGCGTGAGCCGCACCGCCGAGTCGGTCTTGTTGATGTGCTGGCCGCCGGCGCCGCTGGCGCGGAAGGTGTCGGTGCGCACGTCGGCGGGGTTGATCTCGATCTCGATCGAGTCGTCCACCTCGGGGTAGACGAAGAGGCTGGCAAAGCTGGTGTGCCGGCCGCCGGCCGAGTCGAACGGGCTCTTGCGCACCAGGCGGTGCACGCCGGTCTCGGTGCGCAGGTGACCGAAGGCGTAGTCGCCCTCGACCTTGATGGTTGCGCTGCGGATGCCGGCCACGTCGCCTTCGGTCTCTTCCATCACCTCGGTCTTGAAGCCCTTGCGCTCGCAGTACTTGAGGTACTGGCGCAGCAGCATGCTGGCCCAGTCCATCGCCTCGGTGCCGCCGGCGCCGGCCTGGATGTCGACGAAGCAGTTCATCGGGTCGGCCGGGTTGCTGAACATGCGACGGAACTCGAGCTGCTCCACCGTCTCGCGCAGCTTGTTCGCCTCGGCCTCGATGGCCAGCAGGCCGTCGACGTCGTCGTCGGCCTTGCTCATCTCGTACAGCTCGGTGTTGTCGCCCAGGTTGGACGTCAGGTGATCGATGGTCTCGACCACGGTCTCCAGGCTCTTCTTTTCCTTGCCCAGCTCTTGCGCGCGCTTGGGCTCGTTCCAGACCGCGGGGTTCTCCAGCGCGGCGTTGACTTCGTTCAGCCGCAGGCTCTTGCGGTCGTAGTCAAAGATACCCCCGAAGCTGCTGGGTGCGCGCGCTCAGGTCGGCCAGCAGCGTGCCGATCGCATTGATGTGTTCGATGTCCATGGAGGGTGCCCGTCGTGTCTTCGCAAAATCGGCGATTTTCTCATGTCAGAAAAGTTGCGAGTTCAGCCGCCAATGTCTCGGGCTGATCGTGGTGCAGCATGTGGCCGCAGCGCGGCAGCATCACCCGGCGCACCGGCGCGGTCACCACGGCCAGACGCTGCAGGAATTCGGCGCGCGAATAGCGCTCGCCCCACCACTTGGCGGTGTCGGTCTCCTCGCCTTCCATCCACAGCAGCGGCGCGGCGATTGCCTTCCAGGCTTCGAGCGTCTCCGCCACCTGGTGCAGCACCGGGTTGACGTGCTTGTGCGCCGGGTCGGCCTGCAACTCCCAGCCCTGGCCGTCGGCGGCCGGCCGCGCCCAGTGCGGCGCCAGCCAATGGGCCTTGTCGGGCTTCAGTCGCGGGTCGTTGGCGAGCAGCCGCGCGGCCACGGCGGCGAGGTCGGGGTAGGGGCGCAGCCGGGCGGGGGTCTTCAGCTCGTCCAGCCACTGCACCAGGCGCTGCGGCGCCTGCTGCGGCCGCGTGGCGGGCATGCCGAAGCCTTCCAGGTTGACCAGCCGCCGCACGCGTTGCGGGCGCACGCCGGCATAACTCATCGCCACGTTGCCACCCATGCTGTGGCCCAGCAGGTCGACCGGGCCTTGCGGCCACAGGCGGTCGAGCACGGCGTCGAGGTCGCCCAGGTAGTCGGGGAACCAGTAGCTGTCGGCGGCCGGCGCGGCGCTGAGGCCGAAGCCGCGCCAGTCGGGCGCGACGATGACGCGGGCTGCGCCTTCGATCGCGGCCAGCGCGTCGACCGCGAACTGGAACGAGGCGCCGACGTCCATCCAGCCGTGCAGCAGCACGAGCGGCGGGCGCTCGGCCGTGGCCTGCGCGAGGTCGCCCCAGCAGCGCAGGTGGTAGCGCAGGCCGCGGATGGGCTCGAAGCGGCTGCTGGACGTCCGAAGGGGCGTGTAGGGGGCGGGTGTCTGCATCGGCCCGACTGTAGGCGCTGCGACAATCGCCGCCATGTCCACGCCCTTCACCCTGCGCGGCGCCGAGCCGCGCGACGTGCCGGCCATCGTCGGCCTGATCCGCGAGCTGGCGGTGTTCGAGAAGCTCGAGCACCTGATGCAGGCCACGCCCGAGACGCTGCAGCCGCACCTGTTCGGCCCGCAGCCGGTGGCCGAGGCGCTGGTGGCCGAGGTCGGCGGCACGGTGGTGGCCTTTGCGCTCTTCTTCCGCAACTTCTCCACCTTCCTGGCGCGGCCGGGGCTCTACCTGGAGGACCTGTACGTGCAGCCGGCGCAGCGCGGCGCGGGCATCGGGCAGGCGCTGCTCCAACGTCTGGCGCAACTGGCCGTGGAACGCGGCTGCGGGCGCTTCGAGTGGTCGGTGCTGGACTGGAACGAGCACGCGATCCGCTTCTACCGGCGCATGGGTGCCACGGTGATGCCCGAGTGGCGCATCTGCCGCGTCACCGGCGACGCCTTGCGCACGCTGGCGGCGCCGGCGCCTTGATGACGCGGCCGGCGGCGCTGGCCGCACTGGTGCTGGCATCGGCATCGATGATGAGCGCGCCGCTGCAAGCCGCCGTCGACCTGGACCGCCTGTGGGACTACGCCCGCCCGGCGCAGACCGAGGCGCGGCTGCGCGCCGCGCTGGCCGCCGCCGCTGGCGACGACGCGCTGATCCTGCGCGCGCAGATCGCCCGCAGCCTGGGCCTGCAGCAGCGCTACGACGACGCGCTGCGCGAGCTGGACGCGCTGCAGCCGCTGCTGGCCGCGGCCGGGCCGGCGCCGCGCGTGCACGCCCTGCTGGAGCGCGGTCGCGTGCTGCGCTCGGCGGGCCAGCCGGGCGCCGCCGAGCCCTGGTTGCATCAAGCCTTCGACCTCGCCGAGCGGGCGCGGCTGGAGTTCCTGGCCGCCGATGCGCTGCACATGCTGGCGCTGGTGCAGCCCGATGCCGAACGGCAGATTGCCTGGAACCGCCGCGTGGTGGCTTATGCGCAGAACGCGGTCGACCCGCGCGCGCGGCGCTGGGAGGCGGCGGCGCTCAACAACATCGGTGTGACGCTCAACGAGGCCGGGCGCCCGGCCGAGGCGCTGCCGGTGCTGCGCCAGGCGCAGGCGGCGTATGAACGCGCCGGCAACGCCGTCAACGTGCGCATCGCGCGCTGGATGGTGGCGCACACGCTGCGCCTGCTGGGCCGGCTGGACGAGGCGCTGGCGGCGCTGCGCGCGCTGGAGGTCGACTGGGCCGCGGCCGGCGGCAGCAGCCCTTACGTCTTCGAGGAACTGGCCGAGGTCCACGCGGCGCGCGGCGACGCCGACCGCGCGGCCTACTACCGCGCGCTGGCCCAGAAGGCCGAGCCGCCGCTGCGCTGAGGCGCGGCGGCCGGTGCCGGCATCAATCCAGCGTCGACAGCAGCCGGTCCAGCGGCAGCTTGTGACCCACGCTGGACTCGCCCACCACGCAGGCGATGCCGTGCCGGGCGGCGCCGGTGTCCACACGCGTGGGCACCGTCAGCGGCGCGCCGCGGGCGGTGGTCAGGCAGGCCACCACCGGCGTCGTCACCGTCGGCCCGCGGCCGACGACGATGGCGATCTCGCCGGTCTGCAGCCGCACGTAGCAGCCGGGCGGGTAGATGCCGAACTCCTTGACCAGCGCCGCCGTCATCGGGTGCCCGGGGTCTTGCATGAACATCTGGCGGCCGGCCTGGTCGGCGGCCAGCGCGTCGCGGTGCGAGCGCGAGGACAGCTTGGCGGTGTAGACGTCGGCGCGGCGCACCAGCGAGGCCAGTTCGCCCACGTCGCTGCGGCCGGTGGGGTAGCCACTGCCGTCCTCCATCTCGTGGTGGCGGGCCACGGCCTGCAGCCAGTCTTCGTCGTTGACGCCGGCCTGCATCAGCATCTCCACGCTGCGCATCGGGTGCGTGGCCAGCGCGGCGCGCTGCGCGGCGCTGGGGCGCGTGCGCAGGCGTGCCAGCTCGCCTTGCAGCTCCAGCATCGAGAGGTTCATCGTCAGCGCGGCCTTGAACACGCGCTCCAGCGCGGCGGCGTCCCAGCCCAGGCGTTGGCCGACCAGGAAGCTGGTGATCGCCGCGTGCATCGAGCGCCGCGCGCCGTAGGCCGCATCGGCGTTGGCGTCGCGGGTCAGCACCTGGAAGATCGCCAGGTCGGGGTCGCGCTCGATCAGGCCCAGCACGGCGCCGGTGGCCTCGTCGATCGCGTGCGAGAAAGAGCCGTCGCGGCAGTCGCTCAGCACCCGGCTGATGCTGCCCAGGCCGTCGGCCCACAAGCCCGGCAGCTCCTGCCGCGGCGCCTGGCGCGCCCGCTCGCGCGGCGACTGCAGCTCGGCCACGTCGACCAGCGCGCCGCGGCGGATCAGCGCCGCCAACTGTTCAGATGACTCGATGCGGCGGCCGCGTGCCAGCAGCAGCGTCTGGTCGGCGTTGCGCACGTTGAAGGGCAGCGGCATGCCGACGGACAGGCGGTGCTCGACGGCGGACAGCGTGGTGAATGGCATGGGCGGGATTCGGGCAGTGCAGGCTTGTGGCTTGTTTCGGCCCGTGTCCGGAAAACTTGACCCTGCAGGCCTTGACAGGCGCGGCCGAACCGGGCACCGCGCGACTTGTGGGCACACTTGCGGTCCATGACGAAAAGCAGCACCAAAGCCCCCCATATCAGCGAAACGCCGGCCACGCAGTTCCTGCGCCGCGCCGGCGTCAGCTTCAGCGAGCACCCCTACGACTACGTGGACCACGGCGGCACCGCCGAATCGGCGCGCCAGCTCGGCGTGGACGAGCACCAGGTCGTCAAGACCCTGGTGATGCAGGACGACAAGGCGCAGCCGCTGATCGTGCTGATGCACGGCGACCGGCAGGTCAGCACCAAGAACCTGGCGCGCGCGATCGGCGCCAAGTCGGTCGAGCCCTGCAGACCCGAGGTGGCGCAGCGCCACAGCGGCTACCAGGTGGGCGGCACCTCGCCTTTCGGGCTGCGCAAGCCGATGCCGGTGTACGTGCAAGCCTCGGTGCTGGCGCTGCCGCGCATTCTGATCAACGGCGGTCGCCGCGGCTACCTGCTGGGCCTGGCGCCGGCGGTGCTGAGCGGGCCGCTCGGCGCGCGGCCGGTGGACTGTGCCCTACCGGGCTGATCACCCGGCTGATCACCCGGCCGATGACCCGGCTGAGCGGGCTGTCCGGGCCGAGCCTGGCCTGACGGCGCGCGCCGCCGCCAGCGCGGCCAGCGCCGAGAGCACGAGGCTGCCCCAGATCACCGTCTGGTAGCTGCCGGTGCGGTCGAACACCGCGCCGGCGACGAAGGGGCCGGCCAGGTTGCCCAGCGCCGCACCGGTGTAGAGCACGCCGAGGATCGACGACACCGCGCGCGCGCCGAACAGGTCCATCACCAGCGCCGGCATCAGCGAGACGATGCCGCCGTAGCTCAGGCCCATCCAGACCGCGAAGACGGCGAACGCGGCATAACCGTTAGCCAAAGACCACAGCGCCATCGACAGGCCCAGCGAGGCTTCCATCAGGATCAGCGTCAGCGGCCGGCCCAGGCGGTCGGCCAGCGCGCCGATCGCTAAGCGCCCGATCAGCGAGCCGACGCCGATCAGCCCCACCAGGCCGACGGCGCGCACCTCGTCGATGCCGGCGTCGCGCGCGGCCGCCGAGACGTGGGCGAAGGGGATGAACATCGCCGGCGCGCCGAGGACGCACATCACGTACATCCAGCCGAAGGCCGGGCTGCGCAGCGCCTGATTCAGCGGCGTGCCGGCCACCGCGCCGCCACGCGCGGTGGCGGCCGGCGCGCGGCGCAGCAACCAGGTGCCCGCCAGGCCCACCACCAGCACCACCAGCGCCAGCACGCGCAAGGCGCCGCGCCAGTCCAGCACGCCGAGCAGCGCCGCCACCAGCAGCGGCAGCACCAGCGTGCCGGCGCCGATGCCGGCGCTGGCCAGCCCCGCGGCCAGCCCGCGGCGGCGCGTGAACCAGGGCTGCACGCAGGCGATCGACGGCGTGTAGACGAGGCCGATGCCCACCCCGACGCCGAGGCCGTAGGCGGCGATCACGCCGGCCATCGACGGCGCCGCGCTGGCGCCCAGCAGCCCGGCGGCGATGAAGACCATGCCGGCGCTGGCCACCGCGCGCGGCCCGAAGCGGTCGGCCAGCAGCCCGGCGCCGGCACCCAGCACGAAGTACAGCCCGCCGGAGAGGCCGAACATCAGCGAGATGTCGGCGCGCCGGGCCTGGAACTGCTGCTGCAGCGGCTCGAAGAAGGCCGCGAACGAGTAGGCCACGCCGAAGATCACCGCCAGCGCGGTGAAGCAGGCCCAGACCACGGTCCAGGCGCCGCGCGGCTCCTGCTCGCTCACTTCATGCTTCGTCATCGGGCGGCGAGCATAAACGCCGCGTCAGCCGCCTGCCGACATCACCAGCCGCCGAAAGACAGCGCCCCGTTGACGCTGAGCGTCTGGCCGCTGATCTGCGCGGCCGCGTCGCTGGCCAGGAACACCATCGCCTCGGCCACCTCCTCGGCGTTTGGGGGGCGGCCGAACGGGAAGCGCTGCACGGCCTTGCCGAACACCTTGCGGCCCAACTCGGTGCCGAACGCGCGATCCCAACCCGGCGTGTCCGAGGTGACGGTCAGCGCGACCGAGTTGACGCGGATGCGGTCGCGCGCCAGCTCGCGCGCCAGCGCCTTGGTCAGCAGGATCACCAGGGCACCGGCGCCGCCCACCAGCGCCTCGCCGGGCGTGGGATGGCGCGCGGCGTCGGACGTGAGCATCACGATGGCGCCGCCGGCCCGGCGCAGGGCAGGGATCGCGGCGTGGACCGGCAGGATGCGCGAATGGACGAGGCTGTCCAGCACGCCGCGAATCTCGTCGGGCGAGAACTCGGCAAACGGCTTCAGCCCGTTGCGGCATTCGGCGCCGGCGCTGACGACGATGTCGAGCCCACCCATGCGGGCGGCCGCTTGCTCGACCACGCGGGCGGCATCGTCGGGACTGCCGGCATCGCCCTGGAAGAAGGCGCACGTCGCGCCCGCGCCGCGCAGCACCTCCAGCGCCGCGGCGCCGTTGGCCTCGGAACGCCCCGTGATCGCCAAGGTGGCGCCGCGCGCTGCGAACAGCTTCGCGGCGGCGAAGCCCAGGCCGCCGCTGCCGCCGGTGATCAGCACCCGCTTGTTCTTGAAGTCCACGCTGTGTTGCCCCGTTGATGGCTCAGATGATCGATGACGCCGCCAGCCTTTGCAGCGTGCGCTCGTCGAGGCCGAGCCAGCCGCCGTAGACCTCGGCGTTGTGTTCGCCGAGCGCGGGCGCGGCCCGGATCGGCGCGGCCGGCGTGGCCGAGAGCTTGGGCCCCACGCCGGGCATCTTCAAGCGGCCCACGCGCGGATGCTCGACGCTCTGGATGCTCTCGCGCGCCGCATATTGCGGATCGGCGAAGATGTCCGCGACCGAATGGACGAGCATGTAGGCGAGCCCCGCCTCGCTCAAGGTCCGCTCCAGTTCGGCCAGCGTGCGCTCGCGGATCCAGGTCGCGACGATGGTGTTCAGTTCGTCGATGCGCTGCCAGCGCTGCTGGTGGGTGGCGAAGGCCGGCTCGTCGGCCAGCGCCGGCCGGTTCATCGCCTCGCACAGGCGGCGGAACATCGCGTCGTTGGACATCGTGAGCACGAGGTGGCGGCCGTCCAGGGTTTGGAACAGGTCGCCCGGCGCCGCGGCCGCGGCCAGATTGCCTTGCCGCTTGCGAACCAGCCCCAGCCTGTCGTAGGCAGGCACCATGCTGTCGGTGAAGCGGAACATCGATTCGAACAGCGACAGGTCGATGTGCTGCCCGGGCCCGTCGTTGGCGTTGCGGTGATGCAGCGCCATCATCACCGCGTAGGCGCCGAACAGGGCCGTCTGGCAGTCGGCCAGCGCGATGCCCGGCCGCACCGGCGGACGATCGGGAAATCCCGTCATGTCCAGCACGCCGCTGAAGGCCAGCGCAATGCGGTCGAAGGCCGCGCGGCCGGCATACGGCCCGGTCTGGCCGAAGCCGGACACGCTCAGCATCACGAGGCCCGGGTTGACCTTGGACAAGGCCGCGTAGTCGAGCCCCCAGCGCGCCAGCGTGCCGGCACGGAAGTTCTCGACGACCACGTCGACCCGGACCGCGAGTTCGCGCACGAGCGCCTGGCCTTCGGGCTGCCTCAGGTCCAGCGTGATCGACTTCTTGTTGCGGCCTTCCACGTTCCAGTACAGGCTCTCGTCGTCGACGAAAGGGCCCACGCCGCGCAGCGGATCGCCGCGTCCGGGCTGCTCCACCTTGATCACCTCGGCGCCGAAGTCGGCCATCAAGGTGCATGCGAGCGGGCCCGCGACCATGGTGCCGAGGTCGAGCACCCTCAGCCCGGCCAAGGGCCCGCCGGCGCCGCTGCCGGCCGTCACGTTTTGCCTCCGCACAGGCCCGCGGTGATGAGGCGCGCGAAACGCTGCGCGATCTCGTCGATGGGCAGCGGCCCATCAGGCTCGTACCACTTCTTGATGTGGATCACCGCGCCCATCAGGAAAGCGACCACCAGCGCCGGCGATTCATCGGCGATGTCGCCCTCGGCGATGGCCTGCCCGACCCACTTGCGCAGCTTGGTGTCGAACGCGCGCATGCGCTTGCGGATCTTCTCGCGCTCGGCCGGCTGCAACGAGGTCAACGGCTCCGACACGATGGTGAAGCCGCCGAGTTCGCTGTCGGTCAGCAGGATGTAGCGGATCACGAACGCGCGAATGCGGTCGAGCGCCCGCTCGTGGCCGGCCTCGGCCTCGCGCAGCGCGCGGTCGCCGACATCGAGCGTGAGGTTGAAGCACTCGAACAGGATCTCGTTCTTGTCCTTGACGTAGTAGTACAGCGCCGTCTTGGTGACGTGCAGCGCCTTGGCCACGTCGTCCAGCGACGCCTTGTGGTAGCCCAGCCTGCCGAACGCGGCACCGGCCTCGCGGATGAGCGCGCGGCGCTTGGCAAGCTGCTGTTCCTCGGGCACCGGCACCGCCGCGCCCCAGCGTGATGTCTTCATGCCGCTCACGGCGCCTGCAGCCGGCCGGCCGCCTTGGCCGCCGCGACGATCCGGCTCCACTGCTGCACCTCCTTGGCGAGGAAGCGCCGCGCGTCCTCCTGGGTGCCCGGCGTGGCCGCAAAGCCGCGGCTGCGCATCATCTCGACGGTCTCGGGGTCGCGCAGGAAGGCGTCGAGCGTTGCGTTGAGCGAAGCGGCGACCTCGTCGTTGACCGCCGCGGGGACATAGACGCCGAGCCAGGTGTCGACCGAGTAGTCCGGCACCGTCTCGGAGGCCAGTTGCACGCCTCGCAGTTCGCGCCACGGCAGCGTGCTGGTGATCGCGATCGGTACCAGCTTGCCCGCCTTGATGTGCGCGGCGACCGATGAGGTGTTGGACAGCATCAGCGCCACCTCGTCGGCCATCACCGCCGTCTCGGCCGGCGCGGTGCCCTTGTACGGGATGTGCAGCATCTCGGTGCCGGTCTGCATCTGCAGCAGTTCCATCGCGAGATGCAGCGTGCTGCCGTTGCCGCTGGAGCCGTAGGCCAGCTTGCCGGGGTTGTGCCTGGCGTACTGGATGACGTCGCGCAGGTTGCGAAATCCGCGCGCCGGGTTGGCGACGATGACGGTCTCGGCCTTGCACAGCAGCCCGATGATCCGGAAGTCCTTCAGCGTGTCGTAGGGCGCGCTGCTGACGAGCGGGTTGACCACCATCGTGCTGCCCGGCCCGACCAGCAGGGTGTAGCCATCGGGCTTGGCCCGGGCGACGAACTGCGTGCCGATGACGCCCGTGGCGCCGGCCTTGTTGTCCACCGAGGCCGGCTGGCCGTAGGCCTTGGTGAGCTGCTGCGCGAACGCCCTGGCCATGATGTCGGTGGTCGAGCCGGGCGTCGTCGGGACGATGACCCACAGCGGCCGCGTGGGGAAGGCCTCGGCCGCGCGGCCGGCCAGCGGCTGCGCGGCCGCTGCCAGGCCGAGCGCACCGACACCGAAGGCGCGCCGGGTCAACCGTGCGCTGCTGCGTTGTGAATCCATGCCCGTCTTCTCCACGCATCGGTCGGAGCGGGCGTCACCGTGCCGCCGCTGGGTTCTCCTTCGATGTCGATATTTCTACGTCATGGTATGTCAATTTACTCCGAAGTAGAAATCGGGTTTGCCCGGTATCGCGCGGTCCGTCATGCTTCAAGGCGCGCACAGGCTGAATTCACCGGCCAACGAATGACCATAGCCGGTCACGCTGTTGATCAAGGGGTCGAAGATCGGCAGCGTGATCGGGGTGCAGGCGCCGTCCTCCCAGGTGATCGTCCAGACCGCATCGACGCTGCCGTTGGAACCCGCGTCGAAGCTGGCCTTGGTCAGGCGCCCCTGTGCGTCGTGCGTGAAGGTCACCGTGTAGGCCGCTTGCCCGTTGACGGTCTTGACGGTGTCGAACTGCCGCCCGAGGAAGTAGCGCATCGTGTAGCGCGCGTTGATGCCGTCGCCGTCGACGGCCTTGAACACGGAAGCCAGCGTCGAGTCGCTGTTCCAGGTGTAGGTGGACGTCACGAGATCGGCGCCGCCGTTGAGGCCGGGCGAACTTTCCTGAATGCGCCTTGACGAGACGTCGTAGCCGTAGTTGGTGATGGACTGGCCGCCGCCTAAGGTTTGCACCATCTGCCGCAGTTGGTTGTTCACCCACGTGAAGGCCAACGATCCGGTCATCGGCGACTGTCCGGCGGGCTGGGCGTCGAAGGTGGCGCTGATCGGGTGGTTGGCGTTGTCGAGGGTGAAGGCGAACGAGGTCCGGTCGCCGCCCTGGACGTCCAGCCACTGCGTGATGCGGCCGGCCCCGTCGTAGGTGAACTCGGTGCGCTTGTTCTGCGCCGGGTAGGGCGCGAACTTGTCGGCGGTGCCGTCGCCGGTGTGCACGTATTGCATGCGCGTGGGGCGGCCGCTGGCGTCGTAGGTGTAGGTTTCCACCGCGTCGGCCACGCCGTTGTTGTCGTGGTCGTAGCTGACGCTGGCCATCCGGCCGCCGGTTGCAGGTGCAGGTGCGGGTGCGGGTGAGGGTGCCGGTGCCGGTGCCGGGGACGGCGCTGGCGCCGGGCTGGGAGCAGGGGCGGGGCTGGGCGCTGGCGTGGGGTCTGGCCTGGCCACCTCGTCGCCGCCGCCACCGCCGCCGCCGCAGGCCGTCAAGCCCAAGCCGACCAAGGCCCACAAGGCCAGCACGCGGGTCTTCGTATCGCCGTTCGTCATCGTCGCTCCCGTCGGCAGATCGCCGGATGAATCAGGTTGTTGGGGCCGCTGCAGCCTCGGCCGGTGGGTGCCGCCCGCGGCTGCCTCGTGTCGCATAGACGTTGGCCGCCGCCGGATGTCAGGGAGTGACGTGATAGATTGGCCTGCAAAAGGTCATGTTCTGTCGGTTGGAGGGCTGTCGGCATGGCAGACGATCCCGTGGATTTGCGCGCGGCTTGCGCTCGCGGCGGGCGCTTTCTGGACGACGCCATGCGCCGCCTGCGCCAGCACTACGGCGCCATGCTGCTGCGCGAGGCACGCGCGGCGCTGGGGGCCTCGGAGGCCGTGCACGATCTGGTGCAGCAGGCGCTGATCAAGGCCTGGCGCGCCTGCGCCACCTACCAGGGCCTGGGCCTGGCCACGTGGTTGCGGCGCATCCTGCGCAACACCGTGATCGACCACTTGCGCGCCCACCATCCCGAGGTGCCGTGGGTCGACGATCAGGGCCAGCTGCTGGCTGAAGTGGACCAGGCGCTGCTGGCCGCCGCGGCCGGCACGCCCGTGGACCCTGAAGGGCTGGCCTTGCAAGACGAGCGCTTTCGCGTCTATCAAGCCTGTTTTGCGCGTTTTGCGGCCGAAGATCCCTTGGCCGCCGAGACCCTGCGCTGGAGCGTGGAGGACGACCTGACGATCGACGAGCTGGCCGCGTTGCTGCAGCGCACGCCGGCGGCAACGCGGCAGTACCTGTCGCAATGCCGCAAGAAGGCGCGCCGCCACCTGGCGCCCTGGTATTTGATGCTCAGGGCCTGAGCGGGCAGCGGCGCGATGGACAACGGCAACGCCGACGACGACTGGTTCCAGGCCCTGGCGGGCCGTGGCGGCGCCGGGCACGACCCCGGCGCCGAGCTGGAAGCGCGCTTGCTGCGTGCGGCGATCCGGCAGCAGGCGCAACGACGGGCCGCCGAGCCGCTGTCGCCGGCCGACCTGCAAGCGCTGGCCCACGATGCGCCCACGCCGGCAGGGGCCGCGCCTCGCCGGTGGGGCTGCAGCGGTTGCGCCGGGCGTTGGCGCGCGCTGCTGGCGGCGCCGCGCTGGCTGGCCGCTTCGGCGGCGGGCCTGGCCATCGCCCTGCTGGCCGGCGTCGGCGTGGCGCTGTGGATGCAGGCGCAGCAGCGCCCCGATGCCGAGGTGCTGCGCGGTCCGTCGTCGGCGGGCCAGGGCGTGCAACTGCTGCGTGCCAGCGACCCGGCCGCCGCGCGGGAGGCGCTGGCCGCGCGCTTGCTGGCCAGCGGCGCGCGCATCACCCGCCATGAGCGGCTGGGCCGCTTCGGTCTGCAGGCCGACTGGCCCGCGCCGCCGAGCGCCGCCGCCCAGGCCGAACTGGCGCGCCTGGGCTTGAGCGTGGCCGCGGGGCAGCCGCTGCTGGTCGAGTTCGAACGCGCCGCGCCGTGATGCGCCCGTGGGCCCGGTTGACCGTGACAACGCTGCTGGCCGTGCTCGGCGGGGTCGCCGCCGTCGAGGGCCGGGCGCAGAGCGAGCCGGCCTGGGCCCGTTGGTGCGCCGCCAAGCCCGACGCAGCCGCCAAGCCGCTGCTGGCGCGCGATGCGATGAGCCTGCGTGCCAACGCGCCCGCGCTGGCCGTGCAGCGGGCCTGCGTGCAACTGGCCGGCCCAGGCGCCGACCGCTGGCCGGCCGCGCTGGAGCTGGCCGAAGCCTTGATCGCCGGCTCACGCGGGGCCGACGCGCGCCGGCTGCTCGACGAGCTGCAGGCCCGCGCCCCGTCGGCCGGGCCCGCCCGCGCGGCGCTGCACCTGGCGCAGGCGGCGCTGGAACTGCACCAGGAGCGCCATGCGCGGGCCGGCGAGCAGGCCGCTCTGGCGCTGGCGCAGTTGCCCGCAACCGACGGCTCGCCGCTGCGCCTGCGGGCCTTGTTGCTGCAGACCTCGGCGCTGCTGGCCGCCGGCCGGCCTGAAGACCTGCGCCAGGCCGAGGCCGTGCTGGCCGAGGTCGACGGCCAGGTGGCGGCCAGCGGCCTGCAACGCAGCCGCTGGCAGGCCGAGCTGCTGAACCGGCGCACCTTGCTGGCCAACGCGCGCTCCGACTTTGCCGAGGTCGAGCGGCTGGCCCGCCTGGAGTGGCGACTGCTGCGTGCGCTGGACGGCGCGGACGCCGCGTCGCAGCTGGACGCCATTGCCACGCTGGGCGCGATGATCTCCACCGGCCGCCGCTATGCGCAAACCCTGCGCGTGCTCGAAGAAGGCCGGCGCATCGCGCGCTTGCACCCCGAGGCCGACCGCTCGGCCACGATCGGCATCCTCAACAACCTGAGCCCGTCGTTGATTGACCTCGGCCGGCCCGAGCAAGCGCTGGCGGTGGCCGAAGAGGCGATGGCGGCGGCGGTGGAACACTGGGGCCGCGGCAGCTTGCGCACCTTGACGCCCTTGAATCGCCGCAGCGCCGCCTTCGAAGTGCTGCAGCGCTGGACCGAGGCGCGCCAGGACCATGAAGAGATCACCGCGATCCTGCGCCGCGAAGGCGCGCTGACCCGCATCGAGCGCCGCCTGCGCTTGCTGGACAACGCGGCCGCCTTCCACATGCGCATGAACGACTTCGACGAAGCCGAGCGCCAGCTGATCGAAGGCCTGGCACTCACCGCCGATGGCCGCGGCGATCGCTACTGGCGCGGGCGGATGCTGGGCCGCCAGGGCCGCCTGCTGGCCGAGCGCGGGGCCTGGGCCCAGGCCGAGGCCAGCTACCGCGACGCCTTGGCCTTGCTGACACCGGCCTATGGCGCCGGCCACCCCTACCTGGTGCAACTGCAGGCGCGGCAGTGCGAAGCCCAGTTGCGCAGCGCTGCCGAGCCGCAGGCCTGCGCCGCCGTCAGTGCCGCGCTGGGCCGGCTGGTGGACGCGGGTGCACCCGAACGCGTCACCGCGCAGCTGGCCGTGGCCGCGTGGACCTTGCAGCAAGGGCAGCCGGCCAGCGGCTGGGACCATCTGCAGCACGCGCTGGCGGCCGCCCAGGCGGGTGACGGCCAGGGCCTGCTGTGGTGGGCGCTGGACCGTGCCGCGCAGGCGCTGCGTCAGCAGGGCCGGGACGCCGCGGCGGTGCTGCTGGCCAAGGCGGCGCTGGGGCAGATCGAGCAGGTGCGCGGCCGGCTGCGCGGGCAGCGCGACGTCGAGGCCGGTTTCCTGAAGGACAAGCACGCGGTCTACCGCCGCCTGGCCGACTGGTTGATGGCCGATGGCCGCAGCGACGAGGCCTTGCAGGTGCAGCAGTTGCTCAAGGGGCAGGAACTGCGCGACTTCGTGCAAGGCTGGGCGCCGGCCGCTGCGGCCGCAGCCGGGCCGCTGCCCTGGACGGGGGCTGAGCAGCAATGGCTGGCGCGTTCACCGCTGGCCACGCGGCCACCCAGCGCTGCACGCGGGGCGACCGCCGCCAACCTCGCGACTTCCGGCGCCACCATGGCGGCGCGCCAGGCCGCAGAGCACCGCGCGGCTGCCGACTGGGCAGCGGCGTTGGCGCGGCCGGTGCCGCGTGCCGACCCGGCGCCACCGACCGGCCGCCTGGCCGCAGCGTCGCCGCCGCCGGGTGTGTTGCAGGCCACGCTGTTTGCCGGCCCGGCGCACCTGAACATCGTGCTGGACAGCCGGCAGGGCCGGCGCGTGCTGCGGCCACGCATCGACGTCCAGCAGTTGTCGGCCGACATCGGCCGGGTGCTGGCCTTGATCGAGCAGCGCGCCGACGTTCGCCCTGCGCTGCAGTCCTTGTACGCGCGCGTGGCCGCCGACATCGATGCCGAGTCGCGCCGCATCGGCGCCCACACGTGGTGGTTGCGCCTGGATGGCGACCTGCGCCAGCTGCCGTTTGCCGCCTTGCATGACGGCCAGGCTTGGCTGGTGGAGCGTGTGACGCTGCTGCAGCAGACCCAAACCCCCGCGCCTGCGCGCGCACAGGCGCCGTTGCGGGCCGCGGCCCGCGCCGCGGATGCCACGGCCGCCTGGGTGCAGGCCTTCGGCAGCACACGCGGTGCGCCCGGGCTGCGTCCGTTGCCGGCCGTGGCCGACGAGTTGTGCGCCGTCGTGGCAGGCCCGTTCACCGGCGGCCAGGGCGCGTGCGAGGCGCGGCCCGGCGGCCCGCGTCTGCACGGCCATGCCTGGCTGGACGAGGCCTTCACGCGCCAGCAGTTGCGCCAGGCGGCGGCAGACGGCCAGCCCGATCGCTTTGACATCCTGCACCTCAGCACGCACTTCGTGCTGCACCCCGGCAAGGTGGGCCGCAGCTGGCTGCTGCTGGGCGACGGCAGCCGCTTGTCGCTGGACGAACTGCAGCGCTGGCCGTTGCGGTCGCTGGACCTGGTCACGCTGTCGGCCTGCCAGACGGCGGCCGGTGACGGGGCCGAGTTCGAAAGCCTGGCGGCACTGCTGCTCGAACGCGGCGCGGGGCGCGTGATCGCCAGCCACTGGCCGGTGGCCGACCGCAGCACCAGCCGCCTGATGGGCGCGCTGTACGAAGGCCTGGCCGCCGGCCAGGACGCGGCCGTGGCCTTGCGCGCCGCCCAGCGCCGGCTGCTGGCCGCAGACGGCGGGCCGCAGGCCCACCCGTTTCACTGGGCCGCGTTCTCGGTGACCGAGGGCTGGCGCTAAAGGTCGCCGCCGATCAAAGCCATCGGGCCGTCCTGCCTTGCCGCGCCGGCGCATGATCAGGCGCTCGCGCTTCGAGCCGGCCATGCCCGGCGCTGCGAAGCGGCCCATCAACCCTGACCGAGGCATCACGTCATGAGCACCCGCCCGACCGCTTCAGCGCCGGTTCAAATCGGGACCCACGCGGCACCGGAGAGTTTCTCCGTCACCGTGTCCTTGAATGGACCCTACATCGTCAAAGGCGCGCCGGTCCTGGTGCAGACGATGATCGAGACCGATGCCCAGGGTGCGTCGGTCGGCTTTCGGCAGCTCAAGACCTTCGACAGCAAGGACGGCATGGCGCTGTGCCGCTGCGGGCATTCGAAGCACGCGCCGTTCTGCGACGGCTCGCACCTGCGCGCCGGCGTCGACATGACCGAGCGGGCGCCGTTCGAGCCCTTGCTGGCCGGCGCGCAGGAGATCGACGGGCCGGCGCTGGCGCTGACCGACAACGAACACTATTGCGCCTTCGGCCGCTTTTGCGACGCCGGCGAGACCATCTGGACCGAGGTCACGCTGCCCGGCCAGGTCCACCAGGACATGGCCACGCGGCAGGCCCACCATTGCCCCGGCGGCCGGCTGATGATCTGGGACATCGCCACCCGCCAGCCCATCGAGCCGGCCGAGGCGCCCTCGATCAGCGCCATAGAAGACCCGGCCCAGGGCTGCAGCGGCCCGCTGATGGTGCGCGGCGGCATCCGCGTGATCAGTGCCGATGGCCGAGGCTACGAGATCCGCAACCGCCAGGCGCTGTGCCGCTGCGGTGCTTCGAACAACAAGCCGTTCTGCGACGGCAGCCATGCGTCGGTGAAGTACCAGGACGGCATCGCGTAGCGGCCAAGGCGGCTGCGCCCGCCGCCGTTCAGGCGTGCTGCTCTTGGTTCTGCGCGATCAGCCGGCCCAGCGCGGCCCCCAGCGAGAGGTCGTCGATCTGGCCGAAGCGGTGCAGCCGCACCCGCCCCTGGCCGTCGAGCAGCAGCAGGCTGGGCGTGCCCTGCAGGCCCCAGCTCGCCATCGTGAGCGGCAGCCCGCCATGGCCATCGGGCTGGTCGACGCCGATCGGGAACGACCAGCGGTACTCGTGCACGAAGGCCTGCAGCGCCGCCACCGTCATCACCGCATGGTGCTCGAACACCGTGTGCAGCCCCACCACCGCCAGGTCTTCGGGCTTGAAGGCTTGCCGCACCCGCTCGGTCTGCGGCAAGCCGTGCGAGACGCAGCCCGGGCACAGCATCTGGAACATGTGCAGCAGCACCACGCGGCCGCGCAGGTCTTCAAGGCTCAGCGGCCGAGGCGTGTTGAGCCAGGTGCTGACCTGCCAGGGCGGCAGCAGCGGCGCGTGCTCGGGGTCGCGGGCTTGGGTCATGGTGCGTGGCGCAACGTTCGGATGCAGTGCCGTGCCGCCGGCGCGGCCCGCAGGCTCAGCGCTTGGCGGCCAGCGCGCGGTGGCCGCCGAACCAGCCCTGCAGCGCCGCGCGCAAGCGGTCGGAGCCGGGGCGGCTCCAGTCGCGCTGCAGTTCGCCGGCCAGGCCGATCACGGTGATCGGCCGCGCGCCGGCCAGTTCCATGCGGCGCATCGCGGCGTCGTGCGCGGTCTTGCTGACGCCGCCGATCGCGTCCTCGACGACAAAGACCTCGTAACCCTCGTGCAGCGCATCCAGCACGGGGAACGCGACGCAGATCTCGGTCCACAGCCCGGCGACGATCAGCTTGCGCCGGCCGGTCTTCTCGATCGCAGCGCGAAAGTCGGGGTCTTCCCACGAGTTGAGCGTGTTGCGGTCGATCTCGGGCGCGTTGTTCAGCGCCGCATGCAGCTCTTCGTTGGTGCCCTTCATGCCGCGCATCTTCTTGCCCACGGTCGACAGCACCACCGGCAGCCCGTAGGCCGTGACGAGCTTGCCCAGCGTGGTGACATTGAGCAGCAACTCGTCGACGCCGATCGAGCCGACGCCCGCGTACTGGTCGGGCTGGTAGTCGATGAAGGTGATCACCGCGTTGTCGGGGGCCAGCAGCCAGTCCTTGCTGCGGGCTTGGGTCACGCCGTCCATGAGCATTCTCCTGTCGGGTTGGGTGGATGGGCCGCGGCCGGCCGGGCCGCGGCGGCTCGCGCGCTGGCGCGTCGTGCGCCGGCGAGCCGTTTCAAAGGCTGGCGCCGTGCGCCAGCGAGTTCGACTGGTACTCGGGGTGGCGGTCGATGTAGGCCTTCACGAAAGGGCAGTCGGGCCGCACCTTGAGATGGTTGTCGCGCGCGTAGTCGAGGATGTGCTTGACGAGCACGCTGCCGACGCCGCGGCCCTCGAGCTCCGGCGGCACGATGGTGTGCAGATAGGCGATGCCGCCGGGGAAGCGCTCGAACACCTCGTAGGCGACATGGCCGTCGACGGTGATCTCGAAGCGCTTGCGCGCCTCGTCGAGGATGACGGGGGCGTCCACTTTCATCGGGGCTCTCCTGTGGTTTCGGCTTGCGTGCTCGGGGGCCGTGCGGTGCTTGCGGTGCTTGCGGTGCGTGCGCCTCAGGCGGCGGTCGGTGCCGGCTTGGCCGGCGGGTCGGTGGCGGGTGCCTTGGGCGGCGGGGGGTCGTGGCGCGGCGGCTCGATGTAGTCGATGTTGCCCAGCACCAGTGCGCGGCCGGCAAAGGTGCCGCCGCTGGTTTCCAGCGCAAAGCGGTCGGCGTCGCGCTGGCGCAGCTCGGTCGTCAGCTCATCGACCTCGGTCAGCGAGGCGCCCAGCGCCAGGGCCGCCAGCCGGCCCATCTTGGCGGCCGACTCGAAGGTCTCGCGCACCACGTCGTCGACGCCCATCTTGACCAGCGCCAGCGCGTGTTCGCGGTCGAACGCCCGCACCACCAGCCGGCTGGCCGGACAGTTGCGCAGCACGATCTCGACGCAAAGGTTGGTCTTGTCGCGGTCGTCGATGCACACGATGATGACCTGCGCATGCTGCGCGCCGGCCGCATGCAGCACGTCCTCGCGCGAGCCGTCGCCGTAGTGCACCTTGAAGCCGTAGGGCAGCGCATTGCGGATCACGTCGGGGTCATCGTCGATGATCGTCAGCTGCGCGCCCTTGGCCAGCGGCAGTTGGCTGGCCACCTGGCCGACCCGGCCGAAGCCGATGATCAGCGCATTGCCGCGCAGGTCGTGCGCCACGTCCACGCCTTCGAGCGAGGGCGCCGCCGCCGGTGGCCGCAGCCGCTGCACGATCGCCAGCACCAGCGGCGTCAGCGCCATCGACAGCACGATGACGGCGGTCATGTTGGCATTGACCTCGGTGCCGATCACGCCGAGCTTGAGCGCCTCGGCATACAGGACGAAGGCGAACTCGCCGCCCTGCATCATCAGCAGCGCGCGGTCGATGGCATCGGCGCGGCTGCTGCGCGCAAGCCGCGCCACCACGTAGATGCACAAGGCCTTGGCGAGCATCAGCGCGAGCACGCCCGAGACGATCAGCTGCCAGTTGCGCAGCACCACGCCGAGGTCCAGCGTCATGCCCACGCTGAGGAAGAACAGGCCCAGCAGCAGGCCGCGGAAGGGCTCGATGTCGGCCTCGAGCTGGTGGCGGAAGGTGGACTCCGACAGCAGCACCCCGGCCACGAAGGCGCCCATGGCCATCGACAGGCCGCCCAGTTCCATCAGCAGCGCCGCGCCCAGCACCACCAGCAGCGCGGCGGCGGTCAGCAGTTCGCGCACCTTGGCCTTGGCCAGCAGCCGGAACAGCGGATTCAACAGCCACACCCCGGCGGCGGCCAGCGCGGCCAGCGAACCCAGGCCGATGCCGATGCGCTGCCACAGCGGTGGCGCGTCTTGCGGCATCGCGGTGGCCGGCGCCAGAAACGCCACCAGCGCCAGCAGCGGCACGATCAGCAGGTCTTCGAACAGCAGGATCGAGACGATGCGCTGGCCGCGCGGCGAGGCGATGTCGCCGCGCTCGGCCAGCACCTGCATCACGATGGCGGTGGAGGTCAGCACGAAGCCCGCCGCGCTGACGAAGGACACCTGCCACGGAAAACCGAAAGCGATCGACACGCCCGTCAGCAGCGCCGCGCACAACACCACCTGCAGGCTGCCCAGGCCGAAGATCTGCGCCCGCAGGCTCCACAGGTGCGAAGGCTTCATCTCGAGGCCGATGATGAAGAGGAACATCACCACCCCCAGCTCGGCCACGTGCATCAGGGTCTGCGGGTTACTGACGAGCCCGAGGCCGAACGGCCCGATGGCCAGCCCGCCCGCCAGGTAGCCCAGCACCGAGCCCAGCCCCAGCCGCCGGAACAAGGGCACCGCCACCACCGCGGCGCCCAGCAGCGTCACCGCGCCCAACAACAAGCCCGCGTTGCCTTCGGCCGCCATCTGCGCTCGCCCCCCCTCGACCCGCTCAGCCCACTCAGCCCGTATAGCCTTCAACGGTGCCGGCGTCGCGCGGCCGAGCGGCGTCGGGATCCTTGCCGAACTCGCGCTGGGCGCGGCGCTGGCGCAACAGGTCCCAGCATTGGTCGAGCTGCTGCTCGAGCGCGCGCAGGCGCTCGGCATCGCCGGCCTGGGCGCGTTCGCTGCCGCGCAGGCGCTGCTCCTCGTCGACGAGCTGGTTGATGTGTTGCAGGATGCTGCGGTCACTCATGCGCATGGCCCTCTCGGTGGCGCCGCAGCGGCTGGTCCCGGGACGCCCCGCGGCAAACCCGAGCCGCCCTGCGGCAAAACGCGACGCGTGGCCGCCGGCTGCGGCCACGCCATGCGCACAGTGTGCCCGAGCCGTCGATTTCGCGCCGAAGCCCCTGCGGCGAGCCCTCAAGTCGGCGGCGGAGCTGCCGATAGCGCTGGCGTCAACCACCAAAGGACCCACGCATGGCACGCACAGATCGATTCCGGGCACAACACGACGACCTGCTGAAACTCGCAGGCGAGTTGCAGTCGCTGCTCAATGTGGCCCAGCTGTCGAAGGATGCCACGGCGGCGCGAACCTCCCTCGGCAAGCTGATGGGCAGGCTCGTGCTCCACATCACCACCGAGGACAAGGTGCTGTACCCGGAGCTGACGGTGCACAACGACCGTACCGTCTCCGAGCTCGCCAAGCGCTTCGCCACGGAGATGAAGGGCACGGCCAAGGCCGTGGTGGTCTACAACGAGAAATGGGCCACGGCATCGAAGATCGCGGCCAGCGCGGACGAGTTCGTGCGCGAGACCAAGCAGATCCTCGGCGTGCTGGCCGATCGCATCCGGCGCGAGAACGATCAGCTGTACGCCGCCGCCGACCGCACCGAGGGCGTCGCCTTCGCCTGATTGGCGCGCCGCGGCGCGACCGGCTGCAACCGCCGTGCCGCGACATCACCCGGCCGGCGCCGTCAGCAGCCGCGCTGGGAGCCTGCACGCCATGGCGACGCGCAAGAGAGTAGATTGCGGGTCCCATGGCCTCCACCGAACGTCCCGCGTCCCTGCGCTTTGCCGAGTTCGAGTTGCGCCCCCAGGAGCGGCTGCTGTTGCGCGATGGACAGCCCTTGGCCCTGGGCCGGCGGGCGTTCGAAGTGCTGCTGGTGCTGGCGGCCAAGCCGGGTGAACTGGTCTCCAAGGACGATTTGCTGACCCAGGCTTGGCCCGGCCTGGTGGTGGAAGAAGGCAACATCGCCGCGCAGGTGCTCGCCCTGCGCAAGGCATTGGGGCCGCAGGCCATCGCCACCGTGCCGGGCTTCGGCTATCGCTTCACGCTGAGGCTCGACGATGGCGCGGCGCCGGCTGCCGAAGCGCCGTCCAACCCACCCGCGCCCGAGGCGCCGCGCGGCGCAGCGGCCGTGCCACCCGGCTTGCGGCTGTTCGGGCGCGCGCAGGAGCTGGCGCGGCTGCAATCGGCGCTGCAGACGCCGGGGCTTTTGACCGTCATCGGCCCGTCCGGGGTGGGCAAGACGCGGCTGGCGCGTGCGCTGCTGGACGGCTTCGGCAGCGGCGCCGGCCACTGGCTGGACCTGGCCGCGCTGAACGACGCCACCCAGCTGCTGCCCGCCCTGGCGCGCCTGTTGAACCGGCCGTCGCCCGGCGCCGCCGGCGTCAGCGCCTTGGCGCCCCACCTGGGCCGCGAGGACCTGCTGGTGCTCGACAACGCCGAACACATGGTGGGCCCGGTGGCCGAACTCGTGGCGGCCTTGCGTGCCGCCTGGCCGCAGGGGCGTTTGCTCGTCACCAGCCAGGTGCCGCTGCACCTGGCCGACGAGCGGATTGAACCCCTGGAGCCCCTGGCCGTGCAGGAGCAAGGCTGGGACGACGGCGCCATCGGCCTGATGGTGGCGCGCATCGCGGCGGCCGACTCGCGCATCGCCTTGGGCCCCGAACAGGTGCCGTTGCTGGGGCGGCTGTGTGCGCAACTCGACGGGCTGCCCTTGGGCATCGAGATGGCCGCGGCGCGCGTGCCGCTGCTCGGCCTGCAAGGCGTGTTCGATGCCCTCGGCGAGCGCTTTGCGATGCTGCGCCGCGGCCTGCGCGATGCCCCCAGCCGCCACCAGACCCTGCACGCCGCGCTCGACTGGAGCTACGCTTTGCTCGAACCCGAGGAGCAGCGCCTGTTTCGGGCACTGGGCGTGTGCAACGGCGGCTTCTCGCTCGAGCTCATGCAAGCCGTGGCCGCCGTGCCCGAGGGCGATGCCGAGGCCCGCTGGCAGGCCATCGACACGCTGGGCGCGCTGGTGGAACGCAGCCTGGTGGTGGCCGAAATCGCGCACCCGCCGCGCTACCGGCTGCTGGAGACCATGCGCGCCTACGCCCTGGAGCAGCTGGCGCAGGCGCAGGAGGAAGCGCCCGCGCGCAGCCTGCATGGCCATGCCATGGTCAAGCACATGCTGGCGGCGGCGGCTGCCACCTATGGCGGTGCCCCGGGCGGGCAAGCGCAGGGCCAGGCCGCCGCCGTGCGCGAGTTCGACAACTACCGCGAGGCCATGACCTGGGCCTTGCAGCACGATCCCGAGTGCGCCGTGCGCATGTCCGTCGCGGCGCTGAACTCGCTCGTCTACACGGCGATGCTGGGCGAGACAGCGCATTGGCTGGCGGCCTGCGAGCCCGTGTTGGGCGGCTTGCCGCTGCCCACCCAGGCCAAGTGGTGGGGCGAGCAGGCGCGTGCGCTCATCACCTTGAGGCGTGGGCCGCAGGCCATCGCCGCGGCCATCCAGGCGGGGCGCCTGAGCCGCGAGCTGGGCGACGACGCGGGCCGGTTCCATGCCGCCATTTCCGTGGTGCGCGCCTGCACCCGCTACCAGCCCGAGGTGGCGCCGGCCCTGGCCGAGATGGAAGACGTGGTGCAGCATGCCCCTGCGGCCGTGCGCGCGCGCTTGGGCGTCAACGCCGCCGGGACCCGCGCCGTGGCCTGTGAGTTGCAGGGCGACCTCGAAGGCGCCTTGCGGCATCGTGAAGACGAACGGCGCCTGGCCCTGGCGCGTGACATGGTCGAGTCGGCCTGCGCCGCGGAGTCCAACATCGTCGCCCTGCTGGCCCAATTGGGCCGCGCGGAAGAAGCCTTGCCCCGCGCGCGCGCCGCCCTGGGGCAGGCCACGCGAGCTGGCAGCTTGAACGCCACGTACCTGCACGCCTACCTGGTGGAACTGCTGCTGCGGCTGGGGCGCCTGGACGAGGCCTTGCAGGAGGCGCCCCAAGCCCTGCACCTGGCGCGGCGCGACCAGGTGTTCGACGTCTGCGTCACGCTGTGCCAGGTGCTGGCGGGGCGCTCGCGCCACGCGGCCGCGGCCCAGTGGCTGGGACATGCGCTCCAGCAGTTCGACGCTGCGGGGCAAAGCCTGCCGGCCCATGAGTTGGCCGAGTTGCAGGGCTTGCTGGACGGCATGAACGCAACGCTCGGCGCGCGCGAGGTCGAGCGGCTGGTCGAGCAAGGCCGGGGCTTGAGTGTCGAGCAAGCCGACGCCTTGCTGGTGCAGGCTGCGGCCACGGCAGCCGGCCCGGCGCACGGCTGATCTGCCGGCGGCCCGGCGCCGCGGCGGCTACGCCAGGCCTGACATGCGCAGCGCCAGGGCCTGCAGGGCGCGCCGCCAACCGCTGGGCGCCGGCAGCAGTGCGCGCTCCAGGCGCAGCGCCGCGGGGTCGTCGCCGTCGGGGCCGAACGCGTCCGCTGCAAAACCGTGCCGCGCCATGAAGCGCAGCATCCGCTCGTTGTGCGCCAGCACCGAGCCGAACAGCAACTCCACGCCGGCGGCGCGGGCGCTGTCGACGAGCTGCTGCAGCAGCTGATCGGCCACGCCGGCCTGCCGCCAGGCCGGTGCCACCACCAGGGCCAGTTCGGCCTGTTCCGGCGCCGCGGCCGTGCGCACCCAGCGCGCCTCGCCCACCAGCACGGGCGCGCCGCCGTCGTCGGGCTGCGCAAAAGCCAGCCACACGCAGCACTGCGCGCCGTCGCTGCGCACCATGCGGGCGGCGGCCTCGGCGCTGCAGCCCTTCACGTGGCCGTGAAAGCGCAAGTAGCGCCCGGTAGCGTCCAGGTCCTGCACGAAGCGCTGCAGGGCCGCGGCGTCGGCCGCGCAGGCCTGCCTGAGGGTGATGCCGCGCGGCGTGCCGGGCAAGGGGAAGGGGCTGGCGTGGTGCATGGCGGGCTTTCGGAAGTGCTGGGGCCCAGTGTTCGACGCCCCCCTGCGCCACGTCCTGAAGGCGCCATGAAAGCGCCGTGAAACCGCCGCCCGGCGGCGCGGCGCCGGACCCGTGCAAGGCTTTCATGGCGCTTTCATGGCGTCTTCAGGACGCGCACCGCGCCCCGCTGCGACAGTGGCTCATCGCCTCCTGCACCCATCCCCACACCCACCGGAGCCCTGCCATGAACACCGCCACCCTTGCTGCCGTCTTCACCCCCGTGGCCACCGGCGCCGTGGCCTACCTGACGGCCTGCGCCGCGGTGGCGTGGCGCTTCACCCGGGCGCAGCGTTGCGTGAAGGCTCAAGCGATGGCCGGTGCGCAGGCGGTGAGCTTTGCGGCGCGTGACGGCCGTGCGCGCATCGACGGCTGGTACCTGGCCCAGGGCGGCTCACAGCCGGCCGTGGTGTTCGTGCACGGCAAGGACGCCTGCCGCGGCGACGAGCTCAAGGCCAGCACGGTGCCGCTCGCGCGTGCCCTGCAAGCGGCCGGCATGGCGGTGCTGATGATCGACCTGCGCGGCCATGGCACCAGCAGCCGCGCCCGCATGACGTACGGCGCGCGCGAGCGCTACGACGTCCTGGGCGCCGTCGACTGGCTGCACGCCCAGGGCCACGCGCACGTCGGCGTGCTGGGCGCCTCCATGGGCGGCGCCAGCGCCTTGCTGGCCGCGGCCATCGAGCCCGGCATCGAGGCCGTGGTGGCCGACAGCGCCTTTGCCGACCTCAGCCGCATCTTCGAGCGCCAGTTCCGCAAGCTGTGCCGCCTGCCCGGGTGCGTGCTGCCGGGCGCCTTGTTCATCACCCGGCTGCTCACCGGCGAAGACCTGCGCCGCGTGTCGCCGCTGGCCGCGGTGCCGGCGCTGGCCGGCCGCGCGGTGATGGTCATCCACAGCGAAGGCGACCGCTTCGTGCCGCCCGAAGACGCCCAACGGCTGGCGCAGGCCAGCGGCGCGGAGTGCTGGACCACCGCCACGCAGGGCCACATCGGCAGCTTTCGCGCCGAGCCCGGCGCCTACACCGAGCGCGTGACGGGCTTCTTCCGGCGCAGCCTGGGCGCCGGCCAGGCGGCCTTGATGAGCCGCTGAGCGCCGGGCTTCAGCCGCGCTGCAGGAAGCGCGCCAGCGCCGCCGGGTCGTTGGCGAAGGCCGCCGGCGGCTGCCCCTCCATGTCGACCAGCAGCCGCGCCACCGCGTCGGCGTCGACATCGGCGGCGAAATACCAGCCCTGGAAGTAGCGGAATCCGTGCTTGAGGGCCCAGCGCAGGTCGCCTTCGTCTTCCAGGCCTTCGCAGATCAGGCTGACGCCGAACAGCTCGGACACGTGGCGGATCAGGTGCAGCAGCGCGGCCGTGTGCATGTTGACCGACACGCCGTGCACATACTGCCGATCGGCCTTCAGGCAGTCGAACTCCAGCAGCCGCAGCGTGTCCAGGTTGGACAAGCCGGTGCCGAAGTCGTCGAGCTCCACCCGCAAGCCGATGCGCTTGAGTTCGCGCGCGCGCTGGTTGACGACCGCAGCCGATTCCTCCAGCCCGTTCTCGGTGATCTCGATGTTGATCAGGCTCGGCGGAATGTCCAGTTCCTCCAGCATCGTGGCGATGGATTCGATGGTGGAGTCCTGCAGCAGCGACTCGCGCGACAGGTTGATGGCAACCGGCAGCACCGGCAGGCCCTGCGCGCGCCAGGCCGCCATGTCGCGGCACACGCGCTCGAGCATCAGCATGTCGACCTGCCGGATCTGGCCGGTCGCCAGCGCCGTGCCCAGGAAGCGGGCCGGCATCAGCACGCCCTCGGTGTCGTGGTGCAGGCGGCCCAGCGCCTCGAACCCGATGACGCGCCCACTGACGACGTCGACCTGCGGCTGGTAGCCCGGCACCACCTGGCGCCGCGAGATGCAGTCACTCAAGGCGCGCTCGATGCGCACATGCCGCCTGGCGTCCTGCAACTGCCGCTCGTCGAACACGCGGATCGTCGTGCGCACCAGCGGCTGGCCCTGCGCGGCCGCGGCGGCGGCGCGGTCCAGCAGCGACGATGCCACGCCGGCGCCGTCGGCGCTGTCGGCCAGGCCGATGCTGCAGGTCAGCCGGATCGACTCGCCCGCCAGCTGCGCCGGCCGCGACAGCAGCCGCTCCAGGTCGAGCAGCCGCTCGTTGTCGCGGCGTGCGCCCTGGAACATCGCGAAGGCGAAGCTGTCCTCGCTGACCTGGCCCAGCATGTCGCCGGGGCTCTTCCACCGGATCATGCGCTCGGCCACGGTGTGCACCACCTGCTTGCCGACCTCGCGGCCATACAGGCTGTTGATCAAGGGCAGGTTGCGCAGCTGCACGTAGCCCACGCGCGCCGCCTTGCGCTGGCGCGTGCTCATGCATTCGCCCGACGGCTGCAGGCGGCTGCAGCTGGCCACCCGGCAGGCCTGGCTGCCGCCGGCGGCCTGTGTCAGTGCGCATTGCAGGTTGGTCACAAAGGCCGAACGCGCCGGCAACCCGGAATCCTCGGACCGGTACTGCAGCTCCAGCATGCGCACCGCCTGGGCGCCCAGCGACTGCAGGAGGTCGGCCTCGTCGGGCTGCAGCGTCCTGGCCTTCACGTCCATGATCCACAAGGTGCCCAGCGCATAACCGCGTTGGCCCACCAGCACGGCCGCAAAGTAGCTGCGCACGTGCGGCGCCAGCGTGACCAGCGGGTTGGCCAGGAAGCGCTTGTCCTTGTGGGTGTCGGTCACCGCGAACACGTCCTGGTTGGACTCGACCGCGAAGCTGCAGAAGGCGCCTTCGCGGCGCAGGCAGCTGAGGTCCACGCCGTGCCGGCCCTTGATCCACACATGCGCGGAATCCACCAGGCTGACGCCCGCCAGCGGCACCTTGAGGATGTGCGCGGCCAGCGCCGCCAGTTCCGAGAAGGCCGTCTCCTCGCGCGCCATCACCACGTCGTAGCGCGCCAGCTCGGCCAGGCGGCCGGATTCGCCTGCAACGTCGACCGCGGTCGTCGTCATGGCATCGACCTCGCCAGGCACTCGTCTTCGTCAGCCACCACAAAGCGCCCCTTGCCGGCGCGCTTGGCCCGATACATCGCCTGGTCGGCCACGGCCAGCAGCTCCGGCGCGGTGCGCGCATGCCGAGGAAAGCCCGCCAGCCCGATGCTCGCACCCACCTGGACCGTGCGTCCCTGGCCGATGTCGATCGGCGTCGCCAGCGACAGCACGATCTGCGCCGCCAGTTCCTGCACGCGGTCGCTGTCCGGCGCCATGCCGCGGATCGCCATCAGCATTTCGTCGCCGCCCAGGCGGCCGACGAAATCGGAACTGCGGCGCACCAGCGCCAGCAGCCGCTTGGCGCATTCGATCAGCACCTGGTCGCCGGCGGCATGCCCCCAGCGGTCGTTGACGTCCTTGAAGCCGTCGAGGTCGACGTAGAGGATGGTCACGTGTGCGTCCGTGCTCTTGACGACGTCGATCGCCTCGTCCAGCCCGGCCAGGATGCCGGCGCGGTTGCGCAGCTCGGTCAGCGCGTCGACGTGGATGCGGCGGCGCACCGCCTGCTCCTCGCGCTTGCGCTGGGTGATGTCGTACATCACGCCCTGGATCAGCTGGTGGTCGGGGTTGTTGGGGTCTTCGTGCTGCGAGAACAGGCAATGTGCCCACTTGAAGGCACCGTCGACGCAGCGCAGCCCGAGGTCGCCCGAGGTCGTTTCGCCGTCGGCCACGGCCTTGGCGATCAGCTCGCGCGCGCGCGCCGCGTTGAGGAACACGTCGTCGATGAACTGCGTGCCGACATCGGCAGACAGGGCCTGCGTGGTGCTGCCCACCAGCCGCGCCACGGTCGGGTTGCTGGCCACCAGCCGGCCCTCGGGCGTCAGCACGAAGATGCCGGCGCTGCTGATGTCGAACAGATGGCGGTAGCGCACCTCCATCGCCGACACCTCCTCGCGCGCCGCGCGCTCGCGCTGCAGCGCATCGTCGTTGGCCTGCAGCAGCCGGTTGGCGGCACGCGCGACGACGCCGATCTCGTCGCTCGCATGCGCTTGCGACAGCGTGATGCGGTTCGATGCCCCGGGCTCCATCAAGGTCAGTTCGTTGGCCAGCTGCGCCAGCGGCTGCGACAGCATGCGCAGCGCCAGCCGGTGCAGCAAAAAGGCCAGCATCGCAATCAGCAACACCATGAACAGGCCCAGCGTCGACGCCTGCCCGCGCGCTTCGTGCAGCAGCGAGTCGCCGTCGACCTGGATGTGCAGCCGGCCCACCCGCTCGGCGCCGTCGAACGGCGACCACAGGTCGCGTTCGAAGGATCCGGCCGCTGCCGCGGGCCTGCCTGCCGGCGCCGCGTCGCCGCGGTTGCTGCCGGCACCCAGCGGATGGCCCTGCGCATCGCGCACCTCGACGCGCTGCACCAGCGGGTGCTTGCGCATGCCGTCGGTCAGCTCCTGCAGCAGCACCTTGTCGTTGGCGTAGACGGCCACCGCGACGGTCTTCTCCACCGCGTCGGCCA
Organism: uncultured Rubrivivax sp.; assembly: GCA_964470565.1. Classification (GTDB taxonomy): domain Bacteria; phylum Pseudomonadota; class Gammaproteobacteria; order Burkholderiales; family Burkholderiaceae_C; genus Rubrivivax. The sequence goes on from CAYYDJ010000009.1 coordinate 53,641, forward strand.
GCGCGCGCAGCGAGGTCTGGGCGCGGTCGACCGCGTAGCGGTGCGCGAAGCCGTAGGCCGTGGCGGCGGCGACCAGCGCCAGCGCCGATGCACTGAGCACGAGCACGCCGATGAACCGGCGATGCAGGCTGGTGGCTTGGCGCATGATGCAAGCGGTCGTCGCAACGGCCGTCAGTCGGCGGCCACCGGCATCACCAGCACCACCTTGAGTGCCGGGTCGGTGGGTGCGCTGCGCAGGTAGCCCACCGCGTTGGGGTCGCTGCGCACGGCCGACACCACATGGCCTTCGTCGTTGAGCATGCGCGGCGGCTGCACCTGGCCGGAGAAGCGCAGCCGCGCCCAATAGCTGTTGATGCGCGCCAGGTCCATGCCGGTCAGCGAGCGGTAGAAGTCGGCGCGCACGGCGCTCGCTTCGGCCTGGTCGTAGGCCACCGCTTCGCGACCGTCGGGGAAGGTGCGCGTGCGGCCGGTGTACAGCGCCACCGCGTCGCGCTGGGCCAGCTTCTGGATCGGGTTGCTCGCGTTGACCACCACGTACAGCTGCGTGCCCGCGGCCAGTCCCGGCCAGCTGGCCAAGGCCAGCGCCGCACCCGCCATGAATCGTTTGAGGCGGCTGCGCATGTCAGAAGCTGATGTCAACCGCAACCGAGTACACGCGTGCACGATTCGCGGCCGGCGAAGCCAAGCGCCAACCGGCGCCACCGTTGGCGTGGACGTGCACGTCATCGATCTGGAACTTCAGCGCACCGGCGTCGAACAGGTCCCAGCGCAAGCCCAGGCTGACGGTGCTCTGGTCGAAGCGCGGCTGGTTGGCCGCCAGCAGCGCACCATAGCCCAGCGCCGCCGCCTGCTGCGCCAGTTCCGGCCCGAACACCGGTGTCAGCGCCTGCGCCCAGTCGGTCTGCAGCGCCAGCGCCGACCGCTGCGGGCGGCTGCGCGAGCCCATCACGAAACCGGTGAAGCGATGAAAGCGATAGCTGGCGCTGACGTAGCCCCGGTCGCCGCCGGAGATGCCCTTTTCCAGGCTCACGCGGCTGCCTTCGGCATGCAAGGTCCAGGCGCCGACGTCGTATTGCAGGCCCAGCGCCACGTAGCGGGTCAGGCCGCCGAAGTTCAGCGCATCGCGCAGCGTCGCGGCCTCGGCCCCGACCGGTGAGAAGTTCAGCTGCGACAAGGCCTCCAGGCCGGGGATCATCTGCTGCACCACGGCCGGCACCTGGCCGCCCATGCGGGTGCGCAGGTAGCTGGCTTTGACGAGCAGCCCATCGGCCTCGCGCGAGACCATCGCCGAGATCGCGTCGCGCCCGGTCAACGCCACGCTGGTCTTGTTGTCCGTCACGCTGGCCGTGCTCCTGATCCTGCCGGCCGCGAGCTTTGCCGACCAGTTGGCGCCGCCCTGCGTCCACTGGTAGGTGGCGTCGGCGCCGTCCATCGACCACACGGGCATCCAGCCGTAGTACTCGACGCTGGGCCGCACCCAGGGGTAGGCGATGCCGACGTTGCGCACGTCGGCCAGCAAGAACAGGTCAGGGCTGGTGCGGCCCAGCCGCAGGTTCACGTTCGGCGCCGGGCGATAGCCGACGAAGGCCCACTCCAGGTACTCGTCGGCGCGCGCCCCGCGCGGCCTGTCCTTCAGGACGACCTGCGCGACGGCTTCAAGCGAGCTGTCGATGCGGCCGTGCAGTTGCAGCGCCACGCGGCTGTCGACCCTGCCGCTGGAGTCGCCGTTCGCGCCCGGTTGCGTCAGCTCGCGCGCAAAGCGCCAGGGCTGGTCGCCGTTCGAGTGCATCCAGCCGAAGGTGGCGAAGCCCGACAGGTGCCAGTTGCTGGCGTCGACGGACGCGTTGGCCGTGCCGTCGCCGGCGTCCTGCGCCGGCTCGGCCGCCTGCGCCGCGCTGCACAGCAGCAGGCCGCAGGCCAGCAGCGGCAGCTGCTGGCGCCACCGGGCCGCGCGCCCGGGCACTGGCCTGCCGAGTGCGGGCAGGGTCTGCTGTTGATTCATGTTTGTCATCGCCGGGCCGTCGACATCGCTTTGAATATCGGCAGGCGAGGCACGAGCTTGACCCAAAGCTAGCCGCCAATCGGCGTCATTTCTTGGCAACTCGATGCACGCACGGGCATGGCCCGTCGCTGCGCGGCGACCCGCGTCGGCAACTCCTGACGGGACTCCTGCATTCAACCGTCTTCAAGCCTGGCGCGGCGCCGCCCAGGGCCACGATGGCGCGTGGCCGCAACGCCGCCAACTCCGCCTGCAGCCAGGGCAGGCAGGCTTCGGCTTCGCGCTGCGACGGCCAGCCGAGCTCGTCCAAGGCGCCCCGCAACAGCCGTCCGGCGGGGCCGACGAAGGGCGGGCCGGCCAGGTCTTCCTCATGCCCGGGCTGTTCGCGCACCAGCCCCCAGCGCGCCGTCAGTGCGCCGTCAGACACTCTGTTTCAGCGGCCGCCCTGATGCAGAAGCCCAACGTGCCGAGGCGCCTTGTTGGATGGATGTGCCGGTGCTATGTTCGCCCGCTCGACCGGGGCCGCACGCATGGCCCCTCAGGGGGAGACGCAGATGCATCCGACCGCTCACCCGCGCGCATGCCTGCCACGCGCCCGGTTGCTGGCCAGCTTTGGCGTCGTGGCCGCGCTGCTCGTGGCCTGCGCGTCGGTCGACGACAGCCCGCCGGCGGCCTCGATCGAGCCGATGCCGGGCTTCGGCAGCACGGGCTTTGCCGTCACCGCGCGCGACGCCCAGGCCCGCGCGTGGTTCGCGCAAGGGCTGCGCTTGAGCTTTGCGTTCGAGCACCGCGAGGCCGCGCGCGTGTTCCGCGCCGCCTACGCGCGCGACCCCAGCTGCGCCCTGTGCGCGTGGGGCGTGGCCTACGCGTTAGGCCCCAACATCAACAACCCCGACCGCGGGCCGCTGCGCGACATCCGCCGCTACGTGGCGCTGGCGCAGCGGGCAGCCGGCGGCGCATCGCCCGTCGAGCGCGCGCTGATCGACGCCATGGCGGTGCGCTACGGCAGCGCCGACGAGCGCGCGCAGAAGACCTACGAGGCGCTGGGCAGCGCGATGTGCAGCACGCGCAAGAGCGAGCGCGAGGTCGATCCGCAGGAGCTGGCCTACGCCGCAGCCATGACCGACGTGCTGCGTCGCCATCCCGACGACCCGACCGTCGTCGCGCTGTACGCCGACGCGGTGATGAGCACGCTGCCCTGGGACTGGTGGGACGCGAAGACCGGCCAGCCCAATGGCGCGGTGGGCGACGTGATCGCCAGGCTGGCGGCCGCGACGCGCCAGCACCCGCAGCACACCGGCGTGCTGCACTTCTACGTCCACGTGGCCGAGCATTCACCGAATCCGCGGCAGGCTGAAGCCGCTGCCGACGCGCTGGGCGGCGAGGCGCCGGCGTCGCCGCACCTGGTGCACATGGGCAGCCACATCTACAAGAACATCGGCCGCTTTGCCGATGGCAGCCGCGCCAACCAGCAGGCGCTGGAGGTGCAAAAGCGCTTCGACGCGGCGCTGAAGGCGCAGGGCGTTCCGTTCCGCGGCAACTGGGACTGGCACCACCTGCATTTCCTGTGGTATTCGGCGCTGATGGAAGGGCGCGGCGCGCTGTCGCTCGATGCGGCGCGAGACATGGAGCGGCGCTTCGGTGGCCGCGGCGACGGCGCCGGCGAATACCCGCTGCTGCTGCCGCTGGCCACGCTGGTGCGGCTGCAGCGCTGGGACGCCGTGCTCGCCGAGCCCGAGTCGACCGCCGGCCTGGGCCTGCGCGCCGGCTACGGCGCCTACGCGCGCGGCATGGCCTATGCGCACACCGGCCGGCTGGGGCCCGCGCGCGCCGCGCTGGCGGCGGTGGCGGGCTTTGCCGCGCAGCCCACGCTGCAGCGCGCCACGATGTACGGCGACCCGCTGCCGCCCAAGCTGCTGGCGCGCGCGCACGACATGCTGGCCGGCAGCATCGCGCGCGCCGAAGGCCGGCACGACGACGCCATCGCGCTGCTGCGCAAGGCGGCCGATCTCGACGACGAATTCGGCAGCGACCCGCCGCTGCTGGGCGGCGGCGTGCGCCTGGCGCTGGCCGGCGCCTTGCTGGACGCGAGCCGGCTCGACGATGCGGGCCGGGAGATCGCCGAGGCCTTGCGCGTCAACGGCCCCAGCGCCTGGGCCTATCGTGGCCAGGCCCAGCTGGCCGAGCGGCGCGGCCAGGACGCTGAAAGCAAGCATTATGCAGACCTGGCGCGCGCGGCCTGGCAGAACGCCGACGGGGCGGCGCCGGCGCGGCTGTAGCGATCAACGCAGGACGGGCCGACCTCAGCCCCGCGTGGTGACCAGCCCGCGCCCGGCCGCCCAGGCGTTGACGTCTTCGCGCCGGATGGCGGCGGCCATCAGCGCTGGAAACGCATCGGGTGTGCACGCAAAGCTCGGCACGCCGAGGGCGGCCAGTTGCGCGGCAAGCTGGCGGTCGTAGGCCGGCGCGCCTTCGTCCGACAGCGCCAGCAGCGTGATGAGCTGTACCCCGCTTTCGACCAGCTCGGCCGCACGCCGCAGCAGCTGCGGCGCGACGCCGCCTTCGTAGAGGTCGGAAATCAGCACCAGGATCGTGTTGCGGGGCTCATGCACCAGGCTCTGGCAGTAGCCCACCGCGCCGTTGATGTCGGTGCCGCCACCGAGCTGCACGCCGAACAGCAGTTCCACCGGGTCGTCGAGCTGCTCCGACAGGTCGACCACCGCGGTGTCGAAGACCACCATCTTCATGCTCACCGCGGGCAGGCTGGCCATCACCGCGCCGCAGATGCTGGCATAGACCACCGACTGCGCCATCGACCCGCTCTGGTCGATGCACAGGATCACCTCGCGCTGCGGCCGGCGCGCCTTGCGGCCGTAGCCGTGCAGCACCTCGGGCACCACGATGCGGTACCCGGGCTGCCAGTGGCGCAGATTGGCGCGGATGGTGCGGTGCCAGTCGATCTCGGCATGGCGGGGGCGGCGGTTGCGCTGGCTGCGGTCGAGCGCGCCGGTCACGGCGCTGCGCAGCGGCTCCTCCAGGCGCTTCATCAGGTCGTCGACCACACGGCGCACCACCGCGCGTGCGGTGTCCCGGGTCGTGGCAGGAATGACGCCCGACAGCGCCACCAGCTGCGCCACCAGGTGCACGTCGGGCTGCGCGGCTTGCAGCATCTCCGGCTGCAGCAACATCTCGCGCAGGTCCAGGCGCTCCAGCGCATCGCGTTGCATCACCTGCACCACCTGGGACGGGAAGTAGCGGCGGATGTCACCCAGCCAGCGCGCCACGCCCAGGCGGGACGCGCCGCGGCCGCCCTTGCGCTCGTCACCCAGGCCGCTGCCGGCGGTTTCGTACAACGCGGCGAGTGTCTGGTCCATCTCGGCGTCCAAGCCAAGCGGCACGCCGCAGGCGGCGTCGGCCTCGCTGCCCAGCACCAGGCGCCAGCGGCGCAGGCGGGTGCTGTCTCGGGTGCCGTCGCCCGTGCCGTCGTCGGCCGTCACGCGGGCACTCCCAGCCAGCGCCGCAGCCACGGCAGTGGCAGCGCGGCCTTGTCAGCGGGCCAGTCGACCGGCGCCGCCACCACCGGCGCGCGGCTCGTGCCCTGGCGCGCGCGGGCCGCCAAGTCGCGCCGTTCGGCCGGGCCGAAGGCCGAGAAGCTGCGGCGCACCAGCGGCAGCACACGCACGAAGTGTTCGTCGTTCAGACCCGCCAGCCAGTCGTCCAACAGCCGCCAGACGGCGGCATCGTGCAGCAGCACCACGGCGTTGCGGTTCACGAAGCCGTCCAGCCAGGCCGCGGCGGCGGCCGGGTCGCTGCCGACCGACAAGTGCAGCGACATCGCGCTGGCCGCGTCTTGCGCGCTGCGTTGGCCGTCGTCCAGCAGCAGGCGCAAGGCCAAGCCTTGCAGCATGGCATGGGCGGCGCTGCTGTCGGCCAGCAGCTGCAGCGCGTGGCGCCATGCGGCCTGCGGCTCGGGTGCTTCGCGCAGGCGCAGCGCCGCATGCGCGGACAGCAGGTGATCGCGCAAGGCACCGGCGGCGTCGTCGTCGAGCTGCTGCGCCGCCAGCAGCAGGCCGAGCGCGGCGCGCAGCGCCAGCCCATCGATCACATGGGCCACGAGCGCCGAGTCGGTCTGCCTCACGTTCCCATAGCGGAACACGTTGGCCAGCGCCGGCAGCGCGCCCAGCAGTTGCAGCACGTCGCCGCTGGTGGCGGCGCGGTCCTGCAGCACCCGCGTGGCGGCCGACACTGCAGCGGGCAGGTCGGCGAGCAAGCTGTCGTCCACGCACTGGGACAGTTCGGCGAGCGTTTCAAGCGTCGGGCAGCGTTCGAGCACGCTGGCCGTTGCCGCCTGCTCCACGGTCTGGCCCCAGCGGCTGGCCTCGATGAGCCGCAGCGCGAACTCGGGCTGCCATTGAAGCTGCCAGATCTCGTGGAAGCTGCCGCGCGCGCTCTTGCCGAGCCTGGCCAGCGTGCCCCAGGGAACGCCCAGCAGCGAAAGCCGGTGCAGCAGGCGGCTCTTCGCCAGATCGTTCGCCTGGCGCAGGTCGAGGTCCAGGGTCTTGCGCTGCGCCTCGGGCTTGAGGCGCAGCGTCTTCTGCTGAGCTTGCAGGTCGCGCTGCAGCGGCACGGTGGGCACGTCGGCGGGCACCTCGCCCAGCCGGTCGCCGACGACGAGCGCATCGCGCACGAAGGCGAGCACCGTGTCGTCGCCCATCGTCAGCACGGCGCGGGTGGCATCGGTCAGCTCATCCAGGCCCGGTGCGGGGCGTCCACGCAAGGCGGCCAGGCCTTCGGCCAGGCGCGTGGCCTCGATCAGGTGGCTCGACGAGCAGTCGAGATCGCGCTCGCGCATCAGCGTGGCCACGCGCGCCAACCAGCCGACGCCACGCGCGTGGGCGGGCGCGGTCCACAGGTGCTCGTACCAGCCGGGCGAGCGCACGCCGGCGCCGTAGCCGCTGGCGCGCGTCAGGTGGCGGTAGGTCCACGGCACCCAGGTCGTGGCCACCTGCGCCCTGGGCAGGCCTTTCAGCAGCGCGGCATCGGCTCTGGCGCTGATGCCCTCGTCGCGCAGCGCCGGCACGTGCCAGGCGCCACAGACCACGGCGATGCGCTCGAACCCCTCGCGCCGTGCGGCACGCAGGCACTGGCGCATGTGCGCTTCCCGGCGCGCGTCGCGCGTCGACGGCTCGTTGCCGCGCAGCGCGGCCATCGCTTCGGCGATGGCGTCGAAGAGGCCGGCGGCGTCGCTGCGTTCTTCGACCTGCTGATTCCACCAGGCTTCCCCGTCCTCGAAGCCCGCGGCCTCGGCCAGTGCGCCCAGCGGGTCCATGCGTGGCACTTCGGGCGGCGCGTCGCCGGCTTCGGGCTGTGCTGGCAGCGCCAGCTCTTGGGCCTGCGGCAGGTCGATGAAGCGTGCCGGAACGCGATGCTCCGCCGCCCAGGCCAGCGCCTGCCATTCGGGTGAGAAGAGCGCGAAGGGGTGATAGACCGCGCGCTGCGGCTCGTCGAGTGCATGGCTCAGGATGGCCACCGGCGGCACCAGCGCCGGCACATGCGGCAGCAGCGCGTCGGCCTCCGGCGGACCTTCGACCAGCACCACGCTGGGCTGCCAGGCGTCGAACACGGCGCGCAGGCTGCGCGCGCAGCCCGGGCCGTGATGGCGGATGCCGAAGACGCGGGTTTCGGTCACACGGCGTCCCGGCAGGCGCGGTACAGATCCTTCCAGTCGCTGCGCTCCTTGACCACGGTCTCGAGGTACTCGTTCCAGACCACGCTGTCCTGCACCGGGTCCTTGACCACCGCGCCGACCAGGCTGGCGGCGACGTCGTGCGAGCGCAGCACGCCGTCGCCGAAATGCCCGGCGAGCGCAAGACCGCTGTTGATCACCGAGATCGCTTCTGCGGTACTGAGCGTCGAGCTGGGCGACTTCAGCTGCGCCTTGCCGTCTTCGGTGCGGCCGTTGCGCAGTTCGCGGAAGATCTGCACGATGCGCCGCACCTCCTTCAGCGCCGGTGGCTCGGCCGGCAGTTGCAGCGCACGGCTCATCTCGCCCACGCGCTTGGTCACGATGGCGATCTCGTCGTCCTCGCTCGCGGGCACCGGCAGGACGACGGTGTTGAAGCGGCGCTTCAAGGCCGCCGACAGTTCGTTGACGCCCTTGTCGCGGTTGTTCGCCGTGGCGATGACCGAGAAACCTCGCACGGCCTGCACTTCGCTGGCCAGCTCCGGAATCGGCAACGTCTTCTCGGACAGCACCGTGATCAGCGTGTCCTGAACGTCTGCTGGAATGCGCGTGAGCTCCTCCACACGCGCCAACTGGCCGCGCTTCATGGCCTGCACCAGCGGGCTGGGCACCAGCGCGGCTTCCGAGGGCCCGTGCGCCAGCAACTGGGCGTAGTTCCAGCCGTAGCGAAGCTGCTCCTCGCTGGTGCCGGCGGTGCCTTGGATCAGCAGCGTGCTGTTGCCGCTGATGGCGGCGGCCAGGTGTTCGCTGACCCAGCTCTTGGCCGTGCCGGGCACGCCATAGAGCAGCAGCGCGCGGTCGGTCGCGAGCGTCGTGATGGCCACTTGCATCAACCGCTCGCTGCCGATGTATTTGGCGCTGAGCTCGAAGCCGTTGTCGAGCCTGCCGCCCATCAGGTAGCGCAGCACGGCCCAGGGCGACAGCGCCCAGTTCTCGGGGCGCGGGTGCTGGTCGTGCTTGGTCAGTTCAGCCAGCTCCTCGGCGAACTGCTGTTCGGCGTGCTGGCGCATCACGTTGGTCATCGGGGCGTCCTTGGGTGAAGGGTGGCGCGGGCGGCGGCGATGCGCTGCGCACGGTGCAGCAGCTCGGCAACCGAAGCGGAGTCGTCGTCGCGCAGAAGGCGGGTTGGCAGCGCCTGCAGCGCGGGCAGCACATCGGGGTGCAGCAGCGCGGCGATCTCGGGCAGCGCTTCGCGCAGCGGCCAGTCTTGGCTCAGCGGGCGGGCGACCCCGCGCTGTGGCAGCGCGGCCACGAGTTCGCGCGACAGCGTGGCGGACAGGTGCTGCGACGGCGGGCAGCCTGGGCCCAGCTGCGCGAGCAAGGCGTCGGACAGGCCGTCGCGTTCCAGCGTTAGCCGCCAATGTTCTTCGCGCTCGGCCAGCGGCAGCAAGGCCAGCACCTGGGTCCGCTCGTCGCGGCCGGCGCCGCGCGGCCAGGCACGCACGAAGGCGCTACACCATGCCGGCTCGGGCGCGCAGCGCAGCACGTCGCGCCAGGCGCGGTGCAGCGCTTCGGCCCAGTCGCCCGCATCGGCCCAGCGAATCAGTGCGGCGGCCTCCAGGCCGGTGCGCTGCACCCACCAGACCAAGGGCAGCTGGCGCGCAGCCTGGTACAGCCACCAGGCGCGGTCGCCCAGCGACTCGTGCTTGGGGCGTGGCGGGTCGAGCGCGCCGACATCGGCCGGTGGCTCGATCACCCAGCGCCCGCCGCGGCCCGCGGGTTCCTGGCGCAACAGCGGCTCGATGCGCGCGATGGCGCGCTCGACGAAGGCGCTGGCCGGCAGGCGCAGCAGCAAGGCGGCGGCGGCCTGGCGGACCTCCCGGCTGCGATCGCTGAGCGCGGACTCGAGCAAGGCTTCGTCGTCGCCGCAAAGCCCGACCGCCAGCGTGGCCAACAGTTCGGCGCGTTCGCTGGCCGGCAGCTCGGGCAGCGCCGCGGCCAGCCGCGTGCGGGCCGCCGCGGGCGCGTGTGCGCGCTGGCGGCGCAGCAAGTCGACGCGCTGCTCCAGCGTGCCGTCGGTCCAGCGCTGCTCGTCGTCGACGGCGCCGCTGCCCAAGGCCCAGTGCCAGTCGTCGCGCTGCGCGGCAAGCCAGGCGCCGCGCGCGCCCAGCACCGCGGCCACCGGGCCGCGCAAGGCCATGCTGCGCCGGCCCAGGTCCAGCGCAGTGGGCAGCCAGGCCTCCGGCAGGCGCTGCGCGCGGGCGGCGAGCAGCGCCAGCAGTTCATGCTGAGTGCGCGACGGGCCTTCGCGCAGCAGCCAGGCGTGCAGCGGATCGGGCGCGGCGGCGGGCAGCGCCTCATCGCCTGCGGCCGCGGGCAGCGCGCCCGCGAACGGGCTGCCGAACTCGGCCGCGCCTTGCACGACCGCCAGCACGGCGGCGGTGCGCAGCAGGCCGGTGGCGCGCGACGGCGACGACCGCGCCGCCTGCGCAACGAGCGCGCCGACTTCGGACGGCCATGCGCCCGCCGGGGGCCATGCGCCGACGTGGTGCTCGGTGCCCACCAGGGCCGGCGGCAGCAGCGCGGCCCAGGCCGTCATGACGCTACGCGTTGCCACAGCGGTGGGGCGCCGTCCGCGGCCCACGCGGTCCACGGCGTGAAGCGGTGTCCATCCCATTCGCCCGCCAGGTGCAGTGGCCGGCCGCCGCCGCGCGCCTGCAGCGCCCAGGCGTCGGCCGGATCGATGGCCAGCGGCAGCGCGCGAGCGCCGGCCACGGCGTGCCAGCCGTCGGTGTGCAACAGCACGGCGTTGCGCCACAGCAGCGGATGGAGGGGCGTGAAGGGGTTGGCGGCCACGCGCTCGGCGATCTGCTGCCACTCATCCCCGGCATCCGGCAGCGTGGCCATCACGGCCGCCGTCGGCGTGTCGCCATGGGCGCGCAGCGGCGCGGCCGAGGGGTAGAACACCAGCGATGCGTCGACCGCGATCCCCGGAACCCAGCCTTGCTCGAAACCCTTGCCGGCGAAGGCGTGATCCAGCAGCAACGCGCGTCGGCCGCAGGACTGGCCGTGCAGCCAGACCCGCCGTTCGGTGAGCTTGGGTTCGCGTTCGTCCAGAACCACCGCGAGCACGCACCAGCGGTCAGCCACGGGGCTGCCTTGGGCCAGCACATCGGCGCGCTCCATGGACCAGCCGAGCAGCGTGCGCAGGTCGGCTTGCTCGGGGGGCGGCAAGCTGCTGCGGCGCGCCAGGCCGTCGCAGGCCAGTTGCAGCAGCCCCAGGCGTGCCAAGGTGCGCTCCGGCGCATCGCCGATGCCCGCGGCGGCCTGACGCACGCGCTGCGCCAGGCCCGGAGCCTGGGCGTCGACCAGGCGTGCGGCCATCGTCTGCCAGGCCGCAACGGCAGTGGCATTGAGCGTGCCAAGGCCCTGCGTCAACTGGTCGGCCAGCCAGCGCGCAAGATCAACGCCCGCGGCTTCGATGCGCTGCCAACGCTGCGCTTCGCGCTTGGCGGCAGCTTCGGGGTCAGCTGCGGTGTCTGCCTTCGCGGCGGCGCGGGCTTCCTGCTGCTGGGCTTTCTCCACGCGCGACGCCAGCCATTCGGCCACCCAGGCCGGCGGCGGGCCAGCGCTGAACGCGGCGCCGTCCTGCGCCTTCATCAGCAGCAGCGCCAAGCCGTGCTTGCAGGGGAACTTGCGGCTCGGGCAACTGCAGCGGAACGCCGGGCCTGCGAGGTCCACCTGCGTTTGATAGGGCTTGCTGCCGCTGCCCTGGCATTCCCCCCAGACCGCGCTGGCGTCAGCGCCTCGCAACGGCCACTTGGCCGGCGAAACCAGGCCGCGTGCGGCCCTGGCCGAGGCGTCGTCGGGCGCGAGTGCGAGTACAGATTCCGTCGTCAGCATCCAGCGCCGGCCGTTGTCTCTCTGGCCGGAAGTCTAGGGCCTGCTAACGCGATGGGAGGGCTCGCGACGGCCCTGCCAAGGCGCTGGTCAGCCTTGGCTTCCAGGTTCCGCCAGCGGCCGCGGATCGGGCAGCATGTCAAAGTCCACCGACCGCGTCATCACCAGCGACGGCAGCAGCGTGGACATGCCGGCGTAGATCAGCAGTCCGCCGTACAGCGCATCGGACAGTTGGAACTGTTCATGCAGGATGCTGGCCAGCACCAGCGTGAAGATCAGCGTCGGGCACAGCGCCGCGGCCACGCGCAGGCTGGCCAAGGCACTTTCGCCCTTGACGAAGCGCCGCTGCGCCCACAGCAGGCCCACGCGGATGGGCAGGCCCAGAAACGTCAGTGCCGCGCCGACCAACAAGGCCTTGAGCGAAAACGCGCCCGGCGGCACGCCCATGCCGTTGTGGAAGAAGTAGAACGGCACGAAGAACGACGCGAACATGCGGATCGCGTGCAGGTTGGTGTCCGACGCCAGCGACGGCATCCGGCTGCGCAGCAGCTTGGCGATGAAGCCGGCCAGGAACGCGCCCACCAGGTAGTACACGCCGAGCTTGTAGGTCAGGTACGCCGAGACCACGCCCACCATCACCAGCAGCGAGAACTCCGAGCCGCGCGCATAGGGAATCACGAGCCTGCCCATGCCGACGTAGAACAGCGGCAGCCCGATCAACATCGCCAGCAGCGCCGCCGACGACCAGGCCAGCCGCTCCACCGAGCCCGACTGCAGCACGACGAACAGCACCGCCAGCGCGAACAGCTCGCCGCTGATGGCCTTCATGCGCACCCAGTAGCGCTCGTCGTCGGTGATGCCCAGCTCGGGCAGGGTGTCGAGGATGAAGCCTGCCGACGGCGTGAGGATGGCCAGCGCCAGCAGCACCGCCGCCTGTCCGCCCAGGTCCAGGTAGCGCATGCCCAGCCACGACAGCAGCGCCAGCCCCAGCGCGCGAAACAGCAGATGGCGCACCAGGATCCAGCTGCCGCGCTTGAAGTCGCTCAGCTCGACCTCGAGCCCGGCGAACAGGAACAGCGAGGAAATGCCCAGCGTGGACAGCAGGGCCAGCGTCGGCTGCTGTTCAGTCGGCCCGGTCAGCTGCGTCGCGGCCAGACCGAGCGCAAAGCAGCTCAGCGGCGCCGGAATGCGCCAGCGCTGCACGATGCGCGGCAACAGCATCAGCAGGAAGATCAGCAACAGAATGGCGACTTCGTGCGAGATGTTGGGCATCGGTCACGGCGTGAAAGGGCGTTCGGCAGCAGGCGTTCGAGAACCCGTCGCCCGACGGCCGGCACGGTAGCACAGGCTTGTGTCCGGGCGCGGTGCTCGGTTCCGGGCCCGGCGCCTGCGCCCGCCGCGCCGCGCGTCCAGCGGCCTGTGACGTGCGAGGCCATGCTCGTTGAGAATGCAGCGGCGTGCCGCGCCCGGCGCGCTGACGAAGTGCCTGAGGGAGAAGCTCGATGACGCCGTTCCGTTGCCGCGCACTGGCGCTGATCCTGCTGTCGGCGGCCGGCACCGTGCCGGCCCTGGCCGCGGATGCCACACCGTTTGCGGCTCAACTGGGCCCGCGCCCCTTCTTCCTGGCCGACGACTTGAGCGACGGCCCGCTGAAGGCCGAGCTGCAAGCCTGCATGGCGCGCACCACGGTGTACAAGCGCAGTGCCTTCAGCATCGCCCACCGCGGCGCGCCGCTGCAGTTTCCCGAACACACGCGCGAGTCCTACCTGGCCGCGGCGCGCATGGGTGCCGGCGTGCTGGAGTGCGACGTGACCTTCACCAAGGACAAGCAACTGGTCTGTCGCCATTCGCAGAACGACCTGCACACCACCACCAACATCCTGGCCACGCCGCTGGCGGCCAGCTGCGTCAAGCCTTTCACGCCGGCCACGTTCGACGCCGCGGGCAAGCTGCTGAAGCCGGCCAGCGCGGAATGCCGCACCAGCGAGATCACGCTGGCCGAGTTCAAGACCCTGCGCGGCAAGATGGACGCCGCCAACCCGCGCGCCACCACGGTGGCCGAGTACCTGGCGGGCACGCCGGCCTGGCGCACCGATCTCTACAGCGGCCCCGGCAGCGGCACGCTGATGAGCCTGGACGAGAGCATCGCCCTCTTCAAGCAGCTGGGCGTGAAGCAGACGCCCGAGCTCAAGGCGGCGGCCGTGGACATGCCCTTCGACGGCTTCACGCAGGACGCCTATGCGCAGAAGATGATCGACGCCTTCACGGCCGCCGGCGTGCCGCCGCAGGACGTGTTGCCGCAGTCCTTCCAGCTGCGCGACGTGCTGTACTGGGTGCAGCACGCCGAGCCCTTCAGCCGCCAGGCCGTGTTCCTGGACGAAGGCCGCAGCCGCGCCGCGCTGCCCAGCGCGGAACAGTTCAAGGCCTGGCGCGCCCAGGGCGTGCGCATCTGGGCGCCGCCCATCCACGCGCTGCTGGAGCTGGACGCCCAGCAGAAGTTGGTGCCTTCGCGCGCCGCGCGCGACGCCAAGGCGGCAGGCTTGCAGATCATCACCTGGTCCTTGGAGCGCAGCGGCTTCATCGCCAGCGGCACGGCCGCAAGCCCGGGCTTCTTCTACCAAGGCCTGGCACCGGCCCTGAAGCGCGAAGGCGACGTGCTGCAGGCGCTGGACGTGCTGGCCCAGGGCGTTGGCGTGCTGGGCGTGTTCTCCGACTGGCCGGCCACCGTGAGCTTCTACGCTCACTGCAAGGGCCTGCCGTGACGGGCACGCGAGACGCCATTTTCAGACGTTAGCTCGGCGCCGCCCAGGCCGGTGCGCGACCGCCGAGGGGCGACCCGGTCACGTGCTCAGCCAGCAGGCCACGCGGCGGCCATCGCGGGCGGTGATGAGTTCAGGCCGCTCGGTCCTGCAGCGCGGCAGCACCAGCGGGCAGCGCGCATGGAACGCGCAGCCGCTGGGCGGCGCCAGCGGCGACGGCAGTTCGCCCTGCAGGACGATGCGCTGGCGCCGCGCCTTGGCGTCCACCGTGGGCGTGGCCGACAGCAGGGCCTGCGTGTAGGGGTGGCGCGGGTCGTCGAAGATCGCCGCGCGCGGGCCTTGTTCGACCGCGCGGCCCAGGTACATCACCATCACCTCGTCGGCCATGTGGCGCACCACGCTCAGGTCGTGGCTGATGAAGACATAGGCCACGCCCATCGCCTGCTGCAGCTCGACCAGCAGGTTCAGCACCTGCGCGCGGATCGACACGTCGAGCGCCGACACCGGCTCGTCCAGCACCAGGACGCGAGGCTTGAGCATCAGCGCGCGGCCGATGGCGATGCGCTGGCGCTGGCCGCCGCTGAACATGTGCGGCCAGCGGCCGAAGTGTTCGTCACGCAGGCCCACCCGGCGCAGCATGGCGCGCGCCGCGGCTTCGCGGCTGGCGGCGTCGCCTTCGCCGTTGGCCAGCAGCGGCTCCATCAGCGCCTGCCCCACGGTCTGGCGCGGGTTGAGCGAGCCGTAGGGGTTCTGGAACACGATCTGCACCGCGCGCCGCAGCGCGGTGCGGCGCTGCGCGTCGGCCGCGGCCACGTCGGCGCCGTCGATCAGCAGCCGGCCCTGCGTGGGCGGCTCGATCATCGTCAGCAGCCGCGCCAGCGTGCTCTTGCCGCAGCCGCTCTCGCCCACCACGGCCAGGGTCCGACCGGGCTCGACCGAGAAGCTGACGCCGGCCAGCGCCCTGACCGTGCCCGGCGACGCGAACAGGCCGCGACGCACTTCGTAGTGGCGGTGCAGGTCGTCGGCGACGAGAACGGGGCTCACCGCGTCGTTCACGTCGGCACCCCGTGGCGCAGCGGCGTGTGGCACAGCGCGCGGCCCAGATCGGCGCTGGCATGGGCCGGCGCCACGTCGCAGATCGGCTGCGCAAAGCGGCAGCGGGGCGCGAACAGGCAGCCCGGCGGACGGTCGGCCAGCCCGGGCACCAGGCC
This sequence comes from uncultured Rubrivivax sp., assembly GCA_964470565.1. GTDB lineage: Bacteria > Pseudomonadota > Gammaproteobacteria > Burkholderiales > Burkholderiaceae_C > Rubrivivax. The sequence goes on from CAYYDJ010000009.1 coordinate 69,193, forward strand.
CGGGATGGCTGCCAGCAGGCGCCCCGTCGTCTGCTCGGGCAGCGCCGCCAGCAGCGCCGCGGTGTAGGGGTGGTGCGGGTCGGCGAACAGCGCGCCGGCGCTGGCGGTTTCCACCTGGCGGCCGGCGTACTGCACCACCACGCGGTCGGCCGTTTCGGCGACCACGCCGAGGTCGTGCGTGATCAGCACCAGCGCCATGCCGGTGTCGCGCCGCAGCGCCAGCAGCAGGTCGAGGATCTGCGCCTGGATGGTGACGTCCAGCGCGGTGGTCGGTTCGTCGGCGATCAGCAGCCGCGGCTTGCAGGCCAACGCCATCGCGATCATCACGCGCTGGCACATGCCGCCCGACAACTGGTGCGGAAAGGCCGACAGCCGCTTGGCGGCGTCGGGGATGCCGACCTGGTCCAGCAGCTCGATGCAGCGCGCGCGGCGCGCCGCGCGGTCCATCTGCAGGTGCGTGGCCAGCGCCTCGCCGATCTGGTAGCCGACGGTGAAGCAGGGGTTCAGCGACGACATCGGTTCCTGGAACACCATCGCGATGTCGCGCCCGATGAGCGCGCGGCGCTGGCGCGCCGACAGTGCGGACAGCTCCTGCCCGTCAAAGGCCATGCGCTCGGCACTGACGCGCGCCGTCCATGGCAGCAGCCCCATGATGGCCAGCATGGCCACCGACTTGCCCGAGCCCGATTCGCCGACGATGGCCAACACCTCGTTGCGGTGGCACGCGATGTCGATGCCGTCGACGGCGACGAATTCGCCGCCGCGGGTGGCGAAGGCGACGCGCAGGTTGCGGATGTCGAGCAGCGAGGATGAGCTCACGATCGCCTCATCTTCGGGTCTAACGCATCACGCAAGCCGTCGCCCATCAGGTTGATCGACACCACCGTGACCAGGATGGCCAGGCCCGGCAGCGTCACCATCCAGGGGTTGCTGCGGATGAACTCGCGCGCGTCGGCCAGCATCGTGCCCCATTCGGCGGTGGGCGGCTGCGCGCCCAGGCCCAGGAAGCCCAGCGCCGCCGCTTCGAGGATGGCGTCCGACACGCCCAGCGCGGCCTGCACGATCAGCGGGCTCAGGCAGTTGGGCAGCACGGTGACGAACATCAGCCGCAGCGGCCGCACGCCGGCCACGCGCGCCGCGGTGACGTAGTCCTTGCCCAGCTCTGCCATCGCCGACGCACGCACCAGCCGCACGTAGCGCGGCAGCGACACCAGCGTGACGGCGATGATGGTGTTGGTCAGGCTGGGCCCCAGCACCGCCACCACCAGGATGGCCAGCACCAGACCCGGCACCGCCATCACCAGGTCCATCGTGCGGGTGATGGCCACGTCCACCGTCTGCCCCAGGCTCACGCAGGCCAGGCCCAGCAGCACGCCGATGACGAAGCTGACGCCCATCACCGCCAGCCCGATGAACAGCGAGATGCGCGCGCCGTGGATCAGGCGCGTGAGCATGTCGCGGCCCAGGCTGTCGGTGCCCAGGATGAAGCGGCTGCTGCCACCCTCGGCCCACATCGGCGCGGCGCGCACGGCGTCGCGGAACTGCTCGTTGGGCCCATACGGCGACACCACGTCGGCCAGCAGCGCCAGCAGCACGATGAGGGTCACCACCACCAGGCCGCCGACGGCGCCGCGGTTTTCCTTGAAGCTGCGCCAGAAGGCGGCCACGCGCGATTCGTCGGCCCGGTCCGGCACTTTCGGCCGGGCGCCCTGCGGCGGCGCCGAAGGCGCTGCGGGGGTGCTGCTAACCATGGCGGATCCTCGGGTTGATCAGGCCGTACGCCAGGTCGACGAGCAGGTTGACCACGATGACCACCGACGAGATCAGCATCACGCCGCCCTGCAGCGCCGGGTAGTCGCGGCGCGCGATCGATTCGATCAGCCACTTGCCGACGCCGGGCCAGCTGAAGATGGTCTCGGTCAGCACCGCGCCGGCCATCAGCGTGCCCACCTGCAGGCCGATCACCGTGACCACCGGGATCAGCGCGTTGCGCAGTGCGTGCAGGCCCACCACGCGCCAGGCCGGCAGGCCCTTGGCGCGCGCGGTGCGCACGTAGTCTTCGCTCAGCACTTCGAGCATGGAACTGCGCGTCATGCGCGCGATCATCGCCAGCGGCACCGTGCCCAGCACGATGGCCGGCAGCACCAGGTGGTGCAGCGCGTCCTTCACCGCGCCGGGCTGGCCCGACAGCCAGGCGTCGATGACCATGAAGCCGGTGACGGGTTCGAAGTAGTACTTAATCAGGTCGATGCGGCCCGACACCGGCGTCAGCCCCCAGCGTTCGGCCACGAACATGATGAGCAGCAGGCCCCACCAGAAGATCGGCATCGAATAGCCGGTGACCGACAGCCCCATCAGCGTCTGGTCGTACAGGCTGCCGCGCCGCGCGGCGGCGATGGCGCCGGCCGGAATGCCCAGCAGCACCGCCAGCAGCATGGCCGCGGCCGACAACTCCAGCGTGGCCGGGAACAGCGCCGCAAACTCGGTCAGCACCTTCTGGCTGGTGGCCAGACTGGTGCCGAAGTCGCCGTGCAGCAGCGCCCACATGTAGTCGAGAAACTGCTTCCACACCGGCTGGTCCAGGCCCAACTCATGACGAAACTGGGCCAGCCGTTCGGCGCTGATGCCGCGTTCGCCCACGCGCACCTCCACCGGGTCGCCCGGCACCAGCCGGATGGCCACGAAGGTGACGAACATCAGCGCGATGAACGTCGGCACGGTCAGCGCCACGCGGCGCAACAGAAATCGAAACATGGGTCAGTGCCGCGATCCTGGCGGCAGGCCACGGCGTGGGAGTGTTGTCCCCTCGGGGACCGGCCGCCGCAGGCGGCCAGGGGGAGCAGCGGTGTTCAACGCGCCGAACCCGATCCGGGTTTCCCGGTCGGGTTCGGAAACCCCCTCGGGGGGCGGCCGCCCCAGCGGCCGGGGGCCGTCACTTCACGTCCACCCCATTGAACTGGTGCGACCCGAACGGGCTCTGCTTGTAGCCCGTCACTTCCTTGCGCATGGCTTCATAGACCGTGCTGTGCGCGATCTTGAAGCTGGGCGCCTCTTCCTTGTCGATGACCTGCATCTCCTGGTAGAGCCGGGTGCGCTCCTTGACGTCGGCCAGCGTGCGTGCCTTCTCCAGCCGCTCGTCGAAGGGCTTGAAGCACCACTTGCTCAGGTTCTGGCCGCCGGCGCGCGCACCTTCACAGCCCAGCAGGAAGAAGAAGTTGTCGGGGTCGCCGTTGTCGCCGGTCCAACCCAGCATGCCGGTGGTGTGCTCGCCCTGCTGCATGCGCTTGCGGTACTCGCCCCACTCGTAGGTCACCAGCTTGGCGTTGACGCCGATCTTGGCCAGGTCGGCCTGCATCATCTCGGCAATGCGCTTGGCGTTGGGGTTGTACGGGCGCTGCACCGGCATGTACCAGAGGTCGATGTCCAGCGGCGTCTTCACGCCGGCCTTGGCCAGCAGCTCCTTGGCCTTGGCGCTGTCGTAGGGATAGTCCTTCACCGCGTCGTTGTACGACCACATGGTCGGCGGGATCAGGTTCTTGGCCGCCTGGCCGGCGCCGAGGTACACGTCCTTGATGATGGCCGCCTTATCGATGGCCATGCTCATGGCCTGGCGCACCTCCTTCTTGTCGAACGGCGGCTTTTGCGTGTTGAAGGCCCAGTAGGCGATGTTCAGCCCGCTCTGGTTGATGACGCGCAGATTGGCGTCCTTCTGCATCTCGGGCAGGTCGGCCGGGCGCGGCGCGATCACGAAGTGGCATTCGCCGGCCTTCAGCTTGCTGTAGCGCGCCGTGGGGTCGGGCGTGATGGCGTAGACGAGGTCGTCGACCAGCGCCTTCTCGCCCCAGTATTCCTTGTTGGCCTTGTAGCGGATCACCGCGTCCTTCTGGTAGGTGACGAACGAGAACGCGCCCGTGCCCACCGGGATCTGGTCGACCTGTTCCTTCTTGTTGGCCTTCAGCAGCATGTCGGCGTATTCGGCCGAATGGATGCTGGCGAAGTCCATCGCCAGGTTGGCCAGCATGGTGACGTTGGGCTTCTTCAGCGTGAGCTTCACCGTGTAGGGGTCGAGCTTCTCGATGCTCTGCAGGTCGTCCTTCAGGCCCATGTCGGCGAAGTAGTCGTACTTGCCGCCCGACACCTTGGCGTAGGGGTGGTCGTCCTTCCACTGGCGCTCGAAGCTCCAGATCACGTCGTCGGCGTTGAAGTCGCGCGTGGGCCTGAAGCCGTTCACGCCGGCGTGGAACTTGACGCCGCGGCGCAGCTTGAAGGTGAAGGTCTTGGCGTCGGGGCTCACGGTCCAGCTTTCGGCCAGGCCCGGTTCCACCTGCGTGCTGCCGCGCGCAAACTGCGTCAGCTTGTCGTACACCGGGCGCGCGGCGTCGAAGCTGGTGCCGGTGGTGTTGATGGCCGGCGTGAAGTTCTCGGGCGAGCCCTCGCTGCAGTAGACCAGGGTCTTGGCGTGGGCGGCGGCGCCCAGCGTGGCCAGCGCGGCGGCCAGCGCCACGGTGCGCAGCACGGGGTTGCGGAAAGCGTTGAGCGACGAGGCGAGCATGCGGTCCTCCGAATTTTGGTGCGCGGATGCTACCGGCAGCCGGACCGACACAAGCTGCGGGCCTGCCCGGGGGCGCATGGATGCGGCAACCGCCGCGCCGCTGCATCGGCCAACTGCCTGGCACCGGCACCGACCCCAAGCCGGAATCCCGGCGCTGACGGCGGCCCCCTGAACGTCAGCCCAGCGCTTCCAGCGCCTGCAGCGCCGCCAGCACGTGCGGCGGCCACACGGGGGCGCCGGCATCGGTGCGGGTGTCTTCCATCACCTCGCGCAGCATGCGGATGTGCTCGATGACGGCATCGCGCGCACGCGCACTCAGGCCGCGCGCGAAAGACGAGCGGTAGGCCTGCGCCGCCTGCTCGCGCAAGCGCGCGCACTGCGCCGCATCGTCGGCCTCCAGCAGCAGGCGCAGCACGACGAGGTCGCCCAGCACGGGCCCGGTCCAGACCGTGGGATCGGCGGCATGCGCCTGCGCGGCGGCCTCCAGGCGGCCGCCGATCTGCTGCTCGATCTCTTCGCGCCAGGGCAGGCCGGCCAACCAGCCGGGCTCGATGGCATCGAGCAGCAGCGCCGCGGCCGCCCAGCGGGTGAACGGGTAGGCGTCGCGCCGGGCCTTGGATTCGTCGGCCTGGGCGTAGGCGATGAGCATGTCCAGCAACGCGGCCTGGCGAGCCGGCCCTTGCGTGAGCAGGGCCTGGCGTTTGGCGGCACTGCCCAGCAGGCTCAGGCGTGCGGTGGTGGGGCGATCGGCCGCCAGCGGCGCAAAGGCGCGCATGGCGTCGACGATCTCGCCCAGGCGCAGCAGGCGCTGGCCGTCGAGCCAGGCCTGCGCATCCTCGCCCTTGGGGGCGCCGGACTTGCGCGCCGAGCGCCAGCGCTGGCCGGCGCGTCGCACCGCCAGGCTGGTGAAGGCCTCGAAGGCCTCGATGCCGCAATGCCCCTGGTCGCTGCGCAGCGCCTTGGCAAAGGCCTCCAGCGCTTCGTCCACCATGAAGGCTTCGGCATACACGAAGCCCAGCGCGGCCTGCACGTCGGCGCGGCCCAGCCAGTGGTCGTCGTTGCGCCAGGGCTGGGGAATGCGCTCGGTGAGCTGGCGCACGCGCGTCTGCGCATCGTCGCGCCGCGCCTCGGGGTTGTCGTCGCGGCGGCTGCGCATCTTCTGGCGCACCTGCTCGTTGTGCGCCTCGGACACGAACTCCGCCGGGCTGATGAACTCGGACGGCGCCGCGTCGGCGGCCTGCGCGTTGCTCTGCGCCAGCAGGCGGTAGCCGGGGTCGCCGTAGCACTGGTAGGCGCCCCAGGTGTTGCTGCTGCGGTAGCGGTCGTAGGTGGCGGTGCGGGCGCTGTGCACGGCGCGGCCGAAGCTCTGGCCGTCGAGCAGCTCGCGGTAGAACACGCCGGCAAAGGTGGCGGCGGCCTGGTCGTCCACCGCCCAGCCGGCGCACACCACGGCGCGCACGCCCATGGCGATGAAGGCCTCGCCCAGGTTGGCCGCGAGCTGCTGGAAGTTGCGCGGCTGGGCGCCCGGCGCGTCGATGCGGCCCAGGTGGCAGCAGTTGATGAACACGAGCTCGGGCACGTAGCGCAGCTGCTGCACGTCGCCCGGCGTCAGCACGGCGTTGCGGCCGATGATCATGCCCGAGACCTTCTTGCGCCGCGGCAGGCGCACGGCAAGTGAGCCGTCGGCCAGTTGCACCTGCTCGGTGATGCGCTCGTGCGCGCCGTCGGGCCGGATCAGCTCGGTGACGTCGGGCTCGGCTTCGATGATCTCGAAGTCGTGCTCGCCGTGGCCGGTCAGGTGCAGCATGCGCCAGGGGCGTGCGTGCAACGCCTCGAGGATGGCCTCGGCATCGGCGTCCACGCAGCGCTGGGCCGTGAAGCCGCCGCCCTTGAACTGCTCCAGCACCGCGTCGGCCTCGCGCCGCGCGCCGGGCAGATCGGCAAACAGGTCCCAGCCTTGCAGATCGGGGTGGCCGATGACCAGGGCGCTGGCGTCCAGCGCATGGTTGACCTGGGCGCGGAAGGCCTGCGTCTTGAACTGGCGCACCATGCCGCGCGCCACGGCCAGGGGCTTGCCGCTGGCGCTGTAGCGGTCTTCGAGCAGCTCCCAGGGGAAGCGCGCGCTGGTGGCGTCGAGCAGCAGCACGGTGTCTTGCTGATCGAGCGCGGTTTCCTTCAGCCCCTGGGGCAGCAGCATTTCGTACAGCGTGCGTGCCAGGTCGCGGCTGGCGCGGGTGCTGGCGCTGGCCCGGGCGACGAAGCCTTCGACCAGCCGCAGCTGGCCCATGGCCATGGTTTCCTCGGCGCGGGCGCGGTTGGCCAGCACCGCGAAGCGCAGCACGTCGGCGTCGCGCTGGGCGGTGATTTCAAGGCGCTGCCACCAATTGGCGTCGGGCACGTGCAGCAGGCGCTTCAAGCCGCCTTCGCCGTCGATCACGCCGCGCTCCAGCCAATCGATCTGGGGCCCGAGTTCAGCGCCATCGGCCAGGGCCCGCAGCTCGCGTGCCGCGCTCACGGCCAGGTCTTCGTACAGCTCCAGCAGTTCCAGCCGGCTGACGGTGACCAGGCCGTCGAGCTTGGCCGCTTCGAGCTTGCGGTTCGCGGCCAGGGCGCCGCGCACCAGCGCTTCCACGCTTTGACGCACGGTCAGCGCACTGGCGCCGGTGCCGATGAGCAGCGCGCACAGCGGCACGCTCAATCGCGTGGCGGTCTCGCCGGGCTGGCGCAGGGCGTTGGCGCGGTCGAGCGCGCCCAGCGCGTACTCGAGCAGCGCGTCGCGCACGCTCACCTCCAGGCGCGCGGCACTGAGCGAGCCCACCTCGCCCAGGCCGACGATGACGGCCGCCTCCAGCGTGCTGGCGGGCGCGTCGCGGTGGAACACGGCATTGCTGCCCAGGGCGCCCGGGTAGCGGCCGAGATCGATCTTGCGCCGCAAGGGGCCCGGGCTGCCGGGGGCGGCGAGCTGGCGGTCGATCACCGCCTCGGCGCTGACCAGCGTGTCGCCCAGGTAGTGCCCGGCCATGACCGGATGCGGCGCGTAGCGCAGGTCGCCGTAGCGCACCAGCAGTTGCAGCCGCCCGCCCGCGGCGGCAGCGCCGGTGGCGCGCCGGGCGCGGCCGGAGAAGCCCAGGGCGCGCGTGCTGCGCTCGTCCGGCGCGTCGTCCAGCGGCACGGGCTCCAGCGGCAGCAGGAACTCGCGCGGCCCGGCGTCGCGGCGGGTGGGCGCGCTGGTGCCGAGCTGATCGGTGCTGCCCTTGAGCAGCAGGTCGACGTAGCCGCGGAAGATCCGCGGGTCGTCCTCGTTGCTGCACAGCTCATCGTGCGCGGTGTCGGGCGCGTAGTAGGTGGCAATGCCGCTCAGCCGCCCGGAGGCCCAGCTGACGGTGCCGTCGCCGTCGGTGGTGGCCTTCCAGCGCAGCTCGAGGTGTTGCGGCGCGAAGGGATCGGCGCTGATCTCGTGGCCGATGACGGTGCTGGGCGCGCAGCCGGCCACGTAGACAATGGGCTCGTCGTCCAGCGTCTGCCGGCGCAACTGGGCCCAGGTGATGGCGGCTTCGCGCAGCGCGTCGGCATCGGCAACCGGCCAACGTGCGGCCAGCCGCGAGCGCATGTCCTCCCAGGTGGCGGGCACGCTCCAGGGGCTGGCAGCGGCGTCGAACGGCAGCAGCTCGGCCAGGCCGGGGTAGCGGCGCACGATGTCGATCACGCCGTTGGTGCTGCGCGTGATGTCGAGCAAGGCCAGCTTGCCTTGCGTGGCATTGACGCCCGTGAGCCAGCGCACCGCCTCGTAGCTGCCCAGGTTGGGCGTGCCCAGCATGAGCAGGCGGCTGTTGGGCAAGGCCTTGAAGCGGGCCCACAGCGTGCTGCCTTCGTCGGCATCGAGCATCAGCGCGCGCGCCACCAGGCCGCCCATGGAGTGGGCCACGATGTGAACCGGCTGGCCGCCGGCCTCGGCCTCATCGAGCGCATCGCGCAGCTTGGCCGCCAGGCGCGGCGCCGCCGCGCGCACCGATCGGCGCCAGTCGTACGGGCACCACAGCACCTTGTGGCTGCGCGCCAGGTGTTCGATGAGGGGGCCGTAGAAATCGTCCAGCAGGCCCACGGGTTCGACCTGGGGCTGATCGATGGCGATGCTGCCCAGGCCGCCGAGCAGCAGCCGCGCGTAGCTCAGCCACACGTCGGCGCCCTGCGCATTGAGCACGCTGCCCATGCTGCCGGGCACCACGATGGCGATCGGCCGCGCCTCGAGGCTGCGCGCGGCCGCCCGCATGGCACGCGCGCTGCGCGGCTCGGTCTGCACGGCTTGCTCGATGGCCTGGAAGCCGGCCTGCTCGCCGTCGCGCCGCGCCAGGGCGGCGGCCAGCCACGTCACGCTGGCCTCGCGCTTGAAGTAGCGCATGTGGTTGCAGCCGGCCTGCGCATCGAGCCGGAAGCGCGCCGCCTCGCGCAGGCGCTGCACGCCACCGTACATGCTGCCGGTGTTCACCACGAGGTCGTTGTCGCCGGCGAAGGCCTTGTCCATCAGCCATTGCGCGCCCTTGCCGGCCATGCCGTCGCCCTGCGAATCGCCGGCGATCACCGACAGATCGGACTGGCTGATCAAGCCCGGCAGGCGCAGCAAACCGGTGGTGGCCGAGCCGGGCATCATGGCCTCCAGCCCCGGCAGGGTGCGCGGATCGGTGCGCTCCTTGACCACCTTGAGCACGAAATCCATGGCGTCGCCGAACAAGGTCTGGCTCAAGGCGAGGTTGAGCAGCGAGAACCAGCGGTCCAGCCGCCCTGAACACAACGAGCTGCCGCGCGCGGGGCAGGCCACGCGCACATAACGTTCGATGCGCAGGGCCTTGGCGTCCAGCTCGGCCAGCAACGCGGCCAGCAGCTCGCGATCCTCGGCATAGGCGGCGCGGCGGCGCTGCTCATCGGCAGCGCTCAAGGCAGCCAGGCCGAAGTGCTCGGCGGGCACGCGGTCTTCGCCGCCGAACAAGGCGTCCACCAGCGGCGACATCAGCGGGTCGAGCGGCGTGCGCAGCCGCTCGCCCAGGGCCAGCAAATCGCCCACCAGGCCGCCGCGGGAGTGCGTGACGAGGTGCAGCCGCGCGCCCTGGGGCAGCGCGCGCGCCAACGCCAGGGCGTTGCGCAGCGGGCTCTCGGTGAGCGTGCGGTGCTGCAGGGCGAAAGCCTCCTGGCCATGGCGCTGGCGCCACTGCGCGCGCAACGCGCGGGCGGCTTCGGCCGACTCCGGCGTGGCCTCGTCGAACAGGCCCGAGAACGCCGAATCGAAGCCCGAGGCGGTGCCGTGGATGAACACCAGCAGCGGCTGCGCCGGCGCCGGCGCTTGCGCCCAGGCCACAGGCACCGGCGTGAGGCGGCCGCCGTTGCCGCCCTTGCCGCCGTTGCCGCGCTTGGGCGCCGCATCGGCCAGGTCGACCCGGTAGAAGCCGGGCTCGCCGCCCAGGCGCATCTGCTCGAACTCGCGGCCCAGCACCGCGGCGGTGACCTGCGGCACGTCGACGTCGAAGTAGCTCAGGGCCTTGAGCAGCCAGCGGCCGGCGCCGCGGTCGGCGCCGGCTGCGGCCACCTCGGGCAGCACCTCCCACTGCAGCGGATCGCCGGCGGCCGCGTCGCGCGCACCGGGGCTGCGCCGGCCCTGCTCGCGCAGGAAGTCGTCGTGCCGCACCCAGCGCACGCTGTCGTCGTCGTACTGCACGCACACCAGCTCGTCGCTGTGCGCCACGACCTCTTCGCGCGTGTTCGAGGCGCGCGAGGCTGCGTCGAACACCAGGCGCCGGCGGGGGGTGATGCGGGTGTCGGCGCGCTGCTTGGGCGGCGGCGAAGGCAGCCCTTCGGAATGCGCCGGCAGGCTGATTCGCAAGGCCACCGACGGCGCATCGGCGGCGGGCGCGGCGGATGCTGAACCGGACTTGCGTGCGCTGGCCATGGCAGGCCCCTTGAGTGTGCTGCAGGGCCGCGTTTTAACAGCCGAGCGGCCGCCCGGCCAGCACAAGAGGGCCGAGAAGGCCGAGAGGGCCAAGAGGGTTGACCTTGAAGTCAACTTCAAACCTATGCTTGGCAGCGAAGCCATTTCATGCCAAGGCAAGGTCATGCACAAGCGCTCCCTAACCGCCATGCCCAGCGCACCGCCGCTGGCCGTGGATACGCTGGGACAAGCCGCGGACACCACGGTGATCAGGATCGGGGAACACGATTCACCGCCGACCTGGCGCGCCTGAAGGCAGTGACGCTGCGCACGCGCAAGCTCGACGTGGCATCCAGCAAGCCCAATCGGGTGACCAACCGCTTCACCAACCTCAACCGCCAGGGGCAGTTGCTCGGCAAACAAACCAAGGCATCGTCATCATGAAAACCAGCCAACCCGCACAGCCCCTGCGCTGGATGATTTATGGCGCCAACGGCTACACCGGCGAGTTGATCGCGCGCGAAGCGGCGCGGCGCGGGCTCCGGCCGGTGCTGGCGGGCCGCAGGCGCGCCAGCGTCGAGGCGCTGGCGCAAACCCTGGGGCTGGAGGCGCGTGCTTTCGAGCTCGATGACGCCGCGACGCTGGCCGCTCAGATCCGGGGCCATGCCCTGGTGCTGAACTGTGCCGGCCCGTTCTCCGCCACCGCAGCGCCGATGATGGACGCCTGCCTGAGCGAGCGCGCGCACTACCTGGACATCACCGGCGAGATTGCGGTGTTCGAGCGCGCGCAATCACTGCATGCCCGCGCGCAGGCCGCCGGCGTCGTGCTGTGCCCCGGCGTGGGCTTCGATGTCATCCCCACCGACTGCGTGGCCGCCGCGTTGAAAGCGGCGCTGCCGGACGCGACGCATCTCGCATTGGGTTTCGATTCGCGCTCGGGCTTCTCGCCGGGCACCGCCAAGACCTCGGTCGAGGGCCTGGCCCAGGGCGGCAAGGTGCGCCGCGACGGCAGGATCGTCAGCGTGCCGCTGGCCTACGAAGTGCGCCGCATCGACTTCGGCGACGGCGAGAAGGACGCGATGACCATCCCCTGGGGCGACGTGTCCACCGCCTTCCACACCACCGGCATCCCGAACATCGAGGTCTTCATTCCAGGCTCGCCGCGCATGATCGCCAACGCCAGGCGCGCCAACTGGGTGCGGCCGCTGCTGGGGCTGCCGTGGGTGCAGCGGATGATCAAAGCGCGCATCGCCAAGACGGTGAAGGGCCCCGGCGAGGCCAAGCGCGCGCAGATGCCCACCTTCGTCTGGGGCGAGGTCACCAATGCGCGCGGCGACCGCAAGACCGCGCGCATCCGCACCGCCAATGGCTACAGCCTGACCGTCACCGGCTCGCTGGCGGTGGTCGAACACCTGATGGCGGCGCCGCCCGCGGGCGGCGCTTACACCCCGGCCAGGCTGGTGGGCGCCGATCTGGTGACGCGGTTGCCGGGGTCAGGGCCGCTGCAGCTGACCTCGACGGCCCAAGGCAAGCCCCGTCGCTGATGCGCGCCGACGGTCGTGCCGCGCCACCTAGTTGCCCGCCCCCTCGCGCCGGACGCGTTCCAGGCCGTCCGGGTAAGTCGTCACCTCGAACGCGGGGAAGCGGCGCTTGAACTTCGTCGAATCGAACAGGTTGTCCTGCTCGTAGCGCGGCAGCAGTTCGCGGATCTCGCGCGCCTCCTTCGAGAACAGCCCGGCCACGATGAACGTCCATTTGCCGACGACCGAATAGTCAGGCTCGCGCCCGAATGCTTTGCTGGCGATGGCGACGAACTCGCGGTACGTCGGCCGGTCGTCGCAGCAGGGCAGATGCCAGGTCTGCCCGAATGCGTCCGGCGCGTTGCCCAGCGCCGCCAGGGCGCGGCTCGCGTCGGGCGTCCAGATCAGCGTTCGGCGCGTGTCGTCGCGCACCGGCACGCGCGGCTTCTCGCCGGCCTGGAGTCGCTCGATGACCAGTGCGTTGGTGAAGCTCTGCGTCTTGCCCGGGCCGTAGAACTCGGGGGCACGGCCGATCAGCACCGGCATGTCGCCCCGCGCCATCGCTTCGAGCACCATCGACGCCATCGCCGCGCGCACCCGGCCTTTGCGGCCCACCGGCGCGAAGGGCGTGTCTTCCGTCTGCAGCCTGCCGTCCTGCGGGTACATGTAGGTGTTATCGAAATAGGCAAAGCGGGCGCCGGCCGCGCGGCACGCATCGAGGGCGTTCTGGAGCATGGTCGGGAACTGCGCTTCCCACAGTTCGGTGTCCGGCGGCAGGCCGGCCGTGAAGTAGACGACGTCGCTGCCCTTGACCGCTTCCGCGGTCTGCCGCGCGTCCAGCAGGTCGGCGGACACCAGGCTGTCGGCCTCGTTGACCTTGCGCGGGTTGCGGCTCACCAGCCGCACGTCGCTGGTGTAGCGGCGCCGCAGCTCCCGCGCCAGTTCGGTGGCGATCTGGCCGTTGGCCCCCAGTACCGTCTGCATCGCGTCCGCCGTTTTGAAGTTGCACCTTGCGGTGGGGCTTGAAGATTAACCTTGAAGTTATATTCAATGTCAAACCATGGATCGGTTCGGAGCACCACGACCATGAAAATCGGTGAACTCGCGCAGCGCACCGGCCTCGCGCCGTCGCGCATCCGCTTCTACGAACGCATCGGCCTGCTCAAGGCGGTCGAGCGCCAAGCCAACGGCTATCGCAGCTACCCCGACGATGCGGTGCTGGCGCTGGCGCTGATCGCCAATGGGCAGCGCGCGGGCTTCAGCCTGGACGAGTTGCGCAAGCTGCTGCCCGGCGACCTCGCCAGCTGGGAGCATGGCAGCTTGCTCGACACGCTGCGCCGCAAGGTGCAGGACATCGCGGGGCTGCAGGCGCAGCTCGCGCAGAGCAAGGCCCATCTGGTCGAGCTGATGGCGCAGATCGAAGCCAAGCCGCAGGACATGGATTGCGCCGCCAACGCACGGCGGCTGCTGTCCGACATGCGGCTGCTCGGCGCGAGCAAGGCCCCGGCTTCAACCGCGAGGGCGGGGCGCCGCCGCTAGGCGGACGCCCCAGGTGACAGGTACAGAGGTACAGGCACCGCTTGACATTGAAGTTGCATTCAAGCTTAGAGTGCCGCCATCGAAGCCCTCTGAAAGGTCAGCCCAATGGCCAGGCGGATCCTCCACGTCGTCACCAACGTCGCCCACTACCAAGATCCCACGCAGCCGACCGGCTTGTGGCTGTCGGAGTTGACGCACGCCTGGCACGTGTTTGCCGCCGCGGGTTACGAGCAGCGCATCGTCAGTCCGCAAGGCGGCATGTCGCCGCTGGAGCCGCGCGCGCTGAAATGGCCGCTCGCCGACGCTTCCGTGAAGGACTGGCTGGCCGACCCGGCGCGGATGGCACTGCTGTCGTCCACCGCCCGGCCCGACGAGATCGACCCGGCGGCGGTCGACGCGATCTACTTCACCGGCGGCCATGCCGTGATGTGGGACTTCCCCGACAGCCAGGGGCTGCAGCAGATCACGCGCAGCATCCACGAGCGCGGCGGCATCGTCTCGTCGGTCTGCCACGGTTACTGCGGGCTGTTGAACACCCGGCTGTCGGACGGTTCGCTGCTGGTGGCCGGGCGGCGCGTCACCGGGTTCTCGTGGCGGGAGGAAATCCTGGCCGGGGTGGCCGCGAAGATGCCCTACAACGCCGAGGACGAGATGCGGCAGCGCGGCGCGCACTACGAGAAGGCCACGCTGCCGTTCGTGTCGAACGTCGTCGTCGACGGCCGGCTGGTGACGGGGCAGAACCCCACGTCGGCCAAGGCGACGGCCGAGCACGTGGTGGACGTGATGAAGTCCTTGTGACGGCCAGAGCGGTCAGAGGCCGAACAGCTCGCTGATCGCGGCACGGTACTGCGCCTGCGCCAGCCCGTTGGTGTTGTGGTGCGTGCCGCCGTCCACCAGCACGAAGCGCTTGGGCTCGGGCGCCTGCTCGAACAGCGCGCGGCCCAGCTCCGGCGGGATCAGCCGGTCGTCGCTGCCGTGCACCACCAGCACCGGCGCGCGGGCGCGGCGGATGGCCTGCGCCGCCTCGAAGCGCTGCGTGATCAGCGCTGAGACCGGCAGCCAGCCCCACTTGAAGCTGCGCACCACGTCGGGGATGCTGGTGAAGCTGCCTTCGACGATCAGCCCGGCGAGGTCGTCGACCTGGCTGGCCAGCTGCACCGCGATCGCCCCGCCCAGCGAATGGCCGAAGACGAAGCGCCGCGCCTGCGGGCGCTGGCGGCCCAGCCAGTCCCAGGCGGCGCGGGCGTCCTCGTAGGCCATGGCTTCGGACGGCAGCTCGGCCGTGCTCTGGCCGAAGCCGCGGTAGTCGATGCCCAGCACCGCGAAGCCCAGCTCCTGCATGCGGCGCATGCGGTAGGCGCTGCCGCGTACGTCCCAGCGCGCGCCGTGCAGGTACAGCAGCACCGGCGCATCGGCCGCCGGCCCCGGCAGCCACAGGCCGTGCAGCCGCGCGGCGCGCGCGGTCTCGCGCGAATCGAAATCGATCCACACCTCCTGCAGGCCGGCGGCGGCCACGGCGCCATTGCCCCAGGTGCGGTCGGACGGCTGGAAGATCCAGCGCCGCTGCTGCTCATCCAGCCCGGCGCAGCCGGCCAGCGCGGCGGCAGCGAGCGACAGCCCCAACAGCCAGCGGGCAACGCGGTGGGTCAGCATGGATTTGATGTTGGCACGGCCGCTTCATCCGTACAGGACCTGAGGGCGGGGGCACTGGCGGCGGCCGGGCAAGTTGTGTAGCCTAGCGCGAAGGGTGCCGCAGCCCGCGGCAAAGGTGCCGCAGTCTGCGGCAAAGGTGCCGCAGCCCGCGGCCGCGATGACGATGGAGGGCCAAGACGATGAAGCCGGTTTCGGAACTCCTCAGGCAGAACCCGGGCGACCTGCGCACCGTGGGCCCCGAGGTCAGCGTGTTCGACGCCCTCAGGCTGCTGGCCGAATACGAGGTCGGCGCGCTGGTGGTGATGGAGGGCAGCCGCATGGTGGGCGTGGTGTCCGAGCGCGACTACACGCGCAAGGTGGCGCTGCAAGGGCGCAACAGCAAGGAAACGAACGTATCCGACATCATGTCGGCCAACGTCTTCCGCGTGACGCCGCGCACCGGCACGCGCGACTGCATGGCGCTGATGCGCGAGAAGCGCATCCGCCACCTGCCGGTGGTGGAGGGCGACCGCGTGCTGGGCATGATCTCCATCCGCGACCTGATGGACGACATGATCCATGACCACGAGATGACGATCGCTCAGTTGGAGAGTTATATCCATTCCTGACGCCTGGCTTCGACGCGCCCGGCCAGCGGCTGCCACACCGGCGTCAGGCGGCCGGGCAGGTCGGGCAGTTCGCCGAGGTCGAGCCGGCTCTCGTCGGGGTCGTGGAAGTCGCTGCCGCGCGACGCGGCGAGGCCGAACTCCTCGGCGATGGCGGCAAAGCGGATCTGCTCGGCGGCGTCGTGCGCCGACACCACCACTTCCACGCCACGGCCGCCGTGGGCCGCGAACTCGCTGAAGAGGGCGTACTCGGCGGTCGGCGAGAAGCGGCAGCGCGCCGGGTGCGCCACCACCGCCATGCCGCCGGCGCGCGTGATCCAGCGCACCGCATCGCCCAACCCGGCCCACCGATGCGGCACGTGGCCCGGCTTGCCGTCCACCAGAAAGCGGCGAAAGACCTCGCGCGCATCGGCGCAGACGCCGCGCTCGACCAGGAAGCGCGCGAAGTGCGTGCGCGTCACCGCATCGGGCTGCTCGACGTAGGCCAGCGCGCCGTCCAGCGCGCCGGGGATGCCGGCACGCGCCAGCCCGGCGGCCATCTCGCGGGCGCGCTGCAGGCGGCCGGCGCGGGTGGCCGCCAGCCCGGCGGCGAGGCCGGCGTCGGCGGCGTCGAAGCCCAGGCCGATCACGTGCACCGTCTCGCCGGCGAAGGTCACCGAGACCTCGGTGCCGCTGAGGTAGGCGAGGCCGAGGTCCAGCGCGGCCTCGCGCGCGCGGCCCTGGCCGCCCAGGTGGTCATGGTCGGTCAGCGACCACAGCTGCACGCCGCGCCGGTGCGCGCGCTGCGCCAGCGCCTCGGGGGCCAGCGTGCCGTCGGAAACCGTGGAATGCGAATGCAGGTCGGCGTTGATCAGGTGGTGCATCAGTACCGCACGGCCGTTCCGAAGGTACTGATGACCCCCTCGGGGGGCCGCGAACGAAGTGAGCGTGGGGGCGCCATTTCGTGGATTGTCCGCCCATCACTCGGACCGCAGCGCCTCCGCGGGCTTCAGCCGCGCGGCGCGCCAGCTCGGATACAGCGTGGCCGCCAGCGACAGCGCCAGCGAGACGCCGGCGATCCACAACAGCTCGCTCGCGCGCGGGTCGCTGGGCAGGTGGTCGATCAGGTAGACCTGGGCGTCGATCAAGCGCCGGCCCACCAGCGCCTCGATCGCCGGGATCAGGCGGTCGAGGTTGAGCGCCACGCCCAGGCCCAGCAGCAGCCCGGCGGCCGTGCCGACCACGCCACTGGCCGCGCCCTGCACCATGAAGATCGCCATCACCGACGCCGGCCGCGCGCCCAGGGTGCGCAGGATCGCGATGTCGCCGCGGCGGTCGACCACGGTCATCACCAGCGTCGAGGTGAGGTTGAACGCGGCCACCGCGACGATCAGCGCCAGGATGATGCCGATCATCCGCTTCTGGATCTGCACCGACTCGAACCAGCCGCGGTTGGTGCGCGTCCAGTCGCCGATGCCGATGCCCGGGCCCACCGCCTCGCGCAGCGCGGCGGCGATGGCCGGCGCCTGCTCGGCCTGCTGCACGCGCACGGCCAGGCCGCGGCTGGCCTGGTCGCCACCCAGCGCGGCCACGTCGTCCTGGTTCATCAGCGCCAGCAGCTTGTCGAACTCGTAATGCCCGCTGTCCACGGTGCCGGCCACGTGCAGCGCCAGCAGGCGCGGCGATTCACCCGGCTGCAGCGCCGGGCGCACGAGGGTCACGTCGTCGCCCGGCTGCACGCCCAGGGCACGCGCCAGCTCGCGGCCGAGCAGCACGCGCCGGCTGCCGGGCTGCAACGCGGCCAGCGTGGCCGCCGGCAGGCGCTGGGCCAGCGTGCTGACCGCCGGCTCCTGCGCCGGGTCGATGCCGCGGATCTGCACCGCCTGCAGCTTGTCGCCGCGGCCCAGCAGGCCCTGCAGTTGGACGAAGGGCGCGACGGCGCGCACGCCGGGCCAGCCGCGCAATTTGGCGGGCAGCTCGGCGCGCACCTGCGGGTCCACGCCGTCGAGGATCTGCAGCTCGATGTGCGGCACCGCGTCGAGCATGCGGTCGCGCACCTCGCGCTGGAAGCCGTTGACCACCGAGAGCACGATGACGAGCGCCGCGACGCCGAGCGCGATGCCCAGCATCGACGCGCCGGCGATGAAGGACACGAAGCCGCCGCGCCGCGAGCGCACCAGCCGCCAGCCGATCTGCCATTCGAAGGGCATGGCGTCTCAGCCGCCGAGCGCCAGGCGCTCGCCGCAGCGCGCGGCCAGCGCCTGGTCGTGCGTGACCACGACGAAGGCCGTGCCCTGCGCCTGCGCGCATTGCAGCATCAGCTCGAACACGGCGTGCGCGGTCTCGCGGTCGAGGTTGCCGGTGGGCTCGTCGGCCAGCACGCAGGCCGGCTGCGTGACCAGGGCGCGCGCCACCGCCACGCGCTGGCGTTCGCCGCCCGACAACTGCGCCGGTGCGTGCTGCAAGCGCGCGGCCAGGCCCACGCGCTCCAGCATCGCGCGCGCCGCCTCGCGCGCCGGGGCCACCGCCTGGCGGCGGATGCGCAGCGGCATCGCCACGTTGTCGAGTGCGCTGAACTCGGGCAGCAGGTGGTGGAACTGGTAGACGAAGCCCAGGTGCCGGTTGCGCCAGCGCCCCTGTTCGGCCGCGTCCATCTGCGCGAAGTCGCGGCCCATCAGCTCCACGCGGCCGCTGGTCGGCGCGTCCAGCCCGCCCAGCAGGTGCAGCAGCGTGCTCTTGCCCGAGCCCGAGGCGCCCACCACCGCCAGCGTCTGGCCGCGCCGCACCTGCAGGCTGACGCCGCGCAGCACCGTGACGTCGATTGCGTCCTCGTGGTAGCGCTTGTGCAGGTCGACCGCCTGCAGAACCAGATCACTCTCCACGCAGGGCCTCGGCAGGGTTGATGCGGCTGGCGCGCCAGCTCGGGTAAAGGGTGGCCAGCAGGGCCAGCAGCAGTGCGATGACGGTGATGGGCACGATGTCGGACGCCATCGGCTGGCTGGGCATGCGACTGATCACGTAGACGCTGCCGGGCAGGAAGGCGATGCCCAAGGCGCGCTCGATGGCCGGCACGATGACGTCGATGTTGAGCGCCACCAGCAGCCCCAGGGCGGCGCCGCCGAGCGTGCCCAGCACGCCGGCCGCCGCGCCCTGGACGACGAAAATGCCCATGATCGAGCGCGGGCTGGCGCCCAGCGTGCGCAGGATCGCGATGTCGCCGCGCTTGTCGGTCACCGTCATCACCAGCGTGCTGACGAGGTTGAAGGCGGCCACCGCGACGATCAGCGTCAGGATGATGAACATCATGCGCTTCTCCACCTGCACGGCGTCGAACCAGGTGCGGTTGGCGCGCGTCCAGTCGCGCACCTCCACCGTCGGGCCCAGGGCCTTGGCAAGGTCGGCGGCGGTGGCGCGCGCGAGCTGCACGTCGCTCAGCCGAAGCTGCACGCCGGTGGGGCCTTCGGTGCGGAAGAGCTTGATCGCATCGGCGATGTGCAGCAGCGCCACCGTGCTGTCGTACTCGTAGTGGCCGCTGTCGAAGGTGCCGCTGAGCGTGAAGCTGCGCAGCCGCGGCACCACGCCGGCCGGCGTGACCTGGCCGCTGGGGGCGATCAGCGTCAGCTTGTCGCCGATGCGCGCACCCAGCAGCCGTGCCAGCTCGCCGCCCAGCACCACGTGCCACTGCCCCGGCTGCAGCGTGGCCATCGCGTCGCGGCGCAGCTCGCGGGCCAGCGGCGTGACCTCGGCTTCGAGCACCGGGTCGATGCCGCGCACCGCGGCGCCGCGCATGCGCTCGCCGTTGGCCACCAGCGCCTGCGCGGCGACGAAGGGCGCGGCGCCCAGCACGCGCGGATCTTTGCGCGCCGCAGCCGCCGTCGCTTGCCAGTCCGCCAGCGCGCCGCCTTGCGCGTCGACGATCTCGACGTGCGCCACCAGGCTCAGCATGCGGTCGCGCACCTCCTTCTGGAAGCCGTTCATCACGCTGAGCACGATGATCAGCGCCGCCACGCCGAGCGCGATGCCCAGCATCGAGACGCCGGAGATGAAGCTGATGAAGCCATTGCGCCGCCCCGCGCGGCCGGCCCGGGTGTAGCGCCAGCCGATGTGCCACTCGTAGGGCAAGCGTTCCAGCAGGGTCATGGGGCGGCGATGCTACCGAATGGCCGCTGCAGCCACGGCGCCCGCGCCCGGCTGCGGATAATCCACCGCCATGCACCTGCTGATCCCGTTCGCCGCGCCCTTGTCAGACGCCGGACGGGCCGCCGCGCGCGGCCTGGCGCTGCCGGGGCTGCGCGCCTTGCTGGCCGGGCGCAGCAGCGAGCGCGACGAGGGCGATGAATACGCGCTGTCGCCCCCCCACGAGCGCGCCCTGGCGCGCGCCTGGGGCTGGGCCGGCGGCGATGGGCAACTGCCTTTCGCGGCGCGGCAGGCCGCGCTCGACGGCCTCGATCCCGGCGACCTCGGCTGGGGCCTGCTGACCCCCGCGCACTGGCACCTGGGCACCGAGCAGGTCAGCCTGGCCGACCCCGCCGCGCTGCTGCTGGACGAGGCCGAGTCGCACGCCTTCTACGACGCGGTGGCGCCGCTGTTCACCAGCGAAGGCTTTCTGATCCACTGGGGCGCGCCGCTGCGCTGGTACCTGGCGCACGAGAGCCTGGCCGAGTTGCCCACCGCGTCGCTGGACCGCGTGATCGGCCGCAACGTCGACCGCTGGCTGCCCGACGCGCCGCAGGCGCGGTTGCTGCGCCGCTTGCAGAACGAAGTGCAGATGCTGCTCTACACCCACCCTTTGAACGCGGCGCGCGAGGCGCGCGGCCAGATCGCCGTCAACTCGTTCTGGCTCAGCGGCTGCGGCCCGGCCCAGCCTTGCGCCGCGGCGGCGCTGGAGGTCGACGAGCGGCTGCGCGAGCCCGCGCTGTCCGAGGACTGGCCGGGCTGGGCGAAAGCCTGGCAGCAGATCGACCAGGAACTGGCGGCGCGGCCGCCGGACACCTTGACGCTGTGCGGCGAGCGCTCGGCCTTGCGCTATGCGCTGCCGCCGCGCGGGCTGCTTGGCCGGCTGATGTCGAGCGTTGTCCGGCCCGAGCTGGCGCCACTGCTGGAGTCGTTGTGAGCGCGCCGCTGATCGTCACCCGCGACGTGCCGCCGCGTGCCAGCTTCGCGCTCGAGCAGGCCGGCGTGCACCCGCTGCTGGCGCGGCTGCTGGCCGCGCGCGGCGTGCGCGCCGCCGACGAGCTGGACGACGGCCTGCAGCATCTGCTGCCGCCGCAAGGCCTGCTGGGCGCGCCGCAGGCCGGCGCGCTGCTGGCCGACGCCATCGCCGCCGGCAAGCGCATCTGCATCGTCGCCGACTACGACTGCGACGGTGCCACCGCCTGCGCCGTGGCCATCCGCGGCCTGGTGCTGCTGGGCGCGGCGCGCGAGCGGCTGGGCTACGTGGTGCCCGACCGCGCGCTGCACGGCTACGGGCTGACGCCGGCCATCGTCGATCTCGCGCTGCAGCAGCGGCCCGATCTGCTGGTGACGGTGGACAACGGCATCGCCAGCGTGGCCGGCGTCGCCCACGCCCGCGAGCGCGGGCTGCAGGTGCTGGTGACCGATCACCACCTGCCGGCGCTGGTGCAAGACCGGGCCGTGCTGCCGGCCGCCGACGTGATCGTCAACCCCAACCAGCCCGGCTGCAGCTTCGCCAGCAAGGCGCTGGCCGGCGTTGGCGTGATGTTCTACGTGCTGCTGGCGGCGCGCGCCGAATTGCGCGCGCGCGGCGCCTTCGGCGCGGCCCTCGACGCCGGGCCGCCCCAGGGCGAGGGCGCTCCCCCTAGTGGGGACGGCGCGCAGCGCCCAGGGGGTCGATCTTCTCAGCCAAGGCTGGATGCGCTGCTGGACCTCGTGGCGCTCGGCACGGTCGCCGACGTCGTCAAGCTCGACGCCAACAACCGCCGCCTGGTGGCGCAGGGCTTGCGGCGCGTGCGCGCCGGGCGGCTGCAGCCGGGCGTCGCGGCGCTGTTCGCCGCCGCGCGGCGCGAGCCTTCGCGCGCCAGCGCCTTCGACTTCGGCTTCGCCTTGGGCCCGCGCATCAACGCCGCCGGCCGCCTGGCCGACATGACGCTGGGCATCGAATGCCTGCTGGCCGACGACGCCGCGCGCGCCGCCGCGCTGGCCGCCGAGCTGGACGGCATCAACCGCGAGCGGCGCGAGGTCGAGGCCGGCATGCGCGACGTGGCCGAGTCGGCGCTGGCCGCGCTGCCCGAGGCCGGCGCGCCGCCGGCGCTGGCGCTGTACGACGAAGGCTTCCACGAAGGCGTGGTCGGCATCGTCGCCGGCCGCGTGAAGGACCGGCTGCACCGGCCGACCTTCGTCTTCGCGCGCGGGGCCGACGGGCGGCTCAAGGGCTCGGGCCGCTCGATCGCCGGCTTCCACCTGCGCGACGCGCTGGACCTGATGGCCAAGCGCGAGCCGGGGCTGCTGCTGCGCTTCGGCGGCCACGCGATGGCCGCCGGGGCAACGATCGAGGAAAGCCGCTTCGAGGCCTTTGCCGCCGCCTTCGAGCGCCTGGCCGCCGAGTGGCTGGATCCGGCCACGCTGCAGCGCACGCTGCGCACCGACGGCCCGCTGGACCACCAATGGTTCAACCCCGAGACGGTGGCGTTGCTCGACGCCCAGGTCTGGGGCCAGGGCTTCGAGGCACCGACCTTCTGCGACGAGGTGCAGGTGCTGCAGCAGCGCCTGGTCGGCGAGCGCCACCTCAAGCTGCGGCTGAAGATGGCTGGCGGCGTGCTGCGCGACGCCATCTGGTTCGGCCACGCCGAGCCGCTGCCCGAGCGGGCGCGACTGGCCTACCGGCTGAGCCTGGACGAATGGAACGGCCAGGCTCGCGTGCAGATGGTGGTGGAGGCCGTCGCGCCCTGATCGATCAGCGCATCAGCGCATCAGCGTGCCAGGTAACCGCCGTCCACCGGGTAGTAGGCCCCGTTGACGAACGAGGCCGCCGGCGTGCTGAGCCACAGCACCAGCGCCGCCACTTCCTCGGGCCGGCCCAGGCGGCCGATCGGGTGCATCGCCACCAGCGCCGCGTGGGTGGCGGGGTCGGCTTCCAACCCGGCGATCATCGGCGTCTGGATGAAGGCCGGGCCGACCGCGTTGACGCGCAGGCCCTGCGCCGCGTATTCCTGCGCCGCCACCTTGGTGAGCCCCAGCACGCCGTGCTTGGCCGCGGTGTAGGCCGAGGCGTTGGCGAAGCCCACAGCACCGAGGATCGACGCCATGTTGACGATCGCGCCGCCGCCCTCCTTGCCGGACTGGAGCATGCGCGGGATCTGCGCCTTCATGCAGTAGAAGACGCCGCTCAGGTTGACGTTGATGACGCGCTGCCAGCCTTGCACCGTCTGGTCGGCCGTGGGCGCCAGGTCGCCGCCGATGCCGGCGTTGTTGCAGGCCACGTCCAGCCGGCCATAACGCTGCACCGCGGCGGCAGCCAGCGCGTCGCAGGCCGCGGGGTCGGACACGTCGGCGACCCAGAAGCTGGCCTCGCCGCCGGCGGCCTTGACGAGCGCGACGGTCTCTTCGCCGCCACCCGCGGCCGCCGCGAGGTCCGACACCAGCACCTTGGCGCCGGCTTGCGCGTAGGCCAGCGCCACGGCGCGCCCGATGCCCGACGACGCGCCGGTGACGATGGCAACCTGATCGTTCAACATGGAACGGCTCCGAAAAGGCGAGGGGTGCAGCGATCACACCACGGCCGCCCAAGCCAGGAGCCTGCGCGTGGTCAAGCGACGGTCGCGCGGCGGCTTTGGCAAGATGCGGGGATGACGACGCTCAAACGAATCGTGCTGCTGCTGGCGGCGCTGGTGCTGGCCAACGCCGCTGCCGCGCAGGCCTTGAGGCCGGTCGAAGTGCTGCGCGGCCTGGACCATCCCTGGTCGCTGGCCTTCCTGCCCGATGGCCGCATGTTGGTGACCGAAAGGCCCGGCCGGCTGCGCGTGGTGACGCCCGACGGCAAGCTCTCGGCACCGGTGGCTGGGCTGCCGGCCGTCGCGGCCGGCGGCCAATGCGGGCTGCTGGATGTGCTGCCCGACCCTGGCTTCGCCGACAACGGCTGGATCTACTGGTCGTATGCCGAAGCGGCCCAGGGGGCCGAGGCCAGCGAGAGCGGCAACGGCCTCGCCGTCGCCCGCGGCCGCCTCGTCGGCCAACGGCTGCAGGACGTGAGCGTGCTGTTCCGTCAGCAGCCCAAGGTGTCCAGCAGCCTGCATTGCGCCGGCCGGCTGGTGTTCGCGCGCGACGGCCGGCTGTTCATCACGCTGGGCGACCGTTTCTCGCGCAAGGAGGATGCGCAGAACCTCGCCAACCACCTGGGCAAGATCGTCCGCATCGAGGCCGACGGCCGCGTGCCGGCGGACAACCCCTTCGCCGGCCGCCCCGGCGCGGCGCCCGAAATCTGGAGCCTGGGCCACCGCAACGTGCAGGGCGCGGCGTTGCATCCGACCAGCGGCGATCTGTGGATCAACGAGCACGGCCCGCAAGGCGGCGACGAGATCAACCTCGTGCTGCCCGGCCGCAACTACGGCTGGCCGCTCGTGACCTACGGCCGCAACTACGGCACCGGCACGCGCATCGGCGAGGAAGGGCCCAAGCCCGGTTTCGAGCAACCGCTGTGGCACTGGGTGCCGATCTCGATCGCGCCCAGCGGCATGGCCTTCCTGACCAGCGAGCGCTATCCCGGCTGGAAGGGCAGCCTCTTCATCGGCGCGCTGCGCGGCGAGGCGCTGTTGCGGCTGACGCTGGACGGCAACAAGGTGGTGGCCGAGGAGCGCGTGCTGCCCGCCCTCAAAGCGCGCATCCGCGACGTGCGCCAGGGCCCCGACGGCTGGCTCTACCTGCTGACCGACAACGCCGACGGGCGGCTGATCCGGGTGGAGCGCTTGGAGCGCTGAGCCGCCGTCGTGGTCAGTGGGTGCCGCAGGCCGGCGGGGCCGTCAACCCACGCGGCCGAACCACCACAGGCTGAGCCCCGACGCGGCCAGCGCCAGCAACGCGCCCAGGGCGGCGAAGAAGGCGGTGATCTCGGTCTCCTTGCGCTCGACCACCATGCGCGACGACAGGCTCTCGTAGACCTTCTTCAGGTCGTCCGCGGTGCCGGCGTAGAAGTACTCGCCGTGGGTCAGCAGCGCGACGTTCTTCAGCGTCTCCTCGTCCAGCCGCACGCGCATGCTCCAGCCCTCGAAGCCGATGATCTCGCCGCTGGTCGTGCCGATGCCCACGGTGTAGACGCGCACGCCGCGCTCGGCGGCCATCTTGGCGGCGTCCAGCGGATCGGGCCCGGTGGTGCGCTGGCCGTCGGTCAGCATGATGATGGCTGCCGAGTTGTAGCTGCCGGGCTCGACCGGCGTGAACTTGGGCTTGTTGTCGTCCTTGCTGTCGCGGCCGATGGGCTTGGATGGAAAGTTACGTTGGCCGGTGACGTGCTGGATCTCGATGCCGTGGTCGGGGAACAGCGTCGCCAGCGACAGGATGATGCCGCTGCCGGTGGCGGTGCCGCGCTGCAACTGGAAGCGGTCGATCGCGGCGATCACGTCGTCGCGGCTGGTGGTGGGCGCCTGCACCACCGCGGCGGTGCCGGCGAAGGCCACCACGCCCACGCGCACCTCGTGCGGCAGCGCTTGCACGAAGCTCTTGGCCGCCTCCTGGCTGGCCACCAGGCGGTTGGGCTTGACGTCCTCGGCGCGCATGCTGCCCGAGACGTCCATCGCCAGCATGATGGTGCGGTCGGCCATCGGCAGCGTGATGGTGGCCACCGGCCGCGCCAGCGAGAACAGCAGCGCCGCCATCGCCAGCAGCATCAACAGCGGCGGCACGTGGCGCCGCCAGCCCGGGCCGCGGCCCAGCGCCAGCTTGGCCACCTGCACGCTGGCCAGGCGCACGCTGGTGCGGCGGCGGCGCTTGAGGATCCACAGGTACAAAAGGACCAGCAGCGGCAGCGCCAGCAGCGACCACAGCAGCGAGGGCCAGTAAAAGCTCATAGGGCCCCCTTGGCGCTGCGCGCCGTCCCCCCGCGGGGGAGCGAACGCGACCAGGGGACCTGGATCGCGTTCATGCCGCCACCGCCCGCTTGAAGTGCGCAGGGAAGCGTGTCGGCACCTTGAGCCGCGCGCGCTGCCGGCGCAGGTCGGCAAAGCGCAGCAGCGCGTCGAGCAACTCGTCGTCGGTGGCCAGCTCCAGCGTGTCGGCGCCGGACTGCATCAGGCCTTGCAGCAGGGTCTGCTCCTGCTGCTGCGCGATCGCGGCGTAGCGCTCGCGAAACCCTGGGTCGCTGGCGTCGATCAGCAACTGCTCGCCGGTTTCGGCGTCTTCCACCGTCACCAGGCCGACGTCGGGCAGCTCCATTTCCAGCGGATCGAAGACGCGCACCGCCACCACCTCGTGGCGGCGCGCCAGCCGCGCCAGCGCCTCGGCCCAGCCGGGCGCGCTGATGAAATCCGAGACCACGAAGACCAGCGAGCGGCGGCGGATGATGCCGTCGGCCGCCTTCAGCAGGTCGGCCAGCATCGTGCCCTGGCCGCTGCCGGGCTTGGCGGCCGGCCGCTGGCGCATGCGCTGCAGCAGGTTCAGCACGTGCAGCCGCGAGGCGCCCGGCGGCAGCACGCCGTCGACCTGCTGGCCGTACAGCAGCGCGCCGACGCGGTTGCCGTGGCGCGTGATCACGCGCGCCAGCGTGGCGACGAAGCCGGCGCTCAAGGCCAGCTTGGTGACGTCGGCCGACCCGAAGTCGACGCTGCCCGAGAGGTCGAGCAGGAACCAGGCGGTGAGGTCGCGGTCTTCGATGAACTGGCGCACGTAGGGCGACTGCAGCCGCGCGGTGACGTTCCAGTCGATGTGGCGCACGTCGTCGTGGAGCTGGTATTCGCGCAGGTCGGCCAGGTCGACGCCGCCGCCGCGCAGCAGCGTGCGGTAGTCGCCCTGCAGCAGCCCGTCGAGGCGGCGGATCACGGTCCACTCCAGCCGGCGCAGCAAGGCGTCGCTGGTGACGATGGACGACGAGGCCTCAGCCACGGGCGGCAGCCTCCTTCGCTGGCTTGGCGTGCGCCAAGGGCTTGTCGGGCACGGCGATGGCCTTGACGACGCGCGAGACCAGCGCGTCGGGCGTGATGCCTTCGGCCAGCGCCTCGTACGACAGCACCACGCGGTGGCGCATGACGTCGTGCACGAGGTCGCCGATGTCTTCGGGCAGCACGTAGCGGCGGCCGCGCAGCAGCGCCAGCGCGCGCGCGCCTTCGATCATGCCGATGGTGGCGCGCGGGCTCGCGCCGTAGGTCAGGTACTTGGCGATCTCGGCCAGCCCGTACTGCGCCGGCTTGCGCGTGGCGCTGACCAGCTTGACCGCGTACTGCATCAGCGCCGGGTCGACGAAGACCTCGCGGCACTCGCGTTGCAGGGCGCTGAGCTGGAAGGTGTCGGCCACCGCGTTGACTTCCACCGCCGGGCCGGTCACGCGCTCGGCGATCACGAACTCTTCTTCCTCGCTGGGGTAGTCCACCAGCACCTTCATCATGAAGCGGTCGACCTGCGCCTCGGGCAGCGGGTAGGTGCCTTCGGTCTCGATCGGGTTCTGCGTCGCCATCACCACGTAGGGCTCGGGCACCTTGTGCGTCTCGCCGGCGATCGTGACCTGGCGCTCCTGCATCACCTCCAGCAGCGCGCTCTGCACCTTGGCCGGCGCGCGGTTGATCTCGTCGGCCAGCAGCAGATTGGCGAACACGGGCCCTAAGCTGGTGCCGAACTCGCCGGTCTTCTGGTTGTAGATGCGCGTGCCCACCAGGTCGGCGGGCACGAGGTCGGGCGTGAACTGGATGCGCTTGAAGCTGCCGCGGATGGTGCGCGCCAGCGTCTTGACGGTCAGCGTCTTGGCCAGGCCGGGCACGCCTTCCACCAGCAGGTGGCCCTGGGCCAGCATGGCGATCAGCACCCGTTCGAGGAAGCGGTCCTGCCCCACCACCACGCGCTTGACTTCGTAGAGCAGCTGCTCCATCAGGGTGGCGGTCTGTTCGGCCTTGTCGGTCATGGTGTGTGCGCGGCAGTGAGGTCAGAACGGCGGCATGCCCGCGGCCTGGGCCGCGTTCTCGATCGGCACGGCAAAGCCGATGCCGATGAAGGTGCGCTGCTCGCTCGGGTTGAGGATGGCGGTGACGATGCCGACCACGTGGCCGTCCATCGTGACCAGCGGGCCGCCGCTGTTGCCGGGGTTGGCGGCGGCATCGAACTGGATCAGGTTGGTCAGCCTCGTCTCGCCCTCGGGGCTGCGGAACTCGCGCTTGAGGCCCGAGACCACGCCGGCGCTGACCGAGGGGCCGATGCCGAAGGGGTTGCCGACCGCGATCACCTCGTCGCCCGGCCGCAGGTCGGCGGTGGACCGCATCGTCGCGGCCTCCAGGTCGTCGGGCAGGCTGTTGGCCCTGAGCACCGCGAGGTCGTTCTCGGGCTGGCTGCCGACGACCGCGGCATCGCTCTCGTGCCCATTCCAGAAGCGCACCTTCACGCGCCGGGCGCCGGCCACCACGTGCAGGTTGGTCAGGATGGTGCCGTTGTTGATGATCACGACACCGGTGCCCAGGCTGCGCTCCATCGCGCGCTGCTCGGCGTCTTCCTCGCCGCTGTCCTCGTCCTTCATCAGGCCGACCACGCGCACCACCGACGGCGCAATGGCCTCATAGGCGCGCGCCGCGGCCGAGGGCAGCGGCTCCTTCTCCAGCGACTCGCGTACCGCGCGGTCGATGTCGTCCTGCGTGATCACGCGGTGGCCGGGCCGCACGCCTTGCACCAGCAGCAGCCCCAGGCAGGCCAGCACGGCGCCGGCGAAGGCCGCCAGCGGGGTGCGCTGACGGTGCATCCAGGCGCGCAGGCGCTGCCAGCGTGTGGGTGCGGGTGTGGGCGCGGCGGGTGACCCCTGTGCCGCCGCGGGCGCCGGCGTTTCGTCTCCTGCCGGAGCCTGGGCCGGGTGGCGACGGGAGCGGCTGTAAAGCGGGGCCTTGCTCATGATCGGCCGGCACCGGGCGGCACCGGCGCAGGAAGGCGAAAAGGGCGCGGCAACGGTATCACGTTGAGCCGGCCTTTGTGCGGCGCTGGCATCATCGGCCGGGCCATGTGGATCGACTCGCACTGCCACCTCGACGCCGCCGAATTCGACGCCGACCGCGACGCCGTGGTGGCCGCCGCGTGCGCCGCCGGCGTCACGCAGATGGTGCTGCCGGCGGTGGCCGCCGCGCAGTTCGACAGCCTGCCGGCGCTGGCGGCGCGGCATGGCCTGGCCTATGCGCTGGGCATCCATCCGCTGTACGTCGACCGCGCCGACGACCAAGACCTCGACCGCCTGCGCGCCGCGCTGGCCGCGCGCCGCGACGATCCGCGGCTGGTGGCGGTCGGCGAGATCGGCCTCGACCACTTCGTGCCCGCCGGCGTTGCCGGGCGCGAACGCCAGCAGCGCTTCTACCGCGCCCAGTTGCAGATCGCCCGCGAGGCCGGGCTGCCCGTCATCCTGCACGTGCGGCGCTCGGCCGACGACCTGCTGGCCGGGCTGCGGCGCACGCCGGTGGCCGGCGGCATCGCGCATGCGTTCAACGGCAGCGTGGCGCAGGCCGCGGCCTTCGTCGAGCGTGGCTTCAGGCTGGGCTTCGGCGGCGCGATGACCTTCGAGCGCGCCTTGCAGATCCGCCGCCTGGCGGTTGAGCTGCCGGCCGCTGCGCTGGTGCTGGAGACCGACGCCCCCGACATCCCGCCGCAATGGCTGTACCGCACGGCCGCCCAGCGCGCCGCCGGGCAGACCAGCCGCAACGCGCCGGCCGAGTTGCCGCGCATCGCCACGGTGCTGGCGCAGTTGCGCGGCTGGCGCCTGGACGAGACGGCGCGCATCACCAGCGCCAACGCGCACGCGGCGCTGCCGCGGCTGGCCGGCTGGTCGACCGATGGCTGAGCCGCTGCTGCAAGGCCTGGCGCCGGTGGCCACGCCCGACACGCGGCTGCTGGTGCTGGGCAGCTTTCCCAGCGTGGCCTCGCTGGCGGCGCAGCAGTACTACGCCCATCCGCGCAACCAGTTCTGGCCGCTGCTGGGCGCGCTGTGGGGCCGGCCGCTGGCCGACTGCCCGTATGAGCGGCGGCTGGACTTCGTGCGCGAGCACGGCCTCGGCATCTGGGACGTCTACGCCTGCTGCCGCCGCCCGGGCAGCCTGGACAGCGACATCAGCGACGCCACGCTCAACGACCTGCCGGCGCTGGTGGCGCGGCTGCCGCGGCTGGCGCTGATCGCCCACAACGGGGCTGAGTCGGCGCGCACGATGCGGATCACGCGCGCGCTCGGCCCGGCCGTGCTGCGCCTGCCGTCCACCAGCCCGGCCAACGCGAGCTGGCGCTTCGAGCGCAAGCGCGCGGCCTGGCAGGCGGCTTTCGAGCAGGCGGGGCTGCTGGGTTAGCCTCGCCGCATGTCCGCTGCCGCCGAAGGCACCCCGAACCCACCCGTGACGAACCCACCCGTGACGAACGCACCCGTGACGATTAGCGAGCACGACGGCGTGCGCTACCTGCACCTGGGCTCGATCTGGGTGCAGGGCGCGATGCGGCTGAAAGATCCGCAGCGCATCGAGCTCGACTACGTGCAGCGCATGCTGGCCAGCCTGCTGTGGCTGCCGACCGAGACGCTGGGCGAAGGCCTGGCGGTGCAGCTCGGGCTGGGCAGCGGCGCCGTCACGCGCTTCACGCACGGGGCGCTGGGCATGCGCACCACGGCGGTGGAGCTGAACCCGCTGGTGATCCAGGCGGCGCGGCTGTGGTTCCGGCTGCCCGAGGACGGCCCGCGACTGCAGGTGCTGCCGATGGACGCGCTGCGCTGGCTGCGGCAGGCGCCGGCGGGCGGCGTGCGCCTGCTGCACGTGGACCTGTACGACCAGGACGCCGCGGCGCCGGTGCTCGACGACGAGGCGTTCTACGCCGCCTGCCGCCGCGTGCTGGCGCCGGGCGGCGTGATGAGCGTCAACCTGTTCGGCCGCCGCGCCAGCTTCCAAGCCAGCGCGGCGCGCATCGCCGCCGCCTTCGGCGCCAGCCAGGTCTGGAGCCTGCGGCCCACGCGCGAAGGCAACACCGTGGTGGTGGCCGGGCAGGGCGTGGTGGTGCCGGGGCGCGACGAGCTGCTGCAGCGCGCCGCCGCGATCGAGCAGCGCTTCGGCGCGCTGGGGCTGCGCGCGCGCCAGTGGCTGCGCATGGTGCGGCCCTGGGCGCCGGCACCGGCGGCGCCGTAAGCGGCGCCTTCAGCGCGCCAGCCCGAAGATCTGCACCGCGCGCTGCAGCGTGTCGGTGCGCGCGCGCATGGTGTCGCAGGCCGCCGAAGCCTGTTCGGCCAGCGAGGCGTTGCGCTGGCTCGATTCGTCGATACGGGCCATCGCCTCGCTGATCTCGCCGATGCCGCCGCGCTGCTCGTGCGCCACCTGGGCGATGTCCTGGATCAGCCGGCCCACGTGGTCGACCGCCTCGACCACCTCGCTGATCACCGTGCCGGCGTGTGCCGTGCGCTGGCTGCCCTGCGCCACGTGGCCGACGGCCTCGGTGGTGAGGCCGCGGATCTCGCGCGCGGCATTGGCGGCGCGCTGCGCCAGCGCCCGCACCTCGCTGGCCACCACCGCGAAGCCGCGGCCCTGCTCGCCGGCGCGCGCCGCCTCGACGGCGGCGTTGAGCGAGAGGATGTTGGTCTGGAACGCAATGCCCTCGATCTCCTGGATGACCTCGTGCACCTGGCGCGACGAGCGGTCGATGCCTTGCATCGCCTGCGCCAGCTCGGCCATCGAGGCGCCGCCCTTCTGGGCGGTGCCGCGCGTGGCGCCGCCCACCTCGGCCACCTGGCGGGCGGCGTCGGCCGTGCGCTGCACGGTGGCGCTGATCTGCTCCACCGCCGAGGCCGTCTGCTGCACGCTGGCCGACTGCTCCTCGGAGTGCTGCGACAGGTCGCGGCTGCCGGCGGCCACCTCGGTGGCGGCGGCCGCGATGTCCTTCACCTCGCCGCGCACGTCATCGACGATGGCGCGCATGTTGAGATTGGTCAGCCAGATGCTGCGCATCAGCTGGCCCAGCGGGTGGCGCATGTCGTAGTCGACGTGGCCTGACAGGTTGCAGCCGGCGATCTGCGTCGCCAGATCGGTGCAGCGGTCGAGCCGGCGTGCGATCGAATGGTAGAACCAAAACCCCAACAACCCCAGGGCCACCGTCGGCGCGGCGAGCTGCACCACCAGCCCCAGCGCCAGCAGCGCCGGCAGCCAGACCGCGGCGGCCACGCCGCCGAGGCCGAGCGCCAGACGCTGGATCAGCGACAGGCGGTGGACGCGCCCGGGCAGGTCGCGCAGGCCCACCCGGCGCACGCCGCCGGCGTGCAGCCGGATGCTGCGGCGAGGCTGCTCGCGCTCGTCGCGCAGCCTGGCGTACAGCGCTTGCGCCTGCGCGATCTCCTCGCGGCTGGGCTTGAGCCGCACCGACATGTAGCCCGCGGGCTTGCCGTCCACGATCACCGGCGTGACGTTGGCATGTACCCAGTAGTGGTCGCCGTTCTTGCAGCGGTTCTTGACGATGCCGCTCCAGGGCCGGCCGCGGCCGATGGTGCTCCACAGGTCCTTGAAGGCTTCGGCCGGCATGTCGGGATGACGCACCAGGTTGTGCGGCTGGCCGATCAGCTCGTGGTAGTCGTAGCCGCTGACCTCGACGAAGGCATGGTTGCAGTGCGTGATGCGGCCCTGGGGGTCGGTGGTCGAGACCAGGGCGCGGTCGGCGGGAAACTCGCGTTCGCGTGCGGTGATGGGCAGGTTGAGCCGCATGGTGATGGTGTCGGTGTACTGCAGAGCCTGAGTTCGGCGTCGTGGCGGCGGTCTTGAGGGTGATGCCTCGCCGGTCTTGACCTGGGGCAGGGCGCGCGCATGCAGCATTTGGCAGCGGGCGCCGCCGGGCCGACGCCGCACAATGCGGGCGATGTCCAAGACGACGCCCACGCCCCCGCCCGCCCACAAGGGCCGCCTCGAATGGCGGCTGTTGCTCGACTGGCTGCGCGACGACGGCTGGATCGGCGCCGACGACGCCGAGCGCGTGGGACGGCGGCTGTCGGCCGGCAACTCCACGCTGCACCCGCTGGTGCGCCTGGGCGGCGCCGGGCTGGTGCGGCGCGACGCCGGCGGCGCCGGCAAGCCGCTGGACCTGGAGGCGCTGACCATCTGGGTGGCCGGCCGCGCACGGCTGCCGCATCTGCGCATCGACCCGCTGCGCGCCGACGTCGGCCGCGTCGCCGAGGTCATGCCGGTGCAGTACGCCGAACTGCGCCGCGCGTTGCCGGTGAAGGTGGGCGCCGCCGAGGTGACGGTGGCCACCGCCGAGCCCTTCGACCTGGGCTGGGTCAGCGAGATCGAGAACCACCTGCGGCGCATCGTGCGCATCGTGGTCGCCAACCCCGAGGACGTGCGCCGCTACACGACCGAGTTCTATGCGCTGGCGCGCCAGGTGCGCGCCGCGCAGAAGAGCGGCGAGACCTCCGGCAGCGCCAGCTTCGAGCAGCTGGTCGAACTGGGCAAGACCAAGGGCGCGCTGGACGCCAACGACCAGGGCGTGGTGCAGGTGGTGGACTGGCTGTGGCAGTACGCCTTCGACCAGCGTGCCAGCGACATCCACCTGGAGCCGCGGCGCGACATGGGCGCGATCCGTTTCCGCATCGACGGCGTGCTGCACACCGTGTACCAGGTGCCGCTGGTGGTGATGGCGGCGATGACCTCGCGCATCAAGCTGCTGGGCCGCATGGACGTGGTGGAAAAGCGCCGCCCGCTCGACGGCCGCATCAAGACCCGCCGGCCCGACAACGGCGAGGGCGCCGGTGCCGAGGTGGAGATGCGGCTGTCGACGCTGCCCACCGCCTTCGGCGAGAAGCTGGTGATGCGCATCTTCGATCCGCAGGTCGCGCTCAAGCGCGTCGACCAGCTCGGCTTCGGCGCCCACGAGGCCGAGCGCTGGCAGTCGCTGATCGGCCACGCCCACGGCATCATCCTCGTCACCGGGCCCACCGGCAGCGGCAAGACGACTACGCTGTACGCCACGCTGAAGGCGCTGGCCACCGAGGAGGTCAACGTCTGCACGATCGAAGACCCGATCGAGATGATCGAGCCGGCCTTCAACCAGACCCAGGTGCAGCCGGCGCTCGACATGGGCTTCGCCGAAGGCCTGCGCGCGCTGATGCGGCAGGACCCGGACATCATCATGGTCGGCGAGATCCGCGACCTGGCCACCGCCGAGATGGCGATCCAGGCCGCACTGACCGGGCACCTGGTGTTCAGCACGCTGCACACCAACGATTCGGCCAGCGCGGTCACGCGGCTGTCCGACCTGGGCGTGCCCAGCTACCTGATCGCCGCCACCGTGATCGGCGTGCTGGCGCAGCGGCTGACGCGCACGCTGTGCCCGGCCTGCAAGCAGCGCGACGAGGCCACCACGCGCGAGAGCCTGGACGAGCTGGCGCGGCCCTGGCGGCTGTCGGGCGGCGTGCGCGCCTACAAGGCCGTGGGCTGCCTGGAGTGCCGCCACACCGGCTACCGCGGCCGCGCCGGCCTCTACGAACTGCTGACGCTGACCGACGCCGCGCGCCATTGCATCCACCCCGCGCTGGACGCCGCGGCGCTGCGCCGCCAGGCCTACAAGGACGGCATGCGCCCGCTGCGCCTGGCCGGCGCGATGAAGGTGGCCGGCGGCGACACCACGATCGAGGAAGTGCTGCGCAGCACGCCGGGGGTGGAAGCCGGGGGTTGAACCATCCGGTCGAACCCGTCGTTCATTTCGGGGGCCGGTTGCGGATCCGGCTGTCTCGCCGGGCGAGCCGTAGGGGCTCCCAGCAACAGTTACGTGGAAACCACATCCGGACGCGAGGAGGCCGCTCCCTAGAATGGTTCGCGGATCGATAGGAGACAACTCGTGAAAATCAAAAGCCAGCGCGACTTCTGGTCCGGGCTGATGTTCATCGTGGTGGGCATCGGCTTCGCCTGGGGCGCCACCAACTACAGCTTCGGCAACTCGGCGCGGCCGGGTCCGGCCTACTTCCCGTTCGGGCTGGGCATCATCCTGGCCGTCCTGGGCGCGCTCGTGCTGTTCACGGCGCTGACCGTCGAGGTCGAGGGCGGCGACAAGATCGGCGCCTTCGCCTGGAGGCCGCTGCTCACCATCCTGGGCTCGATCGCCGTCTTCGGCGTGCTGCTGCCGTGGCTGGGCATGATCATCGCGCTGCCCATCCTGGTCTTCACCTGCGCCTGGGCCGGCGACGAGTTCCACTGGCGCGACGCGCTGATCAACAGCGTGATCCTCACCGGCGGCTCATGGCTCATCTTCATCAAGGGCCTGGCGCTGACCATCCCGCTGTGGCCGAGCTTCCTCGAAGCCGTGGCCAAGTGAGAGGGACGACGACATGGACATGCTGAACAACCTCGCGATCGGCTTCGGCGTCGCCTTCACGCTGCAGAACCTGCTGTACGCCTTCGGCGGCGCGGTGCTGGGCACGCTGATCGGCGTGCTGCCCGGCCTGGGCCCGGTGACCACCATCGCGATGCTGCTGCCCAGCATCTACGCGCTCGACGCCACGCCGGCGCTGATCATGCTGGCCGGCATCTACTACGGCGCGCAGTACGGCGGCAGCACCACCGCCATCCTGATCAACGTGCCCGGTGAGTCGAGCTCGGTGGTCACCGCGATCGACGGCTACAAGATGGCCCGCAAGGGCCGCGCCGGCCCGGCGCTGGCGGCCGCCGGCCTGGGCAGCTTCTTTGCCGGCTGCGTGGGCACCATCGTCATCGCCGCCTTCGCGCCGCCGCTGACCGAGCTGGCCTTCAAGTTCGGCCCTGCCGAGTACTTCAGCCTGATGGTGCTGGGCCTGATCGGCGCCGTGGTGCTGGCCTCGGGCTCGCTGATCAAGGCGATCTCGATGATCATCCTCGGCCTGCTGCTGGGGCAGATCAACACCGACGTGATCTCCGGCGTGCCGCGCTACAGCTTCGACATCCCCGAGCTGACCGACGGCATCAGCTTCGTCGCCATCGCGATGGGCGTGTTCGGCTTCGGCGAGATCATCGCCAACCTGGGCATGCCGGCCGAACACCGCGAGGTCTTCACCAAGGACGTCAAGGGCCTGTGGCCGACCAAGGACGATTTCAGGTTCGCCTGGCCGGCGGTGCTGCGCGGCACCGCACTGGGCTCCATCCTGGGCGTGCTGCCCGGCGGCGGCGCGCTGCTGTCCTCGTTTGCCTCCTACACGGTGGAGAAGAAGTCGCGGATGAAGCCCGGTGAGGTGCCTTTCGGCCAGGGCAACATCCGCGGCGTGGCGGGCCCCGAGTCGGCCAACAACGCCGGCGCGCAGACCAGCTTCATCCCGATGCTGACGCTGGGCATCCCGCCCAACGCGGTGATGGCGCTGATGGTGGGTGCGATGACGATCAAGGGCATCCAGCCCGGCCCGCAGGTGATGACGAGCAACCCGCAGCTCTTCTGGGGCCTGA
This sequence comes from uncultured Rubrivivax sp., assembly GCA_964470565.1. Taxonomy (GTDB): domain Bacteria; phylum Pseudomonadota; class Gammaproteobacteria; order Burkholderiales; family Burkholderiaceae_C; genus Rubrivivax. The sequence goes on from CAYYDJ010000009.1 coordinate 105,498, forward strand.
TCGCCTCGATGTGGGTCGGCAACGCGATGCTGATCGTCCTCAACCTGCCGCTGATCGGCATCTGGATCAAGCTGCTGACGGTGCCCTATCGCTTCCTGTTCCCCGCCATCTTGGTGTTCTGCTGCATCGGCCTGTACACGCTGAACAACAACAACTTCGACGTTTTCACCGGCGTGCTGTTCGGGCTCATCGGCTACATCTTCTACAAGCTGAGCTGCGAGCCCGCGCCGCTGCTGTTGGGCTTCATCCTCGGGCCGATGATGGAGGAGAACCTGCGCCGGGCGCTGCTGCTGTCGCGCGGCGACTGGTCCACCTTCGTCACGCGGCCGCTGTCGGCCGGGCTGCTGCTGGCCGCGCTGGCGATGGTGGCCGTGGTCTCGCTGCCGGCGATCAAGAGCAAGCGCGAAGAGGCGTTCCAGGACGCCGACTGAGGACGAAGGAGCCGTCCTTTGCGGACGGTTCCTCGCCTCGCGAGGGCCTGGCCGCAGGCTTGCGGACAGGCTCCACTGACAAGCTTGACGCACAATGGATCCAAGGCCCCGCTTCGCCGGGGCCTTGCTGTTTGTGTGCGCACCTCAACGTGAACCTGCCTCCCGCACTTGCCCCGCTGCACGGGCCCGTCTTCCGCGGGCTGTGGTTCGCCTGGCTGGCGGCCAACCTCACGATGTGGATGAACGACGTGGCGGCCGCCTGGCTGATGACCACGCTGACCACCAGCCCGGTGATGGTGGCGATGGTGTCCACCGCCAGCACGCTGCCGGTGTTCCTGCTCGGGCTGCCCAGCGGCGCGCTGGCCGACATCCTGGACCGCCGGCGCTACTTCGCGGCCACGCAACTGTGGGTGCTGGTGATCGCGCTGGTGCTGGCCGCCGCCGCGCTGTTGCGCGCGCTGACGGCCGAGCTGCTGCTGCTGCTGACCTTCCTCAACGGCTTCGGCCTGGCGATGCGCTGGCCGGTGTTCGCCGCCATCGTGCCGCAGGTGGTCAGCAAGGAGCACCTGCCGCAGTCGCTGGCGCTCAACGGCATCGCGATGAACCTCTCGCGCGTGGTCGGCCCGGCACTGGCCGGCGGCCTGCTGGCGGCCTACAGCCCGGCGGCCGTGTTCGTGCTCAACGCCTTGCTGGCCGGCGTGGCCTTCATGCTGATCCTGCGCTGGCAGAGCGAGCCGCGCACCAGCGCGCTGCCCGGCGAGCGCTTCTGGGGCGCGATGCGCGCCGGCATCAACTTCACGCTGCAGTCGCACCGGCTGCGCGTGGTGATGTTGCGCGTGGCGCTGTTCTTCCTGCAGGCCACCGCGCTGATGTCGCTGCTGCCGCTGGTGGCGCGCCAGTTGCACGGCGGCGGCCCGGGCACCTTCACGGTGATGCTGTCGTCGATCGGCGTCGGCGCCATCGTCGCGGCGCTGCGGTTTCCGCACTGGCGGCAGCGCTTCTCGCGCAACCAGTTCGTCACAGTGGGCACGCTGGTGCACGCCGTCGTCACTGCGGTGGTGGTGCTGGTGCCCGAGGTCTGGCTGGCGGTGCCGGCGATGATGCTGGTGGGCATGGCCTGGATTTCGGTGGCCAACTCGCTCACCGTCGCCGCGCAGCAGGCCATGCCCGACTGGGTGCGCGCGCGCGGCATGTCGATCTACCAGATGGCCTTGATGGGCGGCTCGGCGGTGAGCTCGCTGCTGTGGGGCCAGGTGGCGAGCCTGACCGACGTGCGCACCGCCGTGCTGGTCGCCGCTGCGCTCGGCCTGGTGCTGCTGCTGGCGACGCGGCGGCTGACCGTCGAGTGGATGGCCGACATCGATTTCTCGCCGGCGCAGACCGGGCTGCGGTACGAGGCGGCCTTCGAGATCGGCCCTGACGAAGGGCCGGTGATGGTGACGCTGGAATACCAGATCGACCCCGCGCAGGCGAGCGAGTTTGCCGCCGTGATGGCGCGCACCCGGCGCGCGCGGCTGCGCCAGGGCGCGCTGTCGTGGGGCCTGTTCCGCGACACCGCGGTGCCGGGGCGCTACATCGAGTACTTCGTCGACGAGAACTGGGTCGAGCACCAGCGCCGGCTGGAACGCTTCACCGCCTTCGACGCCGAACTGCGCGCCCGGCGCCTGAGCTTCCAGCTAGGCCAGACGCCGCCGGTGCTGCGCCGCTACGTGGCCGAGACGCTGCTGGAGCGGCGGCCCGACCTTCCGCTGTGAGCCGCGGGCAGAATCCGCGCCAGCGCTTCACTTTCGAGAGACACCGCATGAGCCATTCCTTCGACTGGAGCAGCGGCTACGCCAGCCAGCGCAGCCCCATCTTCGCGCGCAACATCGTCTCCACCTCGCACCCACTGGCGGCGCAGGCGGGGCTGCGCATGTTGGAGGCCGGCGGCAACGCGGTGGACGCGGCGATCACCGCCGCGGCCGTGATGACCATCGTCGAGCCCTGCAGCAACGGCCTGGGGTCCGACGCCTTCTGCATCCTGTGGGACGGCCAGGCCTTGCACGGCCTCAACGCCTCCGGCCGCGCACCGCAGGGCTGGACGCCGGCGTACTTCCGCGCCAAGTACGGCGCCGACGCCAGGACGCCGCCCAAGCGCGGCTGGGATTCGGTCACCGTGCCCGGCGCCGTCTCGGCCTGGGCCGCCTTGCACCAACGTTTCGGGAAACTGCCTTTCGGCGACCTGCTGGCGCCGGCCATCGAGACCGCCGAGCGCGGCTACGCGGTGCCGGTGATCGTGCAAGGCAAATGGGCCGCCGCGGCCGCACTGCCCGAGCTGACGCAGCAGCCCGGCTTCGCGCAAGCCTTCCTGCCGCAGGGCCGCGCGCCGGCGGTGGGCCAGCGCTTCAGCTTCGCGCAGGCGGCGCGCACGCTGCGGCTGATCGCCGACAGCAAGGGCGAGGCCTTCTACCGCGGCGAGATCGCCGCCGCCGCTGCCGCCCACGCCAAGGCCCACGACGGCGTGATGAGCGAGGCCGACTTCAACGCCCACCAGCCCGAATGGGTGGGCACGATCGCGCAGGACTACCGCGGCCACACGCTGCACGAGATCCCGCCCAACGGCCAGGGCATCGCGGCGCTGATCGCCCTGGGCATCCTGCAGCACTGCGACGTCGGCGCGCTGCCCGTGGACGGCGCCGACAGCCAGCACCTGCAGATCGAGGCGATGAAGCTCGCGTTCGCTGATGTTTACCGTTATGTTGCGGAACCGAAGGCGATGCGGCTGACTTCGGCGCAGATGCTGGACCCGGCATACCTGAAGCGCCGCGCCGCGCTGATCGATCCGCAGCGCGCGCAGGACTTCGGCCCCGGCCATGGCCCGCAGGGCGGCACCATCTACCTCACCGCGGCCGATGCCGGCGGCATGATGGTCAGCTTCATCCAGAGCAACTACATGGGCTTCGGCTCGGGCATCGTCGTGCCCGGCTACGGCCTGAGCCTGCAGAACCGAGGCCATGGCTTCACGCTCGACCCCGAGCGCGACAACCTCGTGGGGCCGGGCAAACGGCCCTTCCACACCATCATCCCCGCCTTCCTGATGAAGGATGGGCGCCCGCAGATGAGCTTCGGCGTGATGGGCGGCGACATGCAGCCGCAAGGCCACCTGCAGACCCTGGTGCGCATGCTGGACTACCGGCAGCAACCGCAGGCCGCCTGCGACGCGCCGCGCTGGCGCTTCGCCAACGGCATGGTCAACTGCGAGCAGGGCATGCCCGAGGCCACCGTGCAAGGCCTGCGCGAGCGCGGCCACCACGTGCTGCCCTTCACCGACAGCTACCAGGACTACGGCGCCGGCCAGTTCATCTGGCGGCTGGGAGATCCTTCGGTCGAAGGTTATGCCGCGGCCAGCGATCCGCGCCGCGACGGGCAGGCCGCCGGCTTTTGAGCGCGCAGGCCAACCAGGCCTGGCGCGGGCTGGCGCTGGCCGCAGCCGGCTCGATCGCGTTCTCCGGCAAGGCCATCATCGTCAAGCTGGCCTACCGCTACGGCGTGGATGCGGTCACGCTGATCATGTACCGCATGCTGTTCGCGCTGCCGCTCTTCCTGCTGATGGCGTGGTGGGGCAGCCGCGGCCAGCCGCCGCTGACCCGACGCGACGCCGCCGTGGTGCTGGGCCTGGGCTTCAGCGGCTACTACCTGGCGAGCTTTCTTGACTTTGCCGGGCTGCAGTACGTCAGCGCCAGCCTGGAGCGGCTGATCCTCTACCTCAACCCGACGCTGGTGCTGCTGCTGGGCGTGCTGCTGCACGGGCAGCGCGTCTCGGCCCGGCGGATCGCCTCGCTGGCGGTCAGTTATGCCGGCGTGCTGCTGGTCTTCGGCCATGAGCTGAGCTTTGCCGGCCGCGAGGTTGCGCTGGGCACCGCGCTGGTCTTCGCCAGCGCGGTGAGCTATGCGCTGTACATGGTCTACAGCGGCGCCGAGGTGCGGCGCCTGGGCGCGCTGCGCCTGACGGGGCTGGCCTCGACCGTGGCCTGCCTGCTGTGCCTGCTGCAGTTCGTGCTGCTGCGGCCGCTGGCGGCGGCGGCGGTGGCCGAGCCGGTGATCTGGCTCTCGCTGCTCAACGCCACCGCCTGCACGGTGGCACCGGTGCTGATGGTGATGATGGCCATCGAGCGCATCGGTGCCGCGCTGGCGGCGCAGACCGGCATGATCGGCCCGCTGTCGACCATCGCGATGGGCGTGCTGATCCTCGGCGAGCCCTTCAATTCGTGGATCGTCGCCGGCACTGCGCTGGTGCTGACCGGCATCTGGCTGCTGACGACGGCGCGGTAGGCGCAGCGGCCGTACGATACTGACCATGCGCCCCAGCACGCCGTCAAAGCCCGATTCCGAGCCGCGCAAGCGCCGCGATGCCGCGATCCGCTCGCAGGATGAGCTGATCGCCGAGCACCTGGCGCAGGCCTTGGCGTCGGGCGAGTTGCAAAGCGCCGAGAGCTTCGGGCGGCCGCTGGCCGAGGCCGCCGGCTGGGCCGAGACGCCGGCCGAGTTCCGGCTGCCGTTCAAGATCCTCAAGAACGCCGGCGTGCCGCCGCCCGAACTCGAGCTGTTCCACCGCCGCGCCGACTTGCGCGAGCAGATCGCCGGCTGCGCCTGCGACGGCGAGCGCAAGGCGCTGCAGCAAACGCTCAGCGAGCTGGAGCAGGCGCTGGCGCTGCGGCTCGAAGCGATGCGCGCCTCCGGCCGGTTGTAGCCGGCGCACGTTGACCTTTCGGCGCCGCCGACGGCTGGCACTGCGGCCCGAGCGCGTCCAGCAAGGGCCTGGGCAAAGGCTGCGCGCAAGCGCTGGTGGAAGAGGGCGGCAGCAAGGTCGTCGCCGTCACCGCACTTGCGGCATCGGGCCGCCGCAGTTCCAGCACGACTCGAACGGGCCTTCGACGATCTCGCCGCAGCCCGGGCAGGCCCAGCGGCGGTGCGGCGCGCTTTGCCAGTCGGCCAGCAGCGCGCGCGCCGGCTCGCATTGCGCGTCGTCGGCCACCCACACCTCGGGCAGGCACTGGTCGGGCGGCAGTTCGCCGGCAATGCCGCTGGCATAGGCGCGCTGCACGCTGGCGGCAATGCCGGCGGCGCCGAGCTGGTCGGCCCACGGCGTGGCCAGCGCGAGGTTGGGGGCTTGTAGAACACGCTTCATCGACAGGGGCGACTGTGCCATGGCTTAACCTCGGGGCCTCGATCATCGGTCCAGCAGGAGATGCCCATGGCCCTGGCGCGCGCCATCCAGATCACCGAGTTCGGCGGGCCCGAGCAGATGAAGCTCGTCGAGCTGCCCGTTGGCGAGCCCGGCCCGGGCGAGATCCGCATCCGCCACCGGGCCTGCGGGCTCAACTTCATCGACGTCTACCAGCGCACCGGCCTGTACCAGAACCCGCTGCCGCTGACGCTGGGGATGGAGGCCGCCGGCATCGTCGAGGCGGTGGGCGAAGGCGTCACGCATCTGAAGGCCGGTGACCGAGCGGCCTACGCCAGCAACCCGCCCGGCGCCTACAGCGAGGCGCGCGTGATGCCGGCGCGTGCGGTGGTGCGGCTGCCCGAGGGCATCGCCTTCGACACCGCGGCGGGCATGATGCTCAAGGGCCTGACCGCGCAATACCTGCTGAAGAAGACGCTGCCGGCCGAGGGCCTGCACAGCGGCGACCACGTGCTGTTCCACGCCGCGGCCGGCGGCGTCGGCCTGATCGCCTGCCAATGGGCGCGCGCGCTGGGGCTGCAGTTGATCGCCACCGCCGGCTCGGCGGCCAAGTGCGCGCTGGCGCTGGACAACGGCGCGGCGCACGCGATCGACTACACGAAGGAAGACTTCGTGCAGCGCGTCAAGGACATCACCGGCGGCCGCGGCGTCAAGGTGGTCTACGACAGCGTGGGCAAGGACACCTTCGAGGGCAGCCTGAACTGCCTGCGGCCCTTCGGGCTGCTGGCCAGCTTCGGCAACGCCTCGGGGCCGGTGCCGCCGTTCGCGCCGGGCATCCTGGGCGCCAAGGGCTCGCTGTACCTCACGCGGGCCACGCTGTTCACGCACATCGCCACGCGCGAGGCGGCGCAGGCGATGGCCGACGACCTGTTCGCGGTGGTCGGCAGCGGCCAGGTGAAGATCCACATCGACCAGCGCTACCCGCTGGCCGAGGTGGCGCAGGCGCACCGCGAGCTGGAAGCGCGCAAGACCACCGGCTCGACGGTGCTGCTGCCCTGAAGCACGCCGCCGCCCCGGGCCGCCGCGCCGCGCTGGCAGCGCTGGCTGCCGCGGGCTGGGTGGACTGCCAGCCGGCCGCCGCGCAAGCCCAGCCGGCGGCGCCGGAGCCCGGCTGCAGCCATTGCCGCGAGCGGCTGCGCAGCGTGGACGCGCTGCGCGCGCGGTTGCCGGCCGACTGGCGCGTGGCGCTGGAGCCCGAGCCGGTGCTGAGCGGCGAGATGCTCGCGGTGCGTGCCGGTGCGGCCGATGCGCCGCCGCTGCTGCTGGTGCACGGCCTGGGGCAGAACGGCTTCACCGACTGGCTGCCGGTGATGCCGGCGCTGGCGCGCGACTGGCGCGTGCTGGCGGTCGACCTGCCGGGCTTCGGCTATTCGTCGACCTCGTCGGCGCGGCTGTCGCCGACGCAGTTCGCGCGCGTGCTCGATCGCCTGCTGGCGCGCGAGGGCCGCGGGCCCAGCGCGGTCGCCGGCCATTCGATGGGCGGCGCGGTGGCACTGCGGCTGGCGGCCGAATCGCCCGAGCGCGTGAACTCGCTGGTGCTGGTGGACGTGGCCGGCATCCTGCACCGCACGGCCTTCACCAAGCACATGGCGCGGCTGCCGCTGGAAGGCCTGCCCGAGCCGCTGAAGCAGCCGGCCGAGCGCCTGCGCGAGCTGGGCCAGCGCCTGGTGGAGCGCGTCTTCGGGCTGCCGCTGGACCCCGATGGCGTGCTGCGTCACAACGAATGGCTGTGGCCGCTGTTGATGCGCGACCGCAGCTCCATCAACGCCGGCCTGGCGCTGGTCGACGAGGACTTCAGCGCCGCGGTCTACACCGTGCGGCAGCCGACGCAGATCATCTGGGGCGAGGCCGACCCCACCGCGCCGCTGCGCACCGGCGAGCTGCTGGCGCGCCGGATGCCGCGCGCTCAGCTGCACGTGATGCGCGGCATCGGCCACACGCCCATGCAGCAGGCGCCGCAGGACTTCCAGGCGCTGCTGCTGCGCGTGCTGCGCGAGCCGCCGCAGCCGCTGTTGCCGCCGTCACGCCGGCTGCCGCCGGTCGAGGGCGCGCTGCCCGATCTGCGCTGCATCGGCGAGACCGACCGTCGCTTCGGCGGCCGTTACCGCGAGGTGCTGATCGAGCGCTGCACGGCGCTGCGCCTGACCGACCTCGTGGCCCAGCGCATCGTGCTGCGCGATTCGTCGGTGGAGATGCTGGGCGTGCAGGTGCGCGCCGACGACGTGGCGCTGGACGCCCAGCGCAGCGAGCTGCTGGCCACGGCCTGCGACTTCAGCGGCCGCCTGGCCGTGCGCAGCGATGGCTGCCGGCTCGACCTGGCCGGCGTGCGCCTGACGGCCAGCGGCTTTGCGCTGCAGGCGCTGGGCTTGTCGCGCGTGGTGGCCTCGGTCAGCGAGATCAGCGACGCCTGGTACCGCGGCTGGTGGCACGAAGACCGCGAGCTGCAGCGCGAGATGCTGGACCCGCGCGCGCCGATCCGGCCGCCGGCGCCGGCGGCTTCGGCGCCGCCGTCGGGCAGCAGCCGCTCCTGAGGCCAGCATCAAGCCGCGGCGGCGTCGTCGCCTTCGGCCACCGCCGCGCGGTAGGCATGCCACGAGGCATGCCCCAGCACCGGCCCGACGATCAGCAGCCCGGCGAACCAGGGTAGCATCGCCAGCGCCACCAGCAGCGTGATCAGCGCGCCCCACCACAGCATCACGCCGGGCTGGCCCAGCACCAGGCGCAGGCTGGTCAGGCCGGCGGTCACGGCATCGGTCTGGCGGTGCAGGATCATCGGCATCGCCACCACGCTGACGGCGTAGATCAGCCCCGCGAACACGGCGCCCAGCACCGCCCAGGCAACGGTGAAGCCGAGGTTCTCGGGGTCCAGCAGCGCCAGCAGCGAGCCCTTGAAGTCGGGCATGCCGTCGAAGCTGACGGCAAACAGCACCAGCGTCGCGCGGCCCCACAGCATCTCCAGCACCAGCAGCACGAAGCCGAAGATGCCCAACTGCGCGGTGCGCGTGTCCCAGGCCAGCAGCGAGTCGCCGAAGTCGGGCCGCTCGCCGGCCTCCAGCCGCTGGCTGGTGCGGTACAGGCCCAGGCACAGGAAAGGGCCCATCAGCAGGAAGCCGGCCGACAAGGCCAGCATGTAGGCCGGCGCATGCTGGAAGACGATCAGCAGCAGCCAGCCCATCGCCATGAAGCAGCCGCCGTAGAAGAGCCCGATGCCCGGCGCGCGGCGAAAGTCGCGCCAGCCCAGTGCCAGCCAGCGCAGCGGGTCGCGCCAGTGCAAGGTGCGCAGCGCGACGCGCGGCGGCGGCGCTTCGGGTTCGGTGGCGGCGTCGGGGCCGGCCACTACAGCTTCAGCCCTTGCAGGAAAGCGCGGAACGGCGGCCCCAGTTCCGGGTGCGCCAGCGCGAGCTCGACGTTGGCCTGCAGAAAGCCTTCCTTGCTGCCGCAGTCGTAGCGGCGGCCTTCGTAGCGGTAGGCGAAGACCTTCTCGCGGCGCAGCAGCGAGGCGATGCCGTCGGTGAGCTGGATCTCGCCGCCCACGCCGCGCGGCTGGCTGGCGATCTCGTGGAACACGCCCGGCGTCAGGATGTAGCGGCCCGCCACGCCCAGCCGCGACGGCGCGTCCTCGGGCGCCGGCTTCTCGACGATCTGGGTGACGTCCACCATCCGCTCGCCCACCGGGTTGCCGGCCACGATGCCGTAGCGCCGCGTGTGCTCGGGCGGCACTTCCTGCACCGCCAGGATCGAGGTCCGCCATTCGGCGAACTGCTCGACCATCTGCTTGAGCACCGGCGCGCCGCCGGCAGGGCCCACCATCAGGTCATCCGCCAGCAGCACCGCGAAAGGCTCGCTGCCCACCAGGCGCTGGCCGCACAGCACCGCGTGGCCCAGGCCCAGCGCCTGCGCCTGGCGCACGTAGATGCACTCCATGTCGTCGGGCTTGACGCTGTGCACCACGTCGAGCAGTTCATGCTTGTTGGCGTTGGACAGCGCCACCTCCAGCTCATAGGTCATGTCGAAGTGGTCTTCGATCGGCCGCTTGTGGCGTCCGGTGACGAAGATCATCTCGCGCACGCCGGCCGCGTAGGCCTCTTCCACCGCGTACTGGATCAGCGGTTTGTCGACGACCGGCAGCATCTCCTTGGGCTGGGCCTTGGTGGCGGGGAGAAAGCGCGTGCCGAGGCCGGCAACAGGGAATATGGCCTTCTGGATCAACATCTGCTTACATAGAATGGGTCGCGGCCTTCATTCTGGCAGCATGCGTCACCCGCCCGGCTGGCCGATCACTAAAACATTGCCCATGGAGCTGCTTGTCGTCGAACCGCTGGACCCGGAGGTCCTGGACTGGCTGTCGGCTCGCCATGGCGTCGTGTATGCGCCGCACCTCGCGCACGATCCGCAGGAGTTTCGCGCCGCGCTGACGCGCGTTCGCGGCGTGGTGCTGCCGCCCTCGGTGGCGGTGGACCGCACGGTGCTGCGCGCCGCGCCCCATCTGCTCACGGTGGGCCGGCTCTCGGCTGGCGCCGAAAACCTCGACCTCGAAGCCTGCGCCCGCGCCGGCGTGGAGGTGGTGCGCCCGGCCACCGCCAGCGCCAACGCAGAGGCCGAGTTCAGCATCGGCGCGCTGCTGCAGATGCTGCGCCGCGTGCCGGTGATCAATGCCGAAGGCTTGGCCGTGGGGCGCGAGCTGGGCGGCTCGGTGATCGGCATCGTCGGCATGACGCCGGCGGCGCGGCCGCTGGCGCAGCTGCTGGACACCTTCGGCGCGCGCGTGATCGGCTACGACCCCGCGGTGCACGCCGGTGACGGCCTGTGGGACCGTTGGGGCGTGGAGCCGGTGCCGCTGCGCCAGTTGATGGAGCACAGCGACGGCGTGTGCGTGCTGCTGTCGTACTACTCGCGCTACCACGGCCTGCTGGGGCAGCGTTATCTTTCGGAGTGCAAGCCCAACCAGGTGCTGGTGAGCCTGGCGCCGTCGGGCCTGTTCGACGAGCAGGCGCTGGCCCATGTGCTGGCCACGCGGCGCATGGCCGCGGCCTGGTTCGACAGCATGGAGCCGGGCACCATGGACCCCGGCCGCCCGCTGCACGACATCAACGCGCTGCAGATCACGCCGCGCGTGGCCAGCACCACGCGCGAATCGCGCATCCGCAGCGCCTGGGCGGTGGCCCAGCGCATGGACGAGATCCTGCGCGCGCGAGGCGCCGGGGGCGACTTCAGGTCGACGACGCCAGGCGCGCTCGCTGGTCTCGAAGACGATCCAACGCCTGCCTGAAGTCGGCCAGGCGCGCGCGCTCCTGCGCCACCACGGCGGCCGGCGCGCGGGCCACGAAGCTTTCGTTGCCGAGCTTGGCGTCGGCCTTGGCGATCTCGCCGTCGAGCCGGGCGATCTCCTTGTCCAGCCGCGCAGTCTCGGCGGCCACGTCGATCTCCACGTGCAGCGCCAGCCGCGCCTGGCCTTGCACCGCCACCGGCGCGGCCAGCGTCGCCTGCGCGAAGGCGCTTTCGTCGTCGATCACGCGCAGCTCCGACAGCCGCGCCAGCGCCTTCAGCAGCGGCGCCGCCTCGGCCATGAAGCCGGCCTCGCCGTGGCTGATCAGCGGCACGCGCTCGCCGGGGTTGAGCCCCATCTCGCTGCGCAGGTTGCGGCAGGTGCCGACCACGGCCTTCAACTGCGCCATCCAGGCGTCGGCGGCGGCGTCGACCTTGTCCGGCTGCGCCACCGGGTAGGCGGCGGTGACGATGGTGGCGTCGCTGTCCGCCGTCTTGCGGCCGGCGACCACGGCCACCGTCTGCCAGAGCTCGGCGCTGATGAAGGGCGCGATCGGGTGCAGCAGCCGCAGCACCGTCTCCAGCGTGCGGATCAGCGTGCGCCGCGTCGCGCGCTGCTCGGCCTCGCCGCCGGCCTGGATCTGCACCTTGGCGATCTCCAGGTACCAGTCGCAGTACTCGTCCCAGACGAAGCCGTAGATCGCATTGGCCACGTTGTCCAGCCGGTACTCGCCGAAGCCCTGGTGCACCGCGGCCTCCACGCGCTGCAGCTCGCCGGTGATCCACCGGTCGGCGGGCGAGAAGTGCATGTGGCCGTGGCCGTGCTCGGCCAGGCCGCAGTCGTGCCCCTCGCAGTTCATCAGCACGAAGCGCGCGGCGTTCCACAGCTTGTTGCAGAAGTTGCGGTAGCCCTCGCAGCGCTTGGCGTCGAAGTTGATGTTGCGGCCGAGACTCGCGTAGCTGGCCATCGTGAAGCGCAGCGCGTCGGCGCCGTAGCCGGGGATGCCCTGCGGGAACTCCTTCTCGGTCTCCTTGCGGATGCGCGGCGCCGTCTCGGGCTTGCGCAGCCCGGTGGTGCGCTTGGTCAGCAGCTCGGGCAGGGCAATGCCGTCGATCAGGTCCACCGGGTCGAGCACGTTGCCCTCGGACTTGCTCATCTTCTTGCCTTGCGCGTCGCGCACCAGGCCGTGGATGTAGACGTCGCGGAACGGCACCTGGCCGGTGAAGTGCGTCGTCATCATGATCATCCGGGCGACCCAGAAGAAGATGATGTCGAAGCCGGTCACCAGCACGCTGCTGGGCAGGAACAGGTCCTGCTCGATGGTGTGCGCCGGCCAGCCCAGCGTGGAGAAGGGCACCAGCGCCGAGCTGTACCAGGTGTCCAGCACGTCCTCGTCGCGTCTGAGCGGGCCGCTGTAGCCGGCTTGCGTCGCACGTTGGCGCGCCTGGTCCTCGCTGCGGCCGACGAACAGCTCGCCGCCGCTGCCGTACCAGGCCGGGATCTGGTGGCCCCACCAGAGCTGGCGGCTGATGCACCAGTCCTGGATGTTGTTCATCCAGTGGTTGTAGGTGTTGACCCACTGCTCGGGCACGAAGCGCACCTGGCCCGAAGCCACGGCGTCGATCGCCTGCTGCGCGATGCTGTTGCCGTTGGCGCCTGACTTGGTCATCGCCACGAACCACTGGTCGGTCAGCATCGGCTCGACGATCTGCCCGGTGCGTGCGCAGCGCGGCACCATCAGCTTGTGCTTCTTGGTGTCGACCAGCAGACCCAGGCGCTCGAGGTCGGCCACGATGCGCTTGCGCGCCTCGAAGCGGTCCAGCCCCTGGTAGGCCTTGGGCGCCTGGTCGTTGATCTTGGCGTCGAGCGTCAGCACGCCGATCATCGGCAGCCCGTGGCGCTGGCCCACCGCGTAGTCGTTGTGGTCGTGCGCCGGCGTCACCTTGACCACGCCGGTGCCGAAGGCGCGGTCGACGTAGGCGTCGGCGATGACCGGGATCTCACGGTCGGCCAGCGGCAACTTCACCGTCTTGCCCACCAGCGCGGCATAACGTTCATCCTCGGGGTGCACCATCACCGCGGTGTCGCCCAGCATGGTCTCGGGCCGCGTGGTGGCCACCACCAGCGCGCCGGAGCCGTCGGCCAGGGGATAGCGGATGTGCCAGAGGAAGCCGTCCTCCTCCTCGCTCTCGACCTCGAGGTCGGAGACGGCCGACTTCAGCACCGGGTCCCAGCTCACCAGCCGCTTGCCGCGGTAGATCAGCCCCTCGTCGTACAGGCGCACGAAGGTCTCGGTGACGATGGCCGAGAGCTTGTCGTCCATCGTGAAGTACTCGCGGCCCCAGTCCACGCTGTCGCCCATGCGGCGCATCTGGCGCGTGATGGTGGCGCCGGAGCTGGCCTTCCAGTCCCACACCTGGGCGACGAAGTTCTTGCGCCCCAGGTCGTGGCGCGACAGCCCGGCCTCCTGCAGTTGGCGCTCGACGACGATCTGCGTCGCGATGCCGGCGTGGTCGGTGCCCGGCACCCACAGCGTGTTGTGGCCGCGCATGCGGTGCCAGCGCGTCAGCGCGTCCATGATGGTCTGGTTGAACGCATGCCCCATGTGCAGCGTGCCGGTGACGTTGGGCGGCGGCAGCTGGATGCTGAACGAGGGCTTGGACGGATCGAGCGTCGGCGCGAACAGCTCCGGCGCCTCCCACAGCGGGGCCCAGCGCGCCTCGATGGCGGCGGGTTCGAAGGACTTGGCAAGCTCGGGGGTGGTCATGGCGGGCAGGGGCACAATCGATCCGCGCCGGCGCTCGCTCGTGGCGAGCCGGCGCAACATCGGGGTGGGGCAGGGAGGCCGGCATTGTAGGTGGGGCTCGCTGCCGGCGCCCCCGTAGGCACGGCCAGGGCGAACCGGGAGCGACGATGAAGAACACCAACCAGCGCAGCCCATTGTGGCGCCGCCGCGCCGCCGCGCTGGCCATCGGCGTGGCGCTGCTCGGCGGCTGCGGCGGCGACGACCGCGTCGATAGCCCGCTGCCGCCGTTGCCCGGCATCGCCTGCAGCACGCTGGACGAGCGCGCCTGGCTCGACGCCTACTTCGCCGAGTGGTACTTCTGGGTCCGCCAGGCGCCCAACCCCAATCCGGCGCGCGACATGGGCCTGGACGAGTTCTTCCGCGCCTCGCTCTACACCGGCAACGACCCCGAGTTTCCGGTCGCCGACCGTTGGAGTTATATCGAGCCCACGGCCGACTTCGACCGCTTCTTCAGCGACGGCCGGCTGCTCGGCTACGGCGTCTACCTGGCGGGGCTGGAAACCAACGGCGACCCGGCGCGGCCGCTGCGCGTGCGCTACGTCGAGCCGCTGTCCGACGCCGCGGCGCAAGGCGTGCAGCGCGGCGACCGCATCGTCGCGGTCGACGGCCGGCCCGCGGCCGAGATCGTGGCGGCCGGCGACTACGGCGTCTTCACCCCCAGCGCCGAAGGCCAGCGCCTGGCGCTGGTGCTGGATAACGGCAACGGTCCGCGCACGGTGAACCTGCGCGCCGGCGCCTTCGCGCTGAGCCCGGTGACCGGCGCGCGCGTGATGCAGACGCCGCAGGGCCGGCGCATGGGCTACCTGCACGTGAAGGACATGATCAGCCAGGCCGAGAGCGGCATCAGCGCGGCCTTTGCCGGCTTCAAGGCCCAGGGCGTGCAGGAGCTGGCGATCGACCTGCGCTACAACGGCGGTGGCCTGGTCTCGCTGTCGCGCACGCTGGCCTCGCACGTCGTGGCGGCGCGCACGCGCGACCGCACCTACGTGCGGCTGCTGTTCAACGACAAGCTGGCGCGCGACCACGACGAAAGCTTCCGCTTCGACAACCCGTCGGCGGCGCTGGACCTGAGCCGCGTCTATGTGCTGACCGGCCCGCGCACCTGCTCGGCGGCCGAGTTGGTGGTCAACGGCCTGCGACCCTTCGTCGACGTGGTGGTGGTCGGTGCCGCGAGTTGCGGCAAGCCGGTGGGCTTCCAGCCGGTGAGCCGCTGCGACAGCACCTTCAACGTCGTCAACTTCGAGTCGGTCAACGCCGCCGGCCAGGGCCGCTACTGGAACGGCTTCAGCCCCACCTGCCCGGTGGCCGAAGACTTCGGCAAGCCCTTGGGTAGCGCCGACGAGCCGCTGCTGGCCGCCGCCCAGCGCCACGCCGACGGCGGCGGCTGCCCGGCGGCCTCGGCCGCGGACATCGCGCTGCGCCGCGCGCTGCGGCCCGGCGCTGCAGGCGGCGAGCCGGCGGAGCGGCAGGGGATGTGGGCGCGCTGAGCGCCGCTGTTGGTGGCGGAATGACCGGCCAAGGCGTGATGCCGCGCCTGCAGCCGCGCGGCTACATGAACAAGTGCTCGCCGGCGTTCTCGCCGCCCAGGATCACGTAGTTCACCTTCTTCAGGTCCGCCAGCTGCCGCCCGCCGGCGTAGCTGATCGAGCTTTGCAGGTCTTCGCGCATCTCGCGCAGCGTGTCGGCCAGGCGGCCCTTGATGGGCTCCAGGATGCGCTTGCCCTCGACGTGCTTGTACTCGCCCTTGTTGAAGTCGCTGGCCGAGCCGTAGTACTCCTTGTAGAGCTTGCCGTCGACCTCCACGGTGGCGCCGGGGGACTCTTCGTGGCCGGCGAACAGGCTGCCGATCATCACCATCGCGGCGCCGAAGCGCACGCTCTTGGCGATGTCGCCGTGGTGGCGGATGCCGCCGTCGGCGATGATGGGCTTGGTCGCCACGCGGCTGCACCACTTCAGCGCCGAGAGCTGCCAGCCGCCGGTGCCGAAGCCGGTCTTCAGCTTGGTGATGCACACCTTGCCCGGCCCCACGCCCACCTTGGTGGCGTCGGCGCCCCAGTTCTCGAGGTCGATCACCGCCTCCGGCGTGGCCACGTTGCCGGCGATCACGAACGCCTGCGGCAGCCGCGCCTTGATGTGCTCGATGGTCTGGCGCACGCTGTCGGCGTGGCCGTGGGCGATGTCGATCGTGATGTAGTCGGCGCCCAGCCCTTCGGCGGCCAGGCGCTCGACGACGGCAAAGTCCTGCGGCTTGACGCCCGAGCTGATCGACACCAGCAGCCCCTGCTCGCGCATGCGGCGTGCGAAGGCCACGTTGTCGAGGTCGAAGCGGTGCATGACGTAGAAGTAGCCGTTCTTCGCCAGCCACTCGGCGATGGGCTCGTCCAGCACGGTCTTCATGTTCGACGGCACCACCGGCAGCGCGAAGCGGCGGCCGCCGAATTCGACCGAAGGATCGCACTCGCTGCGGCTGTGCACGCGGCACTTGCGCGGCAGCAGCTGGATGTTGTCGTAGTCGAAGATTTCCATGGTCCACACCCGCCGGACAGGCAAAAAAAACCGGGCTGCGCGAATCGCGGCCCGGTGCCGAATTCTACGCCGCGGCCTCCTGCCCGCGGTGATGTACCGCCTGACAGGCCGGCGTCGCTGCAGCAGCAGGCGCGGTCGGGACAGCCCGGTTGATTAACGACATTTAACGTGTGAACTGCGCAAGCTGCTGCACCGATCGAGGCCATTTCGGGCTCGAGCGCGGTTGCCCTGCGGCCCCCAGCGCGGCATGATCTTGGTTTTGCTGCCAACGAGTGCGCAGGCTCGACGCGCCATGTACACGGAGGCGATGCGTCGCTGGCTGGTTCGCGGCGCCGGGATCCGAAGGGCGGGGCGGCCAGGCAGAAGCTCAAGGGAGCCGCAAGCGTGCACACCCAACCCGACCCACCCACGAACGCCGCGCCGCCGGGCGACGCCGCGTACTGGCTGGCGCTGGCGCGCGGTGAAATCCTGCGCGGTCAAGGTGGTGTCGATTCCGACATGTCGCGCTACGGACGCGCGGCCATGGCCGCCGCGCGAAGCGCCGGCGACACCGACTCCGAAGCCGTCGCGATCCACTACGCCTGGCATCGGCGGATCATGGCTGCGCCGCTCGCGGAAGGCGAGCAGCTGTTGAAGGACGCGATCACGCGCTGCCGGGAACTGAGTTCGGAGCACGGCGTGCGGATGATGCAGGCGAGCCGCACCAACTGGCTCTATGGCCAGGCCCGCTGGGTCGAAGTGATCCAGCTCGCCAAACATGTGCTGGCCGAGCCGGAGGGCCTGCACGTGCTGGAGCGCATGCAGCAGATGCAGACGCTGGCACTGGCCTACAAATGGACCGGGCAGTTCGACGCCTTCTTCGAGGTCTCGCAACACTCGCTGGCGCTGGCCGACCAGACCGACGCCCGCTACGCGCGGGCCGGTGCGCGCATCAACCTGGGCGGCGGGCTGCGCACGCTGGCCTTCGACCCGGAGGCGGCGCTGGCGCTGCTGCTCGAAGCGCGCGAGCTGCTGGTGCCCGATCCGGTCACGCCCGGCTGGCTGTACCTGTTGAGCAACCGCGTGCAGTCGCTGGACATGCTGGGCCGCGCCGACGAGGCCTACGAGGTCTTCATGTCCGACTTCGCCCGCCCCGGGCTCGACCGGCTGCCGCGCCCTTACCCCGCGTTCACCGTGGCAGCGCTGATCGGCAAGGGCTTGCTCGACGAGGCCGAGGCCTGGTTGGGCGAGGAAGGCGTGGTCGCCGACAGCCGCACCCAGATGGTCAACCAGGAGGCCTACCGCATGGGCCGCATGCGGCTGCTGTGCGCGCGCGGCCTCCATGGGCAGGCCAAGGCCTACGGACTGGAGTGCCTGGACGAGTTCGCTGCCATCACCCGCGAGCCCTTGTACGAGGCGACGATGCACGAGTACCTGCGCCGCGCCTGCACGGCGCTGGGTGACTTCAGCGGCGCGCTGGATGCCGCCATCGCCGCTCGCCGCGCCTGCCTGCCGGCGATGAAGCGATCGGGCCGGGCGCGCTACCTGGTGGCGCAGCTCGAGGCCGGACTGCCGAGCGCGGCCGCGTTGAGCCCGGTCGACCAGCGCCGGCTGCAGGCCATGGAGCGCGCCGCGCAGGCGCAGCACGACCGCGAGCTCGACCAGCTGGCCGAACTCAAGCGCCAGACCGAGGCGGCCGCCAAGGTGCCGCCGTTCCTGGCGCATGTGGTGCATGAACTGCGCAACCCGATCGGCGCGGTGACGAACATCACGCAGCTGCTGATGGCCTCGCAGCTCGACCCCAAGCAACGGCGCTTCGTCGAGCTGATGCGCGGCTCGGCCGACACGCTGATGCTGCTGGTCAACGACGTGCTGGACCTGGCCAAGCTGGAAAGCGGACGTTTCGAGTTCAGGCCCGTGCCGACCGTCGTCAACGACTGGATGACGGCCACGCTGGCGCCGTTCATCGCCGTGGCGCAGGCCAAGGGCTTGGTGCTCAGCGGCAGCGTCGCCCCCGGCGTGCCGCCGCGGCTGGTGTTCGACGAACTGCGGCTGCGCCAGGTGCTGACCAACCTGCTGTCCAACGCCATGAAGTTCACGCGCCGGGGCTTCATCGAGGTGGCGCTGACCGACCTGGGCAGCGCGGCCGGCGACGGCGCCCGGCGCGTGCGCTGCGAGGTGCGCGACTCCGGCTGCGGCATCGCCCCCGAGGCGATCAACCGCCTGTTCCAGGAGTTCGTGCAGGCCGACGCCAGCGTGGCCAGCAGCCACGGCGGCACGGGCCTGGGCCTGGCGCTGTGCAAGCAGTTCATCGAGCGCATGGGCGGCCGCATCGGGGTGGACAGCGAAGTCGGCGTGAGCAGCTGCTTCTGGTTCGAGCTGGACCTGCAGACCGCGCCGGAGCCGGCCTCGCCGCCGTGGGTTGTGCAGGGTCAACATGTGCTGCATGAGGGCCGCATGGGTGCCGACGAAAGCGCCCGTGCAAGGCGAGAATGACGCGGGGAGGCGCCCAGGAAGACGTCCAACGGTTGTCGCATCCGTGCACATCCAACCCGACCCAGCCGACAACGCGGCGCCGTCGCGCGACGCCGCGTACTGGCTGGCGTTGGCACGCGACGAAACCCTGCGCCTGCAGCTGGGCGCCAATGTCGACCGCGTGCGCTACGGGCGGGCGGCCCTGGCCGCCGCGCAGGCCGCCGGTGACGCCGACGCCGAGGCCGTCGCGATGCACTACGCCTTGCACCGGCACATCTCCGTTGCACCGCTCGAGGAGGGCGAACGCATGCTGGGCGATGCGATCCGCCGCTGCCGCGAGCTGGGTTCACGCCACGGCCTGCTGCTGATGCAGGTCACGCGCACCAACTGGCTGTACCGCCAGTGCCGCTACGTCGAAGCCATCCAGCTCGCGCAGCATGTGCTGGCCGATCCTGACGATCTGCATGTGCTGGAGCGCATGCTGCTGAAGCAGACCCTGGCGCAGGCCTACAAATGGACGGGTCAGTTCGACGACTTCTTCGAGGTGTCGCAACGCTCGATGGCGCTGGCCGACCAGACCGACGCGCGCTACGCCAAGGCCGGAGCGCGCATCAACCTCGCCGGCGGGATGACGACACTGGCATTCGACCCCGAGTCGGCGCTGACGCTGCTGCTCGAAGCACGCGAGCTGCTGCTGCCCGACCCGATCGCACCCGCCTGGCTGTACCTCATGAGCAACCGCGTGCAGGCGCTGGACATGCTGGACCGCAGCGACGAGGCCTGGGAGGTTTTCATCACCGATCTGTCGCGGCCGGGTGCGGACCGGGTGCTGCGCCCCTACCCCGCGCACACCGTGTCGGCGCTGCTCGGCCAGGGTCTGTTGGACGAGGCCGAGGCCTGGCTGGGCGAGGAAGGCGTGGCCGACAACCTCCACACGCAGGCCATGAACCAGCAGGCCTATCGCGTCGCCCGCATGCGGCTGCTGTACGCGCGCGGCCGCCACCAGGAAGCCAAGGCCTATGCGCTGGAGTGCCTGGACCTGTTCGAGGCCATCCGCCGCGAGCCCTGGTACGAGGCGACGATGCACGAGTACCTGCGCCGCGCCTGCACGGCGCTGGGTGATTTCAGCGGCGCGCTGGACGCCGCCATCGCCGCTCGCCGCGCCTGCCTGCCGGCGATGAAGCGATCGGGCCGGGCGCGCTACCTGGTGGCGCAGCTCGAGGCCGGACTGCCGAGCGCGGCCGCGTTGAGCCCGGTCGACCAGCGCCGGCTGCAGGCCATGGAGCGCGCCGCGCAGGCGCAGCACGACCGCGAGCTCGACCAGCTGGCCGAACTCAAGCGCCAGACCGAGGCGGCCGCCAAGGTGCCGCCGTTCCTGGCGCATGTGGTGCATGAACTGCGCAACCCGATCGGCGCGGTGACGAACATCACGCAGCTGCTGATGGCCTCGCAGCTCGACCCCAAGCAACGGCGCTTCGTCGAGCTGATGCGCGGCTCGGCCGACACGCTGATGCTGCTGGTCAACGACGTGCTGGACCTGGCCAAGCTGGAAAGCGGGCGCTTCGAGTTCAGGCCCATGCCGACCTTCGTCAACGACTGGATGACGGCCACGCTGGCGCCGTTCATCGACGCGGCGCAGGCCAAGGGCGTGGCGCTCAGCGCCAGCGTGGCGCCCAGCGTGCCGCCGCGCCTGGTGTTCGACGACCTGCGGCTGCGCCAGGTGCTGGTCAACCTGCTGTCCAACGCCATGAAGTTCACACGCCGGGGTTTCATCAAGGTGGCGCTGAACGATCTGGGCAGTGCCGCCGGCGCCGCCGCCCGGCATCTTCGCTGCGAGGTGCGCGATTCGGGCTGCGGCATTCCGGCCGAGGCGCAGGGCCGCTTGTTCAAGGAGTTCGTGCAGGCCGATGCCAGCGTGGCCAGCAGTCACGGCGGCACAGGCCTGGGCCTGGCGCTGTGCAAGCAGCTGATCGAGCGCATGGGCGGCCGCATCGGCGTGGACAGCGAAGCCGGCGTGGGCAGCTGCTTCTGGTTCGAGCTGGAACTGCAAGCCGCGCCGGCCTAAAGCCCACGGCCGCCTTGCCGACAATGGAGGACACCCTACAGCAGCGCGAACGCCAGCGCCGCCTTGCCCGTGTCCATGCCCGCGTCCTTGCCCACACTTGCGTCGCCCCCGCCTCCGCCCAAGCCACTCGGCTGGGCAGCGCGCCTGGGCGCGCTGCGGCGGCGCATGGCGCCGGCTGACGTCCTGCCGGCGGCATCGCCACCGCCACCGGCGCCGACCCCGAAAGCAACTGCCGCGACGGTGCCGCCGGCCCCGGCCCCGGCCCCGGCGCACCCGGCCGCCGTGCCGGTGCGCGGCGGCCCGTGGTTTCGCGCGCTGTTCGAGCACAGCCGCGATGCGCTGCTGGTCTGCGCCGACGACGGCCAGGTGCGCGAGGCCAACGCCGCCGCCGCGCAGCTCTTCGACCGACCGCGCGACGCGTTGCCGGGCCTGCCGCTGGCCGCGCTGTTGCGCCAGAACGGCCAGGCGCTGGCCCACCCTGCGGCGCTGCGCGACGGCGAGGCCGGTGCCTTGCGCGCCCTCGCGGCCACGGGCGGCGCGCCCGCCGAGCGCGCCGTCGACCTGAGCCTGCAGCGGCTGGACGCACCCGAGGGCCGCTTCTGGATCCTGCACCTGCGCGACACGCGCGAGCGCTGGCAGGCCCAGGAGCGGCTGGCCTACCTCGCCAACTTCGACAGCCTGACCGGACTGCCCAACCGCACGCTGTTCCGCGACCGCCTCGCGCAGGCGATGGCGCGTGCCCAGCGGTCGGGGCGGCCGATGGCGCTGATGTTCATCGATCTCGACCGCTTCAAACTCGTCAACGACAGCCTGGGCCACGAGGTCGGCGACCGGCTGCTGCAGCACGTGGCCAAGACGCTGACGCATTGCCTGCGCAGCGTGGATTCGGTGGGCCGCCGGGTCGACGAGGCTGCCGCCGCCGTCAGCGCCGACCCCGGCCACCGCGCGCGGGCAGCCGACGGCGAGGACAACCCCTTCACGCTGTCGCGCCTGGGCGGCGACGAGTTCACGGTGATCCTGGAGAGCGTGCAGGCGGCCGAGGACGCCGCCGCGGTGGCGCGCCGCATCCTCGAAGCGCTGAACGCGCCCTTTCGCGTCGGGACCGGCGTCGGCGAGGAGGAGATCGTCGTCTCGGGCAGCATCGGCATCTCGATGTTCCCCACCGACGACGTCGACCTCGACGGCCTGGTGCGCCACACCGACATGGCGATGTACCGCAGCAAGTCGCTGGGCCGCGGCACCTACAGCTTCTTCAGCGACGACCTCAACGCCGCCGTCTCGGCGCGGCTGTCGTTGGAAGGCAGCCTGCGGCGCGCCGTCGAGCGCCAGGAGTTCCAGCTTCACTACCAGCCCAAGGCCGACCTGCAGACCGGCGAGGTGACCGGCGTCGAGGCGCTGCTGCGCTGGCACCGGCCGGGCCACGGCATGGTGCCGCCCGACCGCTTCATCAGCGTGCTGGAGGACACCGGGATGATCCTGCCCGTGGGCGCCTGGGTGATCCGCGCCGCCTGCGAGCAGCTCAGCCAGTGGGACAAGATGGGCCTGCCGCCGTTGCGCCTGGCGGTCAACCTCTCGGCGCGCCAGTTCCGCCACCTGTACCTGGCCTCGCTGGTCGAGGACTCGCTGCGCGAGAACGCCATCAACCCGCGGCGGCTGGAGATCGAGCTGACCGAATCGCTGCTGATGGAAGACACCGAGGCCACGCGCGCGATGCTGGAGAGCTTTGCGCGCCTGGGCGTGCGGCTGGCGATCGACGACTTCGGCACCGGGCACTCGTCGCTCAGCTACCTCAAGCGCTTCAACATCGACACCTTGAAGATCGACCGCAGCTTCGTGCGCTCGCTGCCCGACGACGCCGAGGACGTGGCCATCGCCACCGCGGTGATCGCGCTCGGCCGCAGCATGGACATGAACGTGGTCGCCGAAGGCGTGGAGACCGAGGCCCAGGCCGACCTGCTGCGCCGCCTGGGATGCGATGAGATGCAGGGTTATCTGCTCGGCCGCCCGATGGCGGCGGCCGACTTCCTGGCCTGGTACCAGCCCTTCATGCGCAGCGAGCGCCACCGCAGGCAGGCCTTCGGCCGTTCGGGGCTGAGCGGACCGATTCCCTTGATGACGATCGGCGGCTGACGGCGCGGTCGTCGGGCCCGGCAGGCGGCGCCAAGGCCGCCTCCTAGAATCGCCGGATGGTGCCCCCAAGCTCACTTCGTTCGCTGCCCCCCGAGGGGGCGCTCAGTACCTTCGGAACGGCCGGGCGGTACTGATGACCGACGTGCCCGCGGCACCGCAGCGCCTGCTGCAGGGCCTGAATCCCGAACAACTGGCGGCCGTCACGCTGGGCGCGCAAGCCGCGCTGGTGCTGGCCGGCGCCGGGTCGGGCAAGACGCGGGTGTTGACCACGCGCATCGCCTGGCTGCTGTCCACGGGCCAGGTGTCGCCCGGTGGCGTGCTGGCCGTCACCTTCACCAACAAGGCGGCCAAGGAGATGCTCACCCGGCTGTCGGCGATGCTGCCGATCGCCGTGCGCGGCATGTGGATCGGCACCTTCCATGGCCTGTGCAACCGCTTCTTGCGCGCGCACTGGAAGCTCGCCGGGCTGCCGCAGAGCTTTCAGATCCTGGACAGTGCCGACCAGCTGTCGGCCGTCAAGCGTGTCGTCAAGGCGATGAACCTCGACGAAGAGCGCTTCGTGCCCAAGCAGGTGGCCTGGTTCATCGCCGGCGAGAAGGAGGAAGGCCGCCGCCCGCGCGACGTGGACGCGCGCGATGCGCACGGCCGCAAGCTGGTGGAGGTCTACCAGGCCTACGAGGAGCAGTGCGCGCGCGAAGGCGTGGTCGATTTCGCCGAGCTGATGCTGCGCAGCTACGAACTGCTGCGCGACAACGATACGCTGCGCGAGCACTACCAGCGGCGCTTTCGCCACGTGCTGGTCGACGAGTTCCAGGACACCAACCGGCTGCAATATGCGTGGCTGAAGATGTTCGCGCCGCCCTCGTCGTCGTCCGGGGACGGTGGCCAGGGCGTGATGGCGGTGGGTGATGACGACCAGAGCATCTACGCCTTCCGCGGCGCGCGCGTCGGCAACATGGCCGACTTCGAGCGCGAGTACCGCGTGCAGCGGGTGGTCAAGCTGGAGCAGAACTATCGCAGCTACGGCCACATCCTCGACGCCGCCAACGAGCTGATCGCCCACAACAGCCAGCGCCTGGGCAAGAACCTGCGCACCGACGCCGGCGCCGGCGAGCCGGTGCGCGTGTTCGAGGCCAACAGCGACTACGCCGAGGCGCAGTGGTTCCTGGACGAGGCCCAGGCCCTGGTGCGCGCCGGGCTGCAGCGCCAGGAGATCGCGGTGCTCTACCGCAGCAACGCGCAAAGCCGCGTGATCGAGAGCGCGCTGTTCAATGCCGGCATTCCGTATCGCGTCTACGGCGGGCTGCGCTTCTTCGAGCGCGCCGAAGTCAAGCACGCGCTGGCCTACCTGCGGCTGCTGGAGAACCCGAACGACGACACCAGCTTCCTGCGCGTGGTCAACTTCCCGGCGCGCGGCATCGGCGCGCGCACGGTCGAGCAACTGGCCGATGCGGCACGCAGCAGCGCCCGCAGCCTGATGCAAAGCGTCGGCGCGGTCAGCGGCGCCGCGGGCGCCAAGCTGGCGGGCTTCCAGCGCCTGACGGACGAGATGCGCGGCGCGACCCAGGGGCTGACGCTGCGCGAGATCATCGAGCACGTGCTGCACGCCAGCGGCCTGCTGGACTTCTACCGCACCGAGAAGGAAGGCCAGGACCGCATCGAGAACCTGGAGGAACTGGTCAACGCGGCCGAGAGCTTCGTCACCCAGGAAGGCTTCGGCAAGGACGCCGTTGCGCTGCCCGTCGACGAGTCGGCCGGCGGCGCACAGCCGCCCGTGCCCGACGCGGAGACCGGCGAGATCCTGTCGCCGCTGGCGGCTTTTCTGACCCATGCATCCTTGGAGGCCGGCGACAACCAGGCCCAGGTGGGGCAGGACGCGATCCAACTGATGACGGTGCACGCAGCCAAGGGGCTGGAGTTCGACGCGGTGTTCATCACCGGCGTCGAGGAAGGCCTGTTCCCGCACGAGAACTCGCTGTCCGACGCCGACGGGGTGGAGGAAGAGCGGCGGCTGATGTACGTGGCGATCACGCGTGCGCGCCAACGGCTGTACCTCAGCTTCAGCCAGACGCGGCTGCTGCACGGGCAGACGCGCTACAACGTCAAGAGCCGCTTCTTCGACGAACTGCCCGAAGCCGCGCTGAAGTGGCTGACGCCGCGCCAGCAGGGTTTCGGCTCCGGCTACGCGCGCAGTTACCAAGAGGCCTGGCAGCGCGGCAGCGGGCTCTCGGGCATCGTCGGCGCCGGCCGCGTGGCCCCCGTCGAGCGCGCCGCGCCGCTGCCGCAGGCGATGGCGGCCCAACGCAGCGAAGGCGGCCTGCGCATCGGGCAGTCGGTGTTCCACGGCAAGTTCGGTGAAGGCGTGGTCATGACCCTCGAAGGCAGCGGCACCGATGCCCGCGCCCAGGTCAACTTCGGCCGCCACGGCGCCAAGTGGCTGGCGCTGGCGATCGCCAAGCTGGTGCCGATCGAGTGATGCCTGAGCAGCCGATCCGATTGTCGAAGCTTCGGTTGTGCGGCAGCTTCATCTCTCATGGGGCCGGCATGCCGTTCTCAAGGCGTGGGTGCGGGCAGCGGGCGTCGGCGAAGCCGGCGTCCATCCACGACGACCAGGTGGCCCTGAATGAGGTGTCGCGCAGCACGGCGAGGATGCCGTGCCCGAGCGCATCGGCCGGCTGCGGCTGCTGCCGAACGAAGAGGATGGCTGGTGGCGCCGGCACCTGGCGCGCGAACACCAGTTCGCCGTAGTCGCGATCGAAGGTCAGCACCCACAGCGCATGCGTGTGGGCGTACGCCAGCACGTCGCGGTCGCTGGCACGAGGCATGAACTCGGCAACCCAGGCCACGCTAACGCCCGCTTCACGCAGCACACGCAGCGTCGGCGCGGGAACGTTCTCGTTGGCCAGGAGCGCCGGCAGCGTCATGCCGCGGCTTTGTGGATTGCGACGTACTGCTCGTCGCGCATCATGTCGGCGGCGAAGGCCAACGCGGCCAGGATGTCCTCGCGCGTGACGTGCGGATAGGCCTCCAGCACCTGCTCGTGGCTCCAGCCGTTGGCCAGCCAGCCGAGGATCAGCTCGACCGCAATGCGTGTGCCCTTGACGCAGGGCTTGCCCATCAGCACCTCAGGGTCGCTGATGATGCGTTGGTTCCAGTCCGCTTGGCTCATGGTGCCGCAGTATGCGCCGATGCAGCGGTCTCGCTGCTACCGCTACTGCACCGAAAAGCTGTCGTTGAACGTGAAGATCAGCGAGACGTAGAACAGCGTCGAGAAGAACAACCCCGCCGACAGCATCAGCAGCGGGGCCAGCGAGCCCAGGCCCAGCAGGCCGAAGAGCACCCCGCTGGCGATGCCGCAGCCGACGAACAGCGCCATCCAGGTCAGGCTGTAGACCAAGAAGGCGCCGCGGCAGCGCCACAGCGCCAGCGTGCTGGAGAACAAGGCCTGGCCGGCTCCCTGGTGGCCCCAGTGCACCAGCGCCGGCGCGTGCCAGAAGGGGATGGTGATCAGCGTGATCGCCGTCGCGCCGAACAGCGCGCCGCCGGCCAGGCCGCGCTCGGCCAGCAGCGCGTCGAGCTCGGCGCGCGGCACGTTCTGGCGGCGCATCAGCTCCATGCCGCGGCTGAAGCCGCCGTCGGCGATCAGGTCCGACAGCCACAGGCTGCCGGCCACCAGCAGCCCGTACAGCAGGCACAGCAGCAGCAGGTCGCGCCGCTGCGTGGGCGCGGCGCGCAGCGGCTCGATGAACTGCGACGGGTTGACCGGCCCCTGCAGCAGCGCCGACTGGCTGGCCACCATGAAGCCCAGCGACAGCAGGGGCACCATCATGATCTGCAGCAGCCCGCCGAGCAGCGGCACCAGCGCGATGAACAGCGCCGCGAACAGGAACAGCACGAACAGCGCCGTGAAGGCCAGCGGCCGCTTGAGGTACAGGCGCAGGCCATCGCGCACCCAGGCCGCGCCGCGGCCGGGACCGACGGTCTTGAGGATCATCGCCATCGCTGAGTTCGGCCTTTCTCGTCGCTACAGCGGCGGGTGCCAGGGCGAGGCGATGCGCTCGCGCAGCACGCGCTCGAAGTGGCCCGGGTCCTTGGGCTGCAGCAGCGCCGCTTCGCGCGGCAGATGCCAGTCCCACAGCCGCGACAGCCAGAAGCGAAGCGCCGCGGCGCGCAGCATCGCGGGCAGCAGCCGGCGCTCGTTGCCGTCCAGCGGCCGCACGCCCTGGTAGGCGGCCACGAAGGCCAGCGCGCGCGGCTCGGCGAGGCGGCCGCTGTCGAGGTCGCAGCACCAGTCGTTGAGGCAGACGGCAATGTCGAACAGCAGCGCGTCGATGCCGGCGAAGTAGAAGTCGAAGAAGCCGCACAGCCGGTCTTCGCCGGCGGTGGCGTCGAACATCACGTTGTCGCGGAACAGGTCGGCGTGGATGTGGCCGCGCGGCAGCGCCTGGCCGGCGGGCGACTCGGCCAGCTCGGTCTGGAAGGCCAGCTCGCCGGCCAGCAGCGCGGCCTGCTCGGGCTGCAGATACGGCAGCACGGCCGGCGTCACCTGCTGCCACCAGTCCAAGCCGCGCAGATGCGGCTGCTGGAACGCGAAGTCGGCACCGGCCACGTGCACGCGTGCCAGCATCGCGCCCACCTGCGCGCAATGGTCCGCGTCGGGCGCCGGGCGGTGGCTGCCGGGCAGGCGCGTCACCACCGCGGCGGGCTTGGCGGCCAGCTGGTGCAGGATTTCGCCGCGGTCGTCGGCCTGCGGCGCCGGCACCGGCACGCCGTGGCGGGCCAGGTGCTCCATCAGGCGCAGGTAGTAAGGCAGTTGCTCGCGCGGCAGCCGCTCGAACAGCGTCAGCACCCATTGCCCGCGCACCGTGGTGGCGTAGTAGTTGGTGTTCTCGATGCCCGAGCGGATGCCGCGCAGGTCGGTCAGGGCCCCCAGGCCCAGCCGTCTGACCAGTCGATCGGCTTCGTCGACGCCGACTTCGGTGTAGACCGCCATCCGGCCTAGAACGACAGGATGTGCCAGACGCGCTGGCCGGTGCTGCCCTTGTCCTGCGACAGGTCGCGGCCGCCGTTGGCGGGCAGGATCTCATAGGGCCGCGTGTGGCTGCCCAGCTTGCTCTGCACGACGATGCGCCGCGTCTGCCCGCGCACGCGCAGCTCTTCGATGCGCACGCCATCGTCCTCGATCACGATGCGCTCGACCTTGGGCTCGCCGCCGCGCGGGGCGACCGAGGGCTCGGGCTCGGGCTCCGGCGTTGCCGACGTCGCGGTCTGCGCGGCGGCGGCCAGCGGCAGCAGCAGCGTCAGCAAGGCAGCGGCGGGGCGCAGCGCAGGGGTCATGCGGCGCATTCTAAGCAGCCGCGATCTCATCGCCGGCGGTGGTGCCACTGGCGCCACTGAAGCCACAATGGCCCGATGAGCGACAACGTCATGCTGCTGGTCGACGGCTCCAGCTATCTGTACCGGGCCTTCCACGCGCTGCCCGACCTGCGCGCGCCCGACGGCTTTCCCACCGGCGCCATCCACGGCATGGTGGGCATGCTGCGCTGGCTGCGCGATCGCCATCCGGCGGCGTTGGCGGCCTGCGTCTTCGACGCCAGTGGGCCGACCTTTCGTGACGATTGGTATCCCGAGTACAAGGCCAACCGCGCGCCGATGCCCGATGCGCTGCGCCAGCAGATCGAGCCCATCCACGAGGTCGTGCGGCTGCTCGGCTGGCCGGTGCTGGTGGTGCCCGGCATCGAGGCCGACGACGCCATCGGCACCCTGGCCTGCAAGGCGGCGGCCGAGGGCCGCGAGGTGCTGATCTCCACCGGCGACAAGGACCTGGCCCAGCTCGTCACGCCGCAGGTCACGCTGATCAACACCATGGCCAAGCCGCCCGAGGTGCTGGACGTCGATGGCGTGCGGGCCAAGTTCGGCGTGCCGCCCGATCGCATCGTCGACTATCTGACGCTGATCGGCGATGCGGTCGACAACGTGCCCGGCGTCGACAAGGTGGGGCCGAAGACCGCGGCCAAGTGGATCGGCGACCACGGCTCGCTCGACGGCGTGGTGGCTGCGGCTGCCGGCATCAAGGGCGTGGCCGGCGACAACCTGCGCAAGGCGCTGGACTGGCTGCCCACCGGCCGCAAGCTGATCACCGTGCTGACCGACTGCGACCTCGCGGCCCAGGTGCCGAGCTGGCCGGCGCTGCAGGCGCTGGCGCTGCGCGAGGTCGACCGCGCGGGGCTGCTGGACTTCTACCAGCGCTACGGCTTCCGCGCCTGGCGCAAGGAGCTGGAGGCCTCGCTGGGCGTCGCGGTGCCGGGGCAGGCGCTGGCGACCCCGGTCGCGCCGGCAGCGGCAGCGGCAGCGGCTGAAGCAGACGCAGCGCCCATGGCAGCCGTGGCCGAGCTGCCGCGCGACTACGAAACCATCACCGACTGGCCGCGCTTGGACCACTGGCTGCAGCGGATCCGGGCCGCCGGGCTGGTGGCGCTGGACACCGAGACCGATTCGCTCGACGCCATGGTGGCGCAGATCGTCGGCCTGTCGTTCGCGGTGGAGCCCGGGCGCGCCGCCTACGTGCCGCTGCGCCACGACTACCCCGGCGCGCCCGAGCAGTTGCCGCGCGACGAGGTGCTGGCGCGGCTGCGGCCCTGGCTGGAGGATGCGTCGGCGGCCAAGCTGGGCCAGAACATCAAGTACGACCTGCACGTCTTCGCCAACGCCGGCATCGCGGTGCAGGGCTACCGCCACGACACGCTGCTGGAAAGTTATGTGCTGGAAGCGCACCGCCCGCACAACCTGGAAGGCCTGGCCGAGCGCCACCTCAACCGCAAGGGCCTGAGCTACGAGGACGTGTGCGGCAAGGGCGCCAGCCAGATCCCGTTCTCGCAGGTGGACCTGGCGCGCGCCACCGAGTATTCCGGCGAGGACAGCGAGATGACGCTGCACGTGCACGAGGTGCTGTGGCCACGGCTGCAGGCCGAGCCGCGCCTGCGCGAGGTGTACGAGCGCATCGAGCTGCCGGTGGCCGTGATCCTGGAGCGCATCGAGCGCCACGGCGTGCTGATCGACGCGGCGCTGCTGGCCCGGCAAAGCCACGAGCTGGCCGAGCGCATGGTGGCTGCCGAGCAGCAGGCCTACGAGCTGGCCGGTGGCCCCTTCAACCTGGGCAGCCCCAAGCAGATCGGCGAGGTGCTGTTCGGCAAGCTGGGCCTGCCGGTGAAGAAGCGCACCGCCTCCGGCGCGCCCAGCACCGACGAAGAGGTGCTGCAGGAGCTGGCCGCCGACTTCCCGCTGCCGGCGCGCATCCTGGAGCACCGCAGCCTGGCCAAGCTCAAGGGCACCTACACCGACAAGCTGCCGCTGATGGTCAACCCCGCCACCGGCCGCGTGCACACCAACTATGCGCAGGCGGTGGCGGTGACGGGGCGGCTGTCGAGCAACGATCCGAACCTGCAGAACATCCCCATCCGCACGCCCGAGGGCCGGCGCATCCGCGAGGCCTTCATCGCGCCGCCGGGGCACGTGATCGTCTCGGCCGACTACTCGCAGATCGAACTGCGCATCATGGCCCACATCAGCGAGGACGCGGGCCTGCTGAAGGCCTTTGCCGAGGGCGTGGACGTGCACCGCGCCACCGCCAGCGAGGTCTTCAACGTGCCGCTGGACCAGGTGACGTCCGAGCAGCGGCGTTATGCCAAGGTCATCAACTTCGGGCTGATCTACGGCATGGGCGCCTTCGGGCTGGCCAGCAATCTGGGCATCGAGCAGAAGGCCGCGCGCGACTACATCGACCGCTACTTCCAGCGCTTTGCCGGCGTGCGCCGCTACATGGACGAGACCAAGTCAGCCGCCAAGGAAAAGGGTTATGTCGAGACCGCATTCGGCCGCCGGCTGTGGCTGCCCGAGATCAACAGCGGCAACGGCCCGCGCCGCAGCGGCGCCGAGCGCCAGGCCATCAACGCGCCGATGCAGGGCACGGCGGCCGACCTGATCAAGCTGGCGATGATCGCGGTGCAGCGCTCGCTGGACGACGAGCGCCGCGCCACCCGCATGGTGATGCAGGTGCACGACGAGCTGGTGTTCGAGGTGCCCGACGCCGAGCTGCCCTGGGTGCGGGCCGAGGTGCCGCGGCTGATGGCCGGCGTGGCCGCGCTGAAGGTGCCGCTGCTGGCCGAGGTGGGCGTGGGCGCCAACTGGGACCAGGCGCACTGACAGGTGACAGGCGCCAGGCGCCGCGCCTCAGGCCAGCGCCAAGCGCCGCGCCTCAGTCCAGCGCCAGGCGCCGCGCCTCAGCCCAGCGCCAGGCGCAGCGCGGCCAGCACCTCGTCGGGCGCCTCGGCCATCAGGCTGTGGCCGCTGGGCAGCGTCAGCACGCGCGCCTTCAGCGCCGCGGCGATGTCCCTGGTCACCTTGGGGCTGGTCATCTGGTCGTTGGCACCGAGGATCAGCGTCGCCGGACAGCGCACCTGCGCGGCGGCCTGCAGGCCGTTGGCGTAGGCGTCGCAGACGCGGAAGTCGTGCTCGAAGAGATTGCGGCCCTC
Source organism: uncultured Rubrivivax sp. (assembly GCA_964470565.1). GTDB lineage: Bacteria > Pseudomonadota > Gammaproteobacteria > Burkholderiales > Burkholderiaceae_C > Rubrivivax. The sequence continues at coordinate 136,931 of CAYYDJ010000009.1, forward strand.
GGCCGTGCTGCCGCCGCCGCGCAGCGTGCGCCGCATCAGCGCGCGGTTGCTGCCGTGCACCCACATGCCGGGCCCGGGGTAGCCGGGCTTGGAGGCCAGCGTGCTGATCGAGAACGCATTGACCATCTCGATGGCCTTCAGCGGCTGCTCGCGCGCGGTGCTCAGCAACGCCTCGCTGACCTTCATCGGGTAGGCGGTGCCGATCATCGCCAGGCGCGTGGCGCGCTCGGGCGCGCGCGCCGCGGCTTCCAGCGCGATCAGGCTGCCCATGCTGTGGCCGGCCAGTGCCGCGTGCTTGGCGCCGGCGGCGTCCAGCAGCGCCAGCAGCCAGTCGGCCGCGGCTTCCACGCTGGGCAGCGGCGGGCCTTCGCTGGCGCCGTGGCCGGGCAGGTCGACCGCCAGCACGCTCCAGCCGTGGTGCGCGAACCAGCGCGCCAGCAGCGTCCACACGCTGTGGTCGTTGAGCGCGCCGTGCACGAAGGCGACGCAGGGCAGAGCGGGATCGAACGCCTTGCCGCCGGTGTAGGCGCTGGCCGCGCGGCCGTCGACAACGAGCTTCATGCCGCCTTCTCCGCCACCTTGAACGCGCGCTTCAGGTCGTCGATCAGGTCGTCGGCGTCTTCCAGGCCGATCGACAGCCGGATCGTCCCCGGCGTGATGCCGGCGGCGGCCAGCGCCGCGTCGTCCATGCGGAAGTGGGTGGTGCTGGCCGGGTGGATCACCAGGCTGCGGCAGTCGCCCACGTTGGCCAGGTGGCTGAAGAGCTTGAGCGACTCGATGAAGGCCTGGCCCTGCTTGCGGCTGCCCTTCAAGTCGAAGCTGAACACCGAGCCGCAGCCGCGCGGCAGCAGCTTCTTGGCCAGCGCGTGGCTGGGGTGGCCTTCCAGCTCGGGGTAGCCGACCGCGGCCACCAGCGGATGCGCGGCCAGGAAGCCGACGATCTTGCGCGTGTTCTCGATGTGGCGGGCCATGCGCAGCGGCAGCGTCTCGATGCCTTGCAGGATCAGCCACGCGGTGTGCGGGCTCATGCAGGCGCCGAAGTCGCGCAGGCCCTCGCGCCGCGCGCGCAGCAAGAAGGCGCCGACGGTGCTCTCGTCGCTGAACACCATGCCGTGGAAGCCGCTGTAGGGTTCGCTCAGCTCGGGGAAGCGGCCGAACTTGTCATGCGCTGCGGCCCAGTCGAAGCTGCCGCCGTCCACCAGCACGCCGCCGATCACGGTGCCGTGGCCGGACAGGAACTTGGTCGCCGAATGGAAGACGAGGTCGGCGCCGTGGTCGAAAGGCTTCATCAGCCAGGGCGTCGTGAAGGTGCTGTCCACCAGCAGCGGCAGCCCCTGCTCGTGCGCGATCGCGCTGACCGTCGGAATGTCCAGCACCTCCAGGCCGGGGTTGCCCAGGGTCTCGCCGAACAGCAGCTTGGTGTTGGGGCGGATCGCGGCCCGCCAGCCGTCGACGTCCAGCGGCTGGACGAAGCTGGTTTCGATGCCGAAGCGCTTGAGCGTGTAGCTCAGCAGGTTGTGGCTGCCGCCGTACAAGGCCGCGCTGCCCACGACGTGCGAGCCGGCGCCGGCCAGCGTGGCCACCGCCAGGTGCAGCGCCGCCTGGCCGCTGGCGGTGGCGATGGCGCCCGCGCCGCCTTCCAGCGCGGCCACGCGCTCCTCCAGCACCGCGTTGGTGGGGTTGCTGAGGCGGCTGTAGACGTGGCCCGAGCGCTCCATGTTGAACAGGCTGGCCGCGTGCTCGCTGTTCTGGAACACGAAGCTGGTGCTCAGGTGGATGGGCACGGCGCGCGCCCCGGTGGCCGGGTCGGGCGCGGCGCCGGCGTGCAGCGCCAGGGTGTCGAATCCGGGGTCCGATGAGCCGGCCATGGGTGAGGTTTCGCAAGTGGTGGGCGGGGCATTGTGGGCTATATTGGCCCGCATCCGGCCCTCCCGCCGGCGCTCACCTCGGGCCGCCATGAAAGTCACCGACATCCTGCGCGTCAAGGGCAACACGCTCTACACCGTCACCCCCGACCAGCCGCTGGCCGACGCCGCCAAGACCATGGCCGAGCTCGACATCGGCTCGCTGGTGGTGATGGAGCATGGCGACCTGGTGGGCATGCTCACCTTCCGCGAGGTGATCAAGGCCGTGGTCGCCAACGGCGGCAGCTTCGGCCAGCGCCGGGTGCGCCCGGTGATGGACGACGCGCCGCTCACCTGCACGCCCGAGACCGAGATCGACGAGGTGCGCCGCATGATGCTGCACGTGCATGCGCGCTACATGCCGGTGATGGACAAGCGCGCGCTGATGGGCGTGATCAGCTTCTACGACGTGGCCAAGACCGTCGTCGACGCGCAGGACTTCGAGAACCGCATGCTCAAGGCCTACATCCGCGACTGGCCGGCCGAAGGCACGCCGGTGCCGTCGGCGGACGGCGGCTGAGGCGCCCCGGGCCGCGCCGTACACTGCTGACGATGCAGCCCCCGCGTTCACGTCGCTCACGTCATTCACGTCGTTCACGGCCCCCCGAGGGGATGCTCAGCACCTTCGGAACGGCCGGGCGGTCCTGATGGCCGGCTCCACCTTCGGCGAACTGTTCCGCGTCACCAACTTCGGCGAAAGCCACGGCCCGGCCATCGGCTGCGTGATCGACGGCTGCCCGCCGGGGCTGGCGCTGGCCGAGGCCGACATCCAGCGCGAGCTGGACCGCCGCCGCCCTGGCACCAGCCGCCACGTGACGCAGCGCAACGAGCCCGACGCGGTGGAGATCCTGTCCGGCGTCTACGAAGGGCTGACCACGGGCACGCCGATCGCGCTGCTGATCCGCAACACCGACCAGCGCAGCAAGGACTACGGCAACCTCCTCGACACCTTCCGCCCCGGCCATGCCGACTACACCTATTGGCGCAAGTACGGGCTGCGCGACCCGCGCGGCGGCGGGCGCTCGTCGGCGCGGCTGACGGCGCCCACGGTGGCTGCCGGCGCGGTGGCGCGCAAGTGGCTGCACGAGCAACTGGGCATCGGCTTCGTCGGCTGGATGAGTGCGCTCGGCGAGACCGAGATCCCGTTCGAGGGCCTGCAGCACATCCCGGACAACCCCTTCTTCGCCGCCAACGCCAGCCTGATCCCGCAGCTGGAAGCGCAGATGGATGCGCTGCGCAAGAGTGGCGACAGTTGCGGCGCCCGCATCGAGGTCCGCGCCACCCACGTGCCGCCGGGCCTGGGCGAACCGCTGTACGACCGCATCGACGCCGACATTGCCTGGGCGATGATGGGCCTCAACGCCGTCAAGGGCGTGGAGATCGGCGACGGCTTCGCGGTCGTCGGCCAGCGCGGCAGCCAGCACGGCGACGAGCTGACGCCCGAAGGCTTTGCCAGCAACCACGCCGGCGGCGTGCTGGGCGGCATCAGCACCGGGCAGGACCTGGTGGTGCGGCTGGCGGTCAAGCCCACCAGTTCGATCCGCGTGCCGCGCGCGTCGATCGACCGCCAGGGCCAGCCGACCACGGTGGAGACCTTCGGCCGCCACGACCCCTGCGTGGGCATCCGCGCCACGCCCATCGCCGAGGCGCTGCTGGCGCTGGTGGTGATGGACCACGTGCTGCGCCATCGTGCGCAATGCGGTGATGTGAGGCTGGGGCAACCGGCCATCGCGGGGCAGCGGCCGGCGTCGTAAGTCAGCCGGCCAGCGGGCAGCGGCGCGAGCGGATCTCTTCAGCGGTAGTCTTCCTCGCGCTGGTGCCTGACCGCGCCGACGATCGTGGAACCGCGACGCAAGCTGCGTCGTCTGCCACGGTGCGATGCCGAACCCTGCGCCGATGAATCGGCCGCTGGCCGAGGAGCGCTTCAGTCCCTGCCGGCCCCGCCGATATGGCCGTCAGATGCGCCCCGACATGTCCAATCCTCCGCTCCACCGGCTGGCAGCCATCCCCAGCCCGCGCAGTGCCGCCGGCGCACGCGCTTTGGCCGCTGCCCAGCGGCGCAGCCGCGCGGCACTGGGCTTGGTGCTGCTGGCGCTGATCACGCATGCGGTGGTGCTGGCTTGGTGGACGACCGCTGCCGCGGCGCCGCCACGCTGGCCGTTGTTGGCCAGCCTGGGGCTGCTGGCCGCGATGGTCGTCGGCCTGCTGATGCCGGCGCTGGACCGGCTGCGGCACCCGCTGGAGCGACTGCTGCAACAGGCCGCCGAGCAGGAGCGGCTGGCGCTGGTGGCCGAGCGCACCGGCCACGCGGTGCTGATCACCGATGCCCGGCGGCGCATCGTCTGGGCCAACGAGGCTTTCACGCGCCACAGCGGCTACGAGTTGCACGAGGCGCAGGGCCGCGACCCGGCTGAACTGCTGCAGCCCGGCGGTGGCGATCCGGCGGCCACCGCGGCGTGGCTGCAGGCGACGCAGGAGCCTTGCCGGCCGCTGCGTGCCGACCTGCGGCAGCGCTCGCGCGACGGGCGCGAAGACCGCGTCGAGGCCGACATCCAGCCGCTGCACGATCTGGACGGCCGCCTGCAAGGGCTGATCGCCGTGCTGGCCGTGCTGCCGCCCGCGGCCGAGCCGACGGCGCCCGCCGAAGCCGAGGACGGCCGCAGCGCATTGGTCGCGCGGCTGCAGCATTGCATCGAGCACCGGCGGCGCCATCCGGGCTACGGCTTTGCGCTGCTGTCGATCGCCGTCGACGGGCTGGGCGCGATCGAGCAGCGGCTCGGCGCCGAGGCCGCCATCGCTGCGCGGCACGAACTGGCCCGGCGCCTGGAGCACACGCTGCGACCGGGCGACGCCGTCGGCGCACTGGACTCCGGCCTGCCGCCGGCGGTGGACCTGGGCGGCGACGCTTTTGCCGTCGTGCTGGGCGGCCTGCACTGGCTGGACGATGCCTGCACGGTGGCCGGGCGGCTGCTGCAGGCGCTGTCGCAACCGTACGCGGCCGACGGGTCGGCGGCGGCGCCGTCGGAATTGACCGTCAGCATCGGCATCGTCGGCCCCGACGCGCCCGGCGACGATGGGCCGGCGCTGCTGCAGGCCGCCGAGGCCGCGATGCTCGACGCGCGGCGCGCCGGCGGCGGCCGCTGGGCGGTGTTCGAGCCGGCGATGCAGGGCCGCTTCAGCGCCACCCAGGCGCTGGCCGCCGAGTTGCAGGCGGGGTTGGACGAAGGCCAGTTCGAACTGGCCTACCAGCCGCTGGTGGCGCTGAACAGCGGCCACCCGGCCGGCGTCGAGGCCTTGCTGCGCTGGCGGCATCCGGCGCAGGGCGAGCTGGCGGCGGCCGACTTCGTGCCCGCCGCGCAGCATGCCGGGCTGGGCCGCCATGTGGTCGCCATCGGCGACTGGGCGATCAACGAGGCCTGCCGGCAGTTCGCCGCCTGGCAAACCCAATGGGGCCGGCACGCGCCGCCGCGGCTGGTGTTCAAGCTGGCCGGCGAGGCCATGCGCGACCCGGCGCTGCTGCCTTCGCTGCAGGCCGCGCTGCAAGCCCATTGGTTGCGGCCCGGGCAGCTCCAGCTCGGCCTGAGCGAGGCCGCCATCGGCAGCGGCGAGCCGGCGCCGGCCGCGATGGCCGCGATGACGGCCTTGAAAGCCGCCGGCTTCAGCCTGGCGCTGGACGACTTCGGCAGCAGCGGCGCTTCGTCGCTGGCCTGCCTGCACCGGCTGCCGGTGGACATGGTGAAGATCGGCCGCGCCTTGAGCACCGGCGCGGCGGCGCTGGAGCACCAGCGGGTGCGCGTCTCGGCGACCATTCGCGTCGCGCGCAGCCTGGGCATGGCCACGCTGGCCGACGGCGTCGAGACCGAGGAACAGGCCGAGCTGCTGGCCGGCCTGGGTTGCGAGCTGGCGCAAGGGCCGCGCTTCGGCCGCCCGATGACGGCCGCGGCGCTGGACCGCTGGATCGAGGCCGAGGCGGCCGACACGACGGCATAGCCTGAAAGCGCCGCCGCGGGCCGTCGGCTCGAGCCGCGCTTCGTCCATCGCCGCCTGCAGTTCGTCGCAGCGCGGTCAACCGCCGCGTCCTGTGCCTACACTTCGCGCCCACCGGCGAGACGGCCGGCAGATGGACACGAGGTTGGCATGAAGAAGAGATGGTGGATCGGCGCGCTGGCGGTGGTGCTGGTGGCCGGCGCGGGCGGCGCCTGGGTCGGCGGCCTGCTGCCGGGCCTGGACGCGCTGACCAAGATCGGCAAGAAGGACGAGAAGAAGCCGCCGGCGCTGGAGTTCACCGCGCAGGAGGTGGCGCAGCCGCAGCTTGCGCGGCTGTCGTCGCGGCTGGAGTTCTCGGGGCCGCTGGTGGCGCCGTCCACGGCCGTCGTGCGCGCCAAGGCCGCGGGCACGCTGCTGAGCCTGTCCGTCAACGAAGGCGCGCGCGTGCAGATGGGCCAGGCGCTGGGCCGCATCGACCTGGCCGAGCAGACCAGCCGCGTGGCCGAGCGCAGCGCCAGCGTGCAGAGCGCCAAGGCCAGCCTGGTGCAGGCCGAGCGCACGCACGCCTCGAACGAGCGGCTGGCGGCGCAGCAGTTCATCAGCTCGATCGCGCTGGAGAACTCGCGCGCCGCGGTCGACACCGCACGCGCCGCGCTGCAGGCGGCGCAGGCGGCCGCCGACACCGCGCGCATCGGGCTGCGCGACGGCACGCTGCTGGCGCCGATCGCCGGCATCGTGGCCAAGCGGCACGTGGTGCCCGGCGAGAAGGTGGCCATCGAGCAGCCGGTGCTGACCATCGTCGACCTCGCCACGCTGGAGCTGGCCGGCGCCGTCGGCACGCACGAGGTCTCGCGCCTGGCCGCCGGCATGCCGGCGCAGGTGCGGGTGGAAGGCGTGGCGCAGCCGGTGGCCGGGCGCATCGCGCGCATCGCGCCGGCCGCCGAGCCGGGCACGCGCTCGATCGGCGTCACCATCGCGCTGGCCAACCCCAAGGAGATGCTGCGCGCCGGCCAGTACGCGGTGGCCACCGTCGAGCTGGCCGACGACGCCCCGCGCCTGACGCTGCCGCTGTCGGCCATCGGCAGCACGGCGGGGCAGGACCACGTGTGGCTGATCGAAGGCGGCCAGCTTGCCCGGCGCGCCGTCAAGCTGGGCCGCCGCGACGAGCGCGAGGGCCGCGTCGAGGTGGTCGAGGGCGTGCGCCCCGACAGCCAGGTGCTGGCCGCCCGCTTCGACAACCTGCGCGAAGGCGCCAAGGCCAGCGTGGTCGCCGTCAAGCAGCCGCCGATGGCGTCGGCGGCGGCGTCGACGCCGCTGATCAAGTGAGCGAGTGAGGCCGCACCATGTGGATCACCAGGGTCTCGATCAACAACCCGGTCTTCGCCACCATGGTGATGGTGGCACTGTGCGTGCTGGGGCTGTTCTCGCTCAATCGCCTGGGCGTCGAGCAGATGCCCGACATCAGCTTCCCCGGCGCCTGGGTGGAGGTGCAATACCCCGGCGCCAGCCCCGAGGCGGTGGAGCGCGAGATCGTCCGCCCGCTGGAAGAGGCGGTCAACAGCGTGGCCGGCGTCAAGCGCATCACCTCGCGCGCGCTGGAAGGGCGCGGGCAGTCGAACATCGAGTTCGGCGTCGACACCGACATGGGCCGCGCGATGCAGGAGGTGCGCGACCGCATCGCCGCGGTGCAGAGCACGTTTCCGCGCGAGGCCCGGGCGCCGCTGATCGCGCGCTTCAACAACGAGAACAACGACCCCGTGGTCAACGCCGCGCTGCTGAGCAAGACGCGCAGCGGCCGCGAGCTGTCGATCCTGGGCGACCAGCTGGTCGGCAAGCGGCTGCAGCGCGCCGAGGGCGTGGCGCGGGTGGAGATCAGCGGCCTCACGGTGCGCGAGGTGCGCATCGACCTCGACCCGCAGCGCCTGCGCGCCTACGGCGTGACGCCGGCCGAGATTGCCGCGGCGCTGAAGGACGCCAACGCCGACCAGCCCGTGGGCCTGCTGAGCGACCCGGTGCGCGACGCGCTGCTGCGCGTCGAAGGCCGGGTGCGCGACCCGCGGGAGTTCGAGCAGATCGTGGTCGCCCGCCGCGGCAACCTGGCGCTGACGCTGGCCGATCTGGGCACGCTGGTCGAGCGCGAGAAGGAGCCCGAATCGCTGGCCCGCGTCAACGGCCAGCGGGCCATCGTCTTCAACGTCTTCAAGCAGCAGGACGTCAACATCGTCGTCGCCGGTGACGCCGTCAAGAAGGCGATGGACGAGGTGCGCAAGCAGCTGCCGCCCGACGTCGAGCTGCGCCTGATCTACGCCAGCAGCGACTGGGTGCGCGGCTCGCTGTCCGGCCTGGAGCACACGCTGGTGGAAGGCGCGCTGCTCACCGTGGCCATCGTCTTCCTGTTCCTGCACAGCTGGCGCAGCACCATCATCACCGGGCTGACGCTGCCGATCGCGGTGATCTCCAGCTTCATCGCCGTCTACGCCTTCGGCTTCACGCTGAACTTCATGACGATGATGGCGCTGAGCCTGTGCATCGGCTTGCTGATCGACGACGCCATCGTCGTGCGCGAGAACATCGTGCGCCACGTCGGCATGGGCAAGGACCACGTCAGCGCCGCTCGCGACGGCACCGAGGAGATCGGCCTGGCGGTGATGGCCACCACCTTTGCCATCGTTGCGGTGTTCGCGCCGGTGGCCTTCATGGGCGGCATCATCGGCAAGTTCTTCTACCCCTTCGGCATCACCGTGGTGGTGGCGGTGCTGGTCAGCCTGTTCGTCAGCTTCACGCTCGACCCCATGCTGTCCAGCGTCTGGAAGGATCCGCCGTCGGCGCGGTTGAAGACGCTGTGGGGCATCGGCCATGTGATCCGCGCCACCGACCGCATGCTGGACCTCGCGCACGCCGTCTACGAGCGGCTGATCCACTGGGCCTTCAGCGGCCGCCGCTACCGCGTGCTGCTGCCGCCGCTGCCGGTCTACGGCCACGGCTTCGCGGCCGACGGCCGGCGCGACAAGGCCAGCCCGCGCCGCTGGCGCTGGGCGACGATCACCCCGCGCGGCCTGGTCATGGCGGTGGGCGTGGGCAGCTTCGTCGTCGCGCTGGGCCTGGGCGCCCTGGTGGGCGGCGAGTTCGTGCCGCAGACCGACCAGAGCTACACCCAGCTTCAACTGCGCATGCCGGTGGGCGCCAGCCTGGAGCGCACCAGCGCCAAGGTGCAGCAGGTCGAAGACGTGGTGCTGGCGATGCCCGAGGTGCTGACCATCTCCACCTGGGTGGGCGGCGCCGGCCAGCGCAACCAGGCCTGGCTGAACATCGTGCTCAAGCCCCGCCATGAGCGCAGCCGCAGCCAGAAGCAGGTGGAAGACGCGATCCGCGAAGCGATCGCCAAGATCCCCGGCACCGACGCTTCGCTGGGCTTCAACCGCCCGATCTACGTCGCCATCCTGGGCAGCGACCCCGAAGGCCTGGCGCGCGTGGCCGACGAGTTTGCCGAGAAGGTCAAGAAGATCCCCGGCGCGGTCGACGTCGAAAGCTCCGTCAAGCCGGGGCTGCCGGCGTACGCGGTGCGGCTGAAGAATGCCGCCGTGCGCGAGCTGGGGCTGACGGCGCCGCAGCTGGCCTCCAGCCTGCGCGCCTACGTGGGCGGCGAGACCGCCACCTACTGGACCACGCCCGACGGCGACCAGGTGGAGGTGGTGCTGCGCCTGAACCAGACGCAGCGCGAGCGGCTGGAGCAGTTGCGCGGCCTGCCGGTGGCCTTTGCGAAGGACGGCACGCCGATCGCGCTGGACTCGGTGGCCGACATCACGCCGGTGTTCAACCCCGAGATCATCCGCCGCCAGAACCTGCAGCGGCGCGAGGCGGTGTTCGCCGGCGTCAAGGACCGCAGCGCCGGCGACGTCGGCGCCGACGTGCAGAAGCTGATGAAGGAGACCACGCTGCCGCCGGGCTACAGCTTCGACATCGGCGGCCAGATGCAGCAGCAGTCCGAGGCCTTCAGCGGCCTGCTGGCGGCGATGGCGCTGGCGGTGATCTTCATCTACATCGTGCTGGCCAGCCAGTTCGGCAGCTTCCTGCAGCCGATCGCCATCATGGCCAGCCTGCCGCTGGCGCTGATCGGCGTGATGCTGGCGCTGCTGTTCTGGCGCAGCACGCTCAACGTCTTCAGCATGATCGGCCTGGTGATGCTGATGGGGCTGGTGACCAAGAACGCGATCCTGCTGGTGGACTTTGCCAACCACGCGCGCAAGGCCGGCGCCAGCGTGCCCGAGGCGCTGCTGCAGGCCGGGCTGATCCGCATGCGGCCGATCGTGATGACCACCGCGGCGATGGTCTTCGGCATGCTGCCGCTGGCGCTGGCGCTCAACGACGGCGGCGAGATCCAGGCGCCGATGGGCCGCGCGATCATCGGCGGCGTGCTCACCTCGACCCTGCTGACGCTGGTGGTGGTGCCGGTGCTCTACAGCTACCTGGTGCGCGACAAGAAGCCGGCCGCGGCGGCCGCCACGGGCGACAGCGGCGGCGGGCCGCTGCTGGGATCGGCGATGCCGGCCGACCGCGACTGAAGGCGGCTGGCGGGTGCTGGCCTTGTGGTGGCCTTACGGCCTGGGCCGCGCGTCGCGGTCGAGCCAGGCCGCCATGCCCTGGGCGTTGAGCTCGAGGTCCACCGCCAGCAGCTCGGCCACGGCCTCGGGCTCGAGCGTGCAGCCCTCGGCGGCCAGGCTCTCGACGTACAGCGCCAGCAGCTCGCGCTTGAAGCGCTGGTGGCGGTCGGCGGCGTGGCGGCCGGCCAGGCCGATCTGCACCATGCGCTGCAGCAGGCCGAGCTGCAGCGCGGCCAGGCGCGGCACGCCGTCGACGCGGCCGAAGTGCGTCAGGTACATGCAGCGCGGCTCGGCGGCCAGCAGCTTGTGCACCGATTCGCGCAGCACCTCGGGCTCGAACTGCACCGGCGTCGAGGTCGGAAAGATCCAGCGCCCGCGCGGGCCCGCCAGCTCGGGGTAGGCGATGCCGAAGGTGTCGCCGCTGAACCAGCCGCGCGTGGCCTCGTCCCAGATGCAGTGGTGGTGGCGCGCATGGCCCGGGGTGTCGATCAGGCGCAGCGTCGATCCGCCGAATTCGAGCGTCATGCCGTCGGACGAGGGCTGCACGCGGTCGGCCGGCACCGGGATCAGCTCGCCGTACGAGCGCGCCATCTCCTCGGGCCCGTAGACGGCCAGCGCGCCTTCGTACAAGGCAGTCGGGTCGACCAGGTGGCGCACGCCGCGCGGGTGCACCAGCACCTGCGCGCGCGGCAGCTCGCGCATCAGCGCGCCCACGCCGCCGGCATGGTCGAGATGCACGTGGGTGGGGATCACCCAGTCGACCGCGTCGCGCTGCAGCCCCAGCGCGTCCAGCGCGCCCAGCAGCCGCGGCAGCGCGAAATTGGTGCCGGTGTCGACGTAGGCGGCGCGGCCGCCGCGCACGATCAGGTAGGCGGCGTCGAAGGCGTCGCGCTGGAAGCCGGTGTCGATGGCGTGCACGCCGCCGCCGGCGTCCTGCAGCCAGGCAGGCGAGGTCACGGCGGGCTCACTCGCGGCCGGCCACGATCCACAGCCGCGCGATGTCGGCCGCGCCGTCGGTGCCGCCCACGCTGCGCAGCGTCTGCACCGCCTTGGCCTTGAGCTTGGGCGACTGCAGTTGCGCCATGCCCAGGCGCAGCTTGGCATCTTCGGGCCGCTTGAGGCCGCCCTTGGCGATGCCCTTTTCGATCATGCCGATGCCTTTGTCGACCTCGCCCAGGGTGACGTAGGCGTAGCCGACCCTCACCAGCTCGTTGCCGTCCTTCTCGTTGGCGGCGTCGCTGGCCTGGCCGGCGATCGCGTTCTTCTGCTCGCCGAGCTGCTTGACGGCCAGGTCCTTCAGCCGCTGCTGGCGTGCGGCCTCGGGGCCGGTGCCCAGCAGCCCGGCCTTGTAGCCCTGGTCGACGATGCGCAAGGCTTCCGCCGGCAGCCCGGCCTGCAGCGAGAGCTGGGCCATTTCCATGAACTCGTCGGTCTTGGTCATGGTGCCGGTGGCCAGGCGCAGCCGCATCACGTCGAGCGCCAGGCGGTCGCCGAAGCCGGGCTTGCGCGGCAACCGCGCGAGGTAGGCGTTCCAGTAGTCCTTCTTGGGGTAGTTGACCAGCAGCTTCTCCAGCGTGCTGATGTAGCCGGCGTTGTTGCCGGTGCGCTGCTGGGCGTCGGCCAGGCGCAGCAGTTCGCCTTCGTCGGGCCGGCGGCCAGCCTGCTCGGCGGCGTTGACGGCGGCCGCGGCATCGCGCGCGATGGCGGCGTAATCGCCGCTGGCGCCTTGCAGATAGACCTGAAGCTGCTTGATCGAGGCGCTGTTGTTGCCGGCCGCGATGGCCTTGTTCATCCACTCGGTGGCCTTGGCGTTGTTGCGCTGCTGCGCATAGGCCGAGGCGATCTGCTCGGCCACCTGGCCCAGTTCGGCGCCGCCGGTCCGGGCGGCGACGCCTTCCAGCGCCTGGATCGCGGTGCCGGTGTCGCCGGCGCGCTGCGCGGCGGCGGCCTTCATGCGGTCGATCGTCAGCTGCTCGGCGGCGGTCTTGCCGCCCACGGCTTCTGCCTCGCGCACCTTGGCCAGGGCTTCGCGGGCCTTGCCTTGCTTGAGCAACTCGCCGGCCTGTTGCAGCGGCCTGCCGACCTCGGCGCGCAGGCCCTGCGCTTGCGCGCCGGCGATGCAGCCGGCGGCGATGAGGGTGAGGGCACGCAGCGTGTTCATGGATGAGATCCTCGCGAAGAAAACCGGCAATCATTGCCGCGAGAACGATGGCGCAACACGGCGCCCCCTTGGGGGGAGGCGGCCGCAGGCCCTTTCGGGGGGATCAATTCAAGAACTGTTCGTTCCCGACGATGCCGATCTTGGTGACGCCCAGGCGCTGTGCGGAGGCCATCACCATCGCCACGTACTTGTAGGTCACCAGCTTGTTGGGGCGCAGGTGCACCTCGGGCTGATCGGGCTCGGCGGCCACCCGGCGCAGCCGCTCTTCCAGGTCGGCGCGGTTGGGCACGATCTCGCCATTCCAGCCGATGGTGCCGTCGAAATCGAGGTCGATGCGGATGATGGTGGGCGGCTTGGGCGGCGGCGCGGCGTTGTTGGGCACCGGCATGTTCATCTTGACCGCGTGCGTCTGGATCGGGATGGTGATGATGAACATGATCAGCAGCACCAGCATCACGTCGATCAGCGGCGTGGTGTTGATGTCCACCATCACTTCGCCTGCTTCGTCGCCCCCTGCGGAGCCGACATTCATGGCCATGGTTGATGGTCCTTCAGTTGGCGCGCGCGGCCGTGCCGGCCGGCGGCTCGGTGATGAAGCCGACCTTGAAGATGCCGGCGCGCTGGCAGGCCACCACGACGCGGCCCACCGACTCGTAGCGCACCTCGTTGTCGCCGCGGATGTGCACCTCGGGCTGCGGCTCCTTGACGGCCTCGGCCTTCAGCCGGTTGACCAGCGTCTCGTTGTCGGGGATGCGCTCCATGCCCCAGTAGACCTCGCCGTCGCGGTTGACCGCGATGACGATGTTCTCGGGCTTGGTCTGCGTCGGCAGGTTGCGCTCCTTGGGCAGGTCGAGCTTGATCGTCTGCGTCACCACCGGGATGGTGATCAGGAAGATGATCAGCAGCACCAGCATCACGTCCACCAGCGGCGTGGTGTTGATGGTGTTGTTGAGCTGCTCGTCGCCGTCGCCCGAATCGGGCGACCCTACGTTCATGGCCATGTGCTTGCTCCGCGGACGGAGGAGGGTTGTTTCAGCGCTTGCCCGCGATCAGCACGTTGTGCAGGTCGCCGCTGAAGGCCTTGACGCGGTCCATCACGGCCTTGTTGCGGCGGATCAGCCAGTTGTAGCCCATCACCGCGGGCACCGCGACGGCCAGGCCGATGGCCGTCATGATCAGTGCCTCGCCCACCGGGCCGGCCACCTTGTCGATCGAGGCCTGGCCGCTGATGCCGATCTTGACCAGCGCGTTGTAGATGCCCCAGACGGTGCCGAACAGGCCGACGAAAGGCGCGGTGGAACCCACGGTGGCCAGGAAGGCCAGGCCGTCGGTGAGGCGGCTCTGGATGCTGCCGGCGGCACGGTCGACGCTCATGCCCACCCAGGTGAGCTTGTCGATCTGCTCGACCATCGTGCCTTCGTGGTGCTCGCTGGCCTTGATGCCGGCCTCGGCGATGTAGCGGAAGGCCGAGCCTTCGTCCAGCGCGTTGACGCCGGCCTTGACCGAGCTGGCCTTCCAGAAGGCGTCGGCCGAGCTCTCGGCGCTCTTGAGCATCGAGCGCTGCTCGAACACCTTGGTGAAGATGATGTACCAGCTGCCCATCGACATGATGAGCATGATGATCAGCGTGGCCCGGGCGACGTAGTCGCCCTGGTTCCACAGCGCCTTCAGGCCGTAGGGGTTGTCGACGGCTTCTTCGCTGACCGCGGTCGCGGGCGCGGCGGCCGGGGCGGGGGCCGGCGCCGGGGCGGGCGCGACGGCCGAGGCGGCGTCGGCCGCCGGCGCGGAGGCCTGGGCCGATGCCAGGCCCGGCGCCAGCAGGCCGGCAGCGGCGATCAGCGAGGCCCCGATCGAGGCGCGAAGAGCTTTGGACAGGAACATGTTGACTCCGTGGGAACAGCGCATGCAGATGGGGCGCTGGTGAAGGGCGATGGGTCGCGGCGGTGGCCGCTGGGGATGCTGCTGAAGGGTTGAGACGGGACTACTCGAGCTTCCAGACGTAGTCGACGATGAAGCTGCCGCCGACGGCCTTGCCGGTCTCGTCGCGGCCGGCTCTGAAATGGCATTCGCTGAGCTTGGCCACCGCGACGCGGTCGAGCATCTTGTGCTCGCGCGAGGGGCCCGCCGATTGCGCCACTTCGACGCCGGCCAGCCTGCCGTCGGCGCCGACGTTGAAGCGCACGCGCGTGGTGCCGGTGGCTTCCGAGCGGCGGGCGGCTGCCGGGTAGTCGTCGCCGCTGGGCGCGCACTCCCTGACGTTGGCGATCGCCGGCTGCGCGGCGACGCGCGGCGGTGCCGGCGGCGGCGGCGGCGCCGGCGGGGCCGGGGGCGCCACCGGGGCCGGCGGCGGCGCAATGGTCACCGGGGCCGGCGGCGGCGCCACCGTGGTGGTGGTGATCACCGGCGCCGGCGTCGGCGGCGGGTTGACGACGACCTCGGGCGGCGGCACGTAGGACGGCGGCGGCGGCGCGAACTTCGGCGGCGGCGGCAGGTTCTCGGGCGGCGGCGGCGGAGGCGGCTTGACCTCTTCGATGATCTTGGTCTCGATCGGCGCCCTGATCACTTCGACCATGCGCTGCGCGAGTCCGGTGACCAGCGCCCAACCAAGCAGCAGGTGCATCGCGAGCACGATGCCGATGCCCACCACATGCCTGCCCGGTTTGCGTTGTTGCTGGGCGAAATCCACGGTGCAGAGTCCTCCTGATGCAAGCTGCCGCGTCGGTGGCATGCATCGCTTCGATTTGTTCAGCCGCCTCGTGAGCAACTGCGGCATGACGCCGGAAAGTGGCGCACTATACCCGCAATGATTCTTGCTCCAGCACCGGGTAGCACCCGATCAGAGGGCGCCTGAAAGCCGGCGGTGGGGCGGCCGTTGCGGCGCCGATCGGCGGCACGCAAGCCCTTGCTGCACAAGGCGTTAGTGGTGATTTCGGTGCTTTGAAAAACGCTCGGGCGGCCGGCCTTGCGGCCGCCGCCCGCGTGCGGCGGGCCCCCCAAGAAGCGGGGGGCCGCCTGGGCCTCCTGTCCATCCATCCCCACGGACTCGATTCGAGCTTTACCCGAGGCGAAGGCGCGGCTGAGCGGCACTGGAGCCCGGCGGTGCTGGCCGCAATGCGAGACTCGCCGCCCAGGGCGGCCCCCGTCGCGGCCGCGGAGCGATCTCGAATGAAGGTGTGCATCGTGGGCGCCGGTGCCGTCGGCGGCTTCATCGGTTGCCGGCTGGCGCTGGGCGGCCAGGCGCAGGTCTCGGCGCTGGCGCGCGGCGCCACGCTGCAGGCCTTGCAGGCGCACGGCTGGCGGCTGCGCATCGACGGCCAGGCACTGCAGGCGCCGGTACTGCAGGCCGCGGCCGATGCCGCTGAACTGGGCGTGCAGGATGTGGTGGTGATCGCGGTCAAGGGCCAGTCGCTGCCGGCGCTGGCGCCCACGCTCAAGCCGCTGATCGGTCCACTGACGCTGCTGCTGCCGGCGATGAACGGCGTGCCCTGGTGGTTCGTGCAAGGGCTGCCGGGCATCGGCGACGCGCCGCTGGCCAGCGTCGACCCCGGCGGCGGCATCGCCGCGTCGCTGCCGTTCGAGCAGGTGGTCGGCTGCGTCGTGCACGCCAGCAGCGCGCTGGCCGAGCCGGGCCTGGTGCAGCACCAGCGCGGGCAGGGGCTGATCGTCGGCGAGCCGCGCGGCGGACGCAGCGCGCGCGCCCAGCGCGTGGCCGAGCTGCTGGCCGCGGCCGGCTTCGAGGCCACGCACAGCGAAAACGTGCGTTATGACATCTGGTACAAGTTGTGGGGCAACCTGACGATGAACCCGGTGAGCGCGATCACCGGCGCCACCATCGACCGCATCCTGGCCGACCCGGCGTTGCGCGACTTCTGCTCGGCGGCGATGCGCGAGGCCGCGGCCATCGGCAGCCGCATCGGCTGCGCGATCGCGCAGACACCGGAAGACCGCCACCTCGTCACCGCCAAGCTCGGCGCCTTCCGCACCTCGATGCTGCAGGACGTCGACGCCGGGCGCGCCATCGAGCTCGACGCCATCGTCGGCGCGGTGCAAGAACTGGGGCAGCGAACTGGCGTGCCGACGCCACAAGTCTCTGCCTTGTTGGGGATGACGCGAGTGTTCGCCCGCGTTCGCGGGCTCTACGCTTGAAGCATTGGCCGCATAATCGCGCGGCGACGTGGACCGCCGGGGATGACGGCCGGGGCGGCTGAAGTTCTTTGGACAAGGCACGCGCGAGTCTCGGGGAGGCCGATTGACTCAACACACATACCCATGAAGTTCCGCGACGTCATCATCTTTAACGGCAAGAAGTTCAAGGTGCCGCAGGGCATCCAGCGCATCGACACCCGCGCCACGCACGGCTGGCAGGTGCGCTATGCGGGCACCAAGCTCTTCTCCGATCACACACAGGACGGCAGCGGCGCCAAGGCCTCGCTGGAGGCGGCGCAGCTCGAACTGGCGCGCCGCATCGCCAAGAGCCCGGCGCCCACGCTGCTGCAGAAGCGACCCAGCGAGAACAAGGCCAGCCAGTTGCCGGTGGGCATCTCGGGCCCCATCGTGCGCTCGCGTGCCGGCGCGCGGGTGCGCAGCTGCAGCTTCTCGGTGCTGCTGCCGCAATACGGGCAGGCGCCGCGCTGCAGCTCGGTCTACATCGGCACCGAGAACACCTACTCGGTCGAGCGCTACCAGGCCGCGCTGGACAAGGCCGTGGCCATGCGCCAGGAGGCTGAAGCCGCCTACGCCGAGGCCGCCACCAAGGCCAAGCGCGCCGATGCCAAGGTGCTGACCAGCGCGCTGCGCGAGGCCAAGGCGGCTGCCAAAGCCGCCAAGCCGGCCAAGGCTGCTGGGCGCAAGGCCGCCACGGCGGCCTGAGCCGGCGCCCCGGCGCCGGACTCAAGCGGCCTGGGCCAGTGCCCAGGCCTGCTCGGCCAGCGGCCTGGCGCGGCGGCCGGCCTGCAGCGCCTGCTCGTTGGAGGCATTGCCTTGCAGCGCGCGCTTCATGATGCCCTGCAGGATGGCGGCCAGGCGGAACATGTTGAAGACCAGGTAGTAGCGCCAGTCCTCGGCGCTGACCGCCTGGCGGTGGCCGGTACGCTGCAGATAACGCTGCAGGTAAGCGGTCTCGTCGGGGATGCCCAGCGGCGCCAGGTCCAGCCCGGCCAGGCCGCGGCCGGTGGCGCCGCTCGCCATGTGCCAGGTCATGCAGTGGTAGGCAAAGTCCACCAGCGGGTGGCCCAGCGTCGACAACTCCCAGTCCAGCACCGCCAGGACGCGCGGCTCGGTGGGGTGGAAGATCACGTTGTCGAAGCGGTAGTCGCCATGCACGATGGCCACCTCGTCGCCGGGCGGGATGCGTGCCGGCAGCCAGTCGATCAGCGCGTCCATCGCCGCGATGGGCTCGGTCTCGGCAGCGCGGTATTGCTGCGTCCAGCGCGCCACCTGGCGGGCGATGTAGTTGCCCGGCTTGCCGTAGTCGCCCAGGCCCACGGCCTGCGGGTCGACCTTGTGCAGCTCGGCGATCACGCGGCCCAGCTCGTCGTAGTGGGCGCGGCGCTCAGCGGGCGTCATGCCGGGCAGCGCCGGGTCCCACAGCACGCGGCCGTCGACGCAGTCCATCACGTAGAACATGCTGCCGATGACCGACAGGTCGTCGCACAGCAGGTGCGCGCGCGCCACCGGCACCGGCGTGCGGGCGAGCGCGCTGATGACGCGGAACTCGCGGTCCACCGCGTGCGCCGAGGGCAGCAGCTCGCCCGGCGGTTTGCGGCGCAGCACATAACGGCCACTGTCAGCGGTCAGCCGGAAGGTCGGGTTGGACTGCCCGCCCTTGAACTGCTCCACCTGCAGCCGGTTGCCGAAGCCGGGGATGCGCCGCTGCAGGTAGCGCAGCAGTGCCGCCTGGTCGAAGGCGTGCTGCGCAGCGACGGGCTTGGTACCGGTGAAGTCCTCGAAGGCCATCGCCGCGAACTCCTCAGTTGAAGGTCTTGCCTTCGGCCGCCAGTTGCAGCAGCAGCGGCGCCGGCTGCCACGAGGCGTCGGCCCCCGGCTCGGCCGCAAAGCGGCGCAGCGCGCGCACCACGCTGGGCAGGCCCACGATGTCGGCATAGAGCATGGGGCCGCCGCGATGCAGCGGGAAGCCATAACCGTTGAGATAGACGACATCGATGTCCGAGGCGCGCGCCGCGATGCCTTCGGCCAGGATGCGCGCGCCTTCGTTGACCAGGGCGTAGATGCAGCGCTCGATCACCTCGCTGTCGTCCACCTTGCGCGCCGTGATGCCTTGGTCGTGCCGGAACTGCGCGATCAGGCCTTCGGTCAGCGGGTCGGGGATCGGCGTGCGCGCGCCGGCCTCGTAGCGGTACCAGCCGGCGCCGGTCTTCTGGCCGAAGCGGCCGGCCTCGCACAGCTTGTCGGCCACCATCGGCGTCATCGGCACGCCGGCCTCGGCGGCGCGGCGCTTGCGCGTGGCCCAGCCGATGTCCAGCCCCGCGAGGTCGCCCATGCGGAACGGGCCCATCGCCATGCCGAAGGCCTGCAGCGCGCCGTCCACCTGCTGCGGCAGCGCGCCGGCGTTGATCAGCCCCGCGGCCGCCGCGCCGTAGCGCGCCAGCATGCGGTTACCGATGAAGCCGTCGCAGACGCCGGAGACCACGGCCACCTTCTTGATCTTGCGCGCCAGCGCCATGCAGGTGGCCAGCACGTCGGGCGCGGTCTTGGCGCCGCGCACCACCTCCAGCAGCTTCATCACGTTGGCGGGGCTGAAGAAGTGCAGGCCGATCACGTCCTGCGGGCGCTGGGTGGTCGCCGCGATCGCGTCGAGGTTCAGGTACGAGGTGTTGGACGCCAGGATCGCGCCGGGCTTGCACACCTTGTCCAGCGTCTTGAAGACCTGCTGCTTGACGTCCATGTTCTCGAACACGGCCTCGATCACGAGGTCGGCGTCGCTGAACGCCTCGTAGCTCAGCGTCGGCGTGACCAGCGCCATGCGCTGCTCGACCTGCTCGGCCTTGAGCTTGCCCTTCTTGGCGCTGTTGTCGTAGTTGCGGCGGATCGTCGCCAGGCCCTTGTCCAGCGCCTCCTGCTTCATCTCCAGCAGCACCACGGGGATGCCGGCGTTGAGGAAGTTCATCGTGATGCCGCCGCCCATGGTGCCGGCGCCGATCACGCCCACCTTGGCGATCGTACGCAGCGGGGTGTTTTCGGGCACGTCGGGCAGCTTGGCTGCGGCGCGCTCGGCGGCGAACACGTGGCGCAGCGCGCGCGATTGCGGCGTGTTCATCAGCGCGAGGAACATCTCGCGCTCCAGCCGCAGGCCTTCGTCGAAGGGCTTGCTCAAGGCCAGGGCCACCGCGTCAACGCATTTCAGCGGCGCCGGGAAATGCCTGGACGCGGCGGCCACCGAGTTGCGCGCGAACTGCAGGAAGGCCTCGGCCTGCGGCTCGGTGATCTTCAGGTCGCGCAGGCGCTTGAGCGGCAGGCGCTGGTCGACCACGCGCTCGGCCAGCGCGATGGCCGCGGGCAGCGGATCGCCGTCGACCACCTCGTCGGCCAGCGCCGTGCCCTTGAAGCGCGCGCCGGGCACGACGGAGCCGGTGACGATCATGTTCAGCGCCGCTTCCAGACCGATCGCGCGCGGCAGCCGCTGCGTGCCGCCGGCACCGGGCAGCAGGCCCAGCTTGACTTCGGGCAGCGCCACTTGCGCATCGGCCTTCAGCACGCGGTAGTGCGCGCCCATGGCCAACTCCAGCCCGCCGCCCATGCAGACACCGGCGATGGCCGCGACCACCGGCTTGGGCGACGATTCCAGCGCCGCGATCACCACCGGCAGCCGCGGCTCGCGCAGCGCCAGCGGCGAGCCGAACTCCTTGACGTCGGCGCCGCCGGAGAACGCGCGCTCGCTGCCGGTGATCACCACGGCTTGCACGGCGGGGTCGGCCAGCGCCTGGTCCAGGTGGCCGACCAGGCTGCTGCGCAGGGCGGCGCTGAGGCCGTTGATCGGCGGGTTGGCCAGCGTGATGACGGCGACGCGGCCTTGGCGCTCGTAGCGGGTGCTGCTCATGGCAGGCGGCTCCTGATGAAGGCGGAACAAAAGTGGGACGGGCTGCGGCGGGCGCAGCGACCCGGTGATGCTAGGGCCTGTTAACGCTATGGGAGGGCTCGCGCCGCCGCCTGGCTGCCCCCAGGGCTAGGCACGAGCGAGGCCGCGTGCCGATGGCACGCAACGAGCGAGCAACGACGCCCTGGGGGCAGCCAGGCGGCGGCCCTGCGGGTGATCTCAGCAAACAGCCGCCAGCGGCGTTGCACGGCTTGCCCAGGCGCGCAGCATGGGCTGCGCCGTGCGCCTTGCTGGCGGCTGTTTGCTGAGTCACGCGAACCCTCCCATAGCGTTAACAGGCCCTAGACCTCAAACCGGCCGCGGCGGCCGATAGCGCTCGCGCAGCTCGCGCTTGAGCACCTTGCCGATCGCGCTGCGCGGCAACTCGTCGATCAGTTGCAGGTCGGCCAGCCGCTGGGTCTTGCCGACGCGGCCGTTGAGCCATTGGCGCAGCTCGTCGGCGGTGCTGCGGTCAGCCGAACGCCGCACGACGAAGGCCACCGGCGTCTCGCCCCACTCGGCGCTGGGCACGCCGACCACGGCCACGTCGGCCACCGCCGGGTGTGCGCGCAATTCGGCTTCCAGGTCGCTGGGGTAGATGTTGAAGCCGCCGCTGATGATGAGATCCTTGCGGCGGTCCATCAGGATCAGGAAGCCGTCTTCGTCGAAGCGGCCGACGTCACCGGTGCGGATGAAGCGCCGGCCCTCGGCGTCGTGCCATTCGGCCTGCGCCGTCTGCTCGGGCCGGTTGCGGTAGCCGCTCATCATCGCCGGGCTGCGGCCGACGATCTCGCCCACGCTGCCGGGGCCGCGCGGCAACTCCTGGCCCTGCTCGTCGATCAGCCGGATGTCGTGGTGCTCGGCCGGCTGGCCCACGGTGTGCAGCTTGGACGGATGCAGGTGGCAATAGAGGATGCAGCTGCCGCCGCCTTCGGTCATGCCGTAGTACTCGGTCAGCGCGCCGGGCCAGCGGCGCAGCGCTTGCGCCTTCAGCTCGGCGCGGAAAGGCGCGCTGGTGCAAGCCTTGAAGCGGAAGCTCGACAGGTCGTAGCGGTCGAAGCCCTCGAATTGCATCAAACGTTGGTACTGCACCGGCACCAGCATGGTGTGCGTGGCGCCGTGCGCTTGCGCCAGGCGCAGATAGGCCTCGGTCTCGAATTTGGGCATCAGCACCAGCGTGCCGCCGCGCGCCAGCGTGGGCACCACCACCACCAGCGTGGTGTTGCTGTACAACGGCGTGGCGATCAGCGTCACGCTGTCGGGGCCGTAGCCGGCGGCCTCGGCGCGCCGCACCTGCGCCCAGCGCATCGCATGCGGCTGCACGATGCCCTTGGGCGTGCCCGTGGTGCCCGACGAATAGATGATGTTGAACGGCCACTCGGGCTGCAGCGCCACCGGCAGCGCCCGCGCGCCGTCGGGTGCCAGCCAGCCATCGAGCGCGTCGAGCCGGATGCGCTGCACGGCGGCGCCCGCGACGTCTGCCGGCACCGCCGCGTCGCCGGTAGCGTCGACGAACAGATGCCGCGCGCCGGCGTCGGCCACCATCCCGGCGATCTGCGCCGGCGTGCCGCTGGGCGCCAGCGGCGCCACCGCCAGCCCGGCGCGCAGCGCGCCGAGGAACACTGCGAGGTAGCCGTTGCCCGCCAGCGCGCAGATCGCGATGCTGTCGCCGGGCTGGCAGCCGTCGCGCTGCAATGCGGCGGCCACGCGGTCCATCAGCGCGTCCAGCTCGGCGTAGCGCAGGCGCTGGCCGCCGCAGATCAGCGCGTCGGCCTGCGGCCGCTGGCGCGCGTGGCTGGCGATCAGCTCGGGCAGCGCATGGAAGTCGGGCAGCGGTACGGCCGGCGGGTGGCTCATCGCGGCATTGTCGCTGCCGGTGCGAAGGCTTGTCGGTGGGCCGCCGCGGCGCTATGTTGGTGGCCCTTCAATCGTCCATCTGCTGCAGGAGCACGCGCCATGTCCTTGTTCGACCTCAGCGGCAACGTCGCCATCGTCACCGGCTCGTCGCGCGGCATCGGCCGCGCGATCGCCGAGCGCCTGGCCGAGCACGGCGCGCAGGTGGTGATCTCGTCGCGCAAGCAGCCGGCCTGCGACGAGGTGGCCGCGGCGATCAACGCGCGCCACGGCACCGGGCGGGCGATCGCGGTGGCGGCCAGCATCTCGTCGAAGGAAGCGCTGCAGGCCCTGGTGGCGCGCACGCTGGCGCAGTTCGGCCGCATCGACACGCTGGTGTGCAACGCGGCCAGCAACCCCTACTACGGGCCGCAGGCCGGCATCAGCGACGAGCAGTTCCGCAAGATCCTGGACAACAACATCGTCAGCAACCATTGGCTGGTGCAACTGTGCGCGCCGCAGATGCTGCAGCGGCGCAGCGGCTCGATCGTCATCGTCTCGTCGATCGGCGGCCTGCGCGGCAGCGCGACAATCGGCGCCTACTGCATCAGCAAGGCGGCCGACCTGCAGCTGGCGCGCAGCCTGGCGCACGAGTACGGGCCGCAGGGCGTGCGCGTCAACTGCATCGCGCCGGGGCTGATCCGCACCGACTTCGCGCGCGCCTTGTGGGAGCACCCCGAGACGCTGCAGCGCGCGACCGCCCACGTGCCGCTGCGCCGCATCGGCGAGGCCGACGAGATCGCCGGCGCCGCGGTCTACCTGGCCAGCCCCGCGTCGAGCTTCATGACCGGGCAGGTGCTGGTGCTCGACGGCGGGGCGACGATCTGAGCGCGGCGCGCGATGCCGATGCCGCGCTTCAGCGGCGACGGCGGCGCAGCAGCGTGATGCTGCCCAACAGCGCCAGCGCGGCCAGCGCCAGCGAATCGGGCTCGGGCGTTGCGCAGGGCGGCGTGCCCGCCACGCCGCAGGTCGGCGGCGGCGGGGGCGCCAGGAAGCCTTGGACCACGACTACCTGATTGCCGCTGCCGAAGGTGGAGAACATGAAGTCGCCGGTCAGCGGGTCGATGGCCGCGCCCTCGGCACCACTCAAGCCGGTGATGAAGTCGCGCCGCGTGGTGACATCAGGGTTGCCGTTGGCGTCGACGCGGTAGGCGCTGACGCGGTTGGCGCCGTAGTCGGACATCAGCATGCTGTCAAAGCCGTCGAAGCCGTCGTTGGCGCCGTCGATGTAGACGAATCCCTCCGGGCCGCCGGGCAGGGACTGGATGCCGGGGACCGTGGGATCGACGTCGACCCGCATCAGGCCGACCAGATCGAAAGTGCCGGCACCGTCAGGCACCAGCGAGGCGCTGTAGAACTGCCCGCCGCTGTACGACACCAGCTTGATCTGCCCGGCACCGCCAAAGCCGGCCGGCACGATGTAGACGGCGGAGTGCGCAGCGGCGACGCCCAGCGCTGCCAGGTCGATGACCTTGTCTTCGCTGGTCGAGCCGGGCTTGGTCTGGCCCGACTCATTGATCGGCCAGCGCGACGTGAACAGCACGCCGCCCGGGCCGAAGGTGACCCCGCCGTCGTTGAATTCGCCGATGGCCGTGCCGAACTTGGTGGCGCTGCCGCTGAAGCCGGTGACGTGGTTGTTGGCGTCGCGCACCACGCCCACGGTGTACAGCGATCCCGTGGCGGAGTTGGCGTTGCCGCCGATCAGCAGGGTGTTGTTGTTGAGGAAGGTCAGGCCGCCGTAATTGGTGGGCAGCCCGCTGACCGAGCCGAGGCTGGTGACGGTGTAGTCGGCCGCGAAATCGACCCCGACCGCCAGCGCCTGGGACTGCGTGGGGGTGCCCAGTGCCAGCGCCGCCACCGCAACCGATGCGGCCATGCCGCCATGCCATTGCTTGAACAGCTCAACTCTCCATGTCATGGCCAGCCAGGCCGACGAGAACAACCGTAAGCAATGGTCATGGCGGGCAGCGATGTTGCCGCCAGCGCCGGCACTTGGCCTTGCTGGCGGCCAGCGCGGGCCAGCGCGCGCGACCCGCTTGTCAAGCCGGCCGACACGCCGAGTCGGGCCGTGTCAGGCCGTTGGCCCCTCGTCATTGGCCGCTGCCGGCCAGCCCGTCGCGCCCAGCACGCTGGCGTTGTGCTGGCCCAGGCGGGGCGCCGGCGTGCGCAGGCGGCCCGGCGTGGCGGCCAGCTTGGGCACGATGCCGGGCACCTTGAGCGGACGGCCGTCGACGTCGTGCGTCTGCACGATCATGCCGCGCGCCAGGTACTGCGGGTCTGCGGCGATGTCGGCCACCGTGTAGATGCGGCCCACCGGCACGCCGGCGGCCTCCAGCGCACGGATCACCTCGTCGATCGGGCGCTGTGCGGTCCATTGGCCGATCGCGGCGTCGATCTCGGCCACGCGTGCCACGCGGCCGTCGTTGCGCGCGAGGCCGGGGTCGGCGGCCAGGTCGTCGCGGCCGATGGCCTGCATCAGGCGGCGGAAGATGCTGTCGCCG
>CAYYDJ010000010.1:0-154679 GCA_964470565.1 uncultured Rubrivivax sp.
CCGCCGCGGCCGCCGCCGGGGCTGGCTGCGGCGGGGTAACTGCCGGATTTAGGGTCAGTGGGCCCGGCGACAATCCGCCCATGGCCTTGCTGACCCTTGCCGACGCCCATCTCGCGTACGGCCACGTCCCCTTGCTCGACGGCGCCGACTTCGCGCTCGAGCCCGGCGAGCGGGTGGCGCTGATCGGCCGCAACGGCGCCGGCAAGTCCTCGCTGCTGAAGATCCTGGCCGGGCTGGACAAGCCCGACGACGGCGTGCTGCAGGTGCAGGCCGGGCTGCGCCGGGTCTACGTGGCGCAGGAGCCGCAGTTCGCGTCCGGCGCGAGCGTTTTCGACGCCGTCGCCGAGGGCGTGGCCGAGGCGCGCGCCTTGCGCGCGCGCTACGAGGCACACGAGGCCGGCGACGACCTCGACGCGCTGCAGACGCGCATCGAGGGCTTGAGCGGCTGGACCTGGGAGCAGCGCGTCGAGCAGGCCTTGCAGCGCCTGCGGCTGGACGCCGGCGCCGCCGTCGACCGCCTGTCCGGCGGCACCCGCAAGCGCGTGGCGCTGGCGCAGGCGCTGGTGGCCGCGCCCGAGGTGCTGTTGCTCGACGAGCCGACCAACCACCTGGACATCGACGCGATCGAGTGGCTGCAAGAGCTGCTGAACGACTGGCGCGGCGCGGGAACGGCCGGTCAGCGCGGCGCGCTGGTGCTGGTCTCGCATGACCGCGCCTTCATCGACACGGTGGCCACGCGCATCATCGAGCTCGACCGCGGCCGGCTGCGCAGCTACCCGGGTAACTTCGCGGCCTTCCAGGCCGCCAAGGAGCGCGAGCTGGAAGCCGAAGGCCTGGCCCAGGCGCGCGCCGACAAGCTGCTGGCGCAGGAGGAGGCGTGGATCCGCAAGGGCGTCGAGGCACGCCGCACGCGCAGCGTCGGCCGCGTCGGCCGGCTGATGGCGCTGCGCCGGCAGCGCGCGCAGCGGCGCGAGCAGTTGGGCCAGGTGCGGCTGGAACTGGACGCCGGACTGCCGCCGGGCAAGATCGTCGCGGAGCTCAAGGATGTTTGCATGCGCTTCGGCGATCAAGTGCTGATCGACCGCTTCAGCGCGACCCTGCTGCGCGGCGACAAGATCGGCCTGATCGGCCCCAACGGCAGCGGCAAGACCACGCTGCTGAAGCTGATCCTCGGCGAGTTGCAGCCCAGCGGCGGCAGCGTGCGCCAGGGTACGCGGCTGCAGGTGGCCTACTTCGACCAGATGCGCGCCGGCCTGAAGCTCGACGCCACGCTGGCCGACACCATCAGCCCCGGCAGCGAGTGGGTGGAGGCGGGCGGCGTGCGCAAGCACGTGATGAGTTATCTGAGCGACTTCCTGTTTGCCCCCGAGCGCGCCAACGCGCCGGTGCGCACGCTGTCCGGCGGCGAGCGCAACCGGCTGCTGCTGGCGCGGCTGTTCGCGCTGCCGGCCAACGTGCTGGTGCTGGACGAGCCGACCAACGACCTCGACATCGACACGCTGGACCTGCTGGAAGAGCTGCTGCAGGCCTATGCCGGCACGGTGTTCCTGGTCAGCCACGACCGGCGCTTCCTGGACAACGTGGTGACCTCGACCATCGCCTGGGAAGGCGACCCCGCGTTCGGCGGCCGCCCCGGCCTGTGGCGCGAGTACGAAGGCGGCTACGAGGACTGGAAGCTGCAGCGCGAACGCGCGCGCGCGGCGGTCGCCGAGGCCGCGGCGTCGCCCAAGCCGGCGGCCACGCCGGCACCGGCGCCGGCCCCTGCCGCCGCGCCCAGACCGCGCACCAAGCTCAGCTACAAGGAGCAGCGCGAGCTGGACGAACTGCCCGGCCGCATCGAGGCGCTGGAAGCCGAGCAGCAGCAACTGGCCGAGCGGCTGGCGAGCAGCGAGCTCTACGTCAGCGAGCCGCAGCGCGTGCCCGAGCTGCAGGCCCGGCACGAGGCGATCGAGGCTGAATTGATGCAGGCGCTGGAGCGCTGGGAGGCGCTGGCCTCGCGCTGAGCCGGCCGCGGCAGTGGCGGCAGCACCGCGAGCAACGACGATGCGCTGCCGTCCACCGACGCCAGCCTGAGCGCACTGACGCCGTCCAACGGCACGCTGAGCCCGGCCTTCGCCGCCGCCACCACCAGCTACACGCTGAACGTGGCCAACACGGTGACCTCGCTGACGCTGACGCCGGTGGCCGGCAACGCCGGCGCCACCGTGCGCGTCGATGGCACGGTGGTGGCCAGCGGCGGCGCGTCAGCGGCGGTTGCGCTGGCCGTCGGCACGACGACCGTCGCCATCGTCGTCACCGCCGCCGACCGCAGCAGCACGCGCACCTACACCGTGACGGCGGTGCGTGCGGCGGTGGGCAGTTGCACGCTGACGCCCACCGAGACCGAGGGTCCATTCCCGCTGCTGGCGATCCTGTCCAACAGCGCCGTGGTGCGCAGCGACATCCGCGAAGGCAAGACCGGCGTGCCCTTGACGCTGACGCTGACGATCCAGGACCAGAGCAACGGCTGCGCGCCGGTGGCCGGCGCTGCGGTCTACATCTGGCATTGCGACAAGGACGGCCTGTACTCCGGCTACAACGTCAGCAACAACGCCGGCCAGACCGGCCTGACCTACCTGCGCGGCGTGCAGGTGACCGACGCCGACGGCCGCGTCAGCTTCACGACCATCTACCCCGGCTGGTACGCGGGGCGCATCACGCACATCCATTTCCAGGTCTACCTGAACAACAACCTGGCGGTGACGGCCACGGCCACCTCGCAACTCGCGTGCCCGCAGGCGGTGACGACGGCGGTCTACAACAGCGCGCTCTACACCAAGGGGCAGAACACCTCGGTCGGCAGCTTCGCGGCCGACAACGTGTTCAGCGACGGCACCACCTACCAGATGGCGGCGGTCAGCGGCGACACCGGCAACGGCTACGCGGCCAGCCTGACGGTGACGATCGCCTAACTTCGTGATTCAGCGGCTGCTGCCGCCGCCGAACCAGCCCTCGTTGGTGGCCGCCGGGTGCGTGCGGGTCACCATCAGCCCGGCCTGCAGGTACAGGCCGTTGAGCATGCGCATCGCGCGCGGCTTGTCGAAGCCGGGCCAGTCGGCGATCTCGCGCAGGCTGGTGGTCTGGCGCTTGAGCTTCTCGCAGGCCGAGGCCAGCGTGCCGGCCAGCTCCAGCGTCGACAGGTCCAGCGTCGGCGTGATGCGGTAGGCGGCCTGGCCGGCGATCTCGGGCAGCAGCTCGTCGCGCGCGCCGCGCAGCGCCAGCTCCCACAGCAGTTTGCCCAGCGGCGCGAAATGCGCCTGCACCGCCGATTGCGCCAGCGTCTGCAGCTCGGGCATCTGCATCTGCGCCTTCTCGACGCGCATCACCTCCAGGTCGGTCAGCTGGAGCTCGAAGAACTGTCGCATCGGCATCCGGCAATGCACCAGGCGGTGGACCGGAAACACCGTCAGCGGCAGCACGTGGGCCAGCAATTGCAACTGGATGGTCACCGCGCTGGAATGCCGCACCGCGCCGGCCATCACTTCGAGCAGCTCGCTTTGCCGGCCCTTGCTCTCGAAGCGCATCAGGTCCTGGTGCAGCGAGGGGTCCAGCGACGACAGGCGAGAGGTGATGCGATCGTCGCCGCTGCCGCGAAACTCCGACTCCATGGTGCGGCGGAAGGCGCTGGCCCGCATCAACTCGGCCGCGCCGATGGGCAAGGTGGATTCGAAGGGCGTCACCGGCATCGCGGTCTGGATCGGGCTGGATTGCCGTGCGGCATCGTACGCCGCGGGCCGCGCCGGCGCGAGAGGCTGTTTCATTTGTCACCAGGCGCTGTTGCGCAGCCGGCGCCAGAAGCGCGCGTCCTGCGCGGCGGCGAAGTTGATGCGCATCAGCGTGGTCGGCCGCGCGCGGGCGTGGAACAGCGAGCCGGGCGCGATCAGGCAGCCTTCGTCCAGCAGCGTCTGCGCCAGGCGGTCGGTGTCGCGGCCCACGTCCACCCAGCCGAACAGCCCCTGCGGCGGCGACGCGAACTGAAAGCCCGCATCGCGCACCAGCCGCACGCTGCGGGCGCGGGCGGCGTCCAGCCGCGCGGTCACGCGCTCGGCGTGGCGGCGCAAGGCGCCCTGGTCCAGGCACAGCGCGATCGCGTCTTCCAGCAGCGAGGGCGTGGTCAGCGTGCTCAGCAGCTTGGTGTCGATGCAGCGCTGGGCCAGCGCCGGCGCGGCGGCGATGAAACCCACGCGCCACTGCGGCGCGACGATCTTGGAGAAGCCCGAGACGTAGACCGTGCGCCGCAGCCCATCGAGCTGCGCCAGCCGCGTGGCGTGCGGCGGCACCAGCCAGGCGTAGGTGTCGTCCTCGACGATGGTGAGGTCGTGCGCCTCGGCCAGGCGAAGCACCTGGTGCGCGCTGGCCGCCGACAGCGAGGCGCCGGTGGGGTTGTGCAGCACCGAGACGGTGACGTACAGCCGCGGCCGGTGCGCGCGCAGCAGCGCTTCCATCACCGCCAGGTCGGGGCCGTCGGCGGCACGCGGCACCGGCAGCAGGCGCAACCCGGCGCGCGAGAGCCGCGCGAACTCCACCGCCCAGCCGGGCTCGTCGACCAGCACGGCGTCGCCCGGCTGCAGCAGCGTGCGCGCCACGATGTCCAGCGCGTGGGTGGCGCCGATGGTCGTCAGCACCTGCTCGGGTGCGCAGGGCACGCCGATGTCGGCCAGCCGCCGCACCAGCGCCTGGCGCAGTGCCGGGCTACCGGCCGGGTCGCCGTAGCGCAGCCAGGCCGGGTTGGCGGCCGTGCCCATCGCGCGGCGCAGCGCGCGCTGCAGCAGCGGGGCGTCCAGCCAGTCCACCGGCAGCGTGCCCATGCCCGGCGAGGGCACGCCGTCGCGCGCCTGGAACATGCTGCGGATCAGCGCCGTGGCGTCCACCGGCGCCGGCGCGGCGGCCGCCGCCGCGGTGGCCGGCGGCGCTGCGCGCCGCTCGCGCACGAAGAAGCCGCGCTGCGGCCGCGCCTGCACCAGGCCGCGGGCCTGCAGCAGGTCGTAGGCGCCGACCACGGTGGAGGGGCTGACGCGGTGGCGTTCGGCACAGTCGCGCACCGAGGGCAGCCGCGCGCCGGGGGCCAGCAGGCGCTGCTCGATGCGCTCGGCGAAGCGCTGCGCGAGCTGCTCGGTCAGCGTCGCGCCGGCGGCGCGCGGCAGCGCGAAAGGCGCCGGCGGTTGAAGATCTGTGTGGTCGCTCGTGGCCATACAGTGATTCAAGCTGTTCGGCAAAGTGTATCGATACTGTGATGGTCGCGGCCCCTAGACTGTGCGCATCCGCCCGCCGCCCCCGAGGAGACCTGCGATGACCTGGACCCTGGCCCGCCGTGCCGCCCGGCTCGAACCGTCGACGATCCGCGAGATCCTCAAGGTCACCGAGCGTCCCGGCATCATCTCGCTGGCCGGCGGGCTGCCGGCGGCCGAGGGCTTTCCGGTCGAGGCGATGGCCGCGGCCTGCGCCAAGGTGCTGCGCGACAACCCGCGCGAAGCGCTGCAATACGCTGCAAGCGAAGGTTATGCGCCGCTGCGCGAATGGGTGGCCGCCGAGATGGGCGCGCAGGGCTTGAGCGCCGGGCCCTCGCAGGTGCTGATCACCACCGGCTCGCAGCAGGGGCTGGACCTGGTGGGCAAGGTGCTGGTCGACCCCGGCTGCCGCGTCGCGGTGGAGTCGCCCACCTACCTGGGCGCGTTGCAGGCCTTCAGCCCCTACGAGGCCGAATTCGTCGCGGTCGATGGTGACGACGAAGGCCCGCTGCCTGAAGGCCTGCAGGCCGCGCGCGGCGCGCGCTTCCTGTACCTGCTGCCCAACTTCCAGAACCCCAGCGGCCGCTGCCTGCCGGCCGCGCGCCGGCTGGCGCTGGCCGAGCAGGCGCGCGCCATCGGGCTGCCCATCGTCGAGGACAACCCCTACGGCGACCTGTGGTTCGACCAGCCGCCGCCACCGCCGCTGGCGGCCACGCTGGGCGACGACGCGGTGTACCTGGGCTCGTTCTCCAAGGTGCTGGCGCCGGGGCTGCGCCTGGGCTACGTGATCGCGCCGCCGGCGCTGTATCCCAAGCTGCTGCAGGCCAAGCAGGCGGCCGACCTGCACACGCCGGGCTTCAACCAGCGCGTGGTGCACGAGGTCATCAAGGACGGCTTTCTGCGCCAGCACGTGCCGACCATCCGCGCCCGCTACAAGGCCCAGCGCGACGCGATGCGCGCGGCGCTGGAGCAGCATCTGCCGCACGGCTGCCGCTTCAGCGTGCCGGCCGGCGGCATGTTCTTCTGGGTGGAGCTGCCGCCGGCGCTGGACGCCACCGCGCTGCTGTCCAAGGCGGTGGACGCCGGCGTGGCCTACGTGCCCGGCGCCGCGTTCTTTGCCGACAAGGGCCGCGCCAACACGCTGCGCCTGAGCTTCGTCACCGTGTCGCCCGAGCGGATTGCGCAGGGCGTCGCGGCCTTGGGCCGGGTGCTGCAGGAGGCCTTGCCATGAAGCGGCGTTTCCACCAGGTGGACGTCTTCAGCGCCCAGCCGCTGAAGGGCAACCCGCTGGCCGTGGTGCATGCGGCCGCAGGGCTGGACGACGCGACGATGGCCGCCTTTGCGCGCTGGACCAATTTGTCGGAGACCACCTTCCTGCTGCCGCCCGACGACGCGGCGGCCGACTACCGCGTGCGCATCTGGACGCCCGTCGGCGAACTGCCCTTTGCCGGCCACCCGACCTTGGGCAGTTGCTGGGCCTGGCTGGCCGCCGGCGGGCAGCCGCGCGAGGCCGGGCAGATCGTGCAGCAATGCGGCGTGGGGCGGGTGCGCATCCGGCGTGACGGCGCGCGGCTGGCCTTTGCCGCGCCGCCGCTGCGCCGCAGCGGGCCACTCGACGCCGCGCTGCTAGCCCGCATCACCAACGCACTGAGCCTCGCGCCCGGCGACGTGCTGCGCCACCAGTGGGTGGACAACGGCCCCGGCTGGTGCGCGCTGATGCTGCCCTCTGGCGCCGCGGTGCGCGCCGTCAAGCCCGACCTGGCGGCGCTGGGCAGCGAGGTGATGCTGGGCCTGGTCGGCGCGCAGGCGGCCGGCGACGACACCGCATTCGAGGTGCGGGCCTTCGTCGGCAACGGCTACGAAGATCCGGTCACCGGCAGCCTGAACGCCAGCCTGGCGCAATGGCTGATCGGCGCCGGACTGGCGCCGCCGCGCTACGTGGCCGCGCAAGGCCATGCGCTGGGCCGTGCCGGCCGCGTGCACGTGCAGGCCGATGGCGGCGAGATCTGGGTCGGCGGCGAGGTGGCGCCCTGCATCGAGGGCGAGGTCGACCTGGCGCCGTAGGATCGCGCATGAGACGAACATCGTTAGCGCGGCGGGCCGAGCGCCGGGCTGCTCCCAAGCCGGCCCGCGTCCCCCCGGGGGACCGGCCGGCGTACCCGTCGGACGAGGGGCTCCAATGACCTTCGTCGCCGTCGACCACCTGATCGTCGCCGCCGCCACGCTGGACGACGGCGTCGCCTGGTGCCGCGCCACGCTGGGCGTCGCGCCGGCCGGCGGCGGCCGGCATCCGCAGTTCGGCACCCACAACCGCGTGCTGAAGATCGCCAGCGCGGCCTACCCGCAGGCTTACCTGGAAGTCATCGCGGTCGATCCCGAGGCGCCGCCGCCGGGACGCGCGCGCTGGTTCGGCCTGGACGGGCTGGACCTGTCATCGGGACCGCGGCTGATCCACTGGGTCGGCCGCTCGCCGATGCTGGACATGCACCGCTGGGGCCTGATCACCGTCGGCCAGCCGCCGGGCGAGCCGGTGGCCGCCAGCCGCGAGACGCCGCAAGGCCTGCTGCAGTGGCAGATCCTGGTGCCGGCCGACGGCGGCCTGCGTTGCGGCGGCGCGCTGCCGACGCTGATCCAGTGGCAGGGCACGCATCCGACCGACACCATGCCCGACAGCGGCGTCAGCCTGCAGTCGATCACGATCAACCGCGTGCCGGCGCGCGCCCGCGAGGTGCTGCGCCTGCGCGGCGTGACGGCCGTCGACGATGACGGCCCGGCGCTGCGCGTGCGGCTGTCCACGCCGCTGGGCGCGGTGAGCCTGGAGACCCGATGACGACCGAAGAACTGTTCCGCGAAGACGCCACGCTGCTGAGCTGCGAGGCCACCGTGCTGGCCGTCGACGAGGCCGGCATCGTGCTGGACCGCACGGTGTTCTACCCGCAGGGCGGCGGCCAGGCGGGCGACAGCGGCGAGCTGATCGGCGCCGACGGCCGCCGCGTGGCGATCGTCGACACCCGCAAGCACAAGGCGCTGGCGGGCGCCATCGCCCACGTGCCGGCGCCCGATGCGCCACCGCTGCAGCCCGGCGACCGCGTGACGGCCCACGTCGATGCCGAGCGCCGCCGAGCGCACAAGCGCTTCCACACCGCGACGCATCTGCTGTGCGCGCTGGTGCCGCATCCGGTGGACGGCTGCAGCATCACCGCGGGCTATGCGCGGCTGGACTTCCACATGAGCGAGCCGCTGGACAAGGAGGCGCTCACGGCCGGCATTGCCCGCCTGGTGGCCGAGGCGCGCCCGGTGCGCCACCGCTGGATCAGCGAAGCCGAGCTCGACGCCAACCCCGGGCTGGTGCGCAGCATGAGCGTGCAACCGCCGCGCGGTCTGGGCCGCGTGCGCGTGATCGAAATCGACGGCGTCGACCTGCAGCCCTGCGGCGGCACCCACGTGGCCAACACGGCCGAGGTGGGCGCCGTCGTCGTCACCAAGATCGAGAAGAAGTCAGCCATGACCCGAAGGGTCGTGCTGGGCTTCGCCCAGCCGGGCGGCAGCCCGGGCTGACTTCCGGGGCGCACTCATGTGCGCGCAGCGCACGTGATGGGCGCACCACGAAGTCAGCCATGACCCGAAGGGTCGTGCTGGGCTTCGCCAGCTAACTCGTCAGATCAACGGCCGTAAACCTTGCCCTGCAAGACCCAGGTCTTGCCGTCGAAGCGCGCCAGCATCTCGCGTTCGATCGGATAGAAGTCGTCGGCCGAGGTCTTGACGTTGACGCCCGGCAGCAGCATCGGCAGCGTCATGTCCAGGCTCGCGGCCTGCTTCATCACGTTCTCGCGCGTCAGGTTGTCGCCGGCTTGCTTGAGCACCTGGACCAGGCCCTGCGCCACGGTGTAGCCGTAGACGTTGTTGACGTCCTTGATGTCGCCGCTGGCGTTGTACTTCTTCATCCAGGCCAGCCAGTCGTCCCACTCCTTGCCCTTCTGGAATTGCGGGTCGGTCGGGTCCTTCAGGTAGCTGGCGGTGTAGATGCCCACCGCGTTGTCCACGCCGGCCGGCGTCAGCACCGAGCCCACCGAGGCCGACACGCTGTTGAGGTACTGCTGCGGCTTCCAGCCGATCTCGGCGCCCTTCTTGATCGCCAGTGCGGCGAACTTGGGCGTCGTGATGTTGAAGAAGGTGTCGGCGCCCGAGGCCTTGAGCGACAGCATCTGGCTGTCCACCGTGGGGTCGGTGACCTCGTACGAAGCCTTGGCGACGATCATCGTCTTGGCCTTGTCGCCCAGGCCGTCCTCGAAGCCCTTGAGATAGTCCTTGCCGTAGTCGTCGTTCTGGTAGAGCACGGCGATCTTGGCGTTAGGCCTGGTCTCCAGGATGTGCAGCGCGAAGATCTTGGCTTCGGACTGGTAGGACGGCTGCCAGCCCATGGTCCAGGGGAAGTTCTTGGGGTCGCCCCATTTGGTGGCGCCGCTGGCCACGAAGAGCTGCGGCACCTTCTTCTGGTTGAGGTACTTCTGGATCGCGGTGTTCGGCGACGTGCCCAGCGGGTTGAAGACCAGCAGCGCCTCGTCCTCCTCGACCAGCTTGCGCGCCATCTCCACCGTCTTGGCCGGGTTGTAGCCGTCGTCGAGCGGGATGTACTTGATCTTGCGGCCGTTGATGCCGCCGTCGTCGTTGATCTTGGCGAAGTAGGCGCCGATGGCCTTGCCGATCGCGCCGTAGGCCGAGGCCGGGCCCGAGTAGGGGTGGATGGCGCCGATCTTGATCTCCTTGTCGTCGGCACCCGGGTCGTACTTCTTCTGCGCCCAGGCCGGCGCGATGAAGGCCAGCGCGACCGCGGTCGCGACGATGGTGAACTGTTTGCGATTCATGGTCGAGGCTCTCCTTGGGACGCTGCGGGGGACGGCGGCGCGGCGGCGGCGCCCATCCGCCATCGCGCCCAGACCTTGCGAACGATGCCCATCACGCCGCCGGGCATCAAGTACATGAAGACGATCAGGAAGACGCCGTAGATCGCCCACGGCGCCGACTTGGAGATCTCGTCGGCGAGGTTGGGCACGTACTGGATGAAGATGGCGCCGAAGACCGCGCCCCAGATCGAGGCGAGCCCGCCGATCACCACGCCGACCAGCAGCGTGATCGACAAAAAGGCGCCGTAGCTGTCGGGCGAGACGAAGGCCACCACCACCGCGCCCAGGGCACCGGCCACGCCGGTGAAGGCGGCCGAGAAGCCGAAGGTCAGGCTCTTGAACACCGGCAAATTGATGCCCATCGCGGCGGCGGCGATCGGCTGGTCGCGGATCGCGATCAGCGCGCGGCCGACGCGCCCGCGCAGCAGGTTCCAGGCCAGCAGGAACATCAGCGCCGCGACGGCCAGCGTGAACCAGTACAGCCAGCGGTCGGCATTGAGGTTCTGCCCGAACAGGCGCAGCGCAAACGGCGGCTCGGGCTTGGTCAGCACGATGCCTTGCACGCCGCCGGTCCAGCCCTCGATGGCCTTGTGCTTGAGCAGCTGCGGCACCGCCAGCGCCAGCGCCAGCGTGGCCAGCGCGAGGTAGTGCCCGCCCAGGCGCAGCGCCGGGAAACCCATCAGGAAGCCGAGCACGAAGCACAGCAGCGCCGCGGCCGGCAGCGTGGACCAGAACGGCGCGCCGGCGTGGTCCATCAGGATGGCCGCGGCATAACCGCCGATCGCATAGAACGCGCCGTGGCCCAACGAGATCTGGCCGTTGTAGCCGGTCAGCATGTTCAGGCCCAACACCGCGATCGCGTAGACCAGCACCAGGTTGAACTGGAACACGCGGTAGTTCTTGACCAGGAAGGGCAGCAGCGCCAGCGCCAGCACCACGGCGGCGACGGCGATCCACCAGCCGATGCCGTGGCGGCGCGCAGGGGCGGTGATGGTGTTCATACGCGCGTCACCACCGGCTTGCCGAACAGGCCGTTGGGCCGCAGCGTCAGCGTGCCGACGATCAGCACCAGCGCCATCGTCAGCTTCAACTCGGCGCCGATCACGTAGGCGCCCAGCAGGTTCTCCAGCACGCCGACGATCAGCCCGCCGGCCACCGCGCCCAGCGGGTTGTCGATGCCGCCCAGCAGCGCCGCGGCAAAGCCGTACAGCAGGATGCCGGCCATCATGTTGGGGTCGAGAAAGACGCTGGGCGCCACCATCATCCCGGCGATGGCGCCGATGGCCGCGGCCAGGCCCCAGCCCATCGCCAGCATCCAGCTCACGCGGATGCCCACCAGCCGCGCCGACTCGGGGTTGAGCGCCGCCGCGCGCATCGCCAGGCCCACCGGGGTGAAGCGGAAGAAGGCGTAGAGCAGCGCCAGCACCGCCATCATCACCAGGAAGCTGCCCGCCTCGTGCGCCGAGAAGTAGGCCGTGCCCAGCACCGAGCGCTGCGGGAAGGGCGAGGGGAAGGCCTTGACCGTGTGGTCGAAGATCCAGCCCGACAGCGAGTTGAAGATCACCAGCAGGCCGATGAAGACGATGACGTTGGTCAGCACCGGCGCGCGCTCGATCGGCCGCAGGATCACGCGCTGGATCAGCAGCCCGCCGATGAAGGAGACGCCCACCGTCACCGCGAAGGCTGCCCAGTAGGGCCAGCCGCGCTGGATCAGCGCCCAGGCGATGAAGGTGCTGAAGGTGGCCATCTCGCCCTGGGCGAAGTTGAGGTGGTGCGTGGCCTGGTAGATCATCACCAGCGCCAGCGCCACGCTGCCGTAGATGCAGCCGTTGGCCAGGCCGCTGAACACTTGGTGCAGGAAGGCGTCCATCTAGATACCCAGGTAAGCTTTGCGCACCGCCTCGTCGGCCTTCAGCGCCTGGCTGCTGCCCGAAAGCTGCACGCGGCCGGTCTCCAGCAGATAGGCGTCGTGCGCGAGGTCGAGCGCGAGCTGCGCGTTCTGCTCCACCAGCAGCATGCTGACCTGCTCGCTCTCGTTGATGCCGCGCAGGATGCGGAAGATCTCGGCCACGATCTTGGGTGCCAGCCCGAACGAGGGCTCGTCCAGCAGCAGCAGCTTGGGGCGCAGCATCAGCGCGCGGCTGATCGCCAGCATCTGCTGCTCGCCGCCCGACAGCGTGCCGGCCTGCTGCCGGCGGCGCTCGGCCAGGCGCGGAAAACGGGTGTAGGCGCGCTGCAGGTCCTCGGCCACCGCGGCCTTGTCGCGCCGCACGTGGGCGCCCAGGCGCAGGTTTTCCTCCACGCTCAAGGCGCCGAAGGTGCCGCGGCCGTCGGGCACGTGGGCCACGCCCAGGCGCACCACGTCCTCGGTGACGCGGCCCAGCACCTCCTGGCCGTCGACGCGCACGCTGCCGGTGGCGCGCACCATCTGGCAAACGGCGCGCAGCGTGGTCGTCTTGCCGGCGCCGTTGGCGCCCAGGATCGCGGTGATGCGGCCGCGTTCGAGCCGGAAGTCCACCTCGTGCAGCACCTGCGTGGGGCCGTAGAAGGCGTTGAGGCCGCGCACCTCCAGCAGGGCTTCAGCCATGGCGTCGAACCTCGTCCAGGCAGACGCCGCGGATCCGGCTTGGCCGGTCCGCTGGCGTCGCCCCCCTGGGGGGGAGGCGGCCGAAGGCCGCTTCGGGGGGGATCCACTTACCCATGGGCGCCGGCTCCGAGGTAGGCCTCGATCACGTCGGGGTGGTTCTGGATGTGCTCGGGCGTGCCCTCGGCGATCTTGCGGCCGAAGTTCAGCGCCACGATGTGGTCCGACAGCCCCATCACCATGCTCATGTGGTGCTCCACCAGCAGCACGCTGACGCCGCGGCGGTCGCGGATGCGGCGCACCAGATCGGTCAGCGTCTGCAGCTCCTCGTGGTTGAGGCCGGCGGCCGGCTCGTCCAACATCAGCAGCTTGGGCTCGGCGGCCAGCGCGCGGCCCAGTTCCACGCGCTTCTGGATCGCGAACGGCAGCTCGCCGGCCGGCCGCGCCGCGTACGGCAGGAGCTGCAGCTCGTCCATGATCAGCGCGGCCTGCTCGCGCAGCCGGCGCTCCTCGGCGCCCACGGCGGGCAGGCGCAGCGCGCTCGCCACGAAGCCGGCCGACGAGCGCGCGTGCGCGCCGACCATCACGTTGTCGGCCACGCTCAGCGTGCGGAACATCGCCAGGTTCTGGAAGGTGCGGCCCAGGCCCAGCCCGGCGATGCGGTGCTGCGGCAGCCGCGTGATCGAGCGGCCCTCGAACAGGATGTCGCCCGACTGGTACGGGTACAGCCGGCTCATGCAGTTGAACAGCGTGGTCTTGCCGGCGCCGTTGGGGCCGATCAACGCGCAGATGTCGCCGCGCTCGACGTCGAAGCTCACGCCGTCGAGCGCGACGATGCCGCCGAAACGCACCGACACGCCTTGCACGCGCAGCAGCGGACTGCTGTGGTCTGCCATCCGTTGGGGCCCCTCATGGAGAAACTGGCTGCTGGGGCCAGGGAGCCCGACAGCGGCGGGCGGGTTATAGGAGCCGCCATGCCGCTTGGCAATCCACGCTTGCACTGTCACCGAAATGACAGGGCCGAAGTACGACGATGCTCAGGGATTGCGATAGTCGTCGTGGCAGCCCTTGCAGGCCTTGCCGACGTCGCCGAAGGCGGCCTTCAGGTTGTCGAGATTGTTGGTCTTGGACGCGGCCACCATCTTGGCCACGGCGTCCTGCATGGTCTTGGCATCGGCATCGAAGCCGCTGCGATTGGTCCAGATCTTGGCCGAGGCCGTGCCCTTCTGGGTGCCGGCCGTGCCTTCGACGAAGCCGACGAAGGGCAGCTTGGACATCGTGGCCACGATCTCGGCGTTGGCCGTGGCCGTCGCCGCGTCGTACGGTGCGCGGCCATTGACCATCGCGCCGATGCGGCCGACGTGGTTGGCCATCACGTACATCGCGCTCTGGCGGTACTTCACCGCGTCTTCCGGCTTCTGGAACTGGGCGGCGGCCGGCAGGCTGGCGGCCAGGCCGGCCACCGCGGCGGTGACGAGGAGCATTCGTTTCATTCGGTTCTCCGGTGCTCGGGGTTGAAGTAGGAAGAGCACGATCGAGTGTACGCAGCCCTCGCGGCAGGTCTTCCAACTCTCGGGGTAAGCCCGTAGGCCGCCGCCATTGGCCCACGGCCGATCGGCGTCTTGCGGCCATCGCGCGGCAAATCGCGGTATGGTTTGTACTGCTTCGCATCCCATGGCCGTGCCGATGCCGTCTTCGTCAGCCGATCGATCGTTGCAGACCGTGCGGGTCTGGGACCTGCCGACCCGCGTGTTCCACTGGCTGCTGGCGCTGGCCGTCGTGGGCCTGGTGATCACCGGCAAGGTCGGCGGCAATGCGCTGGCCTGGCACTTCCGCTTCGGCTACCTGGTGATGGGGCTGTTGCTGTTCAGGCTGCTGTGGGGCTTCGTCGGCGGCTACTGGTCGCGCTTCGCGCGTTTCATCTACAGCCCCGGCACCGTGCTGCGCTACCTGCGCGGACAAGGCCGGCCCGGCGAGCACCTGGACGTCGGCCACAGCCCGCTGGGCGCCGGCTCGGTGTTCGCGCTGCTGTTCTTCCTGGCGCTGCAGGTCGGCACCGGCTTGGTGGCCGACGACGAGATCGCGACGCAAGGACCGCTGAACCGCTTCGTCAGCTCGGCCACCGCGAGCAGTGCGACCCATTGGCACAAGGACTACGGGCAGGTGATCCTGATCGTGCTGGTGCTGCTGCACATCGGGGCCATCGTGTTCTACCGCGTGCGCCGCAACAAGAACCTGGTGGGGCCGATGCTCAGCGGCGACAAGCTGCTGCCGGCTGCCGTCGCTGCCCCGTCGGCGCGCGACACCGTGACTTCGCGCGGCCTGGCGCTGGCGCTGGCGGCGATCTGCGCCGGCGTGGTCACCTGGGTGGTCAGGCTCGGGGGTTGACGGCGCCATGAGCGATGCGCCCAACATCGAGCTGATCGAGCCCGAGACCGCGGCCGCGCTGGACGCCGTGCGCGGCCTGTTCCGCGAGTACGCCGAGGCGCTGGGCGTCGACCTGGCCTTCCAGGGCTTCGACGACGAGCTGGCCGCGCTGCCCGGCGACTACGCGGCGCCCGGCGGCGTGCTGCTGCTGGCGCTGGTGGACGGCCAGTTCGCCGGCTGCGGCGCGCTGCGCCCGCGGCCGGATGCCGACTACCCCAACGCCTGCGAGATGAAGCGCCTGTACGTGCGCCGCGCCTTCCGCCGCTTCGGCCTCGGGCGCGCGCTGGCGCAGGCGCTGATCGACCGCGGCACGCGTGCCGGCTATTCGACGATGCTGCTCGACACGCTGGACGATATGGAGGTGGCGCGCGGCCTCTACACCTCGCTGGGCTTCGAGGAGATCCCGCCGTACTACTTCAATCCGATCGCCGGCGCGCACTATCTCAAGGTCGAGCTGGACCAGCCCGGCACGCGGTGGTGAGTCGACCAGCCGGTGGCTGCCGCGGCATCGGGCATCATCGCGGCCGATGAGCACCTCTGCACTCGAACTCCGCGCCGGGCCCTTGCGCCTGGCCCTGCGGCCCGACCTCGGCGGCTGCATCGCCGGCCTCTGGCGCGACGGCCTGCCCGTGCTGCGCAGCGTCGAGCCCGGCGAGCTGCAGGCCTCGCGGCCTTCGGGCTGCTACCCGCTGGTGCCGTATTCCAACCGCCTGGGCTATCGGCGCTTCCGCTGGCTGGGCAAGGACTACACGACCGCGGCCAACTTCGACGACAGCCCGCATTCGCTGCACGGCGTGGCCTGGCAGCGGCCGTGGCAGCTGCTGTCGTCGAGCGAGACCGCGGCCGAGCTGCAGTACGCGCACGAGCCCGATGCGGACTGGCCTTTCGCCTTCACGGTGCGCCAGCACTTCGCGCTCGACGCCGGCGCGCTGACGATCACGCTGCAGTGTGAGAACCGCGCGCCGCACCCGGCGCCGGTGGGCCTGGGCTGGCACCCGTACTTCGTCAAGCGCCAGCGCAGCCGGCTGCACGTGGAGCTGAGCGAGCGCTGGGAGTCCGACGCGAGCGGCCTGCCGACGCGCCGCGTGCCGCAACCCGGCGGCATCGACGGCGACGTGGCGCACCTCGCCTTCGACAACTGCTTCGAAGGCTGGCGCGGCGCCGCGCGCATCCGCGACGAGAAGCTGTCGCTGCGCCTGACCTCGTCGCTGTCCTACCTCGTGGTCTACACGCCGGCCACCAAGGACATCTTCTGCGTCGAGCCGGTCAGCCACGTCAGCAACGCCATCCACATGGCCGACCCGCTGGCTCATGGCCTGCGCAGCGTGGCCGCCGGCGACAGCACCGAGGCCTGGATGAAGCTGGAGGTCGGGCCGGTCTGAGCGGAGCGGGCCCGCGCGCTGCCGCTCAGGCGCCCGACGGGTACTTGACCGAGCAGCCGTAGGGCCGCGTGCTGCTCACGCTGACCGGCTTGCCGGTCAGCGTTTCGGCCAGCGCCGCGTTCACGTAGTTGGTGGCGGTGGCGATGTCGGCCGGGTTGGCGCTGGGCTTGCTGTCGATCGCGCCGACGTAGACCAGCGTGCCGGCCGGGTTGATGATGTACAGCTGCGGCGTCGTGCGCGCGCCGTAGGCGCGGCCGATCGTGCCATCGCTGTCCATCAGCGTCGCGCTGGCAGCCGCCTTCTGGCTCTTCATCCACGCCGCCAGTTCGGCCGGCGGCTTGTAGTCGACGTGCTCGCGCGCCACGGTGTTGATCGACAGCCAGACCACGCCCTGATCGACCGCGGCCTTCTGCGTGGCCTGCATGTTGGCGGCGCCGTAGTGCTTGCGCACGTAGGGGCAGCCGGGGTTCACCCATTCCAGCACCACGTGCTTGCCCTTGAAGTCGGCCAGCGAGACGGGCTTGCCGTTGACGTCAGTGGCGCTGAAGGCCGGCGCCGGCTGGCCGACGGCGGCTACGGCCAGCGCCAGCGGCGCGGCGGTGGCCAGCAGCAGGGAAGCGATCAGGCCCTTCATCGGGCAGTCCTCCAATGACGTGTACTTCAGCTCGCCACGGCGCCAAGCCGAACCGTCGCGGCATGAAACAACCGCAGCCAAGCGGCCGCCGCGGAACCGGCTTTGCCGGTCCGCTGGCGGCGCCCCCTGGGGGGAGGCGCCGCAGGCGCTTCGGGGGGGTTCATTTCATGTCGGCCAGGGCGCTTTTCACCTCGGCCACGGTGGGAAGCTCGCTCAGCAGCCGCGGCGCCGCGGCGCCGGGCGCGTAGAGCGCGTAGACCGGCACGCCGCTGCGGCCCAGCCGCGCCAGCTCGGCGGTGATGCGCGCGTCGCGTCGCGTCCAGTCGGCACGCAGCAGGCTGACCTGGCGCGCGCTGAAGGCGTCCAGCACTTCGGCTTTGGCCAGCGTCGTGCGCTTGTTGTACTGGCAGGTCACGCACCAGGCGGCGGTGAAGTCCACGAACACCGGCTTGCCGTCGCGCTGCAGTTGCGCCACCGCCTCGGGGCTCCAGGCTTGCCAAACGTTGGCCTTGTCGGCTTGGCCGGTCTTGTCGGCAGCGGCCGGTGTGGCCGCTTCCACCGTGTGCAGCGCCGGCAGCGCCCAGGCCAGCGCCACGGCCAGCAGCAGCACCGACACCGTGCCCAGCGCCGCGCGCGTGCGGCCAGCGAGCGCCGGCGAGCCCAGCGCCCAGGCGACGAAGGCCAGCGCCAGCAGCGCGCTCAAGAGCCCCACGGCGCCGTCGATGCCGGTCTGCTGGCCCAGCACCCAGACCAGCCAGACCACGGTGGCGAACATCGGGAACGCCATCAAGGCGCGGAAGGTGGCCATCCACGGCCCCGGCCGCGGCAGCGCGCGCGCCAGCGCCGGCCAGGCGCTGGCCAGTAAATAAGGCAAGGCCATGCCCAGCCCCAGCGCGCCGAAGACCGCCAGCGCCTGCGCGGCCGGCAGCGTCAGCGCCAGGCCGAGCGAAGCGCCCATGAATGGCGCGGTGCAAGGCGAGGCCACGGCCACCGCGAGCACGCCACTCAGGCCCGCGTCGATCATCGGATGGCGCGAGCGCGCCGCCGACCACGCCGCCGGCAGCACCGAGCCGAACTCGAACAGCCCCGCGAGGTTGAGCCCGATCAGCGTGAACAGCGCGGCCAGCGCGGCCACGAACAGCGGGCTTTGCAACTGGAAGCCCCAGCCGAGTTGCTCGCCACCGGCGCGCAAGGCCAGCAGCGCCCCGGCCAGCGCCAGGAACGACAACACCACGCCCGCGGTGTAGGCCAGGCCGCCGGCCAGCAGGCGGCGGCGGTCCTGCGCCTGCTGCGCGAAGCCGAAGACCTTGAGCGACAGCACCGGAAAGACGCAGGGCATCAGGTTCAGCAGCGCGCCGCCGGCCAGTGCGAACAGCAGCGCCAGCGGCAGGCTGCCGAGGCTGGCGGTGGGCGTGGCTGGCGCCGGCACGGCAGCCGCCGGCGACGGCAGCGGCGCCGCCGTCGTCGTCGACGCCGATGCCGGGCTGGGCCACGGCGTCGTGACCGCCACCTGCACCTCCAGGCCGGCGGCCTG
The DNA here is from genome assembly GCA_964470565.1 of uncultured Rubrivivax sp. Classification (GTDB taxonomy): domain Bacteria; phylum Pseudomonadota; class Gammaproteobacteria; order Burkholderiales; family Burkholderiaceae_C; genus Rubrivivax. The sequence continues at coordinate 18,733 of CAYYDJ010000010.1, forward strand.
GCCGTCGCTGACCAGCACCACCGGCATCGCCGTCGGGCTTTCGCTGCGCTGCGGGTCGAGCGCGATGCGCGCGGTCCAGCGGTCGGCGGTCCAGGCCTCGCGCGGCGCGGCGGCGTTGTTGATGACGCCGGCCGTCTCGGGCAGCAGCGCCAGCTTGCGGCCCTGCCAGGCCGCGGGCAGTCCGCTGATTTCGACCGCCAGCTCCTCGCCTTCGACCCGCGCCGTGCCCCGTGCGCCGGGCGCCGGCTGCGGCCGCGCGGCCTGCGCGGCGTTGAACAGCGCGGCCTGGCCGGCGATCGCGGCCTGGGTCGGCAATTCGAGGCTGAACTCGCCCGACTCGGGGATGCAGACCTCCTTGCACACCAGCCACTCGGCCTTGAGCTTGACCGGCACCGTCGCGCCCGTGGGCAGCGCGCTCACCTGCACCGGCACCGGCAGCAGCAGCCGGCCTTCGTAGCCGTAGTTCATCAACGGCCCGATCGGCAGCTTGCGCGGCGTGGGCCACTCGATGTCGCCGGCCTGCAGCCCCGCCGGCAAGGTCCACTGCAGCGTGGTCGGCAGGCCCGAGTCGCCGGGGTTCTTCCAGTACGTGTGCCAGTGCGGCTGGTGCTCGATCAGCAGGCCCAGCCACAGCGGCTTGCCCACGCCCAGGCCTTCGGGCGCGTGGGCCAGCAGTTCGGCGCGCACCTGCGGCGTGGTGACGGTGGTGGCGGCTTGGCCGTGCTGCGGCACGGCGCAGGCGACGACGGCAAGCACGAGGGCCAGTGACGGCAGGGCGCGGCGCAACATGGGGCTTCGAGGGACTTCAGGACAAGACAGCACAAGACGCCCGCGCAGCTTGCGCTGCGCGCGGCAAGCCGCGATCAGACCACATCGGCAGCAGCCCCGCCTGATGGCGGACAAGCGTCGACCGCGCGCCGCGCAGGCAGGGGCTTTGGGAGGCCTGCGGGTTTCTACATATAATCCCGCGGCTTTGCTGATCGCATCTCGCGAGTCGCCCATGGATTCACACCGGAAAGCAGCGGTGCCTCCGGTACCGCCCCGACCGGGGGCCTGGAAAGAATGGCGCGACGCAGAAGATGAGGCGCAAGCACCGACGTTCAAGGCGCTGACCAGGGAGGAAGCGCAAGCCCTGCGCGAGAAGGATCCGCCGCTGTCGCCGTGGCGGGTGATTGCCGTGCAGGGCGCGGTCGGTGTGGTGGCGGCGCTGCTCGCGGCGCTGCTCACCGGCAGGCAGGAGGTGGGGTGGTCGCTGCTCTATGGGGCGGCTGCCGTGGTGGTGCCGGGGGCCTTGATGGCGCGCGGCATGACCAGTCGTCTGTCCAGCGTGTCGCCCGGCGCCAGCGCCGTCAGCTTCATGTTGTGGGAGATGGTCAAGATAGCGGTCTCGGTCGCGATGCTGATGCTCGCGTCCAGACTCGTGCAGCCCCTGAGCTGGCCAGCGTTGCTGGTGGGCTTGGTGCTGTGCATGAAGGTGTACTGGGTCGCGCTGTTGTGGCGCGGCAAGCGCGCGACGAAGAACTTGAGGAACTGATCGACTCATGGCCGCCCAAGAATCCGCTGCTGCCGCAGGGCAGACCGCCGGCGAGTACATCATTCACCACCTGCAGCACAACCAGGTGGGCTCGGGGTTTTGGACCTTCAACCTCGATTCGATCTTCTACGCGGCGCTGCTGGGCGTGCTGGCCAGCTTCCTGCTGTGGCGGGTGGCCAAGAACGTCACCTCGGGCGTGCCGGGCCGCCTGCAGGGCGCGGTCGAATCGCTGGTGCAGATGGTCGACAACCAGGCCAAGGGCATCGTGCACAACGCCGAGAGCCGCAAGACGGTGGCCCCGCTGGCGCTGATGGTGTTCATCTGGGTCTTCCTGATGAACGCGATGGATCTGCTGCCGGTCGACCTGATGCCCTGGGCCTGGCAAGGCGCCACCGGCGACCACCACGCCTACCTGCGCGTGGTGCCCACGGCCGATCTGTCCACCACCATGGCGTTGTCGGTCTCGGTGCTGTTGCTGTGCTTCTACTACAACATCAAGATCAAGGGCGCCGGCGGCTGGGTGCACGAGCTGTTCTCGGCCCCGTTCGGCGCCAAGTGGTACCTGGCGCCGTTCAACTTCTTCATGCAGATCGTCGAGTTCATCGCCAAGACCGTGTCGCACGGCATGCGGCTGTTCGGCAACATGTACGCCGGCGAGTTGATCTTCATGCTGATCGCGCTGATGGGCGGCGCCTTCTTCAGCGCGGTGGGCCTGCCGCTGGCCGTCGGCCACGTCATCGCCGGCACCGCCTGGGCCATCTTCCACATCCTGATCATCACGCTGCAGGCCTTCATCTTCATGATGCTGGCGCTGATCTATTTCGGCCAGGCGCACGACGCGCATTGAGCCGCGCCGCCGATTTCGCTTTCCCTCGTTTCCTTTCTCACCCAACCTTCCAATACACAGGAGCCATCATGGAAGTCATCAGCTTTGTTGCCCTCGCCGCCGGCCTGATCATCGGTCTGGGCGCCATCGGTGCCTGCATCGGCATCGGCATCATGGGCAGCAAGTACCTCGAATCCGCCGCGCGCCAGCCCGAGCTGATGGGCGAACTGCAGACCAAGATGTTCCTGCTGGCCGGCCTGATCGACGCCGCCTTCATCATCGGCACCGGTATCGCGCTGTGGTTCGCCACCGCCAACCCCTTCCTGGGCCAGATCGCCAACCTGCCGAAGTAAGCCTTCGGTTGACGGTTCGCCGGGCGGTGGCGCTGACGCTGCTGTCCGTGGTCAGCCCATGACGAGGTTCCAACCGTGAGCATCAATGCCACTCTGATCGTCCAGATGATCGTCTTCGCGATCCTGGTCTGGTTCACGATGCGTTTTGTCTGGCCGCCGATCACCGCGGCGCTGGACGAGCGCGCGAAGAAGATCGCCGACGGCCTGTCGGCCGCCGACAAGGCCAAGGCCGAACTGGTCGCCGCCAACCAGCGCGTGGAGCAGCAGCTGTCCGCCGCGCGCGACGACGCCGCCAAGCGCCTGGCCGATGCCGAGCGGCTGGCGCAGCAGATCGTCGAGGAGGCCAAGACCAAGGCCAACGATGAAGGCGCCAAGATCATCGCCGCCGCCAAGGCAGAGGCCGAGCAGGAAGCCGTCAAAGCCCGCGAGGCCTTGCGCGAGCAGGTGGCGGGCCTGGCCGTCAAGGGCGCCGAAGCCATTCTGCGCAAGGAAGTCAACCCCTCGGTGCACGCCGAGCTGCTGGGTCGCCTGAAGGCGGAGCTTTGATATGAGCCCCCACGCTCACGTTCGTTCGCTGCCCCCCGAGGGGGCTTCAGCCTCCTTGAGGCGGCTCGGCGGAGGCTGACATGGCCGAGCTCGCAACAATCGCGCGCCCCTATGCCGAGGCCTTGTTCAAGGCCATCGGCGGCTCCGACGCGCAGGCGCTGAAGTCGCAGATGGCGGCGCTGGCCCAGGTGGCCGGCAACGCCGATCTGCGCCAGGTGGCCGACAACCCCAAGGTCGGCGCGATGCAGGTCTTCGACCTGTTCGCCGGCATCGCGCTGCAACAGGGGCTGGCGTTGGACACCAAGGTCGGCAACCTGCTGCGCACCGTGGTCGAGAACGGCCGGCTCTCGGCGCTGCCCGAGATCGCCGCGCAGTTCCAGGCCCTGGTCAACGCGAGTTCGGGCGTGTCCGACGCCACCGTCTACAGCGCCTACGCGATCGGCGATGCGCAGCTCGGCGAGGTGATGGCCACGCTGGAGAAGCGCTTCGGCCGCAAGCTCAAGGGCGCGGTGCAGATCGACCCCGATCTGATCGGTGGCATCCGCGTGGTGGTCGGCGACGAAGTGCTGGACACCTCGGTGCGTGCCCGTTTGGAACAAATGAAGGCCGCGTTAACAGCCTGAGCTCGCTGACGCTCCCGTGTGCGTGACCGGATCTGGAGAGACACATGAACTTGAATCCCGCTGAAATTTCCGAGCTGATCAAGAGCCGCATCGAAGGCCTTGGCGCGTCGGCCGACATCAAGAACCAGGGCACCGTGGTCTCGGTGACCGACGGCATCGTGCGCGTGCACGGCCTGTCGGACGTGATGGCCGGCGAAATGCTCGAGTTCCCGCCCACCCCGAGCGGCCAGCCGACCTTCGGCCTGGCGCTCAACCTCGAGCGCGACTCGGTCGGCGCGGTGATCCTGGGCGAGTACGAGCACGTCTCCGAAGGCGACACCGTCAAGTGCACGGGCCGCATCCTGGAAGTGCCGGTCGGCCCCGAGCTGATCGGCCGCGTCGTCAACGCGCTGGGCCAGCCGATCGACGGCAAGGGCCCGATCAACGCCAAGATGACCGACGTGATCGAGAAGGTCGCGCCGGGCGTGATCGCGCGCAAGAGCGTCGACCAGCCGGTGCAGACCGGCCTCAAGTCGATCGACACCATGGTGCCGATCGGCCGCGGCCAGCGCGAGCTGATCATCGGCGACCGCCAGACCGGCAAGACCGCGGTGGCCGTCGACACCATCATCAACCAGAAGGGTCAGAACATGACCTGCGTCTACGTCGCGATCGGGCAGAAGGCCAGCTCGATCAAGAACGTGGTGCGCGCGCTGGAGCAGGCCGGGGCGATGGACTACACCATCGTCGTTGCCGCTTCCGCTTCGGAATCGGCGGCGATGCAGTACGTGGCGGCTTACTCGGGCTGCACGATGGGCGAGTACTTCCGCGACCGCGGGCAGGACGCGCTGATCATCTACGACGACCTGTCCAAGCAGGCCGTCGCCTACCGCCAGGTCTCGCTGCTGCTGCGCCGCCCGCCGGGCCGCGAAGCCTTCCCCGGCGACGTGTTCTATCTGCACAGCCGCTTGCTCGAGCGCGCCGCTCGCGTCAACGCCCACTACGTGGAGCAGTTCACCAAGGGCGAGGTCAAGGGCAAGACGGGGTCGCTCACCGCGCTGCCCATCATCGAGACGCAGGCGGGCGACGTCTCGGCCTTCGTGCCGACCAACGTGATCTCGATCACCGACGGCCAGATCTTCCTGGAAACGGCGCTGTTCAACGCCGGCATCCGCCCCGCCATCAACGCCGGCATCTCGGTGTCGCGCGTGGGCTCGGCGGCGCAGACCAAGCTGATCAAGAACCTCTCCGGCGGCATCCGGACCGACCTCGCGCAGTACCGCGAGCTGGCTGCCTTCGCGCAGTTCGCGTCCGACCTCGACGCCGCCACGCGCAAGCAGCTCGACCGCGGCGCCCGCGTGACCGAGCTGCTCAAGCAGCCGCAGTACAGCCCGCTGCCGATCAGCCTGATGGCCGCGTCGATCTTCGCGGTCAACAAGGGCTTCCTCGACGACGTCGACGTGAAGAAGGTGCTGTCGTTCGAGCATGGCCTGCACCAGTACCTGAAGAGCAGCCACGCCGCGCTGCTGGCCAAGCTGGAGAGCGAAAAGGCGATGGACAAGGCCGCGGAAGAGGAATTGACCAACGCCATCGCCGCGTTCAAGAAGTCGTTCGCCTGAACATGGCCCACCCCCGAAGCGCCTTCGGCGCCTCCCCCTCAAGGGGGCGACGCCAGCGGCCCGGCAAAGCCGGTTCCGCGGCGTCCGCTTGACTGGAGTGCCACATGGCAGTCGGTAAAGAGATTCGAGGCAAGATCAAAAGCTTCGAGAACACGAAGAAGATCACCAAGGCCATGGAGATGGTCTCGGCGTCGAAGATGCGCAAGGCGCAGGACCGCATGCGCGCGGCCCGGCCTTACGCCGACAAGATCCGCAACATCACGGCCAACCTTGCGCAGGCCAACCCCGAGTACCACTCGCCGTACATGCGCAATGGCGGCAACGCCAAGACCACGGGCTTCATCGTCGTCAGCACCGACAAGGGGCTGTGCGGCGGCTTGAATACCAACGTGCTGCGCGCCGTCACCAACAAGATGAAGGACGTGCAGACCGCTGGCGGGCAGTCGCAGGCGGTGGCCATCGGCAACAAGGGCTTCAACTTCCTCAACCGGGTCGGCGTGCCGGTGGTCAGCCACGTGGTGCAGCTCGGCGACGCGCCGGTGCTGGAGAAGCTGATCGGCCCGGTCAAGGTGATGCTCGACGCCTTCGTCGCAGGCAAGCTCGACGCCGTGTACCTGTGCTACACGCAGTTCATCAACACGATGAAGCAGGAGCCGATGGTCGAGCAACTGCTGCCGCTGGCCGCCGAGCGGCTGCAGCAGACCGCCGCCGAGAAGGGGCAGTACGGCTGGGACTACATCTACGAGCCCGACGCGCCGACCGTCATCGACGAGCTGCTCAAGCGCTACATCGAGGCCCTGGTCTACCAGGCGGTGGCCGAGAACATGGCCAGCGAGCAGAGCGCGCGCATGGTGGCGATGAAGGCGGCCACCGAGAACGCGGGCAACCTGATCGCCGAGCTGAAACTGGTCTACAACAAGACCCGCCAGGCCGCCATCACGACCGAGCTGTCCGAAATCGTCAGCGGCGCGGCCGCGATCAGCGGCTGATCGACGCCGCGCACCCGAATACCGTTTGAAGGAATCGAAAATGGCTAACGTACAAGCCCAGGGCAAGGTCGTCCAGTGCATCGGCGCCGTGGTGGACGTGGAGTTCCCGCGCGACCGCATGCCCCGCGTCTACGACGCGCTCAAGCTCGAAGGCTCGCCGCTGACGCTGGAAGTGCAGCAGCAGCTCGGCGACGGCATCGTGCGCACCATCGCGCTGGGCTCGTCCGAAGGCCTGCGCCGCGGGCTGATGGTCACCAACACCGGTGCCGCCATCACGGTGCCGGTGGGCCAGGCGACGCTGGGCCGCATCATGGACGTGCTGGGCAACCCGATCGACGAGCGTGGCCCGGTCGACCAGACCCACACCATGCCCATCCACCGCAAGGCCCCGGCCTACGACGAGTTGAGCCCGTCGCAGGAGCTGCTGGAAACCGGCATCAAGGTGATCGACCTGATCTGCCCCTTCGCCAAGGGCGGCAAGGTGGGCCTGTTCGGCGGCGCCGGCGTCGGCAAGACCGTCAACATGATGGAGCTGATCAACAACATCGCCAAGGCGCACTCGGGCCTGTCGGTGTTTGCCGGTGTCGGCGAGCGCACCCGCGAGGGCAACGACTTCTATCACGAGATGTCCGACTCCAATGTGGTGGTGCAGGACAACCTGGGCGAGTCCAAGGTGGCGATGGTCTACGGCCAGATGAACGAGCCGCCGGGCAACCGCCTGCGCGTGGCGCTGACCGGCCTGACGATCGCCGAGTCGTTCCGCGACGAAGGCCGCGACGTGCTGTTCTTCGTCGACAACATCTACCGCTACACGCTGGCCGGCACCGAAGTCTCGGCGCTGCTGGGCCGCATGCCGTCGGCGGTGGGCTACCAGCCGACCCTGGCCGAAGAGATGGGCCGCCTGCAGGAGCGCATCACCTCGACCAAGGTGGGCTCGATCACCTCGATCCAGGCCGTCTACGTGCCCGCGGACGACCTGACCGACCCGTCGCCGGCCACCACCTTCGCCCACCTGGACGCCACCGTCGTGCTGTCGCGCGACATCGCCGCCCTGGGCATCTACCCCGCGGTGGACCCGCTGGACAGCACGAGCCGCCAGGTCGACCCCAACGTGGTGGGCGAGGAGCACTACAGCACCACGCGTGCGGTGCAGGGCACGCTGCAGCGCTACAAGGAGCTGCGCGACATCATCGCGATCCTCGGCATGGACGAGCTGTCGCCCGAGGACAAGCTGGCCGTGGCGCGCGCGCGCAAGATCCAGCGCTTCCTGTCGCAGCCCTTCCACGTGGCCGAGGTGTTCACCGGCACGCCAGGCAAGTACGTGCCGCTGAAGGAAACGATCCGCGGCTTCAAGATGATCGTCAACGGCGAGTGCGACCACCTGCCCGAGCAGGCCTTCTACATGGTCGGCGGCATCGACGACGTGTTCGAGAAGGCCAAGAAGATCAACTAAGGAGCCGCCATGGCGACCATTCACGTCGACGTGGTCAGCGCTGAAGAGAGCATCTTCAGCGGCGAGGCCAAGTTCGTCGCGCTGCCCGGCGAGAACGGCGAGCTGGGCATCCTGCCGCGCCACACGCCGCTGATCACGCGCATCAAGCCCGGCGCGGTGCGCATCGAGCGCGCCGACAACAACCAGGAAGAGTTCGTCTTCGTCGCCGGCGGCATCCTCGAGGTGCAGCCGGGCACGGTCACCGTGCTGGCCGACACCGCGATCCGCGGCCTCGATCTCGACGAGGCCAAGGCCGCCGAGGCCAAGCGGCTGGCCGAGGAAGCGATGCGCAACGCCAAGAGCGACATCGACCTGGCCAAGGCGCAGGGCGAGTTCGCGATGATGGCGGCACAGATCGCTGCCATCGCCAAGCTGCGCAAGAAGTAAGGCGTTCGATCGAGGGCCGTCCGATGGGCAGGAAAGGCCACGACAAGTCGGCACTGGGCAAGAGCGAATACCTCGAACGCCTGCAGCCGCTGCAGCTCGAACTGAACGAGCTGGCGCGCTGGCTGCAGTACACCGGCCAGCGGCTGTTGGTGATCGTCGAAGGGCGTGACACGGCGGGCAAGGGCGGCGTGATCGGCGCCATCAGCGCCGACCTCAACCCGCGCCAATGCCGCATCGTCGCGCTGCCCGCGCCCACCGAGCGCGAGCGCACGGAATGGGTGTTCCAGCGTTGGGTGCCGCATCTGCCGGCGGCCGGCGAGATCGTGCTGTTCGACCGCAGCTGGTACAACCGCGCCGGCGTCGAGCCGGTGATGGGTTTTTGCACGCCCGAGCAGACCGCGGCCTTCCTGGCACAGGCCCCGCGCTTCGAGCGGCTGCTGGTCGACGACGGCATCCTGCTGTTCAAGTACTGGCTCACCGTCGACCAGGCGCAGCAGGAAGAGCGCTTCGCCGAGCGCCTGGCCGATCCCCTCAAACGTTGGAAGCTGTCGCCCGTCGACCTGGCCGCGCGCCAGAAGTACGCGGCCTACTCCAAGGCGCGCGACCGCATGCTCAAGGCCACGCACACGCGGCACGCGCCGTGGACGCTGGTCGACTTCAACGACCAGCGGCGCGGCCGGCTGCACCTGATCCGCCACCTGCTGGACCACATCCCCGACCGCCGGGTGCCGGAAGCGAAGATCGAGTTCCCGCCGCTGCCGGGCGCGCCGCTGCGCGACAAGCCGGCCAAGCCGTTCAAAGCCATTTAGGGCCTGTTGGCCGGTGCCCCCGGTCGCGCGATCCTCAGCCCCGCAAGGGCTCGTCCGGCAGCTCGTTCGGATTGGCCTGGCCCTCGGCCAGCGCGAAGTGCCGGCGCAGCAGCGCGTCGACGGCGTCGATGGCCTCGGCCAGGCCGGCCTCGAAGCGGCGCTCGCGAAAGGCCTGGCGCATCGCGGCGATCCAGCCGTCCCACTGCTGCGGCGCCACGTGCCGCGCCGCCGCACGGTCGGCGACGATCTCGATCGCGTGCTCGGCCAGCAGCAGGTAGATCAGCACGCCGTTGTTGTGCTCGGTGTCCCAGACGCGCAGCTTGCCGAACAGCGTGATCGCGCGGTCGCGTGCCGTCAGCCCGCGCCACAGGTACGACAGCGGCAGCCCGGCCTCGACGACGACGCGGATCTCGCCGCCGTGATGTCGCTCGCTGGCGCGCACGCGCTCGGCCAGCCGCGCCAGCGCGGCATCGTCCAGCGCGCGGCGGGCGTCGGTCTCGTCGTGCCAGCGGTGCTTCAGCAGGCGCAGCCATCGGTTCATCGCCAGCTCCTCCCGCTACCAGCCGCCGGAGGCACCGCCGCCCCCGAAATCACCACCGCCGCCCGACGAGAAGCCGCCGCCCCCGCCGCCGCCGAAGCCGCCACCACCGCCGCCAAACCCGCCGCCACCGAAGCCGCCGCCGCCGATCCAGGGCCCGCCGCCGCGGCCGCTCGTGCCCGCGCGCAGCGCCGAGCCGATACCCAGCAGCCCCACGACCACCAGCGACGCCACGCCCGCGGCCAGCGCCAGCGCCAGGCTGGCGGTGAACCACCAGGCCAGGCCGCCGGCCGCGCCCGAGGTCAGCAGCGAGCCGAAGCGGCGGCCGAACAGCCGCGTCAACAGCGCGCCGACCACCGGCACGACGATGAAGAAGAACAGCCCCAGCTGGTCCGGCGCCAGGCCGACGCCGCCGCCGCCGGGACTGCGCTGCGCCGGCGCCGGCAGTCCCTCGCCGTTGATGCGCGCCATCAGCGCATCCAGCGCGCGGTTCAGGCCGCCGGCGTAGTCGTTGGCGCGGAACGCGGGCTTGATCTGCTGGTCGATGATCTGCCGCGCCGCCAGGTCGGGGATCGCGCCTTCCAGCGCCTTGGCGACTTCGATGCGCACGCGGCGCTCGTCCTTGGCCACCAGCAGCAGCACGCCGTCGCCCACGTCGCGGCGGCCGATCTTCCACTGGTCGGCCACGCGCTGCGCGTAGGCCGCGATGTCCTCGGGCGCCGTCGTCGGCACCAGCAGCACGACGATCTGCGGGCCCGACTTCGCCTCGAAGTCGGCCAGCTTGCTCTCCAGCGCGGCGCGCTGCTCGGCCGACAGCGTGCCGGTCTGGTCGATCACGCGCGCCGTCAGCGCCGGCACCGGCAGCTCGGGCTGCGCCCGAGCGGCCCCGGACAGGATCGCCAGCGCGGCCAGCGCCAGCGCGGCGGCCAGCGCGCGCCAGGTCTTCATCGCCGTGCTACTTGGACGCGGCCGCAGCCGGCGCTGCTGGCTTGTCGAAGTTGACCTGCGGCGGTGCCGAGATCTGCGCTTCGTTGGCCACCGTGAAGTTCGGCTTGACGGCGTAGCTGAAGATCATCGCGGTCAGGTTGGTGGGGAAGCTGCGCGTCAGCACGTTGTAGTCGGCCACCGCCTTGATGTAGCGGTTGCGCGCCACGGTGATGCGGTTCTCGGTGCCTTCGAGCTGCACGCGCAGGTCCTGAAAGGCCTGGTTGGCTTTCAGGTTGGGGTAGTTCTCGGTCACCACCAGCAAGCGGCTCAGCGCGCTGGACAGCTCGCCTTGCGCGGCCTGGAACTTCTGGAACGCCTCGGGGTTGTTGATCAACTCCGGCGTGGCCTGGATCGAGGTGGCCTTGGCGCGCGCCTCGATCACCCGGGTCAGCGTCTCCTGCTCGAAGTTGGCCTCGCCCTTGACGGTGGCCACCAGGTTGGGCACCAGGTCGGCGCGCCGCTGGTACTGGTTGGTCACCTCGCTCCAGGCTGCCTTGACCTGCTCGTCCAGGCGTTGGAAGTCGTTGTAGCCGCAGCCGCTGAGCAGCAGCACCGGAAGCACGGCCAGGCCGGCCAGCCAGGTTCGGAACGATTGCATCGGGGTTCTCCTCGCTGAAACGGCACATGCTAGCCGCTTGGCGTGAAATGGGGGCGCGCCGCTGCGTTCAAGGCAGGGCGTGCAAAGAGCGTCGCCGATAATCGCCGCATGCCTGGAGCCCTTCGCAACGACACCTTCTTGCGCGCCTGCCTGCGCCAGCCGACGGCGTACACGCCGCTGTGGCTGATGCGCCAGGCCGGCCGCTACCTGCCCGAGTACCGCGCCACGCGCGCGCGCGCCGGCAGCTTCATGGGGCTGGCCACCGACCCCGGTTTCGCCACCGAGGTCACGCTGCAGCCGCTGGAGCGCTATGCGCTGGACGCCGCGATCCTGTTCAGCGACATCCTCACCGTGCCCGACGCGATGGGCCTGGGCCTGAGCTTCGCCGAAGGCGAGGGCCCGCGCTTTGCACATCCCTTGCGCGACGAGGCCGCGGTGGCCGCGCTGCGCGTGCCCGACCTCGAGCGGCTGCGCTACGTGTTCGACGCCGTGGCCTCGATCCGCCGCGCGCTCGACGGCCGGGTGCCGCTGATCGGCTTCTCGGGCAGCCCCTGGACGCTGGCCTGCTACATGGTCGAAGGCGCCGGCTCCGCCGACTACCGGCTCGTCAAGAGCATGCTCTACGCGCGTCCCGACCTGCTGCACCGCATCCTGGCGATCAACGCGCAGGCGGTGGCGGCCTACCTCAACGCGCAGATCGACGCCGGCGCGCAGGCGGTGATGGTCTTCGACAGCTGGGGCGGCGTGCTGGCCGATGGCGCCTTCCGGCGCTTCAGCCTCGACTACACGCGCCGCGTGGTGGCGGCGCTGCAGCGCGACAAGGATGGCCAGCGCGTCCCGGTGATCGTCTTCACCAAAGGCGGCGGCCTGTGGCTGGAGGAGATCGCCGCCTGCGGCGCCGATGTCGTCGGGCTGGACTGGACGATGAACCTCGGCCGCGCGCGGGCCGCGGTCGGCAGCCGCGTGGCCTTGCAGGGCAACCTGGACCCCAACGCGCTGTTCGCGCCGCCCGAGGCGGTGGCGCGCGAGGCGGTCGCGGTGCTGGACGCCTTCGGCCCGCCGCAGCGCGCGGACGGCGGCTGGGATGGCCACGTCTTCAATCTCGGCCACGGCATCAGCCAGCACACACCGCCAGAGCACGTGGCGGCGCTGGTCGAGGCGGTGCACAGCCATTCACGCCGCCAGCGTGACGAGCGCGCAGCCGGCGTTGCGCCGTAAGTGAGCGCTTCGCCCGCGGGCGACTGTCAGGGGACCGTGATTTTTAGCCCGGCGGGCTTGACTTATCCCCAGTTGTTGAGGTAGCCCGACAGCGGGTCCAAAGACGGCCCGCGGTCCATCAGGACAAGTCCCAGCATCGAGCTAAGTCGTTGATTTTTCAGCAAAGCAAGGTCTGCCGCGAAATCGGGCAATCCAGCCCCGGCGCCGCAGAATCAAGAACTTGGCGTGGCTGGACGCACCTTGCCCACAAAGTTATCCACATTGACCGTGGACAGTTTCAAAAGTCGAAGGGAATCATGAGCTTAGGCCGCAACGCTCATGCAGTTCCGAACTTTCGCACGCAACTGCAGCCGTTTGCGCCAAGGCAGCGATGCTGAGCCTGCCGGTGGCGGTGGACACGCCGCAGCACGCCGCGATCGGCGCCTTGCTGGACTACGCATGTGAGCACCCGCTGCCACCTGGGACACTGGTTCGCGTACCGCTTGGCAAGCGCGAGGTGCCCGGCATCGTCTGGCATCGACCCGGCGAGCAGCGCGCCGACGCGGCCCAGCTGCGCCCGCTGGCCGAGGTGCTGGAAGGCCTGCCGCCGCTGGCGCCGGCCTGGCTGGCGCTGCTGGACTTCGCCTCGGCCTACTACCAGCGGCAGGTGGGCGAGCTGGCGCTGTCGGTGCTGCCGCCCGAGTTGCGCAAGACCGACGACCGCCAGCTCGGCCGCCGCCTGAGCCGGCTGCTGCGCGAGGCGCCGGCGGCGGCGGCTCAATCGCCAGCGGCGCCAGCAGCCATCCCGGCGCTGACCGCCGACCAGGCCGCCGCGCTGGCGGCGCTGGACGGCCTGCCCGCGGGCACCGCGCTGCTGCACGGCGTCACCGGCAGCGGCAAGACCGAGGTCTACCTGCGCGCGGCCGAGCGCGCGCTGGCCGCCGGCCGCCAGGTGCTGGTGCTGGTGCCCGAGATCAACCTCACGCCGCAACTCGAAGCGCGCTTCGCGGCGCGCTTTCCGGGCCGCACGCTGGTCAGCCTGCACAGCGGCTTGACGGCTGCGCAGCGCATCAACCACTGGCTGCTGGCCCACCTGGGCCGCGCCGACCTGGTGCTGGGCACGCGGCTGGCGGTGTTCGCCTCGCTGCCGCGGCTGGGGCTGATCGTCGTCGACGAGGAGCACGACCCCAGCTTCAAGCAGCAGGAAGGCGCGCGCTATTCCGCGCGCGACCTCGCCGTCTACCGCGGCCACCTGGAGAAGCTGCCGGTGCTGCTGGGCTCGGCCACGCCGTCGTTGGAGAGCTGGCAGCGCGCGCTCGACGGCCGCTACCGGCGCCTGACCCTCGCGCAGCGCATCGGCGACGGCGCGATGCCGCGCGTGCGGCTGCTCGACACCCAGGCGCTGCCGCGTCAGCGCGGCGTGCTGCCGGCGCTGGCAGCGCCGCTGCTGGATGCGGTGCAGCAGCGCATCGAGCGCGGCGAGCAAAGCCTGCTGCTGCTCAACCGCCGCGGCTACGCGCCGGTGCTGTACTGCCACGACTGCCAGTGGAAGAGCGGCTGCCCGCATTGCAGCGCCTGGCGCGTCTTCCACAAGGCCGACCGCACGCTGCGCTGCCACCACTGCGGGCTGGCGCAAGCCGTGCCGCGCGCCTGCCCCCAATGCGGCAACCTCGACATCGCGCCGCTGGGCCGCGGCACCGAGAAGCTGGAAGAACAGCTCGCCGAACTGCTGCCCGGCGCTCGCATCGCGCGCATCGACGCCGACAGCACCCGCCACAAGGGCGCGCTGGAAAGCCAGCTGCACGCGGTGCACGAAGGCGAGGTCGACGTGCTGGTGGGCACGCAGATGGTGGCCAAGGGCCACGACTTCCGCCGCATGACGCTGGTGGCGGCGATCAACCCCGACGGCGCCTTGTTCAGCAGCGACTTCCGGGCCGCCGAGCGGCTGTTCGCGCTGCTGATGCAGGCGGCCGGCCGCGCCGGGCGCGACGCCGCGCAGGCCGCGCGCAGCGAGATGTGGATCCAGACCGCCAACCCCGCGCACCCGCTGTACCAGGCGCTGGTGCGGCACGACTTCGAGGCGTTTGCCGCCAGCCAGTTGGACGAGCGCCGGCGCGCCGGGCTGCCGCCGTTTTCCAGCCTGGCGCTGCTGCGCGCCGAGGCCCGCGATGCCGCGGTGGCCACCGCCTTTCTGCAGGCCGCCGCCGCAGCGGCGCAAGGCTTGCCCGATGCGGCGGCCGTCAGCGTCTATCCCGCGGTGCCGCCGGCGGTGCCGCGCGTGGCCGGCATCGAGCGCATGCAGATGCTCGCCGAGTCGGCCTCGCGGCCGGCGCTGCAGCGTTTTTTGACGGCGTGGCTGCCGCTGCTGCACGCCTTGCGGCCGCGGCACAAGGGCCTCGCCCGTTGGGCGATCGACGTCGATCCGCTGGTGATCTGACGGCCCCCGGCCGCCGAGCGGCCGCCCCCCGAGGGGGCGACCGGACCGCCTCAAGCCGGCCGCACGCCGGCCAGCCAAGCGATCGCGGTGAAGCTCAGGAACGCCGCCACCGTCGAACTCATGATGATGCGCGCCACGCGGCCGGTGTCGGCGCCGTAGCGCTCGGCCAGGATGGCCACGTTGCTGGCGCTGGGCAGCGCGGCCACCAGCACGATGGTCAGCAGCGCGAAGTCGCTCAGCGGCAAGCCCAGTGCCTGCGCCGCCAGCCCCAGCAGCCACAGCAGCAGCGGGTGCAGCAGCAGCTTGATCGCCGCCACCGGCAGGTAGCGCCCCGGCGCCGTGCGGCCGTGCGCGTGCCGGCCGGCGCGCCACAGCACGGCGCCGATCGTGAACAGCGCCACCGGGCTGGCGGCGTCGGCCAGCATGCGCACCACGCCGTCGACCGGGCCGAGCAGCGTCCAGCCCAGCGCCGAGAACGCGGCGCCCAGCGCGATCGCCCAGGGCATGGGGTTGCGCGCCACGCCGCTCAGGATGCGCCGCGTCGATCGCCACCAGCCGTGGCCCTGGCCGGTGAGGCCCTGCGCTTCGGCCAGCGCCAGGCAGGCGGTGCTGGTGACGACCAGATCAGCGGTTAGCACGCAGATCGTCGGCCCCGCGGCGGCCGGCCCCAGCAGCGCCACCAGCAGCGGCACGCCCATGAAGCCGGTGTTGGGGAACGCGGCCACCAGCGCGCCGAAGGCCGCGTCTTTCAAGGACAGCGCGCCGGAGGCCTTGTCTTTCAAAGGCACGGCGGCCGAGCGCGTGAGCGCCACCGTCAAGGCCACCACCAGCGCCGCGCACAGCAGGTACACCGCCAGCAGCGTGGGGTTGAGCGTCTGCAGCACCGGCGTGCCGGCGCCGAAGCGGAACAGCAGGCACGGCAGCGCGAAGTAAAGGACGAAGCTGTTCAGCCCCGGAATCGCCGACTCGGGCAGCACGCGCAGCCGCGCCGCCAGCCAGCCGCACAGCACCAGCGCGAAGAAGGGGGCGGTGACGCTGAAGATCGAAGTCATGGGCGGCGAGTCTGGCGCAATCCGGTGAGCCATGGACGACGGCACTCGACGCTGGGCTGCATCAGCCCGATGCAGTTCGAACCGGCTTGGCTCGCTGCCCAGGAAGAGCGAGCCGCATAATGCCCTTGGCGATGGGATGCGGAGGCCAGAGGCAGGCTCATGGCTGATCAGGGCAATCCATGAACACTCAACCACCCCAACCCGACGCCCAGCCGATGGCCAGCTTCGCGGAAGAGGTCGATGCATACACGCGCCCCTTCTTCGGCACCTTTGGCTACGAAGGTGTGCGCAACGGCCATCTGGACATCTCGCGCTTTGATGGCATCTGCGCGATCGTGGACGGATATCAACCGATCCGCGGCAGTGTGGTGTTGAGCTCGGGCTGCGGGTCTGCCGGCGATCTTGCGGTGTGCCTGAAGATGGGGGCGAGCCGTGTCTACGGCATCGAGGTTGATCCCGGGCTGCACAGCCTCGGGCAGGCGCGCTTCCGCGGCCACCCCGCGGCCGACCGCATCGATCTGCGGCGCTATGAAGGACGCGAGCTGCCCTATGCGGACGCAACATTTGATCTCGTCATGAGCATGCACGTCGTCGAGCATGTGCAGGACGCAGAGGTCTACATGCGCGAACTGTTTCGGGTCCTGCGTCCCGGCGGTGTGCTTTTCTTGGAGCTGCCGAATCGGCATTACTGGCAGGAGCAACACACGCTCGTGCCATGGGTCCATATGCCGCCGAACCCCGTTCGCAATGCGCTGATGCGATTGATGTTGTCACCGCTGGGTCGTCCCTGGGTGACACTGGATCTGCGGCAGAAGTTGACGGCGCTGCTCGATCTCCTGCATCCGACACCGGCCGAGCTGACGAAGCTGTTCAATCGTTATCGTGCGAAGTTCGACCTGCAGCTTGTCGAAGCCAGCTTTTACGGAGCGGCTGGCGCCGTGCCGCAGGCTGCTGCGGGCGGTCTGCACAGCCTGCGACGCCTTCGCCTTCCGACCTTTCGTCTCGTGGTGCGTCGGCACGAAAGCACCTCTTAAGCGGCGTCGCTACGGCTCGCACCGATAAGGTCGAGGGCGGCCACCGGGGGACGGCCCTCGCGTCAAGCCCGCTGCGGCCCGGGCCGCGCGGCATCGACGACGAAGCGCGCCGCCACCCGCAGCTCGCTGGCCGGGTCCAGCGGCTGCTCCACCGCCAGCACGCTGGCCTTCAGCTCGCGCGGGCCGATCTCGAAGGCCATGTAGCCGCGCTGGTCGGCGTGGCCGTAGTGCAGGTGCGGGTTCAGCGCCAGCGCGGCTTGCACGCGGCGCTGGTCGCCGCCGCGGCTGGAGATCGAGCTGCCGCAGAACTCGCTGGCGACGACGGGCGCGCGGGCGTCGTCGAAGTCGGCCTTCAGGTCGGCGACGAAATGCGCGTGCACGTCGCCGCCCAGCGCCACCACGCCAGGCACGCGGCGCGCCGCGACGGTGGACAGCAAGCGCTGGCGCGCGGCGGCGTAGCCGTCCCAGCCGTCGGTCCAGTAGCGGCCTTCGGGACGGCTCGTGTAACGCGCCATCAGCGTCTGCTGGGCCAGCAGGTTCCAGGGCCGGTCCAGGCTCCAGCCTTCGGCCAGCCACTGCTCCTGCTCGCGGCCCAACAGCGTGCGCGCGGGGTCGACCAGCGCCGGGCAGTCGCGCAGCAGCACGGCGTTCGAGCCGCTGGTCTGCGGCGGCACCGGGCAGGCCTGCGGGTCGCGGTACTGGCGGTCGTCCAGCAGGTGGATGCGCGCCAGGCGGCCCCAGTCCAGGCGGCCGTAGATCCGCATGTCCATGCCGCGCGGGCGCTGCGCCTTGGCGAACGGCTGGTGCTCCCAGTAAGCCTGGTAGGCGGCGGCGCGCAAGCTGGCCATGTCCAGCCCGCGCGGCGTGGTGGCGGCGCTGCCGGCGTAGTCGTTCTCCACCTCGTGGTCGTCCCACACCAGCAGCCAGGGGCAGGCGGCGTGGGCGTCCTGCAGCGCGGGGTCGGTCTTGTACTGCGCGTAGCGGGCGCGGTAGTCGTCCAGGCTGCGCAGCCGGCCGCCCTCGTGGCGGCGCGGCGCGTCGGCCGGCGAGGCCGATTCGTAGATGTAGTCGCCCAGGAAGGCGATGCAATCCAGCGGCGCGGCCGCCGCGTGGCGCCAGGCGGCGTAGTGGCCCTGGTCCCAGCGCTGGCAGCTCGCGATGGCCAGGCGCAGCGTGGCCGCGGCGTCGGGCGCCGGTGCGGTGCGCGTGCGGCCGACGCGGCTTTGCTGGCCCAGCGCGCGGAAGCGATAGAAGTACCAGCGATCAGGCGCCAGCCCCGCCGGCTCGGCATGCACGCTGTGCGCCCAGGCCTGCTCGGCCTCGTCGCGTCCGCGGGCGACGATGCGCGTGAAGGCTTCGTCGTCGGCCACGTCCCAGTCCACCGCCGTGCGCGGCGGCAGATCGGGGCCGGTCAGGCGCGTCCACAGCACCATGCCGTCGGGCCGCGGCTGGCCGGAGGCGACGCCGAGCGCAAAACGCGGACTGTCGGCGGCGCGTGCGTGGCGCACGAAGGCGGGCGCGGCCAGCGAGGCGACACTGGCGATCAGGATCGAGCGGCGTTGCATGGGGCCCCGAGCGAAGCGGCGGGCGACGGCGCTACGCGCCCCAATAGCGGGCCAGCACCAGCTGCGAGGTGATGTAGGCGCTGAAGGCGATGAAGGCGAGCTGCAGCCCGGTGAACACGCGGCCATGCAGCCGGTCGACCTCATCGGCGCTGGGCGCCAGCGCCAGGCAGGCCATCAGCACCGGCGCCCAGAAGTAGCGGCCCTGGACGCCTTCGACGGTCCGCGCCGGATGGTGGGTCCAGGCCACCAGCAGCGCCACGAAGATCAGCGCCACGCAGGCCAGGCTGCAGGCCAGCAACAGCAGCCGCCAGCCGAACTCGGCGCGCGTCCAGCGCCAGAACGGCTTGATCGAGCCGGCCGCCAGCAGCAACAGCCCGCTGCCGAGCCAGACGTACTGCTCGGGGTCGAAGCCGGCATCGAGCCAGCCGAGCCGGCCCAGGAAGGTCTCGACGTAAGCAAGCTGGTACTTCGCCAGCGTGTTGCCGATCAGCGCCGGCAGCGTGCCCGGGTCCGTCAGGTAGTACAGCAGCACCGTGCGAGGCCGCGCGCCGACCACCACGCGGGTGTCGACGGTCGCGTGCATCGCCCACAAGGTCCAGGCCAGCCCCAGCGCGCCGACGGCCAGGCCCGCCCACAGCGCGGCGCGGCGCCCCGTCATCCGCCACAGCGGCAGGAACAGCAGCACCAGTGGGAACAGGTGGACGCGGCAGGTGATCACGACCAGCACCGCGACGCTGAACGCGACCAGCACCGCCGGCCTCGTCTCGGCCCGGGCGCGGCTGGTGTGCAGGAAGCAAGCCAGCGCCAGCAGCGTCAGCGCGTAGGTCACCGGGTCGAGGGTGGCCGACGACAGCTGGAACAGCGTCATCGGCAGCGCGAGCAGGCCGATGGCGACCGGCGGCATCGGAAACAGGCGCATCGCCAGGCCGGCCAACGCCAGCACCGTCAGCAGCGACAGCAGCCGCGCGGCGCGGTACGACACATCGATCGACAGCCCGGCGTGGCGGCCCACGGCCAGCGCCACGGCCTGGGGCAGATAGGCCAACGGCAGGTAGTAGCCGGTGCCGGGGGCGGGGCTGAAGGTCTCTTCGCGACTCCAGCCCACGGAGTCGGTCTTTTTCAGCAACGCGCCGCTGACCTTCTGCTTGGGCTTGAACGGCAGGACCCAGTACGGGTCCATGTACGCCAGCAGCCCGGTATCGACGGCGCCGCCCGAGGCTTCGCCGAGCGGCGCCTGCAGCAGCAAGTGCCCGCGCGACAGCAAATAGGCGCGCTTGATGTGGTCGAACTCGTCGGGCGACTGGAACGGCGGCACCAGGACCGACAGCAGCAGGCTGGACAGCGCGATCAGCGCCAGCAGCCACAGCGACGCCGCTGACGCCGCCGATGCAGCCGGCCGCGCCGGCGCGCCAGTCGAGAGATCGGACACCCGGCGCTACCCCCTGGAAGCCAGCACGACGCCGACCAGGATGAAGGCCACCCCGACCAGGTACTGCGGCGTGAAGCGCTCGCCAAACACGAAATGGCTGGCCAGCGGCACCAGCACGAAACCCAGCGCCATCAAGGGGTACAGGCGCCCGAGCGGGGCATGCTGCAGCGTCCAGATCCAGGCGATGGTCGAGACGCCGTAGATGCTGATCGCCGCCAGCATCGGCAGCAGCGCCGCCGACGACCAGACGGTGCCGGCCGCCGACAAGCCGATGGCCGCCTGCTTGAACAGCACCTGGCCGGCGGCCAGCCCGGCCACGCAGCCCAGCGCGAGAACATAGACGATCAGCACGGTCGCTCGGGGCCCAGCACCACGTTGTAGGCGAAGAACAGGTTCAGGTCGACCGACGGGATCGGCGTCGGCCACCAGGCCTGCGTCGCACCCGGAAAGTAGTGGCGCAGCAGCGCGATCAGGTTGACGCAGGCGTTCACGTGCTCGCGCGCCATCACGTAGTCGTAAGCGATGCCCTGGGCCAGCGCGTTCCTGCGCGGACCCAGGTGGCGCCCCAGCCGCCAGGCCAGTCCGGGGTCGGTGGGGATGACGATCGAAAGCACGCCGCCGTCGCGGACGACACGGGCCCATTCCTTCAGCGCCAGGTGCGGCTGGTAGATGTGTTCCAGCACGTGCGACGCGATCAGCCGGTCCACCGAGCGGTCTTCGAGTGCCAGGTCGGCGCCGGACTGCTGCTCGTAGGCGACGTCGGTCCGCTCGTGGAACTTGCGCCGCGCCACCGCCAGCGTGGCGGCGTCATGGTCGGTCAGGACATAACGATCGAAACTGTGCCTCACAAACGGCAGATGCTCGCCGGTGCCGGCGCCGACCTCGACCACCGTGCCGAAGCGCCGGTCCGGCCCGAACGGCCGCTCGACGAGCTTGTGGCTGGCCCGCATCACGCGGCCCTGCAGCGACTGCGTGTAGTTCGACTCGTCATAGACGGCGGCAAAGCGGCGCCGGTAGTCGACCCAGGCCGCGTCTTCGTTGAACGGCTTCACGCTGCTTCCTTCGTGCCGGCGTGGCCGTGCCGGCGCTGGAACGGCCGGCTGGGCGTTGAAGCGATGTCGTAGTTCAGGAAGCCCAGCAGCGACTGCACGCCGATCAGGATGGGCAGCGCCGACAGCATCACGGTGCCCGCCGACGCCACCACGCCGCTGCCGCTGTGGCGCAGCCAGTGGAAGGCGCCGAAGCCGAGGCCGAAGCCGAGCAGCACGATCCCCAGCGGCAACTCGATCGAGGCGATCGACAGGTCGCGCAGGTAGTAGTTGTAGAAGATGCGCTTGAGCGTGTTGCGCGCATGCTTGGCGACGAACTCCGGCAGGATGCGGCGGATCTTGAGGTTGCTGACCTCGTCGCCGTAGCGCGCGTCCATCGGCACGTCGACCACCACGGCGCGCAAGGTGTTGAGCCGGAACAGCATGTCGGTCTCGAAGAAGTAGCGGCGGCTGATCTTGTCGAAAGGCAGGTAGCTCGCGACGTCGCGGTGGATGGCGGTGTAGCCGTTGGTCGGGTCGAACAACTGCCAGTAGCCCGACGAAAACTTGGTCACGAACGACAGGATGGCGTTGCCGACCAGGCGCGCCCTTGGCATCGACTCGACGGCTTCCAGGTTGAAGAAGCGGTTGCCCTTGGTGTAGTCGGCATGGCCGTCGAGGATCGGCTGCACGAAGGCCGGCAGCAGCCGCGGATCCATCTGGCCGTCGCCGTCGAGCTTGACCATGATGTCGTAGCCGCCGTCCAGCGCTGCCCGGTAGCCGGTCATCACCGCGCCGCCGACGCCCTGGTTCTCGGCGTGGCGCAGCACACGGACCCTGGCGTCCTGGCACGTTTGTTCGACGAAGTCGCCCGAGGCCTCGGGGCAGTCGTCGTCGACGACGTAGATGCGCTCGACCTCAGGGCCGATGTCGCGCAGCACCGACAGGATGTGCGCCTTGACCCGAAAGCTGGGGATGACGACGGCGACACGCATGGATTCAATGGTACTTGCGCGGATCGGCGTTCAAGCCGATGCCCAGCCCAGCGCTGCCAGCAAGGCCGTGCGATGCGCGCGGCCGTCGAAACGGGCCAGCGCATCCTGGCGCGCTTGCGCGGCCATTTCCGGATAGCGCTGCAGGCTGTCGAGCACCTGCTCGATGCGCTGTTCCCACTCATGGCCGCGCGCCAGGTAGCCAGTGCTGCCGTGCCGGATGGCGGGCGCGTAGTGGTGCGACGGCGAGGCGATGCTCAGCGTGCCGACGATCGCCGACTCGAAGTACTTGAGCGGCGACTTGCAGTCGGTGAACACGCTGGGCGCCAGCGGCATCAGGTTCAGCTCGACCCGGCCCACCACGCGCTGCAGGTTGATCCAGTCCTGGAACGGGACGTGCTGCAGCCGGTCCTGGAACGGCGCCAGGTGCGGGCCGGGCGCGATGTAGCCCACGGTCAGCAGCCGCAGCTCGGGCCGGCGCGACATCAGCGCGGCGATCGCGGGTTCGACCATGCCGTAGTCGTGGTTGTGCGATGGCGAGCCGCTGAAGTAGCCCAGCGTGAACTCGCCGTTGCGCGCGAAGCCGCTGGCGCGCTTGGCGTGCCAGATGCGCTCCGAGATCTCCCGCTGCTCGCGGTTGATGAAGTTCGGCACCACGGCCACCGGGCGGTCGGTGCACTCGGCCAGCCGCGCGGCCAGAAACTCGGTGGTGGCGATGGCGCCGTCGCACAAGTCCAGCGTCGCCCGCATGCGGCCGAGGTAGCCGAACCAAAAGTCCCACCAGTGCGCAGCATCGATGTCCTGGTCCAGCGTGTTCATCACCAGGTGCGCATAGCGGGTGTCGAAGACGAGGTCGTCGACGTCGAACAGCACCGGCTTGCCGCGGCGGCGGAACGCGGTGATCAGCCGCAGCAGCCTTGATTCGTAGCCCGAGCGGCAGACCACCAGCCGATCGGCCTGCGCGGCGATCGCTTCGGCGGCCTGTTCGAGGTCGGCGCGATGAAACCAGCAGGCCGAGTGCGCCGGCGTGCCACCCTCGGCGCCCTCGTCGCCCTCGTCGTCGGCGTTGAGCAACTGTGCCATGTTGTAGCAGCGGTAGCGGAAGGTGCTGGTGTTCGGTTCCTCGTAGTAATAGGCTACGCGGTGCCGGCCGCGGCACAGCCGGTCGAGGCGCTGCGCCAGGGGCAGCCGCCAGGGGTCGGCATAGGCCTGTTCGGGCGTTTCGGCCGTGAACATCAGACCCTCGCGGCCAGTTGATCGACGATCGGCCGCAGCTCGGCGCCGCCGACCACGCACTGCAGCTCGCGGCGGCCCAGCAGCGCTTCGCGGCGGCGACTGGCCTCGTCGCCGTCGGCGGCGGCCAGTGGTTCGTCCGCCGGCAGCACGCAGACCACGCGCGCCGGCTCGACCGCGGCGAGCGCCGCGTCCGCGTTCCACCACGCATCGGTGATCAGCAGCTCGCCGTCGATCAGGTCCAGCTCGGCCTTGGCGTCCTGGGCGGGCAGGAAGCGAAGCTGCAGCTCGCCCGCCAGATCGCCGCCGCCGGCTTGCATCAAGGCTTGCAGGGCATCCGGCTGCGCCGGCTCGATGCGCGTGACCAGGCGCAGATCGGCCGCGCAGCGCCGGGCCAGCAGCAGGCCCAGCATGACGGCGGTGTTGTCGGCATCGACCGCGCTGCCGCTGGCCAAGGCATCCAGCAGCAGCGTGATGCGCTTGCGCCCACGCGCCGGGGTGTGGAACACCTGCAGCGCCGTCCACGGCGGCACGCGCGCCGGCGCGGCCGCGTCGCCGGGCTGGCCAGGGCTTTGCGCAGCGTCCGCCGCCTCCAGCGCAGGGCTGCGCTCGGCATCACCGAACAAGGCGCTCAGCAGGCGCGACGCCGGCCGTTCCGGCACCTGCGTGGCCACGTCCAGCGCGCCTTGCTGCTGCAAGGACTGGCGCAGCGCGTGATCGGTCAGCAAGCGGTGCAAGGCGCGGTGGCAGGCGTCGGCGCTGGCGGTGTCGACGAACAGCGCGTTGCGCTCGTGGACCGCAAAGCTGTCGGCGCCGCCGTTCTCCGGGACGATCACGGCGACGCCGCAGGCCATGGCTTCCATCGCCGTCAAGCCCATGGCCTGGTATTGCGAGAAGTCCACGAAGATGTCGACGTCGTTGAGCAGCACCGCCATCTGCTGCGGGTTCAGCATGCCGACGTTGATCCAGTCGAAGTCGGCCGGCAAGGCCCTGAACTCGGGCGCCGTCGACGACACACCGAACAGGATGATCTCGACCTGCGGCCCGAACTCGGCCGCGATGCGGGCCAGCACCTGCATCGTGAGCAGCGGCGAGCGCCGGGGCGTCGACGGCCTGATCATCGCGGTGATGCGCAACGGTGCCTGCGGCCAGGCGGCGCGGCGGCGCGGCCGCGGCACGAACGTGTCGACGTCGAACGAGGGGCCGATCACCTGGCACTGCCGGCCCGTGCGCTGGCGCACGAGGTCTGCGTTCCAGCGTGTCTTGGTGACGCACACCATGTCGGGGATCGCGGTGTAGGAGCGCAGCGCGCCGTCATGGCCGGGCGAGCCGATGCGGTAGAAGCTGGGTTCGAAGTCCTGCACGTAGTAGCCGAGCACCGGCGCCGGATCGGCCTGCCGCAGCGGCTCGATCCAGTACACCGAGACGTTGAGCGTGGCGATCACCGCGTCGAAGCCGCGGCACAGGCCGGCCACCGCGCGTTCGTCGGCCGCGTAGTGCAGCGCAAACGGCAACTGCGGATGGCCGGCTTCGAACACGGCGCGATTGGCCTCGAAGTTGAGCAGGTGGACCTCGACGCCCATGCGCTGCATCGCGCGCGCCTCGCACAACACCACGTTGGTGCCGCCGCCGGCGTCCTGCACCGGCAGCACGAAGATGACGCGGCGGCCGGCCCAGCGGCGGCGGCCCTGCGCCGTCAGCGCGTGGCGCGTGGCCAGCTGGGCCGCGTGGCTGCGGATGCCCTCCATCGTGCGGTCGAAGCGGCAGACGTGAACGCCGGCATCGATCAACGCCTGGCCATGCTTGCGCGACAGGGCCTCATCGGACGCCTTGACCAGCAGCCGCCGGCGCTCGTTCGAATAACTCTTCGATTGCGCGTGATGCACGTACACATCGTCGGCCACGGCGAGGCTAAAGCCGGCCTCGCCGGTGCGCAGGCAGTAGTCGTTCTCCTCGCCGAAGCCGCGGCCGAAGACCGCCTCGTCGAACAGGCCGATGCGCTCGATCAGCGCGCGCTTGATGAGCAGGCAGAAGCCGTTGAGGAAGTTCAGGCGCGGGTAGGACTGGCTGGCGGTCTGCGCCACCCATCGCGCCATGTCGGCGATGTCCATGCCGGGCGGCAGCGGGTTGTCAGACCAGTCGCCATGGCGGGCGATCTCGGGGATCGATTGCCACGACGCGGTGTTGCTCAGCGGGCCGACGATGCCGATCAGCGGATCGGATTCGGCGCACACCACCATGCGATCGAGCCAGTCCTGGCTGACGATGGTGTCGCTGTTGAGCAGCACGAGGTAAGGCGCCGTCGAGTGGCGCATGCCCTGGTTGGCCGCCAGCGTGTAGCCCTGGGCGGACTCGTTGCGCAGCAGCACGGCGCCGTGCTGCTGCGCGTGGGCGGCGAGGTAGTCGCGCGTCGGCGCCTCGCTGCCGTCGTCGACCAGCAGCAGCGTGTACGGGGCCTGCGTGTGCCGGCGCACCGAATCCAGGCAGCGCTTCACGTCGTCGAGCGCGTTGTGCACGCAGACGATGATGTCCACCGGCTGCCGGTGGGCCACCAGGGCGTGCCCCAGCGTGGCCGGCAGTTGCAACAGTCCGGACGGTCCCGCGGCTCCCGCGGCTCCCGCGGCTCCCGCCGCTGCCGCCGGCGTCTGCGGCGCCGGTGCGCGTCCGCCGGCGGCCAGGCGGCGGCCGGCATCCAGCACGCCGCGCGGGCCCTGGGTCAGCAGCACCCGCGTGCTCACGCGCAGCAACCGCAGCCCGCCGTGCAGCACGCCGCCGTGCGTGCGCAGGTAGCCACGTGCCAGCTGCTGGGCACGCCGCGCCCGCCGCAGCGCCGTGCCGGCGCCGCGGTAGGGCGCCATCAGCCGCCACGAGCGCGACGCCAGCACGCCTTGCAGCTCGGCACGGCTGATCTGCAACTGCTCTTGAACGCGCAGCGTGTCGCGTTGCGACCGGCTCAGCTCGTCGTTGAGTTGCTGGGCCACCTGCCGGGCTTCTGATTGCACCTGCTGCAACTGGCGTTCCTGCGCGGCCGTCGCCTGTTGCCAGGCCTCGCGTTCCGCGTCGTGATGCTGCCGTGCCAGATCGATCTGCGCGGCCAGCTCCCGGGCCTGCTGCGCCGAAGCCGAGCGCTCGTCGGTGAGTTGCTGTTGCATCTGGACCAGCTCCTGCTGGCGGGCATCCATCACCGCTTCGCGGCAGGCGACCACCTGGTGCAGCTCCGCGCCTGACCAGCGCTCGCGCCACTTGTCGAAGTAGCGCGCCATGCCTTGCCGGACCACCGCTTCGGCCGGCAGCGCGCCGAAGCCCGATTGGCCGGCATTGCGGTAGCAGCCGGTCGTGCGATCGACGTGCAGGAAGTCGGTGTGCCGGGACAACTGGGTCCAGAAATCCCAGTCTTCGTAGACGTCGAGGCTCTCATCCACCCGGCAGCCCTGCGCCAGCAGGCTGCGCTCGAACAGCACGGCGTGGATGGGCAGGAAGTTGCGCCCCCACAGCCGGTAGCGGTCGAAGGCCTGGCGCTGTTCGTAGACGCTGACGCAGCGGCCCTCCTGATAGAACTCCACGCGGGTGTTGGCATACGCGCTGCGCAGCGAGGGCTGGGCGATCAGGCCCTGCGTCAGTGCCTGCACATGGTCGGCAAAGAGAACGTCGTCGTCGTCGAGAAAGCCGATCCAGCGGCCGCTGGCGGCGTCCAGCCCCGCGTTGGCGGCCCGGCTGCGCGGCAAGGGCATGCCGTGGTCCACCCAGCGGATCGGGCGCCGGTCCCACGACTCGCCGAGCGGCCGGTGTCCCGGCCCCTTCGCGTTGACGACGACGATCTCGATCGCGGGGTAGGTCTGATCAGCCACCGACTGCAAGGCCTCGGCGAGGCTGGGCCGGTCCATGCTGCGGATGATGATGCTGACCAGCGGCGGGGCGGTGTCGTTCATGGCGGGCATCCTCAGCGCCATCCAAGGGCCTGCAGCAGCGCCGGCAACTGCTCGGGCCAGGCGTGGCGTTGGAGGGCGTCGGCGTGGGCGCTCTCGGCCATCGCCCGATAGGCCTCAGGCGATTCGAGCAGCGCTTCGATCTGCTGCTCCCACTCGTGGCCGCGGGCAATGCGGCCGTTGACGCCGTCGGTGATGCACGCGAGATGGTTGACCGTCGGCGACGCGACGCTCAGCGTGCCGACGGCGGCCGCCTCGAAGTACTTCAAGGGCGACTTGCAGTCGGTGAAGACGTTGGCCTGCAGCGGCATCAGATTGACCTCCACCGACGCCACCAGCCGCTGCAGGTTGATCCAGTCGGTGAAGGGCTGGCGCCGGATGCGTCCGCCGAAGCGCGCCAGCGCAGGACCCGGCGCGATGAAGCCGACCAGCATCAGCCCGAGCGTGGGCCGGCGTTCCATCAGCCTTGCGATGGCCGGCTCGACGGTGGCGTAGTCGAACTGGTGCGACGGCGTGCCGCTGAAATAACCCAGCATCGGCGGGTCATCGGCCGCGAACCCGGCGTCCTGCTTGGCGGACCACAGGCGCCGCGAGACGGCCAGCTGCTCGCGATTCATGAAGTTGGGCACCACCACCGCCGGCTTGCCGGTGGCTTCGCGGATGCGGTCGGCCAGGAAGGCGTTGGTGGTGATGGCGCCGTCACAGCGCTCCAGCGTGGCGCGCCATCTGGCGATGGTGCCGAACCAATGGTCCCAGACACGCGGGTCGTCCTTGTCCAGGCCCAGCGTGCTGATCAGCAAGTGGACATGGCGGGTGTCGATCACGAGGTCGTCGACGTCGAACAGCACCGGCTTGCCCAGGCGCGTGAAGCGGTCGATCAGGCGGACCAGCCGGTGCTCGTAGCCCGAGCGGCAGACCACCAGCACGTCGGCGCGCTCGGCGATCTCCGGCAGCGCCCACAGGTCGCGGCGGAAGAACCAGCTCGCCGAGTAATGCGCACCCGGCTGGGCATTGAGCACCTGCGCCATGTTGTAGGCGCGGTAGCGGAAGGTGCTGGTGTTGGGTTCCTCGTAGTAGTAGGCGGCCCGGCGCTCGCCGCGACCGAGCATGGCCAGCCGGTCCTGCGTCGGCGAGAGCCAGGGGTCCGCGTAGGGCTGCTCGGGGATCGGCGTGGCGAACATCAGCGGCCCACGGTCAACAGCCCGGCGGTGGCCTGCAGACTCAGCCGGTCGCCGCGGGCAGGCTCGGCAGCCGCCCGGCGGCGGCTTGGCGGCGCCTCATCGCCCAGCTGCTCGACGGCGCGGCGCAAGGCTTGCACGACCGCGTCGCGTTCGAGCGCGCAGGCGATGACGCCGGGCGCCACGGCGGCCTGCGGGTCGGCGCCGCCGTCGGCCGCCGCGACCACGACGACGGCGTGGTCGGCCGCCACGCCGAGCGGCGGGGGCACGGCCGCGCCGGGCGCCGGCAGCCGCAAGGCCAGCACGGCCCGCTGCCGCGCCTGCCAGGCGGCGCCGGCATCGAGATCATCGAGCGATGTCGGACGTTGCCCGTGGCGCAGCGTGACCTGCGGCAGCCCTGGCGCCGCGAACAGGACATCCCAGCGCTGCGGATCGAGCACGCCGAGGGCCAGCGCCTGTTCGATGGCGTCCAGCCCGATCGCAAAGCGTTGCCGATCCACCGGCGCCATCACCTCGAAGAGAAGGGCGCTGCGGCCGGCGCCGGGTGGCGGCGGCGCGGCCGGCTCAGCCGCAGGCTCGAAACTGGGGGCCTGCTGCGCCAGGTGCGTGAAGCCGCGGCCGACCAGGTGCTGCTTGAACGGCTGCGTGCAGACCACGAAGCGCAGATCGGTGCGCGCCAGCAGCGCGCCCGCGCCGCCCTGGCCCGGCGCGGCGTCGGCCAAGCCGGGGTCGTCGGGGTGCAACAGGCACACCAGGTCTTCGGCGGGCCATTCGGCGAGGGCGTCGGCGGCGCATTGACAGGATGCCGCGACCATCAGTTCGCCGGCGAAGCGGTCGAACTCCTGGTTCGAGCCTGGCACCAGCGGCCCGAGCAGGCTGCACTCGCCTTGCACGGCCAGGCCCTGGCGGCGCAACAGTTGCTGCAGCGCGCCGGGGTCGATGGCCTGCTGTCCTGCCATCACGCGCAAGTCGGCCTGCAGCCGGTTGGCGCTGACGACCGCCAGCGCCAGTGCGGTCTGCAGGCCGTCGCAGCGGCCGTGCAGGTCGATGCGCTGGCACAGCAGCGTCACGCGCCGGCGGCTGCCGGGTGGCGTCAGGTAGAAATGCGGGGTCGATCGATGGCCTGACGGCGGCCACGCGGCGGGCGTCCAGTCGGGGCCGACGCGCGGCGTCGAAGCAGCCTGCCGCTCAGCGTGTGGCGATGCCGCCAGCCGGCGCCGGGCTTCCAGCGCCAGCCTCGACAAGGTCGCACGCCAACCCAGTCGCCGTCGGTAAGACTGCAGCTTGGCCAGCTGCTGCAAGGCGTGAGAGGGCAAGGTGCGGGACTTGGAGGGCGGCGTCGGGTGCTGAACCCAAAATTCTACTGTTGCGCTGGCGGGCGGCCGGTCATCGATCCAGCGGCCCCGCTCTGCCGCGCCAGCCGTCGGCCAGGCCGCGCGCCATCATCCGCAAGCGTGCCCACCGCTGCGGCGCCAGCAGGCCGAAGTACAGCAGCAGCGACCGCAGCTGCCGGGCATCGGCCCGCTTCCAGGCCGCGGTGGCGTAGGTCCGCCGCCGCAGCAGCAGGCCGTTGCGCCACATGTAGTAGTAGCGAAACGGCGCGTGCAGCGCCAGCCGCCGCCAGCCGAAGAACCACAGCCGCAGCTGCCGCACGCCCAGGCGGTGCTGCAGCCGCGCGGCCGGCACGCCGACCAGCGGCCAGCCGGCGGACGCGGCGCGCAGGCACCAGTCGGTGTCCACCTTGTCGATGAACAGGCCCTCGTCCATCTCGCCGACGGCCCGCAGCGCCGCTGCCGGGATCAGCGTGCCGGAGGCGATCAGCAAGTCGCAGTCGATCCAGGCTTCGCCCGCGGGCGCGATCGCTTCGTAGCGGCCGCGGCGAAAGCGCACGAAGCCGTCGCTGTGGCCGTTTTCATCGACGACCAGCGGCCCGGCCGCGGCCGGCGGCGCGCCGGCGGCCGCGGCCGCCTGCAGGGCGGCCTGCAGCGCCGCCACCATGCCCGGCTGCGGCAGGCTGTCCTGGTCCATCAGCAGCACCTGTGCGGCGCCGGCCCGCAGCGCGGCGCGGATGCCGACGTTCTGCGCCGCGCCGACGCCCAGGTTGCGTGGCAGCCGGATCCGTTGCACGTCGGGCGGCACGGGCGGCGCTTCGGGGCTGGCGTTGTCGACCACGATCACCGCGTGCACCTGCGCGGCCAGCGCGGCGAGCAGCGCGGCCAGCGTGCCGGCATCGGGGTGGTAGCTCACCACCACCGCGGTCACTGCAGGCGTGGTCACACCGGCCGCACGATGTCGCCGTCGGCAGCGAGCGCGGCGTCGGCCGTCAGCAGCCGCAGCCGCAGCCGCAGCCGCAGCCGCAGCCGCAGCGGCTCGGCCAATGACAAGCGGGTCTCGGCATCGCAGATGTTGACGGTTTCGATGGCCGCGGCCTCGCGCTTGAAGTTGACCAACTCTAGTCTGGGTCGACGGGCGCCGGCAAGCTGCCGGCCGCGGCGTCGATATCATCGCGGCCCCCTCTCTTCCCCTCTCTGGCTGCTTTCCTGCCTGCTTCACTCGCATGCATTCCTCGTCCTGGTGGCTGTTCCTGCGCTTCGCGCAGCGCGAAGTCACGAACCGCTTCGCCGGCTCGCTGCTGGGCGGCTTGTGGGCCTTGCTGCATCCGCTGGCCCTGCTGCTGATCTACAACTTCGTGTTCACCTCGGTGCTGAAGATCCGGCCGCCGCCGGAGACGACGGTGCCCTTCCTCGTCTTCCTGGCGCTGGCGCTGTGGCCCTGGCTGGCGTTTTCCGAGGCGGTGATGCGCGGCACCATGTCGGTGGTGGGCAACGCCGCGCTGGTCAAGAAGATCCCGTTCGCGCACGAGCTCGTGGTCTACGCGGCGGTGGCAGCCAGCTTCGCGCTGCAGCTCGCGGGCTTCGGCGTGGTGCTGGCCTTCCTCGCCTTCACCGGCCATGAGCTGCACTGGGGCGGGCTGCCGCTGGTGCTGTACGGACTGCTGGCGCTGGCCGGCCTGGGCACCGGCATGGCGCTGCTGCTGGGCGCGCTGCAGGTCTTCGTGCGCGACGTCGAGCAGGGCCTGGTGCCGCTGATGGGCATCCTGTTCTACCTCTGCCCGATCCTCTACACCGTCAGCATGGTGCCGCCGTGGATGCGCGAATGGATGTGGCTGAACCCGGTGGCGGTGCTGATCGAGGCGGTGCGCGAGGCGCTGCTGCAGGGGCGCATGGTGCCGACCGCCGCCGAGTGGCAGGCCGGCGGCCTGTGCCTGGCGCTGCTGTTGCTGGGCCGGCTGGTGTTCCGCCGCCTGTCGCCGCACTTCGAGGAAGCGCTGTGACGCCGCTGCCGCCCGACGCGCTGCCGCTGATCTCGCTGCGCGGCGTCGGCAAGGCCTATCCGGTGCATGCGTCGGCGGCCAGCCAGCTGGCGTCGCTGTGGGCCAAGCTGCGCGGCGTGCCGCATGCGGCGTCCAGCTTCCAGGCGCTGCAGGACATCAACTTCGACGTGCGGCGCGGCGAATCGACGGCGCTGGTGGGCGTCAACGGCGCCGGCAAGTCCACGCTGCTGAAGGTGATCGCCGGCGTCGTCAAGCCCAGCAGCGGCGAGATCGCGATCCGCGGCCGTGTCGGCGCGCTGCTCGAGCTGGGCGCCGGCTTCCACCCCGAGTACACCGGGCGCGAGAACATCGCCCTGAGCTGCGCGCTGATGGGGCTGTCGCCGGCGCAGACGCGCCGGCACGAGGACGGCATCATCGAGTTCGCCGACATCGGCACGCACATCGACCAGCCGGTCAAGCACTATTCGTCGGGCATGGTGGTGCGGCTGGGCTTCGCGGTGGCCACCGCGCTGACGCCCGACGTGCTGATCACCGACGAGGTGCTATCGGTCGGCGACGAATCGTTCCAGCGCAAGTGCATCACCTGGATGGAGCGTTATCTCGAAGGCGGCGGCACGCTGCTGCTGTGCTCGCACAGCATGTACCACGTGCAGAAGCTGTGCTCGCGCGCGCTGTGGATCGACGGCGGGCGCGTGCGGCTGGCCGATGACGCCGCCGAGGTCACGCGCCAGTACCTCACCTGGCACGACGAGCGCAGCGCCGCGGCGCGCAAGCTGCAGCCCGTGGCGCAGGCCGCCGGCGGCAGCTTGTACCAGGTGCGCAGCATGCAGCTCAACGACCTGCACGGCGACGAGCCGCTGCTGCTGCCCGAGAAGGGCACGCTCACCGTCAGCGGCACCGTGTATTCGCCCGACGACCGCGTGCCGCAGGTGGCGGTGGGCATGGTGCGGCTGGACGGCACGCCGGTCGCCGGCTGCTATTCAGAGATGGACGGCTTCGCGCTGCGCAAGGTCGGGCCCCATCTCTACGCCTACACGCTGGTGCTGCCCGAGCTGCCGCTGCTGCCCGGGCCCTACGTCGCGCGCAGCCATGCGATGGACCCCGAAGGCATGCGCATGTTCGACCACGTCGAGCTGCGCTTCGACATCGCCGGCCGCTCGCGCGAGACCGGCTTCGTCAAGCTCTACCACCGCTGGTCGTGAACGCATCGACCGGCCCGCGGGTGCTGCACGTGATGCCGCCGGGCGGCGGCGGCGTGGAGCGCTGCGTGCGCGAACTGCTGCCCGGGCGCCCGGGCGACCGCGTGCTGCACGTGGCCGCGGCGCAATGGGTGCTGGAGCGGCCCGGCGCCGCGCCGAGCTACTGGCCGCTGGCGCCGGATGAGGTCGTGCGTTGGGCCGCCGATGGCGGCGCCGGCGCGCCGTTGCTGCTGCACGCGCACGGCACGGTGCCGGCGGTGCGCGAGGCCTGCGTGCGCCTGGCTGCCGCCACCGGTGCGGCGCGGCTGCTGACGCTGCACGACGTCTGGTTCGCCGATCCGACGCTGCCGGCCGACGAGCGGCAGGCGCGACTGGACTTCGTGCGCAGCGCGGCGCGCTGCATCGCACCCAGCGACTTCATCGTCGCGCGCGCCCACGAGGTGCTGGGCGACGGCTTCGATTGCCTACGCGTGCCGATGGGCACGCGGCCTTTCGCACACATGACCGTGGACCTGCCGCCGCCCGAGGGCGAGTTCGCCGTCGCGGTGATCGGCGCCATCGGCGCGCACAAGGGCCTGGCCGCGCTGGAGGCGATGGCGGCGCTGCTGCCGCCGCCGCACCGCATCGTCGTGCTGGGCTACACCGAGCGCCAGTTGCGCGCCGGCTGGACCGCCGATGGCCGCATCCGCGTGCACGGCATGTTCAGCCCCGACGAGCTGCCGGCGCTGGTGCGCCACTATGGCGCGCGGCTGGCGCTGTTCCCGCCCGGCATGCCGGAGAGCCACTGCTATGCGCTCAGCGACGCCTGGATGAGCGGCCTGAGCGTGCTGGCCCCCGACCACGGCGCGCTGGCCGAGCGCGTGCGCCGCCACGGCGGCGGCGCGCTGTACGACCCCCGCATCACGCCGGCCGAGCTGGCCTTGCGCGTGGACCAGGCCTTGCGCGGCGCGCGGCGCCACGAGGGCGGCGTGCCGCTTGCGTTGCCGCTGCCGGCGATGGAAGCGATGATGGCGACGATGAACGCCTTGTACGCGGCGCTGCCGCCTTCGGGCCCGGCCCGTCCGGGCAGCGACGAGCGCCTGCAGGCGCTGGCGCAGACGCACCTGGACAGCGCCTTCATGCGCCGCGAAGTGACCGACTTGGCGCGCGCGCTGGACGACGCCGCGGTGCGGGAGGCAGCGCTGCAGCAGCGCCTGGCCGATGCCGAGCAGGCGCTGGATCAAAGCCGCCAGGCGCTGGACCAAGGCCGCCAGGCCTTCGCTGCGCTGCAATCGCGCCATGCACGGCTGACGCAGCGCCTGCGCCGGCTGCTGGCCTGGCTGCCGGCGTCGTGGCAAGCGCGCCTGATCGAACGCGAGCGCCGCGCACTGAGCGACTGAGCGATGGCCGAAGCGCCCGACACCCTCAACCCCGCCCAGATGGCCGCGGTGCAGCAGCTCGACGCGCCCTGCCTGGTGCTGGCCGGCGCCGGCTCGGGCAAGACGCGGGTCATCGTGCACAAGATCGCGCGGCTGCTGCAGGCCGGGCTGGAGCCCAGGCAGATCGCGGCGATCACCTTCACCAACAAGGCGGCGCAGGAGATGCGCGAGCGTGCCAAGGCGCTGGTCGGCGCGCGCGCCGCGAAAGAGCTGGCGATCAGCACGTTTCATTCGTTGGGCGTGCGCATGCTGCGCAGCGACGGCCAGCGCCTGGGGCTGAAGCCGCAGTTCAGCATCCTCGACAGCGACGACGTGCTGGCCGTGCTGCGCGACGCCGGCGGCTGCAGCGACAACGCGCAGGCGCGGCGCTGGCAATGGGCCATCAGCCTGTGGAAGAACCAGGGCCTGGACGCCGAGGCGGCCGCCAACGCCGCGGCCAGCGACGACGAGCGCGCGGCCGCGCGCGTGATGCGGCTGTACCAGGAGCGGCTGGCCGCCTACCAGGCGGTGGACTTCGACGACCTGATCGGCCTGCCGCTGAAGCTGCTGCAGCGCGACGCCGAGGCGCGCGAGCAGTGGCAGGCGCGCTTCGGCCACGTGCTGGTCGACGAGTACCAGGACACCAACGCCGTGCAGTACGAGCTGCTCAAAGGCCTGGTCGGCGCGCGCACGCCGTTCACCGCGGTGGGCGACGACGACCAGAGCATCTACGGCTGGCGCGGCGCGACGATCGACAACCTCAAGCGGCTGCCGCAGGACTTCGCGCGCCTGAAGGTCATCCCGCTGGAGCAGAACTACCGCAGCACCGGCCAAATCCTGCGCGCCGCCAACGCGGTGATCGCGAAGAACCCCAAGCTGTTCGAGAAGAAGCTGTGGAGCAGCTTCGGCGACGGCGAGCCGGTGCGCGTGATCGACTGCGACGGCGAGGAGCACGAGGCCGAGCGCGTGGTGGCGCGCCTACAGGCGCTGCGTGCCGGCGGCGTGGTGCGCTGGCGCGAGCTGGCGGTGCTCTACCGCGCCAATCACCAGGCGCGGGTGTTCGAGCACAAGCTGCGCGCGGCGCAGATTCCGTACAAGGTCTCGGGCGGGCAGAGCTTCTTCGACCGCGCCGAGATCAAGGACCTCTGCGCCTGGCTGCGCTTGCTGGTCAACCAGGACGACGACCCCGCCTTCCTGCGCGCGGCAACCACGCCCAAGCGCGGCATCGGCCCCCAGACGCTGGCGGCGCTGGGCACGTTTGCCGGCCAGTGGAAGCTGAGCTTGTTCGAGGCGCTGTTCGCGCCCAGCTTGGGGCTTGCGCTGAAGGGCAAGGCCGTCGACTCGCTGCAGGCCTTCGGCCGCGAGGTCAACGACCTTGAGCACTGCGCCCGCCACGCCCAGGGCGGCGAGGCGGCGCGCGCGCTGCTGTTGGGCTGGCTGAAGGCCATCGCCTACGAGCAGCACCTGTTCGACGGCGGCGACGGCGAGAAGCTCGCCGCCGCGCGCTGGACCAACGTGCTCGACTTCGTCGACTGGATCGCCCGGCGCTGCGGCGGCGAGGGCGATGACGGGGCGCAGCCGCAGACCCTGCTGCAGGTGGCGCAGACCATCAGCCTGATCATCAGCCTGGCCGAGCGCGGCGACGAGCAGGACGTGGTCACGCTGTCGACGCTGCACGCCGCCAAGGGTCTGGAGTGGCCGCATGTCTGGCTGGCCGGCGTCAACGAAGGGCTGTTGCCGTTTCGCAGCGGCGACGACGAGATGACGCCCGAGCGACTGGAGGAAGAGCGCCGCCTGATGTACGTGGGCATCACGCGCGCCCGCCAGACCCTGGTGGTCAGCAGCCTGCGGCGGCGCAAGCGCGGGCGCTATTTCGTCGCCGGCGTGCCCAGCCGCTTCATCGCCGAGATGAAGCTGGACGAGGTGGCCGGTGCCAAGGAAGACCCGCGCGAGCGGCTGAAGCGGCTGCGCGCCGAGTTGGCGGCCAAGGCCATGGCCGCGCCACCGGTGGCCTGATCGATGGCCGGGCTGCATCCGCTGCACGCGCTGGCGCTGCTGGTCAGCGCCGCGCTGGCCATCGCCTCGGCGCCCTGGGCCTTCGGCCAGCCGTGGCTGAACGTCGTGTTCAAGCCGCTGGCCACCGTGCTGATCATGGCTTTCGCGTGGCCGCGCGGCCGTACCACGCCGGCCGCGCGGCGCTGGGTGCTGGCCGGGCTGGCGCTGTCGCTGGCCGGCGACGTGGCCTTGCTGTGGCCGCAGCGCGGCTTCGTCCCGGGGCTGGTGAGCTTTCTGCTGGCGCACCTGGCGTATCTGGTGGCATTCACGCGCGCGCAGCGGTTGGCGGCCCGGCGCTGGCCCTTCGTGGCCTATGCGGCGCTGGCGGCGGGCGTGCTGGCGGCCTTGTGGCCCGGCGTGCCGGCGGCGCTGCGGGGCCCGGTGCTGGCCTACGTGGTCTGCCTGGCGGCGATGGCGGCGCAGGCGGCGGTGGTCTGGCGCGCCCAGCCGCACAGCCCGGCCGGGCGCCGCCTGGCGCTGGGCGGCGCGCTCTTCCTGCTGAGCGACGCGCTGCTGGCCGCCAACCGCTTTGCGCTGCCGTTGCCGATGGCCTCGCTGTGGATCCTGGCCAGCTACTGGGCGGCGCAGGTCTGCATCGCGTCGTGGCTGGCGCCACCCGCAAATGAGGGCTCAAGTCGGGCGCGCGGCGGCCGATAAGCGTTGGACGAAGAACGAGGAGTCCAGTCGATGGCGCCGGAACGCCGCAACCTCTACCGCATCCTGCACGTGCAGCCCGAGGCGCCGCTGGAAGTCATCCGCGCCAGCTATCGCACGCTGATGAGCACGCTGCGCGCCCACCCCGACCTCGGCGGCGACCCCGAGGCGGCGGCGCGCATCAACGCGGCCTACGCGGTGCTGACCGACCCGGCCCGCCGCCGCGTCTACGACCAGCAGCTGCGCGCCGCCGGCCGCCCCGCGGCGCCTGGCGCCAGGCCGAAGCCCGCGGCGCCCGCGGCGCCCGCTGCCGCCGCTGCCGCCGCTGCCGCGGCCGCCGCGCGCGCCACGCCGCCGCCCGCCGCCGCCGCCGCGGTGGCCGTGCCGCAAGACGCCGCCACCTGGCGCGCCGACCGCGTCTGCCCGTTCTGCCGGCACGCGCTGCCGGCGCTGTTGCAGGCCGACAGCCGCTGCGCGGCTTGCGACTGCCCGCTGTTCCCGCGCCCGCATTTCGATCGCGGCGAACTGCTGGGGCGCCGCCGCAGCCCGCGCAGCGCGCGGCCGCTGGCCGCGGCGCTGCGCCTGCCCGGGCGGCCCGGCGACCACCCGGCGCGGCTGCGCGACCTGTCGCTCAGCGGCCTGTGCCTGCTGTCGCCGCTGCCCGCGCCCGAGCGCAGCGCGATGCGCGTGATCACTGCCGACTTCGACGCCGTCGCCGTCGTGGTGGGTTGCCGCCGTCATGGCAGCGATTGGCTGCTGCACGGTGAGCTGCTGACGCTGCGGCTGCTGCGCAGCCAGGGCGTGTTCGTTTCCGCCAGCGCCTGACGCGCCGGCCGTGCTGGTTGCGCCGTCACGCGGCCGGCGGCGACGCCAGCGGCTCGAACTCGGCGAACGGCAACTCGGTGCCGCGCACCTGGGCCAGCGGCACGTGGTCGCAGACGGCGGCGAACTCGGCCCACAGCGCCTGCACCGCGGCGTTGTTGTGGGCGCGGGCCATCGAATGCACCGACAGCCACTCGAAGACCTCGACCACGGTGCCGTCGCTGGCGCGCATCACGTGCGCCGGACGGTCGGTCACCAGGGCTTCGCGGTGCAGCACGCCCCAGTGCCTCATCGCCACCGCTTCCAGCGCGACGGCCATGCCGGGCTTGGGCCGGTAGCCGGCGATCACGAATCGTCCCATCGCTGCCTCCTCCTGCGCCACCGATGGTGCCGGAGCCGGCAATGCCGGGGAAGGACCCCGTTTCGGGGCCCCCAAGCGGGGGGAACGGCCTACATGCCCTTGAAGAGGCCGCTGTAGCTGCGGCTGACTTCCAGCTTCTGCGGATGGCCGCGCACGCTGACGATCTGCCGGCCGCGGAAGTCGCGCGCAATGCCGGCAACGGCCTTCACGTTGACCAGCGTGCTGCGGTGGATCTGCCAGAACTGCTGCGGGTCGAGCTCGTCGACCAGTTCCTTGATCGGCTTGCGGATCAGCGCCTCCACCTGCGCCGTCTGCACACGGGTGTACTTCTCGTCGCTGACGAAGAACAGCACCTCGTCGACGGCGATCATCTGGATCGCGGTGCCGACGTTGGCCTGGATCCACTTCAGGTACTGCGGCGGCGCACCCGGGCTCAGGTGCGCCGAGAGCTGGTGCAGCAACTGCTGCAGCGGCTGCGCCGGCAGGTCCGCTTCGGGCGCCGGCTCGCCGCGGCGGCGCGCGTCCAGCCGGCGCTGCAGGCGCTGCGCGGTGAGCTGCAGCCGTTCGCGCTCGGCGGGCTTCAGCACGTAGTCGACCACGCCTTGCTCGAAGGCCTCCACCGCGTACTGGTCGTAGGCGGTGATGAAGACGATCTCGGGCAGCGGCTCGTCGTCGTCGCCGCCCTCGCGCGGCGGCAATTGCGCGATCCGCCGCGCCGCCTCGACGCCGCTCAGCCCGGGCATGCGGATGTCGAGGAACACGATGTCGGGCCGGTGCTCGGCCACCAGGTCCACCGCCTCCTGCCCGTTGCGCGCCTCGGCGACGATCTGCAGCTCGGGCCAGACCTCGGCCAGCCGCGCGCGCAACTGCTCGCGCATCAGGCGTTCGTCGTCGGCGAGGATGGCGCGCGGGGCGGCATTGGTGGGGGTGTCGTTCATCGACAAATCCTAGAGCAGGTGCGGCGTGGAATACTGAAGCCCCTGACGAGGAATCCCATGAGCGCGCATGGCCGCTCCAAAGCGCTCATACCGGAGCGCGTCAGCGCGGAGGCTGCCTTATGACCAAGATCCATCGCATCGCCGTGATCCCCGGCGACGGCATCGGCAAGGAAGTGATGCCCGAGGCGCTGCGCGTGCTGCAGCGGGCGCAGGCGCGCTTCGGCTTCCAGCTCGACGCCAAGCCCATCGAATGGGCCAGCTGCGACTGGTATGCCGCGCACGGCGAGATGATGCCGGCCGACTGGAAGGCACAGTTGCAGGGCCAGGATGCACTGCTGTTCGGCGCCGTCGGCTGGCCGGCGACGGTGCCCGACAACGTCTCGCTGTGGGGCAGCCTGCTGAAGTTCCGGCGCGAGTTCGATCAGTACATCAACCTGCGCCCGGTGCGCTTGTTCGAGGGCGTGCCGTGTCCCCTGGTGGATGCACAAGGCAAGCCGCGCAAGCCGGGCGAGATCGACTTCCTGATCGTGCGCGAGAACACCGAGGGCGAGTACACCAACCTCGGCGGCGTGATGTACGCCGGCACCGAGCGCGAGATCGTCGTGCAGGAGACGGTGATGAGCCGCTTCGGTGCCGACCGGGTGCTGCGTTATGCCTTCGAGCGCGCCAGGGAGCGGCCGCGCCGGCACCTGACCGTGGCCACCAAGAGCAACGGCATCGCGATCAGCATGCCCTGGTGGGACGGCCGTGCCGACGCGGTGCATGCCGGCTACCCGGGCGTCACGGTGGACAAGCAGCACATCGACATCCTCAGCGCGCGCTTCGTGCTGCAGCCGCAGCGCTTCGACGTGGTAGTGGCCAGCAACCTGTTCGGCGACATCCTGTCCGACCTGGGCCCGGCCTGCACCGGCACCATCGGGCTGGCGCCGTCGGCCAACCTGAACCCGGAGCGCCGGTTCCCGTCGCTGTTCGAGCCGGTGCACGGCTCGGCGCCCGACATCTTCGGCCAGAACATCGCCAACCCGGTGGCGATGATCTGGAGCGCGGCGCTGATGCTGCAGTTCCTGGGCGAGCAGGCCGCGCACGACGCGATCCTGAAGGCCATCGAGCAGGTGCTGGCCCGCGGCCCGCAAGGCCCGGTGACGCGCGACCTCGGCGGCACCGCCAGCACCACGCAGATGGGCGAGGCGATCGCGGCGCTGCTTTAGTCAAACCGCGTCGCTGGCCATGCTGCGGTAGGGCACGGTGATGCTCACGCGCGTGCCGCCGCCGGGGTTCTCGGCAATCGTCAGGCTGGCCTTGGCGCCGTAGAGCAGCTGCAGCCGCTCGCGGATGTTGGCCAGGCCCACGCCGGTGCCGGCGGTGGCCGCGCGGCCGAAGCCGAGGCCGGTGTCGGCCACCGTCACCTGCAGCTTGCCGTGCACGATCTCGGCCTTGACGGCCAGCGAGCCGCCCTCGGCCTTGGGCTCCAGCCCGTGCTTGATCGCGTTCTCCACCAGGGTCTGCAGCATCATCGGCGGGAACTCGGCCGACAGCAGCCCGTCGGGCACGTCGATCTGCGTCGTCAGCCGCTCCTCCATCCGCACCTCAGGATTTCCAGGTAGGGGCGGATCACCTGCAGCTCGCGCGCCAG
Organism: uncultured Rubrivivax sp.; assembly: GCA_964470565.1. Lineage (GTDB taxonomy): Bacteria > Pseudomonadota > Gammaproteobacteria > Burkholderiales > Burkholderiaceae_C > Rubrivivax. The sequence continues at coordinate 59,477 of CAYYDJ010000010.1, forward strand.
TTCGCGCAGGCCGCCGCTGGCGCCATCGGCGTTGGCCTCGCGCATCGTCGGCATGCTGGCGCGCAGCAGCGCGATCAGGTTCTTCTGCATCTGGCTGGCGCGCTGCGGGTCGGTCTCGATCAGGTGGTCGATCGACGCCAGCGTGTTGAACAGGAAGTGCGGCTCCACCTGCGCCTGCATGGCCGCCATGCGCGCCTCGACCACCTGGCGCTTGAGCGATTCGGCCTCGGCCGTTTCGGTGGCCTGCGCCGCCTTCGCCTCGGCCTGGATGCGGCCCTTGTAGGTGCCCTTGATGATGGCCGAGGCCAGGATCCAGACCAGCGCCAGGTCGGTCAGGAAGTCGCCCCAGTGGATCTTGCGCGTGCGCTTGATGCGGCCGCTGGGGCTGACCGTCTGGCCGGCCTCGGCTATGGCCGCCCGCGCCTCGCGCTCGGCCTCGCGCGCGGCCTGCTCGGCTTCGCGGGCGGTCTGCGCGGCCTCCTCGGCGGCCTGGCGCTTGTCGCGGATGGCGTCCTCCACCGCCCGCTTGGCCTCGGCCACGGCTTCGCGCAGGGTCTCGGGGTTCACGCCTTTGGGCAGCGTGATGTGGACCTCGGTGTCGTTGTCGGCGGCCGCCGCGGCCGGGCCGGCGGGTGCGCTGGCGGGGGCGGCGGCGGATGCAGCTGATGCCGCTGATGCCGCCGCCGCGGCGGCCTTGGCGCGCCGGTGCACGCGGATGCCGCTTTCGTCGATCGAGATGTCGACGCCGCCGGCGTCGCTGCCGCTGGCCGGCTTGTCGATCTGGATGACCGGCTTGCCGCCGATGATGACCTGGGCGCCGCGCGTCGGCTTGTTCGGGTCCGCAGGCGGCGATGGCGGCGTCGGCGTGCGGCCGCTGTCCTCGATGGTTTCGGTCACGCGCCAGCTGAAGGGCGGCAGTTCCGACACGATGGCCGCGATGATCAGCAGCGCGATCGACAGCCCGATGAAGCGCTTCCAGCTGATGCTGACCAGCCAGTTGGCGTACCGGTGGAAGGCGCGCAGAAACGCCGTCGACAGGCTTTGCCAGCGCGCGGCCCAGGTCGGGGGAAGGGTGGGGGCGGGAGACATCGCGGGGCGTGCAGGCAATCGGCTTGGCCGGCACTGTACGCAAGCCGACGCCCGCTGGGCGAGCGCCGGCCGACGCCCCGCAGCTTGGCGGTGACAGGCTGCCTGCAGCGCCGACGAGCCGCAGCGCCGCCGCCGGCCACGAGGCGCCGCTTCAGCGCGCCATGCTGTGCTCGAGCGGCTCGAACAGGCGGCCGCGTGCCGCCGTCGTGATCGCCACCACGCAGGGGTGGCTGATGCGGCGCTCGACCGAGATCGCGTAGAACTCTTCCACCAGTTCGTCGGCGCGGCCGATGGTCTGCACCTCGTACTGGGCCTCGGTCTCGATCTCCAGCGCGGTCGGCGAGACGAAGACGCCGCGGCCCTCGCGGCCGAAGGTGGCCATCAGCGCGAGGTCGTCGAACTCGCCCACCACGCGCGGCGCCAGCCGCTGCCGCGCCAGCCAGGCATCGAAGGGTGCGCGCACCGACGAGGCCGGCCCGGGGATCAGCATCGGCGCGTCGTCCAGGCATTGCGGAAAACCGCCGCGCAGCCCGGCGCGCACCGTCGCGTTGGCGAAGAAGCTCATCGTCGAGCGGCCCAGCGGATGGTTGAAGGCCTTGATGCTGGCGCGCCGGGTCAGCGGTTCATCGGCGATCACCAGGTCCACCCGGCGCAGCGCCAGCTGGCCCAGCAACTCGGCGAAGGTGCCTTCGCTGCACACCAGGTGCACCGGATCGTCGAGCTCCAGCGCCGGCTCCAGCAGCCGGTAGACCACGGTCTTGGCCACCGAGTCGGCCACGCCGACGCGGAAGTCGATCGAGCGCTTGGTCTTGCGGCGCTCGCGCAGGGTGGCTTCCAGCTCGCCGCCGAGCTGGAAGATGTCGTCGGCGTAGCCGAGCGCGACGCGGCCGTCCTCGGTCAGCTCAAGTTTGCGCCCACTCTTGCGGAAAAGCTTGCGGCCCAAGCGATCTTCGAGCAACTTGATCTGGGCGGACAAGGTCTGCGGCGAGGTGTGCAGCTGCTCGCCGGCCTTCATGATGCCGCCGGCGTGGGCGGTCGCCCAGAAGTAGTGCAGGTGCTTGAAGTTCACTTTCTTATTTTCGCTTTTCTCGAAGTAATTGCGTTGAACGTTCGAATTTACGCGCGGCAGGGCGGCCCCTAAAGTCCCTCCGGTCAGCACCGTTGCTGGCCGTCTCGCAGGAGAGTCCCCATGCGCATGAGCACCAAGAGCCGTTTTGCCGTCCAGGCTCTGATCGATCTGGCCCTGCGTGAGCGCTCAGGTCCGGTGGCACTGGCGTTGATCGCCGGCCGCCAGGGCGTCTCGTTGTCGTACCTCGAGCAGTTGTTCAGCCGGCTGCGCCGCGCCGGGCTGGTGGACAGCACGCGCGGCCCCGGCGGCGGCTACACGCTGGGCCGGCGGCCGCCGGAGATCTCGGTGGCCGACGTCGTGGCCGCGGTGGAGGACGAGCCCGGCGTCGACGACGGCGAGCGCCTGCAGCTCACCCGCGACCTGTGGGCCGACTTGGACCAGGTGATGCTGCGCCACATGGCGGCGGTGCCGCTGCAGCAGCTCGTCGACGAGCACCGCACGCGCGGCGGCACGACCGCGACCGTGGAGCCCGACCTGCCGCGCCGCAGCGTCACGCCCGCCCCGGCGCCGTCGCCGGCGCCGCAGCCGCCGCGCAGCCGGGCGCCGAACTCGGTGTTCGCGTTCGGCCAGTCCTTCGTACAACGTTGACGACCCCGGCCGCCGGGCGGCCGCCCCCGAGGGGCACCGAACCCGACCGGGAGACCCGGATCGGGTTCGGCCCGCTTGCCGCCGCCGCTCCCCCTGGTCGCCTGCGGCGACCGGTCCCCGAGGGGGCTCCTCTCGTCAACCGCCGTACAGGTAGTTCGGCAGCCAGACCGTCATGCCGGGCCAGACGTACATCATCACCATGCACAGGATGACGATCAGCATGTACGGCATCATGCCGGCGAAGATCTGGTTCAGCGTCACGTGCGGCGGCGACACGCCCTTCAGGTAGAAGGCCGACATCGCCACCGGCGGCGACAGGAAGGCCGCCTGCAGGTTGACGAACACCAGCGTGCCCCACAGCAGCGGGTCGATGTGGAAATGCTGCAGCAGCGGCAGGAAGATGGGCACGAAGATCACGATGATCTCGGTCCACTCCAGCGGCCAGCCGAGCACGAAGATGATGGCCTGCGACAGCAGCATGAACTGCAGCGGCGACAGGTCCATCTTCATCACCCATTGCTCGACCAGCGCCTGGCCGCCCAGGATCGCGAACACGGCCGAGAACAGCGCCGAGCCGACGAACAGCCAGCACACCATCGCGGTGGTCTTGGCGGTCAGGAACACGGCCTCCTTGATGCGCTGGAAGTTCAGCGTGCGCGCCTGGAAGGCCATGATGAAGGCGCCGGCGGCGCCGACCGCCGCGCTCTCGGTGGCGGTGGTGATGCCGAACAGGATCACCCCCAGCACCACCAGCGTCAGGATGCCCAGCGGCGCGACCGACGAGACCAGCATCGCGAGGATCTCGTACTGCTCGGCGTCGAAGCGCCAGTAGTACCAGGCCAGCAGCGCCAGCACGAGGGCGCAGCTGATCCAGAAGCCGGTGTAGAAGGCCTGCGGTACCGCGTCGGGGTGGTACACCGCGACCGGGCCGTCGCCCATGCGCTGCAGCGTCTCTTCCTGGGCCGGCGCGGTGCTGCTCGGCGCAGCGCCGGGCGGCTCCTTCAGGCCGCTGGCGCCGGGGGGCTCCTGCACGCCGCCCGCGGCCGGCGGCTCCTGCAACCCGCCGGCAGTGGGAGGCTCCTTGACGCCGCCGGCGCCCGGCGGCTCCTGCAACCCGCCCGCGGCGGCCGGCGCGGCCTGCTGCGCGGCCGGGGCCGAGAGCGCCGGCGGCGGCACTGCCGACGGCTCGTCGACCTTCTGCGAATAGATCGTCACGTACCACCAGGCCGAGCCCAGGCACACCAGCGCCAGCCACACCGGCGCCAGCGCCGTGACCAGCGCGCGCAGCAGCAGCCCGTAGCCGATGCGGCGGTCGCCGGGTGCGGCGCTGGCGCGGGGGGCCAGCGCGCGGCGCGGCGACAGCAGCGCCATCAGCAGCGTGCCCAGCATGCGCGGCGAGTACTGCGCCGCCAGGTGCGCCACCCAGGGCGAGACGGGCGCACGCTGCTGGTCCAGCGGCAGCCGCGGCGCGACCTTGGGGTTGAGCAGCGCCCAGCCGATCACGTAGACCAGGTACAGGAAGGCGAGGAAGAAGCCGGGGAACATCGCCGCCGCGTAGAGCTTGACCACGCTCTGCCCGGCCACCGCGGCGTAGACGATGATCATCACCGAGGGCGGGATCAGGATGCCCAGCGTGCCGCCGGCGGTGATCACGCCGGCGGCCAGCCGCGTGTCATAGCCGGCGTTGAGCATGGGCCGCATCGCGATCACGCCCATCAGCACCACCACCGCGCCCACCAGGCCGCTGGCGATGCCCCAGAACGTGCAGATCACCAGCGTGGTGACCGCCAGCGAACCCGGCAGGCGGCGGAACGCGAGCTGCACGCTGTGGAACATCTTGTCCACCAGCGCGCCGCGTTCCATCACGTAGCCCATCAGCACGAACAGCGGGATCGACAGCAGCGTGTCGTTGTTCATCGCGCCGAAGGCGCGCTGCACCATCAGGTCGAAGACGCGGTTGTCCAGCCAGGGCTGGCCGGGGTCGTAGAAGGCGACGAAGCCGAACAGCATGCCCAGCCCCATCAGCGTGAACGCCGTCGGGAAGCCGAGCAGGATGACGACGACGATCAGCGACAGCATCGTCAAGCCGAGCGCGGCGTCGCTCATGTCGCGCTCCCGGCGCCGCGCTGGCGCGCTTCCTCGTCGATGGCCTTGGCGCGCTCGATCGCCTGGCGCCGTGCCTCGTCGTCCACGTACTCGCTGGACGCGAGCTGCTGCTCGACGACGTCGATCTCCTCGGCGTCCTTCAGCCGCTCGGCCCAGACGCCGGTGCGCAGGCACAGCACGCAGCGCAGCATCTCCGACAGGCCCTGCATCAGCACCAGCGCGCCGGCCAGCGGGATGACGAACTTGAAGGGGTAGATCGGCAGCGGCGTGGCATTGAAGGTGGTCTCGCGGATCGCCCACGATTCGCTGAAGTACGTCCAGCCGCTCCAGGTGAGCGCCGCGATGCCGGGCAGGAAGAACACCACGTAGAGCGCGAGGTCCAGCGCCGCCTGCGTGCGCGGGCGAAAGCGCCCGTAGAGGAAGTCGCCGCGCACGTGGCCGTCGTGCGCCAGCGTGTAGGCGCCGGCCATCATGAACAGCGTGCCGTAGAGCATGTTGCTGGCGTCGAACACCCAGGCCGTGGGCATGTTCAGCGCGTAGCGCTTGAAGACCTCGACCACGACCAGCAACATCAGGGCGACGATCAGCCACGCGAAGGCCTTGCCGACCCAGGTGCTGATGCTCTCGGCGGTGTGCAGGATTCGTTGCATGGGATTTCGAACGTCAAGCAACCGCCGCGGATCCGGCTTGGCCGGTCCGCTGGCGGTGCCCCAGGACCAGAAGGGTCCCTCGCCGGGGCAGGGGGAGCGGCGAGGCCGCTGCGGGGGGTAGGCCTACTTCCTGCCGAAGTAGTGGTTGTAGGCCATCTTGAAATCGACCAGGTAGTCGTTCTGCCAGCCGCCGGCGCGCTGCGCATAGGCCTTCTGGCTGTCCAGCACCTTCTTGAACAGCGGGTTCTCGGCGCTCTTCTTGGCGATCACCTTGTCCCACACGTCGAGCTGGTTGCGCAGGATGGCGTCGGGCGTCTTGAAGAAGCTGACGCCGGCCTTCTTCAGCTCGATGTAGTCCTTGCTGTTGCGGTCGATCGCCTTCCAGCTCATGTCGGCGCTGGCGGCTTCCACCGCGTAGTCGATGATCTTCTTCAGGTCGGGCGCCAGCGCGTTGTACTTGGCCCGGTTGAACAGGATCTCGAACTGCTCGGTGCTCTGGTGGAAGCTCTGCAGCATGCAGTTCTTGGCCACGTCGGCGAAGCCCAGCACGCGGTCGGAGCTGGCGTTGTTGAACTCTGCCGCGTCGATCAGCCCGCGGTCGAGCGCGGCGACAATCTCGCCACCGGGCAGCGGGTTCACCGCCGCGCCCTGCTCGGTGTACATGTCCACCGCCAGGCCCACGGTGCGGAACTTGACGCCCTTCAACTGCTCCAGGTTGGCCACCGGCTTCTTGAACCAGCCGAAGGGCTGCGTGGGCATCGGGCCATACAGGAACGAGACCACGTCCATGTTCGTGGCCTTGTAGATCTCCTGCAGCAGCTTCTCGCCGTCGCCGTAGTAGTGCCACGACAGCAGCATGTTGGGATCCATGCCGTAGCCCGGGCCGCTGCCCCACAGCGCCAGCGCCGAGTTCTTGCCGTAGTGGTAGGCCACCACGCCGTGGCCGCCGTCGAGCGTGCCCTTGTTCACCGCGTCCAGCAACTGGAAGGCGGGCACCACGGCGCCGGCCGGCAGCACCTCGACCTTGAGCCGGTTGCCGGCCATCTCGTTGACCTTCTTGGCGAAGTCCTGCGCGTACTCGTGGAAGATGTCCTTGGCCGGCCAGGTGCTCTGGAAGCGGAAGCTGACGGGCGACTGCGCGACGGCAACCATCGGCGCGGCCATCGCGCCCACGCCGACGGCGGCGCCGCTGCGCAGGAACCGGCGGCGCTGCGGCGCCGGCTTGGAAGCTGAGGTCATGCGTTTGTCTCCAGGTGAGTTTTGATCGGCCGCGCGGTGCCTGCGGTGGTCACGGCGCTCGGATAGCCCGCCGAATATCCACGCGAACGCCGTGGACTCGCAATGCGGGCTTACCTGGGCTGCGGCCGCTGCAGCCCCTCCACCTGCACGCGCAGCCGCACGCGGTCGGCCACCAGCGGCACGCCGTAGCTGGCGCCGAAGGTGCTGCGCAGCACCTCGCCCTCGAAGTCGCCGCCGCAGCGGCGGGGCTGCTCGTTGTCCAGGCAGGCAAAGCGCAGCGCGCGCAGCGTCAGCGCCGTGCCGATGCCGCGCAGCGTGAACTCGCCGGTCAGCTCCACCGGCTGGCCCTGGCTGAAGCGGAAGCGCTCGGCGACGAAGTAGGCCTCGGGGTGGCCGGCGACGTCCAGCAGATCGGGCTGGCGCAGCCGCAGGTCCAGCAGCTTGAGGCCGGTGTTCAGCGTGCGCAGGTCGATCACCAGGCCCACGCGGCCGCGGCCGGCTTGCGCGTCCAGCAGCACCTCGCCGCGGATCGGGCCGATGCGCCCGCGCAGCGTGGAGGCGCCGAAATGCCGCACCTCGAACTGCACGAAAGTCTGCTCGGGGTCGAGGTCGAAGACCTCGGGCGCCGCCGGGGCGGCCGGCGCCAGGCCGGCCAGTGCCGCTGCCGCGGCCAGCGGCCGCGTCGCCGGCGCGAGGGTCGACAGCCAGCGGCTCACGGTGGCGCCTCCAGCCGCACCGCCTCCACCTGCACCCGCAGCCGGATCGGCCCTTGCAGGCCGAAGGCCGGCGGCAGCGTCACGCCGATGGCGGCGGGGTCGACCATGGCCTCGAAGTCGCCGCCGCAGACCTCGTGCAGCAGCAGCGGGTTGAGATAACAGTTGAAGTGAACGGCTTGCAGCGTCAGCGCCAGGCTGCGTCCGCGCCAGGACCAGCGGCCTTGCGCGCCGCTGGGCAGGTCGCCGCCGCCCTCGAAGCGCAGGGCGTCGATGCGAAACTCGGACGGCGCGCCTTCGCTGGCGCCGCCGTCGGCGTCGAGCGCCTGGCGCAGCGCCGCGTCCAGCGCCGGGCGGCCGGTGTCCACGCTGTCGAGCCGGATCGTGACGAGGCCGCTGCCGCTGCGCGCCGCGCGGTCCATCCGCACCTGGCCGCTCACCTTGTCGAACCGGCCGCTCAGCGTGCTCAGGCCGCGGTGCGACCACTCGAAGTGCACGAAGCTGTGCGTCGGCGTGAGCTGGTAGTCCTGCGGCGCAGCGCCGGCCGCGGCGGCGCTCGCCGACAGCAGCAGCGCCGCCGTCGCGCGCGCGGTCACGGGTGCACCCTGCGGGCTGCGCCCGGTCCCGCCAAGCGGGAGTGAGCCCTCGGCAAAGCCTGCGGGCTCATGGCAGGTTCACGCCCGCCAGCAGCAGCTTGAAGCGCACCTGCACTTCGTTGGCCACCACGGACAGGTCGGCCCACTCGCCTTCGCCCAGCTTGAAGTCCATGCGCTTGAGCGTGAAGCTGCCGCTGGCCGTGGCCTGCCCCGGCGCCGGGCCGGCGGCCAGGCTGACCGGCAGCTGCAGATCGCGGCTCTGGCCCTTGAGGCTCAAGCGGCCGGCCACCTCGTAGCGGCCGGCGTCCAGCGCCTTGACGGCGGTGGAGCGGAACTGCGCTTGCGGAAAGCGCGCGCTGTCGAACCACGCCGGCTTGGCCGCTTCGGCCTCGGTCTCGGCGGCGCCGAAGACGATGCTGCGGGTGTCGATCGTGATCGTCACCTGCGCCGCCTGCGGCTGGCGCGGGTCGAACCGCAACTCGGCCTGCCAGCGGCCGAAGCGGCCTTCCACCGGCACGCCCATCTGCCGGGTGACGAAGCGGATCTCGCTGCCCGCGGGCAGCACGGTCTGCGCCGTGGCTGCGCCGACGGCCAGCGCGCCGCCGAGCAGCAGCGCAGCGAGCAAGGTTTTCATCGCCCCCATGGTGCCATGCGGCGCAGCAGCGCGTCGCGGTCCAGCCACTGGTGCTTGAGCGCGGCGGCCGCATGCAAGGCCGCCAGCAGCGCCAGCGCCCACGCGGCGCGGCCGTGCCAGGGCTTGATCGCCTCGGCCAGCGCGCGGTCTTGCGGCACCCAGTCTGGCAGCGGCACGATCCCCAGCCAGACCAGCGGGAAGCCCGCCGCCGAGCTGTAGGCCCAGCCCAGCAGCGGCACCAGCAGACACAGCGCGAGGATCACGGCCTGCACGGCGCCCGCCGCGCGGCGCTGCCACGCCGGCATCGGCGGCAGCGGCGGCGGCGCGTGGCGCAGCCGCCAGGCCAGGCGCAGCAGCGTCAGCGCCAGCACGCTGGCGCCGACCCACTTGTGCCAGTTGTAGAGCTTGAGCTTGACGATGCCGTTGGGCAGCCCGGTCATGGTCGCACCGAGCGCGAAGCCGCCGACCAGCAGCGCCGCGATCAGCCAGTGCAGCGCGATCGCGGTGCCGGTGTAGCGCAGCGGCGTTGGCCCCTTCATCGCGCTGGCGCCGCCACCCACAGCCCGGCGCTGCGGGCGGCCAGCGCGGCCTCGTCGGCGCCATTCAACAGGCCATGGCGCAGCGCGAAGTCCAGCGTCACCAGCGCGGCGTCGACCGTCATCGTGGCGCCAGCGGCCAGCGCCAAGGCCTCGGCGGCGGGCAGGCAGCGGAAGGCGTGGACCTCGCCGTCCTGGTTGACGGGCCGCTCGGCGGCGTCGAGCTGCAGGTCGTAGGCGTACAGCCATTCGTGCTGCAGGCCTTCGGGGATGTCGCGCCGCAGCCGGATCACGCGGCCGGCGCGGGCGCGGCGCATCACCGCGGCTGCGAGCCCGGCTTCCTCCCAGCCTTCGCGCACCAGCGTCTCGAAGGGGCTCTGCCCAGCCGGCACGCCGCCGCCCACCAGGTTGTCGAAGGCGCCGGGGTCGGTGACCTTGTCGAACGCGCGCTGCGCGATCCACAGCTTGGGCGCTCGCCCGTCGGCGCCGGCCACCCAGCCGCTGGCATGGGCGCCGAAGGTCAGCGTGCCCCAAAAGCGCGAGGCGGCGCGCTCGATGCGCGCCAGCACGCGCAGGCTTGCCGGGTCCGGCAGCGGGTAGGTCTCGTCGCGCCAGGCCTTGATCAGCCCTTGCGCGCGCAGGCGCTGGTGGATGCCGGCCAGCGCGGCGTCGCGCGCATCGGGGGCCACGTCCAGCAGCACGCGCGCGGGCTCGATGCGCAGCGGCCGCGGCGCGAAGGCCTGCAGCGCCGGCAGGTGATCGACGGCGACCGAGCCGACCTCGATGCCGTCGATCACGAAGGGCAGCCGCGGTACGCGGCATCGGCTCGCGGCGGCCAGCGCCTGCCAGTCCTGCAGGGCGCCGGTCATGGCGTCATCGCTCGGCGGCAAACACCGTCAGCACGCCGGTGTAGCCGTAGAGGTGGCGGTGGGCGATCTCGCCGCCGGCGAAGAAGCCGACCAGCGGCACCTCACCCAGCGCGTGCTGCACGAGCTGCAGCTCGGCCGAGGGCGCGCCGAAATGCGGCCCGCCGCGACCGGTGCAGCTGACGTAGACGGCGCCGCGCATCGCGCGGCCGTCGAGCTCCTCGCGGATCTCGCTGCAGATGCGCACCAGGTCGCGCCGCGCGGCCTGCACGTCGCGGCCGCAGAACGCGAGCTGCATGCCGGGCTGCACGCGGTCGGCCAGCGCCACGGCCTGGCGGCCGGCGTCGAGCCCGATCAGGTGGCGCACGCGCACGTCGGCGCCGAAGCGGCCGCCGCGGTCCAGCACGTCGTCGTCGGCGTCCACCAGGCCGGCCAGCGTGGCGCGCAGGCGCGGCAGCGCGCTGCGGTGGTCGCCGCCCTCGTGCAGGCCCAGGTCCTGCAGCAGCAGCGGCAGCGCCGGCTGGCCGTCCAGCGTCAGCACCACGTGGCCCTGGCAGGCGGTGATGGTGCGCGTGCGGCCCACGGGCTGGCAGCCCTGCGTAACGCGTGAAACGAGCGGCAGCTCGGCCGCAAAGGCCACGCCCGAGAGGCCACCCTGCCAGACGCCGTCGGCCACCGTCACCACGGCGGCGCGCGACGCCGCGAGGCCGCCGAACAGATAGCCGCTGCGCGTGCGCTCGCTCATCTCGGCGATCAGCTCGCCGATGTCGGGCGTGCCGGCGTCGGCGTGCACCAGCGCGGTGAAAGGATCGATGCGCGACAGCGGCCGCGCGCCGGAGAAGACCTCGAACGCTTGCGGCGCCAGGTCGCACAGCATCAGCGTCAGCGCCGGCTCGTCGATGTACTCGACGCCGCTGGCGGCCACGCCCACGCCCACGCAGCCGGCCCAGGCCACGCCGGGCCAGCGCTGTTGCAGCTCGGCCAGCAAGGGCCTGGCGTGCGGCGCATAGGCGTCGGTGAAGTAGACCAGGCCCAGGGTCCACGGCGGGCGCGGCGTGCGCGCGCGCTGGCCGTCGACCTGCGCCGCGGCCAGGGCCAGCGCCATCCGCCAGTCGGGATGCGTGGCGTGGCCGGCGGCGAAGGCGGTCATCGGGTCGCCATCGTCATCGGCGCGCGCGTGCGGTCTTGGCCGCGGTCTTGGCAGCGTGCTTGGGGGCGGTGGCGGTCTTGCGCGCGACGGGCGCCTTGACGGCGTTGGCCACCGCGCCGGCGGCGTCGGCCATCGGCTGCACCGCCTGCTTCAGCGCGGCGCCGGCCATCTGCGTGAGGCCTTGCGCCGGCGTGTCCTTCACCGCGTTGGCGGCCAGCTCGGTGAACTGGCGCGTCAGCGCGCCCCACCATTGCAGCGGGTCCACCATCCCGGGCGCGGGTGCCGGCGCGGCGTCGGCTTTCTGGCGCGCGGGGCGCGGCGCGGGCGCGGGTGCCGGTGCCGGTGCCGGTGCTTCGGCCTTGGGCGCTGCCGGTTTCGCTTGCGGCGCCGGGGCCGGCTGGGGCCGCAGCTTGAGCGCATCGCGCAGATCGTTCATCGGTACGTTCAGCGCCTGCAGCGTGGCCAGCGACATGCGCTGCACCTCCAGCGCCTGGATCGTCGCGCCCAGCATCTTGGCGTTCTGCTCCAGCCAGAACTGCACGGTGCGCAGCTCCTGGATGCGCTTGTCCACCTCCTCGGCGTCCAGCGTCGGCGCGATCCACTGGCTCATGCTGGGCATCGCCGAGCCGGCGCCCTTCATCAGGCCTTGCAGGAAGTCGAAGCCGGGGACCATCTTGGTGAAGTCGGGGGTTGCCATGGCGACGCGGTGGGCGAGTTGAGGGCGCCGGCATTGTGCGCCGTCCGGGCGCGCTTGACGGCCGGGCTTCAGGCGTCGGTCGGCGCCTGCGCGGGCTGGCTGCGGGCTGCGCTTTCGGCCTTGGCCTCGGCCTCGGCCGCCGCCATCGCCGCGGCTGGCCCGGTCACGGTCTGCTCGATGGCGCCGAACAAGCTTTGGCCGTCGCGGCCCTTCATCTCGATGCGCACGCGGTCGCCGAAGCCCAGGTAGGTGCTGCGCGGCTGGCCGTCGTCGGCCGTCTCCTGCGCGCGCTTTTCGGCAATGCAGGCGTAGCCGCGCGCCGGGTCGGCATCGCTGACGGTGCCGGCGCCGACCACGCTGCCGGCGCGCAGCGCGCGCGTGCGCGCCAGCTGCGCCAGGATGGCGCCGAAGCCGCCGCGGCACAGGCCCTGGCCGGCATCGGGCGCGCCGAGCTTGCGCTCGTTCAGGTGGACGGCCAGCGGCAAGCGCAGCAGGCCGCCGGCCCAGGCATCGCCCAGCTCGTCGGGCGTGACGGCCAGCGGGCTGGCGGCGCTGGCCGGCGCCGGCCGCGCCGCGGCCGGCTCGCGCAGCGCCCAGTCGTTGACCAGCATCAGCAGGCGCACGCCTTCCAACGCCTGCTCCGGCGTCGCGCCCATCGGCACGTCGCCGGTGATCACTGCCAGCCCGGCGCCGCAGTCGATGCCGGCTGCGGTGTCGCAGAAGAAGGCCTCGTCGTGCGGGCCCAGCCAGGCGTCGCCGGTGCGCGCGTCGACCGTCGGCGCATCGCCGTGGCCGTCGCGCTGCAGCCGCGCGCGGTGGCTGGCGTAGCCCGCGGCCACCGCCCACTGGTAGCTGCGCGGCAGCGGCGCCATGCACTGCCGCGAGTCGAACGCGAAGGCATGCCGCGCCTTGCCACTGTTGAGCGTGGCGTAGAGGCCTTCGAGCTGCGGCGCGATGAAGTTCCAGTCGTCCAGCAACTGCTGCATGCGGGTGGCGATGCCGCTGGCGATGTGCGCCAGCGCCAGGTCGCGCGAGACGACGATCAACTGGCCGTCGCGCGAGCCGTCGTTCAGGGTGGCGAGTTTCATGAGAACAGGTTTCGATGGGGAGGATGGGCGCCCGAAGCGCGCCGGTGGCAACATTGTCCCGTGAGCAACCGCCGCCGATCGTCGCCGACCCTTCTGCCGCCGCGCTGGCGCCCGGCGCTGGGCGTGGCGCTGCTGGTCGTGCTGGGGCATGCGCTGCTGCTGGCCGGCCTGCCGATGGACATCGGTGGCCCGCGGCCGGCACCGGCGCCGGTGCTGCAGGTGCGGCAGATCGTGTTGGCGGCGGCGCCCGCAGCGGCTCCACGGCTGATCCCGTCGCCACCACCGTCCATCCGCCGCCCGCCGTCCGCCGTGCCACGTCGGGCCGCGCCGGTGACGCCGCCGCGCCCGCCCGCGCTGGCCGAGGCAGCGGCCCGCGATGCCGAATCCGAGCCCGCAACAGCCCTGCCGGCGCTGATCCCCGTCGCGTTGACCGCCCAGGCCGACAGCGCCGCCGCGCCGGCGGCGACGGCCAACGCTGAAACCCCGCCGCCCACCTACGCGACCAAGCCGCCGCCGCCCGTCGCCTTGCGCTATGAGCTGCGCCGCGGCGCCGTGCGCGGCCAGGGCGAGGTGCAGTGGCGCCCCGAGGGCCGCCACTACGAGCTGCAGATCGAAGGCAGCGCCTTCGGGCTGCCGCTGCTGTCGCAGACCAGCAGCGGCGGCTTCGACGCCGCCGGGCTGGCGCCGCAGCGCTTCGTCGAACGCCGTCGCGGGCGCGAGCAGCGCGCCGCCAACTTCCAGCGCGAGCGCGGCGTGATCAGCTTCTCGGCCAGCAGCGACGAGTTCGCGCTGCTGCCCGGCGCGCAGGACCGGCTGTCGTGGATGCTGCAGCTCGCTGCGATCATCGAGGCCGCGCCGGGCCGCTACGGCGTGGGTGACCACGTCGCGATGCAGGTGACCGGCGTGCGCGGCGACGTCGATGTCTGGCGCTTCAGCGTGGTCGGCCGCGAGGCGGTGGAAGTCGCTGGCGGCGAGCGCATCGCCGACACGCTGGTGCTGCGCCGCGACCCGCGCAAGCCCTACGACACCCGCGTGGACGTCTGGCTGGACCCCAAGCGCCACCACCTGCCGGTGCGCCTGAAGCTCGGCAACGCCACCGGCAACGATGCGCTGGAGCTGCTGCTGCAACCCTGATCAGGGCTTGAAATGCGGCCCCTGGCACCCAACTGGCTGCGAAGGAGTCACCGCCATGCAGATGCTCTACAACTCGGACAACTTCATCGTCGTGCAGTTCGACCTGGCCCAGGAAGGCGCTGACGCGGCTGCCGCCGGCAGCGTCGAGGCCATCGGCCGCGGCGGCTACGAGATCGTCGACAAGGCCGCCCGCAAGGAGATCTACATCGAAGGCCTGCTGGCCGAAAGCTTCAAGGCCGGCGTGCAGCAGATCGTCGACGGCAACCCCAGCCCCGAGGCCATCGAGGAGTTCATCGGCCGCTACACCGCGCTGGCGCAGCAGCCGCTCGTGGCCCACTAGGGCCTGTTCACGCCGTCAGGCCGCGCGCCACTTCGCCATCAAGCCGTCCCACTTGGCGCGCGCCGCCTTGAGGTGGCGCTCCTTCACGTGGCCGTAGCCGCGGATCTCTTCGGGGATGCGCGCGATCTCGGTGGCCAGCGGCAGCTTGGCCGCGCTCAGCCCCTTCAGCAGTTCGTCGATGCAGGCCTGGTAGTCGACGATCAGCCGGCGCTCCATGCGCCGTTCTTCGGTGCGGCCGAAGACGTCGAAGGCGCCGCCGCGCAGGCCCTTCATCTTGGCCAGCACGCCGAAGGCCTTGCGCACCCAGGGACCGAAAGGCTGCTTGATCAGCTCGCCCTTGGCGTTCTTCTTCGCGGTCAGCGGCGGCGCGAGGTGGTGGACGATCTTGTAGTCGCCCTCGAACATCGATTCGATGCGCGCGACGAAGGCCGGGTCGGTGTGCAGCCGCGCCACCTCGTACTCGTCCTTGTAGGCCATCAGCTTGAACAGGTACTTGGCCACCGCCTCGCTGAAGGCGGTGCCGGCGCCCAGCGCTGATTCGGCCTGGCGCACGCGCTCGACCACCGCCCGGTAGCCGGCGGCGTAGGCCGCGTCCTGGTAGCCGGTGAGGAACTCCACGCGGCGCGCCACCAGCTCGTTGACCGAGGGCTTCTTGACGATCTGGATCACCTGCTGCGCCGCGTACAGCGCCCGCACCGCGGCCAGGTCGTGCGCGCAGCGCCGGCCCCACTCGAAGGCGGCCTGGTTGTTGGCCACCTGCACGCCGTTGAGCTCCATCGCGCGCATCAGCGCCGCATGGCTCAAGGGGATGCGGCCCAGTTGCCAGGCGTAGCCCAGCAGCAGCGGGTTGGTGTAGATCGAGTCGCCCAGCAACTGCGTGGCGGCTTCCTCGGCGTCGAACGCGCCCACCTGCGCCGGGCCGACGGCGGCGGCCAGCGCGGCCTCGCAGCTGCCGGCCGGGAACTGCCAGTCGGGGTTCTTGATCATCGCCGCGGTCGGCGTGCCGTGGCCGTTGAGCGCGACGAAGGTGCGCCCCGGCATCATGACCTGCAGCGTCGGCTTGGCGGCGCCGACGATGGCGTCGCAGGCGATCACGAGGTCGGCCTTGGCGGTGTCGACCTTGGTCGTGTGGATGGCCTCGGGACGGTTGGCGATCTGCACGTGGCTCCAGGCGGCGCCGCCCTTCTGCGCCAGGCCGCCGGCGTCCTGCGTGACGATGCCCTTGCCTTCGAGGTGCGCCGCCATGCCCAGCAACTGGCCGATGGTGATGACGCCGGTGCCGCCGACGCCGGCCACCAGGATGCCCCAGGCCGTCTCGGCCGCGGGGAGCACGGGCTCGGGGATCGGCGGCAGCTCGGCAAGCTTCACGGGCGCTTGCGCCCGCTTCTTCGTCTTGAGACTCCCGCCCTCGATGGTGACGAAGCTCGGGCAGAAGCCCTTCACGCAGCTGAAGTCCTTGTTGCAGGTGCTCTGGTTGATGCGGCGCTTGCGGCCGAACTCGGTCTCCAACGGCTCCACGCTGAGGCAGTTGCTCTGCACGCTGCAGTCGCCGCAGCCTTCGCAGACCAGCTCGTTGATGACCACGGTCTTAGCCGGCGTCGCCAGCGTGCCGCGCTTGCGGCGGCGGCGCTTCTCGGTGGCGCAGGTCTGGTCGTAGATCAGCACGGTGCAGCCCGGCACCTCGCGCAGCTCGCGCTGCACGGCGTCCAGCTCGTCGCGGTGGCGCACGGTGACGCCGGGGGCCAGGCGGCCTTTCACCTCGTCGTACTTCTGCGGCTCGTCGGTGACGACGACGATCTGCTGGGCGCCTTCGGCGTCCAGCTCGCGCGTCATCTCGGGCACGCGCAGCGTGCCGTCGACCGGCTGGCCGCCGGTCATCGCGACCGCGTCGTTGAACAGGATCTTGTAGGTGATGTTGACCTTGGCCGCGATGCTCTGGCGCACCGCCAGCACGCCGCTGTGGTAGTAGGTGCCGTCGCCCAGGTTGGCGAAGATGTGGTTCTCGTTGGTGAACGGCGCCTGGCCGACCCAGCTGACCCCTTCGCCGCCCATCTGGCTGAAGGTGACGGTGCTGCGGTCCATCCAGGTGGCCATGAAGTGGCAGCCGATGCCGGCCGCCGCGCGCGAGCCCTCGGGCACGCGGGTGCTGGTGTTGTGCGGGCAGCCGCTGCAGAACCAGGGCTGGCGGTCGCCGCCGGAAGCGATCTGCGCCAGGCTGCGCTCGCGCGCGTCGATCAGCGCGATGCGCTCGTCCATGCGGCGCGCGCTGTCGGCGTCGACGCCGAGTTTCTTCAAACGCTTGGCGATCGCGCGCGCGATGATCGCCGGCGAGAGGTCGGCGTTGGCGCGCAGCAGCCAGTTCTGGCTGGGGTTGGGCCGGCTCCACTCGCCGCCTTGACCCCAGAGGGGTCCCTCCGGTCCCGTGTCGCCCTCGCCTTCGTCGAACTTGCCCAGCACGTTGGGCCGCACGTCGGCGCGCCAGTTGTACAGCTCCTCCTTGAGCTGGTACTCGATGACCTGGCGCTTCTCCTCGACGACCAGGATCTCCTGCAGCCCTTCGGCGAAGCGGCGCGTGATCGTGGCTTCCAGCGGCCAGACGACGTTGACCTTGTGCAGCCGGATGCCCAGGCGCCGGCAGGCCTCGTCGTCCAGCCCGAGGTCGAACAGCGCCTGGCGGGTGTCGTTGAAGGCCTTGCCGCTGGCGATGATGCCGAAGCGATCGTGCTCGCCACGGATCACGTCGTGGTTGAGCTTGTTGGCGCGCACGTAGGCCAGCGCCGCGTACCACTTGTAATCGAACAGCCGCGCTTCCTGCTCCAGCGCGTGGTCGGGCCAGCGCATGTGCACGCCGCCGGGCGGCATCTGGAAGTCCTCGGGCAGCACGATGTTCACGCGGCCCGGATCCACCAGCACCGAGGCCGACGACTCCACCACCTCCTGGATGGTCTTCATCGAGGTCCACACGCCGGCGAAGCGGCTCATCGCGAAGGCGTGCAGCCCCATGTCCAGGATGTCCTGCACGCTGCTGGGAAAGAACACCGGCAGCCCGCAGGCCTTGAAGATGTGGTCGCTCTGGTGCGCCGCGGTGCTGCTCTTGGCCACGTGGTCGTCGCCGGCCACCGCGATCACGCCGCCCAGCTTCGCGGTGCCGGCCATGTTGGCGTGCTTGAAGACGTCGCTGCAGCGGTCCACGCCCGGGCCCTTGCCGTACCAGATGCCGAACACGCCGTCGAACTTCTTCTGCTGCGGGAACAGGTCCAGCATCTGCGAGCCCCACACCGCGGTGGCCGCCAGCTCCTCGTTGACGCCGGGCTGGAAGACGATGTTCTGCGCCGCCATGTGCGTCTTGGCCTGCCACATCGCCTGGTCGTAGCCGCCCAGCGGGCTGCCGCGATAACCGCTGATGAAGCCGGCCGTGTTGGCCCCGGCGCGTGCGTCGCGCTGGCGCTGCAGCATCGGCAATCGCACCAGCGCCTGGGTGCCGCTCATGAAGGCGCGGCCGGTCTCCAGCGCGTACTTGTCGTCGAGCGAAACGGTTTCCAGGGCCTTGCGGATCGCGTCGGGCAACGGAGCGTTCATGGCGGGCTTCGGGTGAGGGCCGGGGCTGGCGATGGGCGGTCAGTTTAGGCCGAAGGCCAATTCCAGTCTTTTCTTTTGATGCCCGTACAGGCATGCTTTGCGCAAGGAATGGAACGCATATCCGCCAGGGACGAAAGAATGACGCTCAAGAAGCCAGCAACAGGGAAAACCCGCAAGCCGGAGCCCGAAGCCGACGAAGCCCACGGCACGACGCTGGACCGCTACGACGTGGCCATCCTGCGCGAGCTGCAGGCCGACGCCCGGCTCACCAACACCGAGCTGGCGTTGCGCATCGGCCTGTCGGCCGCGCCCACGTGGCGGCGCACCAAGTGGCTGGAGCAGCAGGGCTACATCACCGGCTACCGCGCCGAGATCGACCGCCGGCGCGTCGGCCTGGGCGTGCTGGCCTTCGTGCGCGTGGACGCCGACCGCAACAACGCCGATGCCACGCGGGCGCTGGAGGACGCGATCCGCGCGCTGCCCGAGGTCATCTCGTGCCACTACATCAGCGGCACCGGCACGTTCGAGCTGCAGGTGGTGGCCACCGACCTCGACGCCTACTCGCGCTGGGCGATGGAGCGGCTGTTCAAGCTGCCCAACGTGAAGGACCTGCACACCAGCTTCTCGCTGGGCGACGTCAAGGAAGGCGCGGCGCTGCCCCTGCGCCACCTGGGGTTCTGAGGAAAAGCGATGCGCTACCCTCGGCCCCTGCCGACTGCGACCGATGGGTGTTGAAAAGAAGACGCGATGCGCCGCCTGCTGGACCTGCTGCTGACCACCGACACCGCGCAGCGCACGCGGCTGGTGCAGGCCGCCATGGTCACGCTGGTGCTGGCCGCGCTGGCCCTGGCGCTGCTGCTGCTGGCGCTGGCCGGCGAGGCCCCGCTGCAGCCGGTGCTGTGGTGGGCGCTGCTGGCGCCGGGCGGCGCGCTGTTGCTGTTCGCGCTGGTGCGCAGCGGCTGGACGCGGCGCTTCGAAGACCCGGCGCTGACCGTGCCGCAGCTGGTCGGCGGCAGCGCCGCCTGCGCGCTGGCCTACGGGCTGGCCGGCGCTGCGCGCGGCGGCGTCTTCCTGGTGCTGATGGGCTTGCTGATGGCCGCGCTGATGTCGGCCACGCCGCGGCAGATGCGCCAGGGCTGCATCGCCGCGGCCGTGCTGCTGGCGCTGGCGATGATCGCCTCGGCGCTGCGGCACGCCAACGGCTGGCCCTGGGTGGAAGCCGTGCACCTGCTGCTGCTGGCCGCGCTGCTGCCGGCGGCGCCGCTGCTGGCCTCGCGCTGGGCGCGCATGCGGGCGCGCCGGCAGCGCCAGAAGCAGGACCTCGAAGCCGCGCTGGTGCGCATCCGCGAGCTGGCCACGCGCGATGAGCTGACCGGCCTGGTCAACCGCCGCCAGATGCGCGAGCTGATGGGCCAGGAGCACCAGCGCTGCATCCGCTCGGGCCGCACCTTCTGCCTGGGCGTGCTCGACATCGACCACTTCCGCGCCGTCAACGACCGCCACGGCCGCAGCGTCGGCGACGCCGTTCTGCGCAGCGTCGCGCACGAGGCGCTGCGCCGCGTGCGCGTGTCCGACGCCTTTGCGCGCTGGGGCGGCGACCGCTTCGTGCTGCTGCTGGCCGACGCCCGCGCACCGCTGGCCAAGGGCGGCCTCGAGCGCGTTCGCAGCGGCGTCGGCAACATGCACGTCGCGGTGGCCGCGGGCGAGCTGCGCGTCACGCTGTCGGCCGGCCTGGCCGAGCACCACGCCGGCGAGACCGTCGAGCAGACGCTGGACCGCGCCGAGCGCGCGCTGGACGAGGCCAAGCAGCAGGGGCGCGACCGGCTGGGCTGCCTCAGCTGAGCCAGCCCTTATCCTGCCGGTCCCGCCGACGAGGACCCTTGCGATGAGCGACGACGCCCTGAACCGCCACATGCTGCGCCTGCACCAGTTTCACGGCCTGCAGCCGGGGCCGCGGCTGCTGGTGCTGGGCGCCGTGCACGGCAACGAGGTGGCCGGCATGCTGGGCATCCGCCGCGTGGTCGATGCGCTGGACCGCGGCGAGCTGCGCATCAGCCATGGCTGCGTCAGCTTCCTGCCCATCACCAACCCGCTGGCGCACGAGCTGGGCCGCCGCATGGGCGATCGCAACCTCAACCGCAACCTGCGGCCGAGCGCGGTGCCGCAGGACTTCGAAGACCGCATCGCCAACGTGCTGTGCCCGCTGCTCGACGCCCACGACGCGCTGCTCGACCTGCATTCGTTTCAGGGCCAGGGCGAGGCCTTCGTGATGATCGGCCCCGGCGACAACCGCGGCACGCTGGAGCCCTTCAGCCACGCGGCTGATGAAGAGCGGCTGGCCCGCCACCTGGGCGTGCGCCGCATCGTCGACGGCTGGCTCTCGGTCTACGAGGCCGGCGTGGCGCGGCGGCGCGCACGCGCCCAGCGCATCGGCACGCTGCTCGACGCCGATCCCAACTACGGCGTCGGCACGACCGAGTACCTGCGCTCGCGCGGCGGCTGGGCGATGACGCTGGAATGCGGCCAGCACGCCGACCCCAGGGCGCCCGACGTCGCCGAGCACGCCATCCGACAGACATTGGCGTTATTGGGCCTGGCCGCCGAGCTGCCGCTGCAGCCGCCGCGCAACGATCACGAAGTGCTGCGCCTGATGGAGGTCAACGACCGCCTGCACGCCGACGACCGCTTCGTGCGCGAATGGGCCAGCTTCGACGCGGTGAAGGCCGGCGAGCCGATCGCGGTGCGCCACGACGGCCACATCGTCGCCGCGCCGGCGGACGGACGCATCGTGTTCCCCAACAGCAAGGCTGCGCCGGGGCACGAATGGTTCTACTTCGCGCAGCCCAGCGGCCGCGCGCTGGCCGATTAGGGATCGGGGCACCGGGCCGGGCGCGGCTGTTCGCGCTCTTGCACCGTCAAGGAAGCCCTGCGGGTCGCAGCAGGAACTCGACCTGGTCGCGGCAGGCGAACCAGGGCTGAGCCTCGGCACTGGTGGCCATGCGCCGGATGCGCTCGCCTTCGTCCTGCGTACCGTATCCGTTGCTGCCGTGATAGTCCCTCATCACGGCGGCGTAGGCGTGACCGCAGAGCTGCTGCGTTGCCGCGTGGCGCTCGTGGAACCCGGACGTCCAGCTGCCCACCGCAGGGTAGGCGCTGCTGCCCAGGCCGCGCTTGAGCTTGAGGTCGAAGGCGTCACGCACGGTCAGCCTGGACCAGTAGTCTGCGAGCCGTTGCGCGCCCTGCTCGCAGCGCGCTTCGTAGCAACGCCAGAAGGCCTGCAGCGATGCCGCCAACTGCCGCTCGCCTTCGATGCGCTGATGCACGGCCTGATTGAAAAGCGCCACGAAGCGCACGACGTTGCCGGCCGTCTCGGCGGCCTGGTGAACCATGATGCCCGCGGCCACCTGGCCTGGTGTGCCCTCGAACACGAGCGTGCGCGAGCGGCGGCCGCCGTTCAGGGCAGCGGCGCTGGCGTCGATGGCGCGATCGTTGCGATCCTTGCGCTGGTTGCGCTCGGCGGCGGCGGCCGCGCCCTGCGTGGCCCGTGTGCCGGCGGCGCGCGCCATCCAGGCACGATCGGTCAGCGCATGGTGTTCGAACCAGGTCAGTTGGGCCCGGAACAGCTCCTGCAAGGGCACGGCGAGTTCCATGTCCAGGCTGCTGTCGAAGCCTTGGTGGGGCACGTTCATGCCGCCCGGCCGCATGCCCAGGCTGGCGTCGGCACGCACGTGCCGCACGCCGAGCAGAACGGACAGCGCTGAGGCCAGCGGCCTGGCATAGCGACGCTCCCATGCTGCATAGGCTGCCGGACCCTGAGTCTTGGGGTCGGGCAGATCCACCAGCGCTGCCGCATGGACGGCCTGCACGAGCGGCAGCAGCCGGCGGACCTCGCGGCTGAACGCCTCGCCGCCGATCGAAGCCGCTTGATTCTCCAGCGCCTCGACGCGCCGCCTGAGAAGCTCCAGCGTCGCCGGGTCGCGGCCGCGCTCCGCCCGGGCCGCGGCAAACGCGCGCTTGAAACTGTCATCGGGAAACGGTTCCAGCGGCGCCTGGCCGGCATTGAACCTGCGCGTCAGCTGCTGCCGTTCGCTGTTGGGGTTGTCGCGGTCGATGTAAGCCAGCACCGCGTCCTCTTCGTCCAGTTGTTGGAAGGCCGTTCGCAGCGTGGCGGGGCACTCGTGCGCGACCGCGTCCCACAGGCCCATCAGTTCCAGCGGATAGTCCTGCCGCCGGCCATACGCGATGCCGACCGGCGGCGCCTGACGGAACCAGAATCGCAGGGTGGCCTTGAGTTCGCCGCCGATGACGTAATCGCACTCGAGCATCTGGCCGGCAGGCAGCGTCACGCCGTCGTGGACGCGCGGCAAAGACAAGGTCCGGGCCGGCCCGCGCCAGCCAGCCTCCAAGTCCTCCACCGTTTTGACCTGCTGCAAGACTCGACCGACGTCGGTCTGGTAACGGCCCTGCACCCGCAGTGGCACGCCGCCCTGCGATGCTGCGGAAACCGCCTGGGCCGGCGGCTGATCCTGCGTGACCGCCAATGGCGGCCTGCGTGCTGCCTGGAGTGCTTCGATCCTGGCGGACGGCGACGCCTGGCCGGGCGCGGCCATGACCGGGCGCTCGGGTGCGAGGCCTGCAGACGCACCGGGGCGAACGCTCAGCAAGGCCGAGCGCGTGCGGTCCGACAGCACCGCCGCCGCGACCTTGGCTTGCTGTGCGTTGAGCGCGCCCTGCCGTTCGCAGGCCGGCACGACCGTTGCGGACAGGTGGCTCAACCGAGACGGCGCCATCTGCGCGTAGGGGGTGCGAAAGACGGGCTCGAAGTGCCGGTCGTCGGTGAGCGTCTGCAGCACCTGCCACACCCTGGGATCCATCTGCCGTGGAGCGGCAACCGCCGGGGGGCTGGTCGCCCCGGCCCGCGCCGCTTCGACGATCCAACGCCTCAGTGCGCTGCAGTCGACGTCTTCCTCAACTTGCGCCAGGCTGGGTCCCGCCGCCACTGACAAGAGCCACAGCGCCGCGGTCTTGAAGCCACGACTCGCCGCGCGATCGCAGCGCCTTCCACTCGTCGACATCCTCTGCCTCCCTCCTGGATTGGAACGATGGCCCTTGAACGCGGCATCGGCTCGGTGGCGATCCCGCGGACTGGCCACGGCCGATTCTGTGGCGGCCTTCGGCGCCGGCCGCGGCGCCCGCTGGCGTCATCACCCCGTGGTCGAGGGGGATCCGGCTGCCGAGCCCGGCAGGCCGCCGCCGGGTCACGCGTCGGTCACGCCGGGCCCAACACACTGCAGCGAGCCACAAGGCCCGTGCAGACCCAGACGTCGGCACGGCTGCACATCCACCAGGAGGACCTCGCCATGCACCCGCGCCGCCATCCCGCAACCCTGACCGAACGAGGGCCGCAACTCGCGGCGCTGCGCGTCCTGCCCCGATGGGCGGGCATCCTGGCGGCCGCGGGGCTGGCGGCTTGTGGTGGCGGCGGGGGCTCGACCGGCGGCGACGCGACGAGCGGCGGCGGCACCGGCGCCGGCAACGACTGCATGAACTTCACGCTGGCCGCCACCGCCGGCACCAAGACCGTGGTGGTTCTCGAAGGCACCAGCGCCGGCCAGGCCGGCAAGGTCAGCAACACCTACGACTGGACCGTGCTCGGCCCGGCCACGTTCGAAGGCCAAAGCCGCACGGCCACGCAGAGCACCGTCACCATCCAGGCCCTGGGCAGCGGCGCCGTGACCACGCAGTCCACGACCGACTACGCCTTGATCGATGTCAACTCGCAGACCATCACGCAGTACGGCTGGGACAGCAGCATCAAGGTCGGCAATGCCACGATCAGCACCCGGTTCGTGGCCAACCCGCCGACCGTGCTGCAGAAGTGGACGCTGCTCGCCGGCCAGTCGACGACTGCTTCGTGGCAAGGCACCAGCACCACGGGCGCGGCCAGCGGCCCGTTGAGCGGCAGCGCCACCGACCGCTTCGTGGGCCCGGAGACCATCACCGTGCCGGCCGGCACCTATGAGACTTGTCGTTATGAGTCGGTGCAGGCCGCGCAGCCCAACGTGACCATCACCTACTGGTACGTGAAGGGCACGGCCGCAGCCTTTGCGCGCATGGACAGCGTGTCGCCGACGTCGAGCACGCGGCTCGAGGCGACCTCGATCACGGTCAACGGCAAGAAGGTCTGAGCCTTTCGTCGCCACCCCGACCACCCCAAAAGGAGACTGCATCCATGTTGACCTTCAAGCAGGCGGCGCTGGCCGCTGCCGTGGGCCTGCTGGCCCTGTCCGCCCAGGCGGCACCCGTCGCCGGCCAGGGCACCTGGGAGTCGACGCTGAAAGCGCGCGACATCGACGGCCAGGCCGTGGCCTTGAACGACACGAGCGCCGTGTTCTTCTACGACAGCACGCTCAACATCACCTGGCTGCGCGACATGCACATGAACGGCGCCGCCAACTGGGCGATTTCCAACCAGTGGGCGCAGAATCTGGTGGTCGGCGGCTTCAGCGACTGGCGGCTGCCGCACACCTTCGACAGCGGCGCGGCCGGCTGCGACTGGAGCGATGGCGGCGGCACCGACTGCGGCTACAACACGGCCACCTCAGACAACGGCGTCGCCAGCGAGCTGGCGCACCTGTTCTACGTCACGCTGGGCAACCTGGCGGCCTACGCGCCGGGCACCGGCTTCTACCGCGGCGGCAGCGCGGGGGTGAACTGGGGCCTGGTCAACACAGCCTACTTCGATTTCTCGAACGCCGGCCTGGCGGTCGATCCGGGTTCGTATTGGACCGACCTGCTGGTCCAAGGCCCGCCCGACGAAGACGCGTATTTCTTCAGGTTCCGTGACGGCGCGATGCGGCCTGGCGGCAATGGCATCCAGGACATGCTGGCGGTGCGCGATGGCGACGTCCTGAATGCCGGCGGCGGTGGCGGCAGCGGCAGCGGCTCGACGGTGCCCGAGCCGGCGAGCCTGGCGCTGGCGGCGCTGGCCTTGGCGGGCCTCGCGGGGCGCCGCCGGCCTGCGCGGCACGGCCCGGTCAGCCCCGGCGCCGCCAGGCCGCCAGCACCGCACGATTGACGAGGTTGCGGGCGACGAACCCGGCACGGAAGGCGTCGTCCACCTCGTCGGCCAGCGCGCGCTGCAGCCAGCCGTGGGCGGCCTGCAGCGCAGCATCGGCCTCCTGCGCGCAGCCCGCGGCGGCCAGCGCCCGGTGCGCCGTCCACGGCAGTTCGGGCCAATGGACATCGGTGGGGTGCAGGTGCTGCAGCTCGGCCATCAGGGTCCGCGCGCGCTCGGCGGCTTCGTCCACCCGGCCTTGCTGCAGCGTGGCGTCGAGCAGCACCAGCCGCGCGTGCAGCGCGGCACTGCGCAGGCCGATCGCCTCCGCGCGGGCTGCCACTTCGGTCGCCACGCGCTGCGCCGCCTCGGGCGCCATCGTGCGGGCGCGCTCCAGGTGGGCGTTCTCGGCCACCTGCGGATCCACCGAGTCGTCGATCTCGAACTGCCGCCAGTCGGGGCCGGGCACCGTCACGCCGCACAGGCGCTGCAGCCGTCCGCGCAGGGTGAGGCGGCGCACGCGCACGGTGTTGGGCACGTCGTCCACCGGCGGCGACAGCAGCCGCATGGCGCGGGCCGGCTGGCCCAGCATCATCCAGGCCATGGCCAGGTGGTGCTGCGCGTAGGCCAGGTAGCTTTGCAGGCCGAGCCGCGCCATCTGCGCCATCGCTTCCGACAGTTCGGCGATGCCGGTGCGGTAGCGGCCCGCTGCCGCTGCCATCACGCCCAGGTTCATGCGCAGGCTCAGGCCTTGCATGCCATCGAGCTGCCCCAGCCGCCCGGCCAGGGCCATGGCATCGCGTACCCGTGCCAGCGCCCGCGGCACCTGGGCCAGCTTGGCGAGCAGGGCTGCCGCGTTGCCGTTGAGCACCATCAACTCGGTCTGATCATCCAGCCGGGTGGCCAGCTCAATGGCGCGCTCGTTCGCGGCCAGCGCTTCCAGGCAGCGTCCCGCGCGGTCGAGCACGTGGCCGCGCAAAGCCCAGGCCGCCAGCCGCCCGGCCGGCGTGGGCGCAACCTGCTGGTCGCTGCGGTCCACCGCGTCGAGGTTGTGCAGGGCCAGCGCAAGGTCGCCCAGCTGCGCCGCGGCCGTGGCCCCCAGCAACTCGGCGTCGCGCCGGATGTCGGCCGCCCCCAGCGAGGCGGCCAGCGTGCAGGCCTGCTGCGCGGCGCCGAGCGCCTCGGGGTAACGGGCGGCGAGCAACGCGGCGTGCGCCTTCCCAACCATCGACTGCGCTTGCTGGCGGATCGACACCGCATGGGCGCCGAGCCACTCGATCTGATGATCGGCCTCGACCAGGTTGCCGCTGACCAGCAGCACGCGCAGCCGTTGCACGTTGGCCTCGAAGGCCCGCGCCGCGTCGCCCGCGTGCTGCCACGCCGCCGATGCCAGCTGCCACTGCGCCGCTTCCTCCTCGCGCCGCGAGCGGTGCTGTGCCTCACGCGCGGCCCGCTCGTGCCAGCTGGCGGCCTCGCCCGGCTCGCCGGCGCCGGACCAGTGGCCGGCCAGCCGGGCCGGCGCCGCACCGCGCGCCGACAGCGCGACCGCGAGCCGCCGGTGCGCAGCCTGCGCCGCAGGCTCGGGGGTGTGCAGGCGCACGGCCTCGGCCACCAGGTCGTGCATGCGCTGGCCATCGCCCAGCAGGCCGGCGTGATCGAGGTCCTGCCAGGCCGCGGCGAGCGCTGGCGCATCACCGTCGAAGCCGGTTTGCGCCAGCGCGACGCTGAAGGCTTCGCCGGCAAAGGCCGCCAGGCGCGCCAGCGCCAGCGCCGGCGGCGGCAAACGCTGCAGACGGGGGGCGATCAGGTCGGACAGCCGATCGGGCACCGGCAAGGCTTGCGCCGGGTCGGGCAGCGCTGTCCGCACCAGGGCTTGCAGCGTGCCCAGCAGCAGCAGCGGATGGCCGCCGGTATGGCGCATCAGCGGCTGCGCCCAGCGCCCCGCCTCCAGCCGTGGCAGCGCGAGCACGTCGAGCAGTTCCTCGACGCCGGCCGCCGACCACGGCGACAGCGGCACCGTGGTCACGGCGCCGGCCTGCACCCAGGCGGCGAGCGCGGGATGCAAGGGGTCGGGCCGGGTGCTGAGCAAGGCCTGGGGCAAGGCCTCGATCACCGCGGGCAGCCATTCGGCGCTGGCCGCGTCGGCGACGTGAAGGTCCTCGATGAGCATCGGCCGGGCGCCGCGCAGCAGCAGGCGCAGGGCCTGCAACAGGCGCAAGGGCTGCAGGGGCGTCGCCGGCGCCTCGCCCAGCGCCGGCCACAGCCTCGCCAGTTCGAGGCGCACCCAGTCGTCGAGGACGGCGTCCGCGGCGGTCACGGCCTGCACCAGCTGGCCGAGCAGCGCATAGGGCACCAGGCGATCGCCGGGCCGCGCGGCCAAGCGGCACTCGATGCCATGGGCCTGGGCAAACGCCTCGGCCAGCCGCGTCTTGCCGACGCCCGCATGGCCCTGCACCAGCACCGACCGGCCGGCCTCCCAGGCCGCGCTCATGGCCGCCCACTCGCGCGCGCGCCCCACCAGCCTGGGTGGCCGCAGCAGCGATGCCGACACCGCCGGCGGCGGCGCTGGAGCCGCCGGGCCGCCCAAGGGCGGGTCGGCGCTTTCGATCATGCGGTGCAAGGCCAGCGCCGTGGGCCCCGGTGCCGGCAGATCCCCGCGCTGGCGCCTGCGCTGGTCGCGCCGCCAGGCCGACAAGGCGGCCGTGCGCTCGCCGAGCACGTGGTGCAACTGCATCAGTCGGCACAGCGCGTCGTCCTGCCCCGGCGCTTCGTCGAGCCAGCGTTGGGCGAAGGCCAGGGCTTCGCGCGGGCGCCTGGCCTCCAGCGCCTCGATGCGCTCCAGCAGCACGGCGCGGCGTTGCGCCCGGATCGCGTCGCGGGCCTGGACCAGCCAGGCGCCCAGGTCGGACTCGCCGGCGGGCGGCCCCTCGTCCGCTGCGCGGCCGCCCAGCAGATCGCCCCTGGCCGCCTGCGCATCGGCGCGCAAGGCCTGCGCGAGCTGGAGGATGTCGACCTCCACCGCCGGCTGCAGCGCGAGGACGTCCTGGTCCTTGACCTGCAGCAAGCGCCGGTCGGACCGGCGCTGCAGGCGAGAGACCCGCTGGCGCAGGTTGCTGCGCGCCCCCTCCGGGCTTGCCTGCGGCCACAGCCAGGGCGCCAGGCTGGCGCGAGGCTGTGGCCCCTCCATCGCCAGCCGCGCCAGCAGCGCGGCATCCTTGAACGGCAGGCGCTGCGCGGGGGCCGCGCTCATCAGCATCTGCGGTGCGTGCAACAGCTGCAGTTGCACGCGATGGCGGGGCTGTTCGTCAGGCGCAGATTCTTCGGGTGGCGATCGCATGGCGCTTCAGGCAAGGGCCGGAGCGCCCCTGGCATGACGCGCGGTCCAGCAGCGATCAGTCTACCGCGGGTTCCAGCAAGGTCAGCGTTAGCGCCTGGGCGTCCAACCGTGTCCGCACGCCCAGCGGCAGCGTGAGCTGGTCGCGCACGTGGCCGAAGCTCAGGCCGTAGACGGCCGGGCGCCCGGCGCCGCCGAACTGGCGATCCAGCACCTCGGCCAGCGGCATCGGCGTCGAGTCCGGGCCGGGCTCGCAGTGCTCGAACACGCCGCCGACCAGCCCCGCGGCGTGCTGCAGGCCCTGGCTTTGCTGCAACTGGGTCAGCATGCGATCGATGCGGTAGGGCTCCTCGCCCACTTCTTCGAGGAACAGCAGCGCACCGCCCCAGTCAGCGGCCCAGGGCGTGCCGACCAGCGAGGTCAGCACCGAGAGGTTGCCGCCGATCAGCGGCCCTTCGGCGACGCCGGCGCGGATGGTGCGGGCGCGGAACTGCGGCTCGGCTTCGGCGCGCTGTTGGTGTTCGGGCGAGCGCGCCAGCAGCGTCGCGCGCTGTGGCTCCATCAGCACCGCCCGCAGCGCCGCCACGCTGAAGGGCGTGAGGCGCGACACCGCCGACGGCCCGTGGAAGCACACCAGCCCGGCGCTGCGCAGGCCCAGCAGCAAGGCGGTGAGGTCGGAGTAGCCGATCACCGCCTTGGCGTCGCGGCGCAGCGCGTCCCAGTCCAGCAGCGGCAGCATCGCCGCCGCGCCGGCGCCGCCGCGCAGCGCCCACAGCGCGCGCACCTCGCCGTCGCGCCACAGCGCGTTGAAGTCCTCGGCGCGCTGTTCGGCGCTGCCGGCGTAGTGGTCTTGCGCCGCCAGCACGTGGCGGCCCAGCCGCGGCTCGAAACCCAGCGCGCGCACGGCGTCCAGGCCGCGCTGCACATGCTGCGGCTGCAGCCGCGAGCTGGGCGCGAACAGCCCGATGGTGTCGCCCGGCCGCAGCCGTGGCGGGCGCCGGGCCGGCGGTGGCGACGACCGCGGCAGCGGCAGCGCCGAGCAGCCGGTGGCCGCCGCGCCAGCCGCTGCCAGCGCGCCAGCCGACAGCCGGAGCCAGCGGCGGCGCTGCATGGACGGCTAAGTCCGCTCTAGAAGAACTTGTAGTCGACCGTCAAGGTATAGGAGCGCCCACGCGGATCGGCCACGCGCGGCTCCCACGAGCTGCCGGCGCCGGTGTTGCTGTCATAGGCGGCCGAGAACGGCGGGTCCTTGTCCAGCAGGTTTTTGACGCCGAAGGTGAGCGTCAGGTTCTTGACGCCGGTGTAGGCCACGCTGGTGTTCCAGAGCTGGTAGGCCTTGACCTTGGGGCTCCAGTCGGGCGGCACCACGCTGCCGTTGGCCACGCCGGGCAGCACGTAGTCGGTGTAGCCGCTCTTGTAGACGTTCTGCAGCATGCCGGTCCACACGCCGCGGGTGTAGGTGCCGGTCAGCGTGTGCTTCCAGCGCAGGCCCAGGTCGCCGGCGCGCGTGAAGGTGCCGATTTCACTGGGGCCGAAGGGAGCACTGGCGAGCAGGCGCGACTTCTTGTCCAGCAGGTAGGTGCCGTCGAGGATGACCGACCAGCGCGCGTCGCTCAGCCGGCCGTTGAGGCGGGCGTTGACGTCCACGCCCTTGGTGATGGTCTGGCCGGCGTTGACCCAGCGGTTGTCGATGGCCACCAGGTTGCCGCTGGCGTCGCGCAGGAAGTTGCCGGGGAACAGCGCGTAGTTCTTGACCAGGTCGCTCAAGGCCAGCGTCTGCACCGTGCCGTCGCGCCGGATGTCCCAGTAGTCGACGCTGATGTTGAAGTTGGCGTTGGGCTCCCAGACGATGCCCGCGTTCCACTGCTTGCTTTCCTCGGGGCCCAGGTTGGGCTTGCCGCCGGTCAGGATCACCGGCGTGATCGACTCGCAGCCGGCGGTGGCGCTGACCACGCCCGACGGGCACTTGCCCGGGTCGGCCAGGTCCTTGCCGGCATAGGTCGACTCGGTGACGCCGAAGAACAGCTGGTTGAAGGTCGGCACGCGGAAGCCAGTGCCGTACGAGCCGCGCAGCGCGAGCTGGCTGAGCGGCTTGAACAGCAGCGACACCTTGGGGTTGGTGGTGCTGCCGAAGCCGGTGTAGTCGTCGTAGCGCGCCGCCAGGTTCAGCTCCAGCTGCTTGGTGATGGGCACCTGCAGCTCGGCGAACACCGCCTTGATGTCGCGCTTGACGGTGTTCAGCGTGTTGATGCTGTCGAAGGGCGCGTTGAAGATGCGGCCCTGCGTGGCCAGGTCGGTTTCGTTGCCGTTGAAGCGGTACTTCTCGGTGCGCACGTCGGTGCCGATGGCGGCCATCACGTCGCCGGCGGGCAGCTTGAAGACCGGGCCGCTGAAGGTGGCGTCGAGCTGCTCCACCGTGTACTTGCCGCCGTACAGCGTGACGCCGGTGGCCATCACGTTCTGCAGCGCGGCCAGCGCCGCCGGCGTCTGCGTCAGCGAGAAGGGGTTGAGCACGCCGCTGTTGATCAGCGCCGCGAACTCCTTGCCATAGAAGTAGCCGCCGCCCAGCAGCGAGGTGCTTTCGCTGCTGGCGCGCGAGACGCCGGCGCGGTAGCTCCAGTCGCCGACCAGCGGGCCGTCGGCGGCCAGCAGGAAGCGCGAGGTGTCGCTCTCGGTCTCGATCTCGCGGTTGCCGCATGGCATGCAGCGCCAGCGGAAGGCCAGCGGCGCACCGCGGTTGGCTTCGAGCTGCGGGAAGGTGCCCACCAGCGCGTTGAAGACCTCGTTGTACGAGCTGCCGCTGCTCGGGTAGGCGAGATTGAAGAACGGGCTGGACGCGGAGGCGCTGCTGGAAATCTGGTTGGGCGAGAAGCTCTTCTTCGATTCCACCTTGGCGCCGGTGTACTCGGCGTACAGCTGGTGCTCGCCCAGGCGCAGCGTGCCGCGCAGCACCGCGTTGGTGTTGGTCACCGGCTGCTGCAGCACCGCGGCGCGGCCGGTGTCCCAGGCGCAGCCGTACTTGGCCGACGGCGTGGCCCACAGCACCTCGTCGTAGGCGTCCATGCCGTCGACCGACTTGCAGCCCGCGCCGCCCGGCAGGTCGAGCACGTTGATGCCGGTGTAGGTCTGCGCACCGCCGCCCGGCAGCGTGGGTCCGGTGTTGCGGCCGGTGTTGTCCTTGTTGTCGCGGCTCAGGCCCGTGTACAGCGAGCTCAGCGTGAACAGCGTGGCGATCGGCGTGCCGCGCGTGTCGACCGACAGCCCGCGGTTGGGCTGGAAGGTGTTGACGAAGTCGCGCTGGTCGCCGCGCAGCGCCTTGTTCTCGCTGCGGCTCAGGGCCACCAGCACGTTGAAGTTGTCCTTGTCCAGGTCGCCGAAGCCGCCGGTCAGCTTGAAGCGGGTGATGTTGCCGCCGCCGGCCTCGGTGATGTCGGTGAAGGCCTGGGCCTCCAGGCCCTGGTAGTTCTTGCGCAGGATGAAGTTGATGACGCCGCCGATGGCGTCGGTGCCGTAGATCGCCGAGGCGCCGTCCTTGAGCACCTCGATGCGGTCGACCGCGGCCATCGGGATCTGC
Organism: uncultured Rubrivivax sp.; assembly: GCA_964470565.1. Taxonomy (GTDB): domain Bacteria; phylum Pseudomonadota; class Gammaproteobacteria; order Burkholderiales; family Burkholderiaceae_C; genus Rubrivivax. The sequence continues at coordinate 91,576 of CAYYDJ010000010.1, forward strand.
TGCACGTCGACCACGCCGCCGTTGAGGCCGTGCGCGGCCACGCGGCGGCCGTTGAGCAGGATCAGCGTTGCCGCGCAGCCCTGCAGCCGCAGGTTGGCGCACGAGGCGCCGTTGTTGCCGCGCGCCGCGCCGGCCACCACGTCGGCGTTGGCGGCCAGGTTGTCCAGGCCCGTGCCGTTGGCGCTGAGCGAGTTGATCAGCTGCTCGGCCGTCACGATGCCCTGGCGCTCCAGCTCCTGGCGCGTGATCACCTGGATCGGCAGTGCGCCTTCGTCGGCGATGCGCTTGATGCTGCTGCCGGTGATCTCCACGCGCTGCGGCGTGGCGGACTGCGCCAGCGCAACCGAGGTCAGGCCGAGCAGGGCCAGCGAGGCGGCCAGGGGCGTGAGTTTCATACGCTTCTTCTCCTGCGGGTGGACGGGTCGATGCCGCGCGCCGGTGACACCACGTTCACGAGGCCGCAACGTTCGTTAACCGGGGCAGGGTAGGCATCGGTTCCGCGAGCGGCCAATGAAAAGGCGTGCCTGTCGCATAACCGCGCGGAATGCCCGCGCCCGGTGCTGCGCCCGTAGACTGCGCCGGCCACGCGCCATGACCTGCCAAGCCTTGCTTCAACCGTCCTGCCGACCGTTCCTCCGCCCGCTGCTGCTGGCCGCCGTTGTGGCCCTCGGCGCCTGGGCCTTCGGCGCCCGCGCCGAGCTGCCGCCGCCGCTGCTGCGCCTGCTGGCCGAGGCCGGCGTGGCGGCCGATGCGCTGGGCCTCGTGGTCGCCCCCGTGGGCGCGGGGCCGCGCCACGTGGCGCACCAGGTCGACCGGCCGCTGCAGCCCGGCTCGACGATGAAGTTGGTGACAACCCTTGTGGGATTGGAGCAACTGGGGCCGGCCTGGCGCGGCACGACGCGGCTGCTGGCGACCGGCCCCATCCAGGACGGCGTGCTGCGCGGCGACCTGGTGCTGCAAGGCGGCGCCGACATGGACCTGTCGCAGCAGGCCTTGCAGGCCATGCTGCAGCGCGTGCGCTTCCACGGCCTGCAAGACTGGCGCGGCAACCTCGTGCTGGACCGCAGCGCCTTCCAGCCGCCGCGGCTGGATGTCGGCCAGCCGCCCTTCGACGACGCCCCCGAGGCCGGCTACAACGTGATCCCCGACGCGCTGCTGGTCAACGACAACCTGCTGCGCGTGGACGTCTTCGTCGACGAGCGCGGCCTGCAGGTGCTGCCGCTCACCCCGCTGGCCGGCGTGCGCGTGACGCACGAGATGACGCTGGTCGACGGCGACTGCAGCCGCTGGGACGACGGCTGGAAGACGCCAGAGGTGCGTGCCGCCAAACCCGGCCGCCAGACCGACGTGGTGCTGCGCGGCACCTGGCCGGCGCGCTGCGACCGCACGGTGGCCTTCAACGTGATCGAGCGCAACGACTACATCGCCCGCCTGGTGCGCGGCCTGTGGGCGGGCCTGGGTGGCCGCTGGCGCGGCGGCGTGCGCGAAGCCACCACGCCGGCCGACGCGCGGCTGCTGGCCGAGCACGGGTCGCGCCCGCTGGCGGAGCTGGTGCGCACGATCAACAAGCAGTCGGACAACACGCTGACGCGCACGCTGCTGCTGGCCATCGGCCGCGCCGCGCCGGCCGGCGATGGCGTGGCCGCCGAGCCCACGCTGCAGCGCGCCGAGCGCGCGGTGCGCGGCTGGATGCGCGGCCGCGGCATCGACGACACCGGCCTGGTGCTGGACAACGGCTCGGGCCTGTCGCGCAGCGAGCGCATCACGCCGGCGCAGCTGGAAGGCGTGCTGCGCGCCGGCCTGGCCAGCCGCTGGGCGCCGGAGTTCGTCGCCAGCCTGCCGATCGCCGGCATCGACGGCACCTTGCGCAACCGCTTCAAGGACGGCCCCGCCACCGGCTGGGCGCGCATGAAGACCGGCACCTTGCGCAACGTGGTCGCCCTGGCCGGCATCGTGCCCGACGCCGCCGGCCAGCCGCAGATCGTCGTCGCGATGTTCAACCAGGACCGCCTCGCGGCGCGCCAGATGCGGCCGGTGGTCGATGCGCTGGTCGACTGGGTGGGGCGGACGCGGTTCGAGGCGATGGCGCCAGCGCCCAGGCCGGTCGGGCCGTAGTCAGACGATCCGCGGCAACCGCCGCCGCACCTCATCCCGGTCGCCGAAGTCGAAGTGCCACCACTCGGTGCTGATGGCTTGCCAGCCGGCCTGCAGCAGCGCCGTGCGCAACAGGCGGCGGTTGTCGAGCTGGGCTTGGCTGAGCAGGCCGGCCGCGGCGTGCTGGTGCTCCAGCGCCGGATGCGAGCGCTCGGTGGTGTCGTCGAAAGGCGTGCCCATGTCCAGCGCCTGCCCGTGCGCGTCGGCCAGCGTGATGTCCACGGCCATGCCGAAGCTGTGGATCGAGCCGCGTTCCGGCGGCGCGAAATAGGGCTCCATCGGCGTACCCTGCACGTGGGACCAGAACAGCTCCTGCACGCGCTGCGGGCGCGCGGCGTCCAGCACGCACAGGCGCAGCGCCGGCCGTTCGCGCTGCAGCCAGCACACGGCCTGCTGCAGCGCGTCGGCCGCTTCGCGGCGCAGCCAGGCGCAGTCGTGCGGCGAATAGAGGTCGCGGCCCAGCAGGTTGCGCGTGCCGGCGTAGCGCAGGTCGACCTGCAGCCCCGCGATGTCGCCCAGCGCGCGGTAGCCGGCGTGGGCCGGCAGTTCGTCGATGCCGATGGTGCGCGGTTCTGGCGTCATGTCCAGCCGCCGTCCAGCGCCTGCCGCGCCACCTGGGTGACGCGCTTGACCAGCTCGCGCGCGCCGTGCGACAGCGGCGCCTGGCTGGCGCTCAGCACGTACAGGCGCACCGGCAGCGCCGGCTCCAGCGGCCGCCGCTGCAGCCGTTGCGGCGGTGGCAGGCTGGCGCTGAAGGGGTCGACCACGGCCACGCCGCCGCCGGCCTCCACCAGCGCGCGCGCCAACTGGTAGGTGTGCACCACGGTGCCGTGCACGGGTTGGCGGTCGGCGGCCTCGAAGGCGCCGGCGATCAGCTCGCCCAGCGGGTCGGCATTGGGCAGTCCGATCAGGTCGTCGGGCAGCTCGGCCACGCTGATCGGCTGGCCGCGCTGCGCGGCAGGCCAGGTGCCGGTGCGCGCCAGCGCGACCAGCGGGCCCTCGGCCAGCGGCTCGGCCACGATCGTGGGGTGGCGCGGGTCGCGCAGCGACAGGCCGAGGTCGGCCTCGCCGATGCGCAGGATGTTGACGATCTCCTCGGTGTGCTGGGTGGCCAGCTCGCACTGCGTCTGCGGAAAGTCGCGCCGCCAGGCCGCCATCGCGGCGGGCAGCACGCTCAGCGCCAGCGACGGCGTGGCCACGAGGCGGATGGTCTCGACCGACTTGCTTTTGAGCGACGCTGCCAGGCGGCGGATGCCGGCCAGCTCGCGCGCGAGCTTCTCGGTCTCGGCGAACAGCCGGTGCGCCTCGGGCCGCGGGTAGAGCTTGCCGCGGATGCGCTCGAACAGCGGCAGCCCGAGTTGCAGCTCGCAATGCTGCAGCACCTTGGTGACCGCGGGCTGCGAGATGTGCAGCACCTGGGCGGCGCCGCTGATGGTGCCGGCCTGCATCACGGCGTGGAAGACTTCGATGTGGCGCAGCCGCATGAGGCGGGATTCTAGGAAGGCCCCGCGAAGGCCCGGCACGGCCCGGGACGGCACACGCGCGGACGGCCCCGCGCTTCAGGGCGTGGTCAGCACGGCCAGGATCGCGGCGGTCTCGGCATCGGGCACGCCGTCGTAGCGCGCCGGGCGGAAGCGCATCTGGAACGACACCAGCACGTCGCGCGTGGGGATGTCCAGCGCGCCGTCCTGCGGCACCGCATAGCCCATGCGGGCCAGGCGCTGCTGGAACCACGCGGTGTCGGGCAGGCTGGCCTCGTAGCGCGGCTGCAGCGCGGCGGCGCGGCCTTCGTCGAACCACAGCGCCAGACCTTCCTGGGCCAGGCGTTTCCAGGGGAACAGCGGCCCCGGGTCCTGCTTGCGGCCGGGCGCCACGTCGGCGTGGCCCACCACGCGCTCGGGCGGGATGTTCCAACGTTTGACGATATCCCGCACCAGCGCCACGACGGCGTCGATCTGCCGCGGCGGATAGGGCGCGTAGCGGCGGCCCTCGGGCGTGTCGGTGTAGCCGGGGTTGACGATCTCGATGCCGATCGACGACATGTTGAGCAGCACCCGCCGTGCCCAGGCGCTGACGCCGGCGTGGTTGGCGCGCTGGCTCTCGTCCACCAGGCGGTAGATGGTGGGCGGGTCGTCGTCGCCCACCAGATAGTGGCTGGAGACCTCCTGTTGCGTCAGCACGCGCAGCGAGGTGGGCTGGTCCAGCACCGTGTAGTGCAGCACCAGCAGGTCCGCGCGCGGGCCCTGGCTGACGGCGCGGTGGCTGCTGTCGATCACCAGGCCGGTGGCGCAGCCGGCCAGCGCCGCCGCGGCGGCCCAGGCCAGCAGGAGGCGGACCAGTCTCACGGGCCAACCCTGCGCGCGCACGCGCTCCGGGATGAGCGCTTGGGGGCGGCCCGGCGCACTCATGCCGCCTGCACCGCGCGCGCCGCGATGCGCGCCGCCGCATGGTGGCCGTGGCTCACGCGCACCTGCAGCGCGGCCGGCTCGGGCACCGCGGCGCGGCAGGCCTGCTCGATCACGGGGTGCAACTGGAACACGCGTCCGGCCAGCGCCACCGGGCGCGGGCCGTGGCGCTGCACGAGGATGCGCGCCAGGCGCCCCAGCTCGCTGCCCGCGGCTTCCAGCAGGCGCAGCGCCACCGGGTCGCTGCCCGCGGCGGCCGCGACGGCCAGGCTCAGCTTGCCCATCTCGCCGCGGTCCACCGTGTAGATGAACCGGCGGCTGTGGCTCCAGTCGCTGCCGCCCACGTGCTCCAGCACCTCGCGCGCCATCGCCGAGCGCTGCCAGGCGCCGGGCGCCTCGTCCTCCTGCCGCCAGATGTGGCGCAACGCCTCGCGGGCGATCCAGAAGCCGCTGCCGCCGTCGTCCAGCAGGCCGCCGCGGCCGCCCACGCGGTGGACGCCGCCGTCGGCGTCGATGAAGGCGGCGATCGAGCCGGTGCCGGCGTAGACCAGGTAGCCCTCGCCGGGGCGGAAGACGTCGAGGTAGGCCACTTCGATGTCGGTGACGATGGTCACCGCTTCGGCGCCCAGGCCCAGCGGCGCGCAGATCAGGCCCGACAGCGGCTCGCGCACGCCGCCGTAGCCGGTGAGGCCGGCATGCACCTGCGTCGGCCGGCCGACGGCCAGCACGTCGCTGGCCAGCGCGGCCAGCGTGTCGCGCACCACCTGCTGGCCGTTGCGGCTGCCCAGTTGCACGGCGCTCAAGCCCGCCACGCTGCCTTCGGCCAGCAACTCGCCGGCCGGCGTGGCCAGGGCCCAGCGGGTCTGCGTGCCGCCGGCATCGATGCCCAGTCCCAGGCCGGCCCCGCCTTGCCTTGCTGCCACCGCGTTCAAGTCTGCCCTGTGTTGGTTTGCCGCCAGAGCGCGCAGGTTAGGCACTGCCTGCGGCCCCGGCCAATGAAAGCTCGTGCGGCCAGCATAACCGGGGGGAATGCGCAGGCATCGGGGGATGGGCTTCAGGCGGCGGGCAGCACGGCGGCCAGCGGCACCGCCTCGATGCCTGCGGCCAGCGGGTAGCGGCGGTTGCCGGGATAGACGACGTACAGCGCGTCGAGCCGCAGGTCCTGCATCGCGATGCGCATCGACGGCGTGAGCGTCGGCGCGTCGCTGCGCTTGATCTCCACGCCGATGCGCCGGCCGTCCTTCAGCAGCAGCAGGTCCAGTTCGGCACCGGCGTGCGTGGCCCAGAAATACGCCTGATCGGGTGCGGCGATGGCCAGCAACTGCTCGATCACGAAGCCTTCCCACGACGCACCCACGCGGCCATGCAGGCGCAGCGCGTCTTCGCTGGCGATGCCCAGCGCCTCGTGCAGCAGGCCGCTGTCGCGGAAGTAGATCTTGGGCGCCTTGACCTGGCGCTTGGCCAGGTTCTCGTGCCAGGGCTGGAGCTGGCGCACCATGTAGAGCTGCGTCAGATGATCCAGGTAGCGCCGCACCGTGCTCTCGTTGACGCCCAGCGCGCGCGCCGGCTCGGCGGCGTTCCAGACCTGGCCGTGGAAGTGCGCCAGCAAGGCCCAGAAGCGCTGCATGGCCGGCAGGCTGACGCCCAGGCCGAGGGCGGGCAGGTCGCGCTCGATCACCAGGCGCATGAAGTCGCGCCGCCAGCGGCGGCTGGCGTCGTCGCTGGCGGCCAGCAAGGCGCGCGGAAAGCCGCCGCGCCACCACAGCCGCGACAGCGCGGCGGCGCCGGTGTCCTGCAGCGTGAAGCCGCCCAGCTCGATGACGGCCAGGCGGCCGGCCAGCGATTCGCTGCTCTGGCGCAGGAGCTGCGGCGAGGCGCTGCCCAGCAGCAGGAAGCGCGCCGGGGGGCCGTCGCCGGCGTCGCTGCCGTCGCGATCGAGCAGCACGCGCAGCACCGCAAACAGCTCCGGCGCGCGCTGCACCTCGTCGATCACCACCAGCCCGCGCAGCGGCGACAGCAGGCTCATCGGCGCGCCCATCTGCGCCAGCACGACGGGGTCTTCGAGGTCCAGGTAGTGCGTGCTGCCGGGATCGACGAACCGGCGGGCCAGCGTGGTCTTGCCCACCTGGCGCGGGCCCAGCAGCGCCACCGCCGGGCTGCGCGCCAGCGCGGCCTGCAGCTCGGCCATCAGCGCGGGGCGGTGCAGCGGCTCCATGGTCGCGCGATAGTACCTTGAAAAGCCCGCTTTCAATACAGCATTTTCAAGATCAGAAGCGGCCCCCGACCGCCACCGCCTCGCTCTCCAGCCCGCTGCGGCCGATGCCCAGCACCCAGGCGGCCTGCGCGTCGGCCGCCAGCGCCAGCGGCGCCGCGGCCGGCAGCGCCTGCGCCTGCCACTGCCATGCGCCCTGCCGCCACTGCCACAGCACCGCCTGGCGCAGCAGCGGCCCGTCGCCCTGGCGCGGCCACAGCGCGCGCGAGCCGTCGGACTGCGGCAGCCCGTCGATCCGCGGCGGCTGCGGCGGTGGCTCGGCCAGCCACGGCGTGGCCGGCGTCAGCGCGGCCTGCGCGTAAGGGCCGGCGCGCAGCCGCGCGGCGATGCCGTCGCGGTCCTGCAGCAGTGCGGCCATGCTGAAGTGCAGGTGGCCGTTGTCGACGCGCGGGCCGCGGGTCAGCGCCACCTGGGCCAGCACCTCGTCGGCGCTGTAGGCGTCGCGCTCGGCGCCCAGCCGGCTGGTGAAGAGTCCCGGCCACAAGTGCCGGCCTTGCGCGTTGCCGGCGCGCCAGGCGGCCTGCAGCGGGCCGAAGGCCTGCTCGGTCTTGCCGATCGCCCAGTAGAGCTGCGGCGCCAGGTAGTCCATCCAGCCTTGCGCCCACCAGCGCTCGACGTCGGCGTAGAGCTTGTCGTACTGGCTGAAGCCGCGGATGCCGGGTGGCCGGCGGTCGGGCCGCGGCAGCCCGAACGGGCTGATGCCAAAGCGCAGCCAGGGCTTGGCGGCGTGCACCTCGCGCTGCAGCGTTTCGATCAGGCGATCGACGTTGTCGCGCCGCCAGTCGGCGCGCGCCAGCGTGCCGCCGCCATCCACGTAGCGCTGCCACGACGGGCCGTCGGGGAAGTCGATCTCGGCGCCTTGCGCATCGTTGACGGGATACGGATAGAAGTAGTCGTCGAGGTGGACGCCGTCGATGTCGTAGCGCTGCACGACGTCCAGCACCACGGCGCGCGTGCGCTCGGCGGCGCGCGGCTCGCCGGGGTCCATCCACAAGGCGTCGCCGTAGGCCTTGACGATGGCCGGCTCGGCCCTGGCCACGTGGCTGGCGGCCGGCTCGCTGCGCGCCGACGGATGGCGCGCGCGGTAGGGGTTGAACCAGGCGTGCAGTTCCAGGCCGCGGCGGTGCGCTCCGTCCACCCATTCGGCCAGCGGGTCCCGGTCTTCGTCGGGCGCGCGGCCGCTGGCGCCGGTGAGGTATTCGCTCCAGGGCTCCAGCGCCGATCGGTACAGTGCATCGGCGGCCGGCCGCACCTGCAGCACCAGCGCGTTGAGGCCGATGGCCGCGGCGCGGTCCAGCAGCGCCAGCATCTCGGCACGCTGTTCGGCGCTGCTCAGGCCGGCGCGGCTGGGCCAGTCGATGTGGGCGACGCTGGCCACCCAGGCGGCGCGGAACTCGCGCGGCAGCGCCGGCGGCGGCCCGGCCGGCGGCCACAGGCTGCACGAGCCCAGCGCCGGCAATAACGCCAATGCCTGGCGGCGCCGGATGCCGGTCATGCCTTGAAGAACCAGCGCCGGCGCCACAGCCACCAGGCCAGCGCGAACATCGCGCCGTTGAACAGCAGCGCCCACAGCAGCGAGGCGTTGCGCGGCGCCAGCGGCAGCGCCTGGATCGGCGCATAGGCCCAGGCCTTCAGCGATTGCGGTGGCGCGCCGACCTTGACGAACAGCATCAGCTTGGCCACCAGCCCCGAGACGGCAAAGATGAACAGCGCGTTCATGCCGTAGATGACCAGCGGCTTGAAGCAGCGCGCGCTGGCCGCGCGCAGCCGGGCTTGCGGCGCCGCGTCCAGCAGCCAGTGGAAGGCGCCGAACACCAGCAAGGCCCAGCCGTCCATGATGACCATGTACGACGGCGTCCACAGGCTCTTGTTGATGGGCATGAACCAGCCATCCATGGCCTCGCCCAGCCACAGCAACGCCAACCCGGCCAGCAGCAGCCAGACGGTCTGCTCAACCTTGAGCTGGTCCAGGCCCAGCCCCGGCCGCGGCGCGGCGGCCAGGAAGCGCCCCGTCAGCACGCCCGACAGCAGCGTGCCCACCGCCGGCAGCGTGCTGACCAGGCCTTCGGGGTCCCAGGTGCGCGAGGCGGCCCAGAGGTGGCCGGACAGCAGTTGGCGATCCAGCCAGGCACCGAAATCGCGGCCGGGCTCCAGCACGCCGGCCGCCACCACGCCTTGCGCATCGGGCACCGGCACCGCCAGCATCAACACCGCGTACAGCGCGCACAGACCCACCAGCCAGGCCAGCACGCCGCGCCAGCGGCAGGCCAGCACGATGGGCGTGGCCAGCAGCACGGCCAGGCCGATGCGCTGCAGCACGCCGGGGATGCGCACGGTGGCGAAGTCGAAGCGCGGCACCAGGTTCAGCAGCAACCCGATCGCGATGATCAGCGCCGCGCGCCGCGCCATCGTCACCGCCAAGGCTCGACGCGAGGCACCGGCGGCGGCGCGGGCGTCGAGCGAGATCGTCATCGAGACGCCGGCGATGAACAGGAAGAACGGAAAGATCCAGTCGGTGAAGGTCCAGCCGTTCCACGCCGCGTGGGCCAGCGGCGGGTACAGCGCGTTCCAGTCGCCGGGGTTGTTGACCAGCACCATGCCGGCGATCGCAAAGCCGCGGAAGGCATCGAGCGAGGCCAAACGTTGGGGCGATGCAGCGTTCATGCTGCGGCCTCGTCGACCTGATCGTCCTTGCGGCCGAAGTCCGCCGGAATGCGCAGCCGCGCCGCGGCCCACACCGACGGCAGCGTGCACAGGCACACCCAGCCGAAGAAGGGCGCATAGCCCATCCGCTGCTGCAGCCATCCGCTCAACATGCCGGGCAGCATCATGCCCAGCGCCATGAAGCCGGTGCACAAGGCGTAGTGCGCGGTCTTGGCCGGGCCATCGGCGACCCAGATCATGAACATCAGGTAGGCCGCAAAGCCGAAGCCGTAGCCGAACTGCTCGCAGGCCACCGCCGCGGTGATGAACCACAGGCTCTGCGGCTGCCAGGCCGCCAGCGCGACGAACAACAGGTTGGGCAGGTGGATCGCCGCGACCATCGGCCACAGCCAGCGCATCAACCCGTGGCGCGAGATCACCCAGCCGCCCAGCAGGCCGCCCAGCGTCAGCGCGGCTACGCCCACAGTGCCGTAGACCAGGCCGACGTCGGCGGTGGACAGGCCCAGCCCGCCGCGCTGCGCCGGGTCCAGCAGAAAGGGCGTGACCAGCTTGACCAGTTGCGCCTCGCCCAGGCGGAACAACAGCAGGAAGGCCAGCACCAGGCCGATGTCCGGCCGGCGGAAGAACGACGCGAAGGTCTCGCCGAAGCCGCTCCACAGGCCGGCTTGCCCGCTGTCGGCGGCGCGGTCGGCCGCGGGCCGCGGCAGCCGCCACTGGTGCCAGAGGAACAGTGCGCCGAACATCGCGGCCAGGGCGAAGAACACCGCCTGCCAGGCCGGCACCGGGCCGCCGAGGCGCTCGGTCAGCCGGCCGGCGGCGTAGACCAGCCCGCCCTGGCCGCTGATCATCGCGACGCGGTAGAACAGGCTGCGCACGCCGACGAAGGCCGCCTGCTGCTGCTGCGACAGCGCCAGCATGTAGTAGCCGTCGGCCGCGATGTCGTGCGTGGCCGACGCGAAGGCCAGCAGCCAGAACATCGCCAGGCTCATGCTGAAGAAGCCGTCCAGCGGCAGCGTCAGCGCCACCGCGGCCAGCGCGGCGCCGATCACCATCTGCAGGCTGACGATCCACCAGCGCTTGCTGCGCAGCAGATCGACCAGCGGCGACCACAGCGGCTTGATCACCCAGGGCAGGTAGAGCCAGCTCGTGTAGAGCGCGATTGACGTGTTATCCAGGCCGAGGTTCTTGTACAGCACCACGGCCAGCGTCATCACCGCCACGTAGGGCAGGCCCTGGCCGTAGTAGAGGCTGGGCACCCACCACCAGGGCGAGCGCGCCGAGCCGGCGGCCGCGCTGCTCATCCGGCCGCGGCCAGCGCAGCGCGCAGGTTGCCCTGGCAGTCGTCCAGCCGCCGGCTGGCGGCCTGCACCGACAGGCCCTTGCGCAGCGCGAGCACGGCCACCTTGACGCGAAAGCCGCTGTCGCGCAGCGCGCGCTCGGCCGTCAGCTCGTCGGCACCGCTGGCGCGCATCGTCAGGCTCAGCGCGCGGCGGCGCAGCTTGGCGTTGGTGGCGCGCAGGTCGACCATCAGGTTGCCGTAGACCTTGTTGAGCCGCACCATCAGCGCCGTGGAGAAGCTGTTGAGCGCGATCTTCTGCGCCGTGCCGGCCTTCAGCCGCGTGCTGCCCGAGACCAGCTCGGGCCCGGTGTCCAGCACGATGGCGATCTCGGCCGCCTGCGTGAGCGGCGCGCCGGGGTTGTTGCTGAAGCCCAGCGTCAGCGCGCCGGCTTCGCGCGCCGCGTCGCAGGCGCCCAGCACGTAGGGCGTGCTGCCCGAGGCGGCGAGCAGCAGCACCACGTCGTCGGCGCGCGGCTCGTGCAGGCGGACGTCGATCGCGCCTTGCTCGCGGTCGTCCTCGGCGCCTTCCACGGCCTCGAACAGCGCGCCGCGGCCACCGGCGATCAACGCCAGCGCGCGCTCAGCCGGCCAGCTGAAGGTGGGGTTGAGCTCCACGCTGTCCAGCAGCCCCAGCCGCCCCGAAGTGCCGGCACCCACGTAGACCAGGCGGCCGCCGGCGTTGATGCGCGGCAGCGCCGCGTCGACCGCGCGCGCCAGCTGCGGCGCCGCGGCCTGCACCGCCGCCAGCGCCTGTGCCTGATCGTCGACCAGCGTGCGCAGCAGGCGGTCGGTGGGGTAGCGGTCGAGCTCGGCGTGCGCGCCGTGCGGTGATTCGGTGCCGGTCATGGGCGCGATGATGCGCCCTGCAGCGCATGGCGCCAGACCGCGGTGGCCGCGATCTCCTGCCAGCGGTACAGCGCCGAGTAGCGGCTGGCAAAGGTCTTGGGGTCGACCCCCGGCCCGTTGACCACGACGACCATGCCGCGCCGCGTGGCCGGGTCCAGCACGAACAGGCCCATCAGCCCGTAGGCGTCGCCGGTGTGGCCCCAGCCGCTGAAGCCGCCGCCGTCGACCAGCCGGTCGCCGCAGCCGGGCTCGGCGGTGTCGGTGAAGATCTGCGCGCCCAGCCCCCAGGCGCAGGCGCCGACGTTTTCGCCATCGGCGGGCGGCGGGCCCTGGCGGCGCCATTGCGGCGTGGCCAGCAGCGCCACCGATGCGGGCCGCAGAAAGGCCTGGCCGTCATGGCGCCCCTGGTCCAGCAACATCTGCATCACCACGCCCAGGTCTCGCACCGAGATCCGCAGCCGCCCCTGCGGGCCGAACAGCGTGCCGTTGCTGCCCACCACATAACCGTCCAACTCAGCGGGCGGCTGTGCCGGCCGCGCGCGGAAGTCGTCGGCCTGGATCACCCAGGGGCCGCCGGGGTGCCACACGCCGTCGTCGCTGCGCTTGCGCACCATCGCCGCGACGTCGAGCTGCTGCTCGCGCGGCCATGGCGACGGATCGAAGCCGCCTTGCAGGCCCAGCGGCTGCAGCACCAGGCGCTGCATCAGGCGGTCGAAGCGCTCGCCGCCGGCGCGCTCCATCACCTGCGCGACCACGCCGTAGTTGAGGTTGACGTACTCGAAGGTCGTGCCCGGGCGGTTGCCGCGGCGCCAGTTCAGGCCGTCGGCATACAGCGCGCCCTGCGGCTGCAGCACGTCCTGCAGCCGGGTGCGGCCATCGAACCCGTAGCGCTCGCCGCCGTCGGACAGCCCAGAGCGGTGGCTGAGCAGCAGGCGCAGCGTGATCGGCGCTTGCGGAAACTGCGGATGGCGCAGCGTCCAGCCCAGCGCCTGGCTGACGTCGGCGTCGAGGTCGAGCTGGCCGGCCTCGACCATGCGCATCACCGCCAGCGCCACCACCAGCTTGGAGATCGACGCAACGCGAAAGCGCGTGTCCGCGGTCACCGGCAGCGGCGGCTCGGCCGGGTGGCGCAGGCCGAACTGGTTGGCGTAGACCACGCGGCCGTCGCGGATGGCGAGCGCGGCGACGGCGGCCACCGGGGCTTGGCGGCCGCTGACCAGCGCGGCCAGTTCGCGGTCGAGGGCGGGCAGGGCATTCGGGGCCGGAGGGGTCATCGAGGTGCATCCGGCGAGCAAGGCCAGGCTCAGGGCGGTCAGCGTTGCACGCATGACCTGCATGGTATGTTGCGCGCCGTCCGGCTGGTCCCCCAGCCGCCACCGCCCAAGGATCCTCACGATGCCCCTGCCCCTGCTGACTCGCCGCGCCACCGCGGTGGCCGCGCTGTCGCTGCTGGCCCTGGCGGCCGCCGCGCCGCTGCAAGCCGCCACGCCCAAGGACACGCTGGTGATTGCCGCCGCCTTCGACGACATCATCACGCTGGACCCGGCCGAGGCCTTCGAGATCTCGGCCGGCGAGGTGATGGGCAATGCCTACGACCGGCTGCTGCGCTTCGACGTGTCAGACCCCAGCAAGCTGGTGGGCGATCTTGCCAAGAGCTGGAGCGTCAGCGCCGACGGCAAGACCTTCAGCTTCGAGTTGAAGCCCGGCCTCAGGTTCGCCAGCGGCAATGCGCTGACGGCCGAAGACGTGGTGTGGTCGCTGCAGCGCGCGGTGCTGCTGGACAAGACGCCGGCCTTCATCCTGACGCAGTTCGGCTTCGCCAAGGACAACGTGCGCGACCGCATCAAGCAGACCGGCCCGCTGACGTTGACGCTTACCACCGACAAGGTCTTCGCGCCCAGCTTCGTGCTCAACTGCCTGACCGCCAACGTGGCCGCGGTGGTGGACAAGAAATTGGCGTTATCCAAGGAGACCAACGGCGACATGGGCTACGGCTGGCTGAAGACCGCCTACGCCGGATCGGGCCCGCTGAAGATCCGCGAGTGGCGCGCCAACGAGGTGGTCGCGATGGAGCGCAACGACCAGTACTGGGGCGCTAAGCCGGCGCTGGCGCGCGTGCTCTACCGCCACCTGAAGGAGCCGGCCACGCAGCGCCTGCTGCTGGAGAAGGGCGACGTCGACATCGCGCGCAACCTGGGCCCGCACGACCTGCAGGCCTTGTCGACCCACAAGGACATCAAGACCACGGCCACCGCCAAGGGCACGCTGTATTACTTCAGCCTCAACCAGAAGAACGCGGCGCTGGCCAAGCCCGAGGTGCGCGAGGCCTTCAAGTGGCTGGTCGACTACCAGGCCATCGGCGACACCATCATGAAGAACATCGGCGTGGTGCACCAGAACTTCCTGCCGGCCGGCATGCTGGGCGCGTCCAGCGCCAGGCCCTACAAGCTGGACGTCGACAAGGCCAAGGCGCTGCTGGCCAAGGCGGGCTATCCCAACGGCTTCAAGGTGACGATGGACACGCGCAGCGTGCAGCCCATCACCGCCATCGCCGAGGCGGTGCAGCAAAGCCTCAAGCGCGGCGGCATCGAGCTGGAGCTGATCCCCGGCGACGGCAAGCAGACGCTGACCAAGTACCGCGCGCGCCAGCACGAGCTGTACATCGGCACCTGGGGCGCCGACTACTGGGACCCGCACACCAACGCCGACACCTTTGCGCGCAACCCCGACAACAGCGACGACGCCAAGAGCAAACCGCTGGCCTGGCGCAACGCCTGGGCCATCCCGGAGCTGACCAGGCAGAGCGACGCCGCGGTACTGGAGCGCGACGCCGCCAAGCGCAAGGCGATGTACGAGGAGATCCAGGCCGAGTTCCGCAGGACCAGCCCCTTCGTGATGCTGTTCCAGCAGATCGAGGTCGCAGCCTTTCGCAACAACGTCGAAGGGCTGCAGCTCGGACCCACGTCCGACTCGACTTACCTGTTCAAGGTCAGCAAGCGCTGATGCGCCGCCGGCTGCGCGCGGCGGCGAGCTTCGTCGCCGTGATCGCCGTCACCTACCTGGGGCTGCTGGCGGTCACCTTCTTCATCGGCCGCGTGGTGCCGATCGACCCGGTGATCGCGATCGCCGGCGACCGCGCGCCCGAACACGTGGTGCAGCGCGTGCGCGCCGAGCTGGGGCTGGACCTGCCGCGGTACCAGCAGTTCTGGCGCTATCTCCAGCAGGTGGCCGCGGGCGACTTCGGCACCTCGGTGCTGACCAGCCGCCCCGTGCTGCAGGACCTGCTGCGCGCCTTTCCGGCCACGCTGGAGCTGGCCACCGCGGGCATCCTGATCGGCGCCGGCCTGGGCGTGCCGCTGGGCGTGTGGGCCGCGGTGCGGCGCGGCGGCTGGGTCGACCAGGCGGTGCGCGTGCTGGGCCTGGCCGGCTATTCGGTGCCGGTGTTCTGGCTCGGGCTGATGGCCCTGGTGGTGTTCTACGCCAAGCTCGGCTGGGTGGCCGGGCCGGGGCGGATCGACGTCAGCTACGAGTTCACGCTGACGCCGGTGACCGGGCTGATCCTGCTCGACACGGCGCTGGCCGGTGAGTGGGAGGCCTTTCGCAGCGCGCTGTCGCACCTGGTGCTGCCGGCGGCGCTGCTGGGCGCGTTCTCGATGGCCTACATCAGCCGCATGACGCGCTCGTTCATGCTGGCCGAGCTGGCGCAGGAATACGTGGTCGCCGCGCGCGCCAAGGGCTTGTCGGAAGCGCGCATCGTCTGGCGCCATGCCCTGCGCAACGCGATGGTGCCGTTGGTCACGGTCATCGCGCTGTCCTACGCCGGGCTGCTGGAAGGCTCGGTGCTGACCGAGACCGTGTTCGCCTGGCCGGGCCTGGGCCAGTACATCACCAACTCGCTGCAGAACGCCGACATGAACGCGGTGCTGGGCGGCACGCTGGTCGTGGGCACGGTGTTCGTGGGCTTGAACCTGCTGAGCGACGGGCTGTACCGCTGGCTCGATCCGCGCACGAGGCTGCGATGACCGGCCGCACCGAAACGCTGCGCGACTGGCTGCAAAGCGAGCGCCCCGCCTCGCGCCGCCAGGCCGCGCTGGGCCGTGCCTACGCCACCTGGCGGCGGCTGGCCGGCAACCGGCTGGCGCTGCTGGGGCTGGCCATCGTGCTGGGACTGCTGCTGATGGCCTTGCTGGCGCCCTGGCTGGCGCCGTATTCGCCGACCGAAGGTGACCTGCGCACGCTGCGGCTGCTGCCGCCGTCGGCCGCGCACTGGATGGGCACCGATGACCAGGGGCGCGACATCCTCTCGCGCGTGATCCACGGCTCGCGCATCACCTTGGCCGTGGTCGTGCTGGTGGCGCTGCTGGCGGCGCCGGTGGGTTTGCTGGTCGGCACGATCGCGGGTTATGCCGGCGGCTGGATCGACGCGGTGCTGATGCGCATCACCGACATCTTTCTCGCCTTCCCCAAGCTGATCCTCGCGCTGGCCTTCGTCGCCGCCCTGGGGCCGGGCATCGAGAACGCGGTGATCGCGATCGCCATCACCTCGTGGCCGCCGTATGCGCGCATCGCGCGCGCCGAGACGCTGACCGTGCGCCGCAGCGACTACATCGCCGCGGTGCGGCTGGCCGGCGCGTCGCCGGCGCGCATCGTCGTGCGCCACGTGATGCCGCTGGCGCTGCCCAGCCTGATCGTGCGCGTCACGCTGGACATGGCTGGCATCATCCTCACCGCCGCCGGGCTGGGCTTTCTGGGCCTGGGCGCGCAGCCGCCGCTGCCCGAGTGGGGCGCGATGATCGCCGGCGGCCGCCAGTACGTGCTGGACCAGTGGTGGGTGGCCGCCGGGCCGGGGCTGGCGATCTTCGTCGTCAGCCTGGGCTTCAACCTGCTGGGCGACGGCTTGCGTGATGCGTTAGATCCGAAGGCCACGGGCTGATGGACGCGACCTTGCTCGACGTGGACGACCTGCGCGTCGCCTACCCGGTGCGCGGCGGCGGCTGGACCGAGGTGGTGCGCGGCGTGAGCTTCACGCTCGGCCGCGAGCGGCTGGCCATCGTCGGCGAATCGGGTTCGGGCAAGAGCCAGACCGGCCGCGCGATCCTCGGGCTCACGGCGCCCGGCGGCCGCGTCGGCGCGCGGCGGCTGCACTTCGACGGCATCGACTTGCTGCACTGCCCGCCGCGCCAGCGCCGCGCCTTGCGCGGCGGCCGCATCGCGATGGTGCTGCAAGACCCCAAGTTCTCGCTCAACCCGGTGATGACCATCGGCGCGCAGATCGTCGAGACGCTGCAGGCCCACCGCCGCGTGGGCGCTGCCGAGGCGCGGCGGCGCATGCTGGACGGCCTGGCGGCCGTGCGCATCGACGACCCCGAGCGCGTGGCGCGGCTGCACCCGCACGAGGTCTCGGGCGGCATGGGCCAGCGCGCGATGATCGCCATGATGCTGATCGCCGAGCCCGACCTGCTGATCGCCGACGAGCCCACCTCGGCGCTCGACGTCACCGTCCAGCTGGAGGTGCTGAAGATCCTCGACGACCTGGTCGCGCGCCGCGGCATGGGGCTAATCTTCATTTCGCACGACCTGCGCCTGGTGTCCAGCTTTTGCGACCGCGCGCTGGTGATGTACGCCGGCAAGGTGGTCGAGCAGCTCGGCAGCGGCCGCCTGGACCAGGCGCAGCACCCCTACACGCAGGGCCTGCTGAACTGCCTGCCGCTGCTGAGCCGGCCGCGGCACCCGCTGCCCACGCTGGACCGGCGCGCGGAGTGGGCGGCATGAGCCTGAAGGTCGAGGGCCTGCGCGTCGCCTACGGCGACTTCGTTGCGGTGGACGACGTGAGCTTCGAGCTGGCGCCGGGCCAAAGCTTCGGCCTGGTCGGCGAGTCGGGCTCTGGCAAGTCCACCGTGCTGCGCGCGATCTGCGGCCTGGCGCCGCGCAGCGCCGGCCGCATCGCGCTCAATGGCCAGGCCGCCGATCCGGGCGGCAAGGGTTTCGCGCGCCGCGTGCAGATGGTGTTCCAGGACCCCTATGCCTCGCTGCATCCCCGGCAGACCGTCGACCGCATGCTGGCCGAGCCGCTGGCGATCCACGGCATCGGCAATCCTGAAGAGCGCGAAGCGCGCATCGTCCGCGCGCTGGACGAGGTGGGGCTGGCAGCCGCGCACCGTTTTCGTTATGCGCACCAGCTCTCGGGGGGCCAGCGCCAGCGCGTGGCGATCGCGCGGGCGCTGATCCTGCAGCCGCCGCTGCTGTTGCTGGACGAGCCCACCTCGGCGCTGGACGCCTCGGTGCAGGCCGAGGTGCTGAACCTGCTGGAGGCGCTGCGCCGCGCACGATCTTTGAGCTTCGTGATGGTCAGCCACGACCTCGCGGTGGTGACGCATCTGTGCGAGAGCCTGGCCGTCATGCAGCGCGGCCGCATCGTCGAGACGCTGGCCAGCGCCGAGCTGGCGCAGCGCCGCGTGCAACACGACTACACGCGCACGCTGGTGGCCGCGGCCGACGGCTTCCGGCGCGGCGCATCAGCCTCAGGGCAATAGATCGGCCGGCGCCGCGCCGCGCGGCCACAGCGCCCACAGCCGCAGCGGCTGCTTCATGCGGCCGGCGCGCGCCTCGGCCTCGCGGCCCCAGCCGAAGAACAGGTCCACGCGCACCGCGCCGGTGATCGCGGCGCCGCTGTCCTGCGCCACCACCAGGCGGCGCAGCGGCGTGGCCGACAGCGGCTCGGTGCTGTCCATCCACAGCAGCGTGCCGTGCGGCACCGCCAGCGGGTCCACCGCGACCGATCGGCCCGGCGTCAGCGGCACGCCCTGCGCGCCGCGCGGGCCCTGCGTGGGGTCGGCCAGCGGCTCCTCGCGGAAGAACACCATGCGCGGGTTGGCCCACAGCAGCGCCTGCAGGCGCTGCGGGTTCTTCTGCGCCCAGGCCTTGATCGCCGGCCACGACGCGGTGTCGGCCGTCAGCTCGCCTTGCTCGATCAGCCAGCGGCCGAGCGAGCGGTAGGGCTGGTCGTTGTGCGCGGCGAAGGCCAGGCGCACGCTGCTGACGCGGCCGTCGGCCTCGCTGACGCGCAGCCGGCCCGAGCCCTGCACCTGCAGCAGCAGCGCGTCCAGCGGATCTTCGATCCAGGCGATCTCCAGGCCTTTGAGCAGCGCCTGCGCCGCCGGCAGGCTTTCGTACTGCTGACGGGTGTAGCCGGGCCGGCCCGGCGGCGGCGCGTACAGCGGGATGCGAAAGCCCGCGCGCGGCCGCCGGCTGGCGTCAATCGTTGGCTCGAAGTAGCCCGTGGCCAGGCCTTCGGCGTTGCCGTCGGCCGCTTCCAGCCGCCAGGGCTGGAGGTGGGCGGCCAGCCAGCGGCGCAAGGCTTCGTCGTTCATCGCCGGGGCCAGCAGCGCGCGCGCGCACAGCTCGTTCCAGCCCGGGGCCGGCCGCGTGCAGGAGGCCTGCAGCGCCGGCCAGGCCTCGGCGACGCGGTCGGCGGCAAAGCCGGGCAGCGCCGCCCAACTTGCGGCCACCCAGCGCACCTTGCCGCGCTCGAAGGCCGGGGCCTCGGGCGCGGCTGCGGTGCTGGCCGCGACGGCGGCTGCCGGCGGCGGCACGGCCACGGCAGCCGGCGTGGACGCGGCCGGCGCGGCACCGACCGGCGCCGCGCGCTGCTCCACCGGCGCCGGCGCGCGGCCCGCCGGCGGCGCGCTGCCGCAAGCGGCCAGCGCTGCTAGCATCGCCGCTCCCCAGGCCAAGCGACCCCGCGCCAGCAGCATGTGGCTCCTGATCCTCGAAGCTTTCGCCGCGTTGGGCGTGCTGCTGCTCGTGGTCTGGTGGACCATGTTCGCCGGCCGCCACAAGGGCGAGCCGCCGCCCGAAGACAGGCCGTAGCGGCGCATCAGCGCGGCGGCAGCAGAAAGTCCAGCGGCCGACGCAGCAGCCGGCGGCGGATGGCGGCATAGATGCGCGACTGCTCCTGCACCTGGATGCCGCGCGAGCGCAGCGCCACCTTGAAGGCCAGCCAGAAGCTGACGACGACGTTCAGCATGCCGGTGGCGGGAAGCGCCACCACGCACCACCAGAAGGCGCTGCTGCGCAGCGCCTCGGTGCCCAGCGTGCCCAGCGCCGCGGCCACCTGACCGGTGGACAGCGTGACGTGGCGCACCTCGATCGGCAGCCCGAAGAAGGCCAGCAGCGGCGGCACCATGCCCAGCATCATCCCCAGCGAGACGTTGGCCGCCACACCTGAAACGTTGGCCCGCCACCACGCCGCCCAGCGCTGCGCGCGCGCCGCGCCCAGGCGGGCCACGATGCGCGGGTTCCAGGCGATGGCGCTGTCCAGCCGGTGGAAGACGAACCAGTTCTCGGCCCAGCCGGCGATCAGCGAGCTGGCGAACAGCAGCACGCCGGTGAAGGCGGCGAACAACGGCGTCAGCCCCAGCAGCGACAGCGTGTCGATCGAGTACTCGGCATCGTGGCGGCCGACCAGCGGCGCGCCGAACGTGGCCTGCGCCAGCAACTGCAGCGCCAGCACCAGCGGCCCGCAGGCGGCGAGGTTGCCGACGATGCCCGCCGTCTGCGAGCGGATGATCTGCGCCACGCGGTCGACGAAGGCTTCTAGCGTGGCCTCGTCGTTGCCTTCGCCGCGCGGCAGGCTGGCGGCCAGCGCCGGCGCCGTCATCGCCGGCTGCTTGGTGGCCACGGTCCAGTGCAGCAGCATCACGATGACGAAGCTGAGGGCGTAGTTGATGCCGGCCCAGAAGCCCGACCAGAAGGCCGACAGCGGCAGCGCCACGATCGCGAACTTGAGGAACACGGTGACGGCGAGCACCGAGCCGCCGCCGGCCGCGTCGCGCAGCATCTGCCGGTACTCGGCGCGGTCGCGCGTGATGTAGTGGGTGCCGGTCTCGGCGTTGCGCTCGGCCACCTGGCGCGCCAGCAGCGAGTAGTGGCGGGCCAGCACGTTGCGTACGCCGCGCTGCGCGCCGCTGACGCGCACCAGTTCCAGCAGCAGCCGCAGCAGCTCGGGCTGCGGCCGGGGGGCCAGCACGCAGTCCAGCAGCAGCTCGATGCGGCGCGCGCGCGAGATCAGCTGGTCCACCTCATAGACCACGTCGACCGAGATGCCGTAGGCCTCCAGGTGCCCGGACACGCTGGCCGCGGCGCGGCGGCAGGCGTCGAGCGTGGCGCGCAGCAGCAGCGCCTGTTGCAGCACCTGCGCCTGCGTGCCCTCGGCCAGCGCGCGGCGCAGCGCGTTGCAGATCTGCGTCAGCTGGCGAAAGGGCGCGCCCGCCAGCAGGCTGCGGTCCATGCGCTGGCGCAGCGCCGGCGTGTAGCCCGAGGCGTGCACCGCGCTGACGAGGATGGTCATCGCCTCCAGCAGGTGCTGGCGCCAGGCGGCGTCGGGCGTGGCCAGCAGCGCGGCCACGCGCGCCAGCGTGGCCCCGTCCAGCGCCTGCAGCCAGGCCTGGTCGGCCGGGTCGAACAGCAGCTCGAACAGTTCGGCCAGGTCGGCCGTCTGCGGCGTGCCGGGCAGCAGGCGGCGGCGGATGCGCGACAACAGCTCGCTGCGCAGCGACAGCCGGCTGCCGAAGCCGTGGTCGGCAAACAGCGCGGCGGCATCCACCTCGCGCCAGAAGGCCGTCATCAGGCCCTGCACCTGCGCGCGCATCTCGGGGTGCTGGTCGATGACCTTCAGCAGCAGCCGCAGGCGCAGCAGCGGCAGCGGGGTGCGGGGCTCGGCGTCGCCATCGCCCGCGGGCGCCTTCTCGCGCCGCGCCGGCTTGTGGCGCAGCCACTCCGTCAGCCGCACCAGCCACAGGTGGCGCTCGGCTTGCGGCGCGCGCGCGTCGGCCGCATTGACCAGGGCGGTCAAATCCCAGGGAGAACTCACAGCGTCTCAATCATCCATGGCACCAGGTGCCGCTTGGTCGGCATGAAGCCGCCGGACCCCAGCGGCCGCCGCGGATCCGGCTTTGCCGGCCCGCTGGCGGCGCCCCCTGGGGGGCGGCGCCGAAGGCGCTTCGGGGGGGTCAATGCAGCAGGCCGGGGAAGACCAACTGGAACTCCGGCACCGGTGCTTCGAAGGGATGCGCGTCCTCGGTCATGCAGAAGTAGCTGCCGCGCATGCTGCCGTGCGGCGTGTCGATGCGCGTCCAGCTCGTGTACTCGAAGCGCTCGCCGGGCTTGAGCAGCGGCTGGTGGCCCACCACCGCCAGCCCGCGCACCTCCTGCTGCTGGCCGCTGGCGTCGGTGATCAGCCACTGGCGGCCGACGAGCTGTGCCGTGACGTCGCCGCTGTTGTGCACGGTCACGGTGTAGGCAAAGGCGAAGGGCCCGTCGGGCGGCCGCGACTCGTCGGGCAGGTATTGCACGCGCACCGCGCAGGTGAACTCGGGTCTGCTCATCGGCGCGATGTTAGGCCCCTCTCTAGAATCCCCTGCGCCATGCCCCGCCATCCGACCTATCGCATCGCCCCGTCCATCCTGTCGGCCGACTTCGCCCGCCTGGGCGACGAGGTGAAGGCCGTCGTCGCCGCCGGCGCCGACTGGATTCACTTCGACGTGATGGACAACCACTACGTGCCCAACCTGACGTTCGGGCCGATGATCTGCCAGGCGCTGCGCCCGCACACCACGGCGCCGATCGACGTGCACCTGATGGTGCAGCCGGTGGACGCGCTGGCCCAGGCCTTCGCCCGCGCGGGCGCCGACCTGATCAGCTTCCACCCCGACGCCAGCACGCACGTGGACCGCACGCTGCAGCTCATCAAGGCCGAGGGCAAGCAGGCAGGGCTGGTGTTCAACCCCGCGGCCTCGCTGGACGTGCTGGACTGGGTGCTCGACAAGATCGACCTGGTGCTGATCATGAGCGTCAACCCCGGCTTCGGCGGCCAGAGCTTCATCGACGGCGCGCTGCGCAAGATCGAGCGCGTGCGCAAGCTGATCGACGCCAGCGGGCGCGACATCCGGCTGGAGGTCGACGGCGGCATCAAGGTCGACAACATCCGCCGCGTGGCCGAGGCCGGTGCCGACACCTTCGTGGCCGGCAGCGCGATCTTCGGGCAGGCGGATTACAAGGCGGTGATCGACGCGATGAGGGCGCAGCTCGCCGAAACGGCGTAACTATCGCCGTTTTCGTCGGAACAAGCCTTCAATCCGACGCCAACCCCGAGCACACTGCGGGCCATTGCCTTCGGAGGTTTCCCCATGCGCATCACCCTGCTCGGCGCCGGCCACATCGGCCAGACCATCGCCCGGCTGCTGGCCACCAGCGGCGACTACGACGTGACCGTACTCGACCGCGACGCCGCGGCGCTGGCGCGGCTGCAGCCGCTGCCGCTGCAGACCCGGGTTGCCGACACCGCCGACCCGGCCGTGCTGCTGCAGGCTTTGCGCGGCCAGCAGGCGGTGATCAACGCCTTGCCCTACCACCTGGCCACCACCGCTGCCACCGCGGCGCGCGAGGCGCGCTGCCACTACTTCGACCTCACCGAGGACGTGGCCGCCACCCAGGCCATCCAGCGCCTGGCCGACGGCGCCGACACCGCCTTCATGCCGCAGTGCGGCCTGGCGCCGGGCTTCATCGGCATCGTGGCGAATCACCTCGCGCAGGGCTTCGACACGCTGCACGAGGTGAAGATGCGCGTCGGCGCGCTGCCGGCGTTTCCGACCAACGCGCTGAAATACAACCTCACCTGGAGTGTCGACGGCCTGATCAACGAGTACTCACACCCCTGCCAGGCCATCCACGACGGCCGGCCGGTGGAGCTGCTGCCGCTGGAAGGGCTGGAGCACTTCTCGCTGGACGGCGTCGAGTACGAGGCCTTCAACACCTCCGGCGGCCTGGGCACGCTGTGCGAGACGCTGGCCGGGCACGTTCAGATGCTCGATTACAAGAGCGTACGCTACCCCGGCCACCGCGCGCTGATGCAGGTGCTGCTGGAGGAGCTGCAGCTGCGCCACGACCCCGAGACGCTGAAGACCATCATGCGCCGCGCCATCCCCAGCACGATGCAGGACGTGGTGCTGGTCTTCGTGACCGTCAGCGGGCTGCGCGACGGCGTGCTGCTGCAGGAGGTGTTCGCGCGCAAGATCTTCGCCGAGCGCGGCGCTGCCGACGGCACGCCGGCGCAGTCGGCGATCCAGATCACCACCGCGGCCGGCATCTGCGCCGCGGTGGACCTGTTCCGCGAAGGTGCGCTGCCGCCGCGCGGCTTCATCCGCCAGGAGCAGGTGGCGTTGCCGGCGTTTCTGGACAACCGCTTCGGGCGCGCGTATCAGCAGTCGCGCCAGGTGCAGAGCATCGGTTGACGCACGGCGCGGCGGCCCCTTGGCCGATACTCCGCGCGTGACGAACACGCAGCTGCTGATCATCGACCCGCAGAACGACTTCTGCGATCTGCCGCCTGAGCGTTGCCCGCCGGGCGAGGCGCCGGCGCTGCCGGTGGCCGGCGCGGATGCCGACCTGCAGCGGCTGGCGCGCTTCATCGACGCCGCCGGCGACCGGCTGGACGCGATCACCGTCACGCTGGACAGCCACCTGCGGCTGGACATCGCCCACCCCGGCTTCTGGCAGACGGCCGCTGACGCTGCGGTGCCGCCGTTCACGCCGATCACCGCCGCCGAGGTGCGTGGCGGGCAGTTTCGCCCGCGCGACGCGGCGGCGCTGCCGCGCACGCTGGCCTATCTGGATGAGCTGGAGCGCCGCGGCCGCTACACGCTGATGGTGTGGCCGGTGCATGGCGAGATCGGCAGCTGGGGCCAGGCCGTGCACGCCGACGTGCGCGCCGCCTACAACCGCTGGGAAGAGCGCCGCCGCCGCCACGTGCTGCGCATCAACAAGGGCAGCAACGCCTGGACCGAGCACTACAGCGCGCTGATGGCCGAAGTGCCCGACGCCGCCGATGCCGGCACGCAGCTCAACCGCGCGCTGATCGACGCGCTGGCGCCCGCCACGCGGCTGCTGGTGGCCGGCGAGGCCAGCAGCCACTGCGTGCGCGCCACGGTCGAGGATCTCACGGAGCATCTCGGCGGCGACTTGTCGCGCATCGTGCTGCTGACCGACTGCATGAGCCCGGTGGCCGGCTTCGCGCCGCAGGCCGCGCAGTTCCTGGCTGCCATGCGCGCGCTGGGCCTGCGCACGCTGGCCAGTACCGAGGCGCTGGCGCTGCTCTGAAGGACGAGAGATCCGCGATGCCGCCGCCGGTCATCACCAGCCTGCTGGACACCGACCTCTACAAGTTCACGATGTGGCAGGCAATGCTGCATCGTTTTCCGCAGACGCAGGCCGAGTACAGCTTCCACAGCCGCCGCCCCGCCGCCTATCCGCTGGCCGAGCTGCTGCCCGAGGTCGAGCGCGAGCTGGATCACTTGTGCGCCTTGAGCTTGCGCGCCGACGAGCTGGCCTACCTGCGAGGCTGGCGCTTCATCAAGAGCGACTTCGTCGACTTCCTGCGCATCTTCCGCTTCCAGCGCGACTTCATCGAGGTGCGCGCCGATGGGCCCGAGCTGGTCATCGTCACCCGCGGTCCGCAGGTGCACGTGATGGCCTTCGAGATCTTCGTGCTGGCCATCGTCAACGAGCTGTACTTCCGCCGCTTCGCGGCCGACGCCGCGCTGGCCGAGGGCCGGCGCCGGCTGGCGCACAAGATCGAGCGGCTGCGCGCCTTCGCGCAAGAGCCGCCGCGGCTGCACCCCTTCGAGATGTTCGACTTCGGGCTGCGCCGCCGCTACAGCGGCGCCTGGCAGCGCGAGGTGGTCGACCGCTTCCGCCGCGAGCTGCCCGATTATTTCAAGGGCACCTCCAACGTCTGGCTGGCCAAGGAGCTGGGCCTGGTGCCCATCGGCACGATGGCGCACGAGTACCTGCAGAGCTTTCAGGCGCTGGACGTGCGGCTGCGCGACTCCCAGCGCGCGGCGCTGGAAAGCTGGGTGCAGGAGTACCGCGGCGACCTCGGCATCGCGCTGACCGACGTGATCGGCATGGACGCCTTCCTGGCCGACTTCGACCTCTACTTCGCCAAGCTCTTCGACGGCCTGCGCCACGACAGCGGCGACCCCGTGTGGTGGGGCGAGAAGGCGCTGGCGCACTACGACAAACTGCGCATCGACGCCCACACCAAGCGGCTGGTGTTCAGCGACGGGCTGGACATCGACACCGCGCTGCGGCTGTACCGCCACTTCGCCGACCGCACCCAGCTCGGCTTCGGCATCGGCACCCATCTGTCCAACGACATGGGCCTGCAGACCTTGCACATCGTGATGAAGCTCACCCGCGTCAATGGCCAGCCGGTGGCCAAGCTGTCCGACAGCCCGGGCAAGACGATGTGCGACGACGAGACCTTTCTGGCCTATCTGCGGCAGGTGTTCGAGGTCAAGGCCACGTAGACTGCCACGGCCATGAACACGCCATCGCCTTCGTCGCCGCCGGCCTCCGCGCCATCGTTCCCGCAATCGTTCCCGATCACCGCCAAGTGGCCACCGCGCCACCCGCAGCGCATCCAGCTCTACTCGCTGCCCACGCCCAACGGCGTGAAGGTGTCGATCGCGCTGGAGGAGACCGGGCTGCCCTACGAGCCGCACCTCGTCAACTTCGACACGCGCGACCAGCTTTCGCCCGAGTTCCTGTCGCTCAACCCGAACAACAAGATCCCCGCCATCATCGACCCCCAGGGCCCCGGCGGCCGGCCGCTGGCGCTGTGGGAAAGCGGCGCCATCTTGCTGTACCTGGCCGACAAGGCCGGCCGGCTGATGCCCGCCGACGCGGCGCTGCGCTGGGAGACGGTGCAGTGGCTGATGTTCCAGATGGGCGGCGTCGGGCCGATGTTCGGCCAGCTCGGCTTCTTCCACAAGTTCGCCGGCAAGGACTATGAAGACAAGCGCCCGCGCGAGCGCTACGCCGCCGAGTCGCGCCGGCTGCTGCAGGTGCTGGAGCAGCACCTGGCGGCCGCTGACCGCCAGTGGATCATGGGCGACGAGTACACGGTGGCCGACATCGCCATCTGGCCCTGGGTCAACAACCTCGTCGGCTTCTACGGCGCCGCTGATTTGGTCGGTTATGCCGACTTCGTCAACGTGCAGCGCGTGGTCGCCGCCTTCAAGGCGCGGCCGGCGGTGCAGCGCGGGCTGAACATCCCGGCGCGGCCGGCGGCGTAGCGCCGCCGGCGCCGGCCGCTGCTCAGGGCTTGGCGGGGGCCGCCTTCACCGGCGCCGCGGCGGGCTGTTTCTTCTTCGCCGGCTTGGCCGCCGGCTTCGCGGCCGGCGCGTTGGCCTTGGCATTGCTGACCACCGTCGTCTTGCCCTTCGACGACAGGCTCACCGCCTGCGAATCCGTCGATGCCGAGACCGAGGCGTTGATCGAGCCGTCCTTGCTCTTCTCGACCTTGCCGGTCTCTTCGTCCTTGCTCGCACCCAGCGAGCCGCTGGCGCTGATGCCGTAAGACACCGAGCTGCTCTGGGCCGCCTCCAGCGTCACCTGGCCGCCGGCCTGCACCGTGGTGTTGGCGCCGGAATCGACCTGCGTGCCTTCCAGCCGCGTGTTGCCGCCCGACTTGATGCTGACGCCGCCGCTGCCGGCCTGGATGCTGCCGGCCTGCGCGGTGCTGCTGCTCTCGCCGCTGGCGCTGATGCTGGCTTCCAGGCCGGCGCCGTCGCTGCCCAGCGATACGCCGAGCGAGCCGCCGAGGCTCGACGACTCCGCCGTGTCGCGCGCTGCCTTCAGGTCGACGTTGCCGCCGGCATCGATGGCCACGCCGTCGCCCGCCAGCCGGGTGCCTTCCAGCGTCGCGTCGCCCTGGGTCTTGATGGTCAAGGCGCCGCCGGCGTTGATCGCGCCGGCGCGGGCCGTGCTGCTCTTGTCGCTGGTTCGCTCGCCTTCGATGCTGGCCTCGACGCTCACCTCCGCCGACCCGATCAGGCCCACCGACGCTTCGACCGCGCCGTCCAGCTTGCTGGAACTCTTGGTGCTGGTGTCCTTGGCCGCCTGGTAGTCCAGCGACCCGGCCGTCAGGTTGACGTCCTTGCCGGCCTCGAACTGCGTGCCGATGAGCGTCGTCTTCTCGGTCGAGGTCGAGTCGATCGAGCCGCCGGCCTTGTACTTCGAGGTGACGGCCGTCGTGCTCTTCGACGACTCCGATTCGGTCGAGCCTTCGTAGCTGGCCTTCACGCCGGCCGACGCGCCGGTCTCGGTGCCGTCGTCGCTGCTGGCCGAAGCATTGGCGCCGGCATACACGCCCATGCGGCCCTCGTGGCTGGTCTTGCTGCTGGTCTCGTATTCGCTGTCGTTGGCTTCGATCTCCTTGATCACGCGCGCGCTTTGCGTGATGTTGTTGCCGGCCTCGATCTGCGTGCCCTGGTCGGTGATGGTGTCCTGGGCCTTGCGCGACACGTTGCCGCCGGCCTTGAAGCTGCTGGTCTTGTTGGTCACCGAGCCTTCAGTCGACTGCTCGCTTTCATGGCCCACGCGCAGGCCGGCACTGGCCTCGACCTCGACGCCGGCCTTGGCACCCGCGCTGGCCTGGCCCATGAGGGCGTTGCCTTCGGCACCGGCCTCGGCGCTGGCCTCGGCGCTGGCGCCGAGGTACACGCCCGCGGTGGTCTTGCTGCTGGACGAGGTCTCGCGCGTCTCGTCCTGCGCCGCCAGCACGGTGATGTTCTTGCCTTCGACGGACAGGTCGCCGCCGGCCTCCACTTCGGCGCCGACGAACTTGGCCTCTTCCTTGGCCTTGAGCATCATGTTGCCGCCGCTCTTGAGCGTCGAGCCGCGGTTCTCCAGCGTGTATTCGGTGCTGGCGGACGCCTCGGTGCGAACGCCGGCAGTGGCCGTGCCTTCGCCGCTGGCTTCGGCCTGGGCCTTGGCCGAGCCCTGCAAGCCGTCGTGCCCGGCCGCGGCTTCGGCGCTGGCCTTGCCCGAGGCTTCGGTGTAGAGGCCGATCGACTGCGTGCTCGTCGTCTCGCTGGAATAGCTTTCGTTGCGGCCGGCCAGCACCTCCAGCCGCTTGGCGTCGACGCTCAGGTCGCCGCCGGCGGCGACGTCCGAGCCCTGCACCGTCACCGTGCCTTCGGTCTTCATCGCCAGGTTGCCGCCCACCTGCAGCGTCGAGGCGACGCTGCTCTTGCTGCCCGAGGCCTTGTGGGTCACCGAGGTCTCGGCCAGCTTGAAGTCGGCCGAGGCCTCGCCCTCGGCCTCGGCCGTGGCCTTGGCGCCGTGGCTGTCCTTGGACGCCTTGGCTTCGGCCGAGCTGTCGGTGTCGGTGTCCATCTTCAGGAACGTGGTGGTCTCGGTGCGCGAGGTGCTGCGCTGCTCGTCCAGCCCGTCGAGGATCTTGATGCCGTCCTTGGCATTGAGCGCGGCGTCGCCGCCGACGGCCACATTCGAGCCCTGGATCACCATCTGCTTGCCGGCATTGACCTTCGCGTTGCCGCCCACCTCCAGCGTCGAGCCGACGTTGGTGCCGGTGAAGTCCTCGCTGCTGGTCTTGGTCGTGCCGTACACGCCGCCGCCGACGCCCAGGCCCGACTGGCTGGTTTCGACGCTCACGGTGGTCTTGTCCTGCCGCGCCAGCACGTTGAAGCTGCCGCCGGTGTCCACCGCCAGCTCGCCGCCGACCTTGGCGCTGCTGCCGGCGAGGGTGGTGTCGCCGCCCGCGCGGATCGCCAGGTTGCCGCCAATGGCCAGCGCCGAGCCGATGTTGCGCTCGCTGGACACGGTCGCGCTGGCCGACTGCTGGTTGAACAGGCCGCCCGACGACGAGGTGCTGGTGGCGGCCGACTTGTCGACGATGGTGTCCACCGTCACGTTGCCGCCCGCGGCCAGGCTGGCGTCGCCGCCGGCCGACAGCTCGGCGCCCTTGATCGTGATGTCCTTCTTCGCGTCCAGCGCCAGGTTGTTGGTGGCCTGGATGCCGGCGGCCTTGCCGATCGTGGTGGCCGCGCTCAGGCCGTCGCCGCGCGTCGTCGCCAGCGTCTGGTTGACGATGCTGCCTTCCTTGGACGTCAGGCTGACGTCGCCGCCGCGGATGTTGCCGCTGGTGTTGGTGATGTCGCCCTGGGTCTGCACCGCCAGCGATCCCGCTGCCGCGATGGTGCCGCCGGTGTTCTCCAGCGACTCGGCCACGATGGTGGCGTTCTCGGCCTCGATGGCGGCGCCGCCGGCGCTGAGCGCATCGCGCGTGGCCTGCGCCAGGTAGACCACCGGCGCCAGCACCTTGTGGCCGGCGACGACGGTCTCCACCATCCAGACGATGTCGCCGCTCAATGCGGCCAACTGCTCGGCCGTCGGTGCCTGGCCGTAGACGAGGCCGGCGCTGCTGGCGGCCGTGGCCGCGTTGTCCATCAGGCGCTGCATCTGCTGCGCCTCGGTCTCGGCCTGCGTCAGCAGGTTGCGGCCGGTCTGCGCGACGAGCTGCTGGCGGATCAGCTGCGCTTCGTAGTTGGCGTCGCCCAGCCGCTGCAGCGTGGCATCGGGGTTGTAGCCCAGGCGCTTGGCGAGATAGTCGGAGCCGACGAAGCCCGAGTCCACCTGGAACAGCGGATTGGTCTCGACCAGGTATTTCGCGCCCGGGTCCTTGCTGGCCACGAAGTAGCCGTTGGGGTTGGCCGGCAGCGTCACCGTGATGCCGCCCAGCGCCGCGCCGCTGGTCGGCTGCAGGCTCTCGGCGCTGCCGCCGTTGCGGCTGCTGACACTGACCCCATACGGCGAGCCGCGGTTGATCAGCGCGCCGCCGCTGTAGCTGAGGCTGACCGCGAAGATGCCGGCACCGCTGGTGGCGTAGGTGCTGCGGCCGCGTTCTTGCTTGAATGCGCCGCCGTAGCTGGTGTTGCTGGCGATGGTCCACAGGCCGCCCGCGCCCCAGGTGATCGCCTGGCCGTCGTTGCCCGGCGGGCTGTTGAACTGCCCTTCGCTGGTGGCGACGTAGTAGGTGAAGTTCTCGATGCAGATGGTGCAGTCGATCTGCTTGACCACGCGCCGTTGCGCGTAGGTGATGTCGTCGAGCGCGAAGTCCTGGTTGACGAAGCTGCCGCTGCCGCTCAGGTTGATCGCCTGCGCCGACAGGATGCCGGCCAGGTTGGCGCCGCCGCCGGCGCCCCAGCGGATGCTCAGCGTGCCGGTGGCCAGCACCTGCGGCTTGTTGGCCGGCAGCGGGCGGCTGAGCGTCTGGCGGTAGACCGCCACCTGCTCATAGACCTGGTGCTCGTCGCAGGCCAGGCCGAAGATGTTGCACTTGTACGACTGGTTGACCAGCGTGCTCTCGCTGGCCGACAACGGTGTCGGGCTCAGCAGCACCGTGGGCAGGCCGCCGCTGGGCTGATTGACGAAGCTGTTCAGGCCGCGCAGCGTGATGTCGCGGGCGCGGATCGCGTTCTCGTTGACCAGGTCGTATGCGGTGGCGTTGATGGCGCCGCCGGCGTCCAGCGTGGCCTCGGCGCCGGTATTGATCAGCGTGCCGGCAACGGCGCTGAGCGTCATGTCGCCGCCGGCATAGAGGGCGCCGGCGTTGCGCAGATACGCGTTGGCGCTGACGCTCAGCGTGCCCAGCGCCGAGATGCCGCCGGTGGCGCCGTTCATCAGCGTGGCGGCATCGATGCTTTGATCGCGGGCTGCGTGCATGACGCCGTCGTTTTGCACGGCGCTGGCGGACACCGAGACGTCGCCGCCGCGCAGCACGCCGCCGTTGGTGACGCCGGCGCGCCCTTGCGGACCGCCGATCTCCAGCGTGCCGCCGGCCTGCACCAGGCCGAGGTTGTTGAGGCTGAAGCCTTGGGCCGAGCGGGCCTGCAGGCTGACGCCGGCGTTGGCCATCAGCTTGGCACCGGTGGCATTGACCAGCGAGTCCGTGCGAGCCGCCAGGCTGCCGTGGCTCTGCAGCAGACCCTGGTTGTCCAGCCGTCCGGCGGCCAGCAAGACCTCGCCCCGGGATTCCACCGTGCCCTGGTTGAGCAGCGTGGCCGCCGCCAGCGACAAGGTGCCGGCGCCTTCGACCAGCAGCACGCCGCCGGCCGCGTTGGTGGCGCTGCCGTTGAGGTCCAGGCGCATCGCCTGCGCCGCCTGCACGATGCCGTAGTTGGTGAGCGTGCTGCCGTCGAGCGACAGCGCAGAGCCCGCCAGCACCGTTGCGCCGGCCTGGTTGGTGGCCGCCACGCCGTGGCCGCTGAGGTCGCGGCCGGCCTCCAGCCGTCCGCGGTTGTCCAGTTGCAGGGCCGACGTGCCGGCCACGGCCTCGATCACGAGATCGCGCTTGGCGCCGATGGTGGTGCTGTTGCGCAGCGTGGTCGCGGCCTGCAGCCGCAGGTCGCCGCCGGCAGCCAGGCGCTGGTGCTCGCCGGCATCGATCTCGATACCGCCGCCGGCCGCCGTCACGCCCACGTCGCCGGCGGCGGCAAGGTCGGCGTGGCCGAGCTTCACGTCGCCGCTGCGCACCGTCAGTTGCAGGCTGCGCGTGGCGGCCGCGGCGTCGCTGCCGGCGGCCAGCGTCACGCCGGCACTGCCGATGTCCAGGCTGCCGGTGTCCAGCGTCAGCGTGTCGCCCGCGGTCCAGCGGGCGCCCTGCACGGTGCTGTGCTGGCCGACGGTGGCGGTCAGCGCGGCGCCGGCGGCGCGCACGGCGGTGCCGGCGGCGTTGCCGCGGTCGTCCAGGCTGGCGGCGTGCAGCTTGAAGTCGCGCGTGGCGGTCAGGGCCGCGTCGGCCAGCAAGGCATCGCCGGCCGAGTCCAGCGCGAGGTCGCGCCCGGCGGCCAGCGAGCCGCCGCCGTCCAGCGTCAGGCCGCTGCCGCCGCGCAGCGCCAGGTCGCGCTGCGCCGACAGCCGGCCCTGCACCAGCACCCGCCCGGCAGCGTCGAGCGTGAAGTCGTCGCCGCTGGCGGCGGCCTCGCCGAGCATGCGCACGCCGACGCCGGCCTCGGTGGCCACCAGGTGGATGCGGTTGGCATACATGCCGCCGAGCGCGGCCACGTCGAGCGCGAACAGCGGCGCGGCGCCATCGCCGCCGATGGCGCTGCTGCTGCCGTCCGGCCGCCATTCATTGGCACCGGCCGTGATGGCCAGCTCCTTGGCCTGCAGCTTGGCGTCGAGCTTGACGCTGCGGGCCACGATGTCCAGCAGGCGCAGGCTGTTGCCGTCGAGGCCGGCGCCGGTGACGAGCACGTCGCCGCGGGTCACGCGCAGCGCCTCCAGCGCGCCGCCGGCCCCGATGACGGGGACGCCGGTGCTCAGCACGGCGCGGTCGGTGTTGATGAAGCCGCAGCCGTCGCAGGTGATGCCCCAGGGGTTGGCCACCACCACGTCGGCCTTGCCGCCGACCACTTCGGTGAAGCCGGCCAGCAGGCTGCGGTTGTTGCCGACCACCTCGTTGAGGATCAGGCGCGCCTCGGTGCTGAGATTGACGTTGGCCGCCACGCTGCCCGCCAGCACCGAGGGGCGCACGAAGGTGCTGGGGTTGGCGTTGTTCAGCACCAGGCCCTTGCTGTCGACGTTGTACTCGGTGTATTTGTTATGCGACAGGCCGGCGGCGTTGGCGGTGTTGATGTCGACCACCTGGACGCCGTTGGGCGCGCGGTAGACGGCCGTGTTGCCGCCCGTGGCAACGACTTGTGCCCAGCCCGTGGTCGTGGCGCCGGCCAGCACGGCCGCCAGCAGCAGCGCACCGGCGCCGCGCCCGCCCGCGCCGCGCAAGCGGGCGGTCTCGGCGGCGACGATCCAGCGGCCCTGGGCCTTGCTCCAGACGTGACGGTAGGTGCGGTTCATGGGTTTCTCGTTGTGGTGGGCGGCGTTTGCGATTCGGTGGGGCTGCCGGGCCGGCCCGGCGCCGCTAGGGCGTCAGTAGGTGAACGACAGCGTGGCCTGGACGCTGCCGCGCGCGTCGGCAAAGTCGGGGTGGCGCTTGAGGGGCCGCATCGCAAAGAGGTCGAGTGCGACGCCGCTCCACTTGGCCTGCACGCCGATGGCGGCGCCCACCAGGCGGCCCTGCTGGCCCTGGCCGTGGCGGCTGCGCGCCTCGCCGGCGTCGAGCCCGAGGTAGCCGCGCACGCTGGCGGGCTTGCCGGCCAGCTCCAACGGGCGGGTCCAGCCCAGTTCGTTGCGCCAGGTCCAGCCGGTGTCGTTGGCGATGCTGGCGTCCTGAAAGCCGCGCACCGAGTACGGGCCGCCGACCGAGAACTGCTCGCTGCCGTACAGCACGTCGCTCGAGAACTGGGCGTTGAACTGGGTGCTGACATCCAACGTGCTGGCGGCCAGCGGGAACTGGCGCAACCAGGTCGCCGACACGCGCTGCTTGGTGAACTGCGCCTTGGGCGCGCCGTCCGGCCGCTCGGCGGCGTCCTTCAACGCGCCCAGCTGCGACAGCCCTTGCGACAGCCCGACGCCCAGCAGCAGCAAGCCGCCGCCGGCCTGGGTGCGCACGCTGAGGTCGACGTCGGCCACCGCCAGAACGCGGCTGGCGGTCTGCAGCAATTGGCCCTCGAAGTAGGCCTTGCTGTCCTTGCGCGTCAGCGTGCCCGACAGCGTGTACAGGCTGTCGCGGTTGCGATAGACCACGTAGTCGCCGCGCAGGTAGTCGCTGCGCGACTGGCCGCTGGACGAGGCTTGGGCACCGCTGGGCAGCGCGATGGTGGTGTTGAACGTGGACCGGCTGGCGCCGGCCGAGACCAGCAGCCAGCCGAACGGAATGTTGTAGCCCAGCGAGGCGGCATCCGACCCGCGGCGGCCACCGTCGGTGTCGACCGCGCGGCGGTACGAGCCGGTGACGAAGTCGTCGAAGCCCGCCGGGTTGTCGAGCGACGCCATCACGCCGGCCTGGTAGCGCCCGGTGGCCTTGGAGCCCAGCGTGTCGGCCGACAGGCCCACGTGCCACGGCCGGGTGGGCGTGTTGCGCACCACCAGCACGCTGTCGCCGGGCCGGGCGCCGGGCTCGATGGCCATGGCCGCGCTGTTCGACGCCAGGCGGTTGATCTGGTCCAGCCCCTGCTCGATGCGGCGCAGGTCCAGCGGTCGGTCCAGCAGGGCCGGAAAGGCGTTGAAGACCGCGACGCTGCTGCCGCCGGCGCCGTCGTCGACGCGCACGCCGGTGAGCCGCCCTTCGACGACGTTCAGCGTCAGCCGGCCCGAGGCCAAGGTCTGCGTGCCCAAGTAGACGCGCGCGGCGATGTAGCCGGCGGCGACGTAGCGCGCGGTGACTTCGCTCATCAGCCGCTCGATGTCGTTGACGTCCAGGCAGCGGCCGGCGTAGGGCCGGATCAGCGCCTCGCGCTCGGCGTCGCTGAGCAGCGTGACGCCGTCGAGCGTGATCTCCCGCACGGCATGGCAAGGCCCTGCGATGCGGGCCGCGGCGCGGGCCGGGGCGTTGGGCTGCAGGCTGGCCGGCGGCCGCGCGGGGCTGCGGTCCTGCTCGAACTGGCGCTGTTGGCGCTGCTGCTCTTCGCGCTGCAAGCGCTCGATCTGCTGCAGCTCGGGCGCCGTCTGCGCCTGCGCCAGGCTGGCCAGCGACAGCGTCAAAGCCAGTGCGGTCACGCCGCGTTGGAGCGCGCAAGGGCGTACCGGGGCACGCAGGCCAGCGCGCCAGGTCGAAGAGGTCTTCATTGCAGATGCCGCGCAAGCGGCGCGTCGGAGCAGTTCAGTGTTTGTCGGCCACTGCTGCACCAACTTGATACCGACGCACGATGTCGGTGCGTCGCGCCCGCGACGGGCTAGACGTCCGGCAGTTCCAGGCTGCGCTTCATCAACTTGTCGAGGATCAAGTCGAGCTGGCGGTGCTCGTCGGCGTCCAGCGCGGCCAGGAACCAGGCCTCACGCTGCGCCACCTCGGGCAGGATGTTCTCGCACAGCTTGGCGCCCACCGGCGTCAGCGACAGGATCAGCTTGCGGCCGTCGGCCGGGTCGTCGCGGGTCTGGATCATCCCCAGGTCGGCCAGCCGGCGCTGCGCGCGCGAGACGCGCGCCTTGTCCATGCTGGTGCGCTCCACCACCTCGTTGAACACCAGGTCGCCGTAGGCGTACAGCGCCATGCTGATGCGCCACTCGGGGATCTGAATGTTGTACTTGGTCTCGAACAACCGGCCGATCGACTGCGACACGCGGTTGGCCACCACCGACAGCTTGTAGGGGATGAAATCCTCCAGCCGGCCCATCGGCCCCAGGTTGGCGCGCTTGACGGCCACGCGGCGCGGCGCGGCCTTGGAAGCCTTGGGGGTTTTGCTGGCGGGGGTCTTGGCGGGTGACTTGGCGGGCACGGATTCAGTGTAGCCCAGCATCGGCGGCAATCAAACTTGTTGACAACGAAACAAGTTGGTCCCATGATGGGCCGCCATGTCGTACCCCGAGATCAGCTTGTACATCGCCGGCGCCTTCGTCCAGGGCCGCTCGGCGCGGCGGCTGCGGGTGCTGAACCCGGCCGACGGCGCACTGCTGGCCGACTACGCCGCCGCCGACGAGTCCGACCTGGCCGACGCCGCGTCTGCAGCCGCGCGCGGCTTCGAGGCGTGGTCGCGCACGCTGCCGCTGGAGCGCTTTCGCATCATCACGCGCGCCACCGCGCTGATCCGCGAGCGCGCGCCGGCGATCGCCCGCACGCTGACGCTGGAGCAGGGCAAGCCGCTGGCCGAGGCGCTGCGCGAGGTGCAGCTCAGCGCCGACATCATCGACTTCCTGGCCGAGGAGGCCAAGCGCCTGGCCGCCCGCGGCGTGCCGCCGCGGCTGCCCAACGTGCTGAGCCAGACCGTGGCGCGGGTGCCGGTGGGGCCCGTCGCGGCCTTCACGCCCTGGAACTTTCCGGCCAATTTGCCGGCCCGCAAGATCGGCGGCGCGCTGGCCGCCGGCTGCAGCGTCGTGATCAAGCCCGACGAGCAGGTGCCCGGCACCGCCTTGGCGCTGCTGCGCGCCTTCCACGACGCCGGGCTGCCGCCGGGCGTGCTGAACCTCGTGCTGGGCGACCCGCCGCAGATCTCGCAGACGCTGATCGCCCACCCGGCCATCGCCAAGGTCTCGTTCACCGGCTCGGTGCCGGTGGGGCGCCAGCTCGGCGAGCTGGCGGCCCGTCACCTCAAGCGTTACACCGCCGAGCTGGGCGGCCATGCGCCGGTGATCGTCTGCGCCGATGCCGACGCGGCCGCGGTCGCGCGGCTGGCGGTGCCGGCCAAGTTCCGCAACGCCGGCCAGGTGTGCGCGTCGCCGATCCGCTTTCTCGTGCACCGCTCGCGCATCGATGCCTTCCGCGAGGCCTTCGTCGCCGGCGCGCAGGCGTTGAAGGTGGGCAACGGCCTCGACGACGGCACGCAGTTCGGCCCGCTGATCCACGAGCGGCGGCTGGCCGAGATGCAGCGCGTGGTCGACGATGCCGTCGCCTGCGGCGGCCGCGTGCTGTGCGGCGGTCGGCGCCTCGACCGCGCCGGCTGGTTCTACGCGCCGACGGTGATCGAAGGCGCACCGGATGCCGCTCAAGTGCAGCGGCAGGAACCCTTCGGCCCGATCGCGCTGCTCGACGCCTTCGACGACCTCGACGACGCTGTTCGCCGCGCCAATGCGCTGCCCTACGGCCTGGCGGCCTACGCCTTCACCGGCGAGCTGGCCGCCGCGCACGCCTTGAGCCAGGCCCTGCAGGCCGGCATGGTGGGCATCAACCACTTCGGCGTCTCGCAGCCCGAGACGCCTTTCGGCGGCATCAAGGACAGCGGCCTGGGCCAGGAGAGCGGGCTCGAAGGCCTGCTGGGCTACACCGAAGTCAAGCTGATCAGCGTGGCAGCACCATGAATGCATCGATTCCCCAAGCCCTGCTGCTCGATTTCGGCAGCGTCATCAGCGTCTCGCTGTTCGAGCGCCACCGCGACACCGAGGCCGAGCTGGGCCTCGCCGCCGGCAGCCTGGGCTGGCTGGGCCCGATCGCGCCCGAGACCGACGCGCTGTGGCAGGCCATGCAGCGCGACGAGATCAGCGAGCGCGAGTACTGGGCGCGCCGCGCGCGCGAGCTGGGCGAGGCCGCCGGCCAGCCGCACTGGGACATGCTGGCGATGCTGACCCGGCTGCGCCACACCGACCCCAACGCCGTGGTCCGGCCCGGCATCCGGCGCCTGGTGCGCGCGGCGCACGCGCGCAAGCTGGCGGTGGGCATCCTCAGCAACGAGCTCGAGCTGTTCTACGGCGCCGAGTTCCTGTCGCGCATGGACATCCTGCGCGACATGCAGGTGATCGTCGACGCCACGCACACGAAGATCCTCAAACCCGACCCGCGCGCCTACGAGATGGCGGTGCAGCAGCTCGGCCTGCCGGCGGCACGCGTGCTGTTCGTCGATGATCAGTTCCGCAACATCGCCGGCGCGCAGCGCGCCGGCCTGCAGTCGCAGTTCTTCGACCTGCGCGACGTCGATGGCAGCATCGCCGCCGTCGCCGCGCGGCTGCGGCTGCCCCTGGAGGAAGCATCATGCAACGAATGAACCCCGACGAGCTGAAGGCCGCCAACGCGCGCTACCTGTGGCACCCGATGGCGCATCCGCAAGGCATGCGCGACGCGCCGCCGGACATCATCGCGCGCGGCGAGGGTAGCTGGATCTGGGACGTCGACGGCCACAAGATGATCGACGGCGTCGGCGGCCTGTGGAGCGCCAACCTGGGCTTCGGCCGCCGTGAGATCCGCGACGCCATCGTCGCGCAGCTCGACGAGCTGGCCTTCTACAACACCTTCCGCGGCACCACGCACCCGCGGGCGATCGAGCTCTCGGCGCGGCTGGTCAAGATCATGCAGAGCGACGGCGTGGCCGCGGTGCTGTTCGGCAACGGCGGGTCGGACGCCGTCGAAGGCGCGCTGAAGATCGCGCGCCAGTACTGGAAGCTCAAGGGCCAGTCCGACCGCACGAAGTTCATCAGCCTGCGCCAGGGCTACCACGGCGTGCACTTCGGCGGCATGAGCGTCAACGGCAACACCAACTTCCGCCGCGCCTACGAGCCGCTGCTGCCCGGCTGCTTCCACGTCGACACGCCCTGGCTCTACCGCAACCCCTACAGCAGCGACCCGCAGCGCCTGGGCGAGATCTGCGCCGAGTTGCTGGACCGCGAGATCACGTTCCAGGGCCCCGACACCGTGGCCGCCTTCATCGCCGAGCCGGTGCAGGGCGCCGGCGGCGTGATCGTGCCGCCGCCCAACTACTGGCCGCTGGTGCGCAAGGTCTGCGACAAGCACGGCGTGCTGCTGATCGCCGACGAGGTGGTCACCGGCTTCGGCCGCACCGGCCACCTGTTCGGCACCCGGCTGTGGGGCGTGCAGGCCGACCTGTGGTGCCTGGCCAAGGGCATCTCGGCGGGCTACCTGCCGCTGGGCGCCACCGCGGTCAACGGCCGCGTGGCCGAGGCCTTTCTGCAGGGCGACCCCTCGCTCGGCTCGGTGGCCCACGGCTACACCTACAGCGGCCATCCGGTGGCGGCGGCTGCGGCGCTGGCCACGCTGGACATCCTGGAGCGCGAAGACGTCGTCGGCAACGCCGCGCGCCAGGGCCGGCACCTGTTGCAGCGGCTGCAGGACATCGCCTCGCGCTCGCGCCTGGTGGGCGACGTGCGCGGCGTCGGCCTGATGGTCTGCCTGGAGTTGGTGGCCGACAAGGCGACCAAGGCCGCGCTGCCGCGCGGCGCCAAGGAGATCAACGCCGTCGCGCGCAGCGCCTACCGCCGCGGCGCCATGGTGCGAACCTCGGGCGCCAACATCATCCTGTCGCCGGCGCTGACGATCAGCCGCGACGAGATCGACCACCTGTGCGACGTGCTCGACGCGGCCTTCGCCGAGGTCGAAGGGCGCTGACGGCAATGGCCGCGGCGCTCGACCCAGCAGCGCTGCAGCGCCTGCTGGCGCAGGAGCAGGCGCGCTTCGCGCAAACACACCCGCGCTCGCGCGAGGCCTTCGCCGCCGGCCAGCAGCACTATCTGTACGGCGCACCCTCGCACTGGATGCGGCGCTGGGCCGGCGGTTTTCCGCTCGCGGTGGCCTCGGCGCAGGGCGCGCGGCTGCAATGCGCCGACGGCCTGGACTACGTGGACTTCTGCCTCGGCGACACCGGCGGCATGTGCGGCCACGGCAACCCGGCCGTCACGCGCGCCGTGGCGGCGCAGCTTGACCATGGCGCCACGCTGATGCTGCCCACACTGCAGGCGCAATGGGTGGGCGAGGAGCTGACGCGCCGCTTCGGGCTGCCGTACTGGGGCTTCACCACCTCGGCCAGCGACGCCAACCGCGCGCTGATCCGCATCGCGCGCATGGTCACCGGCCGGCCCAGGGTGCTGGTGTTCGACGGCTGCTACCACGGCTCGGTGGAAGAAGCGCACGTCGCGCTGGACCTCGAAGGGCGCGTCGTGCTGCGCAACGGCATCCACCCCAACGCGGTGGACCACGCGCGCGTCTCGGCCGTCGTGCCCTTCAACGACGAGGCCGCCTTGCGTCGCGCGTTGGCCGCCAGCGACGTGGCCTGCGTGCTGGCCGAGCCCTTCATGACCAACTTCGGCATGATCGAGCCACGGCCCGGCTTCATCGGCGCATTGCGCGAGGCCACGCGCGAGGCCGGCACGCTGCTGGTGCTGGACGAGACGCACACCTTCTCCAGCGGCCCCGGCGGCATCACCGGACGCGACGGGCTGCAGCCCGACGGCTTCGTCGTCGGCAAGGCCGTGGGCGGCGGCGTGCCGGTGGGCTTGTACGGCGTCAGCGAGGCGGTGGCGCAGCAGGTCTGGCAGGCCGTGCCCAAGGTCAACCCGGTGCAGGTGCGGCAGAGCGCGCACCTGGGCTTTGGCGGCACGCTGGCCGGCAGCGCGCTGCAGGTGGCGGCGGTGCACGCGGTGTTGTCCGAGGTGCTGACGGCGCCGGCGTTCGAGCACATGATCGGTCTCGCGCATGGGCTGGCCGAAGCTTCGCGCGCGGTGATCGCCGAGCACGGCCTGCCGTGGTGCGTGAGCCAGCTCGGCGGCCGCATGGAAACCATGTTCACGCCGACGCCGCCGCGTGACGCCGCAGCCTTTCGCCGCGGCCGCGACGACGTGCTGGAAGCGCTGCTGCACGTCTACTTCATGAACCGCGGCGTGCTGATCACGCCTTTTCACTGCATGCTGCTGATGTGTCCGGCGACGACCGTGGCCGATTGCGAGCGCTACGTCGCGGTGCTGCGCGCGTTCTGCGCCGACGTGGTGGCAGCGGCATGACCGCACCCTGGCGCTTCGACGGCCAGGCGGCGCTGGTCACCGGCGCCGGCCGCGGTATCGGCGCCGCGGTGGCGACGCGGCTGGCCGAGGCCGGCGCTGCGGTGATGCTGGCCAACCGCTCGCTTGATGGGGCCGAGAGCCTGGCCGCCGAATTGCGCGCACGCGGCCTCAAGGCCCAGGCCTGCGCCTACGCCGCCGACGAGGCCGGCTGCCGGCAGGCGGTGGCCGACGCCGTGGCCGCCTTCGGCCGCCTGGACGTGCTGGTGCACAACGCCGGCGGCTGCCCCTGGTCCGACCTGGAGACGCTGACCACCGGCACGCTGCGCGAGGCGTTGCAGCTCAATCTCGAGACCTGCTTCTGGCTGACGCAGGCCGCGTTGCCGGCGCTGAAGGCGCGCGGCGGCCGCATCGTCGTCACCTCGTCGGTCACCGGGCCGCGTGTGGCCATGCTGGGCGCGGCGCACTATGCGGCAGCGAAGGCCGGCGTCAACGGCTTCATCCGCTCGGCGGCGCTGGAGCTGGCGCCGCACCGCATCACCGTCAACGGCGTCGAGCCCGGCTTCGTCGCCAAGCCGCGCGGCCGCCTGAGCCAGCCCGCGACCAAGGCCCGGCTCGTGCGCGAGATTCCGCTGGGCAGTGCCGGCGAGCCCGACGACATCGCCTGGGCGATGCTGTATCTCGCCAGCGAGCAGGCGCGCTGGGTCACCGGGCAGACGCTGGTGGTCGACGGCGGCATGACGCTGCCCGAATCGGGCCAGGTGATGGACGAGTTCCACGCGAAGGACGGACCGTGAAACCCCACATCCTGATCGTCGGCACCGCCGACACCAAGGCCGACGAGCTGCTGTTCATCCGCCGCTGCATCGAAGACGGCGGCGGCAGCGCGGCCATCATGGACGTGGGCGTG
This sequence comes from uncultured Rubrivivax sp., assembly GCA_964470565.1. Lineage (GTDB taxonomy): Bacteria > Pseudomonadota > Gammaproteobacteria > Burkholderiales > Burkholderiaceae_C > Rubrivivax. Next base: position 133,302 of record CAYYDJ010000010.1, read on the forward strand.
CTGGGCCGCCCGCGCTTTGCGCCCGAGCACCCCAACACCGAGGTCGCGGCCGCTGCGGGGACGACAGTCGAGGCCGTGGCCGCGCTCGGCGACGAGAACGCCGCGATGACGCAGATGGCCGCGGGCGCCGTCGCACTGGCGCTGCGCCTGTACGGCGAAGGCCGCGTCCACGGCCTGCTGGCGCTGGGCGGCACCATGGGCACCGACCTCGCGCTCGACGTCACCGCCGCGCTGCCGCTGGGCATGCCCAAGTTCGTGGTCTCGACGGTCGCCTATTCGCACCTGATCCCGCCCGAGCGGCTGGCGCCCGACCTGATGATGATGCTGTGGGCCGGCGGGCTCTACGGCTTGAACGAGATCTGCCGCGCCATCCTGTCGCAGGCTGCCGGCGCGGTGCTGGGCGCCTGCCGCGGCGTGCGCCCGCCGGACTCGCAACGGCCGCTGGTGGCGATCAGCTCGCTGGGCAGCAGCGCCTTGAACTACATGGTGACGCTGAAGCCCGCGCTGGAGCGCCGCGGCTACGAGGTGGCGGTGTTCCACTGCACCGGCATGGGCGGCCGCGCGATCGAATCGCTGGCCGCGCAGCGCCGCCTGGTCGCGGTGCTGGACCTGTGCCTGCAGGAAGTGGGCAACGAGGTGCACGGGTCGGTCGTCACCTCGGGCCCCCGTCGGCTGGAGACCGCAGGCGCGATGGGCATCCCGCAGATCGTCGCGCCCGGTGCGCTGGACATGATCGACCTGCAGACCTGGAAGCCGCTGCGACCCGAGCATGCCGGGCGCCCCTACCACGCGCACAACCGGCTGATTGCCTCGGTGCTGATGACGCCGGCCGAGCGCTGCCGCGCGGCGCAGGTGGTGGGCGAGAAGCTTGCGCGTGCCAGCGGCCCCACGGCCTTCGTGCTGCCCGCCGGCGGCATCGAAGGCTGGGACCGCCCGGGCCAGCCGCTGCACGACGCCGAAGGCCTGGCGGCCTTCATGGCCGCGCTGCGCGACGCGGTGCGGCCGCCGGTGGAGGTGCTGGAACTCGACGCCCACATCAACGACCCGGCGTTTTGCGACGCGGTGCTGCAGATCTTCGACCGCTGGGTCTCGGAAGGCCGCATTCCGGCCGCGCAGGCGCCGGCGTGAAAGGGCGGCTGGCCCTCGTCACCGGCGCCGCCAGCGGCATCGGCGCGGCGGCGGTCGAGCGCTTTGCCGCCGACGGCGCGCGCGTGCTGGCCTTCGACCGCGACGAGGTCGCGGCACGCGACGGCGTGGTGGCGCTGCAGGGCGACGTCACGCAGCAGGCCGACGTCGAGCGGCTGGTCGCCAGGGCACGCGAGCTGGGCGGCCTGAGTGCCGTCGTCAACGCCGCCGGCGTCGTGGCCGCCGACGACCCCGAGGACGTGCTGGACGCCACCTGGGCGCGCATGCTGGCGGTCAACCTGACCGGCACGATGCGCGTCTGCCGCGCGGCAATCCCGCTGCTGCGTGCGGCCGGGGGTGGCGCCATCGTCACCGTGGCCTCGGTGGCCGCCTTCAACTCGACGCCCGGCAGCGCCAGCTACGCGCCGTCCAAGGCCGGCGTCGTCGCCTACACGCGCAGCATCGCCTACGCGCATGGGCCCGACGGCATCCGCGCCAACTGCCTGTGCCCGGGCTGGACGCGCACCGCGATGGCCGAGGCCGAGATGCGCGAGGCCGCGGCACGCGCCGGCACCGACGTCGAACACGAGTTCACCGCGCTCGCCTCGCGGCTGGCCTTGCGCCGCCTGGCGCGGCCCGAAGAAATGGCGGCCTGCATCCGCTTTCTGGCCGGTGACGAGGCCTCGTTCGTCACCGGCGCGGTGCTGGTGGCCGACGGCGGCGGCCGCATCGCGGCGGGCGCGCGCGGGTTCTGATCTTCGCCGCCGTTCTGGTGTTGATTCCGTTGACAACGAAACAAGTTATTCCTACGATGATCTCGATCTGGAGCATCCCATGACTGCGACGAAGACCGCCTTCTTCCACGACGAGCGCACCTTCTGGCACGTGCCGGGCGGGCTGCACGCGCTGTTCCTGCCGGTGGGCGGCTGGGTGCAGCCGATGGCCGGCAGCGGCATGGCCGAGTCGCCCGACAGCAAGCGCCGCATCAAGTCGCTGATGGACGTCTCGGGCCTGACCGAGCGGCTCGTGGTGCGCAGTGCCCCGATGGCCAGCGAAGAGGACCTGCGCCGCGTTCATGTCGGCAGTTACCTGGACGACTTCAAGCGTCTCAGCGATGCCGGCGGCGGCGACCTGGGCGAGGTGGCGCCTTTCGGCCCCGGCAGCTACGAGATCGCCAGGCTGTCGGCCGGCCTCGCGCTGGCCGCGGTGGACGGCGTCTGGCGCGGCGAGTTCGACAACGCCTTCGCGCTGTCGCGCCCGCCAGGCCATCACTGCGTGCGCGAGCACAGCATGGGCTTCTGCTTGCTGAACAACATCGCCATCGCGATCGAGGCGGCCAAGGCGCGCCACGGCATCGAACGAATCGCCGTGCTCGACTGGGACGTGCACCACGGCAACGGCACGCAGCAGATCTTCTACGAGCGCAGCGACGTGCTGACGATCTCGCTGCACCAGGAGCACTGCTTCCCGCCCGGCTACAGCGGCGCCGAGGACCGCGGCGCCGGCGCGGGCCTGGGCTTCAACGTCAACGTGCCGCTGCAGCCCGGCGGTGGACATGACAGTTATGTCTGCGCCTTCGAGCGCATCGTGCGCCCGGCCGTCGACCGCTTCCGCCCGCAGTTGCTGATCGTCGCCAGCGGGCTGGACGCCAACGGCGTGGATCCGCTGGCGCGCATGCAGCTCCACCCCGAGACCTTCCGCTGGATGACGCGCCAGGCCAAGGCGATGGCGGCGCAGCACGCCGCCGGCAAGCTGGTGATCGTGCACGAGGGCGGCTACTCCGAGGCCTGCGTGCCCTTCTGCGGGCTGGCCGTGATGGAAGAGCTGTCGGGCCACCGCACCGAGGTGCAAGACCCGTTCTCGGAGTTCTTCACGCTGCAGCAACCGGGCCCGCGCTTCATGGCACTGCAGCGCGAACTGATCGACGAGATGGCCGCGCTGCACGGGCTTTGAACGCAGCGGCCGCCATGTCCGAAGCCATCCTCGACGTCCAGCACATCGCCAAGGCGCTGGGCGGCGACGCCGCGGCCGGCCGCGCGGCGACGGCCATCATCGGCGACCTTGCGTTCGCGGCGCGGCCGGGCGAGTTCATCGCCATCGTCGGCCCGTCGGGCTGCGGCAAGACGACGCTGCTGATGTGCCTGGCCGGGCTGATGGCGGTGGACCAGGGCCGCGTGGTCTTCGAGTCGCGGCCGATCGCCGGACCGCCGCCGGGCATCGGCGTGGTGTTCCAGGACTACAGCCGCTCGCTGCTGCCCTGGCGCACCAACACGGCCAATGTCGTCTTCGGGATGAAGCGGCTGGCCGACCTGAGCCCCGCGCAGAAGACGGCGCAGGCGCGCGAGTTGCTGCAGCACGTGGGGCTGAAAGGCTTCGAGGACTTCTATCCCTGGCAGGTGTCGGGCGGCATGCAGCAGCGGGTGGCGATCGCGCGCGCGCTGGCCGCGCGCTCGCACCTGCTGCTCCTCGACGAGCCGCTGGCCGCCGTCGACGCCCAGACCCGCGCCGAGGTGCAGGACCTGTTGCTCGCATTGGCCGCCGAATACCGCCAAACCTGCGTGCTGGTGACGCACGACGTCGACGAGGCGCTGTATCTCGCCAACCGCGTGATCGTGCTCTCGCAGCGCCCGACGCGCGTGCTGCGCGACATTGCGGTCGATCTGCCGGCGCCGCGCGACCAGCTGAGCACCCGTGCCCACCCGCGCTTCCTGGCCTTGCGCGAGGAGGTGCTGCGGCTGATCAAGTCGCTGCCCAAGGCCCATTGACCCTGACGACATTCACGACGGAGACAAGCCCGATGACTGCCACCCGTTCACTGCTGCCCGCGGCCTGTGCCGCGCTGCTGGCCTTCGCTGGTGCCGCGCCGGCGCAGGCGCAGGCGCAGGAGAAAGTCAAGTTCGCCTACCTGAAGACGACGACGATGGTGCCCTTCTTCTATGCCGAGCAGAAGGGCTACTTCAAGGCCGAGGGCGTGGATCTGGAGATGGTGCCGGTGCAGGGCGGTCCGGCAGCGGCCGCCGCGGTGGCCAGCGGCAGCGCGCAGATCGGCTACGCGGCGCCCACGCCCATCATCATCGCGCGCGACCAGAACCAGCCCTATCGCTTCATCTTCGCGCTGCAGTGGGAGCGCACGCCCGACCAGTTGTGGGGGCCGCTGATCGCCAGCGAGCGCTCAGGCATCAAGAGCTTCAAGGACGTGGCCGGCAAGACCATCCTCACCGGCCCGCCCGGCGGCCTGTGCGAGCTGGCCTGGCGCGACTGGCTGGCCAAGAACAACGTCGCCTGGAGCTCGGTCAAGGTGCTGACCAACCCCTTCCCGCAGCACCAGGCGGCGCTGGAGGTCGGCAACGCCGATGCCGCGTGCACGCCTGATCCGTTCTACAGCAGCATCAAGGGCTCCAAGGTCAAGCCGGTGCTGCTGGGCATGGGCTATCTCGCCGAGGAGAAGCGCCGCTACATGATCGACGGCGTGTTCTCCACCGACAGCTGGATCGCCGCCAACGGCAAGGCGATCGGCGCGATCAAGCGCGCCGTCGCGCGCGCCACCAAGGATCTGAACGGCGACAAGGCCATGATCCGCAAGATCCTGGTCGAGGAGTTCAAGCTCCCGGCCGCGGTGGCCGACACGATGAAGCTGGACTACGAGCCCGAGCCGCGGCTGGAGGTGGCCGACATCGTGCCGGTGGTCGAGGCGCTCAAGCGCCACGGCATGATCAAGCCGGGTTTGAAGCCGTCGGACGTGGTGGCCGAGTCGAAATAGCGCGTCGAACGAAGGGGGCCCCGTGCACCGCCTGCGCATCTTGATCTCGATCGGCAGCCTGCTCGCGCTGTGGCAGATCGTCGTCTGGGCGCAGTGGGTGCCGGCCGACTACTTCCCCGGCCCCTGGGCCACCGCGCAGGCCTTGTGGGCGGGGCTGGCCGGCGGCGAGATGCTGCACGCACTGGCGCAGACCGTGGCGCGCGCGCTGCTGGGGCTGCTGGGCGCCAGCGCTTTAGGCGTCGCGGTGGCGCTGCTGACGGCGCGCTACCGCCTCCTCAAGCGCGCGCTCGATCCGGTGGCCGAGTTCTTCCGCCCGCTGCCGCCGGCGGCGCTGGTGCCGATGGCGGTCTTCTTCCTCGGGCTGGGGCCGCTGCTGTTCGGCTTCATCCTGCTGTTCGCCTGCGTCTGGCCGGTGTACCTGAACGCCGGCGCCGCGCTGGCCGCGGTGCCCACGGTGCAGTTGCGCACCGCGTCGTCCTTCGGCTATGCCGGCTGGAGCCGGGTGCTGAAGGTGCAGTTGCCGGCGGCGCTGCCGGAGATCTTCATCGGCGTGCGCATCGCCGCCGGCGTGGCGCTGATCGCCACCGTGGTCACCGAGATGCTGGCCGGCCGCGATGGGCTGGGCTACCTGCTCAACGAATCGGCGATGACGCTGCGCATCCCCGACATGTTCGCCGCGCTGCTGCTGGCCATGGCCAGCGGGCTGGCACTGAACGCGCTGGTGTTGCGCCTGCGCGGTCGCGTCGTCCGCTGGCACGTGGGCATGACCGAGAGCAACCGGGCATGACAGCGATGGCGCTGTTCCTGCGGCGAGCCGGCCCGGCGCTGGCGCTGCTGGCCGCGGTGCTGCTGGTGTGGGAGCTGGGCGCACGCGCGCTCGCCAACCCCAACGTGCCGACCTTCGGCGCGGTGCTGCAGGCGCTGGCGGGCAATGCAGCCGTCATCGCGCCGGCGCTGGTGCAGACGCTGCGCCGCGTGGTCATCGCGCTGGCGCTGGCCATCGTCACGATGGTGCCGCTGGGCATCCTGATCGGCCGCATCCGCTGGCTGGGCGACCTGCTGGAGCCCGTCATCGACCTCCTGCGCCCGCTGCCGCCGCCGGCCATCGTGCCGCTGGTGATGCTGTTCGCCGGCACCGGCGACGCGGCCAAGATCACGGTGATCGTCTACACCGCAGCCTTCCCGATCCTGATCCACGCCATCGATGGCATCCGCGGCACGCACCCGCTGCTGCACACGGTGTCGCGCTCGCTGCGCCTGTCGCGGCGCGAGGCGCTGTGGCACGTCGACCTGCCGGCCACGCTGCCGGTGGTGATGACGGGCATCCGGCTGGCCGTGGCGGCGGCACTGCTGGTGGCGGTGACGGCGGAGATGCTGCTGTCGTCCGACGGCATCGGCGTCTACCTGTTGCGCAGCCAGGAGACCTTCCGCATCGCCGACGGGCTGGCCGGCATCTGCGCCATCGCCTGCGTCGGCTGGGCCGTCAACGCGGCCTTCCTGCAGCTCGACCGCCGGCTGCTGCACTGGCACTACGCCACCACCGCCGAATGAAACCCGACATCATCTACATCGTCGCCGACGACCTCGGATCTGCCGATCTCGGTTGTTATGGTGGCGACCCCACCGTCTCGCCGACCATCGACCGCCTGGCCGCCGAGGGTCTGCGCTTCAGCACCGCCTACGCCAACTCGCCGGTGTGCTCGCCGACGCGCTTCGCGATGATCACCGGGCGCTGGCAGTACCGGCTGCGCGGCGCCGCCGAGGAGCCGCTGGGCCGGCGCAGCGACACGCTGGGCCTGCCGCCCGAGCACCCCACGCTGCCCTCGCCGCTGCGCGATGCCGGCTACGCCACCGCGCTGGCCGGCAAGTGGCACCTGGGTTATGCGCCCAAGTTCGGGCCGCTGAAGAGCGGCTACCAGGAGTTCTTCGGGCCGATGGGCGGTGCGGTGGACTACTTCTCGTACCTCAACTTCGGCGGCCAGCGCGACCTGTGGGACGGCCCGGCGCCGAGCGCCGCCGAGGGCTACCTGACCGACTTGATCAGCGAGCGCGCCGCCTCCTTCATCGCGCGCGATCGCGGCGAGCAGCCTTATTTCCTGAGCGTGCACTACACCGCGCCGCACTGGCCTTGGGAGGACCGCGACGGCGGCCGGGCCGAATCGCAGCGCATCGGCTGGGCGATCGGCCACCTCGACGGCGGCTCCATCGCCCTGTACCGCCGGATGATCCGCCAGATGGACGAAGGCATTGCGCGCATCCTGGCCGCGGTGCCGGCGCACCGCCGCGAGGACACCCTGGTCGTCTTCACCAGCGACAACGGCGGCGAGCGCTTCTCCAACAACTGGCCTTACGTCGGCGGCAAGATGGACCTGACGGAAGGCGGCATCCGCGTGCCGCTGGTCGCGCGCTGGCCGCAGCGCATCGCGCCCGGCAGCAGCAGCGCGCTGCCGACGATCACGATGGACTGGGCCGCGACCATGCTGCAGGCCGCCGGCGTGGCGCCGCACCCCGACTACGCGCTGGACGGTCTGAGCCTGCTGCCGCTGTTTGCCGACCCGGCGTGGGCGCCGCCGCGGCTGCTGTACTGGCGCATGAAGCACCGGATGCAGGCGGCCTGCGTCGATCACCCTTGGAAGTACTTGCGCATCGAGGGCCACGAGTACCTGTTCGACCTGTCGGCCGACCAGCGCGAGCGCGCCAACCAGGCTAAACGAGAACCCGAGCGGCTGGCTCGTCTGCGCGAGCAGTGGAACGCCTGGGCGCGCACGATGCCGGGCATCCCCGACGATGCCGACGTCTACCTGATCTGGGGCGACGAGGACATGCCGCGGCCGACGCATTGAGGAGCTGAGTCATGAACCACGCGCCGCAGGAGCCGCATGAGTGGACCGTCGGCGAGACTCTGGCCGAGTTGGCCGCGCGCCGCATCAGCGCCGAAGAGCTGCTGGACCACCACCTCGCGCGCCGCGCCGCGCTGGACGGCGCCATCAACGCCGTGGTGGCGACCGACGTCGCCGGCGCCCGCCACGCGGCGCGCGAGATCGACGCGCGCCGTTCCGCCGGCGAGGCGCTGCCGCCGCTGGCCGGCGTGACGATGACGATCAAGGATTCGTTCGAGGTCGTCGGCATGACGGCCACCTGCGGCATCCCCGAGCTGGCGCAGCACCGCCCGGCGCGCGATGCCGACGCGGTGGCGCGGCTGCGCGCTGCCGGCGCGGTGATCTACGGCAAGACCAACTGCCCGCTGGGCGTGTCAGACCACCAAAGCTACAACCCGTTGTTCGGCATCACGCGCAACCCCTGGAACCCGGCACGCACGCCCGGCGGCTCGTCGGGCGGCTCGGCGGCGGCGCTGGCCGCGGGCTTCAGCACGCTGGAACTGGGCAGCGACATCGGCGGCTCGATCCGCCTGCCCAGCCACTTCTGCGGCGTCTACGGCCACAAGCCGAGCTGGGGCGTGGTGCCCGGGCGTGGCCACATCCCGCCGCCGCCCGGCGTCGTCGCACCGCCGCCGCCGTTGGCGGTGATCGGCCCGCTGGCGCGCTCGGCCGCCGACCTGGAGCTGGCGCTCTCGGTGCTGGCCGGGCCCGGCGACGACGAAGCGCCGGCGTGGTCGCTGCAACTGCCCTCGCCGCGGCGGGAGCGCTTGAGCGACTTCCGCGTTGCGCTGTGGCTGGACGCGCATCCGGTGGACGGCGCCTATGCCGCGGCGATCGAGCGCTTCGCGCAGGCGCTGGCGGCCGAGGGCGTAGCGGTGCAGCGGCTGCGCCAGGGGCCGGTGGACCCGGCGGCGTCGTGGGACACCTACCTCGACCTGCTGTTCGGCGTGATCGGCTCGGGCGCGCCCGAGGCCGAGCTCGCTGCCTACCAAGCCGCGGCCGCCGGCGCCGCGCCTGACAGCGCTGCCGCGCGGCTGGCGCGCGCCACCGCGCAGCCGTTGCGCCACTGGGCGCTGCAGACGGCGCGGCAGGCGGCGCTGCGCCGGCAATGGGCTGCCTTTTTCGAGCAGCATGACGTGCTGCTGTGCCCGGTGGCGATGACGCAGGCGTTCGAGCACCAGACCGACGATGGCCACGGCCCGGTGCCGCAGATCGCGCGCACCCTGATGGTCGACGGCGCGCCGCGGCCCTACCTTGAGAACCTGATGTGGCCGGGCCTGATCACCGTGGCCCACCTGCCTGCCACCGCGCGGCCGCTGCCGGAGCTCATCGGCGGCCTGCCGGCCGCCGTCCAGATCGTCGGCCCCTACCTGCACGACCGCACGGCGCTGCGCTTCGCGGCGCTGTGCGACCAGGCCTTCGGGCGACTGCCGCCGCCGTCGCTGCCTCGTTGATTCTGTTGACAACGAAACGAGTGCTTCCTACGATGACCGCCCACCGCTTGCCCGCGCGAAAAGGAGACCGCCATGGTTGCGCCCACCGTCAACACCGTGTCCGTTGAACCGCCGGCCTTGGCGCTACGGCGGCGCTCGCTGCTCGCCGCCGGCGCGGCTGGCGCCGCCAGCCTGGGGCTGCCGGCGCTGGCGCAGTCGGGCAACACCATCCGCATCGGCTACATCACCGCGCTGTCGGGCGTGCGCGCCAATTTCGGCGAGGCCGACAACTGGACGCTCGACAAGTTCAAGGCCGCGGTCAAGGGCGGCGTCAAGATCGGCGCCAAGACCTACAACATCGAGGTGGTGGCCAAGGACAACCAGTCCGACCCCAACCGCTCGCAGGTGGTCTCCAACGAGGCGGTGCTGCGCGACAAGGTCGATCTGCTGCTGGTGCAGGACGGCGACGCCGCCGGCCCCGCGGGCCAGCTCTGCGATGTCAACGGCATTCCGATGCTGTCGACCATGATGCCCTGGCAGGCCTTCACCTTCGGCCGCGGCTCCACGCCGGAGAAAGGCTTCCCGTACTCGTTTCACTTCTTCTGGGGCGCAGACGACGTGCTGAAAAACTTCTTCGGCATGTGGAACGGCGTCAAGACCAATAAGACGATGGGCACCTTCTACGTCGACAACCCGCCCGGCCAGGCCTTCGCCGACCCCAAGACCGGCATGCCCGCCGGCGCCAAGCAGTTCGGCTACAAGGAGATCAACACCGGCTTCTTCAAGATCTCCACCGACGACTTCTCCAACCAGGTGCAGGCCTTCAAGTCGGGCAACGCGCAGATCATCTCCGGCTTCGCCTTCGCCAACCACTTCGCCACCTTCTGGAAGCAGGCGCAACAGGCCGGGCTGAAGCCCGAGGTGGTGACGATGGCGGCGGCGTTTCTGTTCCCGAGCGCGCTGCAGTCGCTGGGCGACGCCGGCGACGGCATGTCCACCGAGATCTGGTGGACGCCGGCCTTCCCGTACAAGTCGTCGATCACCGGGCAGACGGCCAAGGAGCTGGCCGCCGACTGGGAAAAATCCACCGGCAAGCAGTGGACTCAACCTATCGGTTATGGCCACGCGTTGTGGGAGACGGCACTGGCGGCGCTGAAGGGCGCGGCCGACCCCAAGGACCGCAAGGCGGTACGCGACGCCATCACCAAGATGAAGCTCGACTCCATCGTTGGCCCCATCAATTTCAAGGACAGCCCGATCAAGAGCATCGCCGTCACGCAGATGGTGGGTGGCCAATGGCGCAAGGCCAAGGCGGGGTCGAAGTTTCCGTTCGAGCTGCTGATCACGCACAACAGCACCGCGCCCAACATCCCGGTGGAATCCAGCCTGAAGCTGCTGTCGGCGCTGCGCTGAAGCCGGCAAGGCCTTGCCGTGCTCGAGGTTGCGGGCCTTTGCAAGCGCTACGGCGAGATCGTCGTTGCCGACGGCATCGGCTTCTCGCTGCAGCGCGGCCATTGCATGGGCGTGGTCGGGCCCAACGGCGCCGGCAAAAGCTCGCTGTTCAACCTGATCACCGGCGTTGCCGCGGCCGATGCCGGCAGCATCCGGCTGGACGGCCTGGACCTCGCAGGCAAGCGCCCGCACCAGCGCGCGCGACTGGGCGTCGCGCGAGCCTTCCAGATCCCGCAGCCGTTCCCGAAGCTGACGGTGTTCGAGAACGCGCTGGCGGCGGCCACCTTCGGCGCCGGCCTGGACGGCGCGCGCGCCGCCACGCAGGCGCAGGCGGCGCTGGAGCGCTGTGGTTTGTCTCCGCGCGCCGCCGAGCCCGCCGGCCGGCTGCCGCTGCTGGACCGCAAGCGGTTGGAACTGGCCAAGGCCATCGCCACGGCTCCGAAGCTGCTGCTGCTGGACGAGGTGGCCGGCGGCCTTACCGAGCCCGAGGTCGCACTGCTGGCGGCGCTGGTGGCCGAGCTGAAATCGCAGTACGCGGTGATGTGGATCGAGCACATCCCGCAAGCGCTGCACGCAGTGGCCGACCGCATCCTCGTGCTGCACTTCGGCCGCAAGCTGCTGGAGGCGCCGCCAGCGGAGGCGATGGCCAGCCGCGAGGTGCGAGAGATCTACATGGGCTTGGCGGCCGAAGCCGAAGACGAAGCCGACGACCATGGCACTGCTTGAGGTCGATTCGCTGCAGGTCTGGTATGGCGACCTGCAGGCGCTGTACGGCGTCTCGCTGAGCTTGGATGACGGCGGCGTGCTGGCGCTGATCGGCGCCAACGGCGCCGGCAAGTCCACGCTGCTGGGCGCCTTGTGCGGGCTGCTGGACGGCCGTGCCGTCGGCAGCGTGCGCTTCGGCGGCCAGCAGGTGCTGGGACGTCCGGCCGAGGCACTGGCGCGCGCCGGCATCGCGCTGGTGCCCGAGGGGCGCCTGTTGTTCCCTTCGCTCAGCGTCGAGGAGAACCTGCAGATGGGGACGCTGACGCGCCGTCGCGGGCCGTGGACGCTGGCGCGCGCCTACGAGTTGTTTCCGGTGCTCGAACAGTTCCGCGACCGGCCGGCCACCGCGCTGTCGGGCGGGCAGCAGCAGATGGTGGCGGTCGCCCGCGCGCTGCTGTCCAACCCGCGGCTGCTGCTGTGCGACGAGATCTCGCTGGGCCTGGCGCCGCTGGTGGTGGCGCAGATCTACGCGGCGCTGCGCAGCATCCGCGGCGATGGACTGGCCATCGTGCTGGTGGAGCAGGACGTGCAGCGCGCCTGCGGTGTGGCCGACACGGTGTGCTGCCTGCTGAAGGGCCGCATCACGCTGCAGGGCCGCGCCGACGGCTTCGACCACGCGCAGATCGCGCGCGCTTATTTCGGACATTAGCCATGGACTGGATCCAGACCATCGTCAACGGCCTGATGCTGGGCGGCCTGTACGGGCTGTTCGGCCTGGGGCTGGCGCTGGTGTTCGGCGTCATGCGCGTGGTCAACCTCGCGCACGGCGAGTTCATCGTGCTGGCCGCCTACGGCGGCACCACGCTGGCGGCGCTGATGCCGGGCGTCTCGCCGCTGTGGTGGATCCTGCCCGTCGCGGTGGCGGCATTCGGCGTCGGCTACGGGCTGCAGGCACTGCTGGTCAACCACGCGGTGCGCAGCGGCGACCCACTGACGCCGCTGATGCTGACCTTCGGCCTCGCGGTGGTGCTGCGCAACCTGATGGTGGAGGTCTTCGGCACCAACCCGCAGGCGCTGGACGGCGGCGCCTTCACGCGCGCCGGCTTCGACGTGCTGGGCTTGCGCATCGCGTTGTTCCCGCTGGCGGTGCTGGTGCTGGCGGCGGCGATGTTCTTCGCGCTGCAGTGGCTGCTGTCGCGCACCGAATGGGGCCGCATCGTGCGCGCCACGTCCGACAATTTCCGCATCGTGCGGCTGATGGGCGTCGAGCCCAACCGCGTCTACAACACCGTGATGGGGCTGGCGCTGGCTTTTGCCGCGGTGGCCGGCATGCTGCTGGCGCTGCGTACCTCGTTCACGCCGTACTCGGGCGCCGAGCGGCTGCTGGTCGCCTTCGAGGTGGTGATCCTCGGCGGCCTCGGCTCGTTCTGGGGCGCCTTCGTCGGCGGCATGGCGCTGGGCGTGGCGCAGCTGCTGGGACAGAAGTTCGATTCCAACGCCGGCTCGCTGTACTCGCATCTTCTGTTCTTCGTGGTGCTGATCGTGTGGCCCACCGGCCTGGCCAGGCGCGGGCGATGAAGCACCTCGGCCTCGTGCTGCTGGTGGCCTGCGCCGCGCTGGCGGCGGCCACGCCGTCGCTGCTGGACGCCGGCTGGCTGCGTCTGGCCAGCGAAGTGCTGCTGATGCTGGCGATGGCGCAGATGTGGAACCTGCTGGCCGGCTACACCGGGCTGGTGTCGCTGGGCCACCAAGCCTTCATCGGCATCGGGGCCTACCTGTTGTTCTACGTCTCCGACCGCTTCGACATCCACCCCTTCGCGCTGGTGCCGGTGGCAGGCGCCGTCTGCGCGCTGGTGGCCGCGCTGATCGCGCCGCTGCTGTTCCGCCTGCGCGATGCCTACTTCTCGGTCGGCATCTGGGTTTTTGCCGAGATCGTCTACGTGCTGGCGACCAAGACGCGCGAGCTGGGCGCTACCAGCGGCGTGGCGCTGAAATCGATCCGGCTGGTCGACGTCGAGACCTTCGCGCGCAACAGCTTCTGGATTTCGGCGGCCATCGCGCTGGCCGCGGTGGCCGGCGTGCGCGCGCTGATGCGCTCGCGGCTGGGCCTGGGGCTGATGGCGGTGCGCGACAACGAGCTGGCCGCCACCAGCATCGGCGTCGACGTCTGGCGCAACCGGCTGGCGGCCTTCGTGATCTCGGCCTTCGGCTGCGGGATGGCGGGCGCGGCGCAGTTCATGGGCACCATGTTCGTCAGCCCGGAGGCGGCCTTCGACGTCAACTGGGTGGTGGCGATGATGTTCATCGTCGTGATCGGCGGCATCGGCACGCTCGAAGGCCCGATCATCGGCACCGTGCTGTACTTCGGGCTGCGCGAGGGCTTCGCCGCCTGGGCCGGCGTCTCGGGCAGCTGGTACCTGGTGGCGATGGGGCTGGTGGCCATCGCGGTGATGCGCTTCGCGCCACGCGGCCTGTGGGGCTGGGCGCGCGAGCGCTGGGGCTGGCAAGGCTTGTCGGTGCGGCGCGCGCATCCGCCAGCGTAACGAGGAAGCTGAACACCATGCAACTCGATGAATATGCCGGTCACGACGGCCTGGGCCTGGCCGACCTGGTGCGTCGCGGCGAGGTCTCGGCGGCCGAGCTGGCGGCGCTGGCGCAGTCGGCCATCGACGCGCTGAACCCGCAGCTCAATGCGGTGATCGGCCGCATCGAGCCGCAGCCGCCGGCCGGCGGCGCCGCGGCGCCCTTCCATGGCGTGCCCTTCCTGATCAAGGACCTGGTGCTGCACGCGCGCGGCGTGCCCTGCGACATGGGCAGCCGGCTGGTGGCCGGCGCCTTCACCTCGCCGCACGACACCGAGCTGATGGCGCGCTTTCGCGCCGCCGGGCTGGTGACGCTGGGCCGCAGCAACACGCCTGAGTTCGGCTTCAACGCCACCACCGAGCCGCTGCTGCACGGCCCGACGCGCAACCCCTGGGACCCGTCGCGCAGCGCCGGCGGCTCCAGCGGCGGCTCGGCGGCCGCGGTGGCGGCCGGTCTCGTGCCGGTGGCACATGCCAACGACGGCGGCGGCTCGATCCGCATCCCCGCCGCGCAATGCGGCCTGGTGGGCCTGAAGCCGACGCGCGGCCGCACGCCGGTAGGACCCGAGACCGGGATGCCGTTGCACGACCTGGGCATCGAGCACGTGGTGACGCGCACGCTGCGCGACTGCGCCGCGCTGCTGGACGCGGTGGAAGGTCCGGCCCCTGGCGATCGCTTCGCGATCGCGCGGCCGACCCGGCCCTATGGTGACGAGCTGCGCCGCGCCCCGCCGCGGCCGCTACGCATCGCCTTCCACGCCGATGGCGGCGCGCACGCCGTGGTCGACCCGCAATGCCGCGCCGCGGTAGAGGCGGTAGCCGCGCAGTGCCAGGCCCTGGGCCACCACGTCGAGCCGGCCAAGCCGGCCTATGACGAGGCGATGTTCGACCGCGTCAACCTCTGCTATTGGACCTCGTTCCTGGCCGGCGCCGTCACGGGGCTGGCGGCGATGCTGGGCCGCACGCCGTCGGCCGAGAACCTGGAGGCCTGCACCTGGGCCTCTGTGCAGCACGGGCTGGGCCTGCGCGCCGTCGACCTCGAAGAAGCCGACGTGCTGGCCAACATGATCTGCCGTTCGATAGCCGCCTTTTTCGAGAGTTATGATCTGCTGCTGACGCCGGCGACCGCGGCGCCGCCGATCGCGCTGGGCGTGATGGACTGCGATCGCAGCGGCCTGGATGCCGCCGGCTGGCTGCGCGAGGTGTTCCGCCACATGCCCTTCACCGCGCTTTACAACCTGACAGGCCAGCCGGCCTTGAGCCTGCCGCTGGCCAGCAGCGTGCAGGGCCTGCCGATCGGCGTGCAACTGGTGGCTCGCTACGGCGACGAGGCCACGCTGTTCAACCTGGGCGGGCAACTGGAGCAGGCCATGCCCTGGGCGGCGCGCAGGCCGGTGATCCACGTCGCCAACATCGGCCGTCGGCGATGATCAGCGGATGACCGATCTTCGACACCTGAATCTGCAAGCCGCGATCGTCGACCTCGACGGCACCATGATCGACACCGTCGGCGACTTCGAGGTCGCTCTGGCGCGCACGCTGGCCGACCTGGGCCGGCCGCCGGTCGGACGCGGCTTCATCGCGGCCACCGTGGGCAAGGGCTCGGAGCACCTGATCCACCGGACGCTGCAGCAGGCCGGCGCGCCCGCGTCGGACTACGAGCGCGCGTGGGACCGCTACCAACACCACTACCAGCAGATCAACGGCCTGCATTCGGCGCTGTTCGACGGCGTGGCAGAGGGGCTGGAGCGCTTGCGCGCGCGCGGCCTGCGCCTGGCCTGCCTGACCAACAAGCCCACCGCCTTTGCGCGCCCGTTGCTGGCCGACAAGGGCCTGGCCGGCTACTTCGAACAGGTCTTCGGCGGCGACGCCTTCGCGCGCAAGAAGCCCGACCCGCTGCCGCTGCTGGAGACCTGCAAGGCGCTGGGCAGCGCGCCGGCGGCGACGCTGATGGTGGGCGACTCCAGCAACGACGCGGCGGCCGCGCGCGCCGCCGGCTGCCCGGTGGTGCTGGTGAGCTACGGCTACAACCACGGCGAGCCGGTGGCCGCTGCCGGCGCCGACGCGGTCATCGACCGCCTGGACGAGTTGGGCCAGCTGCTGTAGCGCCGGCCGTGCCGGCGCAGCGCAGCGGCTTTGCTAAACTGCGCGCCATGTTCGCGGCAGGTGCCATCGTCTTCATCGTTATGCAGGCCAGGTCTGAAGACCGGGGAGCCTGGCCCTGGCGTCGCTCGCCCCGCACCGCCTGACCCGCCACGGGTCCACCGCCTGAAGCCGGGCCTGCGTTCACGCAAGGGCCGCGGCGCCACCGCAACATCAGGCTTCGGCCGCATGCGCCGGAGCAGCCGATCCAGGGCCGAGCCATGATCACCGAACTCGAATTCAAGAGCCTTGCCGCGCAGGGCTACAACCGCATCCCCCTCATCGCCGAGGCTTTCGCCGACCTCGAAACTCCGCTGTCGCTGTACCTCAAGCTGGCCGGCGGCCAGCGCCACAGCTTTTTGCTGGAATCGGTGGTCGGCGGCGAGCGCTTCGGCCGCTACAGCTTCATCGGCCTGCCGGCCAAGACGCTGCTGCGCGCCAACGGCTTCAAGACCGAAGTTGTCACCGAAGGCCGCGTGGTGGAAACCGACGAGGGCAACCCGCTGGACTTCATCGCCGGCTACCAGCAGCGCTTCAAGGTGGCGCTGCCGCCGGGGCTGCCGCGCTTTTGCGGCGGGCTGGCGGGCTACTTCGGCTACGACGCGG
Organism: uncultured Rubrivivax sp.; assembly: GCA_964470565.1. Taxonomy (GTDB): domain Bacteria; phylum Pseudomonadota; class Gammaproteobacteria; order Burkholderiales; family Burkholderiaceae_C; genus Rubrivivax. The sequence continues at coordinate 149,986 of CAYYDJ010000010.1, forward strand.
TGCGCTACATGGAGCCGCGCCTGGCCAAGACCTGGAAGAGCGGCGGCATCGCCACACCCGACGTCCTGCTGTTGCAGACCGAGGAGGTGGCCGTGATCGACAACCTGTCGGGCCGCCTGTACCTCATCGTCTGGGCCAATCCGGCGCAGCCCGAGGCCTACTTCAGCGGCAAGCGCCGGCTGTCGGAGCTGGTCGACAAGCTGCGCTACAGCGTGACCGCGCCGCCGGTCAAGCGCGGGCCTTCGTACGCGGTGGAGCGCGAGTTCGAGAAGGCCGACTACCTGGCCGCGGTCGCGCGGGCCAAGGCGTACATCGCCGCCGGCGACATGATGCAGGTCCAGATCGGCCAACGTTTGAAGAAACGCTACACCGAAAGCCCGCTGAGCCTGTACCGCGCGCTGCGCTCGCTGAACCCGTCGCCCTACATGTATTACTACGACCTCGGCGAGTTCCACATCGTCGGCGCCAGTCCCGAGATCCTGGTGCGGCAGGAGCACACCGCCGACGGCGACATGATCACCATCCGCCCGCTGGCCGGCACGCGCCCGCGCGGCGCCACGCCGGAGCTGGACAAGGCGCTGGAAGAGGAACTGAAGGCCGACCCCAAGGAGCGCGCCGAGCACCTGATGCTGATCGACCTGGCGCGCAACGACATCGGCCGCATCGCCAGGACCGGCAGCGTCAAGGTGACCGAGGCCTTCGCCGTCGAGCGCTACTCGCACGTGATGCACATCGTCAGCAACGTCGAGGGGCGGCTGTTGGAGGGCATGCGCAGCCTGGACGTGCTGCGCGCCACGTTCCCGGCCGGCACGCTGACCGGCGCGCCCAAGATCCGCGCGATGGAGATCATCGACGAGCTGGAGCCCGTCAAGCGCGGCATCTACGGCGGCGCCTGCGGCTACCTCAGCTTCGCCGGCGACATGGACGTGGCGATCGCGATCCGCACCGGCATCGTCAAGGACAACACCTTGTACGTGCAGGCCGCCGCCGGCGTGGTGGCCGACTCGGTGCCCGAGATGGAGTGGAAGGAAACCGAGGCCAAGGCGAGGGCGCTGATCCGCGCGGCGGAGCTGGTTGAGGAAGGGTTCTGATCATGCTGCTGATGATCGACAACTACGACAGCTTCACCTACAACCTGGTGCAGTACTTCGGCGAGCTCGGCGAGGACGTGCGCGTCTTTCGCAACGACGAGATCACCCTCGAAGGCATCGCCGAACTGAAGCCCGAGCAGCTCGTGCTGTCGCCGGGGCCTTGCTCGCCGGCGGAGGCCGGCATCTGCGTCGCGGCGATCCGCCACTTCACCGGGCGGCTGCCGATCCTGGGCGTGTGCCTGGGGCACCAGGCGATCGGCGATGCGCTGGGCGGCAAGGTGGTGCGCGCCCGGGTGCAGATGCACGGCAAGGCCAGCACCATCAGCGCCGACGGCCAGGGCGTGTACCGCGGGCTGCCATCCAAGTTCAGCGTCATCCGCTACCACTCGCTGGCGGTCGAACGCGCTTCGCTGCCGGCCGAGCTGGAGGTCACCTCGGCGTCCGACGACGGCGAGATCATGGGCCTGCGCCACCGCGAACTGGCCGCGACTTCCACGCCGCTGGAAGGCGTGCAGTTCCACCCCGAATCCATCCTCAGCGAGCACGGCCACGCGCTGCTGAAGAATTTCCTGCAGATGAGCCGGAGACCCGCATGACCATCACCAACACCGAAGCCCTGACCCGCGTCATCGAGCACCGCGAGATCTTCCACGACGAGATGCTGGCGCTGATGCGGCGCATCATGAGCGGCGAGATGTCGCCGCTGATGATCGCCGCGCTGTCGATCGGCCTGCGCGTCAAGAAGGAAACCATCGGCGAGATCGCCGCCGCGGCGACGGTGATGCGCGAGTTCGCCACGCCGGTGCCGCTGACCGACCGCCACCATCTGGTCGACATCGTGGGCACCGGCGGCGACAGCTCGCACACCTTCAACATCTCCACCGCCTCGGCATTCGTGGCCGCTGCGGCCGGCGCGCGCGTGGCCAAGCACGGCGGGCGCAGCGTGTCGTCGACCTCGGGCTCGGCCGACGTGATGGAGGCGCTGGGCGCCTACATCAACCTGACGCCCGAGCAGGTGGGCCTGTGCCTGCAGGAGACCGGCGTCGGCTTCATGTTCGCGCCCAACCATCACCCGGCGATGAAGCACGCGGCGCCGGTGCGCAAGGAGCTGGGCGTGCGCACCATCTTCAACATCCTGGGGCCGCTGACCAACCCGGCCGGCGCGCCCAACCAGTTGCTGGGCGTCTTCCACCCCGACCTGGTGGGCATCCAGGTGCGCGTGCTGCAGCGCCTGGGCAGCGAGCACGTGATGGTGGTCTACGGGATGAACGGCATGGACGAGGTGTCGCTGTCGGGCGAGACACTGGTCGGCGAGCTGAAGGACGGCGAGGTCAAGGAGTACGTCGTGCACCCCAGCGATTTCGGGATGCCGGTCTACGACTCGCGCGTGCTGCGCGTGGCCAACAAGGAGGAATCGGTGCAGTGCATCGAGCGCGCGCTGGCCAATGAGGACGGCCCGGTGCGCGACGTGGTGCTGCTCAACGCCGGTGCCGCGCTGTATTGCGCCAACGTCGCTGCCAGCGTGAGCGAGGGCGTGCGGCGCGCGCGCGAAGCGGTGGCTTCGGGCGCCGCGCAGGCGCGGCTGTCGAAGTTCGTCGCGATGACCAACCAGTTCAGGCCGGCGGCCTGAAGCGCCGCGAGCGGAGGCCAGGCGATGTCCGACATCCTGCAACGCATCGTCGCCGTCAAGCGCGAGGAGGTGGCCGCGCTGCTGGCGCGCCAGCCGCTGGCCGTCTGGCGCGCGCAGGCCCAGGCGCGACCCGACGTGGACCGGCGCGACTTCCACGCCGCGCTGCGCGCCGCGATCGCGGTCGGCCGCTCGGCGGTGATCGCCGAGGTCAAGAAGGCCAGTCCCAGCAAGGGCTTGTTGCGCGATCCCTTCTTGCCGGCCGAGATCGCGGCCAGCTATGCGCGCCATGGCGCCGCAGCCTTGAGCGTGCTGACCGATCAGCGCTTCTTCCAGGGCTCGGCGAACGATTTGATCCATGCGCGCGCCGCCTGCAGCCTGCCGGTGCTGCGCAAGGATTTCATGATCGACCCGGTCCAGGTCTACGAGGCGTGCGCGATGGGGGCCGACTGCATCCTGCTGATCGCCGCCTGCCTGGACGACGCGCACATGGCAGAGCTGGAGGCCTGCGCGCGCGAGCTGGGCCTGGCCGTGCTGGTGGAAGTGCACGACGCCGCCGAGCTCGAGCGCGCGCTACGGCTGGCGACGCCACTGATCGGCATCAACAACCGCAACCTGAAGACTTTCGAGGTCTCGCTGCAGACCACGGTCGACTTGCTGCCGCAGGTGCCGCTGGGCCGGCTGCCGGTCACCGAATCGGGCATCCTGGCGCTGCAGGACGTGGCGTGGATGCGCTCGGCCGGCGTGCATGCTTTCCTGGTCGGCGAGGCCTTCATGCGCGAGCCCGACCCCGGCGCCGCGCTGCAGCAGCTGTTTGCATGACGGCCGACGAGCTGCCGGCCGCGTTCGACACGCTGCCGGCCGCCTGGCGGTCGCAGCTACCCGGCTGGACGGCGGCGGCGCAGGCCGCGGTGGTCGGGCGCGTGCGCGCCGCCTCCGGCGGCCGCGAGATCGCGCCGCCCGACCCTTTTCGCGCGCTGCGCCTGGTGCCGCCCGACAAGGCCAGGGTGGTGGTCTTCGGCCAGGATCCCTATCCGCGTCCGGGTCATGCGGACGGGCTGGCATTCTCGGCCGGTCACGGCAAGCCGCATTCGCTGCGCCGCGTCTTCGAGGTGCTGGCCGCCGACCGCCCAGGCTGGAGGCCGCCGGCGCAATGGGCGCTGGACGGCTGGGCGCGCCAGGGCGTGCTGCTGCTGAACCCGGTGCTGACGGTGGAGGTGGGCCAGGCAGGTAGCCACATGCATTGCGGTTGGCAGGCACTTACATCTCAAATCGTCCAGACTTTGTGCCGCAGAGCTGAGCCACCGGTCTTTCTGTTGTGGGGCAAGCCGGCCAGCGCCTTCTTCGATTCGGCGCGGCCGCCGCACGCCCAGCCGACGGTGCTGCGCACCCGCCACCCGTCGCACGACCTGCGGCGCCAGTTCATGGCCGAGGGCAGTCAGTTCCTGGCCACGGCCGACCGCGTGGACTGGTGGGCCTTGTCGGCGGGCGGTGGCGGCTAGCTGGCGCCGCAAACGCCGCGTGCTATACTCGCTGGCTCTCCGGAGGGGTGCCCGAGTGGCTAAAGGGGGCAGACTGTAAATCTGTTGGCTTACGCCTACGCTGGTTCGAATCCAGCCTCCTCCACCAGAGACAACGTCAGTCTGCTGTGGAACGCGCGGGAGTAGTTCAATGGCAGAACCTTAGCCTTCCAAGCTAATGACACGGGTTCGATTCCCGTCTCCCGCTCCAAAGGAAGGCCGGCGTTTTTGGGAATCTTCGTCGTCGCTACGGGTCTGCCGGCTGGGCAGCGTGTCGTCAGACCCGTGTCGATGCCCATGTGGCTCAGTGGTAGAGCACTCCCTTGGTAAGGGAGAGGTCGCGCGTTCGATCCGCGCCATGGGCACCACCTGATTCAATCTTCTACCGCCAGGAGCGCAAGAAATGGCAAAAGGCAAATTCGAACGGACCAAGCCGCACGTGAACGTGGGGACGAT
>CAYYDJ010000011.1:0-132582 GCA_964470565.1 uncultured Rubrivivax sp.
CGAGCAGTGTCAAGCATGGCGGCGAGCATTGCAATTAGTGTTAACAGACCCTAGCGGGCCGGTAGCCGGGCCAGCTCCAGCCGCGCGTAGCTCAGCTCGCGGAACGGCGTCGCCTCGGTCTCCAGCGTGCGCTTGAACCAGGCGGCGGCCTCATCGCGCCGGCCGGCGACGACCAAGCGCTGGCCGACGAAGAACTGCGCCTCGGCGAGGTTCAGGCGTTCCATTTCGCGGTTGGCCCGCGCCTGGCGCAGCAGCTCGTCGCGGCCGATGCGGTCGCACAGGTGGTGCAGCAGCGACCCGGGCAGCTTGGTCGCGTCGATCGAGTCGAGCTGCGCCGCCACCGCAGCCTGGCCGCGCCCGGCGCCTTGCTGCTCGGCGGCCAGGAACAGCCACAGCAGCGCGAACGTGCGCGCGTCACCGCTGCTGCGCTCGACCGCTTCGCGCAGCGAGGCTTCGGCGGCCGCGGCCTGCCCCAGGTGGACCTGCAGCGAGCCCAGCCAGGACAGCGCCTCGGCCCGCTTGACGCCGCTGCGCCGCGCGGCCAGGGCCTGCCAGCCCTCCAGCGCGGCCTGCGCGGCGCCCTGGCCCAGCAGCGCCACGGCACGCGCCTCGGCGGCGGTGTCGGACTGGGCATCGATCGCCAGCGCGGCCTCGGCATCGGCCTGGCCGCGCGCGAAGTCGCCCAGCAGGTTCTGCGCCAGCGCGCGTGAGGCCAGCGCACGGGCCGCCAGGCGGCTGCCGGGCTCGCTGCCCTGCAGCACCAGCGTGTCGAGCTGGCGGCCGAGCTCGTTGCGCAGCACGATCTGGCCTAGCGCGTCGCCGCGCCAGCTGCGGGCGCTGCGCACGCGGCGGTCCAGCGTCTGCAGCTCGCGTTCGACCTCCAGCCCGTCCAGCAGCGGCACGCGCAGGCGGCCGCCGCTGTACTGGCGCATGCGCTGCACGAGGTCGCGGTAGCCCGCCAGGTCGGCCGGCAGCACCTCGTCGCTCAGCCGCTCGATGCGCCTGACCACCGTCAGCGTGTTGCCGTCGAGCTCGGTCGAGATCCGCATCTGCAGGTGCCGGTCCTGCAGCTCGACCGGCGCCGGCGTCTGGCGGATCCGGAACGGCTTGGGCGCGACGACCGCGATGCGGCTGGTCACGCGCCGCGGCAGGTCCAGCAGCCAGGGCTGCTGGCGTTGCGCCTCGGCCGGCAGGCCCAGCGCATCGAGCAGCTCGAAGGCGAGCAGGTCGACGTCGACACCGCCGTTCAGGTACTGGCCGGCGTCGGCCTGCTCGAAGTGGAGCGTCAGTTCGAGCTGGTTGCGCTGGCGGTCGTCGTGCAGGCCGGGCGTGCCCACCGGCTTCAGGCCTGGCATGAAGCGCAGGTAAGGCGCGGTGATGCCGTCGGTCACCCGCTGCTGGCCCGCCGCTGCCAGGCCGGCGCGCCAGCGTTCGGCCAGCAGCCCGTGCGTGCGCATCGTGCCGGTCAGGCGCAGCAGCCCGTCGGGGCGCGAGAAGTCCCAGCGCTGCTCGAACTCCAGTTGCAGCAGTTCCGGCGGCCCTTCGGGCACCCGCTGCAGCTCGGGGCTGCCGGCGACCAGCACGGCGCCGAACGGCGGCTGCCCGCGCGACGCGGCGCTCAGGCCCTGGCCGGTGATCGTGGCGTCGAGCACCTGCGGCTTGCCGTCGAGCTCGAGCACCGTCACCGCGTGGTCGAACAGGTCGTGCGTCGCGGCGTACTGCAGCAGGCCGCGGCCGCGCTGCACCGAGGCCAGCGCCGGCCGCGCCTCGAAGCCCAGCCGGCGCAGCAGCGCCACCAGCAGCGCCGTCTTGTCCTTGCAGTCGCCGAAACCGTCGGCCAGCGTGCGCTCGGGCGCCTTGGGGCGGTGCGAGCTCTCGCCCAGGCTGACGCTGAAATAGCGCACCTCGTCCTGCACCTGGTGCAGCGCCTCGTCGACCAGCGCCTGCCCCTGCAGCCCGCTGCCGCGCAGGCGGTCGACGCGCTGGTCCAGCAAGGGCATGGGCCCCGCGCTCGCGCTGAACAGGCGCTCACCCCAGGCGCTGACCTCGGCCCAGTCGGTCCACTCGCTGAACTGCAGCCAGGGCAGCGTGCGCACCCAGGGCGGCACCTGCGATTCCGGCGGCAGCACCGGCGGGTCGCGCAGCGTCAGTTGCCAGCTCTGCCAGTCGCCGTCGAGCCGGTGCTCGGCCTGCTGCGTGGTGCCCAGCGCGGTGACCTTGAGCGAGCGCGTGCGCGGCACGCTGAGGCGCTGGTGCAGCAGCGGCGTCGGCATGCGGGTGGCCAGCGACATCCAGTGCGAGATGCGGCCCTCGAAGATCGGGTTCTCGCCTTCGATCGTGTAGGCGATCTCCACCGGCTCGCCGACCCGCACGTCGCTCAGCACCACCAGCAGCGTCTGCTCGCCGTCGATCACCTGCTGTTCGAGCCGGCGCTCGCGGCGCATCAGCTCGATACGGGCGTCCTTCAGCCGGTCGAGCTTCTGGCCGTCGCGCCACAGGCTGGCGGCATGGACCGTGACGGTCTGGAACGCCGGGTTGAACTCGATCTGCGGCTGCGACACGGCACCCAGCGCGCTGGGGTCGGCGGCCAGCATGCGCCAGCGCGTGAAACGCCCCGGCCGCGCGCTGCCCAGCCGGGCCTGCAGGTCGAGCAGCAGCGTGCGGTGGGCCTGCGGGGCAGCAGCGGCCGTGCCCTGGGCCGGGTCGGCGCCGGCAGGCGGCGGCTCGGGGGTGTCCACCACCCAGGCCGGCCGTGGGCCGACCTGCCAGCCCTGGCCTGAGGGCGCCGTGGCGGCCGCTGAAGCCGCCGCCGGCGGCGCCACGGCCCGCGACGGCGGCCTGGCCTTTGCAGCCCGGGCCGGCGGCGTGGCAGCGGCCGCGGCGGCAGGCGTGGCCGCCTGGCCATCAGGCGTGGCCGCCTGGCCGTCAGCCGCGGCCCATGCGAAGGCAGCCAGGCACGCCAGGCGGCGCAGGAGAACCAGGCGAGGCGTTGTGATCATGCTGGAGGCCGGCGTGGCCCGGCCGCTGACGGATAACGGCATGATTGTGGAGCACTGCGTGCCCAGGGGCGCGGCCGGCCGCGGCCCCTCTGCCACCATTTTCCGAGGGGATGCGTCAGTACCCCCGCCCCCGCTCCACCAGATGCCGCAGCGGCTGCCCGTCGCGCAGCGCGCGCAGGTTGGCGGCGGCCACCGCGGCGGCGCTGCGGACGTCGGTCTGCGCCGCGACGTGCGGCAGCACGGTAATGCGCTCGTGCTGCCAGAACGGGTGCCCGGGCGGCAGCGGCTCCTGGCTGAAGACGTCCAGCACCGCGTGCGACAGCCGGCCGTCGGCCAGCGCCGTCAGCAGGTCCGCTTCGACCAGGTGGCCGCCGCGGGCCAGGTTGACCAGCGCCGCGCCGCGCGGCAGCGCGGCGAACAGGCCGGCGTTGAGGATGCCGCGCGTTTCAGGCGTCAGCGGCAGCAGGTTGATCAGCACGCGCGCTTGCGGCAGCGCCTGCTGCAGGGCCGCCGCGCCGGCGCCGCGCGACCACGCCTGTACCGCAAAGCCCGCGGCCTGCAGCGCGCGGGCCGCGGTGCCGCCCATCTCGCCCCGGCCCAGAATCAGCAGCGGCCACTCGTCGGCGCGGCGCTGCGGGTGCTGCTGCCAGCGGCCCTGGCGCTGCTGGCGCGCGTAGACGAAGAAGTCGCGCTGCAGCGCCAGCGTGGCCCAGAGCGCGGTCTCGGCCATCGCCCGGCTCATCAAAGGGTCGACCATGCGCGCAATCGGCACGCCGGCCGGCAGCGTGGGGTCGGCCAGCAGGCGGTCGACCCCGGCCCACAGCGACTGGATCAGGCCCAGGCGCGGCAGTCCCTGCAGGCTGCCCGGCGGCGGGTTGGCCACCACCGCGGCGCTGATCTCGGCCGACCGCGCGCGCGCCTGCTCGACGCTGCACCAGCGCACGTCAGGCAGTGCCTGCGACAAGGCCTGTTGCCAGTCCTGCTGCTCGCGGGCGTCGAAGTCTCCACACAGCAACACGTCCATGGGCCCGAGGGTAACGCTCAAGCCGCGGCCGCCGCGGCCGAAACCGACCCATGTCCGACCGTCCGCCCAACCCGTCCGTCCCGCCCGCCCGATCCCGCGCCCCCGCCAGCCTGCGCGCGGCGTTGCTGCTGGCGCTGGCCGCCGGGCTGCTGCTGCCGGCGCTGGTCTGGCTGGCGGCCGAGCTGGCGCTGGCACCGGGCGCGGCCGAAGCGCTGCAGCGCCACCGCGCCGCGGTGCTGCTGATGGTCACGGTGCAGGCGGTGGCCGCCGCCGGCGCCAGCCTGTGGCTGCTGGGGCGCCGGCTGGACTGGCCGCTGCAGCGCCTGGCCAGCCACGCGCAAGGGCTGCTCAGCGGCCGCCCGCTGCCGGCGCTGCACTGGCCTGCGGGCGACGATTTCGAGCCGGTGGCGCACGAGCTGGACGGCCTGCGCGAGCACCTGGCCGACCTGCAGACGCAGGCGCGCGCGGCCGATGCGCGGCTGCACAAGGCCTCGATGCTGGATGCGCTGACGGGCCTGCCCAACCGCGCGCTGATGCAGGAGCTGTTCGGCCACGAGGCCGCGCAGGCGCGCCGCGCCGGGCGCTCGCTGGCGCTGCTGCAGGTCGGGCTCGACCGCTTCCGCACCTTCAACGACACGCTGGGCCACGCCGCCGGCGACGAGCTGCTGATCGGCATGGGCCGCCGCCTGGCGGCCTGCGTGCGCGATGCCGACTTCATCTGCCGTGGCGCCGGCGACGAGTTCCTGGTGCTGCTGCCCGGCCCCGAGGGCTGGGACCGCGTGGCCAGCGCCGCCGAGCGGCTGCTGCGCGCGGTGGAAGAGCCGCTGGAGCTGCCGCGCGCCGGCCACGTGGTGAGCCTGTCGGCCAGCGTCGGCGTGGCCATGTACCCGTCGGACGGGCAGGACTTCGAAGGCCTGGCGCGCGCCGCGGCGCTGGCGCTGGACCGCAGCAAGAGCCTGGGCCGCGGTCTGTACAGCTTCTACCAGCCGGGCATGGACCAGGCGCTGCGCGCGCGCATCGCCACCGAGCGCGAGCTGAGCCTGGCGCTGGAGCGCGACGAGTTCGAGCTGCACTACCAGCCGGTGGTGGACGCCGCGGACGCCGGCCGCGTGGTGGGCTGCGAGGCGCTGCTGCGCTGGCGCCATCCGCGGCGCGGGCTGCTGGGCCCGGCGGCGTTCATCGACGGCGCGCGGCAGTGCGGACTGATGTGCGACATCGACGTCTGGGTGCTCAACGCCGCCTGCACCGACCTCGCGCGCTGGACCGAGGCCGGACTGCAGCCGGGCCGGCTGGCGCTCAACCTGAGCGTCCAGCAGGCGCGCAGCCCGGCGCTGTCGGACACGCTGCGCGACGCGCTGCAGCGCCACGGCCTGTCGCCTGCGCAGCTGGAGCTGGAGATCACCGAGGACACCTTCCTGCATGAGCCCGATGGCGTGCCGCGGGCGCTGGCGCGCTGGCGCGCGCTGGGGCTGGCGCTGACGATCGACGACTTCGGCACCGGCTATTCGTCGCTGTCGCAGCTGAAGACGCTGCGGCCCGAGCGGCTGAAGATCGATTGCAGCCTCGTCCGCGGCCTGCCCGACGCGGCCGAGGACTGCGCGCTGGCCGAGGCCATGCTGGCGATGGCGCGCGCGCTGGGCATCGAGGTGGTGGCCGAAGGCGTGGAGACCGCGGCCCAGCGCGACTGGCTGCTGCAGCGCGGCTGCACGCGCCAGCAAGGCCATCTGCACGGCACGCCGGTGGCGGGGGCGGCCTTCGAGGCCTGGCTGGTGCGCGAGACGATGGCGGTCACCGAGCCGGCCGCGTTGCCGGCCTGAGAGTGCCGCCCAAATAAACCGTTAGACGCTGCGCCGCAAGGCCTGCAGCGCCGCCACCACGGTGGCGTGCCGTACCGCCGCGCGGTCGCCGCCGAGTTGCAGCAGCCAGGCCTGCGTCTGCCCCGGCTGTGCCAGCGCCAGCCACACCGTGCCCACCGGCTTGCCGGGCACGGCGCCCCCCGGGCCGGCGATGCCGGTGACGGCCACGGCGCGCTGCACCGGCGCGCGCTGCAGCGCGCCTTCGGCCATCGCCAGCGCCACCGGCTCGCTGACGGCACCGTGCGTGCGAAGCAACGCCTCGGGCACGCCCAGCAGCTCGGTCTTGGCCTGGTTGCTGTAGCTGACGAAGCCGCGCTCGAACCAGTCGCTGGAGCCGGCCACCGCGGTGCAGGCGGCGGCGATCAGCCCGCCGGTGCAGCTCTCGGCGGTGGCGATGCGCAGGGCCTGGCGGCGCAAGGCCTCGCCGAGGTCCAGCACCAAGGCGTCAAACGCCGCCAGGTTCATGACGCTTGTCCTCGATCCAGCACGCGCCATGGAGCCGGCTTTGCCGGGCCATCGGGGCGGCCACCTCGAGGGGGAGGCGGCCGCAGGCCGCTGCGGGGGTGGTCCCGGTTCACCAGTTCCAGATGCGGATCCATAGCGCGATGAAGAGCAGCGTGCAGAAGGCGGCGACGAGGTCGTCGAGAATGATGCCTGCGCCTTGTGCCCAGCCGATGGGTTGGCCGGCGCGCGGCTTGAACAAGCGATCGGCCCAGCCCACCGGGCCGGGCTTGGCGGCGTCGAAGTAGCGGAACAGCACGAAGCCCGCGAGCTGCTGCCACCACGCGGCCGGCGCCAGCAGCCACAGCACGATCCAGAACGCGACCACCTCGTCCCAGACGATCGCGCCGGGGTCGGCCACCGCCAGCTGCTGCGCGGTGCGGGTGCAGGCCCACCAGCCGACCAGCAGCGAGGCGGCGATCAACCAGGCCCAGCCGGCGTCGCCGAGCCAGCGGTCCAGCACCAGAAAGGCGGCCCAGGCCCACAGCGTGCCGACGGTGCCGGGCGCCTTGGGCGACAGGCCGCTGCCGAAGCCCAGTGCGATCCAGCGCGCCGGATGGCCCAGCATGAAGCGGGCGCTGGCCTTCATGCCGTCAAGCCGCGAAGTGGTCGTAGCCTTGCGGCTGCACGGTCTGAACGCGGCCCTGCTCGTCGCGCAGGCGCAGCCCGGGCTCGGCCTCGATGCGGCCGATCGGCGTCACGGCGACGCCGGCGCGCGCGCCGGCCGCGCGCACCTCGCGCGCCAGCGCCGGCGGCGCGCTGAACAGCAGCTCGTAGTCGTCGCCGCCGTGCAGCAGGCAGGTCCGCTGCAGCTCGCTCGGTTGCGCCGTTAGCACGGCACTGCGTGGCAGCGCCGCGAGGTCGACCTGTGCGCCGACCGCGGAGCGCCGCAGCACGTGGCCGAGGTCGCCCAGCAGGCCGTCGCTGAGGTCGATCGCGCTGCTGGCGATGCCACGCAAGGCCAGGCCCAGCGCGACGCGCGGCTCGGGGCATTCCATCGCCAGCCGCACCCGCTCGAAGTCGTCGCCGCCCAGGCGGCAGCGACCGCGGAAGACTTCCAGCGCCAGCCGCGCATCGCCGAGTTGGCCGCTGACCCACAGCGTGTCGCCGGCGCGCGCGCCGCTGCGCAGCAGCGCCTGGCCCGGCGGCACCTGGCCGAAGACGGTGATGCCCAGCGCCAGCGGGCCGGCGGTGGTGTCGCCGCCCAGCAGGTCGATCGCGTGGCGGTCGGCCAGCGCGAACAGGCCTTGCGACAGCGGCGCGACGAAGGCCTCGTCGGCGCGCGGCAGCGCCAGCGCCAGCGTGAAGCCCAGCGGCTCGGCGCCGCAGGCGGCCAGGTCGCTCAGGTTGACGGCCAGCGCCTTGTGGCCCAGGCGCTCCGGCGCCACGGTGGACAGGAAGTGGCGGCCTTCCACCAGCAGGTCGCTGGACACCGCAAGCTGCTGGCCGGCCGCGGGCGCGAACAGTGCGCAGTCGTCGCCCACGCCCAGCGCGGCGCGGCGCGGGGTGCGGGTGAAATAACGCTCGATCAGCTCGAACTCGCCCATCACGCAACCATCGGCCCGGTTCCTCAAAGCCCGCCGTCGCGCAGCTTGTTGGCCAGCTCGACGGCGGACTTGACGTTCATCTTCTCGAACACCCGCGAGCGGTGCACTTCCACCGTGCGCACGCTGATCGACAGCTCGTCGGCGATCAGCTTGTTGGGGCGCCCGGCGATCACCAGCGCCATCACCTCGCGCTCGCGCTCGGTCAGCTCGGCCAGCGTGCGCTCGGCGGCCCGGCGCTCGCGGCGTTCGGCCAGCGCGCGCGCCGAGATCGTCAGCGCCTGCTCGATGCGGTCGACCAGCGCGTTGTTGGAGAAGGGCTTCTCGACGAAGTCGAAGGCACCGCGCTTGACCGCGGCCACCGCCGTGGGCACGTCGCCATGGCCGGTGAGAAAGAGGATGGGCAGCGCCTGCAGCAGCCCGCGCTCGACCAGCCGTTCGAACAGCACCAGCCCGCTGGTGCCGGGCATGCGCACGTCCAGCACCAGGCAGGCCGGCGCGTCGGGCCAGGGCGGGCCATCGGCCAGGCGCGGCGCCAGCCAGGCCTCGAAGGCATCGGCGCTGGCAAAGCCCTCTGACAGCAGCCGGCGCGAGCGCAGCAGCCAGGCCAGCGCGTCGCGCACCACCTCCTCGTCGTCGACGAGGTAGACGACGGGCAGTCCGAGCTGGGGGTCAAGCGTCAGCGGCATGAATCGAGGGTGGCGGCTCCCTCGATTCTGCCTGCCGGGGCGCGGGCAGCGTGAAGCGGAACTCGGTGCCGTGCGCGGCCGGCGCCGGTGCGGGACCGAAGTCGAGCGCGCCGCCGTGCTGCTCGATCACCGTGCGGCACAGGCTCAGGCCCAGGCCCATGCCTTCGCTGCGCGTCGTGAAGAAGGGCGTGAACAGGCGCGCCGCCACGTCGGGTGCGATGCCGGGGCCGCAATCGACGACGTGGAAGCCCACCCAGCCGGCATGCTGCTGGCGCACGCGCAGCGTCAGCACACGGTCTTCGAGCGCGGTGTCGTGCTCCATCGCCTGGATCGCGTTGCGCGTGAGGTTGATCAGCACCTGCTCGACCATCGTGCGGTCGCAGTGCACGCGCGGCGCGCGCGACGGCAGGTCCAGCTCCACCCGCGTGCCGCTCTTGCGCGCCTGCAGCCGCACCAGCGGCAGCACGCCTTCGAGCAGCAGGTCGGCGGCGATGGTCTCGCGCTGCTGCTCGCGGCGGCGCACGAAGCTGTGCACGCTCTTGATGATGCGGCCGGCACGCTCGGCCTGCTCGGCGATGCGCTCCAGCGCCTGGTGCAGCAGCGGCACCGCGGCCTGCGGCTCGGGCTCGTCCAGCAGGTTCAGCGAGCCGGTGGCGTAGCTGGCGATGGCGGCCAGCGGCTGGTTGAGCTCGTGGCTCATCAGCGAGGCCATCTCGCCCACGGTGGCCAGCCGGGCGCTGGCCTGCAGCCGGTCCTGCTGCTGGCGCGACAGCTCTTCCACGCGGCGCTGCGCGCTGATGTCGAGCACGGTGCTCATCCATCCGGTGTGGCGGCCCTGGGCGTCGAGTAGCGGCGCCTCGTAGATCATCACCGGGAAGCGCTCGCCGTTGTTGCGCATGAAGACGGTCTCGGTGCCTTCGCGCTGCTGCTCGGCCAGCGCCGCGTGGCGGCGCGCGTCCTGGCGCTGCTGGTAGCCGTCGACGAACTCCGGCGGCCAATACGGCGGCACGGCGCTGCCCTGCAGCTCGTCGGCCGAGAAGCCCACCATCGCGCAGAAGGCCGGGTTGGCGTAGGTCACCTCGCCGTCGAGGTTGCGCGCGCGCAGCCCGGTGATCAGCGAGTCCTCCATCGCCTTGCGCAGCGACAGCGCCTCGGCCAGCGCGCGCTCGGCGTCGGCGCGGCGGCGCACGTCGCGCGCCAGCGCCAGCACGACGGCGAAGAGCGCGATCGACAGCCCCAGCACCAGCGCCAGCGTCAGGTTGGGGATCAGGCTGGGCCGGCCGGCGGCGCTGTCGGCGCGCAGGCGCAAGGCGTTGCCCGGCAGGTCGACCAGCCGCTCCGAGAGGTAGACGCCGGCGCCGCGCGGGCCGCCGGCGCGCGCCAGCCGGGCACCGTCGCCCTCCAGCACCGTCACCTCGGCGTGGCGGGCCTGCTGCGCCGTCATCATGCCGTCCAGCAACTGCGGCAGGCCGAAGGTGCCGACCACATAACCGTCATCTTGGCCGGTGCGGACCAGCGGGATGCACAGGTCCACCACCTCCAGCCCCTGGCCCTCGCCCTGCGGCACGAAGTAGCTGCGCGAGAACAGCGGCAACGCCTGGCGCCGCGCCGCCAGGCAGGTGAGCTCGGTGTCGGTGCTGAGGTCGCGGCGCGCCATCTGCACGAACAGCGCCGGCTGGATCGGGCTGTCGACGAAGTGTTCGACCTGCAGCGTGCTGCCGCGGCGCTCGACGCGCAGCAGCTCGGGGTGCTGGCGCATCAGCGCGGCGGCGGCCTGCGACCAGTCGGCCGACTGCGGCTCGGGCCAGGACAGCGCCTGCAACTGCTGCATGCTGCGCAGCAGCTCGCGCCGCATCGACAGCGCCACCTCGGCGCCGACGGCGTCGATCTCGTCCTGGCTGCGGCTCGATTCGTAGCTGACCGTCAGCGCGACCAGCAGGCTTTGCGCCACCAGCAGCAGCAGCAGCAGCAGGCTCCACAGCGTGCGCCGGCGCGGGCCGCGGCGTGGCGACGGCAGCGGTGATGGCGTCGGTGACGGCGTCGGCGGCGGCCTGGGTGACGGCGCGGCGCCGGAAGCGGGGGGCGGCAGGTTGGGAGCGGCCACGCGCCGGAGTATTGGCCGCGCCAGGGTCAACGCTGATACGCAGTTTTGCGCATGGGTGCGCCCGGCCGCCCGGCGCAGACTCGCGCCCCTAGAATCGCGTCCCCCCGCGGAGACAAGCCATGTCGAGCTACGAAGAAAAGCGCGCCGAGCTGCGGCGCGCGGCGCTGGAGTATCACGAGCTTCCGGTGCCGGGCAAGATCGCCGTCGCGGCCACCAAGCAGATGGTCAACCAGCGCGACCTGGCGCTGGCCTATTCGCCCGGCGTGGCGGCGGCCTGCGAGGAGATCGTGGCCGACCCGGCCAACGCCTTCCGTTACACCGCGCGCGGCAACCTGGTGGCGGTGGTCACCAACGGCACCGCGGTGCTGGGCCTGGGCGACATCGGCCCGCTGGCGGCCAAGCCGGTGATGGAAGGCAAGGGCGTGCTGTTCAAGAAGTTCGCCGGCATCGACGTCTTCGACATCGAGGTCAACGAGCGCAACCTGGACAAGCTGGTCGACGTGATCGCCGCGCTGGAGCCCACCTTCGGCGGCATCAACCTCGAGGACATCAAGGCGCCCGACTGCTTCTACGTCGAGCGCGAGCTGCGCAAGCGCTTGAAGATCCCCGTCTTCCACGACGACCAGCACGGCACCGCGATCGTCGTCGGCGCCGCGCTGCTGAACGCGCTGAAGGTGGTGGGCAAGCCGATCGGCGAGATCAAGGTCGTCGCCTCCGGCGCCGGCGCCGCGGCGCTGGCCTGCCTGGGGCTGCTGGTCAAGCTTGGCGTGCGGCGCGAGAACGTCTGGGTGACCGACCTCGCCGGCGTGGTCTACGAAGGCCGCACCGAGCTGATGGACGACGACAAGGCCTTCTTCGCGCAGCCGACCGCGCTGCGCACGCTGGCCGAGGTGATGCCGGGTGCCGATGTCTTCCTGGGCCTGTCGGCCGGCGGCGTGCTCAAGGCCCCGATGGTGGCCGCGATGGCGCGCGCGCCGGTGATCTTCGCGCTGGCCAACCCGACGCCCGAGATCCTGCCCGAGGAGGTGAAGGCCGTGCGCGACGACGCCATCATCGCCACCGGCCGCACCGACTACCCGAACCAGGTCAACAACGTCCTGTGCTTCCCGTACATCTTCCGCGGCGCGCTGGACTGCGGCGCGACCACGGTGACCGACTCGATGGAGATCGCCGCGGTGCACGCCATCGCCGACCTCGCGCAGGCCGAGCAGAGTGAGGTGGTGGCCGCGGCCTACGCCGGCGCCACGCTGAGCTTCGGGCCCGAGTACGTGATCCCCAAGCCTTTCGACCCGCGGCTGATGATGAAGATCGCGCCCGCAGTCGCGCAGGCCGCGGCCGACGCCGGCGTGGCGCTGCGGCCGATCGCCGACATGGCCGCCTATCGCGAGCGGCTGCAGGGCTTCGTCTACGCCTCGGGCAACACGATGAAGCCCATCTTCACGCTGGCCAAGAAGGCGGCGCGCAATCGCGTGGCCTATGCCGAGGGCGAGGAGGAGCGCGTGCTGCGCGCGGTGCAGGTGGTGGTGGACGAAGGCCTGGCGCGGCCGACGCTGATCGGCCGCCCGCCGGTGATCGCGCAGCGCGTCGAGCGCTTCGGCCTGCGGCTGAAGGAGGGCCAGGACTACGACGTCGTCAACGTCGAGCAGGACCACCGCTACCGCGAGTTCTGGCAGACCTACCACCGCATCACCGAGCGCAAGGGCATCACGGTGCAGATGGCCAAGATCGAGATGCGGCGCCGGCTGACGCTGATCGGCTGCATGCTGCTGCTCAAGGGCGAGGTCGACGGCATGCTCTGCGGCACCTGGGGCACGACGGCCAGCCACCTGCACTACATCGACCAGGTGATCGGCAAGCGCGCCGGCGGCAGCCCGCGCACCGCGCAGAACGTGCCGGTCTACGCCTGCATGAACGGCCTGATGCTGCCGGGGCGGCAGATCTTCCTGGTCGACACCCACGTCAACGTCGACCCCACGGCCGAGCAACTGTCCGAGATCACCGCGATGGCCGCCGAGGAGATGCTGCGCTTCGGCATCCAGCCCAAGGCCGCGCTGCTGTCGCACAGCAACTTCGGCACCAGCGACGCGGCCAGCGCCGTCAAGATGCGGCGCACGCTGGCGCTGCTGCGCGAGCAGGCGCCGTGGCTGGAGGTCGACGGCGAGATGCACGGCGACGTGGCGCTCGATGGCGCCGCGCGCCGCGCGCTGATGCCCAACAGCACGCTGCACGGCGACGCCAACCTGCTGGTGCTGCCCACCATCGACGCCGCCAACATCGCCTACAACCTGCTGAAGACGGCTGCCGGCGGCGGCATCGCGATCGGTCCGGTGCTGCTGGGCGCGAACCAGCCGGTGCACATCCTGACGCCCTCGGCCACGGTGCGCCGCATCGTCAACCTGACGGCGCTGACGGTGGCCGACGCCAACGCGGCGCGCTGAATCCCAGCCGCCACGGTTCGTGCACGCCGATGGGGCGTGCGCCGGCCGGGTTCACCCGGGCGCTGGCCTGGGCAGGCTGAACGGCCGGTCAACGGCTTGAACCGCAACGCCGACGGGGTAAGCGGGCGCTCACAAATCCCCTGGGCGGGGTGCCTGTTTTTTGGGCACCATCTTGAGTTTTTAGGGGGCCTCGGCTAGCATCGCGCCTTCGCTTTCAGGGTTCTCCCGTGTCTTTCACCGGAACGGCCTCTTGGGGGTCTGCGCTTCGTAAGTCAGGGCTCGCTATCTTTGCCGCTGCTTGCTTGGCCTCCGGTGCCGGTCTGCAGGCCAAGCCCCGGGGCGCCGATCTGGCCGAGGTGCCGTTGTCGTCGCTGCCGGCCGAAGCGCAGGCCACGGCGCAGCGCATCCGCCAGGGCGGCCCCTTCCCGTATGCCAAGGACGGCAGCGTGTTCGGCAACCGCGAACGCCTGTTGCCGGCCAAGCGGCGGGGCCACTACCGGGAATACACGGTCAGGACGCCCGGATCGCGCGACCGCGGTGGGCGCCGGATCATCTGCGGCGGCGAGCGGCCGACCGAACCCGAAGCCTGTTACTACACCGCCGATCACTACGCGAGCTTCGCCCGCATCGCACCGTGAGCGGCTTTGATTCTTGGTTCATCTTCAATTGATTGACTGAAGGAGGAAGGCGACCATGCTCTTGCAGACCGTCCGTCCGAACATCGTGCAGGCGATTCGGGCCTACCGCGTGGACGACCTGATGAAGGCCGCCGAAGAGGGAGGCCAGCACTTCCTATACGCCAACCTGTCGCTGGCACAGACCAAGCAGGACGTGCTCGAGCAGATCGCCACGGCCTTCACGTTTCCGGTCCACTTCGGCAAGAACCTCGACGCCTTGTACGACTGCATGACCGACCTCGTGCACAAGGCCGGCCAGCAGCCGGGCTTCGTGGTGGTGCTGGAGCAGTTGCCCGACAACCCGCGCTTCGACCGCGAGGCGCGCGAGCAGTTGCTCGACGTCTTCCGCGACGCCGCCGACTTCTGGGGCGAGCGACGAATACCCTTCCGGTGTTTCTATTCTTTTCAGTAGCCCGCTCCCAGGAAATCGGGTCATGGGAGCGGGCTGCTGAGACGGCCCAGGTCACGACGAACGCCACTGCCACCGCTGCTGCCGCGCCCAAGCCGGCGCCCAAGGTGGCGGTGCCCAAGAACGGCGTCAACCCCAACTTCGGCATGAACATGCCGATGATGTGCAGCGCCTTCGACACCTCGATGTGGTTGAACGCCGCGTGACCGCGCACGGCGGCGGTTGCTGACGGATCGCGCGGTGCGCCGCCGACACCTTTTGCTCGGCGGTGGCGCTGCCCTGGCGGCCGGCTGCGCCAGCAGCCCGCCGCCGGCGGCGGCCGAGGACTGGCACGCCGTGCCCTTGCCCGGCAAGGCGCAGACGCGCTACCAGTGGGAGATGAAGGATGGCCGCCTGGCGCTGGCCGCGCAGGCCGAGGGCTCGGCCAGCCTGTGGCGGCGCCGGCTGCAGCGGCCGCCGGATGCGCTGGGCGACGTGATCTTCTCCTGGTGGGTGGACCAGCTCATCGCTGATGCCAACCTCACCCAGGCCGAGCGCGCCGACTCGCCGGCGCGGCTGCTGCTGGGCTTCGGCGGCGACGTCTCGCGGCTGCCGCAGCGCACGCGGCTGATGTTCGATCTGGCCGAGGCGCTGACCGGCGAGCCCCCGCCCTATGCCACGCTGATGTACGTCTGGGCCAACGGCGCGCCGCTTGAATCGGTGCTGATGAGCCCGCGCACCGACCGCGTGCGCAAGATCGTCGTCGACACCGGCAGCGCGGGGCTCGGCAGCTGGCGCGACCATCGCCGCCCGCTGGCCGCCGACTTCCGCCGCGCCTTCGGCGAAGACCCGGGCCCCCTGCTCTCGGTGGCGGTGATGACCGACGCCGACAACACGCGCAGCCGGGCCAAGGCCTGGTACGGGCCGATCCGCTTCGTCTGATCGCTCAGCCGGGCGGCGGCGCTTCGAGCGCCTGCACGCGCGCGGCCAGCGCCAGGTACTCGGCCACCGGCACCTCCTCGGCGCGCCGCTGCAGCTCGAAGCCGCCGATGCCGCGCGCCTCCAGCCAGCGCCCCAGCGTGTGGCGCAGCAGCTTGCGGCGCTGCGAGAAGGCCACCGTCACCAGCTCCGACAGCAAGGCCTCGCGCAGCGGCGCCGGCGCGGCCAGCGGCAGCATGCGCACCACGGCCGAGTCCACCCGCGGCGGCGGGTCGAAGGCCTCGGGCGGCACGTCCAGCACCGATTCCATGGCGTAGCGCCACTGCAGCATCACCGACAGCCGGCCGTAGTCCTTGTGGCCGGGGCTGGCCACCATGCGCTGCACCACCTCCTTCTGCAGCATGAAGTGCTGGTCGGCCACGCGGCCGGCCTGCGGCAGCAGGTGAAAGAGGATGGGCGTGGAGATGTTGTAGGGCAGGTTGCCCACCACGCGCAGCGGCGCTGCCGGGTCGGCGGCGGCCAGTGCGCCGAAGTCGACCGTCAGCACGTCGGCCTCGATCACGCTGACGCGGCCGTCGCGCCGCCAGTGCGCGGCGAGGTCGCGGTCGAGTTCGATCACGGTCAGCGCCGCGCCGCGCGCCAGCAGCGGCTCGGTCAGCGCGCCCAGCCCCGGGCCGATCTCCACCAGGCGCTGCCCGGGCCGCGGATCGATCGCGTCGGCGATCGCCTCGGTCACCGCGTCGTCGACCAGGAAGTGCTGGCCGAAGCGCTTGCGCGGGATGTGCTTCACAGCGGCGGGTCGCGCATCTCCACGTAGGCGCGGGCGCGCAGCTCGCGCGCCCATTCGCCGTAGGCCTCGTCGAACTTCTGCTCGCGCAGCAGGTTGCGCGCCTGCTCGCGCAGCTGCTTGGTGTCCAGCGCCACCTCGCGCCGCTCCAGCACCTGGATCAGGTGGACGCCGAAGCGCGAGACCAGCGGCGCCGAGATGCCGCCCAGCGGCAGCTTGTTCATCGCGTCCTCGAACTCGGGCACGAACTGGCCCGGGCTGGCCCAGCCCAGGTCGCCGCCGTTGGCGGCGCTGCTGTCGTCGGAGACCTGGCGCGCCGCGTCGTCGAAGCTGCGCGCGCCCGATTCGATCTGCCGCTGCAGCTCGGTCAGCCGGCGGATCGCGGCCTCGGTGGTGAGCTGCGGCGAGGTGCGCAGCAGGATGTGCCGCGCATGCGTCTGCGCCACGCGCAGCGCGCCGCCGTCGCGCCGCTCCAGCAGCTTGAGCACGTGGTAGCCGGCGCCGCTGCTCACCAGCGCCGGCGCCACCTCGCCGGCGGTCAGCGGCCGCACCGCGTCGACGAAGAGGTCCGGCAGCCGCGACGAAGGCCGCAGGCCGATCTCGCCGCCCTTGGCGCGGTTGCCGTCCTCCGACAGCTCGGTGGCCACCTTGGCGAAGTTCTCGCCGCCGCGCACGCGCGCCAGCGCGGCCTCGGCGCGCGCCTTGCGCGCCTCGCGCTCGGCGGCGCTGGCGTTCTCGGGCACGGTGACCAGGATCTGCGCGATGTTCAGCTCGGCGTCGGCCTGCGCAGCGGCGCGCTGCTGGTCGACCAGGCGGTCGATCTCGAGGTCGCTGACGCGGATGCGCTGGTAGACCTCGCGCTCGCGCACGCGCTCGACCAGCATCTGGTCGCGCAGGTTGGCGCGAAAGCGCGCGTAGTCGATGCCGTCGGCCCGCATGCGCTCGCGCAACTGGTCCAGCGTGAGCTGGTTCTGCTGCGCGATGCTGAGCACCGCGCGGTCGAGGTCGGGCTCGTCGACGCGGGCGCCTGAGTCGCGCGCGTAGGTCACCAGCACGCGCTCGTCGATCAGCGCATCCATCGCCTGGCGGCGCAGCTCGGGCTCGGGCGGCAAGCGCACGCCGGCGCGCGTCGCGGCGTCTTGCTGCGCGCGCTCGACGCGGCGCTCCACCTCGCCGGCGGTCACCAGCTCCTGGTTGACGACGGCGACGATGTAGTCGCCGTTGAGCGTGGTGGCCTGGCGCTCCGGCGCGACGGCCGCGGCGCGGCCGGCAGGGGGCTGCAGCTGGGCTTGCGCCGGCCCGGGCAAGGCCAGCAGGACGGCCAACAAAGGGGCGGCGGCAGCGGCCGCGGCGCGCCGGCGGAACAGGAAGTCAGTCATAGCGTGGAGGCGCGGGTGTCGTGGCGCTGGGCTCTTCGCGCAGCAGGCGGTAACCCGGAATATTGTCCTTCAAGACCTGCAGCGGGTTGGAACCCAGGCGCGACAGCCCCACCAGCTCGAGCTGCAACTGGATGTGCGTGGTGGCCTCGCTGCGGCCGGTGGACAGCCGCTCGGCCACCACGCGCATGATCCAGCAGCCGGCGTCGTATTCGAAGCCCAGGATGGAGTCGGTGACGCGGCTGTCGCGCATGCTGTAGTTGACGCGGCCCACGGCGTACCAGGTGCCGCCGCAGCTGTTGCTGCTGCTGCGGCTGTGTGCTGCGCCGGCGGCCGCGCCCGTGGCGGCCTTCCAGATCGGCCATTGCCAGGCCAGCTCCAGCTGCTCGGTCAAGCCGCGGGTCAGCCGGTAGGTGGCGG
Organism: uncultured Rubrivivax sp.; assembly: GCA_964470565.1. Classification (GTDB taxonomy): domain Bacteria; phylum Pseudomonadota; class Gammaproteobacteria; order Burkholderiales; family Burkholderiaceae_C; genus Rubrivivax. The sequence continues at coordinate 17,743 of CAYYDJ010000011.1, forward strand.
CGAGGGTGCGGAACTCGCCCGGGCTCCAGCGCGCCGACGCGACGGTGCGCACCGGGCCGTGGACGTCGGTGCTGTACTGCAGCGAGCCGTCGACCGAGATGCCGTGCGCGAGGCTGGCCGAGCCCAGCAGGTAGAGGTCGGAGAAGCGCTGGCTCAGCGGCGGCCCCTCGGGCGTGATGCGTTGCGTGCGCAGCAGGTAGCGCTGCGCCACCCCCAGGCGCACGGCTTCGGCACCGCTGTCGTCGAGCAGCCGCGAGATGACGCCGGCGGTGATCTGGTGCGAGTCGGAGACGCGGTCGATGCCCGAGAACGCGTTGTCCGAGAACATCGAGTCGAAGTTGAAGTCCTTGCCCGCCGAATCGAAGTTCGGCAGCCCGGTCTGGTCGCGGTACGGCGTGTTGACGTACAGCAGCCGCGGCTCCAGCGTCTGCCGCAGCTTGCGGCCGAACCAGTCGACCCCGCGCTCGAACTCCAGCCCGCCCTCGACGCTGAAGGTGGGGATCAGCCGCGAGGCGCGCGTGCGGCCGTCGGCCATCGCCTCGTCGAGCGCATAACTCGCCGCATTGAAGGACAGCCGCGGCACGACCCAGAAGCCCGGCTGGCGCCAGGGCCGCGAGATCGATCCCAGCACATGCGCGCGCCAGCCGGTGGGCTCGGCGCTGCTGCCCTCGCGGTCGGGCAGCACGAAGCGGTTGGCCTCGGTCTGCAGCGCGTAGCGCCAGCCCTGGCGCTCGCCGTCGAACTGCAGCCCGAGCTGCGGCTCGCGCTCGTAGGGCGAGACCACCAGCAGGTCGCTGCCCTGCAGCACCTGCCAGCGCAGCACGCGGGCATAGGCCAGGCCGCGGTCCCACCAGGCGCCGTCGAGGTCGCGCTCGAACTCCAGCCGCGCCGGCAGCAGCCGCGGGTTGAGGCTGCGCGACACCTCCTTCGGGAAATCCTTCCACCAGGCGTCGTCGGAGACGCGCAAGGCATCGGCGCGCCAGCGGCTGTTCCATGGCAGCCGGCCGTCGTGCTGGAGATCCAGCGCCCAGCGCGAGCGGCCGGCCACGCGGTCGTCGGGCAACAGCTCGGCGTCGACGCGGCCGCTGAACGTGGGCTCCAGGTAGCGGAACTCGCTGCCCAGGGCGACGCCGCGGCGCGTGATGACCTTGGGCGTGAAGGTGGCGTCGCGGTTGGGCGCGATGTTCCAGTAGTACGGCACCGCCAGGCTGAGGCCGCTCTTGGTGTCGAAGTCCAGCGTCGGCGGCAGCCAGCCCGACTTGCGGCCCTCGCCGATCGGGAAGCTCAGCGTCGGCAGCGCGAGGATGGGCACGTCCATGAAGCGCAGCACCGCGCCGGAGGCCACACCCTCGTTGGCCTCGAAGTCGAGCTGCACGCGGTCGGCCTTCAGCACCCAGGCCGGGCGGTCGCCGTCCTCACGCGGGCAGCTCGTGTACCAAGCGTCGAGCGCCACCGAGCGCTTGTCGTCGAGGAAGTCGATGCGCGCGGCGCGGCCGCCGGCCTGCACGCGGTCGATCTCGTAGGCCGGCTGCAGGAAGAAGCCCTCGAAGCGGTCCAGCTGCAGCTGCAGCTCGGGCCCGCTGAAGCGGCCGATCGCGTTGCGCACGCGCACGTGCCCGCGGGCGATCGCCAGGTCTTGCGCCTGCTCGTAGCTCAGCCAGTCGGACTGCAGCTCCAGCGGCCCGCGGCGCAGCGCCACCTCGCCCTCGGCCACGGCGTCGATGTCGGGGCGGCCGCGGATCTCGCGCGCCTGGATCTCCACCGGCCCGTCGGCCGGGGCCGATGCGGCCGACGCAGCACTCGCCGGCGCAGCCGGCCGCGGCGCGCGGTGCTGCGCAAAGGCGGCGTCGCCGGCGGCCAGCAGCAGCGCGGCGGCGGCCAGCGGCAGCAGGCGCAGCGGTGGCGCAAGGCGTCGTGCGGCGATGGCGACGGAAGCGGCGGCGGCAGGTGACACGGCGGCTCGGCGAAAGGACGGCGGCACCGTGCGGGCCGGACGCTGAAGCGAAGCGTCCACGATCGTCGAGGACCGGCGGGCTCGCTCAGTAAAATGGATTATCCATGAGGGTGCCCGCGCCGATCGTTGCCGTTGACACGGCCATTGCCTGGCCTTCGGCCGAGCGCCAGGCCGCGTTCGAGGCCTGGGCCGCGACCATTCGCGTGCCGGCGGGGCTGCAATGGTCCACGTTGGCGCCGGCCTCGGCCGATGCAAGCTTCCGCCGCTACCTGCGCGTTCAAGGCGCCGACGCCAGCTACATCGTGATGGACGCCCCGCCGCCGCTGGAAGACGTGCGGCCCTTCGTCCACGTGGCCGCGCTGCTGGCCGCCGCCGAGCTGTACGCGCCGCGCGTGCTGGCGGCCGACGAGCGGCAGGGCTTCCTGCTGCTGACCGACCTCGGCAGCGAGCTGTACCTCGATGCGCTGCGCGACCCGGCGCGCGCCGACCCGCTGATGCGCGACGCGCTGCAGGCCCTGCTGCGCTGGCAGCAGCGCGTGCCGGCCGCCGCGCTGCCGACGCGCATGGACGAAGCGCTGCTGCGCGAGGAGCTGGCGCTGTTTGCCGACTGGTGCGTGCAGCGCGAGTTCGGCGTGACGTGGACCGCCGCGCAGACGCAGCGCTGGCAGCACGTCTGCGATCTGCTGGTGGCCAGCGCGCTGGCGCAGCCGCAGGTCGCGGTGCACCGCGACTGGATGCCGCGCAACCTGATGGTCGGCCGCGGACGTTTTCCATCGAACCCCGGCATCCTGGATTTCCAGGACGCGGCGCAGGGCCCGATCACCTACGACCTGGCCTGCCTGCTGCGCGACGCCTTCATCGGCTGGGACGAAGCGCAGGAGCTCGACTGGGCCGTGCGCTGGTGGCAGCAGGCGCGCACGGCGGGCCTGCCGCTGGGCGAGCGGCTGGCGGACGACTTCGGCGAGTTCTGGCGCGCGCTGGAATGGATGGGCCTGCAGCGCCACCTGCGCGTGATGGGCATCTTCTGCCGCCTGAAGCACCGCGACGGCAAGCCGCGTTACGCCGACGACCTGCCGCGCTTCATGCAGTACGCCACCCGCGTGGCCATGCGCTACGGCCCGCTGCGGCCGCTGCTGGCGCTGCTGGAGCCGCTGTCGGGGCAGGCGGTGGGCAGCGGCTTCACGTTCTAGGGCCTGTTAACGCGATGGGCGCGCTGCGCTTGTGCATGCCGGATGCTTGCGGGGTGCATACGATCGCGCGATGAGCACCGACCACTTCACCGCCGTCGCGCAGCAGTACGTGCAATCGCGCCCGACCTACCCGCCGGAACTGTTCGAGTGGCTGGCCCAGGCGTGCCGCGGCCACGACCTGGCCTGGGACGTGGGTGCCGGCAGCGGTCAGGCGTCGGTGGCGCTGGCCGCGCACTTCGCGAATGTGCTCGCCACCGACCTCAGCGAAGCCCAGATCGCCGAGGCCGCGCCGCATGCGCGCATCGAGTACCGGGCTGCCCCCGCCGACCGCAGCGGCCTGCCGGACGCCAGCGTCGACGCGGTGACGGTCGCCCAGGCGCTGCACTGGTTCGACTGCGATCCCTTCTATGCGGAGGTGCGGCGCGTGCTCAAGCCGGGCGGCCTCGTCGCCGCGTGGACCTACGGCGTGCTGCATGTCGAGGGCGAGGCCGTCGAAGCACGGGTCAGCCACTTCTATCACCGCGTGGTCGGCCCGTACTGGCCGGCCGGCCGGCGGCACGTCGAGAACGGTTATTCGGAGTTGCCGTTTCCGTTTGCAGCCGTGGCGAGCCCCTCGCTGGCCATCCGCCTGCACTGGACGCTCGACGAGCTGCTGGGCTACTGCCGCAGCTGGTCGGCAACGTCCTACTGCCAGCGCGCCACCGGCAGCGACCCGGTCATCGCGCTGGAGGCGGAACTGGCGCCGGCCTGGGGGCCGCGAGCGCAGCGCCGGCTCGTCACCTGGCCGATTTCGATCCGCGCCGGCCGTCGTTGAAAAGGGACCCCATGCTGCCCATCGGAACCCGCGCCACCGCCACCACGCTCGTCACCGGCGCCGACCTCGCCGAGGTGCTGAACCAGTATGCCGACGACGCCTTTCCCGCGGTCTATGCGACCAGCAGGATGATCGGCCTGATGGAACTCGCCGCGGCGCGCGCGATGCGCGAGGCACTGTCCGCCGGCGAGCTTTCCGTCGGCGTGAGCCTCGACGTCAGCCATCTCGCCGCGACGCCGATCGGCATCGAGGTGACCGCTGAAGCGAGATACGTGGGGCAGGAGGGCAAGCTCTTCGTGTTCGAGCTGACCGCCCGCGACCGCGGCGGCGACATCGGCCGCGGCACCCACAAGCGCGCGATCGTGACGGCAGACCGCCTCCTCGGCGGCGCCGTTCGGCGGACCCGCGTGGACTGATGATCTTGGCGTCGCATGCTCGGCGACCGCAGACTGCGTGCTGACGGTAGCCAAGACCTCGACCCAGGTTGCGGCAGGGCGCACTACTTTTGTGGAAACCCACATTTGCGACAATGTGGGCTATCGCAGGAGTGACGCACCATGAGCCGACTGACCATCGACATCACCGATCAGCAGCACCAGGTGCTGAAAGCCATGGCGGCGCTTCAAGGCAAGAGCATCAAGCAGTACGCCATCGAGCGGCTGTTTCCGCCTGCCGGCGATGAGGAGCAGGCCTTGCAGGAGCTGAAGGCGCTGTTGCGCGACCGGCTGGCCGAGGCGGAGCGGGGCGAGGTCACGCCCCTCAGCGCGGTCGAGATCGCCGAGCAAGTCATCCGCGAGACCGGCGCGCGGTGACCCGCCCCTACGTCTATTCAAAACGGGCTGAGACCGACCTTCGGGAACTGATCCGATACACCCAGAAGCACTGGGGGCCAGCCCAGGCACGCGCTTGTGCGCAGCAGATCGATGACGCTGCCGACGAAGTCGCACAAGGGCTGGGGGGTGTTCAAGGACTGGAGCGAGGTGCTGCCGGGCCTGCGCGTGCAAGCCGTCGGCCGGCCTTTCATCTTCTGCCTGCCGCGGCCGGGCCAGCCGGCGCTGGTGATTGCCATCTTCCATGAGCGCATGGATTTGATGGCGCGTCTGCAAGGCCGGCTCCAGAGGTGAGGTCCGCCCGGGCCGCCGCGCATTGACGCCTGGCGGCCGCTCAGCCAGCATGTCCACCCCGCACGCCGCGTGCGGCAGGTTCCGGGGGGCGCCATGAAGAACCGTCTGCTGGGTTGGTTGGGTTCGCTGCTGTGCCTGTCGCTGCTGGGCTGCGCCGCGGCGCCGCCGGCGGTGCAGCCCAGCGACGCGGTGTTCCGCGACGCACTGTTCGCCGCGCCGGCGCCCAAGCCCGACGTCGGCGCGCTGTTCGCGCTGACGCCGGCGATGAAGCGCTACCTGGCCGAGCAGATCGAGCCGCAGGTGCGGCGCAAGGGCGCGCAGATGGCCTTGCTGGACGCGCTATACACGCAAGGCGAGCTGCGGCTGGAGTACGACGCGCAGCGCACGCGCACCGCCGCCGAGGCCTTCGACGCGCGCATGGGCAACTGCCTGTCGCTGGTGATCATGACCGCGGCCTTCGCGCAGGAGATGAGCCTGCAGGTGCGCTTCCAGGACGTGCTGGGCGTGCCGGCGGTGGAGCAGAACGGCGCCTTCACCTTCGTCGTCGGCCACGTCAACCTGGCGATGAGCCGCGGCCTGGGCACGCGCCCCGGGCTGGCCGAGTCGGACTGGCTGATCGTCGACTTCGTGCCCGGCGAGGACCTGCGCCGCCAGCACACGCAGATCATCGACCAGCGCCGCGTGGCCGCGATGTACATGAACAATCGCGCCGCCGAAGAGCTGGCGCAGGGCCGCGTCGACCAGGCCTACTGGTGGCTGCGCGGCGCCTTCGAGCAGGACCCCCGGTTCCCCAGCCTCTACAACACGCTGGGCGTGGTCTACCGCCACCGCGGCGCGCTGGCCGAGGCCGAGCAGGCGCTGCAGCTCGCGCGCGCGCTGCAGCCCGACGACGAGCACGTGGTCAGCAACCTCGTCGGCGTGCTGCGGCTGCAGGGCCGCGAGGCGGCGGCGCAGCAACTGGCGGCGTCGGGGCAGGCGCCGCGCGCGCAGTCCAGCAGCGGCCGCTTCGACCCGGCACGCGCCGCGCTCGACGCCGGCCAGCTCAAGCAGGCGCGGCTGCTGCTGGTCGGCGAACTGGGGCTGACGCCGCGCAATGCCGAGCTCCACTACTGGCTGGCCGTGACCGCGGCGCGCCTGGGCGATGCCGCGGGCGCGCGCCGCCACCTGGAGCTGGCCACCGAGTACAGCGGCAGCGGCGAGCAGCACGCGCTGTACGCCGGCAAGCTGCAGCGGCTGAAGGATCAGGCCGCCGGCGGCGCGCCGGCCGGGCATCCCTGACGGCGACCGATCCGATCGATCCGATCGATCAGGGGCAGGCGGCGATCACCTGCGCCACCGCCGCGGTGAGCTTCTTGCCGTAGGGCACGTGCAGGAACTCGTTGGGCCCGTGGGCGTTGCTCTTCGGGCCCAGCACGCCGCAGACCATCATCTGCGCCTTCGGGAAGCCCTGCTGCAGCATGCTCATCAACGGGATCGTGCCGCCCTGGCCGATGTAGCCGGTGGGTGCGCCGAAGTGCGCGTTCGACGCGGCGTTGAGCGCCTGCTCCAGCCAGGGCGCCAGCTCGGGCGCGTTCCAGCCGCTGGCGCCCAGGGCGCCGGCGCGGCCGTCGGGGTGGAAGGTGACCCGGGCGTTGTACGGCGCGTTGTCTTCCAACAGCGTTTTCAGCTTGACGCTGGCCTCGTTGCCGTCCACCAGCGGAGGCAGGCGCAGCGAGAGCTTGAACGCCGTGTACGGCCGCAGCACGTTGCCGGCGTTGCCCAGCTCGGGCAGGCCCTCGGCGCCGGTGACGCTGAGCGTGGGCCGCCAGGTGCGATTGAGCAGTGCCTGCACCGGGTCGGTGGTGGTCGGCAGCGTGGGGCCGCCATCGGCGCCGCAGGCCCAGGGGAAGCGCTTCCACACCTCGTCCTTCAGCAGCGCCGCGGTGGCCCGGGCCTGCTCGATGCGCGAGGCCGGGATGTCGCAGTGGAAGAAGCCCGGCAGCAACGTGCCGGTGGCGCTGTCTTCCAGCCGGTCCAGCACGTGGCGCAGGATGCGGAAACTGCTGGGTACCAGGCCGCTGGCGTCACCCGAGTGGATGCCTTCGGTCAAGATCTCCACCTTCAGCACGCCGCTGACCATGCCGCGCAGGCTGGTCGTCAGCCACAGCTGGTCGTAGTTGCCGGCGCCGCTATCCAGGCAGACCACCAGGCCCACCTGGCCCAGGCGCGGCTTCAAGGCTGCGATGTAGGCCGGCAGGTCGGCCGAGCCGCTTTCCTCGCAGCTTTCGATCAGGCCCACGCAGCGCGGATGCGGCAGGCCCTGCGCCTGCAGCGCTTCGAGCGCGGTGACGGCGGCGTAGATCGCGTAGCCGTCGTCGGCGCCGCCGCGGCCGTAGAGCAGGCCGTTGTCGTACTTGGGCGTCCACGGCCCCAGGCCCGGACGCCAGCCGCTGAACTCGGGCTGCTTGTCGAGGTGGCCGTACAGCAGCACGGTGTCGGCCGAGGCCGAGCCACTGGCCGGCAGCTCGAAGAAGATCAGCGGCGTGCGGCCTTCGAGCCGCACCACCTCCAGCTTGAGGCCCGGCAGCTTGCGCGCTTCCACCCAGGCCGCGGCGTCGCGCACCACGCGGTCCAGGTAGCCGTGGCCCGCCCAGTCGGCGTCGAACATCGGGCTCTTGGCAGGCACCGCGATGTAGTCGACCAGCGCGGGCACGATGCGCTCGTCCCAGGCGCGCTCGGCATAGGCGGCCAGCGCCGCGGCTTCGGCCTGTCGGGTGGGGGCGTTCATGAGGGGCTCCTTGGGCTGCTGCAGACGCGAAGGGCCGAGTCTAGGCCTGCGCCAGAAACTGCACGAGCCGATCGATCACCGCCTGCCGCTCGGGCTCGTTGAAGATCTCGTGATACAGCCCGGGCCAGGCCCGCTGCTGCAGCACCGCGGGCGGCGCGGCGGCAGCGAAGGCGACACTGCCGGCCGGGGCCACGCAGCGGTCGGCGCCGGCCCACATCAGCAGCGTGGGCGTGCGCCACAGCGGCGCCAGCGTGCGCACCTGCAAGCCACCGTCGACGATGAAGCGGACCAGCCGCGCGCAGATGCGGTCGTGCACCAGCGGGTCCTGCCGATAGGCCTGCACGACCGCGGCGTCGCGCGAGATCCAGTCCGGCTGCAACCCGTTGCCCAGCGCGACGCCGGGCGCCAGGCGGCTCATCAGCGCCAGCAGCGCGCGCTGCGCGCCGCTCAAGCCCGGGTCCAGCGCGGGGCTGGAGAGCACCAGCCTGGCGACCCGGCCCGCGGGCTGCGCCCAGGGCGCGGGCCGCGCGACCAGGCTTTCGGCCACGTAGCGCGCCGCCACCAGGCCGCCCATGCTGTGGCCCAGCAGCACCAGCGGCGCCTGCTGCGGCCAGGCACCGATCGCTTGGGCGAGGTCGTCGCACAGGCTGTCGGCGCGCGGGATGAAGGCGCGCCGGCCGGGGCTCTGGCCGTGGCCGCGCTGGTCGTACGCCGCCACCGCGTGGCCGGCGCCGACCAGGGCCTGCGCCAGCGCCTCGTAGCGGCCGCTGTGCTCGCCCAGGCCGTGGACGATCAGCACCTGCGACTTCGGTGCTGGGTGCGGCCAGTGCCGGGCGTGCAGGCGGAGGCCGTCGCGCGTGGTGATGGCGTTGATGGGGTTCATCCCGCGATCATCGCCGCTGGCACACTTGCGCACTCCTGCATCGGATGGAGCCCTGGCGATGAGCGAGTCCTTCTTCACCCTGCAAGCGCGCGACGACGGCGTGGCGCTGCTCACCCTCAACCGCCCCGAGCGCATGAACACGATGACGCCGGCCTTCTTTCCGGCGCTGCGCGACGCGGTGCAGCGGCTGGATGCCGAAGGCCGCACGCGGGTGCTGCTGATCCAGTCCAGCGGCAAGCACTTCAGCGCCGGCATGGCGCTGGACGTGTTCAGCGGCGGCATGGGCTTGCTCGACACGCGCAGCGCGCGCCGGCGGCTGGCCTTCCAGGACGGGCTGCGCCAGTTGATGCGCTGCTTCGACGTGCTGGAGCAGGCGCGCTTTCCCGTCATTGCCGCGATCCAGGGCGCCTGTGTCGGCGGCGCGCTGGACCTGGCGGCCGCCTGCGACATCCGCGTCTGCAGCGCCGATGCCTTCTTCACGGTGCAGGAGATCCACATCGGCATGGCGGCCGACCTGGGCGTGCTGCAGCGCCTGCCCAAGATCGTGCCGCCCGGCGTGGCGCGCGAGATGGCCTACACGGGCGACCGCGTCGGCGCCGAACGCGCGCTGGCCGCCGGCCTGGTCAACGCCGTGCTGCCCGACGCCGCCGGGCTGCAGGCCCACGCGCTGGCGCTGGCGCAGACCATCGCCGCCAAGTCGCCGCTGGCGCTGGCCGGCAGCAAGCTGGCGATCAACTACGCGGTCGACCACCCGACGGCCGATGCGCTGCAGCAGATGACGCTGCTGCAGAGCGCGATCTTCGACATCGACGAGATGGCGCGCGCGATCGAGGCCTGGAAGGCGAAGACGGCGGCCGAGTTCGACCCGCTGGCGCCGGTTTCGCCCGTCTAACGGCTCACTTCCACGCAAACACCGGCTGCTCGAAATGCGCCACCCGGGTGTGGCGCCCGGCGATGCAGACCTCGCGGAACTGGTAGAGGAAGGCGGCGGTCGGCGCCGCGATCCAGCCGCTGCCCACCGGCATGCGCAGCACCGGGTGCTTGCTCTGCGGGATGCGGTTGAGCAGCGGCGCGTCGGCGCGCATCAGCTCGGCCAGCGCGATGCGGTGCACGCTGGCCACCTCCTGCGGGTTGGGCACCAGCGCCGCCGTGGCGTCGCCCATGGCCCAGAAGACCAGCGGCGTGATCGCGTAGCCCGAGCGGGTGACGTAGTCGTCCAGCCGGCCCAGCAGCGCCGCGGGCGCCAGCGCCAGGCCCACCTCCTCGTGCAGCTCGCGCAGCGCCGCCTGCTCGGGGCTTTCGCCATCGTCGATGCGGCCGCCGGGCAGCGCCCACTGGCCCGCGTGCTGGCGCAGCGCGGCGGCGCGCCGCGTCAGCAGCAGCGCCGGCCGCGTGCTCCACTGCGGCAGCCGCGGCAGGCCGTGGGCTTCGGCGCCGTGACCTTCGTCAACCACCACCAGGGCCACCGCGGCGCGGCGCGGCGCCGTGCGCGCGTCCGGCTGCGCTTGCGCCGGAAAGGCCGCCAGCCGCTGCCGGAACTGCTGTTGCAGCGCTTCGTTGTCGGGCATTGGTGACAGTCGGGGGCCGAGGCAGGGCTGCAGTGTAGGCAAGGCCGGCAAGCCTCTGTATCTTTGCACCCCATGGCAGACCTCCAGGGGGCAGGAGTCAGCGCCGCGGCGCCGGTGCGGGCGGCCGAGCCCTTGCCGGCGCACGAAGCGCGGGCAGCACGCGAAGAAGACGGCCACCTGCGCGAGATCGCCGAGCACATCCCCGGCATGGTCTACCGGGTGCACTACCCGCACGATATGGCGCTGCCGGCGCGCTACAGCTTCGTCAGCGCCGGCGTGCGCCAGCTCTACGGCGTGGCGCCCGAGGCACTGCTCGCCGACCCGCGCGTGCTGCGGCCCTTCCGCCACCCCGAGGACACCGACCGCGTCGACGCCGAAGTGGCCGCCGCGGTGGCCGCCGAACGGCCGCTGACGGTGGCCTATCGCGTGCTGGTCGACGGCCGCGTCAAGTGGGTGCAGATGAGCAGCTCGTCGGCGCGCGGCGGCAGCGACGAGCGGGTGCGCGTGGGCGTGGTGCTGGACGTGACGGCGCAGCACCTGGCCGAGCAGCTGCGTGCCGACCGCGACCACGCCGAATCGCAGCGGCGGCAGATGACGCAGTTCCTCTCGCGCGTCAGCCACGAGCTGCGCACGCCGCTCAATGCCATTCTCGGTTTCGCCCAGTTGATCGAGATGGAGGCCGGCACGCCGCCGCACCAGCGCCGCTGGGCGCAGACGCTGCTGGACAGCGGCCGCCACCTGCTGGAACTGGTCAACGACGTGCTGGACTTGAGCGGCGCGCAAAGCGGGCTGATGGTGATGGACAGCGCCGAGGTCGACCTCGGCCTGGCGCTGCGCGACGCCTGGCGCATGACGGCAGCCGCCGCCGAGGCGCGCGCGCTGCGCTTCGGCGGCGTGCCGGTGGCCGAAGGTGCCTTGCGCGTGCGCGCCGACCGCCGCCGGCTGCTGCAGGTGCTGGTGAACCTGCTGTCCAACGCCGTCAAGTACAACCGGCCCGGCGGCCGCATCGCGCTGACGGCCGAGGCCCAGGGCCGGCAGGTCTGCATCACCGTGGCCGACGACGGCGCGGGGCTGGCGGCCGACCAGGTTCAGCGGCTCTTCATCCCCTTCGAGCGCCTGGACGCGCAGCACAGCGGCATGCCGGGCAGCGGGCTGGGCCTGGTGCTGTCGCGCCAGCTCGCCGAGGCCATGGGCGGCAGCCTGGACGCCGCCAGCACGCCGGGCGAGGGCAGCGTGTTCACGTTGCGGCTGCCGGAGGCCGCCGCCGCAGCCGCGGCGGGGGCGGGGGCGGGGGCGGGGGCGAGCGGGAGCTAACGCTCGAAACGAAACACCGCGACGCTGGCGCGCAGGTTGGGCCAGCGGCGCACGACGCGGCCGTCCTGCAGGCCGAAGCTGTCGGTTACCTTCAGCCCGTTCTTGCGCGCCAGCACCTCGAAGTCGGCCAGCGTGCCGACGCGGATGTTGGGCGTGTCGTACCACTCGTAGGGCAGCGCCTTGGTCACCGGCATGCGGCCCGACAGCACGCGCAGCCGGTTGGGCCAGTGCGCGAAGTTGGGGAAGCTGACGATGCCGATGCGCCCCACCCGCGCCGTCTCGCGCAGCATGTGCTCGGTGTTGCGCAGGTGCTGCAGCGTGTCGAGCTGCAGCACCACGTCGAAGCTGGCATCGTCGAACAGCGCCAGCCCTTCCTCCAGGTTGAGCTGGATGACGTTGACGCCGCGCTGCACGCTGCCCAGCACGTCGGCGTCGGCGATCTCGATGCCGTAGCCGCTGCAGCCGCGGTGCTGCTGCAGGTGCGCCAGCACCTCGCCGTTGCCGCAGCCAAGGTCGAGCACGCGCGAGCCCGCCGGCACCAGCTCGGCGATGACTTCGAGGTCGCGCCGTTCAGACATCGCTTCGCACCCGCTCGAAGTAGGCCCGCATCACGCGGTGGTAGCGCTCGTCGTCGAGCAGGAAGGCGTCGTGCCCGTGCGGCGCGGCGATCTCGGCGTAGCTGACGTCGATGCGGTTGTCGACCAGCGCCTTGACGATCTCGCGGCTGCGCGCCGGCGCGAAACGCCAGTCGGTGGTGAAGCTGACCAGCAGGAACTTGTGCTCGCGCGCCGCCGCGAAGGCGCGTGCGAGGTCGCCGTCGTGTTCGCGCGCGGGATCGAAGTAGTCCAGCGCGCGCGTGATCAGCAGGTAGGTGTTGGCGTCGAAGTACTCGCTGAACTTGTCGCCCTGGTGGCGCAGGTAGCTCTCGATCTGGAACTCGATCTCCTGCGTGCTGTAGCCCAGCTCGGCGGCGCGCAGCTCACGTCCGAACTTGGCCTCCATCGCATCGTCGGACAGGTAGGTGATGTGGCCGATCATGCGTGCCACGCGCAGCCCGCGCCGCGGCAGCACGCCGTGCTCGTAGTAATGGCCGCCGTGGAAGTCGGGGTCGGTGATGATCGCGCGCCGCGCCACCTCGTTGAAGGCGATGTTCTGCGCCGACAGGTTGGGCGCCGTTGCCACCGCGATGCAGTGGCGCACGCGCTGCGGGTGGCGCAGCGTCCAGGCCAGCGCCTGCATGCCGCCCAGGCTGCCGCCCAGCACCGCGGCCAACTGGTCGATGCCCAGCCGCTCGACCAGCCGCGCCTGGGCGTCGACAAAGTCTTCCACCGTCACCACGGGGAAGTCGGCGCCCCAGGGGCGGCCGCTGGCCGGGTTGATCTGCATCGGCCCGGTGCTGCCGAAGCAGGAGCCCGGGTTGTTGACGCCGATGACGAAGAAGCGCTCGGTGTCCAGCGGTTTGCCGGGGCCGACCAGGTTGTCCCACCAGCCGCTCTGTCCGCGGTCGTCCAGCCCCGCCACGTGGTGGCTGGCGTTGAGCGCGTGGCACACCAGCACCGCGTTGCTGCGCTCGGCGTTGAGCGTGCCGTAGGTCTCGTAGGCCAGCGTGTAGTCAGCCAGCACCGCGCCGCTCTTCAGCGCCAGCGGCTGGTTGAAATGCATGGACTGTGCGTGGACCCGACCGAGACTCGCCATCAATGAAAAAACCCGGCGCCGCGCGACAGAGGCGGCCACCGGGTTCGGTGCCCTCTTTAGCGGCATTTGTTAAAGCGCCCGCAATTCGGAACAAATCGGCGCTGGACGGCGGCGAGTATAGCCACCCCCCCGTTCGCGGGCCCTGGCGGCCGTCCGCAGCGCTGGCGCCGCGCCGGCCGGCGCGCTTACTCACGTTTACATTTGCGGCCATCTTCGGTTTTCCCGTGCGTGCTCGAGCGCCCCGCGCCGTCACCACCCCGGCCTGTGGCGACATTCCTGCGCACGGCCGTTCGCGGCCTGGCCCGCGAACGGAGCGTCCCGATCACGGTTCAACTGGCCGCCCTGCTGCTGGGCCACGTGCTGCTGTGGACCTGGGTGGGCGTGTCGTCACGCTCCAACTTCGACCTCCCCGGCGACATGGTCGAGGCCTACGCCTGGGGCCAGGGCTGGGCCTGGGGCTACTACAAGCACCCGCCGCTGTCGGCCTGGGTTGCCGGCTTGTGGTTCTCGGTGGTGCCCGAGTCGCACCTCGGCTACTCGCTGCTGGCCGCCGTCAACGGCGCGCTGGGGCTGGCCGGGCTGGCACTGTTGGCGCGGCGCTTCCTGCCACCGCCCTGGGTGCTGCTGGCGGTGGCGGTGGCCTCGCTGGCGCCGGGCCTGACGACGCTGGCGATGCGCTTCAACGCCAACGCGATCCTGATCTCCAGCTGGCCCTGGGCGACGGCGCTGTTCCTGCGCCTGATGGAGCGCGGCCGGCGGCGCGACGCGCTGCTGTGCGGCGCCGTCTGCGCGCTGGCGATGCTGGGCAAGTACTTCTCCGCGGTGCTGCTGTTCTCGCTGCTGGCCACCGCGCTGTGGTGGCCGGCGTGGCGGCGGCGCCTGCTGGGCGGCCCGGTGCTGCTGGCGCTGGCGGTGTTCGCGCTGTGCCTGGCGCCGCACGTGCTGTGGCTGCTGGCGCAGACCGAAGGCCCGTTGCAGTACGCGCAGCACGCCGGCGGCCACGGCGACGCCGGCACCGCGCTGCTGCGCGCGTTGCACTTCGCGCTGGCGCAGATCGTCTTTCCGCTGCTCGCGCTGGTCGTGTTCCGCCTGGCGCTGACCGGCCCGCTGCGCAACCGCGCCTTCTTTGCCGCCGTCAGCGCGCCGCTGCGGCCGCGCCACGAACTGCCCTGGCTGCTGGCGTTGCTGCCGATCGCCACGACCATGGCCGTCACCGTGATCACCGGCGCGCGCACGGCCTGGGTCTGGGGCCTGGCCATCGCCGCCGGGCTGGCGCTGCTGGCGGCCTGCCGCGCGCGCGCGGCGGGCGCCGGGCTGGACCTGCGCCGGCTGTGGCAGGTGCTGCTGGTGGTGTGGGCGCTGCTGGCGCTGCTGTCGCCGCTGTGGTGGCAGGCGCGCGCGGCGCTGCGCTCGCCGGCCGTGACCGAGCCGCGCGAGGAGCTGGCGCAGGCCGTGGCCGACGCCTGGCGCCGCCAGTACGCCCGTCCGCTGCCCTGGGTGGGCGGCACGCGCGTGCTGGCCGCCTCGGTGGCCTTCTACGCCGCCGAACATCCGGGTTATTGGAGCCTGTGGAACCGCAGCGTCGAGACACCCTGGGTCGACGACGACCGCCTGCAGGCCGCGGGCGGCGCCATCGTCTGCGCGCCCGACGACAGCGGCTGCGAGGCGCTGGCCGAAGCCTGGTCGGCCGACCGCCGCGTGCTGCGCGTGGCCAAGCAGGCGCGCGGCCATCAGTTCGATGCGCGAGACTACGTCGTCTACCTCGTGGAGCCCGGCGATGAAATCGGCGAGCGCTGAAGCCGCTGCTGCGGCCTTGAACCGGCTGGACCTGATCGCCGGCGACGCCGGCCGCGCCGCCGCGCCGGCCATCAGCTGCGTGGTGCCGGCCTACAACGAGGCCGCCAACCTCGCGCTGCTGCTGCCGGCCTTGAGCGCCGCGCTGGACGCGCTGGGGCCGCGCTGGGAGATCCTGGTCGTCGACGACGGCAGCCGCGACCACACGGCGCAGGTGCTGCAGCCGTGGCTGCAGCGGCCCGGTGTGCGCCACCTGGCGCTGTCGCGCAACTTCGGCAAGGAGGCCGCGCTGTCGGCCGGGCTGGAGCACGCGGCCGGCGACGTGGTGCTGATGCTCGACGCCGACGGCCAGCACCCGCTGACGCTGCTGCCGCGCATGCTGGCCGGCTGGCGCGCCGGCGCCGACACCGTGTGTGCGGTGCGCGACAACCGCAGCGACGAGACGGCCGCCAAGCGGCTGGGCACGCGGCTGTTCTACGGCATCGTCAACGCCGGCTCGCCGGTGCCGATCCCGCGCGACGCCGGCGACTTTCGGCTGATGGACCGCCGCGTGGTCGACGCGCTGCTGGCCCTGCCCGAGCGCAACCGCTTCCTCAAGGGCCTGTACGCCTGGGTGGGCTTTCGCACCGAGTTCATCGCCTACACGCCGGCGCCGCGTGCGCAGGGCAAGAGCCGCTTCTCGCTGTGGCGGCTGCTGGGCCTGGCGCTGACCGGGCTGACCGCGTTCTCGACGCTGCCGCTGCGCCTGTGGAGCGGCCTGGGCGCACTGGTGGCCGCGGCCGCGCTGGGCTACGGCGCGCTGATCGTCGTTGACCACTTCTTCAACGGCAACCCGGTGCCCGGCTGGCCGACGGTGGTGGTCAGCCTGATGTTCTTCAGCGGCGTGCAGCTGCTGTCGATCGGCATCCTCGGTGAATACGTGGGCCGCATCTTCGACGAGGTGAAGCGCCGCCCGCTGTACCTGCTGCGCAGCAGCGCCGGGCGCGGGCGCATCGACGGGCCGCCCGCAGAATGATTCGCGTGCTGGCCCTGTGCGCCGACGACTTCGGCGCCGGCGCGGCCATCGACGAGGCCATCGTCGCGCTGGCGCGGCAGGGCCGGCTGAGCGAGGTGTCTTGCATCACCAACGGGCCGAGCTGGGCCGCTGGCGCCGCGGCGCTGGCCGCCGTGCCCGCCGTGCGCGCCGGCCAAGTGCGCCTGGGCCTGCACTGGAACCTGACCGAAGGCCGTCCGCTGAGCCCCGCGCTGGCGGCGCGGTGGCCGCGATTGCCGGCGCTGCCGCGACTGATCGTGCTGGCGCACACGGGGCGGCTGCCGCTGGCTGCGCTGCAGGCCGAGCTGGAGGCGCAGTGGGCTGAGTTCGAGCGTCATGCCGGCCAGCCGCCCGCGCACCTGGACGGCCACCAGCACGTGCACCACCTGCCGGGTTTGCGCCGCCTGGTGCAGGCGCGCGCACTGGCGGCGCCCGCGCTGCGCGTGCGCGACACCGGCCGCGTGCGCGGCCCCGGCTTCGCCGTCAAGCGCGCGCTGATCGCGGCCACCGGCGGCCTGGCGCTGCACCGCTGGCTGCAGGCCGAAGGCCGCGCCGCCAACCGCGAACTGCTGGGCGTCTACGACTTCCGCAACCCCGACTACCGCGGCCTGATGCGCGGCTGGCTGGCGCGGCTGCCGAGCACCGGCGGCCTGATCTTCTGCCACCCGGCGCTGGACGCGCTGCCGGGCGACGCGATCGCCGCCGCGCGCCGCCGCGAATGGGCCTACCTGTCGGGCCCCGATTTCGCTGCCGACCTGCGCGCGGCCGGCGTCCGCCTGGCCGGCTAGCATCCGGCCCCGAGGAGGACCTGCGCGATGCACGCCTGGCTGCACAAGCTCGACCAGCACTTTCCGGTGCGCTACCTGGCCTGGCTGCTCAGCGCCGTCGGGCTGCTGCTGTTCGGCTTCGCGTGGGTGATCGCGCCCGACGCGCCCAAGCTGTTGGCGCTGCTGCTGTGCCTGTTCCTGGTGCTGCTGGGCCTGCGCGACGTGCGCCAGCGCCGCCACGCGGTGATCCGCAACTACCCCGTCATCGGCCACATCCGCTACCTGCTGGAGTTCATCCGGCCCGAGATCCGCCAGTACTTCATCGAGAGCGACAGCGAGGCCGTGCCCTTCTCGCGCCAGCAGCGCAGCCTGGTCTACCAGCGCGCCAAGGGCGACCCCGACAAGCGGCCCTTCGGCACCCAGCTCGACGTCGGCGCGATCGGCTTCGAGTGGATCAACCATTCGCTGATGCCCACGCGGCTGCCGACGCACGACTTCCGCGTCGCCATCGGCGACGGCGGCACGAGCTGCAGCCAGCCCTACCAGGCCAGCGTCTTCAACATCAGCGCGATGAGCTTCGGCTCGCTGTCGGCCAACGCCATCCTGGCGCTCAACGGCGGCGCCAAGAAGGGCGGCTTCGCGCACGACACCGGCGAGGGCTCGATCAGCCGCTACCACCGCGAGCACGGCGGCGACCTGATCTGGGAGGTGGCCAGCGGCTACTTCGGCTGCCGCAACGACGACGGCACGTTCTGCGCCGAGAAGTTCGCCGCGGCGGCCGCCGACCCGCAGGTGAAGATGATCGAGCTCAAGCTCAGCCAGGGCGCCAAGCCCGGCCATGGCGGCATGCTGCCGGGGCCGAAGGTGTCGCTGGAGATCGCCGCCGCGCGCGGCGTGCCGATGGGCGTGGACTGCATCAGCCCGGCCAGCCACAGCGCCTTTGCGACGCCGGTGGAGATGATGCGGTTCATCGAGCGGCTGCGCCAGCTCTCGGGCGGCAAGCCCACCGGCTTCAAGCTGTGCATCGGCCACCCCTGGGAGTGGTTTGCCATCTGCAAGGCGATGCTGGAGACCGGCATCCTGCCCGACTTCATCGTCGTCGACGGCGCCGAGGGCGGCACCGGCGCCGCGCCGCTGGAGTTCACCGACCACGTCGGCGCGCCGCTGCAGGAAGGGCTGCTGCTGGTGCGCAATACGCTGGTCGGGCTGAACCTGCGCCAGCGCATCCGCATCGGTGCCGCCGGCAAGGTGGTGGGCGCCTTCGACATCGCGCGCATGATGGCGCTGGGCGCCGACTGGTGCAACGCGGCACGCGGCTTCATGTTCGCGCTCGGTTGCATCCAGGCGCAAAGCTGCCACACCGGCAGCTGCCCCACCGGCGTGACGACGCAGGACCCGCTGCGCCAGAAGGCGCTGGTGGTGCCCGACAAGATGGAGCGCGTCTACCGCTTCCACCAGAACACCTTGCACGCGCTGCAGGAGCTGGTGCAGGCCGCCGGGCTGCAGCACCCGAACCAGATCAACGCCGCGCACATCGTGCGCCGCGTCAGCGACAGCGAGGTCAAGCTGCTGGCCAACCTGCTGCCGCTGCTGCAGCCCGGCGTGCTGCTGGATGCGATCGAAGGCCGCGCCGACTGGCCGCACAACGTCTACCGCATGTACTGGCCGATGGCCAGCGCGCACAGCTTCAAGGCCGAGGTGACGCCTTCATAGTCTGTTAGCTAGGCCGCCACCGTCTGCCGCACCGCGCGCTCCCAGCCCTGCATCAGCTCCTCGGCGCGCGCGCGTTCCAGCGCGGGCTCGAAGCGGCGCGCGGCCTGCCATTGGCGGCTGAGCTCGTCGGTCGAGGCGTAGACGCCGCTGGCCAGCCCGGCCAGGTAGGCGGCGCCCAGCGCGGTGGTCTCGGTGACCTGCGGGCGCACGACCGGGATGCCCAGCAGATCGGCCTGGAACTGCATCAGCAGATCGTTGACGCTGGCGCCACCGTCGACGCGCAGCTCGGTGATCGCGGCCGGCGCGCTGTCGGCCGCCATCGCGCGCAACAGCGCGGCGCTCTGGAACGCGATGCTCTCCAGCGCCGCGCGTGCGATGTGGGCGACGCTGCTGCCGCGCGAGAGGCCGACGATCGCGCCGCGCGCATCGGCCTTCCAGTACGGCGCGCCGAGCCCGGTGAACGCCGGCACGACGATCACGCCGCCGCTGTCGGGCACGCTTTGCGCCAGTGCCTCGACCTCGCCGCTGGCGCGGATGGCCTGCAGCCCGTCGCGCAGCCACTGCACCACCGCGCCGCCGATGAACACGCTGCCTTCCAGCGCGTAGGCCAAGGCCTGCCCCGTCTGCGCCGCGGCGGTGCCGATCAGGCCGTTGGTCGATTCGCGCAGGCGCTCGCCGGTGTGCATCAGCAGGAAGCAGCCGGTGCCGTAGGTGTTCTTGGCCATGCCGGCCTCGAAGCAGGCCTGGCCGAAGAGCGCGGCCTGCTGGTCGCCAGCGATGCCGGCGATCGGGATCGGCGCGCCGAACAGCGCGGCGTCGGTCTCGCCGTAGACGTGACTGCTGGGGTGCACGCGCGGCAGCACGCTGTCGGGCACGTGCAGCACCTTCAGCAGCTCGTGGTCCCACACGTTGTGGCGGATGTCGAACAGCATCGTGCGCGCCGCGTTGCTGACGTCGGTGGCGTGCACGCGGCCGCCGGTCAGCTTCCACAGCAGCCAGCTGTCGATGGTGCCGAAGGCCAGCTCGCCGTGCGCCGCGGCGATGTGCGCGCCGTTCACGTGATCCAGCAGCCAGCGCAGCTTGGTGGCGCTGAAGTAGGGGTCGATCACCAGCCCCGTGGAGCGCCGGATCTGCGCCGCCAGCCCCTCGGTGGCGCGCAGCTGCGCACACAGCGGCTCGGTGCGCCGGTCCTGCCAGACGATGGCGTGGTGCACCGGGCGGCCGCTGCGGCGGTTCCACAGCACCGTGGTCTCGCGCTGGTTGGTGATGCCGATGGCGGCGATGTCGGCGGCCTGCAGCCCGGCCTTGGCCAGCGCCTCGCGCGCCACCGCGATCTGCGTGTCCCAGATCTCCTCGGCGTCGTGCTCCACCCAGCCGGGCTGCGGAAAGATCTGCCGGAACTCGCGCTGCGCCAGCGCAGCGATGCGCCCGCTGCGGTGGAAGACGATGGCGCGCGAGCTGGAGGTGCCCTGGTCGAGGGCGAGCAGGTGGTCGCGGGGCATGGCGGGGTGGTCTTTCGTCGTGGGCCGGGTGTCGCGTCGGACTCTGCCACAGCGGCGCGCCGCGGTGCCCGGCGCGCCGCCTTCAGGCCAGCGCCTCGTCCAGCACCTCCACCCAGTGCCGCACCGGCGTGCGGGTGCCGCTTTGCAGGTGCTGGATGCAGCCGATGTTGGCCGAGACGATGGCCTGCGCCTGCAGCGGCGCCAGCTGTTCGAGCTTGCGGTCGCGCAACTGGTGCGCCAGCTCGGGCTGCAGCACGCTGTAGGTGCCGGCGCTGCCGCAGCACAGGTGGCTGTCGGCGGCGGCCAGCTTGACCTCGAAACCCAGCTCGCCCAGGTGCTGCTCGACGCCGCCGCGCAACTGCTGGCCGTGCTGCAGCGTGCACGGCGGGTGGAAGGCCAGCCGCGTGATGCCGCGGTTCTTGCGCAGCTTGGGGCGCAGCGGGGCGACGAGATCGGGCAGCAGTTCGCTCAGGTCGCGCGTCAGCGCACTGACGCGGCGCGCCTTCTCGGCGTAGTCGGGGTCGTCGCGCAGCAGGTGGCCGTAGTCCTTGACCGTCACGCCGCAGCCGCTGGCGTTCATCACGATGGCCTCCACCGTGCCTTCGCTGGTGAGGCCGTCGACCAGCGGCCACCAGGCGTCGATGTTGCGCCGCATGTCGGCGCGGCCGCCGTCCACGTCGCCCAGGTGGGTGCGGATGGCGCCGCAGCAGCCGGCGTCGTCGGCCACCAGGGTCTGGATGCCGGCGGCATCCAGCACGCGCGCGGTGGCGCTGTTGATGTTGGGCATCATCGCCGGCTGCACGCAGCCCAGCAGCAGCAGCACCTTGCGCGGATGGCTGCGCGTGGGCCAGAAGCGCGCGCGCGCGCCGCCGCCGGCGGCGGGCACCTTGTCCTTCAGCGCGGCCGGCAGCAGCGGGCGCAGCGCGCGGCCCAGCGCCATCGCGGGGCCGAACAGCGGCGAGGTCAGCCCCGCCTTCAGCGCCCAGCGCACGGCGCGTTCAATGCCGGGGCGCTGCACCTTGCGCTCCACCACCTGGCGGCCGATGTCCACCAGGTGTCCGTACTGCACGCCGCTGGGGCAGGTGGTCTCGCAGTTGCGGCAGGTCAGGCAGCGGTCCAGGTGGAGCTGCGTGTCGCGCGTGACCGGCGCGCCTTCGAGCACCTGCTT
The DNA here is from genome assembly GCA_964470565.1 of uncultured Rubrivivax sp. Classification (GTDB taxonomy): domain Bacteria; phylum Pseudomonadota; class Gammaproteobacteria; order Burkholderiales; family Burkholderiaceae_C; genus Rubrivivax. Next base: position 39,029 of record CAYYDJ010000011.1, read on the forward strand.
GATCAGGTAGATGCGGCCGCGCGGGCTGTCGAGCTCGTCGCCCAGCAGCTGGTAGGTGGGGCAGGTGGCGGTGCAGAAGCCGCAGTGCACGCATTTGCGCAGGATGGCGTCGGCCTCTTGGCCTTCGGGCGTGCCCTGGAATTCCGGTGCGAGTTGGGTCTGCATGGGGCTTTCAGAATAGCTGGTAGGCCAGCGGCAGCAGCAGCGCCGCCAGCAGCGCCTGCAGCGCGAAGGCCAGCCCGGCATGCGTGCCGGCCTCGGGGTGGACCTGCAGCGCGCGCGCCGCGCCGATGCCGTGCGAGGCCGTGCCCAGCGCGAAGCCGCGCACTGCCGGCGAGGCAATGCGCAGTGCGTCGAACAGGTAGGGCGCGGTGACGGCACCGATCAACCCGGTGAGCACCGTGAACACCGCTGCCAGCGCCGGCACGCCGCCCACGCGCTCGGCGATGCCCATCGCCACCGGCGCGGTGACCGACTTGGGCGCCAGCGAAGCCACCATGTCCGCCGGCAGCCCGAAGGCGCGCGCCATCAGCACCGCGCTGCCCGCCGCGGCCGCGCCGCCGGCCAGCGCCGCGGCCACCAGCGCCCAGGCGTGCCGGGCCAGCGCCTGGCGCTGGCGCCACAGCAGCCAGCCCAGCGCCACCACGGCCGGCCCGAGCAGGAAGTGGATGAACTGCGCGCCGGCGAAATAGGCCGCGTACGGCGTGCCGCTGGCGGCCAGCAGCAGCGCCAGCAGCAGCACCGTCCACAGCACCGGATTGGCCCACGGCGGCTGACCCAGCCGCGCCGACGCGGCCGCTGCGGCAACGTAGACCGCCAGCGTGGCCGTCAGCCCGAACAAGGGGCTGGCCGACAGGTAGAGCCAGAGCTCGACCAGTTCGCTCATTCTCGCCATAGCGCTCTCAGCACGAGGGCCGTGACCGCCAGCCCCACCCAGGTGGACAGCAGCAGGATGACGGTCAGCGCCAGGCCGTGGCGGGCCAGCTCGTCGAGGTGAGTGATCACGCCCACGCCGACCGGCACGAACAGCAGCGACAGATGCGCCAGCAGCACCTCGGCGGCCGCAGCCAGCGCCGTGCGCGCCACGCCGATGGCCAGCAGGCCGACGACGAACAACAGCCCCAGCACCGGGCCCGGCCAGGGCGCGCCGGTGGCGCGCGCCAACAGCTCGCCGGCCAGCTGGCAGCCCAGCATCAGCGCCAGGCCCACCAGCGCCGGCGCCGGCTGGCCAGGGCGCTGCGCGGTCGGCGGCGCTGTCGTCGGCGCGGTCGGCGGCGGCGACGCCGGGCTCAGCGGTTCACGGTCCACGAGGCGGCCCAGTAGTGGGTCCACTCGGTCCAGGCGAAGTCGGCGGCGCGCCGGCCGAGCCGTTGGCGAGTTTCGTCGGCCGTTGGAAAATTCTTCAGCACCTCGTGCGTGCTGCCGTCGTCGAGCGTGCGCGTCTGGTAGCCGTTGCCCTGCTCGTCACGGCGCCCGACGGGCGTGCTGCTGCCGGCCACGTAGCGGTTGTCCAGCACCACCACGCGCGCGCCGGGCAGCAGCCGCGCGTGCAGCGCATCGACCCAGGCCGACAGCCGCTGCAGCGGCACGTGGCTCCACCAGCAGCCGGCAAAGGCGGCGTCGAAGCGGCGCTCGTCGCCGAGTTGCGTCAGGCTGTAGGCGTCGACGACCTCGAAGCTCACCTTGCCCGCCGGCAGCGGCTTGGACTTGGCGATCGCCAGGGTCTCGGGGTTGAGGTCGGTGGCCAGCCAGCCGAGCGCGTCGCGCGCGCCATGCGGCGTCCACCAGCCGGTGCCGCAGGCGATCTCCAGCACCCGGCGGCCGGCGAAAGGCTGGCCGATCCAGGCCTCCATCGCCCGCAGATCGGCCTGGCGCTCGGGCTTGTGATAGACGCGCTCGTAGTAGGCGGCGCGGCGCTTGTAGTAGTCGATCATCTCGACCGTTACATCCATGGGTAGAGCCTTCCCCGGTTGAACAGCCCTTCCGGATCGAACCCGGCCTTCAGCCGCCGGTGGATGGCCTGCAGCGCCGGCGGCAGCGGCGCGAAGACGCCGCTGCTGCGGTCGCCGCCGCGGAACTGCGTGGCATGTCCGCCCACCGCGGCCGCCGCGTCGCGCAACTGCGCCGCCGGCGTGCTGGTGCACAGCCAGCGCTGGGCGCCGCCCCATTCGATGAGCTGCTCGCCCGACAGCGCCAGCGGCGGCGCGGTCTGCGGCAGCGACAGCCGCCACAGCGTGGCGCCGCCGGCGACGGCCTTGTGGGCGCCGACGAAGAACTCGTCGCGGTGGTCGCGCAAGCCGTCCCAGAACGCGGCGGCCAAGGGCGCGTCGATCACCTCGCCGCCCAGCGTGTTGCAGGCCGCCGCCACCGCCGCGCGCGCGCCGGCCAGGCGCAGCACCAGCATGCCGTCCCACCAGGCGCTGGCCGCCAGCGGCAGCGGCTGGCCGCCCCATTGGTTGAGCTTCATCAGCGCCGCGGCCTGGTCGAGCTCGAAGCGCAGCGTCGCGCTGCCCACCGGATGCGGCAGCACCTTCAGGCTGACCTCGCAGATCACGCCCAGCACGCCCAGCGAGCCGGCGAGCAGCCGCGAGACGTCGTAGCCGGCCACGTTCTTCATCACCTGGCCGCCGAAGCTCAACACTTCCGCGCGGCCGTTGAGCAGCGTGGCGCCGAGCACGTAGTCGCGCACGCCGCCGACGGTGGCGCGCGCCGGGCCGGCCAGGCCCGCGGCGACCATGCCGCCAACCGTTCCACCGGGCGCGAAGCGTGGCGGATCGAAGGGCAGGCACTGGCCATGCTCGGCCAGTGACGCTTCCAGCTCGGCCAGCGGCGTGCCGGCGCGGGCGCTGACGACCAGCTCGCTGGGCTCGTAGCGGCTGATGCCGTGCAAGGGGCGCAGCTCCAGCGGCTGCCCCTGGGGCTCGCCGCCGTAGAAGGTCTTGCTGCCGCCGCCGCGGATGTCGAGCGGCGTCTTCGCGTCGCAAGCCGCGCGCACCTGCTCGATCAGGCGGGCCAGCGCCGGGTCGCGGGTGTCGGCAGGATGGCTCAAAAGCGCTCCAGCTCGGGGAAGGGCAGCAGGCCCCGCTTGACGTGCATCTTGCCGTACTCGGCGCAGCGGCTCAGCGTCGGGATCACCTTGCCGGGGTTGAGCAGGCCCTGCGGGTCGAACGCGGCCTTCAGCGCCAGCATCTGCGCGCGCTCTTCGGCGCTGAACTGCACGCACATGCTGCTGAGCTTCTCGATGCCCACGCCGTGCTCGCCGGTGACCGTGCCGCCCATGTGCACGCTGGTCTCCAGGATGTGGGCGCCGAAGGCTTCGGCGCGGTGCAGCTGGTCGGGGTCGCAGGCGTCGAACAGGATCAGCGGGTGCAGGTTGCCGTCGCCGGCGTGGAAGACGTTGCAGCAGCGCAGGCCGTAGGTCGCCTCCATCTGCTGGATGGCCAGCAGGATGTCGGCCAGCCGCTTGCGCGGGATGGTCGAGTCCATGCACATGTAGTCGGGGCTGATGCGGCCGCTGGCCGGGAAGGCGTTCTTGCGCCCGCTCCAGAAGGTCAGGCGCTGCGCCTCGTCGCGGCTGCATTCCAGCCGCGTGGCGCCGGCGCCGCTCAGCACGTCGAGCATGCGGTCGATTTCCTCGGCCACCTCCTCGGGCGTGCCGTCGCTTTCGCACAGCAGGATGGCCTCGGCGTGAAGGTCGTAGCCGGCGTGCACGAAGTCTTCCACCGCGGCCGTCATCGGCTTGTCCATCATCTCCAGGCCGGCGGGGATGATGCCGGCGGCGATCACCGCGGCCACCGCGTCGCCGGCTTTGCGCACGTCGTCGAAGCTGGCCATGATGCAGCGCGCGAGCTTTGGCTTGGGCACCAGCCTGACGGTGACCTCGGTGGTCACGGCCAGCATGCCCTCGCTGCCGATCACGGCGCTCAGCAGGTCGAGCCCGGGCGCGTCGAGTGCCTCGCTGCCGAAGGTGACCGGCTCGCCTTCGACCGTGTAGCCGCGCACGCGCAGCACGTTGTGCAGCGTCAGGCCGTACTTCAGGCAGTGCACGCCGCCGGCGTTCTCGGCCACGTTGCCGCCGATGGTGCAGGCGATCTGGCTGCTGGGGTCGGGCGCGTAGTACAGGCCGAAGCGCGCCGCCGCCTCGCTGATCGCGAGGTTGCGCACGCCGCACTGCACGGTGGCGGTGCGGGCCAGCGGGTCGATGCCGACGATGCGGTTGAACTTGGCCAGGGCCAGCGTCACGCCCTCGGCATGCGGCAACGCGCCGCCCGACAAACCGGTGCCGGCGCCGCGCGCGACCACTGGCACGCCCAGGGCGTGGCAGGCGCGCAGCAGCGCGGCCACCTGTTCTTCGGTCTCGGGCAGCGCCACCAGCAGCGGGCGCTGGCGGTAGGCGCTGAGGCCGTCGCATTCGTAGGGCGCCGTCTGCTCGTCGCGCTGCAGCAGTGCATGTGCCGGCAGCAGCGGCGCCAGCGCGGCCACCACCTCGGCACGGCGGGCGGCAAGCGGCGGGCGGTTCTCGGGCGCGTTCATCGCGGGGCGGGTGGGGGCAGGCCGGAGTATTCCAGACTCGCCAACGCATCCAGGCGGCCGACGTGCTGGGCTTGCCCCATTGAAACGTTCGCCGCGCACGGGCAAGCTGGGCAAGGCAGCCAGCGCTGGATGTCGCAGCGCTTGACTGGAGGAGAAGGGCATGCCAATTCGCAACGACCGACTGCCGCGACGGTCGGCACGCGGGATTCTGGTGCCATGGCTGGCTGCCGCGGCTGTTGCGGCCGGCGGTGGCGGTGCCTTGTACTGGACCACCAGCGATTGGCGACTCGACCGGGTGGGGCCGATGTGCACGCTGACACGAAGCGTGGCGCCCAGGATCGACGAGGTGGTCGACGACAAACTTCCCTCGGAGGAGGCTGCCTGTCGGCGTCTGGCGAGCCGCGCCGGCCTGGTGGCGGAGGCGGGCGGGTCAGGATCAGGTTGCCCCACGGTCGACTTGGCGGCCGTTGAAATCTGCAGCAGTCGGTACCCGGCACTGAAGGCCACAGCGGAGAAAGTCGTCATCACGCCGCTCTCAGGACAGCACAACGGCATGGTGGATCGTCGTGGCCCGGGCTTGATCGAGTGGATGCTGAGCCAATTCCCATGGGGCACTGGCGGCTCGTCGATCGCTGCCGATGCGCAGAATGCGCCGACCACCTTCAGTCTTCGGCGCGGCAAGGCCAACTGCCTGGCGGTGCTGGCCGGCAACACGCGGGTGCTGACGGCTGCGCATTGCCTGCAGGACGAAGAGGCGCCCAGCACGGAACTGATAAGTGCGCCAGTTGCGGCCGAACTGGCCTGCTCTGATCCCAGCACGACGATTGCAGCGACCTGCGAACCGGCAGTGCCGAATGTCAATTGGTCGCAAGCCTGTCGTGACGGGTCTTCCGTTGGCAAGCATTGCTACCGCGACATCGCCGCCTGCACGCTGAGACAGTCCATTTCTACACCGTGTGTTCCGGCTGTTCTACAGGTCGCCGAGCCTTCAATGAAGTGGCCACACGACACGGCGTCGGCTGTCAGCGTCGGCCTCGGCCCGCGCAGGATGATGGTCAATGCAGTCGACAGCTTCGACAAGGAGCCGCATCCCTTTGGCTGGTGCGAAACGTTCGCCAAAGCGACCATGCGCACTTATGTCTCTGGCTCGAGCGCGAGTCCGGTCACGTTCAGGCCGGGCGACAGCGGCGGCCCGATCTTCCAAGGAAGTGCCGGCAACTGGACGCTCGTGGCATTGATTGCACGAACTTCCTCCAATGCGGTCGCCGACGTCGTGCCCGCTGCGGCACTGAACCCACCGACAGGCCAAGCGTGCCCGCCTTGAGTACCTGCCGCGGCGGCTTCAGTCCCAATTGAAGCGCCAGGTGCCGCGCCTGAAGGCATCGTCAGCGACCGGTGTCAACGTGGGGCGGCTGGCAGGCTCCGCAAAGTGTGCGACGGGTCCTTGGACCAACAACCGGACCAACTTGCGGCTGGGGTCTGGCTGAATTTGTGGGCCACTGGTCAGCCAATACAACACGTTGGCGATGGTGCGTGTGGCGAGGGCAGCTGCGGCGCTGGTGCCCGAAAGCCGATCGGTCGACCCTGGCAGGGTACCGATCGCAAGCAGCCCTCGAGTAGCTGCATTGCGGTCCGCCGGCGCGTCGATGTCAGGTCCCAGTCGAACATCCTGATGGCGGGTGCGCCGGCCTTGCAGAGCGTCCCAATACGCGTCGCGCGAATGACGCCGGCCCGGCCCGCCACTGGAGATGGCCGACATCTCGCCATCATCAAAGCGGTAAGCGCCGACGGACACGAAAGCGCCGGCGTTGTTCGCTCGGATGAACGGGTAGAAGTCTCCTTGATACTGCTGCTCCAGCGGTTCGGAACCGGCCAGCGAAGAAAGACTCATGCTGGGCCTGAAGCCGAACGGCGTTCGCTGATCGGGTGAGGTATAGCGCCCGTGGGCAAGGTAGCTGATGGCCTCGGGCTCGGCTTCGGAAGGGTCGCGCACCGGTGGATCGTTGACCACCAGGGCTTGCTGGCTGCGGGTGACACCGAAGACCAGATCGTTGCGTTCGCACCAGGCGTGAACACGTTGCGCCACTTCACCGACCGCACCGGCCCCCGAGTCGTAGGACAGTTCGACTTCCCAATCGCCATGCAGATCCGTCGGCGCGAAAGCAGCCCCCGGCTTGACGCGGGTGCTGCGAACGGCCAGCAACAACATGGTGCCATGCTTGCTTTGCGCGACGCGTCGGGCAAAGATCAACGCCGCCTCGGGCAGGCCGAGCGGGGCGCCCAAGGTCCACGCGTCGCCGACCACGATTCTGGGCACAACGTGTCCGGCAGGCGTCTTGACCGCGACGATCAATCTGCGCGACAGGCCGTCATGAACCGCGCGGCCATCGACGGCCATGTCAGGCAACCAGATCTCCAGATAGGATTCCAACGGGTTGTCCGGGCCGACGGTAAAGACGAGTCTGCCGCGGTCTCCGGGCTTGAGGTCAAAGTCGGCATGTGAGCGCGAGCCGTGCGCATTGCCGGCAGATGCCACGATGGACGTATCGATTCCCCAAACATTGCCGCCGACCAGCTCTTGCAGTGCCTCTTCCAAGATGGACGTTCCGTCGTGGCCGCCCGCAAAGCTGCCGTAGCTCAAATTGACGACGAGTCGGTTGCTGTCAAAGAGGGTGTTGGTGCCGCCATAGCCTTCATATGGGATCGCGGCGGCGCGCTCTTGCAGGTATCGAACCGCATCCAGCACGTGCACGGCCAATGAGCCGCCCGAGGTGTCGGCGACGGTGCGGCTGGGCAACTGCACGAAGACGATATCCCACTGGTCGGCTGTGTCGATCGAAGCCAGCGACAGTTCGGCCGCTGGAGCGCCGGGAGGCGCGGGCTTGACGGCAGATCGTTCGGCAGACAGTTGGTCGATCAAGGCGATCGCGCGCAGGCGCCCATCTTTCCCAAGAGCAGCGCGCGGGGCCAATGACTCCGCTCCCGGCGCGTGGCGCATGGTCGGCATGGGATAGCCGCAGGCTAGAAAACTGACCGATTGCCCGTGCGAGCCGCGCAACTGTGCTGCCGGTGGCAGCGGTTGACCGTCGGCATCCAGCGGCGCCGATGCGTGGGTGTCGGCATCGAGCTTCCAGCGGCCGAAATCGGTGTAATCGTAGGGCCGCCATTCGTCGCCTGAATGGGCCAAGGCGGTGGCCGCCTGCAACTCGGCATTGCTGAGTTCGGCGCCGTAGGCAAATTCCCGCACGGCAACCCATGGCGCCTTACCGGGCATGCTTGACCGGGGAACCCGGCGCGGATCCTGGTCCCACAGACTGTGGACCCGCGTGCGCCCGTCGCCACTGCGAAAGGCCGGGTGCGCAAAGGCACAGCCGTCGTCGATGATGCCGACCACCACACGGGGATAGTTCTCATTCGCCGCCGGAAAGGTGGGCGGGCGGGTGATGGCCGTTTCAGCCGCGTCCCCGAGGCGCGGCAGGCCAAGCTGGAAGCGGACGATTTGCCGCGCACGCAGCAGCATCTCCACCATGCGGGGGCTGACCTTGGCGGTGATGAACTGCGTCGGGACCACGGCGCCCGTCGGACTGTTGACGTCGGCTCTCTTATAGGCACCCGGGATCTCGAGACAGCCGAACACCAACGGCACTGCTGCCGCCTGCTGTGGATCGGGGCAGACCTGCAGGATGCCCTGCGGCACCGCCAAGTGTCGCTGGTGCAGCTCAACGATGACGGGCCAACGCCTGTCAGATGCCGTGTCGGGCGTCGACAGGTTCTGTCCGCCCAACAGGTCGGCCCAGACGAGATAGGGGTCGATGGCGCGGGCACTGTCCAGCCACTGGCTCCAGTCGATGCCCGTGAGCCGGCCGCTGGAGGCGGGCTTCCATTGCCTGTGCACGGCGCGATCCGATTGCCTATACCAGGGCTGCGGGCGACAGCCCGTTGGCGTGCCATTCCTGTCGAGCCATGGCCCACAGCCATTCCAAGGGCTCAAGGGTTCGCGTGGCCTTGGACGATCGTGACGACAGCATGGTGCTGTCGTCGTAGGCAGAGTGAACTTTGATCTGGTCGCCGGCGCTGAAGTCGTGGTGTGGAGCGGACTTTGTATCGAAAAAGTAGCTCTTGTCTTCCAGCACGTTCGCCCGACAGCCGGCATGGATCACGGCGTGCGCGATCCACATGCCGAGGGCGCAGCCGGCTTCGCTGTCGGCGGGGAAGTGCAGGCCCGCCACCACGCGGTTGGTGGCGATGCGCTCGGCCTGCCGCAGCAACTGCTGCCGCGCCTCATGCCAAGGGTGGGTGCTGACATTGCCTCGCGCAGGGTCCGGCATGACGAGGCCCGCCAGCAATTCGGCGATCGTGAAGGCCTGCGTCGAATGACCGCTGGGCCAGGCAAAGAAGCCCGGGATTTCGATCATCGGCTGCACGCGCGGCGACAGATCGGATGGCCGCGGAACGGCGGTTTCGTACTTCACCTTCTGGACCACGATGGTCGCCGCTTCGAGCGCCACGCCGATCAACTCCTGCGTGAAGGGCACGATTTCAGGGTTGAGATGCAGCACTGAAGACCAGAAGGCATAGGGGGGTGTCAGTTGCGCCAGGATCTCGCTGGCCCGCTCGGCGCGCAATGCCGCCCAGCTCTCCACGCGCTTGGCCTGTTCGACGAAGGTCGGTCCGTCCGGGCGCTGCAGGCGCAGGCGCTTCGTGGTCGTGTCGGTCGAGTAGGTGATCTCGAAAGGGTTGATCTGCCTTGAACTGAATTTCAGCCTCGACATCAGGTCCGTCACGCACAACTGGACGCGGATCTGAGGCCCGACCCGGCTCAGCCAATGGGTGCCCGGTACCGGCAGCTGCCAGGCCATGCCGCCATCCGCCCGCGCACCCCACAGCCGCAGCGGCTGCGGCACATAGTTGGGGTCCACTGCGCTGATGCCCAGACGCAAAGCACGTCCTAGGTGGGCCTCGCGGCTGCGGATCAGCGCATCAGCCGTGACGCCTGCGTTTGCGGCTGCCGGCGCGGCCCCACCAGCACCGGTGAATCCGGTAAAGCCTGTGAATCCTGTAAACCCGGTGAATCCGGTAAAGCCCGTAAATCCGGTGAAGCCCGTGTTGTTAGCCATCTCGTCCCTCTCCGTCGCACGAGCAAATTCGTGGATCGGCAAGCCATTCCCACGTCATGCTGGAACGCCTCCCCGTGCCAACGCATCGGCGAAGCGACGGCCGATCGGATAGTCGGCGCTCGGCGAACGCTGCAGAAATCGGCTGACCGTGAATCCCGGCTCCAATGCCAGCAGGCTGTTGATGATGCTGCGCGCGTCGACCATTCGATCAAGCATCGCGTAAGAGATGGCCAGGATCCGCAAGGTCGATGCGTGCATCGAGTTGGCTGACAGCGAGCGCCTTGCCAGTTTGATGGCATCTTCGAACTGCCCGGCCGCGGCATAAGCCGAAGCTCCAAGCGAATCAAAGTAGTACCGCATGGGATCCAGCGGGGACAGACTGGCGGCGTGGCGCGCATGGTCGACCGCGGCCTCTCCTTCGCCCCGGAAAGCGTGCACGGTGCTTTTCAGAAGCCATCCAAGTGCATCGTTCGGGTTGTGCTGCAACACCGTGCTGTAGGTGCTCTCGGCGCGCGCAAGGTCGCGGTCGCCGAACACATGGACCATCCCTGCCACCAGCATGGCCACGCCGCAGCAATCGTCTCGCTCAAGGGCACGACGCGCCATGTCGTGCGCTGCACCCAGGCAGTTGCGGGGGTCCGGCGCCCAGCCCTGGTGGAGCTGCAAGATGTGCCACTTGGCCAGCCAGGCGTACGCCTCCGCATGGCGAGGGTGACGGGCGACCAGCGCCTCGAAAATCTCGTGCGAACGATCGAAATCCGGCTTCGACAGCCGATGCATCAGCCGAACGCCACCCGTCATGAGCGAGTACGACGTCAGCGACGCCAACGGAACCGACCGAGCGCGCCCGGTTTCATTGGCTTCGATCGCAGCCATCACCTCCTGGCAGACAGGCCCGACGGACTCGGCAGGACTCGCCACCAAAGTGGCAATCGTCCGAGTCAGAGCTCTGCTCCAGACAACTCGCTGGTCCTGCGTGTGAACCAATTCGAGCGTACACACCACGTTGTCGCTGAAGGACGTGCAGCTACCGCAGAGTCCGTAGTCGGCGTGCACCTTGGACAGCAAAGCGAGAGGATCGAGGTCCGCTGCATGGCGTGTCGACATGCGCGAGACCACCTCTACCGTCTGATGTGCCGACAATTGAACGGCCAGTTCATCAGCCAGCATGTTGCGCAAGGCGATCAGTTCGGGTGGTCCTTCCAGCGTCAGCGTGGCGAGTCGGGGCCGAGACAAGTCGTCAGCCACTGGACGCAACGCCGTCGATTCGCCTGCAGCGGTGGAGGTCGAGCGGGCCGCAGCCCCGGGAGGATTCAATCGATATACCCGCACCGGGTGAGCGATGTGCTTCAGATAACAGTCGCCGAGATCCTCGATCTCGGCATCGAGGCCCACGACGATCTCATCAACCGCATCAATGGTTGAGAGGATCTCGTCCGGATTGGCAAGGCCCGCAACACGCGACGTCAGGTTTACCGCGGCGCCGTAGATGTCCAGCTCGTCGACGATGATGTCTGCAATATGCAGTCCCAAGCGCAAATGCAGCGATTCGAAGCTCTGATCGCTGGAATTCAACTCAGACAGACAGTGCAGCAAGGCGCGCGCAAACCCTAGGCCCGCACGCACGGTCCAGAATTCCAACAGCATCCCGTCGCCCAGGCTCTTGACGAGCCGTCCCTGGTAACGAGGCAACAGGGCCGTTCTGGTCCGACTGACGAGATGGCGCCAGCGAGCGACCACGGCATCTTCATCGGCCTGCATCAGGCGGACCGACTCGATCAAGTCAACGACCAGGACGGCCCGCCTGGCACGATGGAGTTCGTGCCAGCACTCTTCTCCTTGAATCTCAAGCCGCATAGAGATCTCAGCGCAACTTTGTTGGATTTTGAGCACACCGGAATCGATATCACAAGTGTTTTGTATGCCACGACCACCAACGGCATCATCCATGCTGGCGAGGAGCGGTCCGGCATGACGAAGCGACTGGGATTCCGACTCCGACTGGACAGGGCGGGCGGACATGGAACGGCATCCTTGATCGCGCGCCCATCGCGGGCATCGATGGGGCGAACGAGGTGCCGCGGCTGGTCGTCAAGGCGATGGAACGGCGGCCCGCCGCGCCTCGCCAACGCAGGCGAGGCCTCGTGCCGGCGTATCGAGCTGGGCCCGGTCAGCGGCGGCGTCGGCGGCCATCGCGACGCGCCGGCGCGGCTGGCCGAGCGCTGATCCTGCGCGGCCGGTGCCGCCGGGACCCGCGGCCCTGGCGGCTGCCGTCAAACGTTGGCCCGCAAGGCCATCACCAGCGGCGGCAGCGTGGCCACGCGCTGCAGCACCTCGCGGATGCCGCGCGCGCCCACCTTGGCGCGGATGGCGCCGATGTGGGTGCGCACGGTGGTCAGCGAGATGTCGCAGCGCTGCGCCACGGCGCGCGGCTCCAGCCCTTCGCACAGCGCCTGCAGCACGCGGGCTTCGCTGGGCGTCAGCGCATGGCTGTGCGCGAACAGCTGCAGCGACAGCGTCGCGCACATCTGGTGCCGGCCCATCAGCAGCAGCGTGGCGCCGGCGCCGCGCGGCGCCAGCGCGCCCAGTGGCGTCACCGCCAGGCTCCAGGCAGCGGCGCCGCGGCCCAGCAGGATCAGCCGGCGCTGGCCCATGCGCGCGGCCCGCAGCGCGGCGTGCAGCCGCGCGCCGTCGTCGCCGTGGCGCACGCGCAGGCTGCCGTTGTCGTTCAGTTGCAGCGGCCGGCCCTGACCGGGCCGCAGCGCGGCGCGGGCGGCGTGGTTCATCCATTGAACGCGGCCGCCCTCGCCCAGCATCAGCGCGCCGTAGTCGACCTCGTCAAGCATGCGCATCAGCCAGGCGGCCGGCGGCGGCCCGGTCTTGCGCCGTTCGGGTCCCTGGTACGGCGGCGCGCCCTGCACGCTGGCGGCTGCGTTGCTGTGGTGTCCGGTATGCATGTGAGCCCCCCTTGGCTTGCCGGTGACGCCCGCCGCGGTGCGGCAGGTGATGCACGGTAGCCGCGACCGTGCCCCAGGCTTTGAGAGGTCTGACCACCGCCGCCTGTGATGCCGATCACAGGTTTCCACCGCGCAGACGAGACGCGGCCGCCGGCTCGTTTCGGTTGTGGATGTTGCGGCGTGGCCGGCGGCTGATGCTGGCGGCTCCCCAGTGCTCAAAAGGAGCCCGTCATGACGTCTCGCAAGACCGCTCTTTCGCTGGCGCCGCGCGCCCGGCTGGCCAGCGCCGTCGGGGCGCTGCTGGTCGGCAGCGGCATCGTGGCGGCGGTGGCCACTGTCTTCTTCCAGGCCGCGGCCGATCCCTGGCTGCTGCCGACGCCGCAGGTGCTGGAGATTGCCGCCGCCTGCCGCGCCAAGCCGCAGCGCCGCGACCAGGACGCGTGCCTGCACACGCTGGTGGTCAGCCGCAGCGCCGGCGCGGCCGAGCACGTGGCGCACGGCGAGCTGCGGCCCGATCCCGGGCGCATGCCGGTCGTCGCGTCCGGCTTCTGAACGGACCAGGTCGGGCTTGACCCGGCCTGGCAGGCGCTCACAGGCACAAGGCCTTCAAGTCCTCGGGCACGGCAATCGCCTTCAGCCGGCCGTCGATGCGCTGCACGAAGGCACGGGTCTCCCAGCCTTCGCATAACAGCAGATCGCCGCGTACGATGCGGTGGTGCTGGATGAAGACCTTGGGCCGCCACTCCTGCACCCGGGTCTCGACGCCCAGCGCGTCGCCGTAGGTCGCCGGCTTGTAGAACTTGGTGTTGATCTCCAGCAGCGGCGTGCCGACGATGCCGCGCGTGTTCTCCAGCTCGCGCCAGCGCGGCAACCCGCACTGGATGAAGAAGCTCTGCGACGAGGCGTCCATCCAGCGGTTGAAGTTGGGAAAGAAGACGATGTCGGCGGGATCGCAGTCGCCCCATTGGACGTTGACATCGATGCGCGTGGTACGGCTCATGGGAAGGGTGGGAGCGCTTCAGCTCGCGATGATGACGCCGGCATCGTAAGGGCTTGCGTACAGCGTTTCCACCTCGGCGGCGCGGCGCGCCAGCACGGCGCGCTGGTTGATGTAGCCCTTGTCGGTGATCTCGCCGGCATCGGCGCTCGGCGGCTCGGCCAGCACGCGCGCGCGCACCACGGCCATCGAGCTGCCGCCGCCGTCGCGCCGCAGCGCGCCCAACGACGCAGCGATGCGGCGCTGCAGCTCTTGCGCCGGCAGCTCGCGCGCCTGCGGCGACGGGAACACCAGCGCGCAGGCTTCCGAACGGTCGTGCCCGGTGATCACCACGTCCTGCGCCAGCGGTGCCAGCGCGCTGATGATGCGCACGCGCAGCGTGCCCACGCTGACCCAGGTGCCGGTGGTGAGCTTGAAGTCCTCGGCCACGCGGCCGTCGAAGACCACGCCGGACTCGGGCCGCGCCGGGTCGGCGATCAAGCCGGCGTCGCCGATGCGGTAGTAGCCTTCCTCGTCGAAGGCCTGCGCCGTCAGCTGCGGCGCGTTGCGGTAGCCCGGGAAGACGGTGACGCCGCGCACGCGCAGCTCGAGCTTCTGGCCGTTGGGGATGAACTTCAGCTCCAGCCCCGGCAGCGGCAGCCCGATGTTGCCGGCGCGGTCGAGCTTCCAGTGCGCGCTGGTGATCGCCGGGCTGGTTTCGGTGGCGCCCCAGCTGGTGGTGAACCACACCGGCCGCGAGGCGTCCGACGGCGGCCGTACGCGCCGCGCCACGGCTTCCAGCCGCTCCCAGGTGGCCTGCGGCAGCGCGGCGCCGGCGTAGAACACCATGCGCAGCCGGGCGAAGACCTCGCGCGCCAGCGCGTCGTCGGCCTCCAGCGCCGGCAGCGCCATCTCGAAGCCGCGCGGCACGTTGAACCACAGCGTGGGCTGCACCTCGCGCAGGTTGCGCAGCGTCTGGTCCACCAGGCCCGGCGCGGGGCGGCCTTCGTCGATGTAGAGCGTGCCGCCGTGGCGCAGCACGAGGTTGAGGTTGTGGTTGCCGCCGAAGGTGTGGCTCCAGGGCAGCCAGTCGACGATGACCGGCTTCTCGCGCTCCAGGAAGCGCCAGACCTGGCTCATCATCTGCATGTTGGCGCACAGCATGCGGTGGGTGTTGACCACCACCTTGGGGTGCCCGGTGCTGCCGCTGGTCAGCAAGTACTTGGCGGCGTCGTCGGGCAGGATGGCGTCGAAGGCCTTCATCACCGCCGGGCTCTCGGCCGTGCGCAGCAGGCTGTCGAAGCTCAAGGCGCCGGGGAAGCGCTCGGCGCCCTGGCTGAAGACCACCACCGCATCGATGCCGCTGCTCTCGATCGGCGGACCGTAGACCTTGGCATCGGCGGCGTAGACCAGCGCCGGGCCCAGCGTGGCCAGGATGCCGTGAACCTTGCTGTAGTCCTGCGTCAGCCGGCAGTAGGCGCTGCTGACGGTGCAGACGGCGCGGCCGACGTGCATCGCACCCAGCATCAGCAGCAGGTGGTCGAGGCCGTTGTCCGACAGCACGACCACGGGCCGCTGCGGCGGCAGCTTGAGCCCCAGCAGGCTTTGCGCGACGGCGCCGACCGCGCGCCGCAGCTCGCGCCAGTTCAGGCGCCGCCAGTCGCCGCTGGCGTCGCGCTCGGCCACCGCCGGTGCCTCGGGCGTCTCGGCGGCCCAGCGCTCGATCCACTCGCCCATGCAGCGGGCATAAGGCCTCAGCGGCTCGGGCGAGCGCAGCACGAAGCTGCCGTCGTCGAAAGCGATGCGCACCGCGCGCGGCGGCGCCAGCGCTTCAGGATCGTCGAAGAACGAGGTGGACATGGGCACTCCGAAGCGCCCAAGGGCGCGGGCGCGCATCGTAGATCTGCAAAATAGTGCATGAATAGCGGGAAATCCCGCAATCAATGCATGAACGATGTTGCAAATCTCTAAACCAAGGGCCGGCTTGAGTTCAGCGGGACATGACCTCAGGTGATAGGCTGATCCGCCCGGGGCGTCTCGATGCTGCTGCCACTGCTGTTTCTCGCCAGCCTGCTGCTGGCCGTTGCCGGCTGGCTGGCGGGGCCGCCGCTGTGGCACGCCTGGCGCCGCGCGCGCCTGACCGCGCGGCCGTTTCCGTCGGCCTGGCGGGCCATCCTGCGTCGCCGCATGCCGCTGTACCAGCGGTTGCCGGTGCCGCTGCAGCGGCAACTGCAGCGCCATGTCCAGGTCTTCATCGCCAGCGTGCCCTTCATCGGCTGCCGCGGCCAGTTGATCACCGACGAGGTGCGCGTGCTCGTCGCCGCGCAGGCCGCGCTGCTGCTGCTGGGGCGGCCGGCAGGGCGCTTCCGCGGCCTGCGCCAGGTGCTGGTGTACCCGGGCGCCTTCGTCGTCGAGCGGCTGCTCACCGAGGCCGGCGGCATCGTGCAGGACGCGCGCCGCGTGCTGGTGGGCGAGTCGTGGCAGCAGGGCCAGTTGATCCTGTCGTGGGACGACGTGCTGGCCGGCGCCGCGGTGCCCGACGACGGCCACAACGTGGTGATCCACGAGTTCGCGCACCAGCTCGACCAGGAAAACGGCCCCGCCAACGGCGCGCCTTTCCTCGGCCGGCGCGACGGCTATCGGCGCTGGGCCGCGACGCTGGGCGCTGCCTTCGACGCGCTGCGCGCCCAGGTGGCGCGCGGCGAGGAGCCCGGCCTGATCGACCCCTACGGCGCCGGCAACGCCGGCGAGTTCTTCGCGGTGGTCTCGGAGCTGTTCTTCGAGCGCCCGGCCGAGCTGGCGCGGCAGCACCCGGCGCTGTACGTCGAATTCAGCAATTATTACCGCTGCAACCCCGTGGATTGGTGATCGGGCCAGCGTCGTTTTCAGCGAATTCCTGACCCGGGCGGCGTCCGGCGTACGGTACCCTCGCCGGCATTGAGATTTCGGCCGGGCGCAAGCAGCGCCGGCACCGGAATCGACACCACCGGCGAGCGAGAGGAGGAGGGGGACCTGCGAAAGGCGCAGGCGAGTCCCTGGGCCTTGACGTGCCGGAACCGCACGCCAGGCCAAGACCCGATGACGCCTTCCCGGATGCTCCCCGTCCCGTCCCCCGATTCACCTGCCGCGGCGGCCGCGCCGCGGCTGCCGCGCCCGGCGCGCCGGCTGGCGATCGTCGCCGCCTGGCTGCTGGCCAGCGCCGGCTCCGCCTGGGGTCAGGTGGCGGTGAACCAGATCCTGTTCCCGGTCAACATCGGCCGCACGCTCGACGCCACGGTCGACATCGACTACACGCGCACCAGCGCCGCCGCGGCCGTGATCCAGGTGCCGATCCCGCCGCAGCTGGGCATCAACCCGCCGGCGCTGCCCGCCGGCTGCACGGCCATCGTGCTGGGCGGCAACCCGGCGGTCGAATGCACCGTGCCGGCCGGCGGTGCCGGCGCGGCGGGCACGCTGTCGTTCCAGGTGCGCGGCAGCACGCTGGGCTCGTTCAGCCTGGTGGCCACCGGCACCGGCGGGTCCAGCGCCAGCAACACCGGCACCGTGCGCAGCTCGGGCGACCTGACGCTGCTGAAGACCAAGTCCCCGGCCGGCAACCTGCTGCCCGGACAGAGCACCACCTTCACGCTGCAGCCGCAGGTGGCGGCCGGCGCCGACGACCTGCCGCCGGGCAACACCATCACGGTGACCGACCAGTTGCCCGGCACCGCCACCGACTTCACGGTCAGCGCGATCAACGCCGGCATCGCGAGTTGCAGCCCGGTGGCCGTGGCCAACGGCGCGGCGCGCAGCGTCACCTGCACCTACACCGGCCCGCTGACGGCCGCGGCGCTTAACGCCGCGACGATCACCATCACCGGTGCGCCGGGCACCTCCGGCACCTTCAACAACACCGGCTCCATCGCCGCCGGCGTGCCGGGCTACTTCGACCGCGACCCCAACAACAACATCGCAAACGTCGCCTACATCGTCGACGCCGGCGGCGACGTGCAGGCGCTGGGCAGCTTCCCCGCCGGCGTGCAGGCGCTGGGCAGTGCGCAGACGCTCAGCATCTCGTGGCGCAACAACGGCCCCACGGCCTTGCCGGCCGGCGGCACGCTGAGCACCACGATCCCGGCCGGCTTCACCGTCACCAGCCTGCCCGCGGGCTGCAGCGGCCCCGCCACCGGCGTGGTGCTGGGCGCGCCCGCCGCCTTGACCTGCACCGCCGCCGCGGCCGCCGCCGGCGCGACGCAGAGCTTCGCGATCGCGCTGACGATGCCGGCCACCGCGCAGGCGGGCAACTTCGTCGTCACGGCCGCGCCGCCGGCCGGCTTCGGTGACAGCGTGGCGGCCAACAACAGCGTCACGCTGCCCTGGCAGACGGTGACGCCGTATGCCGACCTGCGCGGCGCCAAGTCCAAGTCGCCGGCCAGCGGCCCGGTGGCGCCCGGCACCACGATCACCACCACGCTGACGGTCACCAACGACGCCGCCAGCCCCGCGGCCGCGGTCTATTCCGCCAGCGGCGGTGGCACCGCGCTGCGGGTGGTGGACTACCTCAAGCCGACCGAGATCAACGGCGACGCGCTCAGCAACGTCAGCGCCGGCTGGCAGTGCACGGTGAGCGACAACGCCGACCCCGCCGACGCGGCGCGCAGCAAGCGCGTCGAGTGCGTGCGCATGGCCGGCGGCACGCTGGCGCCCGGCGCCTCGCTGGGCGTGAGCTTCAGCACCACGGTGGCGGCGGTCAGCGGCCAGGTCACGATGAGCGACCGCGTCTGCACCGGCGAGACGGTGCTCACGCAACTCGGCCTGACGCCGGGCCAGGGTCCGCAGCCCCCCGGCAACGGACAGACGGCCAACGACTGCGCCGTGGCCGGCGGCAGCCTGATCGCCACCGACGTGACCAGCAGCGGCGGCGCGGTCGGCATCCGCAAGGAATCGTCGATCGACGGCACGACCTGGGTCGACCCGGTGGCCGCGGCGCCCGCGCTGGCGGCGACGGCTAACAGCCAATTCTGGCGCATCACGATCACCACGCCGGGCGGCGGCACGCAGCAGACCATCCCGACGCTGGTGCTCAGCGACGCCCTGCCCGGCATCCTGAACGTTGCCTCGCCCGGCGCACCGGCGCCCGGCTACGTGACGCCGGCGATCACCGTGACGACCCTGGTCACCGCGGGCGCCGCCACGGGCAGCTGCCCCAACCTCGGCGCCGGCAGCGGCAGCCTGAGCTGCACCTTCACCAACGTCGCGCCGAACACGACCATCGTCGTCAGCTACGCCGTGCAGCGGCCCTTCGCCGCCGGCACGCTGACCAACACCGCGAGCCTGAGCTCGCCCGACGCCATCCTCTCGGGCACGCTGTCCGACGCCGCCGCGCTGGTGGTGGAGCCGCGCATCGACGTCGCCGCCACGACCAAGACCGTGACGCCGGCCACGCCGCGCATCGGCCAGACGCTGCAGTTCACGATCACGACGCAGAACCTGGGGCCCGACGACGTCGCCGCCGCCGGCGACTTCAAGATCGTCGACGACCTCAACACCAGCGTCGGCGGCGCGGCGGTGGCCTTCGGCGACATCGCCGTCGGCGGCAGCGACCTCAGCTGCGCCGTCACCGGCTCGGCGCTGCCCGGCGAGGCCGCGCTGGCCGCCGGCCACGTGCGCGTGCGCTGCACCAATACGACGCCGGTGGCGCGTTATGCCACACGCACGCTGACCATCAGCGCCCGCGTGCTCAAGCCCAGCGGGCTGCCGAACGCCGGCACCGTGTACGCGGGGCAGAGCAACACCGCGCGCGTCGACATCCCCGACAGCCGCTGCGAGTTCAAGACCGAGACCATCAGCAACGGCAGCGTCTCGGCGGCCTGCAACGACGCCGCGTCGACCAGCAACAACGAGCGCAGCGTCGGCTTCGACGTGCTGGTGCCGCAGATCGACGTGCAGCAGCGCAAGACCCGCGTGCTGCCGGCCGGGCAGACCAGCTTCGGCGTCGGCCAGCCGCTGCGCTATCGCTTCCGGCTGCAGAACAACGGCCCCTCGCGCGCCGAAGGCGTGACGATGACCGACCAGATGACGGTGCCGGCCGGCTTCACGCTGGCCTCGCCGCAGGTCTTCAACGTCAACGGCGTCGCGGCCGAGGCGGGCTACGAGCTGGACAACGGCAAGACCGGCAGCGTGAGCTGCAGCCAGTCGGCGCCCAACGCCAACCTGGTGTGCACGCTGGCGCCGACGGCCGCGGCCAGCTACCTGGATGCGGGCCGCGAGGTCAACTTCGAGGTCCAGCTGGTGCAAAGCGGCAGCGCGCTGGCGCCGGTGAGCTTCGGCAACGAGGCGCTGGTCTGCGCCGATGAAAGCGCCAACTACGAAAGCGCCGGCGCCTGCGCGCGCAACGTGGGCAACAACAACAACGTGGCGGCGGTCAACGACGTGATCTTCCCGCGCGCCGACCTGCTGCTGTCCAAGCTGACGGTGACGCCGTCGCCGGTGGCCATCGGCCAGGCGGTGGAGTACCAGCTGACGGCGCGCAACCAGGGCCCCAGCCCGACGCAGCAGATGCGCATCAGCGATCTGCTGCCGCCCGACTTCGAGCTGATCACCAGCGGCCCGCAGGCGCCCAGCGTGACCGTCGGCAGCGGCGTCACCGCGCCGCCATCCACGGCCACCGGCGCCACGCTGACCTGCCTGCCGGCGCCGGCCACGCTGAGCGCCACCGGCCAGCAGCAGACCGTGTCCTGCGTGATCAACGCGACGCCGGGGCCGCTTGGCGCCGGTGCCTTCCCGGCCGGCAACGATGCCGGCAACAACGTGGTGGTGCGCCTGTTCGCGCGGCCCAAGAGCGGCGTCTACGCCGGCCCTTATGGTGCCGACCGCGTCAACAACGCCAGCATCAGCCCCGGGCTGGCGAACGACGGCACGCCGCTGGCCATCGACACCGTGCCCGGCAACAACAACGCCAGCTCGGTGGTGCGGGTGGCGCGCAGCAGCCTGGCCGGCCGCGTCTTCATCGACCGCAACGGCAACGGCCTGCAGGACGGCACGCTGCCGGCGCAGGACGAAGGCATCGGCAACGTGGTGCTGACCTTGAGCGGCGTCGACGTCTTCGGCAACGCCGTCACGCGCACGACCACCAGCGACAACACCGTCGGCCCGACGCGCGGCGACTACCTGTTCGACCACCTGCCACCCGGCACCTACACGGTCACCGAGACCCAGCCACTGGGCTACGGCAACAGCCCCGGCGCGCCGCTGCCGCAGCCCAACGCCGGCGGCACCTACGCCGCGGTGGCCAGCGTGGGCAGCAGCGCCTGGAGCGGCATCACGCTGCCGCTGGGCGGGCAAGGCATCAACTACCACTTCCCCGAAGGCGTGCCGGCGCCCGGCATCTCGGGCAAGGTCTTCGTCGACCGTGCCGACAACGGCCAGCTCGACGCCGACGACGCCGCGATCAGCGGCGTCACGCTGGGCCTGTATGCGGCCGGCACCGTCTGCCCGGCGGCCGGTGCGCTGCCCGGCGGCGCGCTGCAGACGGTGCAGACCGACGCCAGCGGCCAGTACCACTTTGCCAACCTGACGGCCGGCACCGACTACGTGGTCTGCGAGCAGCAGCCTGCGGGCCACGCCGACCGGCCGCCGCTGCCCGGCAACGCCGCCAGCACGCCGCGCGCCAACCAGATCAACATCACCAGCCTGCCGTCCGCCGGCTCGGCCAGCAACGATTTCCCCGAGGTGCTGGGGCGCATCAGCGGCACCGTCTTCCTGGACTACTTCGCCGGTGCGCCGGGCAGCACCAACAACGGCGTGCAGAACGCCGGCGAGCCCGGCATCGGCAGCGCCGTGCCCGGCGCGGGCGTGCCCATCACGCTGACCGGCACCCCCAGCGCCGGCCCCGGCGCCGGCCAGCCGATCGCGCCGCGCACCACCTTCACGACGGCCGACGGCAGCTGGAGCTTCCCCGACCTGCTGCCTGGCAGCTACACGGTGACCGAGGGCGCGATCCCGCTGCTGCTGGGCACCTACCTCGACGGCATCAACACCGCCGGCACGGTGACCACCGGCACGCCCGGCAGCGCCGGCGCGGTGGGCGTCAACAGCATCAGCAACATCGTGCTCGGCGCCGCCGGCGCCAGCAGCAGCGGCAACAACTTCGCCGAGCTGCCGCGCACCACGATCTGGGGCCTGGTCTTCATCGACGGCAACCAGGACAAGCTGCTGACCGCCAGCGACCCGCTGCGCCTGCCGGGCGTGGTGATCGAGCTGCGCCAGGGCGGCACGTCCTGCGCCAACGCCCTGCTGCTGGGCACGACCACCACCGCTTCAAACGGCAGTTATGTCTTCCCCGGCGGCACGGTCACCGCGGCCCAGGTGGTGGCGGGGCAGGACTACCGCGTCTGCGAGCAGCAGCCGGCAGGCTTCGCCAACGGCCCCACGCTGCCCGGCGTCAACGCCACCAGCGTACAGCCCGACCAGATCCTGGTCAGCAACCTGCCGCTCACCGGTTCGGGCAACAACAACTTCGGCGAGTGGGTGCCGCAGGGCGTCCCGCCCGGCGGGCCGCTGATCAGCGGCACGGTCTTCGTCGACCGCAACCGCGACGGCAACTTCACCGCCGTCGACGAAGGCCGCATCGGCGGCGTCACCGTGCGCCTGGTGGACGGCATCTCCTGCAGCGGCAGCGAGCTGGCGCGCACGCAGACCGGCAGCGATGGCCGCTACTACTTCGACGCCAGCGCGCTGGTGGCCGGCCGCGCCTACAGCATTTGCGAAGTGCAGCCCGCCGACTACGCCGACGGCGCCACCCGCCCCGGCCCCGGCAACACCAGCCCGGCCACCAACCACATCGTGATCGGCAGCCTGCCGCCCAGCGGCTCGCCCGACAACGACTTCGGGGAATGGGGCGGTCGCATCGCCGGCCGCGTCTACCTCGACCGCGATGACAACGGCCAGTTCAACGGCGCCGACAGCGG
The DNA here is from genome assembly GCA_964470565.1 of uncultured Rubrivivax sp. Taxonomy (GTDB): domain Bacteria; phylum Pseudomonadota; class Gammaproteobacteria; order Burkholderiales; family Burkholderiaceae_C; genus Rubrivivax. The sequence continues at coordinate 61,560 of CAYYDJ010000011.1, forward strand.
CATCGCCAACGTCGTGGTCACGCTCACCCGCGATGGCCAGACGCTGACCCGCAGCGCGCTGACGCAGCCTGACGGCAGCTTCGCCTTCGAAGACCTGCCGGCCGGCAACTGGGCGCTGACCGAGCAGGCCGCGCAGCCGACGGTGACGATCGACGGCGTCACGCAGACCACGACCGACGGCCGCACCACCGCCGGCAGCGGCGGCGGCACGGTCACCGCGCCGGGCAGCACGCCCAGCCGCATCGGCGGCATCACGCTGGCAGCCGGCGGCGCGGCGGTCGACAACCTGTTCGGCGAGGGGGTCGCCGCCAGCATTGCCGGCCGCGTCTGGCTGGACGACAACGCCAACGGCCTGATCGATGGCGGCGAGGCCGGCATCGCGGGCGTCACGATCGTGCTGACCGGCACCGACGACCAGGGCAAGAGCGTCAACCTGAGCCAGGTGACCGGCGCCGACGGCCGCTACGAATTCATCAACCTGCGCCCCGGCAACTACACGGTGACCGAGCCCACGCAGCCCGGCAGCACGCGCAACAGCGCCACCGTGCCCGGCAGCACGGGCGGCAAGGCGACGGCCAACGACGTCTATCCCTCGGTGATCAGCGGCATCGCGCTGCTGGCCGGCCAGCGCTCGGCCGAGAACAACTTCGGCGAGACCAATGCGCGGGCCGATCTCGTGGTGGCCAAGGCCACGCGCGAGGCGCGCTTCCTCGCCGGCCTGCAGGGCCACTACGTGATCAGCGTGCGCAACGCCGGCGCCGGCCCCACGCAAGGCAGCTATGCGGTCAGCGACCACCTGCCCGCCGGGCTCACGCTGGCCGCCGTGCCCGCTGGCAGCGGCTGGAGCTGCAGCGGCGCCGTCGGCGCCAGCAGCTTCAGCTGCAGCAGCAGCGCCGTGCTCGCCGGCGGTGCCAGCGCGCCGCCGATCGAGCTGACGGTCAACATCAGCGGCAGCGCCGCCGGCCACTCGCCGGTCAGCAACGCGGTGCTGGTGGACGGCGGCGACGAGCCGGCCGAACGCGGCCCGACGGCCGACGAGCGCGGCCGCTTCAACGGCAACCCCGCCACGCTGCCGCTGTGCGCGCAGCCGGCGCAGCAAAACGCCTGCCGCGTGGCCACCGAGGTGGTGCTGCCGGCCGCGCTGTCGGGCAGCGTGTGGCTGGAAACCGGCGGCACGCCGCGCCAGCTGGACGGCGGCGACCGCCCGCTGCCGGGCTGGATCATCGAGCTGGTGAACCCGGCCACCGGCCAGGTCATCGCCACGCAGACCACCGGCCCCGACGGCCGCTACCGCTTTGCCGACCTGGAGCCCGGCGTGCCCTACGGCGTGCGCTTCCGCGACCCGGCCAGCGGCATCGTGTACGCCGGCCCGGTCAACGGCGAGGCCGGCGTGCCGGCCGCGGCCTGCAACAGCTCGGCGCAGCCCAGCTCCTGCGGCGCCGGCCCGCGCGAGGTGATGCTCACCGTCGTGCTCGCCCCCGGCCAGGAGCTGACGCAGCAAAGCCTGCCGGTCGACCCCAGCGGCGTTGTCTACGACTCGCAGTCGCGCGAGCCCGTGCCCGGCGCCGTGGTCACGTTCGCCCCCGGCGGCGCTTGCGCAGGCTACGACCCGGCGACGCAGATCGCCGGCGCGGGCCTGGGCGGCTACACGATCAGCGGCTCGGCGATCCGCATGACCACCGGCGCCAACGGCTTCTACAACTTCGTGCTGCTGCCCTCGGCGCCGGCGCACTGCGTGTTCGGCCTGACGGTGACACCGCCGTCGCAGTGGACCTTCCCGTCCAGCGTGATCCCGGCGCAGCCCGGCATGCTGGCGCCCGCCGGCGGCGCCGGCACGGTGGTGGCGGTGCAGCCGCAGCCGGGCGCGCCGGCCGGCCCGGTCGGCCCCGACACCGGCTACTACCTGCTGCTGGACGTCGGCAGCGCGACGCCCGAGATCGTGCACAACCACCTGCCGGTCGACGCCGCGCTGCCCGCCGCGCTGGCGTTGCGCAAGACCGGCGACAAGGCGGTGGCCGAGGTCGGTGACAGCGTGCGCTACAGCATCACGGTCAGCGTCAGCCCCGGCGCCACGCCGCGCCAGGTGACCGTGGTCGACCGGCTGCCGCACGGCTTCACCTACATCGCCGGCACCGCGATGGTCGAAGGCCGGCGCATCGCCGACCCGGCCGGCGCGCCGGGGCCGCAGCTCGCGTTCCAGCTCGGCAGCGTGCCCGCGGGCGGCAGCGTGACGCTGCAGTACCGCGTGCGCGTGGGCGTCGGCGCGGCGCAGGGCGACGGCATCAACACCGCCATCGCCCACGGCTGCCAGCTGACGGGCGGCTGCGTCAGCAGCGGCAGCTTCAGCCCGCTGCCGCGCTCGCTGCCCAGCAACGAGGGTCGCTACCGCGTGCGCGTGGCCGGCGGCGCCTTCGGCATCGAGGCCTGCGTGCTGGGCAAGGTCTTCGTCGACTGCAACGGCAACCACGTGCAGGACCCCGAGGAACTGGGCATCCCCGGCGTGCGGCTGCTGCTGCAGGACGGCACCTTCCTCACCAGCGACAGCGAGGGCAAGTACTCGATGTGCGGCCTGCCGCCGAAGAGCCACGTGCTGCGCATCGACGAGCTGACGCTGCCGCGCGGATCGCGCCTCACCCCCTCGAGCAACCGCAACCTCGGCGACGCCGGCAGCCTGTGGCTCGACCTGAAGCTCGGCGAGCTGCAGCGCGCCGACTTCATCGAAGGCAGCTGCTCCAACCCCGTGCTCGACCAGGTCAAGGCGCGCCGCGCGCAGGGCGAGGTCAGCGTGCCGCAGGTGGAAAAACCCGGGCGCCCGGCGCTGCGCTTCGACAGCAAGGCCCATGGCCTGACGCCGCAGACGACGCCGACGCAAGGCACCGACAGCGCGAACCAGCCGGTGCCTCGAACAAGGTCCACCAGGCCCACCGCCGAACCGGGGGAGGGCAAGTGATGAAGAACAATAACCCCCATCTCAGCCGGCATGCGCGTCGTCGGCCGGCGCCGCTGGCGGCGTTGATCGCCGTGCTGTGCAGCAGCGGCGCGCTGGCGCAGAACGCGCCGCCGGCGGGCAGCCCGCCCGACGTCAGCTACACGCCGGTGCAAGGCCTGTCGAGCACGCTCTACCCGCGCCAGCCGGCCGACGAGCCGGCCCCGCAACGGCCGCTGGGCGCGGCGGCTTCGGCGGCCGTCGGCCGCATCGTCGTCGAGGCTTCGGCCAACGGGCTGCCGGCCGACGGGCAGTCGGTGGTGCGGCTGACGCTGCGCCTGTTCGACCGCCAGGGCAAGCCGCTGGCCGACGAGGCGACGGTCACCGTCGAGCATTCCGGCGGCCGGCTGCGCTTCATCGGCGCGCGCAGCGACGAGGACGGCAGCCGTGCGCAGGACGCCGACCGTGCCACGCCCGGCGTGCAGTTGCGCGTGCAAGGCGGCCGCGCCGAGCTGGAGCTGGTCGCCCCCGCCGAAGCGCAGGACGTGCGCCTGCGCATCAGCGCCGGCGGCGAGGTGGCGCAAGGCCAGGTCAGCTTCGTGCCCGACCTGCGGCCGATGATCGCCGCCGGCTTGCTGGAAGGCGTGGTCAGCTTCCGCCACAAGGTCGACGTGCAGCCGCTGCGCCGCGGCGACGTGTTCGAGCAGGAGATCAGCCGCTGGTCGCGCGACTTCGACGGCGGCAAGGCCAGCGCCGCGGCGCGCGCCGCGTTCTTCCTGAAGGGCACGATCAAGGGCGACGTGCTGCTCACCGCGGCCTACGACTCCGACAAGGAGACGCGCGCGCGGCTGCTGCGCGACATCGAGCCCGAGCAGTTCTACCCGGTCTACGGCGACGCCTCGCTGCGCAGCTTCGACGCCCGCTCCGGCAGCCGGCTGTACCTGCGGCTGGACAGCGGCAAGAGCTACCTGCTGTACGGCGACTTCGTCACCGGCGACGGCTTTTCTCAAGCGTTGGGCCAGGGCGCCGTGGCCTCGCTCAAGCAGCGCAGCCTGGGGGCCTACAACCGCACCGCCACCGGCGCGCGGCTGCACCACGAGGGCGACGGCATCAGCGGCAACGTCTTCGCGTTCCGCGACACGCTGCGCCAGGTGGTCGAAGAGTTCGCCAGCCAGGGCTCGGGCCCCTACGGCCTGCACAACGGCGGCGTGCTGGAAGGCAGCGAGAAGGTCGAGGTCATCGTGCGCGACCGGCTGCAGCCCGCGCGCATCATCGCCGTGCGCCCGCTGGTGCGCCTGGTCGACTACAACTTCGAGCCCTTCTCCGGCCGCATCCTGCTGACGCAGTTCCTGGGCGCGGTCGACGCCGACCTCAACCCGGTGTCGTTGCGCGTCAGCTACGAGGTCGACCAGGGCGGCCCCGCGTTCTGGGTCGGCGGCGCCGACGTGCAGGCGCGCCTGGGCAGGCAGCTCGAAGTGGGCGGCTCGGTGGTCGAAGACCGCAACCCGCTGGCGCCGTACCGGCTGCACAGCGCCAACGCCACCTGGCTGATCGGCCCGCGCACCGCGCTGGTGGTGGAGGCCGCGGGCTCGCGCACCGAGGTCAACACCAACCCCGCCAACCAGCGCAGCAGCGCCGGCTTGAAGGACATCAGCGGCACGGTCAGCGGCCAGGCCTGGCGCGTGGAGCTGGCGCACGAAGGCGAACGCAGCGAGCTGCGCGCCTTCGTCGGCCGCAGCGACCCGGCCTTCGACAACCCCGCCGCGCCGCTTTATGGCGGCCGCGGCGAGGCGCTGGCCAGCGGCAGGCTGCAGCTCGCTGACAGCCTGGACCTCGTGGGCCAGGCGCAGCGCAGCGAAGACCGCAACCCCGGCGGCGGCGACAGCAGCGGCGCCGATGCCGGCCTGCGCTGGCGCCCGGCCGCCGGCTGGACGCTGGAGGCCGGCCTGCGCACGCGGCGCGAAACCATCGGCGAGGGCGGCAGCGGCTGGTCGTCGCTGCCCTTCAGTTCGACCCAGGGCCTGAGCAGCAGCCTGGGCAGCGGCGCCGGCGGCGGCGCGCTCGGCTACGGCAACCAGGCGCTGGACCCGGCCAGCGGGCTGCCGGTGATCGGCTCGGGCAGCTGGACCGGCTCGGTCACCACGCTGCCGGCCGGCACCCGGCTGTCGTCCGACACCGTGCGCCTGGGCGTCGGCTGGCGCGCCGGCGAACGGCTGACGCTGGGCGGCGAGATCGAGCACGAGGTGGACGGCGACGAGCGCCGCCGCCTGGCCATCGGCGCCGACTGGCGCCTGGCCGAGTGGGCGCGGCTGTACACCCGCTGGGAGCAGCAGCAGGGCTGGACCTCGCTGCAAGGCGTCAGTGCGCTCGATTCGCGCGCCAGCGCGCTGGTCTTCGGCATCGACGGCCAGCCGCTGCAGGACACCCAGGCCTTCAGCGAATACCGCCTGCGCGACGCGGTGAGCGGCCGCGACCTGCAGCATGCCAGCGGCTTGCGCCGGCAATGGACGTTAGCCGAAGGCCTCGGCCTGCAGGCGGCGCTGGAGCGCATCCAGGTGCTGCGCGGCAACACCGCGACCGCCAGTGCCGCCTCGGTCGGCCTGGACTGGACGCGCAGCGAGCTGTGGCGCGGCAGCACGCGGCTGGAAGTGCGGCGCTCGGCCGACATCGACAGCACGCCCGAGCTCGACGAGCGCTTCACCACCACGCTGTGGACCGGGTTGCTGGCGCGCAAGATCGACCGCGACTGGACGCTGCTGGCCCGCCACTACCTGCTGCGCACCGACTACCGCAGCCGCGGCGACGTGCTGCAGAACCGCACCCAGCTCGGCCTGGCCTGGCGCGACACCGACACCAACCGCGGCAACGCGCTGGCCAAGCTGGAATGGAAGCGCGAGAGCGACGCCAGCAACGCCGAGGTCGGCACGCTGAAGAGCCGCGCCGTGGTGGCCGCGCTGGCCGGCGAGTGGCATCCGACGCGGCCCTGGTGGCTGTCGGGGCGCGCCGCCGCCAAGTGGCAGGACGATCGTTTCGAAGGCGGCGTCGAGTCGCGCTTCCGCGGCCAGTGGCTGTCGGGCCGGCTGATCTACGACCTCGGCAAGCGCTGGGACGTCGGCATCTCCGCGGCGCTGCAGCGCGGCCAGCATGGCGCGCGCGAGACGGCCTACGGCGCGGAAGTCGGCTACCTGCTGGCCACCAACCTGTGGCTGTCGGCCGGCTACAACCGCAGCGGCTTCCGCGGCGACAACGATTTGTCCGGCTACGAGTACACGCAGCGCGGCGCCTATATCCGGCTGCGCTTCAAGTTCGATGAAACCCTGTTCCAGGCCGCCGACCCCGCGGTCAACCGCAGCCTGCCCCGGTGATGTCCGCATGAACAAGACCGTGCTTCTTTCCCAATCCGTCCTCAGCCTGGCCTTGCTGGCCGCTGCCGGCGCCGCCTTCGCGCAGACACCCACGCTGGCGCCGCCGGCCGCGCGCATCGGCGACGCGACGATCAGCGCCGACCAGCGCGGCTACGAGCAGATGCAGTCGCGCATCAAGGCGCTCAACGACGCCGGGGTGCCCTTGCGCGACCAGCACCTGGCCAAGGCGCAGTGCTGGCTGGACGCCAGCTTCCACGAGTACACGCGCAACGACCGCAGCGCCTGGCCGCAGGCGGCGCTGGACCAGGCCGGCCGACTCGTCGACGCGCTCGCCGCGCGCCAGGCACCGCCGGCCGAGACGCCGCTGGTCGCCGGCGCCGAGCGCATCCGGCCCGACCTGTGGGCGCGCGCGCTGGGGCTGCGCAGCCACGCCGGCTGGTCTTGCGCGCAGGCCAAGGCGGCCTGCGGCGAGGTCGAGCTGGTGCACGCCGGCCACGAGCAGGCGCAGCTCGGCTGGCGCCACGCCAAGCCCTACGTGCAGATCGCCGAAGACTTGATCGGCGACGCCGAGGCGCTGGCCCAGGCCTGTGCGCCGCGGGTGGCCGCGACGTCGGCGGCGGCGGCCACTACGACGGCCACCACGACGGCCGTCGTTCCGATGCCGGGGCCGGCCGCGTCCGCGGCGGCGACGGCCGCGACGGCCGCCCCGGCCACCGGGGCCGTCGCCGCGGCGCGCGACCCGCAGCAGGTGCTGTTGTTCGCGATGGTGGCCTTCCGCTTCGACGGTGACGAGCTGGGCGACATCGCCGCCGGCGGCAAGGTCTCGCTCCAGGCCCTGCTGCAGCGCCTGCGCGAAGAGCGGCTGGTCGTGCAAACGGTCGAGTTGAGCGGCCACGCCGATCGGCTGAACGGCAGCCACCGCGCCGGCTACAACCAGGCCTTGTCGGAAAAGCGACTGCGCGCGGTGCGCGACTACCTCGTGCAGCAGGGGCTGCCGGCCGATCGCATCAGCGCCCAGGCCTTCGGCGACCGCCAGCCGCGCGAGAGCTGCGAGCGCATCCGCGCGCGCGGCATCGCGCTGCGGGACTGCCTGCTGCCCAACCGCCGCGTCGAGGTGATCGTGACCACCCGCCGGCCGTGATTGACCTGATCTGTGATAGGGTCGGCCGCCCGGTCGGCCGCACCGACCTGAACGACGACACCCGAATGGCCAGCAAATCCTACGAACAGATCCAACGCCAGATTCAGGCCTTGCAGGCCGAAGCCGACAAGCTTCGCCGCAAGGAAGTGGATGAAGTCATCAGCCGCATCCGCGAAGCGATCGACCATTACGGCCTGACCGCCGCCGACCTCGGCCTCGGCCGCGCCGCCCCGGTGGCGCGCAAGAACAAAGTTGCCGGCGGCCGCAAGGCGAAGGCGAAGGCCGCGTCGACGGCCACCGTGGCCTACCGCAACGAAGCCGGCCAGACCTGGGCCGGGCGCGGCAAGCGCCCGCAATGGCTGCGCCAGGCGCTGGAGGCCGGCCACAGCCTCGAAGAGTTCAAGGTCGCCGCCTGAGCGCCTAGGCCCTGAGCGCCTAGGCGCTCAAGGGCCGAAGGGCCGCACGCCCAGCCAGGCGGCGTGCAGCCAGAACGCGAACACGGCCCACGCGACGATGCCCACCGCCGCGGCCAGCAGGCTGCGACCCATGGTGCCCGGCGGATAGACCGTTGCCAACGCGGCGTCGCGCCGGCGCGCGGCGCGGAAGTCGAGCACCGCCCACAGCAGGAAGCCACCGAACAGCAGCAGGTCGGCCAGCGTGTTGTTGGCCAGCAAGTGCGCCAGCGCCCAGACCTTGACGCCCAGCACCATCGGGTGGTGCAGCCGCGCCTTGATGCCGTTGCCCGGCACGTAGGCAGCGGCCACCAGCACGAAGGCGATGAGCGTCAGCAGCCCGGCCAGGTGCCGCGCCCACGCCTGCGGCGGCCACAGCGCGATCGGTGTCTGCCGCGCCTGCGCATAGCCCCACACGATCAACGCCAGGCCCAGGCCCGACAGCAGCGAATAGGCGCCCTTCCAGGCGTTGCCGCCGATGCGCGCGATGGTGCGTTGGCGCCAGGGCTCGGCGACGATGCGCACCGAGTGCGCGCCCAGGAAGATCAGCAGGCCGAGGATCAGCGCGGTCATGGTCGATTCGCAAGCAGCCGGGGGAAGGGCCATTGTGCAGGCTTGCGGCCGCCATAATCGACAGCCCCACGCTAACGCCAAGCCCGATGCTCGTTCGCCTGATCGCCGTCCTGGTCGCCCTGCTGGCCCTGGCGGCACTGTATTTTGCAGCCGCGTTGTCCTGGAGTTATTCGTCCGGCGAGCGGGCCGGCTGGGTGCAGAAGCTGTCCAAGCGCGGCTGGATCTGCAAGACCTGGGAGGGTGAGCTGGCGCTGGTCTCGATGCCGGGCGCCACGCCGGAGAAGTTCGCCTTCACGGTCTTGGACGACCGCGTGGCCCAGCAGATCACCCAGGTGATGGGCAAGCGCGTCAACCTGCATTACGAAGAGAAAGTCGGCCTGCCGACCAGTTGCTTCGGCGAGACCCGCTACTACGTGAAGTCGGTGACGGTGTCGGAGGAGATTCCGCTGGCGCCCGGCATCACGGTGACGGCGCCGAGCGCTTCGGCGGCGACGGCGGCCTCAGCACGCGCGGCGTCCGCAGCACCCGCGGCGTCCGCACTGCCGGTGCCCGCACCCGCACCCGCACCGCCGTCCGCACCGGCATCAGCCGCGTCTCAGTGATCTTCGATGTGCAGGTGCGTGTCCTCGGCCAGGCCGCCGGTGTCGGGATCCAGCCAATCGGCCAAGCCCAGCACGCGCTCGGCCTCGGGCAGGCTCTCTTCGGGCTCGATGTCGTCGTCGGCGCTGCGGTGCAGATCGGCCAGCGCTTCCTCGGCGGTGGCATAAGGGCCGATCTGCAGGCGGCCGTCGGCGCCCAGCCAGTAGTAGCCGTCGGGGTGGCGCACCAGCGCCTGGCTGTCGGGCAGCGAGAGGTCGAGCGCGGCCGCGTCGTCGGCACCGGCATCAGCGGTGAACGGGGCTGGGGCGGGGGTGTGATGCATCGGAAGCCTCCGGGGATTCACGACGGCATTCTGCGCCGCGCCAGGGTCACCCTGTTGCGTTGTCGCAAGACGGCGGCTGTGCCATCGCAGCCGCCTGGGCACGGCTACAGTGCGGCCTCATGAACGCCAGCGCCGCCGTCCCCGACATCGTCCACCGGCCCGAGGCATCGCGCTTCGAGGCGGCCTACCCGGAAGGCCTGGCGGTCTGCGCCTACCGGCGCCAGGGCGACGTGCTGCTGTTCACCCACACCGAGGTGCCGATGGCGCTGGAAGGCCGCGGCATCGCCGCCGCGCTGGTGCAGGCCGCGCTGGACTGGGCGCGCGCCGAAGGCCTGCGCGTGCGGCCGTTGTGCAGCTACGTCGCCACCTACATGCGGCGGCATCCGCAGACGCAGGACCTGCTCGGCTGACGTGCTGACGATGTGAATTCGTCACATCGCCGCGGTGGCATCGCTCACCGCGGCGCGGCGGCCCGCTGCGCACACTGCAGGGCATGTTCCAGCCACCCAGCACGGCCGCCATGCATGCACCCAACGCTTCCGCACTGCCCTCGCCCTGGGCCGATTCGGTCCAGGCCGAACCGCTGGCCATCACCCGCCGCCTCAAGGTGCCGAGCGCCGAACAGGGCCTGGCCTACACCTGCCGCTGGTGGGCGGCCACGGTGCCGGGGCTGCTGCGCCGCCACCGCCTGCAACCCCGTCGCGCGCGGCGCTACGAGACCCGCTTCGAGCCTCGGCCCGAACTGGGCGAGCGCTTCGCCGCGCTGTTCGACCTGCCGAACGACGCCAACGATCCCGAGGCCCTGGTGGCCTATCCCTTCCTCTACGCGCAAAGCGTGATCAGCGTGTTGCAGGCGCGCGTGCTCGCCGACCTGGGCGTCAACCGCCGCCACGTGCACCAGCTGCGCCACCGCACGCGGCTGCCCGACGGCGCGCAGCCCTATCTCGACGCGGCGCAGCAGCGCCTGGAATGCCGGCTGCTGCGCGCGGTGCGCGTCGGCCCCACCGAGGCGCTGGTGCTGATGGAAACGCGCATCAGCGATGCCGACGACCGCACGCTGGCGCTGGTGGAGGACGGCTTCGTCGTGCACGAGCTGCGGGTGGCCGACGCGCAGCAGGCCGACGAGGACGACCACCTGCGGCGCGCCGTCAGCCGCATGCGCCGCCGGGCGCCCGAGCTCAGCAACACGCACCCGGAAGTGCGCATGCGCACGCTGTTCATCGCGCCCGATGCCGGCCGCCGCTTCGGCCACGTGGCCGGCGAGCGCGGCATGGCCCACGTCTCGCGCCTGGGCGCGCGGCTGATGGGCCAGCGCCGGCCCTTCGTGCAGTCGCAATACCTGCGCAACCTGGTCGCGCGCGAGCTGGCCGAGTGGGGCATGGAGCAGTCCAACCTGCTGCTGACCTTCACCGCCAAGGCCCAGCTCGGCCAGACGCTGCGCCTGCTGCAGCAGGGCTGCGCCTTCGAGCTGGTGGACGAGCGCGGCCGGCTGGTGGCCTTCGGCAGCGTCTGACGGCAGCAGCGCCGGCCTACCAGCGCGCCGGCAGCTTCTTCAGCAGCACGATGCGCCGGCCCTCGGTGGCCACGTAGCCGCCGATCGTCAGCTGCTTGAAGATGCGGCTGACCATCTCGCGCGACGAGCCCACGCGGTCGGCGATGTCCTGCTGCGTCAGCCGCTCGTTGACGGCCGGGCGGCCGTCGTCGTCGGGCACGGCCAGCTCCTGCAGCAGCTTGCAGATGCGGGTGTAGACGTCGTCCAGCGCCAGCCGCTTGACGGTGTCGGTCGAGCGCCGCACCAGCGCGATCAGCTTGCGCACGAGGTGCAGCGCGAAGTCGGGGTGGCTGCCCAGGAAGTCGCGCACGTTAGCGCCGCTCACCACCACGCAGGTGGTGGGCTCCATCGTCATCACCGAGGCCGAGCGCGGCCCGCCGTCAAGCGTCATCTCGCCGAAATACTCGCCGCCGCCCAGCGTCGTGTAGACCACCTCGCGGCCGTTGGCGCCGGCGCCGTAGACTTTCACCTTGCCCTTGAGCAGGATGAAGATCGAATCGGAATCGTCGTCCTCGTTGACGAGCACCGCGTTGGCGGGAAAGGTCTTGACGCCGCCGCGGTCGGCCATGGCCTGCAGCAACTGGTCGTTGAGCGGGTGGTTGTCTTCGACGTCGACGCTGCTGTTCATGCGGCAAGTATGCGGCACTAGCATCGGCAGGACACGAGACCCAGGGAGGCCGCATGACGGCGAAGCGACTCAGCGGATGGCGGCGCCTGGCCGCCGCGGTGGGGCTGGCCGCACTGGCCGGATTCAGCGGCGCCGCGGTCGCCGCCGAGCCGTTGCCGGCCGAAGCCTTCTTCAAGCGGCCCGACATCGAGCGCGCGCTGCTGTCGCCGTCCGGCCAATGGCTGGCCGTGGCCGCCGGCCGCGCCGGCGGCCGCACGGTGCTGGCCGTGTTCGACCTGCGCAACTGGGGCCAGGCCGGCGTCGCGGCGGGCTTCGGCGATGCCGACATCCGCAGCTTCGCCTGGGTCAACGACGAGCGGCTGGTGTTCGACGTCATCGACCGCGAGTCGGGCGGCGGCGACCAGCCTTTCGGTGCCGGGCTCTTCAGCGTCAAGCGCGACGGCAGCGAGCTGCGCATGCTGGTGCGTCTGAAAGGCGACTGGGTGCGCGAGGCCCGCATCAGCCGGCGCGAGCCGCTGGAGTACCAGCACCGCCTGCTGCATGTGCCGGCCGATGGCAGCGACGACGTGATCGTCGGCGAGGAGGTGACGGACAACCAGGGAGAGCTGCGCGAGCTGACGCCCAAGCGGCTGAACGTCGTCACCGGCCGCGTGCGCAACCTGGCCGAAGGCACGCCGCCCGACACCCGCGCCTGGTGGTTCGACGCCCAGGGCCAGCCGCGCATCGTGCTGACCAGCCGCCAGGGGCGCGACCGCCTGTTCTGGAAGGCCGACGACCAAGCGAGCTGGAAGCAGATAGCCGAGTTCGACCGCTACCACGCGCCCTTCGTGCCGCGCTTCTTCGACGCCGCGGGCGATCTGTTCGTCACCGTGTCCGCCGGGCCGGACGGTTATGCCGAGCTGCGCCGCTTCGACTTCGCGCAGGGCCGGCCGGCGGCGCAGGCCGTGGTCAGCGCGCCGGGCTTCGATTTCAACGGCCGGCTGATCAGCGAGACGCCCGGCGGCAAGACGCTGGGCGTGCGGCTGGAGACCGACGCCGAGACCAGCGTCTGGTTCGACCCGCAGCTCAAAGCGCTGCAGCAGCAGGCCGACGAGCGCCTGCCCGGCCGCGTCAACCGCCTGAGCTGCCGGCGCTGCGACCAGCCCGATCGCGTGGTGCTGATCGAATCCTTCTCCGACCGCGACCCCGGCACCTACGTGCTGGTTCGCGCCGACACGAAGGACTGGCGCGTGATCGGCCGCAGCCGCGCGGGCATCGACCCGGCGCAGATGGCCAGCGTCGACTTCCACCGCATCAAGGCCCGCGACGGGCGCGATCTGCCGGTCTGGGTGACGACGCCGGCGGCCAAGGCCAGCGGGGCGCGGCCGGCCGTCGTGCTGGTGCACGGCGGGCCCTGGGTGCGCGGCGGCCATTGGCGCTGGGAGCCGATGGCGCAGTTCCTGGCTTCGCGCGGCTACCTCGTGATCGAGCCCGAATTCCGCGGCAGCACCGGCTACGGCGCCGCGCACTTCCGCGCCGGCCTCAAGCAATGGGGCCTGGCGATGCAGGACGACGTGGCCGACGCGCTGCAATGGGCCGTGGCCCGGGGCCTGGCCGACGGCGGCCGCGCCTGCATCGCCGGCGGCAGCTACGGCGGCTACGCCACGCTGATGGGCCTGGTGCGGCACCCCGAGCTGTACCGCTGCGGCGCGGCCTGGGCGGCCGTCACCGACCCGCGGCTGATGTACGAGTGGCGCTTCATCAGCGACCAGAGCGACGAGGTGCGCCAGTACGACTACCCGGCGCTGATCGGCGACCCGGTGAAGGACGTCGCGCAGCTCACCGCCAACGCGCCGCTGGCGCAGGCCGCGCGCATCAAGGCGCCGCTGCTGCTGGTGTCGGGCGCGCTCGACCGCCGCGTGCCGCTGGTCCACGCCACGCGCCTGCGCGAGGCGCTCATCGCCGCCGGCCACCCGCCCGAGTGGGTGGTCTACGACGACGAAGGCCATGGCTGGCTGACGCTGAAGAACCAGCTCGACTTCGCCAACCGGCTGCAGGCCTTCCTGGCGCGCCACCTCAACGATGCAGGAGGAGCAGCACCGCGTTGATCGTCAGCACCGAGGCCAGCACGGCCGTCAGCAAGGCGGCGGCGCACAGGCGCTGCTGGCCGTAGCGCTGGCCTAGCACCGGGTAGATGGCGATCATCGGCACCGCGGCCATCAGCACCGCCGCGGTGGCCAGCGTGCGGTCGGCCACCGGAAACAGCTGCAGCGCCAGCGCCACCGCCAGCGGGTGCAGCAGCAGCTTGCCGCCGACGATCAGCGCCAGCGGCGCCGCCAGCCCGCGCACCGAGCTGCCGTGCAGCATGCCGCCCACCGCGAACAGCGCCACCGGCGCCGAGGCCACGGCCAGCAGGTCGATCGCGCGCGCCAGCGCCGTCGGCAGCGGCAGCTTGAGGGCCGACACCAGCACGCCGGCGGCGATCGACAGGATCATCGGCGAGCGCAGCAGCCGCTGGCCGGTTTCGCGCAGCGCGCGTCGCCAGCCCTGGCCGCGGCTGGCGGCGCTTTCGGCCAGCGCCAGCGCCAGCGGGATCACCAGCAGGTTCTCGACCAGCATGTTCAGCGCCAGCGCCACCGCCGCGCCGGGGCCGATGACCAGCACCGCCAGCGGGTAGCCGATGTAGCCGCTGTTGGAGCAGCTCGCGCCCAGCGCCGCCAGCGCCGCCGCTTCGCGCGGCAGCCGCAGCAGCCGCGCGCCGGCCCAGCCGACGGCAAACACCGCCAGCGAGGCCAGCGCCAGCGCCGCCACGTACGAGGCCTCGAAGACCTCGGCCAGCGCGCGCTGCGCAAAGGCGCGCACGATCAGCGCCGGCAGCGCCACGTACAGCACGAAGCGGCCCAGCGTCTGCACCTGCGCTTCGTCGAACAGCCCGCCGCGCGCTGCGCCGAAGCCCAGCGCGATCAGCAGGAACAGCGGCAGGGTCAACGTCAGCAGCTCGGACATGCAAGGGATTGTCGGCGGCGCGGCGCCCGCATCCGTTGAGGGCCGGCAGCCGGCGCGTGCCGACATGCCACGCGCCGGCCGGGGGGCTTGCTGCGTGGCCGGCGCTGCGCCAAGATCAGGACGCACCGATGAAAGAGGTCTGCTTCGTGATGATGAAGACGTCTGCGCGCAATCCGGTCCGGGCCGACGGCCGCTGGGTGCTCTCGCCCGCGCTCGCCGAAGCCCCGGTGATGGACCTGCTGTGCTCGCACTTCGTGCTGACGCTGACGCTGCACCAGGCCGGCCGCTTCAACCTGCGGCGCGACTGGAGCAGCCTGCTGGCGCTGGTGGGCCGTCACCTGGTGTGGCCGTTGCCGGTGCTGGCGCGGCTGCGCGGCTTTCTGCTCAAGCGCTGCAAGGGCAGCCCGCATTGGCGCGGCCACGAGACGCTGGCCGACGAGGCCTTCGTCGAGCGCCATGGCGCCTGGCGCGGCCCCTACGAGGAAGGCACGCTGTTCTTCTACATCGACGAGTACATCAAGGACGCACCCAAGGACCTGCTGGCCGTGTTGTCCAACAGCTGCGACTGGCTGTCGCGCCGGCTCAAGAAGGAATCGGCGCTGGTGCAGAAGAACATCGACGCGCTGGCCGGGCTGCTGCAGCTCAACCCCGCGGAGCGCGCGCTGCTGCTCTACGGCACGCTGGCGCGCTGCCAGCGCGACCTGCGCGGGCTGCTGGTCGAGTTCAAGGTCTCCAACGCGCAGGAGGCTTACGCGGCGCTGGCCGCGGTGGCCGGCGTCGACGCGCGCGACGTGGCCGAGGCGCTGCGTGCCGGCTCGCGGCTCGAGCGCATCGGCATGATCGAGAACCTGATCTCCGAGCAGAACATCACCGACCTGGCCGACCTGATGAAGGTCAGCGAGCAGCTGCCGCCGGTGCTGATGCGCGAGTACGACGGTCCCGGCGACCTGATGGCCGTGTTCACGCGGCCGGCGCCCAAGAGCGAGCTGCAGCCCGAGGACTTCGCCTTCGTCGACGACGACGTGCAGGTGCTGACCGGGCTGCTGCGCCAGGCCACCGCGCAGCGCGAGGCCGGCGTCAACGTGCTGCTGTACGGCCCGCCGGGCACCGGCAAGACCGAGCTGGCCAAGGTCTGCGCCCAGGCCGCGGGGCTGGAGCTGTACGAGGTGGAATACGCCGACCGCGACGGCAACAGCCTCTCGGGCCGCGACCGCTACCGCAGCCTGCAGATCAGCCAGGTCTTCCTGAAGGGCAGCCCCGGCGTGGCGCTGCTGTTCGACGAGGTGGAGGACGTGTTCCCGCCGATCAGCACCGAGGCCGCGCAGCTGATCGCGCGGCTGGACAGCGCCGACGCGCCGGCCAGCGGCAGCGTCAGCGGCAAGGCCTGGGTCAACCAGATCCTGGAGACCAACCCGGTGCCGGTGATCTGGATCACCAACCGCATCGAGCAGATCGACCCCGCGTTCCGCCGCCGCTTCCAGTACCACCTGCTGCTGAAGTCGCCGCCGCCCGGCGCGCGCGAAGGCCTGGTGCGGCGCGCGCTGCAGGGCGTGACGGTGGGCGAAGGCTTCTCGGCCCGCCTGGCCGAGCGCCGCGGGCTGACGCCGGCGCAGATCCGCACCGCGGTGCGCTTTGCGCGCCTGGTGGGCGGCGACGACGACGCCGCGCGCGTCGAAGGCCTGATCCTGCGCCAGCTCGGCAACGCCGACCGCGCGCTGGGCGGCAGCGGCGGCCCGCGCGAGAAGCCGGCGCGGCCGGTGGTCACCGGCTATGACCTCGGGCTGCTGAACGTCGAGTCGCGCTTCGAGATCCCGCGCATCGTCGAGGCGCTGCGCCGCCGCGGCCACGGCACGCTGTGCTTCCACGGCGCGCCGGGCACCGGCAAGACGGCGCTGGCCGAGCACATCGCGCAGGCCTTGCAGCGGCCGCTGATGATCCGCCAGGCCAGCGACCTGTCCAGCAAGTACGTCGGCGAGACCGAGCAGAACATGGCCCGCATGTTCGAGGAAGCCGGCACCGAGGAGGCCGTGCTGCTGCTCGACGAGGCCGACAGCTTTTTGCGCAGCCGCCGCCGCGCCGAGCGCAACTACGAGGTCACCGAGGTCAACGAGATGCTGCAGGGTATGGAGCGCTTCGCCGGCGTCTTCATCTGCACCACCAACCTGTTCGACGAGTTGGACGAGGCGGCGCTGCGCCGCTTCACCTTCAAGATCCGCTTCCACCCGCTGACGCGCGAGCAGCGCGTGCGCATGTTCGTGACCGAGGCGCTCGGCGGCGACGGCGCGGCGCTGACCGATGAACAGCGTCAGCGCCTGGCCCAGCTCGACCAGCTCGTTCCCGGCGACTTCGCCGCGGTGCAGCGGCAGGCCGAGATCCTGGGGCAACGCTTCGACGCCGACGCGTTTTTGTCACAACTCGAAAGCGAACATCGCGTGAAACCCGAGGTCCGACAGCGCCGGGACATCGGTTTTTTGTAACCGATGTGCAGATTCACTCGAATCCGATGAGGACGAGAGTCAGGCGCCGCCACTATGCTTGCCGCGTGGCCGTGCCGATCGGCTGCTGCTGCTTTTCACCCGCAACTTTCTGCGCCGCCGGCGCCTGCCCTGAGGAGACCCTGGTCCCATGCTTTCCGTGATCGGCGATTCGTCGGTATTGCTGTGGGTGGCGTCGGCCTGCATCGCCTTTCTGGGGGCGCGCGCCTTCGTGGAATTCCTGCGCCGCCTGCACTACGAAGGGCCGATCCGGCTGTGGCGTGAATGGCTGTACGGCTCGGCGGCGCTGACCGCGGGGCTGTGGAGCGCGATGATCATCAACATCGGCGGCCGCGGCCTGGCTTTCGAGGTCGGCTACCACCCGCTGAAGATCCTGGGCGCGCTGCTGGGCGTCTACGCGGTCATGCTCATGCTGGTGGCCTGGGTCACGATCCGCCCGGCCTGGCTTTCGCAACTGGGCGTGATCCTGCTGGCCGCGGTGCTGGCGGTGATCCTGCAGGTGGCGGTGGTGTGGTCGATGGGCGCCGAGCCGGGGCTGGCGTGGCAGCTGCAGCCGCTGGCGTTCGCGGCCTTGCTGATGCTGGTCGGCTTCGGCGTCAGTGGCTGGATGGTGGTGGGGCCGCGCCGCGGCTCCAAGGGCGACCGCAGCGCGCGTCGGCTGATGGCGGCGCTGGTGCTGACGGCCTGCATCGTGGCCGCGCAGGAGCTGGTGCTGACGGCGTCCAGCCTCGACCGCCAGGTGGTCTCGGCCCACGCGCGCTTCCTGCCCGAGATGGTGTTCACGCTGCTGGCCGGCGCTGCGGTGCCGATCACGCTGGTGCTGCTGCTGGTCGACCAGCGCGCCCAGCAGCGCGCCCGTGCCTCCGAGCGTGCGCGCCGGCGCCGCCAGTCGGCCGACCCGGCCGGCGGCGAGTCGATGTTTTCCGAAGACCTGCTGACCGACGCCGGCGATCTTCCCAAGGCGTCGCCCCACCGCTGAGAACGCCGACAATGCGCGAAATGAAGCCCCCACGCTCACTTCGTCCGCGGCCCCCAGTCCCAGCAGGGGACCCTACCGGTCCCGGGGTGCTCAGCACCTTCGCAACGGCCGGGCGGCACTGATGAAAGCCGCTGCCGCCTACACCCGTGCCGCCGCCCTGCCCGGGCTGCTGAAGTCCCGCATCGTCATCATCGACGGCGCGATGGGCACGATGATCCAGCGCCAGGCGCTGACCGAGGCCGACTTCCGCGGCAGCCGCTTCGCCGATCACGCCAAGGACCTCAAGGGCAACAACGACCTGCTGGTGCTGACCCGGCCCGAGTTGATCCGCCAGATCCACGACGCCTACCTCGCCGCCGGCGCCGACCTGATCGAGACCAACACCTTCGGCGCCACCGCGATCGCCCAGGAAGACTACGGCCTGGCCCACGTGGCGCGCGAGATGAACGAGGCCGCCGCCCGCATCGCCCGCGCCGCGGCCGACCGCTTCAGCAGCGCCGAGCGTCCGCGCTTCGTGGCCGGCGCACTGGGCCCGACGCCGCGCACCGCCAGCATCAGCCCCGACGTCAACGACCCCGGCGCGCGCAACGTCAGCTTCGACCAGTTGCGCGCCGCCTACCGGGAGCAGGCCGAGGGCCTGCTGGACGGCGGCTGCGACCTGTTCCTGGTCGAGACCATCTTCGACACGCTCAATGCCAAGGCCGCGATCTTCGCGCTCGACGAGCTGATGGACGAGCGCGGCGAGCGGCTGCCGGTGATCCTCTCGGGCACCGTCACCGACGCCTCGGGCCGCATCCTCTCGGGGCAGACGGTCGAGGCCTTCTGGCATTCGGTGCGCCACGCGCGGCCGCTGGCGGTGGGCCTGAACTGCGCGTTGGGCGCGGCGCTGATGCGGCCCTACATCGAAGAGCTGGCGCGCGTGGCCGGCGACACCTTCGTGAGCTGCTACCCCAATGCCGGGCTGCCCAACCCGATGAGCGAGACCGGCTTCGACGAAACGCCGGCGGTCACCGGCGCGCTGATGGAAGAGTTCGCCAAGAGCGGCTTCCTCAACATCGCCGGCGGCTGCTGCGGCACGACGCCGGAGCACATCGCCGAGATCGCGCAACGCGTCTCGGCGTACCAGCCGCGCGGGCTGAACCACAACCGCCTGTTCAGCGGCCTGCTGGCCGCCTGAAGAAGCTTCAGGCCGCGGCGCCGGTCAGCAGACGCGCCGCCTCGGCATAACGTGCCGCCGTGGCGGCCACCACCTCGGCCGGCAGCGCCGGAGCGGGCGGCTGCTTGGCCCACGGCCGGCCGTCGATGCGCACCGACTCCAGCCAGTCGCGCAGGTACTGCTTGTCGTAGCTGGGCGGGTTCTCGCCTTCGCGCCAGCCCTCCAGCGGCCAGAAGCGCGAGGAGTCGGGCGTCAGCACCTCGTCCATCAGCGTCAGCGTGCCGTGCTCGTCGAGGCCGAACTCGAACTTGGTGTCGGCGATCACGATGCCGCGGCCGATCGCATAACTGAACGCTTCGATGTACAGGCGGATCGCCACCGCGCGCACCTCGGCGGCGCGCTCGGGCCCGATCAGCGCAGCGGCCTGCTCGAAGCTGATGTTCTCGTCGTGCGCGCCGGCCTCGGCCTTGGTGGCCGGCGTGAAGATGGGCTGCGGCAGCCGGCTGGCGAGCTGCAGCCCCGGCGGCAGCGCAACGCCGCAGACGCTGCCGCTCATCTGGTACTCCTTCCAGCCCGAGCCGGCCAGGTAGCCGCGCACCACCGCCTCGATCGGCAGCGGCCGCAGGCGCTTGACCAGCATCGCGCGGCCGCGCACCTGCGCCACCTCGTCGGGCGCGACCACGCGCTGCGGGTCGTCGCCGGTCAGGTGGTTGGGCACCACGTGCGCCAGCTTGCCGAACCAGAACAGCGCCATGCTGGTCAGCAACGCGCCCTTGGCGGGAATCGGCTCGCCCATCACGACGTCGAAGGCCGAGATGCGGTCGCTGGCCACCATCAGCAGGCGGTCGCTGCCGACGGCGTAGTTCTCGCGCACCTTGCCGCGGCCGACCAGCGGCAGCGACTGCAGCTTCGATTCGTAAAGCGCCTGGCTCAAGACGGGCTTACTTTGCAATGACGCGGACCATTTCCAGGACCTTGTTCGAGTAGCCCCATTCGTTGTCGTACCAGGCGACCACCTTCACGAAGGTCTTGTCGAGCGCGATGCCGGCCTCGGCGTCGAACACGCTGGTGCAGGGCTCGCCGCGGAAGTCGGTGGCCACCACCTTGTCCTCGGTGTAGGCCAGCACGCCCTTCATCGGGCCGGCGGCGGCGGCCTTCATCGCGGCGCAGATCTCGTCCCAGCTCGCTTCCTTCACCAGCTCGGCCGTCAGGTCGACCACCGAGACGTCGGACGTCGGCACGCGGAAGCTCATGCCGGTGAGCTTCTTGTTCAGCTCGGGGATCACCACGCCCACCGCCTTGGCCGCGCCGGTGCTGCTGGGGATGATGTTCTCCAGGATGCCGCGGCCGCCGCGCCAGTCCTTGTTGCTGGGGCCGTCCACGGTCTTTTGCGTCGCGGTGGCGGCGTGCACCGTGGTCATCAGCCCGCGCTTGATGCCGAAGCTGTCGTTCAGCACCTTGGCCACCGGGGCCAGGCAGTTGGTGGTGCAGCTCGCGTTGCTGATGATGGCCTGGCCGGCGTAGCGCTTGTCGTTGACGCCGTAGACGAACATCGGCGTGTCGTCCTTGCTGGGCGCGCTCATCACCACCTTCTTGGCGCCGGCTTCGATGTGCTTGTGCGCCGTCTCCTTGGTGAGGAACAGGCCGGTGGACTCGACCACGATGTCGGCGCCGACCGCGCCCCACTTCAGCGCCGCCGGATCCTTCTCGGCGGTCAGCCGGATGCGCTTGCCGTTGACGACCAGCGTGCTGCCGTCGACCACGATCTCGCCCTTGAAGCGGCCGTGCACGCTGTCGTACTTGAGCATGTAGGCCAGGTAGTCGGGCTCCAGCAGGTCGTTGATGCCGACCACCTCGATCTCGGGGAAGTTCTGAACCGCCGCGCGCAACACCATGCGGCCGATGCGGCCGAAGCCGTTGATGCCGATCTTGATAGCCATCTGAGCTCTCCTTGCGGGTTACTTGGACAAAACCTTGTGCAGGGTGTCGGCCACGTTCTGCGCCGTCAAGCCGAAGTGCTTGAACAGCGCGCCGGCCGGCGCGCTTTCGCCGTAGCGGTCGAGGCCCACCACCGCGGCGCAGCCGTACTTCCACCAGAAGTCGGTGACGCCGGCTTCCACCGCCACGCGCGGCAGCCCGGGCGGCAGCACGGCCTTCTTGTACCTGAGGTCCTGGCGGTCGAAGACCGTGGTGCTGGGCATGCTGACCACGCGCACCGCGATGCCGCGCTGGGCCAGCTCGGCTTGCGCATGCAGCGCCAGCTGCACCTCGGAGCCGGTGGCCATGATCACGCCTTGCGCCTTTTTCTTCAGCCCCACCTCGGCCGGCTCGGCCAGCACGTAGGCGCCCTTGGCGATGTCGTCCAGCGCCGCCTTGGGCGCGTAGGGCAGGTTCTGGCGCGACAGCAGCAGCGCGCTGGGCCGGTGCGTGTTGCCCAGCGCGATGGCCCAGGCGATCGCCGTCTCGGCGGTGTCGGCCGGGCGCCAGACGTCGAGCCCCGGGATCAGGCGCAGCGCCGCCGCATGCTCCACGCTCTGGTGCGTGGGGCCATCCTCGCCGAGGCCGATGCTGTCATGCGTGAAGACGTGGATCACGCGGCGCTTCATCAGCGCGGCCATGCGGATGGCGTTGCGGCTGTAGTCGCTGAAGGTCAGGAAGGTGCCGCCGTAGGGGATGAAGCCGCCGTGCAGCGCGATGCCGTTCATGATGGCGGCCATGCCGAACTCGCGCACGCCGTAGTTGATGTGGCGGCCGCCGTTGGGCGTGCCGTTGTCGTCGAAGCGCAGCGGCGGGGTGCTGCTGGTGTTGGTCAGGTTCGACCCGGTGAGGTCGGCGCTGCCGCCCAGCAGCTCGGGCATGGCCTTGGTGAAGACCTCCAGCGCGATCTGGCTGGCCTTGCGGCTGGCCACCGTCTCGGCCTTGGTGTGCGCGGCCAGCACCGCGTCGACCGCGGTCTGTGCAAAGCCGGCCGGTAACTCGCCCTTCATGCGGCGCAGGTAGTCGGCGGCCAGTTCGGGATGGGCCGCCTTGTAGGCGGCAAAGCGCTCGGTCCACTGGCTCTCGGCGGCGGCACCGGCGGCCTTGGCGTCCCAGGCGGCATAGGCCGGCTCGGGGATCACGAAAGGCTCGTACGGCCAGCCCAGGCCTTCGCGCACCAGCTTGATCTCGTCGGCGCCCAGCGGCTCGCCGTGCGCCTTGGCGGTGCCGGCGCGGTTGGGCGAGCCTTGGCCGATGACGGTCTTGCAGATGATCATCGTGGGCTGCGTCGCCGAAGCCTGGGCCTGCGTGACGGCAGCGTCCACCGCGGCCACGTCCTGGCCGTCGATGGGGCCGATCACGTTCCAGCGGTAGGCCTTGAAGCGGCCCGCCACCTCGTCCACGTACCAGGGCTTGACGGGGCCATCGATGCTGATGCCGTTGTCGTCGTACAGCACGACCAGCTTGTTGAGGTTCCAGGCACCGGCCAGCGCGCAGGCCTCGTGGCTGAGGCCTTCCATCAGGCAGCCGTCGCCGATGAAGGCGTAGGTGCGGTGGTCGACGATGCGGTGGTCGGGGCGGTTGAACTCGTGCGCCAGCAGCTTCTCGGCCAGCGCCATGCCCACCGCGTTGGCGATGCCCTGGCCCAGCGGGCCGGTGGTGGTCTCGACGCCGGGCGTCAGGTCCACCTCGGGGTGGCCCGGCGTCTTGCTGTGCAACTGGCGGAAGTTGCGCAGCTCGCTCATCGCCAGGTCGTAGCCCGTCAGGTGCAGCAGCGCGTACAGCAGCATCGACGCGTGGCCGTTGCTCAGCACGAAGCGGTCGCGCTCGGGCCAGTGCGGATTGCCGGGGTTGTGGCGCAGGTGGCGCGACCACAGCGCCACCGCCATCTCGGCCATGCCCATCGGCGCGCCCGGATGGCCGGAGTTGGCCTGCTGCACGGCATCCATCGCCAGCGCGCGGATCGCATCGGCCATCAGGGACGTGGGCTGCTGGGGGCGGTTGTCGTCTGGCATGCGGTGCTCGCGAAGCGCGGGGGTGTGGGCCTGGGGGAACTGCGGATTCTAGGACGCGGCTTCGTATCATCCCCGGCATGCAAGGACAGCACCTGATGGCCGATCTGCACGCCTGCCCGGTCGACGAGGCGCTGTTCGGCGACCCGGTGGCCTTGCGCGCGCTGTGCCGGCAGGAGGTGCAGCGCTGCGGGCTGACGCCGGTGGGCGAGCTGTTCCACCGCTTCGGCGGCGGTGGCGGCGGCGTGACCGGCGTGGTGCTGCTGGCCGAGTCGCACCTGGCGGTGCACACCTGGCCCGAGCTGGCCGCGGTGACGATCGACGTCTACGTCTGCAACGTCAGCGGCGACAACGGCGCGCGCGCCGAGGCGCTGCTGGCTGCGCTGGAAGCGGCGTTCCGCCCGCAGCGCGTGCAGCGCCACCGGCTGCAGCGCGGCAGCCTGACCTCGGCTTGACTTGCCTCAAGCGGCGCCGGCCGCGGACCTGCGACGCTAGCGCCATCGAATGATCCGATGTTTGAAGACACGAGCCCGCCATGCGCCACCTTGCCCTCGATGTAATCCGCGACGAACACCAGGCCCTTGCCGCGATGCTGCGGTCGCTGTCGATGCTGCTGCAGCACGCGCGGCGCGAGAACCAGCTACCGCCTTTCGACGTGCTGCGGGCGATGATGTTCTACATCGACGAGTTCCCCGAGCGGCTGCACCACACCAAGGAAAGCGAGCTGCTGTTCCCCCGGCTGCGCCAGCGCGCGCCCGAGATGGCCGAGGTGCTGGACCGCCTGGACCGCGACCACGCCGCCGGCGAGCGCGCGATCCGCGACCTGGAACACGCGTTGCTGGCCTTCGAGGTGATGGGCGAGTCGCGCCGCGCGGCCTTCGAGGAGGCCACCGAGCGCTACATCAGCGCCTACCTGGACCACATGGCGCGCGAGGAGAACGACGTGCTGCCCGCCGCCAAGCGGCTGCTGACCGAAGCCGACTGGGACGAGCTGGACGCCGCCTTCGCCGCCAACAAAGACCCGCTGACCGGCCACGAGCCGGAAGACGGCTACCGGCCGCTGTTCCGCAAGATCGTCAACACGGCGCCGGCGCCGATCGGGCTGGGCTGAGCGCGTCGGCCCCGGCCTGCAGCAGCTCGCAAGCCTCCGAACGCGCCATGTCGAACGGCGAGCAGCGTTCCAGCAGGTCCTGACCCAGCGCGCGCACGCGCTCGGCGTCGCGCGGCTGTTGCAGTGCCCGGTGTGCCCGGCAGGCCAGTGCCGCCACGTGCAGTTGCAACCCCGGACGCTGCGCCACCTCGGCGCGCGCCGGCAGCGTCTGCAGGAAAGCCAGCGCCGCGTCGGGCGGCTGCAGGCGGCACAGTTCCAGCTCCATCAGCACACGGTTGAACGGCGAGCTCACGCGCGCGGCCAGCGCCTGCAACTCGGCCACCTGCGCGGGGTCGATGCGGCCGAATATTCGCTGCCAGCGCAGCCGCAGGGCCAGGCGGCGGCCGAGGAAGCGGTCGGCCACGCCGCTGGCGTCTTGAGCCAGCACGGCGGCCGCGTCGTCGCGCCGGCCGAGGGCGATGAACATCTGCGCCAGATGGTTGTCGGCCAGCAGGCACTCGGTGCGGCGGTACTCGTTGTCGGGCCAGTGCCGCATTTCGGCCAGGGCGCCTTGCAGCAGCGCGCGGGCTTCGTCCACCTGGCCGCGTTCGTAGCGCACCGCGCCCAGGTGAATGTCGATCTTGATGCCGCTGCCGCGGCTGCCGTACAGGCGCTCGCGGATGGCGCGGGCGCGCGTCAGCACCTCGTCGGCCTGCGCATATTCGCCGCGCCAGTAGTGCATGACGCCGACGTTGCTCATGGCCGGCAGCGCCTGCGGCCAGTCTTGCGCCTCGGTGGCCGCGGCCACCGCAAGGTGGCCTTCTTCCAGCGCCTGGGCCAGGCGGTCGCCGAAGGCGAAGGCGCTCGAGCGCGCCACGCGGTACAGCACGCGATCGGCTGCGCCCGCGTGGTGGGTGATCCAGTCTTCGTGCTCGCCCATCAGCCGCAGGCCCTCGTCGGCGCGATTGGTCATGGCCCGGTGCAGGCCCAGCATGCGCGCCAGGTGCCAGGCCAGGTCGGCCCGGCCCACCGCCAGCGCGCGCGGGATGCCTTGCTCGATGGCACTTTCCTCGATGGGCTGCGCCAGGTTGGCCAGCCAGCCGTTGTGGTGGTTCAGCACCGACAGTTGCTGCGCTTCGGAGCGCGCCAGTTCGCGCAGCCGGGCGATGAAGCCCGGCCGCAAGCCTTCGTGGTCGGTGGACTCGAAGACGTCGGCGCGCTCTTCCAGCGCCGTGAACAGCTCGTCGTGTGCCGCGGGGTCGCGCTCGAACGCGGCCACGGCACGGTCGAGCAGCGCGGCCTGCTCGTTGGCCAGCGCGGCGGTGCCGGCGGCGCGGGCCGCGGCATGGAAGGCGCGGCCGGCCAGGCGCCATTCGCCACAGGCCAGCCAGTGGGTGGCAATGTGCGCCGCGTCGCCGCCATGGCTTTGCAGGTGCTCGGCGACGAAGCGGTGTATGAACTCGGCCACCGTGGGCGGCACGCTGCGTTCGGTGACGCTGGCGATCACGTCGTGCACGAACTGGCGGCCGTGGAACACCTGGCGCCGTTCCAGCTCGCGCAGCGGCTCGCCCAGTTCGAGCGGCGCGCAGGCCAGCGCAGCGGCGGCCAGCGGCACGCTGTAGCTGCTGCCGGCCAGCGCCGCCAACTGCGCCAGGTGGCGCGCGCGCGGGCTGAGCAGCTCGATGCGGCGCTCGATCACCGCTTCGATGGTGGCGGGCAGCGGCAATGGCCCGTCGGTGGCGGTGGACAGCAGCAGCTTGACCGACTCCAGCAAGAACGCCGGGTTGCCGCCCACCTGCTGCCAGATCTGCGGCGCCCAGCGGCCGGCGTCCAGTGCGCGCAGCGCCAGGCTGTGCAGCAGCTCGGCGGCGTCGTCGGCCGACAAGGGCTGCAGGTCGACGCGCGTGCAGGCGGCGCTGTCGGCCAGACCCTGCAGCAGCGCCGCGGCATCGGCGCCGGCTTCGTCGGCGCGCACCCCCAGCGCAAAGCGCAGCGCGGTGCGTGACGGCAGGGGATCGGCCAGCACGCGCAGCGCGGCCAGGCTGGGCGGGTCGGCGAACTGCAGGTCGTCCAGCACGAAGGCCCGGCAGCCGCTGCGTGCGCAGTCGCCCAGCAGCTGCGCCAGGGCCAGCAGCGCTTGCGTGCGCTCGTAGTCGGTGCGCACCGGCTCCACCGTCACGCCGGCCAGCGTGGCCAGGCGTGGCAGCAGCCGCGCCGCCTGCAGCGCGTGCGGGCTGTCCAGCGCGGGTTGAAAGCGGTCCAGCGCGCTCAGCAGCAGGCGGCTGAGCGACGCGTACGGCAGCACCGCATCGCCCGGCCGTGCGGCGGCGGCCGTGGCCGCCGGGGTGGGCAGCGCAGGGGTCGAACCCGCTGCCGCCGCCGCGGCGGGCGCGGCCAGCGTGCCTTGCCAATCGGCCAGCAGCCG
This sequence comes from uncultured Rubrivivax sp., assembly GCA_964470565.1. GTDB lineage: Bacteria > Pseudomonadota > Gammaproteobacteria > Burkholderiales > Burkholderiaceae_C > Rubrivivax. The sequence goes on from CAYYDJ010000011.1 coordinate 88,238, forward strand.
GCTCTTGCCCACGCCGGCCACGCCCGTCACCACCAGCACATGGCCGGCGTGCCAGCCGTCCACCAGCGCCTGCAGCTCGGCCCTTCGGCCCACCAGCCGCGGCGGACGCAGCACGCTGGGCGGCAACGGCAGCTGCAGGGTCGGCGTGGGCGCCCAGGCGGCTTGTGCGGCCTGGGCCTGCTGCGCCGCCTGCAGGAGGGTCTGCCCCAACTGCTGCGTGGCCGTCGACGGCGGCACGCCGTACAGCTGGCGCAGCATGTCGCGGCAGCGGTCCCAGGCGTTCAGCGCCGCCGCGTGGTCACCGCGCAGGTACGACACCTCCATCAGCACGCGATAGGCTTCCTCGCTTTCGCGGTCGGCCTGCAGCAGCTGGTCGGCCGCGTACAGCGCGTCGTCCAGGCGCTGCGACGACGCGGCGTCGCGCACCTCCGCCAGCCATTCGCGCTTGCGCCGCTCGCGCGCGGCTTCGTGCTGGCCGTCCAGCCAGCGCGCGAAGGCGTCGCAGTCGTCGAAAGCCAGCGCCTGCAGCAGCCGGGCGCCGGGCGGATCGGGCGGCTCCACCGGCACGGTGGCTTTCAGCGACAGCACGCCGGCGCGGTCGTCCAGCAGGTCGCCCACCTCCTGGCGCAGCTTCAGCAGGCGTTGGCGCAGGTTGCCGCGGGCGCGCTCTTCCGACGCTTGCGGCCACAGCAGCCCGGCCAGCCGCGAGCGCGGCGTGGGCCCTTCCACCCACAGCCAGGCCAGCAGCGCGGCGTGCTTGCGTTCCAGCGCCTGCGGCGCGCCGTTGCCGTGGCGCCAATGCGCCACGCCGTGCAGGCGCAGGTGGACGGTGGGACCCGGGGTGGCAGCGGCTGGGCTGGTCATGCAAGGCCGGTCAGGGCGAGCGGGCGGATGTCGGCAACGGACTGGCGCGAACCGCTGACGCGCCCGTGATGCCGACCGCGTGACTGTAGCGGCCATGGTGACGCCCGCCGCCCCCCGCACCGGGTGACGCGCCGGTGACGCCGCCTTGGGGACCATGTGGCGCATCCGTCATCACCGCTTGCGAAGGACCCCATGCAGACCATCACCCGTTCGGCCGCCCTGACGCTGGCGCTTGTCTCCGGCGCCTTGGGTTCGGCCGCGGCCGCACCCATCGGCGTCTACACCAGCTACTTCGTCACCGGGTCGGCCGCGGCCGGTGCGCCCGGCGACGGCCGCAGCGGCGAGTACGACTGCAACCGCCAGCCCTCCGTTGCCGAGCTGGCGGGTTGCGGCATCAACACCCAGCCGGGCTTCAATCGCGTCAGCGCGGGCGGCGCCACGGTCTACAGCGGCACGGCACCCGGGTCCGCCGGCATGACGGCGTTCGAGGCTGGCGTGCGGGCCAACGGGTTCCACACGGAATACCCGGGCAACGTGCCCACCGTGGTGCTCGAATCGTCGTTCAGCCAGGCTTATGCCGCGGCCGACCTGTCCCAGGCCAGCCTGCGCGCCAGCGTGAGCAACAACGCCAACCAGGGTTTCGTGGCCGGCAGCGCCCGCGCCGACCTGCACGACAGCGTGCACGTGCAGGTGGGCGGCGCCGGGGCCGACAGCATCACGCGGCTGCACTTCCGGTTCGCCGTCGACGGCACGGTGGCGAACGACGGCCAGACCACGATCTACGGCGAGCAAGGCAGCGGCAATCTGCAGACCGTGCTGCGCCTGGACCAGACCGACAGCGGCAACGGCGGCGGCCCCGACTACTGGCTGGCGGCCTTCGGCGAATGGAGCATCGTCGGCGGCACGCTGCAGAGCAACAGCACCAGCGTCGACAACCGCGGCGCGCACGTGGGCGGCAGCTGGACCGGCGTCGGCCTGGACGAGATGTTGTTCGAGGGCTGGATGGACGTGATCGGCGAGTCGGCCACCTTCAACCCCACGCTGAGCCTGTCGCTGGACTGCAGCATCGGCCTGCAGTGCGACTACAGCCACACGGCGCGCTTCAGCTTCGTGGGCATGCCCACCAACGTGACGTACAGCTCCGCCTCGGGCGTGTTCCTGACCGCCGGCACGGCGCCCACCGACCCCGGCAGCGTGCCCGAACCCGCCAGCGCCGCGCTGGTGCTGGCCGCGCTGGCGGGCTTGCGCGGGGCGGCACGCCGGCGCGCGGCGGCTTGAACAGGCGCCTCCGCCGGCGCCGGCCGCCGTCAGGCGGCCAGCGGCAGCGCGATGGCGTCGATGCGCACCAGCACCTCCGGCGTCAGCTTCTCGATCACCGCCAGCGCACCGAGGTTGGCCGTCAACTGCTCCACCCGCGAAGCGCCGGTGATCACGGTGCTGACGCGCGGGTTGCGCGCCGCCCAGGCGATGGCCAGTTGCGCCAGCGTGCAACCCAGCTCGGCGGCGATGGGCGCCAGCTGCGCCACCGCGGCGTTCTTGCGCGCATCGGTCAGGCCCTCGCGCAGGAAGGCATAGGTCTCCACGCTGCCGCGGCTGCCGGGCGGCACCGCGCCGCCCTGGTACTTGCCGGTCAGCAAGCCGCTGGCCAGCGGGCTCCAGGTGGTCAGGCCGAGCCCGATGTCGTCGTACAGCCGCGCGTACTCCTGCTCCACGCGCTTGCGATGGAACAGGTTGTACTGCGGCTGCTCCATCACGGGCTTGTGCAGGTGCTGCGCTGACGCAATGTCCCAGGCGGCGCGGACCTCGGCGGCGCTCCACTCGCTGGTGCCCCAGTACAGCGCCTTGCCCTGGCCGATGATGTCGCTCATCGCGCGCACCGTCTCCTCGATTGGCGTGTTAGGGTCGGCGCGGTGGCAGTAGATCAGGTCGATGTGATCGAGGCCGAAGCGCTGCAGGCTGCCGTCGATCGCCTGCATCAGGTATTTGCGGTTGAGCGTGTCACGGCGGTTGACGGCCTCGCCCTGGCGGTCCAGGCCCCAGAAGAACTTGGTCGACACCAGGTAGTTCAGGCGCGGCCAGTTCAGCTTGCGCAGCGCGTCGCCCATCAGCGTCTCGCTGCGGCCGCCGGCGTAGACCTCGGCGTTGTCGAAGAAGTTGATGCCGGCATCGAAGGCCGCGGCCATCATCTCGGCGGCGGCCTTGGCATCGACCTGGTTGCCGTAGGTGACCCAGGATCCGAGCGAGAGGGTGCTGACGCGCACCCCGGCGCGGCCCAGGCGGCGATAGCTCATGGTCATGGCGGTTGATCCGTGAAGCGAGGACAGGGCGATCAGTGTCGCTCAGCCGGCGCAGCAGGGTGCGGCCGCGGCTTCGCAGCCGGCGATGAAGGCTTCCTCGAAGATGGAATAACCCGCCAGATCAGCATGCGCGAAGCGCAGCCGGCCGCGGCCGCCGCGCAGCGCGGCGCGCGCCGCCGCGCTGCGGGCGCGGCCGGGCCGCGGCACCGCCATCGCATGGCCGTAGCGCATCAGGTCGATGCGCTGCAGCCGCTCGCGCAGGTCGGGGTGCAGTGCGCTCAATTCGCTCACCACGCGCTGCGCCCAGTGCTCGAAGGGCCGGCTCAGCAGCGCCGCGCGCTCGGCGGCCGGCAGCGCGGTGTAGGCCGTCAGCACCGTGGCGCCGACCACCGGGCGCAGGCTCTGGTGCATCGCGTCGACGTAGCCCAGCGCCCGGCTGCCGTAGGCCACGCTGTCCCAGGCCGCGGGCAGGCCCGGGCGCTCGATCAGCGGGCGGTCGATCTGCAGGTTGGCCACCAGCCAGGGCGCATAGGTCGTTGCGGCGGCCGCAGCCTGCAGCGCGGCCGGCGGCTGCTCCAGCACGCGCGCGGCCACGAACAGCGGCAGCGCCAGCACCACGGTGGCGGCGGTCCAGGCTTCGAGCGCGCCGCCGGCAAGGGCTGCCAGCACCTGCACGCCGCCGCGTTCCTCGCGCACGCGCAGCACCGTGCGGCCGCCGTGGAGATGGCCGGCCAGCGGCGCCGCCAGCTTGTCCACCAGCCAGGCATTGCCTTCGGGCCAGGTGAAGACGGGCTCGCGGTCGCCGTCGGCGTCGCCCGGGGCGTGGAAGCCGTGGCGGCTGCCGAAGTAGTGCAGCCCGGCCCAGGCCGACACCTCGTCGATGCCGGCGCCGTAGTCGTCGCGGCAGCAGTAGTCGAGATACCAGCGCAGGCGGGCGTCGTCGAGCTGTTGCGCGGCCAGCCAGGCCGCGAAGGTCTGGCCGTCCAGCGCCGCGTGCGCGGCCGTCCACGGCGCGCGGTGGCTGGGGATCGCAAAGACCGGCGCCGCGGCGACCAGGGCCGCGAAGCGCCGGTACTGCGCCTGCGTGGCCGACGCGGGGTCGGCCGGCGGCAGCAGGCCTTCGTGCCAGGCGCCGTCGAAGAACAGCCGCTCCTGCGGGCTGTGGCACAGGTGGCGCTCGTCGGCGACGCGGCCGCCCGCCTGTCGGCGCAGCAGGCCCAACTCGTGCAGCCATTCGTCGACCTCGCGCGCCGCCGCGCCGGGCTGCGGCAGGTAGTGCGCGCCCAGCGGGCAGGCCATGCCGCCCATGCGGTGGCCGCGGCTGTTGCCGCCGGCGCGGTCTTCCAGCTCCAGCACTTGCACGTCGTCGACGCCGGCGCGCCGGAAGCCGCGCGCCGCGGCCAGGCCGGCGATGCCGCCGCCCAGCACCAGCACGGCGGCGCGGCGCGGGTTGCCGGCGGCGCTGAAATCGGGCCGGGCGTTGTCGCGCAGGCGATGGCCGCGCTCGTGGGCGGCGCCGACCCAGTCGCCGGGCAGCCGTTCAGATAACGGTCTAGGTGAACAGCCCAGCAGCGGCACCGCCAGCGCCGCACCCAGCCAGCCGCGGCGGTTGAGCGTCAGCGCGCCACGCGGCCCCATTCTTCCTCGAAGGTCTGCACCAGCACCTGGTTGGACAGCCGGTTGGGCTCCAGCCCGTCGAGGCGCGCCATGTCGGGCGGAAACTGCAGCAGCGCGGCAAAGCCCTCGGGCGTGAGGAAGCGCAGGCCCGGCGGCAGCGCTGCGGGCGCGCGGAAGGGCCGGCGGCCGGCGATGATGAAGCCCCATTCGCCGAAGCTGGGCACGTGGGCGTGATAGGGCGTCACCGTCAGCCCCACCGCCTCCAGCGTTGCGGCAACGGTCCAGAAGCTGCGCCGCGCGATCAGCGGCGAGGTGGTCTGCACCACCGCGAAGCCGTCGGCCGCGAGGTGCTGGTCCAGCAACTGGTAGAAGCTGGTGGTGTAGAGCTTGCCGAGCGAGAAGTTGGTGGGGTCGGGAAAGTCGACCACGATGACGTCGAACACCTCCGGCGTGCCTTGCAGCCAGCCGAAGGCGTCGGCGTTGACGATGCGCAGCTTGGGCGAGGACAGCGCGCCGCCGTTCAGCGCCGTCAGCATCGGCTCGGTGCTGAACAGCTGCGTGATGTGCGGGTCCAGCTCGACCAGCGTGATCTGCCGGACGCTGGGGTGCTTGAGCACCTCGCGCACCGCCATGCCGTCGCCGCCGCCCAGCACCAGCACGCGCCGCGGCGCGCCCTGCGCCGCCATCGCCGGGTGCACCAGGGCCTCGTGGTAGCGGTACTCGTCGCGCGAGTGGAACTGCAGGTTGCCGTTGAGGAAGAGCCGCACGCCGGCGGCCGAGCGCGTGACCACCACGCGCTGGTAGTCGCTGTTCTCGCGCAGCACCACGCTGTCGCCGTAGAAGCGGTCTTCGGCCCAGGTGGTGATGCGGTCGGCGCCCAGCATCGCCGCCGCCAGCGCCGCCACCACCGCGGCGCAGGCCAGCGCCTGCAAGCGCCAGCGGCGCAGCTCGGCGCGAAACAGCAGCAGCGCCCACACCGCCACCGCGGCGTTCATCAGCCCGAAGAACACGCCGGTGCGGATCAGCCCCAGGTGCGGCACGAAGAGCAGCGGAAACGCCAGCGCCACCGCCAGCGCGCCCAGGTAGTCGAAGGTCAGCACCTGCGAGACCAGGTCCTTGAGCGCATAGCGGTCGCGGAACTGGCGCTTGAGGATGCGCATCACCAGCGGGATCTCCAGCCCCACCAGCACGCCCACCAGCAGCACCAGTCCGTACAGCAGCACGCGAAACGGCCCCACGCTGGCCGCCGGCAGGCTGCCGTGGGCGACGAACAGCGCCGCCGGCATCAGCCCGCCCACCAGGCCCACCAGCAGCTCGATGGCCAGGAACTGCGCGACGAGCTGGCGCTCGATGTAGCGGCTGAGCCAGGAGCCGATGCCCATCGCGAACAGGTAGCTGCCGATCACGGTGCTGAACTGCAGCACCGAGTCGCCCAGCAGGTAACTGGCCAGCGCGCCGGCCGCCAGCTCGTAGACCAGCCCGCAGGCCGCGACGACGAAGACCGAGGCCAGCAGCGCCAGCTCGGCCGGGGCGATCCGCGCTGCGGCCGCCGTGGGGGCCGCGCCTTCGGCCATGCGCTAACCGTGGACCGCAGCGGCCACGATGAGCCCGATCGCGATGCACATCGCGCCCACCACGATGGCCAGCGCGACGTTCTTGTGCTCGACGATCTCGGCCCACAGGTCGTAGGGCGTGAGCTTGTCGATGATCACGAAGCAGATCCAGAAGATCGCCACGCCCATCAGCGCGAAGATCATGGAGCCGAAGAAGACGCCCGGCTTGAGCCACTCGATACCCATCATGGTCGGTTCCTTTCGTGAATCACACCGCTCCTCGCACGAATCGGCCAGCGCCCAGCGGCCGCCGCGGATCCGGCTTGGCCGGTCCGCTGGCGGCGCCCCCTGGGGGCGAGGCGCCGAAGGCGCTGCGGGGGGATCACTTGTGTCCGCCCCCGCTGGAATAGCCGCCCCAGGCGCCGCCGCCGATGCGTGCGCTGCCGCTGCCCGCGCTGCGCAGGCATTGCTGGTACTCGGCGCTGCTGTCGCCGAAGGCGCGGCGCGTGTCGCCGCAGCCGTCGTTGCTGCAGGTGACCAGGATCATCACCAGCACCACGAAGACGACCAGCAGCACCACGGTCTTGGGCCACGATGATGCCGCCTTGCCGCCGCCACCGGCCAGCGGCGACGCGTCGCGCTTGAAGGCCTGGGCCAGCGCGTCGCTGAGGCCGAAGGCCTTGGCCACCTGCAGCGCGTCCAGCGTGCGGCCGGCCGACCACACCACCTCGTCGGCGGTCTGCTCCAGCGACAGCAGGTTGCCCGCGGCGCTGCCGCTGCCCTTGTAGTCGGTGACGGCGGCCTGCTCGTCGCGGCGCACGCGCCAGTAGAACTCGCCCTGCACCCAGGTCACCTTGGCGCGGTAGCTGTAGCCCTTGATGTAGGGGGTGCCGCGCCAGCTGACGCGGCCGCCGGCCTCGGCCTTGGGCGTGCCGGTGATCGGGCGCACCCAGCTCCAGCCGTCTTCCTCGCTGTCGACCAGGAAGGCGAAGCCCAGTTCGCGGTTGTAGAGCAGGTACTCGCGCCAGAACACCTGCTCGTCGTCGTCGCCGGGGGCCGGCAGGTCGCAACGTTCGAGGTAACCCACCACCTGCCACGGCGCCGCCACCGGCGTGCCGAGCAGCAGGCTGGCCGTCGAGCCCAGCGGGATCAGCGGCTGCAGCCCGCCTTCGCCGCTGTTGTTCTGGCGGTAGTGTTCCAGCTCGCCGCCCACGCCATGGGAGACGTCGATGACGGTGTTGCACTGGGGGCAGGTGATGGCCTGCGTGGTCGCCAGCTTGATCTCCAGCGAGGCGCCGCAGTTCGGGCATTCGATGGTGCGGCCGGGCAGCGTCTTCTCGCTGCTGCCTTCCTTCAGGCCCGAGAGCTTCAGCTCGGCCAGCAGCACGCCGCGGCCGCTGGACCAGTGGCCTTGCCGCGGATCGCTGTAGTCCAGCGTGCCCACCTCGTCCTGCACGTTGCGCAGGTCGGCGACCAGGAACTCGCCTTCCAGCCGCGGCGGCTGCGGCAGCTCGCCTTCGGCCGCGATCAGCCGCGCCTTGGCGATCGAGGCCAGCGTCCAGTTGCGGCCGTCGACCTGCAGCGCGCGGCCCACCGGCACGCGCAGCAGCGCGGCGGCATCGGGCGGCGCGTCGGCCGGCCAGGCGGCGTCGAAGGCGAAGACGTAGGCGCCGTTGTCTTCGCTCAGCCAGCCCGATCGTTGTTCATTCGGGCCGCCGTCGAACAGCGCGTGCCATTCGTTCCAGGTGCCGTCGGCATAGCCGTACTGCAGGCGGCCGACCAGCGTGAAGGCCAGGCCCTTGTAGGTGCCCGACGCGCCCAGCTGCAGCGGGCTGTGGTCGTCGAACAGCTCGGCGCTGACGCCGATGCGCTGGAGCGCCTCGCCGTCGCGCACCAGCGTGCTGCGGCAGAAGCTGCACACCGCGCTGGCCGAGGCGGCAGAGGCGAACTCGACCGGCGCGCCGCAGTTGGGGCAGGCCGCGCGCCAGACGCGCTGCGCGGGGCCGCCCGGGGATGAACCGCCGGAAGGTGGAGCGGTCGCCACCTAGGCTCCGCCAGTGCCCGCGCGGGGCTTGATGTCCGCGCGGTCCGCGATATCCGCGATATCCGCGCTTCCCGCGATGCCGGGCTGGGCCCCGCTGCCGTGACGATTGCCGCTGCTGCTCACGGGTCGGCAGTATGCCCGCGGCCCGCGTCGCTTTCGGCGAGATTGAAGCCCGGATCGGCGCCCGCGCGCCAGCCGCCGCCGAGCGCCTGGATCAGCGCCACCGCGGCCGTCTGCCGGCTGGCCATGGTCTGCACCAGCGTGCGCCGCGCGCTGCGGGCCGTGACCTGCGCCGTCACCACGTCGGTGTAGACGGCCTGGCCGGCGCGGTAGCGGTTGAGGATCTGCTGCTCGACCTGGTCGGCGGCGGCGCTGGCCTGACGCTGCAGCTCGTACTGCTGCGCCAGCACCGTCAGCGCGGCGAGCTGGTCCTCGACGTCGCGGAAGGCCGAGAGCACCGTCTGCCGATAGCGCGCCGCGGCCTGCGCCTGCGCAGCCTCGGCACCGGCGACGCGGGCACGGATCGCGCCGCCGTCGAAGAGCACCTGCGCCGCCGAAAGGCCGAAGGCCCACAACGAGCTCGACGCCTGCAGCAGGTCACCCAGGCGGCTGGCGCCGAAGCCGCCCGAGGCCGTCAGCCCGAAGCTCGGGAAGTAGGCCGCGCGGGCGACGCCGATCTGCGCATTGGCCGCCGCCACGGCGCGCTCGGCCGCGGCGATGTCGGGCCGGCGCTGCAGCAGCTCGGAGGGCAGCACCGGCGGCACCGCCGGCACCACTGGCTGCCACGGCGTGGCGGCGAGCGCGAAGGCGCTCGGCGTCTCGCCCGCCAGCACGGCGACGGCGTGTTCGTACTGCGCGCGGGTCAGCTGCAAGCCGACGCGATCGGACTTCGCGCTCGCAAGCTGCGTCTGCGCCTGCAGCAGGTCGGTCTTGGCGACGATGCCGGCGTCGTAGCGGTTCTGCGTGATCTGCAGGGCGCGCTCGTAGTCCTTCAGCGTGGCGTCGAGCAGCGCCTCCTGCGCATCGGCCTGGCGCAAGCCGAGGTAGGCCGTGACCAGCTCGCCCTGCGCCGCCAGCAAGGCCGCGGCGAGATCGGCCGCGCTGGCCTGGGCGCTGGCATCGGCGGCGTCGACGCCGCTGCGCAGCCGCCCCCAGACATCGGGCTCCCACGAGGCGCCGATGCCGAGCTGGTAGCTGTTGGCGCTGGCCGTGCGCCCCTGGCCGCCGCTGCGCGTGCCGCTGCCGTTGAGCGACACGCTCGGGAACAGCGCCGCCCGCTGCTCGCGCAGCGCGGCACGGGCCTGGTCGTAGGCGGCCACCGCCGCGGCCACGGTCTGGTTCGAAACCTGCACCCGCTGCACCAGCGCCGACAGCACCGGATCGTCGAAGGCCTCCCACCACGGCCCGCGGTCGAGCGCATCGGCCGGCGCAGCGGCGCTCCAGCCGGCGGCTTCCTTGAACGCCGGTGCCGCGGGCGTGCTCGGCACGTGGTACTCGGTTGTGGTGGTGCAGGCGGCGAGCAGCAGCAGGCCGGCCGCCGACGACACCGAGGCCACGCGTATCGGGCGCGTCTTCATGAGGGCTCCAGGCTGCCGTCCACGGCTCGGCTCAAGTGCCGTTCGTCGGCGTTGCGGCGGCGCAGCTTGTCGAGCAGGATGTAGACCACCGGCGTCGTCAGCAGCGTCAGCAACTGGCTGGCGATGAGGCCGCCGATGATCGCCACCCCGAGCGGCTGGCGCAGCTCGCTGCCTTCGCCGAAGCCGATCGCCAGCGGCAGCGCGCCGAGTGCTGCGGCCAGCGTCGTCATCAGGATCGGGCGAAAGCGCAGCAGGCAGGCCTCGCGCACCGCCGCCAGCGCCGTCAGGCCGCGGGCGCGCTCGGCTTCGAGCGCGAAGTCGATGATCAGGATCGCGTTCTTCTTGACGATGCCGATCAGCAGGAACAGGCCGATCAACGCGATGATCGAGAAGTCCATCCGGAACAGCAGCAGCGCCAGCACCGCGCCCACGCCGGCGGAGGGCAGCGTGGACAGCACCGTCAGCGGGTGCACCAGGCTCTCGTAGAGCACGCCCAGCACGAGGTAGATCACCACCAGCGCGGCCAGGATCAACAGCGGCTGCTGGCTCTGCGAATCCTGCGCGCTGCGCGCCGTGCCCTGGAAGCTGCCGCGCACGTTGGTGGGCAGGTGGATCTCGTCCTCGGCCGCGCGCACCGCGGCCTGCGCGTCGGACAGCGTCACGCCCTCGGGCAGGTTGTAGGAGATGGTCGTCGCCAGCTCGCCGTCCTGGTGGTTGATGGACGTCGGCGTGGACTGGTCGGCGAACGAGGCGAAGGCCGCGAGCGGCACCATCCGCCGCACCCCGGTGCTGACCACCGCGCCGGTGGAGGCGTCGCGCAGCCCGGGGTTGGCGCTGGTGGTGGCCGCGGTGGCCGCCTGCGCCGTGGCATCGGCCACCTGCACGCTGGTGCCGCCGGTGCTGACGGTGGCCTTGGGCGCGGCCACCTGCACGTCGCGCAGCGCCTCGGGGCTGCGGGCGTAGCGCGGGTCGACCTCCATGATCACGTGGTACTGGTTGAGCTCGCCGTAGATGGTCGAGACCTGGCGCTGGCCGAAGGCGTCGTAGAGCGCGTTGTCGACGTTGGTGGCGGTCAGGCCCAGCCGGGCCGCGCTGCCGCGGTTGACGTTGACGAAGGTCTCGACGCCGTTGTCCTGCTGGTCGGTGTCGACGTCGACCAGCTCGGGGCGCGCCTTCATCGCGTCGGCCAGCCGCGAGGCCCAGTGCTTGAGGTCGGCCGCGTTGTCGCTCTTAAGCGTGTACTGGTAGGTGCTGTTGCTCGAGCGCCCGCCCATGCGCAGGTCCTGCACGGTGTTGAGGAAGACGCTGACGCCGGTGATCTGCGCCAGCTGCGGGCGCAGCCGCGCGATCACCGCCTGCCCGCCGATGCCGCGCTCGGCCAGCGGCTTGAGGTTGACGAACATGAAGCCGCCGCCGGCGCGCGAGCCGCCGGTGAAGGCGACCACGGTGTCGACCGCCGGATCGCGCTCGATCACCCCCACCAGCTCGCGCAGCTTGCGCTGCATGGCCTGGAACGAGATGCTCTGGTCGGCGCGCAGCCCGCCGGCGATCTGCCCCGTGTCCTGCTGCGGGAAGAAGCCCTTCGGCGCCTTGACGAAGAGGTAGACGTTGAGCGCCACCACCGCCAGCAGGATCAGCATCACCAGCGCCTTGGCGTGCAGCGCCCAGTCCAGGCTGAGCGCGTAGACGTGGTGCAGCCGCGCATAGCCGGCCTCGAAGACGCGCGCGATGCGCCCGGGCTTGCGGTCGCGGTCGTGGTCGGGGCGCAGCAGCCAGGCGCACATCATCGGCGTGGTGGTCAGCGAGATCACGAGCGAGATCAGCACCGCCGCGCTCAGCGTGACCGCGAACTCGCGGAACAGCCGCCCGATCTGCCCGCCCATGAACAGCAGCGGGATGAACACCGCCACCAGGCTCAGGCTGATCGACAGCACCGTGAAGCCGACCTCGCGCGCGCCGCGCAGCGCCGCCTCCATCCGCCCCATGCCGGCCTCGAGGTGGCGCGAGGTGTTCTCCAGCACCACGATGGCGTCGTCGACGACGAAGCCGGTGGCCACCGTGAGCGCCATCAGGCTCAGGTTGTTGAGGCTGAAGCCGAGCAGGTACATGACGCCGAAGGTGCCCAGCAGCGAGACGATCGTCGCCACCGCCGGGATCACGGTGGCGCGCGCGCTGCGCAGGAAGGCGCTCACCACCAGCACCACCAGCACGATCGAGATCAACAGCGTCAGCTCGATCTCGTGCAGCGAGGCGCGGATCGAGTTGGTGCTGTCGCTGGCGACCTGCAGCGTGACGTCGCCGGGCAGCTGCGACTGCAGCTCGGGCAGCAGCGCGCGCACGCCGTTGACCGTCTCGATCACGTTGGCGCCGGGCTGGCGCGTCACCAGCACGATCACCGCCGGGCGGCCGTTGAAGAGGCCGAGCGTGCGCGTGTCCTCGACGCCGTCGACCACCTCGGCGATGTCGGCCAGGCGGATCGGCGCGCCGGCGCGCCAGCCCACCACCAGGCCGCGGTATTCGGCGGCGCTGCGGCCGCCCTTGGTGCCGGCCGTCTCGCTGTAGATCTGCCAGCGCCGGCCGTCGCCTTCGAGCGCGCCGCGCGGGCGGTTGGCGTTGGTGGCCTGGAGCGCGGCGCGCACGTCCTCCATGCCGATGCCGTACTGGTTGAGGTAGTACGGGTTGAGCTCGACGCGCACCGCCGGCAGCGAGCCGCCGCCGATCTCGACCTCGCCCACGCCGCGCACCTGCGCCACCTTCTGCTGCACCAGGCTGCTGACCTCGTCGTAGATCTGCCCCGGGCTGCGGGTGGGCGAGGTCAGCGCCAGGATCACCACCGGCGCGTCGGCCGGGTTGGCCTTGCGGTAGGTGGGATTGCTGCGCAGCGTGGCCGGCAGGTCGGCGCGCGAGGCGTTGATCGCCGCCTGCACCTCGCGCGCCGCGGCGTCGATCTGGCGGCTGAGGTCGAACTGCAGGCTTACGCGGGTGCTGCCCGAGCCGCTGTTGGAGGTCATCTCGTTGACCCCGGCGATGATCCCCAGCCGCCGTTCCAGCGGCGTGGCCACGCTGGTGGCCATGGTCTCGGGGCTGGCGCCGGGCAGCCGCGCGCTGACCGAGATGACGGGGAAGTCCACCTGCGGCAGCGGCGCCACCGGCAGCACGAAGAAGGCGCCGATGCCGGCCAGCGCCACGCCGATGGTCAGCAGCACGGTGGCCACCGGGCGCTTGACGAAGGGCGACGACAGGTTCATGCCGGGTCCGGCTCCCGGCCATGCCCGGGCCCGCGCGCCGCTTCGGCCTTGCGGCTGCGCTGCCCGAGCCGGTCGAACGCGAGGTAGATCACCGGCGTCGTGTACAGCGTCAGCAACTGGCTCACGATCAGGCCGCCGAAGATCGCCAGGCCGAGCGGCCGGCGCAGCTCCGCGCCCTCGCCCCAGCCGAACATCAGCGGCAGCGCCGAGCCGAGTGCCGCCAGCGTCGTCATCATGATCGGGCGAAAGCGCAGCAGCGCCGCCTGATGGATCGCGGCGCGCGGCGCCAGGCCCTGCACGCGCTCGGCGTCGATCGCGAAGTCGATCATCATGATCGCGTTCTTCTTGACGATGCCGATCAGCAGGATGATGCCGATGATGCCGATCACGCCGAGGTCGTTGCCGCTGACGATCAGCGCCAGCAGCGCGCCCACGCCGGCCGAGGGCAGCGTGGAGAGGATCGTCAGCGGGTGGACGTAGCTCTCGTAGAGCACGCCCAGCACGATGTAGACGCAGACCACCGCGGCCAGGATCAGCCAGAGCTCGTTGGCGAGGCTCGCTTCATAGGCGCCGGCCGCGCCGAGGAAGGTGAGCGAGACCGCGCTCGGCAACTGCGTGGCCTTGGCCGCCGCGCGCACCGCGTCGACCGCGGCGCCGAGCGAGACCCCGGGCGCGGTGTCGAAGCCGATCGTCGTGGCCGGATACTGCGCCACGTGCGTGATCTGCAGCGGCGCGGCGCGCTCCTCGATCCGCGCCACGGCCGACAGCGGCGTCGCGCCGCCGCTGGCCTGCAGGTTGAGCTGGCCGAGCGAAGGCGGGTTGCTCAGCAGGCCCGGGCGCGCCTCGAGGATCACGCGGTACTGGTTGGTCTCGGTGAAGATGGTCGAGACGATGCGCTGGCCGAAGGCGCTGTAGAGCGCGTCGTCGATCGACGAGGCCGTGATCGCCAGCCGCGAGGCGGTGTCGCGGTCGATCTGCACGAAGGCCGCAGCACCGCTGGCGCCGGCATCGGTGATGACGTTGCGCAGCTCGCTGCGCTGCTGCATCTGCTGCACCAGCGCCTGCGCCCACTGCACCACGGTGGCGTTGTCGGCGCCTTCGAGCGAGACGCGGTACTGCGTCGGCCCGCTCTCGGCGTCGATCGTCAGGTCCTGCGTCGGCTGCAGGTACAGCGTCACCCCCGGCACCTGCGCCACGCGGCGGCGCAGGTCGTCCATCACCGTCTGCAGCGCGGGCCGCGTGGGCTTGAGGTTGATCAGCATCGAGCCGGTGTGCAGCATGGTGTTGTTGGCGGCGTCCACCCCCACCACCGAGCTCAGCGTGTCGACGTCCGGGCTCTGCAGGATCGCCTCGGCCACGGTCGCCTGGACCTCGGCCATGCGCTCGTAGGAGATGCTCTGCGCCGTCACCACGCGCGCCTGCAGCTCGCCGGTGTCCTGGGTCGGGAACAGGCCCTTGGGGATCAGCACGTACAGCAGCGCCGTCAGCGCCAGCGTCGCCGCTGCCACCAGCAGCGTCAGCCCGGCGTGGTCGATCACCCACTCCAATGACCGGTCGTAGCGCGCCAGCACGCCGTCGGTCAAGCGCCGGCTCTGCGCGCCGAAGCTGCCCGGCGGCGCCTCCGGCGTGTGGCGCAGCCAGCGCGCCGACATCATCGGCACCAGCGTCAGCGAGACCACGGCCGAGATCAGGATCGTCACCGCCAGCGTGACCGCGAACTCGCGGAAGAGCCGCCCCACCACGTCGCCCATGAACAGCAGCGGGATCAGCACCGCGATCAGGCTCACCGTCAGCGAGATGATGGTGAAGCCGATCTGCGTCGCGCCCTTCAGCGCGGCGGCCATCGGGCGCTCGCCTTCCTCGATGTAGCGACTGATGTTCTCGATCATCACGATCGCGTCGTCGACGACGAAGCCGGTGGCGATCGTCAGCGCCATCAGGCTCAGGTTGTTGAGGCTGTAGCCGAGCAGGTACATCACGCCGAAGGTGCCGACGAGCGAGATCGGCACCGCCAGGCTCGCGATCACCGTGGCGCGCAGGCTGTGCAGGAAGAGCAGGATCACGCCCACCACCAGCACCACCGCCAGCGCCAGCTCGAGCTCGACGTGCTGGACCGAGGCGCGGATGCCGTTGGTGCGGTCCGACAGCACCTGCACGTCGAGCGCGGCCGGCAGCCCGGCCTGCAGCTCCGGCAGCCGGCGCTTGATCGCATCGACGGTGGCAATGACGTTGGCGCCGGGCTGGCGCTGCACGTTGAGGATGATCGCCGGCTTGAGCACGCCGCCGCTGCCGGCCCAGGCGCCCAGGCGCACGTTCTCGGCGCTTTGCACCACGCGCGCCACGTTCGAGAGCCGCACCGGCGCGCCGTTGCGGTAGGCCACGATCAGCTGCTGGTAGTCGGCCACCGTCAGCAGCTGGTCGTTGGCGTTGATCGAGTAGGAGCGGGTCGGCCCGTCGAAGCTGCCCTTGGCGCTGTTGGCATTGGCCGCCGCGATGGCCGTGCGCAGCGTGTCCAGGCCCAGGCCGTAGGAGGCCAGCGCCTGGGTGTCGGCCTGGATCCGCACGGCAGGGCGCTGGCCGCCGGCCAGCGTCACCAGGCCCACGCCCGAGACCTGGCTGATCTTTTGCACCAGGCGCGTGTTGACGAGGTTCTGGACCTCGGTCAGCGGCATCGCGTCGGACGTGATCGCCAGCGTCAGTACCGGCGTGTCGGCCGGGTTGACCTTGGCGTAGACGGGCGGCGCCGGCAGGTCCGCCGGCAGCAGCGAGCCGCCGGCATTGATCGCGGCCTGCACCTCCTGCTCCGCGACGTCGAGCGCGATGCCGAGGCTGAACTGCAGCGTCACGATCGACACGCCGGCGGCGCTGACCGAGCTCATCCGCTGAAGGCCCGACATCTGGCCGAACTGCACCTCCAGCGGCGCGGTCACGGTCTGCGCCATCACCTCCGGGCTGCCGCCGGGGTACAGCGTCTGCACCTGGATCGTCGGGTAGTCGACCTGCGGCAGCGCCGACAGCGGCAGGAAGCGAAAGCCCAGCATGCCGGCGAGGAAGATCGCCACCATCAAGAGCGAGGTGGCGACCGGGCGCAGGATGAACGGGCGCGAAGGGCTCATCTCGATCGCGTTTCTCAGCGCCGCGCGGATGGCGGGGCGGGACTCATGGCCGACTCAGTTGCCGCCGGGACCGGAAGCGGCCCTGGAGGCGCCGTGCCCTGCCCCCGAGGCGCCATGCCGCCCGCCCGACGCCCCGCGCATCGCCCCTGAGGCGCCGCGCCCGGCACCCGAGGCCGCGCGCTCGCCCGGCAGCACCACGCGCGCGCCGTCCTTCAGGCGGTCGCCGCCTTCGGTGATCACGGTGTCGCCGAGCTGCAGGCCGCTCGTGACCTGCACCTTGTCGACCGTGGCCCGGCCGCGCGTGACGCTGCGCCGCGACACCGTGCGCTCGGCCGGGTTGAGCAGCCAGACGAAGTCGCCGTCGGTGGCGTGGCGCAGCGCCGAGACCGGCACCACGATCGCGTCGTCGATCGTGCGCACGTTCAGCCGCAGGTTGACGAACTGGGCCGGGAACAGCATGCCTTCGGCATTGCTGAAGCGGGCCTTGGCGCGCACGGTGCCGGTCTGGACGTCGACGAGGTTGTCCAGCGCCAGGAAGCGGCCCTTGGCCAGCACCGTGGTGCGGGTCTGGTCGAGCGCCTGGGCCGGCAGTTCGGCGCCGCCGGCGAGGCGCTTCTGCACCTCGGGCACCTGCTCCTGCGGCAGCGTGAACTCGACGTCGATCGGCGCCAGCTGCGTGATCACGACGAGGCCGCCGGCATCGGTGGTGCCGACCACGTTGCCCTCGTCCACCACGCGCAGGCCGACGCGGCCGGCGACCGGCGCCAGCACCCGCGTCCAGGTCACGTTCAGCCGCGCCGTGGCCTCGTTGGCGCGGTCCAGCGCCAGCGTCGCCTCGAGCTGCTTGGCGAGTGCGGCCTGGGTGTCGACGTCCTGGCGCGCGATCGAATCCTGGTTCAGCAGCGTCCGGTAGCGCTGCAGCGTGAGTTGCGCGTTCTCGAGCTGCGCCTCGTCGCGCTGGCGCGCGCCGACCGCCTGCTGCAGTGCCAGCTCGTAGGGCTTGGGATCGATCTGCGCCAGCAACTGACCGGCCTTGACGAGCTGCCCTTCGCGGAACAGCACCTGCGTCAGCACGCCGCCGACGCGCGGCCGCACCGTGACCGTGGTCACCGGCGTGACGGTGCCGAGCGAGTCGAGCACGACCGGGATCGAGGCCTGCTCGGCGCGTGCGATGCCCACCGTGGTGGCCGGCGCGCCGCGGCCGCCGCCCGGGCCGCCGGGCCCGCCCGGACCGCCGCCGGGGCCGCCCGCGGTCGCCGCCGGTCGATGGGTCAGGTACCAGGCCAGGCCGCCCACCGCCAGCACCACGCACAGCGCCAGCAAGGTGCCGACCCAGCGCGAGCGGCGGCTCTGCGGTGCGGGCAGCAGCAGCGGCGCATCGCCGCGGTCGGGAGGGTCGGGTGGGTCGGCAGAGTCGGTGCGTTGGGCCATCGTTCTTCTTCCCACGTCGACGCGGCCGTCCAGCGCAGGTTCAGCAAGCCCGCGATTGCAGCGGCGGCAGGTTGCTGGCGTGTTGCTGGTGGCGCGCCGTTTGTGCGCCCGCGGGGGTCGATGGCATCACGCGACTTTGGCGGCGTCTCAGACCAGCTTCTTCAGCAGCTCTGCCTTCTTGGCGGCGAACTCGTCCTCGGTCAGGATGCCCTTGGCCTTGAGGTCGGCAAGCTTCTCCAGCGTGGCCATCACCTCGTCGGGCTTGATGCCGGCCGGCGCCGCGGCGGCCGCCGCTGCAGCCGCGGCCGCCGGGTTGGCGCCGGCCAGGCCGCCCTGTAGCTGCTGCGCCATCACCTGGCCCAGCGCGACGCCGGCGCCCAGGCCCATCGCATCGCCGGCGATGCCGCCGCCACCACCGCCGGCGCCTTCGGCGAACTTCGGGATCGCCTGCGCCGTCTGGTACTGCATGAACTTGCCCATGTCGTTGCCGACCATGCCCATGCCGATCTTCTGGTCGAGGATCTTCTGCAGCTCCTCGGGCAGGCTGACGTTCTGCACCGTCACCGATTCCAGCGCCAGGCCCAGCTTGGCGAACGCTTCGGCGTTGGCGTCCTTCAGCTGCTGGGCGAACTCCAGCTGGTTGGCCGCCAGGTCGAGGAAGGGGATGCCGCTGGAGGCCACCGCGTCGCTGATGTGCTGCAGCATCAGGGCGCGCAACTGGCCGTCGAGGTCGTCGACCGTGTAGCGCTCGCGCGTGCCCGACACCGCGGTGTGGAACAGCTTGGGGTCGGCGATGCGGTAGGCGTAGTTGCCGAAGGCGCGCAGCCGCACCGCGCCGAAGTCCTTGTCGCGGATGGTCACCGGCTGGCTGGTGCCCCAGCGGCGGTCCAGCTGCTGGCGGGTGCTGAAGAAGTAGACGTCGCTCTTGAACGGGCTCTGGAACAGCTTGTCCCAGTTCTTCAGGTAGGTCAGCACCGGCAGCGTCTGCGTCGTCAGCTTGTACATGCCGGGGCCGAAGACGTCGGCCACCTTGCCTTCGTTGACGAACACGGCCATCTGGCTTTCGCGCACGGTCAGTGAGCCGCCGTACTGGATTTCGTGGTCCGCCATCGGGTAGCGCCAAGCCAGCGTGCCGTCGCCGGACTCGGTCCACTCCAGGATGTCGATGAACTGCTTCTTGATGAAATCCATCAGCGCCATGGTCATGCCCTTCAGCATCGGCCCCGGGAGTCCGGGTGCGCCGAATAATACGCGGGCACTTTCGACGGCAATGGAGCATCGATGACGGACACGGCCTTGCGGATCGCGGTGGTGGGCGCGGGGCCCGCCGGGCTGGCGCTGGCGCTGCATGCAGCGCAACTGTTGCCGCGCGCCGCGATCACGCTCTACGACGCGCGCGCCGAGGACAAGGACGTCGCGGCCGACCCGCGCACGCTGGCGCTGGCGCTGGGCAGCGTGCAGCTGCTGCGCCGGCTGCAGGCCTGGCCGGGCGCTCAGGCCGAGCCCATCCTCGAAGTGCAGGTCTCGCAGGCGCCGCCGTCGCTGCCGAACGCCGAGGTGCGCATCAGCGCCGCCGAGCAGGCGGTGCCGATGCTCGGCGCGGTGCTGAGCTACGGCGCGCTGGTGGCCTGCCTGCAGCGCGCCTGGATGGCGGCGGTCGCGGCCGAGCCGCAGCGCCTGGCCTGCCGCTTCGGCGCGCCGGTGCAGGCCATCGAGCGCCGGCCCGGCGGCGCCGAAGTGCGCGCCGCGGCGGCCGAGGCCTACGCACTGGTGGTGGTCGCCGAAGGCGGCGTCTTCGCCGACCAGGCGCGCAAGGCGCTGAGCCGCGACTACCGCCAGACCGCCTGGGTCGGCAGCGTCGAGCTGGACGGCGCGCCGCGCGGCACCGCGTTCGAGCGCTTCACGCGCCAGGGGCCGCTGGCCTTGCTGCCCTTGCCTAACGTCGATGTTCAAAGCACGGCCCGGCGCGCCGCGATGGTCTGGTGCGTCAACGCCGACGACGACCCGGTGGCGGCGCTGGACGACCGCCAGCGCCGCCTGGTCATCGACAGCCTGCTGCCGGCGGCTGCCGGCCGCGTGGCCGCGATCTCGCCGCTCAAGCACTTCGCGCTCGGGCTCAACGCCGAGCGCACGCTGGTCGACGGCCGCATCGTGCGCATCGGCAATGCCGCGCAGACCCTGCACCCGGTGGCCGGCCAGGGCCTGAACCTGGGGCTGCGCGACGCCTACAGCCTGGTCGAGGCGCTGCGCTTCGAGGCCATCGACGTCGACACCGCGCTGCGCCGCGTGGAATGGACGCGCGCGCCCGACCGCTGGGCGACGATTGCCAGCACCGACTTCCTGGCACGCAGCTTCACCTGGTCGTGGCCGGGGCTGGCCGCGGCGCGCGGCGCCGCGATGGCGGCGCTGCAGGCGCTGCCGCCGCTGAAGACAGCATTGGCGCGGCAGATGATGTTCGGCCGGCGCTAACGCCGTCGCGCCGGCGCCTGCCCCAGCCAGCGGCCGTGCCGCAGCCACCACGCCGCGGCCACGCAAAGCCACAGCAAGCCGGCGCTGATCAGCAGCGCGGTCGACGCCGCGGGCCACCACGTGGCCGATAACGGGGACGATGACGAGGCCGGCAACGCGGTCGACAACGCGGCCGCGATGCGCGTGACCGCGGCCCCTTGCAGCAGCCAGAACAGCAACACGGCCCGGCGGTCGACGGCCTGCGAGCGGCCCTGATGCGTGGCGACGACCCGCGTGACCATGGTCAACATCGTCGCGCCGAGGTAGCCGATGGTCAGCGCGTGCAGCCCGGCCATCTGCAGCGCGTGCGCAACATCGGGCCGCGTCCGCGGCCACGCCGCGGCGGCCAGCAGCCACAGCGCCAGCGGCCACCACAGCGCCGAGCGATGCAGCATGCGCACCAGCGGCGAGCGCAAGGGCGGCGTGCCGAGCCAGCGCAAGGTCAGCGCCGCGCTGGCCGCGCCGACCAGCGCCAGGTGAGCGGCGTTGACCGCCGCCAGCCACGCGGGCAAGGCCCAGCCGCCGCCCGCCGGCACCAGCGCGAGCGCGCCCTGGGCCGCCGGCGCGGACAGCAGCAGCCACAGTGGCCAGCGCGGAAAGCGCGCATCGAACGCCGGCCAGAGGCCGTCGCCGAGAAACGGCAGCATGCGGTGCGACGCGGTGATGAACACCGCCACCGGCCCCCACCACAGCGCCGCGCGGGCCAGCGCGGCCAGCCACGCCCATTGACCCGCCAGCAACGCCACCGCCGCCGCGGCGAGCCCCAGCGACATCAGCATCAATGACGCGGTGATGATGCTTGGATGCAGCACGTCGGCGCGCCTGCGCCGGCGCAGCAGCGCCAGCGCCTGCCCTGCCAGCGCGCCCAGTCCCGCCGCCGCGGCGAGCAGGCCCAACGCCGCCAGCCGGGCGTCGAACTGAGCGCCCAGCCACGCCAGCAGCCAGCCGGCCGAGAACGCCGCCACGCCCGGCCGCAGCCGCGCCGCATCGACCTCCGGCGCCTGCACCCACTTCGGCCCGGCGGTGAGCACGAAGCCGGCGATGAACAAGGGCATTGCGCCGAGGCTGAACCACAGCGCATGCAGCGACGTCGCGGGCACGGCCGGCGTCGGCGCCGCGAAGGCCAGCGTGGCGAACCACCACAGCGCGCTGCCCACCCACTGCGCCCCGGCCCAGAAGAAGCACAGGCGGTACGGCGAGTCCAACAGGGTCTGGGCCCGCCAGCGCTGCTGCGTCATGCCTTGAGCTTAGGGCATCACCTGGGCGTACCCGTAGCGTCCGCAGCCGGTCAGCCGCTGTCGCGGGCCTTAAAGGCGCGATGCGTTGGCCGGGCTCGACGCCGCGCGGACCCGCCCCGGGCTACAGGCGCCGATGCGCCAGCGCCGGCAACTGCAGCCGCACCTCGGCGATGCGCGCCGGGTCGATGCTGGCCATCACCACGCCCTCGCCTTCGTCCCGGCAGGCCAGCACCTCGCCCCAGGGGTCGGCCACCAGGCTGTGGCCCCAGGTGCGGCGGCCGTTCTCGTGCGTGCCGCCTTGCGCGGCGGCCAGCACGTAACATTGATTTTCGACGGCTCTGGCGCGCAGCAGCAGCTCCCAGTGCGCACGGCCGGTGGTATAGGTGAAGGCCGCGGGCACCACGATCAGGTCGCAGGGCGGCTGCATCAGCGCCCGGTACAGCTCGGGGAAGCGCAGGTCGTAGCAGATCGACAGCCCGACGCGAAGCGGCCCGGCCTGCAGCGCCACCGGGGTGCCGCCGGCATCCAGCGTGCGGCCTTCGTCGTAGCGCTCGCGGCCGTTGTCGAAAGCGAACAAGTGGATCTTGTCGTAGCGCGCCGCGGCCCGGCCGTCGGGGCCGAAGACGATGCAGCTGTTCAGCGCATGCGCGCCGTCGTGGCCGCGCAGCGGCAGCGTGCCGCCCACCAGCCACAGGCGGTGGCGCTGCGCGGCCTCGGCCAGGGCTTGCTGGATGGGGCCGTCGCCCGGGGTTTCGGCGATGCGCAGCTTGTCGTCGTCGCGCCGGCCCATCAGGCAGAAGTACTCCGGCAGCGCCACCAGCTCGGCGCCGCCGTCGGCGGCCTGCGCGATCAGGCGCCGGGCGGCGTCGAGGTTGCGGTCGAGGTCGGGCGTGGCGACCATCTGCAAGGCGGCGACTTTCATCATGGAGGCGCATTCTGAGCGCCCCGGGGCCGGGCTGCGCGCAGCCCACCCCGCGCGGGGGTCAAGCCAAGCGGCAGAGCCCCGTTTGCGGGTGGACCGCTGCGGCGACAATTCCCCACCCGCACGACGGCGCTGCGGGATCGCTAGCCTTGAAGGCCGGTGCTTGAAGACCAGCGCATCGTGGAGGGATTTTTGGGCGTCAATGCAGCACAAGGCGCGGCCACCGCGCCGGCGGAGCACAGCCGCTTCGTGCAGCGCGTGCGGCGCCGCTATGCGGCCGAGCGCGCGCTGCTGGCGCCCGGCATGCCCGATGCCGCCGCCGTCACCGCGCTGGTGGCCGCGCTGCAGCAAGGCGGCCGCGCCCTGCCCTCGGCGCTGCGCGTGGCGCGCCAGGTCGTGCTGGAACGCCTGGCCACGCTGGACCTGGAGCAGGCCGCGGCGATGCCCGCCGTCACCGGCGCGATGACGCACCTGGCCGAGGCCACGCTGGAGCTGGCGCTGGCCCAGGCGCTGGCCGACGCCGACCAGCGCCACGGCCAGCCGCGCGACGAGGCCGGCCAGCGCATCGATTTCTGGATCGTCGGCATGGGCAAGCTCGGCGCGCGCGAGCTCAACGTCTCGTCCGACATCGACTTGATCTACGTCTACGAGGACGAGGGGCAGACCGACGGCATCCGGCCGGGCGGGTCGCCCGGCGGGGCCGGCGACCCGGTGCGCCCCGTCTCGGCGCACGAGTACTTCAGCGGCGTGGCCAAGCGGCTGTACGCGCTGATCGGCGACACCACCGAGGACGGCTTCGTCTTCCGCGTCGACCTGGCACTGCGACCCAACGGCAACTCGGGCCCGCCGGTGTGCAGCCTGGGCATGCTGGAAGAGTATTTCCAGGTCCAGGGCCGCGAGTGGGAGCGCTTTGCCTGGCTCAAGAGCCGCATCGTCGCGCCGGCCGCCGCCGTCACCAGCGAGCGCGCGCTGGCCTTGCGTTCGCTGGTCACGCCTTTCGTCTACCGGCGCTACCTGGACTACGGCGTCTTCGAAAGTCTGCGCCAGTTGCACCGCAAGATCCGCGATGAAGCGCAGCGCCGCGCCGCCGGCCGGCCCGAGCGCGCCAACGACGTCAAGGTCAGCCGCGGCGGCATCCGCGAGATCGAGTTCATCGTCCAGCTGATGCAGGTGGTGCGCGGCGGCCAGTTCCCCGAGATCCGCACCCGCTCGACGCAGAAGGCCTTGCAGCGCCTGGCCGGGCGCGCCCTGATGAAGCCGGAGACGGCCGATGCGCTGGCGGCCGCCTACGACTTTTTGCGCCGCGTCGAGCACCGCATCCAGTACCTGGACGACCAGCAGACCCATTTGCTGCCCACTGCCGACGCCGACCTGGACTGGATCGCGGCCAGCATGGGCCTGGCTTGCCGGCCGACGGAAGGACGCGACGCCTGCGGGCTGATCGAACGCTTGTGCGAGGTGCGCGAGCTGGTGGCCGGCGAGTTCGACGTGCTGCTGGGCGACGGCCAGGCCGGCGGCGGTGCGCGCAACGGCAACGGCTGCAAGAGCTGCGGCAGCGGCCCGCTGCCGGTGGACAGCGAGGAACTGCTCGACGCGCTGCCGCCCGAGCTGGCCGAGCGCGTGCGCCCCTGGGCCACGCACCCGCGCGTGCTGGCGCTGCGCGACGAAAGCCGGCTGCGCCTGGGCCGCCTGGTGCTGAAGACCGGCCAGGCGCTGCGCAAGGGCGAGTGTTCGGCGCAGGCCGCCACGCGCTTCATCGACTGGATGGAGCCGCTGCTGCGCCGCGAGAGCTACTTCGCGCTGCTGGTCGAGCGGCCCGACGTGCAGCGCCGGCTGCTGCGCCTGCTGGACCTGGCGCGCTGGCCCATGCAGTACCTGATGCGCCACCCGGGCGTGATCGACGAGCTGGCCGACGCGCGGCTGCTGCACGAGCGCTTCGACCGCGAGGCTTTCGCGCAGGAGCTGGAAGACCGCCTCGCCGGCTGGGAACGATCGGGCGAGGCCGACGAGGAGCAACTGCTCGACACCCTGCGCCGCGCCCACCACGGCGAGGTCTTCCGCACCCTGGTGCGCGACGTGGAAGGCGAGCTCACGGTCGAGCAGGTGGCCGACGACCTCTCGGCGCTGGCCGACGCGGTGCTCGACATCGCGCAGCGCTGGGCCTGGGCGCGCTTCCCCAAGCGCCATCGCGCCGACTGCGGGCTGGCCGTCATCGCCTACGGCAAGCTCGGCGGCAAGGAACTGGGCTATGGCAGCGACCTCGACGTCGTCTTCCTCTACGACGACGGCGACGAGGCCGACAAGGACCATGCGCAGGAGGTCTACGGCGGCTTCGTGCGCAAGCTGATCACCTGGCTGACGCTGCGCACCGCGGCCGGCGAGCTGTTCGACATCGACACCGCGCTGCGGCCCAACGGCAACTCCGGCCTGCTGGTGACCTCCATCAGCAGCTTCGAGACCTACCAGCTCGGCCGCGGCAGCAACACCGCGTGGACCTGGGAGCACCAGGCGCTGACGCGCGCGCGCTTCGCCGCCGGCTGCGCGCGCGTGGCGCCGCGCTTCGAGGCCACGCGGCGCGCCGTGCTGACCGCCGAGCGCGACATTGCTGCGCTGCGCGAGGAGGTGCGCGCGATGCGCGAGAAGGTGCGCCAGGCGCGGCCGGTGCCGGCCGGGCGCTTCGACGTCAAGCACAGTGCCGGCGGGATGATGGACGTCGAGTTCGCGGTGCAGTACCTGGTGCTGGCCTACGGTTCGCGGCAGCCGACGCTGCTGGACAACGCCGGCAACATCGCGCTGCTGCAGCGCGCCGAGGCCGCCGGGTTGCTGGCCGCCGGCATCGGCCGCGCCGCCGCCGACGCCTATCGCGAGCTGCGCCGCGCCCAGCACCGCGCGCGGCTGGACGAGCAGCCCACGCAGTTCCCGCCCGAGCCCTACGCCGCCGAGCGCGACGCCGTGCTGGCGCTGTGGCACGCCGTGTTCGGTTGACCCGGACGAGAGAGCCCCATCCCATCGACCACGAGGAGAGCCAGACCCATGATCACGCTGTGCGGATTCGCAATCTCGAACTACTACAACAAGGTCAAGCTGGCGCTGCTGGAAAAGGGCGTGCCGTTCAATGAAGAGTGGGTGACGACCGGCAGCAAGGACGAGGCCGTGCTGGCCGCCTCGCCGCTGGGCAAGGTGCCTTTCGTGCGCACGCCGCAAGGCCCGCTGGCCGAGAGCCAGGTCATCGTCGACTGGCTGGAAGCCGCCCACCCCGAGCCGGCGCTGGTGCCGCAGGACGCCTACGCCGCCGCCAAGGTGCGCGAGCTGTGCATCTTCCTCGACCTGCACGTCGAGCTGGTCGGGCGCGAGCTGTACGGCCAGGCCTTCTTCGGCGGCACTTGCGCGCCCGAGGTGCAGGAGCGCGTGCGCAAGCAGTTGACCAAGAACCTCGCGGCGCTCAAGCGCCTGGTCAAGTTCTCGCCCTACATCGCGGGCGATCGCTTCACGCTGGCCGACTGCTCGGCCTTCGCCAGCCTGCCGACCGTGGCCAACGCGAGCAAGCTGGTGCTCGGCAGCGACCTGGTCGCCGACGCCGGCATCGACTGGAAGGCCTATCTCAAGCTGTTGGGCGAGCGGCCCAGCGTGCACAAGGTCAACGCCGATCGCAAGCTGGCCGGCGAGAAGTTGGCGGCGATGAGCAAGAAGTAGGGCCGCGCGGCCGGCTGCTGCGGGCCGGCTGCTTCAGGCGGGCTGCGTCAGGCTGGCTGAACTCCGCCGGCCGGCCCCGGTCCCGCGGCGGCCAACCGCGCCGCCGTCTCCTTGCGGAAGCGGTTGAGCTCCTGCACCGTGGCGAAGCTGCGCTCCATCAGCAGGCTCATGTTGTGCAGGATGCGGTCGACCACCTTGCCTTCCCAGCGCGCGTCGAACTGGATCTGCCGGTCCAGCCAGGCTTCCAGCCACTGCGGGTCGGGCAAGCGGCTCTGGATGGTGTCGCGCGGAAAGAGCTTGACGTTGACGTGCAGGTTGGTCGGGTGCAGCGCCTGCGCGGTGCGGCGCGCGCTGGCCATCAGCACGCCCACCTTGGCGAAGGCAGCGCGCGCCTCGTCGCCGAACCGGGTCATCGCCCGCTTCATGTAGCGCAGGTAGGCGCCGCCGTGGCGGGCCTCGTCGCGCGCCAGGGTCTCGTAGATGACCTTGATCACCGGCTCGGTGTGCCACTCGGCGGCGCGGCGGTACCAATGGTTCAGGCGGATCTCGCCGCAGAAATGCAGCATCAGCGTTTCCAGCGCCGGCGCGGGGTCGAACTCGAAGCGCACGGCGTGCAGCTCGTCCTCGCTGGGCACCAGCTCGGGGCGGAAGCGCCGCAGGTACTCCATCAGCACCAGGCTGTGCTTCTGCTCCTCGAAGAACCACACGCTCATGAAGGCGCTGAAGTCGCTGTCGTCGCGGTTGTCGCGCAGGAACATCTCGGTGGCCGGTAGCGCCGCCCACTCGGTGATGGCGTTCATCTTGATGGTCTGCGCCTGATCGTCGCTGAGGCGCCCGGGCTCGAAGCGCGACCAGGGGATGTCGCGGTCCATGTTCCAGCGCACGGCTTCGAGCTGCTTGAAGAGTTCAGGGTAGAGCATGGCGCGTTGCCGGCAGGGGTTCGGGATTCTAGGTGGCGGGCCGCGGGCGATCGGCCCAGAATCGCCGGCACCTGGAGGTGCTCATGGCAAGACGCGCAATTTCGGTCCCCGCAGGCCTCATCGGGGCGATGGTGGCGAGTGTGGCGCTGCTGGCCGCTGCCGGGCCGGTGCAGGCGCAAACGCAGGCGCAAACGCAGACGACGGCCGCCGCCTGCCCCGAGTTGCTGCACCAGACCCTGCCGCGCCTGCAGGACGAGAAGCCCATCGACCTGTGCACTTACAGCGGCAAGGTGCTGCTGGTGGTCAACACCGCCAGCTACTGCGGCTTCACGCCGCAGTACAAGGCCCTGGAGGCGCTGCACCAGCGCTACGCCAGCCGCGGGTTGGTGGTGCTGGGCTTTCCGTCGAACGACTTCTCGCAGGAGCCGGGCAGCAACGAAGCGATTGCTGACTTCTGCGAAAACACTTTCTCCGTGCGGTTTCCGATGTTCGCCAAGAGCAGCGTCAGGGCCGGCACCGGGGTCGCGGTGAACCCCTTGTACGTGGCGCTGGCGGCCAAGACCGGCCAGGCGCCGCGCTGGAACTTCCACAAGTACCTGATCTCGCGCGACGGCCGCCAGGTGATCAGCCGGCCCAGCGCGACCGATCCGTCGAGCCCCGACTTCGTGCGCGAGGTCGAGAAGCTGCTGGCCGACAAAGCCGATTAGTTACAAACCAGCAACGGAACTTCGGTGGCCGGGGCCGGTCAGAAACGCCATTGACAGCTTTTCCTGTTGTGCGGTTCGGCGGCTTCGAGTTGCCGGAATCCTCGGGCGGTTCTCCTCCTCCTCCCTCCCTCCCTCGTTCGCCCGGGGGCGCCGCACAGCAGTCTTATCTTCAGCCGCCGCCGCCTGCGCCTACCGCAACCAGCCCTTGCGGCGGAAGTAGATGAAGGGCGCGGCCACCGAAGCCAGCATCAGCCCGATCGCGTAGACGTAGCCGTAGCGCCACTCCAGCTCGGGGATCATCCTGAAATTCATGCCGTAGATGCTGGCGATCAGCGTCGGCGGCAGCAGCGCTACGCTGGCCACCGAGAAGATCTTGATGATCTTGTTCTGGTTGATGTTGATGAAGCCGACGGTGGCGTCCATCAGGAAGTTGATCTTGTCGAACAGGAAGGCCGTGTGCGAGTCGAGCGAGTCGATGTCGCGCAGGATCTGCCGCGCTTCCTCGAATTGCTCCGCGTTGAGCATGCGGCTGCGCATCATGAAGCTCAAGGCGCGCCGCGTGTCCATCACGTTGCGGCGGATGCGGCCGTTGAGGTCTTCCTCGCGCGCGATGGCGGTCAGCGCCTCGCCGGCGGCGGAGTCGTCGACATCCTGCCGCAGCACGCGCGCGCTCACCGCTTCCAGGTTGTCGTAGATGCCTTCCAGCGCGTCGGCGCTGTACTCGGCGTCGGCGTCGAACAGCTTGAGCAGCACGTCCTTGGCGTCCTGGATCAGCGCCGGAATGCGGCGCGCGCGCAGGCGCAGCAGCCGGAAGACCGGCAAATCCTCGGCGTGGATCGAGAACAGCACCTGCTCGTGCAGGATGAAGGCCACCCGCACGTTGCGGCTGGGCTTGGCGTCGGAGCCGCCGTCGCCTTCGATCAGGAAGTCCGAGCGGATGTGCAGTTCGCCGTTGTCTTCTTCGTAGAAGCGAGCCGACTCCTCCAGGTCGTCGTCGACCACGTCGCTGGGAATGGTCAGCCCAAAGCGGCCGCTGATCCAGCCCTTCTCCTCGGCGGTGGGGGCTTCGAGGTCGACCCAGATGGGCTGCAGGTTGGCCAGTTTGGCGGGGTCTTCGATTTCTTCCTGGAACAGCCGGCCATTGGCGAGGGTGAAGACGTTCAGCATGCGAGGCGCTCTCTCCGGCGCGAGGGCGCGCGGATTATGGCCCAGCGCAGCGCCTTCGGCGGCGCCGGCGGGCGCCGTTGCGGCAAGCGCGGCACGGCCCGCGTATCCTTGCCCGCTCACGACTTCCGCCGCGTCACCGCCATGAGCCAGATCGCCCCCTTCCACCTCGCCTTTCCGGTGCACGACCTCGCCGCCGCGCGCCAGTTCTACGGCCAGTTCCTCGGCTGCCCCGAGGGCCGGTCGAGCCACGAGTGGATCGACTTCGACCTCTTCGGCCACCAGATCGTGGCGCACCTGGCGCCCGCGCGCGCGAGCGACCACCACAACCCGGTGGACGGCCACGACGTGCCGGTGCCGCACTTCGGCGTGGTGCTGGACTGGGACGACTTCCACGCGCTGGCCGACCGTTTGCGCACGGCCGGCGTGCGCTTCGTGATCGAGCCCTACATCCGCTTTGCCGGCCAGGTGGGCGAGCAGGCGACGATGTTCTTCCGCGATCCTTCGGGCAACGCGCTGGAGTTCAAGTCCTTCCGCGACCGCTCGCAGCTCTTCGCCAAGTGACGCCGCCGCCGCCGGTGCTGCAGGTCAGCGGCCTGGGCAAGACCTATGCGTCGGGCCACGTGGCGCTGAAGGATGTGGACCTCGAGATCCGGCGCGGCGAGATCTTCGCGCTGCTGGGGCCCAATGGCGCCGGCAAGACCACGCTGATCAGCATCGTCTGCGGCATCGTCAGGGCCAGCCGCGGCACGGTGACGGTGGACGGCCACGACATCGTGCGCGACTACCGCGCCGCGCGCGCGCTGATCGGCCTGGTGCCGCAGGAGCTGACCACCGACGCCTTCGAGACCGTGTGGAACACCGTCTCCTTCAGCCGCGGCCTGTTCGGCTGCGCGCGCAACCCGGCGCACATCGAGAGCGTGCTGCGCTCACTGTCGCTGTGGGACAAGAAGGACAGCGCGCTGCGCACGCTGTCGGGCGGCATGAAGCGGCGCGTGCTGATCGCCAAGGCGCTGTCGCACGAGCCGCGCCTGCTGTTCCTCGACGAGCCCACCGCCGGCGTCGACGTCGAGCTGCGGCGCGACATGTGGCAGCTGGTGCGGCGGCTGCGCGACACCGGCGTCACCATCATCCTGACCACGCACTACATCGAGGAGGCCGAGGAGATGGCCGATCGCATCGGCGTCATCACCCGCGGCGAGCTGATCCTGGTGGAGGACAAGGCCGAGTTGATGCGCAAGCTCGGGCGCAAGCAGCTTACGCTGCAGCTGCAGCAGCCGCTGGCTGCGCTGCCGCCGACGCTGGCCGCACGCGGACTCGAGCTGGCCGACGGCGGCAACGAGCTGGTCTACCGCTACGACACGCAACAGGGCCAGCGCGTGGGCATCGTCGAGCTGCTGAAGGACCTGGCCGGCGCCGGCATCGGCTTCAAGGACCTGCACACCACGCAAAGCTCGCTCGAAGACATCTTCGTCGGCCTGCTGCACGACCGGAGCCGCGCCGCATGAACCTGCACGCCGTGAGCGCGATCTACCGCTTCGAGATGGCGCGCGCCTGGCGCACGTTGATGCAAAGCCTCATCTCGCCGGTGATCTCCACGTCGCTGTACTTCATCGTCTTCGGCGCTGCCATCGGCTCGCGCATTGCGGAGGTCGACGGCGTGAGCTACGGTGCCTTCATCGTGCCGGGGCTGGTGATGCTGTCGCTGCTGACGCAAAGCCTGTCCAACGCCTCGTTCGGCATCTACTTCCCGCGCTTCACCGGCACCATCTACGAGCTGCTGTCGGCGCCGGTGTCCACCGTCGAGATCGTGCTGGCCTACGTCGGCGCGGCGGCCACCAAGTCCATCATCCTGGGCCTGATCATCCTGGCCACCGCGACGCTGTTCGTGCCGCTGCACGTGCTGCATCCGGTGTCGATGCTGTCGTTCCTGGTGCTGACCGCGGTCACCTTCAGCCTGATCGGCTTCATCATCGGCATCTGGGCCGACGGCTTCGAGAAGCTGCAGCTGGTGCCGCTGCTGATCGTCACGCCGCTCACCTTCCTGGGCGGCAGCTTTTATTCGATCGACATGCTGCCGCCCTTGTGGCGCACGGTGGCGCTGTTCAATCCGGTGGTCTACCTGATCAGCGGCTTCCGCTGGAGCTTCTACGGCAAGGCCGACGTGCCGATCGCCATCAGCCTCGGCGTCACCGCGCTGTTCCTGCTGGTGGCGCTGGCGATCGTGGGCTGGATCTTCAAGACGGGGTATCGGTTGAAGGCTTGAGCCGGACCAGCACGACAGCCCCTACTGCCAGCTCAACGCCGCCAGGTCGTTGGCCGACAGCGGCATGTCCTTCCACAGGCCCTTCACGCGCGCGTTGGCCACCGTCAGCCCGGTGGGCTGGAACAGGTAGGCGGCCACGGCTTCCTCGGCCACCATCGTCTGCGCCTCGGCCATCAGCTTGTCGCGCTGCTCCTGACTGACGGTGGCATTGATCCTCGCCCACAGGTCGTTGAAGGCCTTGGACTCGTAGCCCCAGTAGTAGTTGGGGCGCGCGAAGTTGCCGAAGTCCAGCGGCTCGACGTGCGAGACGATGGTCAGGTCGTAGGCCTTCTGGCCGTAGACGCCCGACATCCACTGGGCCCACTCGACGTTCTCGATCTTGGCGTTGATGCCCACCTTGGCCAGCTCCGCCGCGATCACCTCGCCGCCCTGGCGCGCATAGCTCACCGGCGGCAGCTTCATCGTCAGCTCCAGCGGCAGCGTCACGCCGGCCTGGTGCAGCAGCGCGCGCGCCTTGGCCTGGTCGTAGGGGTTGAGGCCGGTGGTGTCGATGTAGCCGGGCGCGCCCGGCGTGTAGAAGCTGCCGATGGGCACGCCGAAACCGTCGGCCGCGCCTTCGATCACCGCCTTGCGGTCGATCGCGGCGTAGATCGCCCGCCGCACCAGCACGTTGTCCAGCGGCTTGCGCTTGTTGTTGATCGCCAGGATGGTCTTGGCCCGCGTGCCGCTGATCAGCACCTGGAACTTCTTGTTCTCCTGGAACTGCTTGATGCTGCGTTGCGCGGCCACGCGCGGGAAGACGTCGACGTCGCCCGACAGCAGCGCCGCCACCTGCGCCGAGACGTCGCTGATGAAGCGGATGGTCACGCGGCGCAGCTTCACGTCCTTGGCGTTGCGGTAGCCGTCCCAGCGCGTCAGCACCACGTTGGAGCCCTTGTTCCAGGCCTCCAGCCGATAGGGGCCGGTGCCCACCGGCTGCGTGCCGTTGGTGGCCGCGCTCTTGGGCTCGACGATGATGGCCGTGCCCTGGCCCAGCTGGAACGGCAGGTCGACGCTGCCGTTCTTGAGCTTGAGCACCACGGTGTTCGCGTCGGGCGTCTCGATGGCCTCGAAGTTGGCGAACACCGCCTTGTCCTTGTTGACGCTGTCCTTGGCCACCGCGCGCTCGAAGCTGAACTTCACCGCGGCGCTGTTGAAAGGCTCGCCGTTGTGGAACTTGACGCCGTGGCGCAGCTTGAAGGTGTAGGTCTTGAGGTCGGGGCTGACGGTCCAGCTCTCGGCCAGCAGCGGCGTGATCTTGCTGTCGCTGTTGACCTTGGTCAGCGTCTCGAAGATGTTGTACAGCGAGACCTCGGCGATCGCCGATGCGGCGCCGGCCGTCGGGTCCAGCCCCGGCGTGGGCTCGAGCTGCATGCCCAGCACCAGCGTGTCCTTCTTGGACTGCGCCTGCGCGGCCGGCGCGGCGGCCGTCAGCACGCCCGCGGCCGCCAGCGCGGCCAGGGCAAAGGAAAAGCGGAACGTCGTCGTCGTCATCGAGAGGCCTCCTGCGATGGAATGCCCCCGATGCTACGGCTTCGCGGCAGCCCCCACGGCAGCCGCCGGCTGCAGCACGGCCACGGGCTCCGGCGCCAGCAGCGAGCCGTTGCGCAGGCCGCGCACGGTGGCCAGCGCCAGCGCGCCGATGACCAGCGTGGCCAGTGCCAGCAGCAGCATGGCCAGCGTGCCGAACGCGCCCAGGGCCGCGCCGTCTGTGCCGGCCAGGCGCAGCGTCAGCGCCGCCAGCGCGGCCAGCGGGAACGACAGGCCCCAGTGCGCCAGCCCGAAGGGCAGCGCCGCCAGCGCGCGCGCCTGCAAGCCCACCCACAGCAGGCTGAACAGTGCCATGCCCCACAGGCCCCAGACCAGCAGCAGCGGCGCGCCGAACTGCAGCGCCGACAGGCCCACCACCGCCGGCGGCGCGATGGCGATGAAGCTGGCCGGCCGCAGCCGGTCGGGCCAGGCGCCGCTGACCGCCAGCCGCACGACCACCAGCACCAGCACCACGGGCCAGAACAGCAGCCCGACGCCGAACTGCGCCGCCGACCATTGGGGGTGGCCCAGCGGCACGCCGGCCAGCGGCACCAGCACGTTGCCCACCACGGGGATGAAGAGCGCCGGCGTCACGCCGGCCCACACCAGGCCGCCGGCGCCGTTGCCCTGCCACCAGCGGCCCAGCACCCACGCGGTGACGATCAGCTGCGCCAGCGCGCCGACCCGCCACAGGCCATCGACCAGCGGACCGTCGAAGCCTTGCGTCAGCGCCACGGTGGCCAGCAGGATGACCGAGACCGGCAGCGTGGCGATGAAGGTGTGGCGCACCGGGTGCCGGCGGTCTTCGGCCCAGGCCTCGGGGTGTCGCAGCGCGCGCAGCACGGTGGCCGCCGCCAGCGCGGCGAAGGCCAGCGCCGCCAGTCCGGCCAGCAGCAGCGCGGCCAGCCCTGCGCCGTCGCCCATCAGCGGCGTCGCGCGGTGCCAGGCCAGCGCGAGCCCGGCCAGGCCCATGACGACCGCGTACCAGCCGGGAAACAGGAATTTCAGCGGCGTGGCGTGGTGGCTCACTTGAGCTGCGCGCCGTGGACGTCGAACACCGCCACCGTGGCCGGGATGCCGGCGCGCACGCTTTGCGTGACGGTGCAGAAGTCTTCGAAGCCGGCCAGCGCGCGGTCGAGGTGCTCGATGGTGTCGCCGGCCACGCCGATCTTCAGCGTCACCGTGAGGCCCAGCACGCGCAGCCGGTTCTCGGGGTTGCGGCCGACCTCGGCCTGCACCTCGCAGCCGATGGTGCCGGGGTCTTGCTTGTACTTGCGCACCGCGAACAGCAGCGACGCGGCGAGGCAGTTGCCGACCGCGGCGCACAGCAGCTGCACCGGCGACGGGCCTTCGCCCTGGCCCAGCGGCGGCGGCTCGTCGCAGCGCAGCGGGGCGATGTTGGGGCCGAAGCTGGCGTCGAAGCGATAGTCCTGCACCTGGGTCAGGCGCACGGTCTCGCGGGGGCTGGTCATCGAAGCATCTCCTCTTGGTTTTGGGTTTCAGCGCACCTTGCCCAGCAGCGTCTGCACGTCGTCGAGCAGGCTGCCGAGCTGACCTTCGCTGTGGTCGTCGAGCTGCAGGCGCTGCTGCAGCTCTTGTTGCATGAAGCACACCGTCATGCGCACGTAGGTGCTGTCCAGCGCCTTGCGCACCGCGGCCATCTGCGAGGCGATGTCGAGACAGGTCTGGCCTTCCTCGATCATCCGCTGGATGCCGCGCAACTGGCCTTCGGCGCGCTTGAGACGGTTGAGCAAGTCGGTGCGGGTGGCGGCGTCGGCAAGCGTGGACATGGTGCAGCTCGGTGCGTTGAGGGCGGCAGGGGCGGCCATTGTGTCCAAACACCGATGCGCACGTGGGCGGCAGTGCTTCAGCGCGTGCCGCAGGCGCCGCCGCGGCCTTCGGGCACGCCCAGCTTGCGCAGGAACATGCCCATCGGGCACCGGTTGCTGAAGCCGAACTGCAGCAGGTTCAGGCCGACGAAGGCGGTGAAGGCCAGCCACCACCTGGAATGGAACAGCGGGCTGCCCTCGACGCCAAGCGCCAGCGACAGCAGGATGAAGACGCCGGGGATGATGCGCAGCAGACGGTCGACGGTCATGAGGGAGCTCCTTGGGACGGTGGGGAATCGAGGCCGCCTTCGATGCGCCGGCGGAACAGCGCGTAGTACAGGACCGGGATCACCACCAGCGTCAGCAGCGTGGACACCGCGATGCCGAACAGCAGCGAGATCGCCAGCCCGTTGAAGATGGGATCGTCGAGGATGAAGAGGGCGCCGATCATCGCGGCCAGCCCGGTCAGCGCGATCGGCTGCGCGCGCACCGCGGCCGAGTGGATCACCGCGTCCTTGAAGGCCACGCCGCGCGCGAGCTGCAGTTCGATGAAGTCGACCAGCAGGATGGAGTTGCGCACGATGATGCCGGCCAGCGCGATCATGCCGATCATGCTGGTGGCGGTGAACGGCGCCCCCAGCAGCGCGTGGCCCGGCATGACGCCGACGATGGTCAGCGGGATCGGCGCCATGATTACCAGCGGCGCCAGATAACTTTTGAATTGAGCGACTACGAGCAGGTAGATCAGGATCAGGCCGACGCCGTAGGCGGCGCCCATGTCGCGGAAGGTCTCGTAGGTGATCTGCGACTCGCCGTCCCACTTGACGGCGTAGCGGCGGAACGGGTCCGCGGGCTGGCGGATCCAGTATTCGTCGACCGCGCCGGTGCCCGGCAGCGCCACCTGCGGCAGCTTGTCGCGGATCGCGAACAGGCCGTACAGCGGCGAGTCGGGGATCTGCGCGCCCTGCGCGCGCCGGCCCACGTCGCCGAAGACGTAGCTCACGCCCTGCAGGTCCTTGGTGTAGAGCGGCTTGTCGATCACGCCGCGCTCCACGCGCACCAGCTCCGACAGCGGCACCAGCGCGCCGGGGCCGGCGGTCCCGGCCGGTGCCGCGGCGCGCATCGGCAGCGCCAGCAGTGCGTCCAGCCCCACCTGCGCCTCGCGCGGGAGCTGCAGCCGCACCGGCACCGGGTACTTGCTGTGGCCGTCGTGCAACCAGGCGGCATCGCTGCCCGAGAGCGCGGCCTGCACCGTCTGCGCCACCTGGGCGACGGGGATGCCCAGGCTCTCGGCGCGCTGCCGCCGCAGGCGCAGGAAGGCGCGCGGCGCATCGTCGCGCAGGCTGGAATCGACCGCGGCGATGTCCGGCGTGTCGCGGAAGGCCTGCTCCAGCCGCGCGGCCAGCTGCTGGCGGCCGGCCTCGTCGGGGCCGTAGACCTCGGCCACCAGCGGGCTTTGCACCGGCGGGCCGGGCGGCACCTCCACCACCTTGAGCTTGCCGCCGTGGCGCTGCGCGATGGCGTCCAGCGCCGGGCGCAGGCGCTGCGCGATCGCGTGGCTCTGCTCGTGGCGCTGGTGCTTGTCGACCAGGTTGACCTGCAGGTCGCCTTGCTCGGCGTCGCTGCGCAGGTTGTACTGGCGCACCAGGCCGTTGAAGGTGATGGGGCTGGCGGTGCCGGCATAACCTTGAAGGTCCAGCACCTCGGGCTGGCGCGCCAGGTACGCGCCCAGCTCCTGCAGCGCCGCGGCGGTGTCTTCCAGCGGCGTGCCGGCGGGCATGTCCAGCACGAGCTGGAACTCGCTCTTGTTGTCGAAGGGCAGCATCTTCAGCACCACGCCGATGGCTGCGTTGGGCAGCAGCGCCAGCGACACCGACAGCGCCACCGCCGCCACCACGCCGGCCAGCAAGGCCCAGCGACGCGCAGCGCTGTCCAGCAGCGGGCGCAGCAGGCGCTCGAACAGGCGCGACAGCCGCCCCGCCAAGCCACCCGAAGGCGCAGCGCCGTGGGCTGCGGCGCCAGGGTGGCTGCGCATCAGCTTCAGCGCCAGCCACGGCGTGACGGTGAAGGCGATGGCCAGCGACAGCGCCATGCCCAGGCTGCTGTTGATCGGGATTGGGCTCATGTACGGGCCCATCAGCCCGCTGACGAAGGCCATCGGCAGCAGCGCGGCGATCACGGTCAGCGTGGCCAGGATCGTCGGGCCGCCCACTTCGTCCACCGCGGCGGGGATGATCTCGCGCAGCGGCTTGTCGGGCTCCAACTGTTGGTGGCGGTGGATGTTCTCCACCACCACGATGGCGTCGTCGACCAGGATGCCGATCGAGAAGATCAGCGCGAACAGGCTCACGCGGTTGAGCGTGAAGCCCCAGGCCCAGCTGGCGAACAGTGTGGCGGTGAGCGTGAGGATCACCGCGGCACCGACGATCACCGCCTCGCGCCGGCCCAGCGCCAGCCCCACCAGCAGGATCACCGATCCGGTGGCGAAGGCCAGCTTCTGGATCAGCTTGTTGGCCTTCTCGGCCGCGGTGGCGCCGTAGTCGCGCGTGATGCTGGCCTGCACGCCTTCGGGGATCACGGTGTTGTGCAGGGCCTGCACGCGCTGGCGCACGGCCTGCGCCACGTCCACCGCGTTGACGCCGGGCTTTTTGGTGACCGACAGCGTCAGCGCCGGGTAGACGGCGCCCGGCTGCGCTGCTGCCGTGGCGGTGGCGTTGACGGCGTTGACAGCGCTGGCGGCGCTGGTGGCACCGGCGGCCGCGCTGGCCGCGGCGCCGGGCGTGAACCAGACATAACGCTGTGCCTGGGCGGTACCCGCCTCGACCCGCGCCACCTCGCGCAGGTAGACCGGCTTGCCCTCGTGCACGCCCACCACGAGCTGGCCCACGTCGTCGGCATCGCGCAGGAACTCGCCGGTCTCCACGCTCAGCATGCGGCCGGCGCCGGCGGCCGTCTCGTCGATCACGCTGCCCGCGGGCAGGCCCAGGTTGGCGGCGGCCAGCGTCTGCTGCAGCCGCAACAGGTCCACGCCGCGCTCGCGCAGGCGCCCGGGGTCCAGGCTGACGTTGACGGCGCGGCCCGGGCCGCCGATCGTGCGCACCTCGCGCACGCCGCCCACGCGCTTGAGCTCGGCCTCCATGGTGTGCGCCACGGCTTCCAGCTCGGCGGCGCTGCGGCCTTCGTGGCCCCACAGCGTGACGGCCAGCACCGGCACGTCGTCGATGCCGGTGGGCCGCACGATCGGCGTTAGCGCGCCCAGGCCGCGCGGCAGCCAGTCCTGGTTGGCGTTGAGCACGTCGTACAGCCGCACCAGCGCCTCCGTGCGCGGCACGCCGACCTGGAACTGCACGGTCACCATCGCCAGCCCCGGGCGCGCCACCGAGTAGGTGTGCTCGATGCCGGCGATCTGCGACAGCACCTGCTCGGCCGGGCGCGCCACCATGTTCTGCACGTCGGCCGCCGCAGCCCCCGGGAAGGGGATGATCACGCTGGCCATCGTGACGTTGATCTGCGGCTCCTCCTCGCGCGGCGTGACCAGCACCGCGAACAGGCCCAGCAGCAGCGCCACCAGCGCCAGCAGCGGCGTCAGCGGGTTGGACTGGAAGGCGGCGGCCAGGCGGCCCGACGGCCCCAGGCGAGTGCTCTCTGGCATCGGCACGTCCTGTCCTCAGCGCGCCGGACGTGCCGGACGTGCCGGACGTGCATCCGCCAGGCCGGCCTTCAGCGCGTCGACCGCGACCTTCTCGCCGGGCCGCAGGCCGGCCACCACCTCGACCTCGGCGCCGCCGCGGTCGGCGCCCAGGCGCACCGCGCGCAGCGCAAAGCCATCGCCTTGCGCGACGTAGACGGCGGTCAGCTCGCCGCGGCGCAGCACGGCGCTGGCCGGCAGCCGCAAGGCCTGCAAGCCGGCGGCCGAGGCAGCCGGCTGCGCCGCCGCGGCGCCGGTGAAGCGCACGCGCGCCGCCTGGCCCGGCAGCAGGCCCTGCAGCGCCGCGGGCGGCAGGTCCAGCCGCCATTCGACGGTCTGCGACACCGGGTCGGCGCTGGCCAGCTCGGTCTGCCGCAGCGGCTTGACGCGCTGGCCGTTGGCCAGTTCGACCTCGGCCTGCGCGGCGCGGCGCGCCAGCTCGGCCTGCGACAGCGGCACCTGCGCCACCGCGCGCAGCGCGCCGGGCGCGTACAGCGTGGCGATGGTGCGGCCGGGGCTGGCCAGGTCGCCGGCCTCGACGTGGGTGGCCAGCACGATGCCGTCGAACGGCGCGACGACGGCGGCAAAGCCGCGCGCCAGCGCCGCCTGCGAGCGCGCCGCCTGCGCCTGCTGCACGCCGGCCTGCGCGGCCTTGAACTGCGTCTCGGCGCTGTCCAGCGCGGCCTGGCTGATGAAGCCTTGGCCGCGCAGCTCGCGCGTGCGGTCCAGCGCGATGCGCGCGTTGCGCGCCTCGGCCTCGGCCTGCACCAGGCCGGCCTCGCTGCGCTGCATGCCGGCCTGGGCATCGCGCTCGTCGATGCGCGCCAGCGCCTGCCCGGCCTTCACGCGGTCCCCCGCCTTCACCAGCAACGCCAGCACGTTGCCGCCCAACTGCGCCGACACGGTGGCCTGGCGCAGCGCCTCGATGTGCGCTTCGAGCGACAGCATGCCGCCGACGGTGCCGCGACGGGCTTCGGTCAGCGGGACTTCGATGGCCTGCGCAGCATGGGCCGCTGGAGCCAGCAGCGAGAAGACGGCCAGCGCCAGGGTCGGCAACGGCAGGCGCGACGGAAAAGTGATACCCATGTGGGTATCTTAGTGCATACGGGTCACCGTATCAAGCGCCGTGCCGATGCAGACGCTGGCGGCCGGCGGGTTGGCGCCGGCCATCTCAAGCTGCAGACAGCATCATTTGCTCGCTTTCGGAATGTCGACAAGCATTCGACGTGACCGCAGGATCACGCCATCGCGGCCATTGCTTGCCAGTATCCCGGCGCCATCAGCGTCACCCGGAACAGATGATTCTCGATGGTGCTGTACAGCACATGAAGGCTGCAGGTGTCCAGGTGCCACAGCATGTGCCCGGTCATCTTGCCGTCGCGCACCCGAGCCGGCGGTGCGCCGACCTTGCCGGCCAGACACTCGGGGCTGTCGTCGAACGACAGCCCGAAGGGCAGGGCGCCGGTGTACTGGCGCGCGTCGAGGTCGCGCGCACGATGGAACTTCACGGCGCCCAGCAGCAGTGACCTGCCGCGGCCGGCGCGGCCCGCGATGCGCAGCCGCCGCGCTTCTTCGAAGTAGAGCGTCAACCCGCATTCTTCGAGGAACTCGACTTCGCGTGCGTCTTCGCCATCCTCGATCCGGGCCTCGATGTCCAACGGCTGCAACGCCGCGCGCAGCCGCTGACTGTCGGCGGCGTGGCCGAACAGATCCAGCCATGCGAGGGCGCCGACCTCCGGCTGTCGGCGCAGGCGTTCGTCCAGCGGCGCAATGGGCAGCTTGACGTGCACGCTGTCCAGCCCGAGATCATCAGGCCGGTAGGCCACCACCAGGCGGCTTTCACCGACGTTCCAGCGGTCGGTCAAGTACGAATGCCGCGTCGATTCGAGCGCCGCGAGTTTGGCCCTGACGGCCGGGCGCGAATCACCGAGGCTCAGCTTGAACGGCAACTCGTGGCCGTAGGGGCTGACCTGGTCGCGCGTGGCGCCGTAGAACGTCACCTGGCACAGCATCAGGCCTTGCTGGCGCCACAGTCCGCGCGGCATGCCGGCGAAATAGGCCTTGTCGACGAACCCCAGTTCGACGCCCTTTCTGCGCACCAGTATCCAGTCGTAGTGCTGATCCGGCTCGTCCTCGTCGAAGGCAGGCGTGGCGACGGTATTGAGGGCTTGGAGCAGACGAGCGACCGCTTCACTGTCCGCAAGCTGGCCCAAGTGCGAAAGGATGATGTCGGAATCCATGATGAGGTGCGTCGCGTGAAGACGGACCCAACCTTCAGCAACAGCGAAAGGCTGTTTGGATGGTCGCGGAGGACACGATCAGCGTTTGTCTGTGGACTTTGCCAAGCTGCAACTGATACGAGTAATCGACGACAGAGATGTGTGGCCGGCCCAGTGCGTGCACGAAATCATCTGCGGAGGGATTCACTTCATGGCTTTCAGAATGGCTCCAAATTCGTGAATCAGCGCTCTGGCAAAGAGCAGTTGACGTACTGAATGACTTCACTGCTGTCGGCAAAATAAATGATTGTCCGATGCGAGCCTGTCACCCAACGGTCGATTGGCAGCAACGGACTGGTCCATTCCGGCGCGCCCAGCATCTTGCGGACCTCGTCTCGCTTCATCCCGAAACTCAAGCCATAGGGCAATAAGCCTTGGAATTGGCGATGACCCTGAATTCCTTCCGAGAAAAAGAAGATGGCGCTAAGGATCAGGGCTCCCTGCGGAAGGTTCTGGGGCACGTCGTGCAGTGAGGGATCGGAGAACACGACGTCGACTCCTTTCGCCGGCGCATCCAGTGCGACATCAGACTCGCCTCGCTTGAGCTTGATCTTGCTATTGCGA
Source organism: uncultured Rubrivivax sp. (assembly GCA_964470565.1). Classification (GTDB taxonomy): domain Bacteria; phylum Pseudomonadota; class Gammaproteobacteria; order Burkholderiales; family Burkholderiaceae_C; genus Rubrivivax. The sequence continues at coordinate 129,332 of CAYYDJ010000011.1, forward strand.
AGACCAAGTTCGCTCAGAATTGAGACCACCGCGGGGTCGACATGCGAACGACCCAGGTTCGATAGCAGCATTTCCGCAGACAACATCATTTGTTCGCTTTCAGAATGTCAGCAAGCATCTTGTCGAAGGCCGCATTATCTTTGTCCAGGATGGCACCAGCGAGTCGGGCTTGTCGGGGCGACGGATGAGACCCAGTTCCGCCAGTGCGCTACGCAATTGCGGATTGTCAGCGTGCAGCCCCAGCAAGCGGGAGAACTGCTCGAAAGACATCGGAGACATTTTGAATCAGGACTCGGGCGTGTAAGCGTAGCCGACGGAGGCGATCTCATTCTTCTTGTTCGGCCAGTGGATGCTGATCCTGTATGTTTCAAATCGCCAGAGAAATGGCATTTCAGGGTCGTTCAATGCCTGGGTGGCTGGCCCGAGTGCTGATTCGACGTCCGCCAGTGTCGAAGAAAAACTAATGCCTCCCACCAGGGGAGCGGGATACTTTTTATATTCTTTCTTGAATCCCCATAGCGTCATGTTTGTAATGATGAACCGACCGTCGCCTGCATCATGAAATAATTTCTTGCGAATAAATCCTTCATCCTGCGTCGTGATGGTAACGCCCATGTCTTTGGAGTCATATACATATCTTTGAAGATCCTTGGACTGGAGTTTAAAATCTTGCCACTTGATGTTCAGGTTTTCAAAAAGCTGCTGAGCAGCTTCACTGGCCACATCGCAACCAATGGCTGAGGAAATAGTTTCCGACAGAAGATGCTGGACTGTCATCATGGTACTCCGTCCCATGGTTTGGTTCTATTTTTTCCTTCGACTACGTCACCGATATGATCAGGGGGTAAGGTTCAAGCCCAGTTCGGTAGCACGAGCCAAGGCAGCTTGCTTCATCGCCGCCGCGCTGGGCACGTGGTCACGCTCAATTTCGGGCTCACAAGTTTGGTTTTGGCAAGCCACAGCTGATGGAGCGAATCGACCTTCCGCCTTCCAGGAACCGCACGTTCAACTTGTATCTGCCAAATGCCCAGCGGTCGATGGGAAACATCGGACTGGACCACTCGGGTTGGCCCAGCAGCGAGCGGACGGTATCGCGACTCATTTCAAACGAAACGCCGTGTGGCAGCGCGCCTTGGAACTGTCGGTGGCCTTCGACACCTTTTGAATAGAAGAAGACGGTGGACAGGATGAGCGCGCCATCCTGTACGCTATCCTGGGCGCCGTAGATCGACGGGTCGGAAAAAATTCAAATCCACCCCGTGGGCGTCGGCCGAAAAACCGATGTCGAAGTCGCCGCGCTTCAGCTTGAACTTCGGTGTGCCCAAGCCTAGCGACTCCATGAGCGTCTGCACACGGCTGTCGGTATGAGGCAGGCCCAGCGCGTCCGTCAGAACCTCAGCGAGTATCGTCATTCAAGCTCTCCTAGGATCTTCTTCAGCCAGTCATCGTAGCCTTTGTTGGATTTGCGCAGAACTCTTGCGGCTGCCCGCTAATAGGCCTTCTTGCAGCTCCCATCCTCGTCGTAATCGTCGATCTTCTTGAGCATCGCTTCAACATCACGTCGAGCAGAGCCAGCCCGTTGACGTAGACGTTCCTGCTGTGATCGATGTTGTAGCTGATCTTGGTGTTCGCCTTGTTCAGGGGGGACCCACTACTGTTCAAGGGCGACAGGGACATGTGTTCAGAGCCGATTTGGTACAGAAAATGGCATCCGATCATTGACCTACACGCTCTGACGCGGCCTGAGTCAAATATGAAACGGCGTCATTTTCTGAACACGCTTGTCCCATGCTCCAGATTCGAAAAGAGAAACTGCTTTCTGGGAAATGTCTTGATCATGAAACCCCGTCAACGTCAGCCCAAGCTTGAGAAAAACAATGAAGTCGAGATATAAAAATGGATGAGGATCAGCGCGACTCAGCGCTTTTAACGCATCAAGCGGTGGAATTTTAAATAGAAACACATCGCCCAATCGTACGCCCTCCATCTGGCGACCGAATCCGATATGTGTCAATCGTTGCGCTTCGTCGGAAGAAAAAGCGACATTCATGAATGATCGGAATTCAACCAGTTGCTTCAGGTGGTTGTAAGTTTTCTTGTCGGCAACTCCGAGTAGTTGTTTGACCTGAACTGGCGTCATGCCGAAGCGCAAGCTACCTGCGCCTACAAGAGGAAGGATTGCAAAATCAGTTGTTGCATTCATATGCGTCTACTTCAAAAGTTTATGTTTCTCCAAGCATTTGAAATATTCAAGCATCTCAAGCATCGCCTCGTTATATTTTCGGCTGTCGCCAGCTTCCGCAGCCACTCGCCGAACATCCAGGATTTCTCTCACCAACGCGTCGCGCCCTCACGCCTGGGCGTATCGCAGGTCGAGCAGTGCGATGGACTCCAGTCGATTGCGCATGGTGTCGAAGTCCACCCACAGCAAATGGTCCTTCTGGAACCACTTGGCCCAGCCCCAGACCTCTGCATCCAGATTCCACTGGTCGGGTGCGCGGCCGATCGCGCGCACTGCGTCATTGATCGACGTGTCCCATTGCAGACCCAGTGGCAATTCGCCCCGCCATGCAGTCGAAGGTCCTAGCCGATCCCGTTTGAGGTTGATGCCGACAAAGCCAGGAGTTCCGTCCGTCGCCGGCAAGTCGGCATCGAAGTACAGCTCCATGCCGTACTGGCGGCTGAAATCCATGTGCGTGTCCCAATCCCATGTGTTGGGCTCGAACGCGGCGAACAGCCGTTGGAATGCAGGCGAATGGCCGGACAAACCGAAAGCCGCAATCAGTTGAGCCGGTGAGGGATATTGATCCGCGCGCAGCCTGTGCGTCGGCCGACTTGGGGGCAGGAACAGGCCGTTGACCACCTCGAAAACCCCCGGCACGTCCTCGGCGCCGACGCGTCCGGGCTGATAGTAGACCGACACGTATCGGTCGCCCAGCCACCAGCTGTCGCGCCACCCCTCGTGCAAGGTGCCGGCAATGCCCGTGGCCTGTGCCTTGGCCCTGACCTGCGCACGATCATCTTGCCACGTGATGCCGAAAGGCAGTTCGCCTTCGTAGCGCTTGACCTCGTTCTCGATGCCGCAGCAGGCAATCACCGATCGCAACTGCAAGTCGCCTTTGCCCCAACGACTTGGGCTGCTGGCGTTGATGTAGTGGCTCTCCTGGAAGTAAAGCAACAGCCCATGCTTGCTCAGGCCCCCCGCGTCAGAATACTTGTCGCCTCGATAGAACCCGGCTGTTCCTGACTTC
>CAYYDJ010000012.1:0-126707 GCA_964470565.1 uncultured Rubrivivax sp.
TCAGCTTCGTGCTGGTGGCCGATGGTCTTCGCGGTTTGTGTTAACAGGCCCTAGTGCGGCGCGCGCCGCCGCCGCCGCAGCACCATCACCAGCCCCAGTGCCGCGAAGGCCAGGCCGGCCGGCTCGGGCACCTGGTTGGGGTCGATGGTCACGGTGATCGGCGTCTGCGTGCCGGTGAACTGCCCGGCGCCGTTGAAGGTCAGGCCGGTGATGAAGGCGGTGGTGCTGTTGGGATCCAGCCCGGCGCCGGTCTCGATGCCCAGCACGCGGAAGCGGTCGACGCCGTCGGGCCCGAAGCTGAAGACGTTGGCGCCGTTCCAGTCGTGCGCCAGCAGCACGAGCTGGCCGCCGGCGTCGTAGCCGTAGATGTCGTACAGCCCGTCGCCGATGTCGTCGGGCAGGTCCACGCTCAGGAACAGCGGGTCGCCGGCGCCGATCGCGTAGTCGTAGCCGATCGCGACCTCGGGGTCGATGTAGTAGGTGACGCCGGGCACGACCGTGATGTCGAACTTGAACGAGCCGTTCTCCAGCACCACCGGCAGGTTGACCACCGGGCTGTTGCCGGCCTTGGGCGTGAAGTCGGCGTACGAGCGCGCGATCGCCTGCAGATTGGCGTTGTTGGCGTTGCCGGTGCCGTCCTTGGTCTGGATCAGCGAGATCTCGATCGAGTAGTTGGTGTCCAGCTTGAACTGGTAGTTGGGCAGCGTGAAGTCGTTCGGATTGACCGTGTACGACGTCTTCGAGGCCGCCAGGTTCACCGACACGATGTTGCCGCTGGTGCCGCCGCCGGGCAGCTTCTCGTAGATGTTGACGCGGTAGGCGTTGACCGTGGCGCCGGGCGGCGGCGTCCAGTTGAAGGTCGGCGCTGCCGCGGTGCCCGAGATCGTCACGCTGTTGACGAACGGCGCCTGCTGCGCCGCGGCATCCAGCTTGACGTGGGCGGTGGCCACGTCGCCGCCGTTGCTGAACTGCAGGGTCCAGTCGCCGCGGTAGGTGGCGCTGTCGACGAAATAACGCTCGAACCAGTTGGGCCCGAGCGGGAACGGTGCGAAGTTGAGCTGCCGCGTCAGCCCGTCGCTGTCGCGGATCGCGACGCCGGTGGTGCCGCCGTTGCCGTTGGGGACGACCGAGTTGGCGCCCAGGCGCACGAAGCTGCCGGCCGCGAAGCCCAGCGAATTGACGTTGCGGTGCTCCAGGTTGAAGAACGGCGTGCTGATCGTGATCGGCGTGGCCGTGGCCACCCCCGAGACCGCGCCGCACAGCGCCGCGATGGCCAGTGCCGCTGCTTTCATGGGTCCTCCTGCTGCGATGAGTCGAATCGTGCGCCGGACTCTAGGCAGCAGGCGCGGCGGCCGCATCCTCCATTTTGACGAGCCGGTGCGGCGCGTCAGTGCGAGCGGATCATCGTCCCGTAGGCCTGGTCGGTCAGGATCTCCAGCAGCATCGCGTGCGGCACGCGGCCGTCGACCACGTGCACCGCGTTGACGCCGCTCTTGGCGGCGTCGATGGCGCCGGCCAGCTTGGGCAGCATGCCGCCGCTGATGGTGCCGTCGGCGATCAGCTCGTCGATCTGGCGCGGCGTCAGCTCGGTCAGCAGCTCGCCGGCCTTGTCCAGCACGCCGCGGATATTGGTCAGCATCACCAGCTTCTCGGCCTTCAGCACCGTGGCCAGCTTGGCGGCCACCAGGTCGGCGTTGATGTTGTACGACTCGTTGCGCTCGCCGAAGCCGATCGGGCTGATCACCGGGATGAACTGGTCGTCCTGCAGCGCCTTGACGACGCTGGGGTCGATCGACGTGATCTCGCCGACCGAGCCGATGTCGTGCTCCTTGCTGGGGTCGTCCTTGTCGGCGATGCGCATCTTGTGCGCGCGGATCATGCCGCCGTCGCGCCCGGTCAGGCCCACGGCCTTGCCGCCGGCGGCGTTGATCAGGCCCACGATGTCTTGCTGCACCTCGCCGGCCAGCACCCATTCGACGACTTCCATCGTCTCCTCGTCGGTGACGCGCATGCCTTGCACGAAGGTGCCCTTCTTGCCCACCTTGGCCAGCGCATCGTCGATCTGCGGCCCGCCGCCGTGCACGACGATGGGGTTCATGCCCACCAGCTTGAGCAGCACGATGTCCTCGGCGAAGTCCTGCTGCAGCGCCGGGTCGGTCATCGCGTTGCCGCCGTACTTGATGACCAGCGTCTTGCCGTGGAACCGGCGGATGTAGGGCAGCGCCTGCGCCAGGATCTCGGCCTGGTCGCGCGGGGTGATGTGGTCCAGCGAATGTTCGGCGGCGGCGGCTTGGTTCATGGCGGCGCGGGCATCAGTGGTGACGAACGAAACGATTGTAGGAAGGTCCACGTGATCCAGCCCTGACGCGTTAACCTCGCTGCTCCACCTCATCACAGCCACCCGAGGATCGCCGCATGAAACGCCGCCACCTGCTGAGCCTGGCCACCGCACTGCCGCTGCTGCCGGCCGCCGTCCGGGCGCAGCCGGCCACCGCCGACGGCGAAGTCACCAAGATCGACCGTGCGCAGGCCCGCGTCACGCTCAAGCACGGCGAGCTCAAGGCGCTGGACATGCCGGCGATGACCATGGCCTGGCGCGTCGCCGACCCCAGGCTGCTGGACGGCCTGGCCGTCGGTGACCGCGTGCGCTTCACGGCCGCCAAGGTCAACGGCAGCTACGTCGTCACCAACCTGAGCAAGGCACCATGAGCGCGCCCTCGTCCAACGGCCCCGGCGCCGTCAACCATCAAGTCCGCCTGGCCGCGCGGCCGCAGGGCCTGCCGCGGGCCGGCGACTGGCAGTTCACGCAGGAGCCGGCGGCCGCACCCGGCCCCGGCGGCGTGCTGGTGAAGACGCTGGCGCTGTCGCTGGACCCGGCCATGCGCGGCTGGATGAACGAGGGCAAGAGCTACATCGCGCCGGTGGGCATCGGCGAGGTGATGCGCGCCGGCGGCGTCGGCATGGTGGTGGCGTCGGACGCGGCGGCCTTTCCGGTCGGTGCCCACGTCAGCGGCACGCTGGGCGTGCAGGAGTACGCCAGGCTCGACGCCGAGGCGCTGCGCAAGGGCGCGCTGTCGCGCATCGACCTCGGCCTGGGCACGCTGACGCAGTGGCTCAACGTGCTGGGCATGCCCGGCATGACGGCCTACTTCGGCCTGCTGAACGTGGGCCGGCCGCAGCCCGGTCAGACCGTGGTGGTCTCGGGCGCCGCCGGGGCGGTCGGCCAGACCGTGGGCCAGCTGGCGCGCATCAAGGGCTGCCGCGTGGTGGGCATCGCCGGCGGCGCCGCCAAATGCGACTGGGTGGTGCGCGAACTGGGCTTCGATGCCTGCATCGACTACAAGGCCCCCGCGCCGCCAGGCGCCGACCACTGGGACCCCGTCAAGGACGGCCTCAAGCAGCATTGCCCGCAAGGCTTGGACGTCTACTTCGACAACGTGGGCGGCGAGATTCTCGACACCGTGCTGACCCGCATCACGCGCGGCGCGCGCATCGTGATCTGTGGCGCGATCAGCCAGTACAACGCCACCGGTGCGGTGCAGGGGCCGAAGAACTACCTGTCGCTGCTGGTCAACCGCGCGCGCATGGAAGGCATGGTGGTCTTCGACTACGCGGCCCGCTACCCGCAAGCCGTGGCCGAGCTGGCCGGCTACCTGAAGGACGGCCGCCTGCACAGCCGCGAAGACCTGGTGCGCGGCGGCGTGCAGGCCTTTCCGGAGACGCTGCTCAAGCTCTTCAGTGGCCAGAACTTCGGCAAGCTGGTGTTGCAGGTGGCCGAGGGCTGAGAGCGCTCAACCGAGACCGCTCAAGCTTCGACGCCCAACTGTCGACACAACTCGGCCCAGGGCGCCGGATGCTCGGCCATGTGCACGTGCGGCACGCCGACCAGGTGCACCTGCTGCGCGCCGGCCAGCGTGGCGGTGCTGGCCGGGAACACGATGTTGTCGCAGTGGCTGTAGAAGCAGGTGAAGCCGCGGTGATCGTCGGCGCCGTGCGCCGCCTCCAGCGCCTGCAGCGCAGCCAGCCAGGGGCCGCCGCGGCGCATCTCGCGGCCATTGGTGCTGAAGGCCCAGCGCGCCAGCCAGGTGCCGTGGTGCGGCGTGCCCAGCGTCAGCACCGAGGCCAGCCGCGCGGCGTGGCCCGGTTCTGCAGCGCGCCAGCGGCGCAGCGCCAACCCACCCATGCTGTGCACCACGACGATGGGCGGTCGCCCGGTGGCTGCCTCCAGCCGGCGCAGCGCGGCCTCGATCAGCGGCACGCCATCGTCGATCGAGCCGAACACCGGCTCCAGGTTCAGCGCGACGAACGGCACGCCGCGCCGCCGCAGCCGCAGCAGCCAGGGCCGCCAGATGCCGCGGTTGCAGACGAAGCCGTGGACGAGCAGCACGCCACGGCGGCCGTGGCCGTCGGCCGGCAGATGGTCGCCCGGCGAGCCGCTGCGCCAAGGCTGGCGCCACAGAAAGACGCGCGGCGCGGCCAGCGACTCGGCCAGCCAGGCCAGCAGCAAGCGGCCACCGCTGGCGCGCGGCGCCGGGTCGGCGCGGTTGACGTGGTGCAGCAGCCAGAACTCGAAGCCCAGCACCAGCGCATGCCCGGCCAGCAGCAGCACCAGCACCGCGGCCTGCGCGGCGCCGAAGCCGCGCGCGACGGCCCACGCCAGCCACAGCAACAGCGCGGCCAGCCAGGCCAGGCTGATGCCCCGTAGCAGCCGGGCCAGCATCAGACCCGCAAGCGGCCGCGAAAACCCCGCGCCGCGTAGTACGACTGCGCGCCGTTGTGATAGACGAAGACCTGCCCGTAGCGCCGGTCGCAGAACAGCGCGCCGCCGAGCACGCGCACCGGCGCCGGCGTGGCGATCCAGCTCGAGGTCTTCAGATCGAACTCGCCCAGGCGCTGCAACGCGCGGTACTGCGCTTCGCTCAGCAGCTCGATGCCCATCGCCCGCGCCGTCTCCAGCGCGCTGCCGGCGGGCTTGTTCTCCTTGCGCGCGTCCAAGGCTTCGCCGTCGTAGCACAGGCTGCGGCGCCCGGCCGGGCTTTCAGCGGCGCAGTCGCAGAAGACCAGGCCGCCGGCGGCTTCGGGCTCGATCACGTCGGGCTCGCCGCCCGTGGCCTCCATGCGCTGCAGCGAGGCCAGCGCGCCGGCATCGGTTTCGAGCCGTGCCAGCACGGCCGCCCAGGTGATGCCTGGGTGGCGGCTCATGTGTTTCTCGAAGCGGCTTTGCAGCGTGCGCAGCAGCGCGCTGCGCTCGAGGGCTTTCATGGGCTCGAAGATGCCGCCTGCGGGCGCAGCGCCACGGTCACCAGCGCCGAGCAGTCTTGCAGCGCCAGCACGCCATGGGTGACGCCACCGGCCAGGTACAGCAGTTGCCCCGCGTGCAGGACGTGCGACTGGCCGTCGGCGCTGACTTCCAGCGCACCCTCCACGCACTGGATCGTGATCTCGCCCGGCACGCGGTGCGGCGGCAAGCCCTTGCCGGCCATCAGCACCAGCCGCATGACCTCGAGGTCCTGCGCCTTGAACAGCGCGACGGTCACTTCCTGCCCCAGGCGGGCACCGAGCGGCCCGACATCGACGGCCTGGCCGGAACTTGCATGCGGAATTGCCATCGCCAGAGTATGCGCCTGGCCCGCATCGCATGCCCTGTACAAGCCCTTCACACGCCCTTCAACCGCCCCCTCACCGCCGCTGCCGCATCGCGCAGCGCGCTGACGAAGGCATCACGCAGCGGGTTCGGCGCCCGCAGCTCAGGCAGCACCAGGCTGACGCGAAACGGCACGTGCACGGTCAACGTGCGCACCTGCAACTGCCCGCCGGCGGCGGCGTCCAGCGCGGTCAGCGGGTTGACGATCGCCACGCCCAGGCCCTGGCGCACCAGCGCGCACACCGCGGCGGCACTGCCGGCTTCCAGCGCCAGGCGCCGCGCCACGCGCTGGCGCTCGAACAGCGCGTCGATCTGCTGTCGGTAAGGGTCGCCGGCGGCCAGGCTGACGAAGGGCTGCCCTGCGAAGTCGGCCGGCCGCAGCCGGCGCCGCGCCAGCAGCGGGTGGCCGGCGGGCAGCACCGCCACCTCGTCGAGCTTGAGCAGCGCCTCGGCGCGCGTGCCGGGCGGCGTGGCCTCGTGCTCGGTGAGGCCGAGGTCGCAGCGCTGCTCCGACAACCAGCCGTCCAGCAACGGCGATTCGAGCGGTGTGATGCTGACGCTGGCCTGGCCCTGCGCGGCGCAGAAGCGGCACACCGCGTCGGGCAGCAGCGTGTGCGCCAGCGCCGGCAGGCAGGCCACGTCCAGCCGCCCCTGCGCGAAGTGGCGCAGCGCGGCCGCGGTGGCGGCGATGCGCTCCAGCCCCTGGTAGCTGCGCTCGACCTCGTCGCGCAGCGCCAGCGCGCGCACCGTGGGCCGCAGCCGGCCGCGCACGCGGTCGAACAGGTTCATCTGCAGGACCTGCTCGAGCCGCGCCAGCTCGCGGCTGACGGTCGGCTGCGAGCTGTGCAGCAACTCGGCCGCGCGCGTCACGCTGCCGGCCAGCATCAGCGCGCGGAAGACCTCGACGTGGCGATGGCTGAGGCGCGGCGCGGTCATATCCGATCTGAATGGCTCGCCGACGATAAAGCATTTGCCGGCATGGCCGGCCGCCGGGCATCATGCGCGGCATGAACCCTTTCGCCCCCGAGCTGCTGCGCACGCTGGCGCAAGCCCACGGCACGCCGCTGTGGGTGTACGACGCCGCGACCATCCGCGCGCGCATCGGCGAGTTGCGCGCCTTCGACACCATCCGCTACGCGCAGAAGGCCAACTCCAACGTGCACCTGCTGCGCCTGATGCGCGCACAGGGCGTGGCGGTCGACGCCGTCTCGGCCGGCGAGATCCAGCGCGCGCTGGCCGCCGGCTACGACGCGCGCGATGCGCTCGCGCCCGGCATCGTCTTCACCGCCGACCTGATCGACCGCGCGACGCTGGCGCTCGTGGTGGCGCACGGCATCCCGGTCAACGCCGGCTCGGTGGACATGCTGCACCAGCTCGGCGCCGTGGCGCCCGGCCACCGCGTGTGGCTGCGCATCAACCCCGGCTTCGGCCACGGCCACAGCAACAAGACCAACACCGGCGGCGAGCACAGCAAGCACGGCATCTGGCACGCCGAGCTCGACGCCGCCCGCCAGGCCGTGCAGCAGCATGGGCTGGACCTGGTGGGGCTGCACATGCACATCGGCTCCGGCGTCGACTACCACCACCTGCAGCAGGTGTGCGACGCGATGGTGGGCATGGTGGCGCGCCTGGGCCTGCCGGTGCGGGCGGTGTCGGCCGGCGGCGGGCTCTCGGTGCCCTACCGCGAGGGCGATGCGGGCATCGACACCGCGCACTACCACGCGCTGTGGCATGCGGCGCGCCAGCGCATCGAGGCGGCGCAGGGCGGGCGCCCGGTGCACCTGGAGATCGAGCCCGGCCGCTACCTGGTGGCCGAAAGCGGCGTGCTGCTGGCCGAGGTGCGCGCGGTCAAGACCATGGGCAGCCGCTTCTTCGCGCTGGTGGACGCCGGCTTCAACGAACTGGTGCGGCCGGCGATGTACGGCGCGCACCACGGCATCTCGCTGCTGCCGGCCGACGCGGCGCCGCGCCCGGTGCGCGCCACCGTGGTGGCCGGCCCGCTGTGCGAGTCGGGCGACGTGTTCACGCAGGGCGACGGCGGCGTGGTGCTGTCGCGCGAGCTGCCGCAAAGCCGCGTCGGCGACCTGCTGGTCTTCCACGACGCCGGGGCCTACGGCGCCAGCATGTCCAGCAACTACAACAGCCGCCCGCTGGCGGCCGAGGTGTTGGTGGACGGTGCCCAAGCGCGGCTGATCCGCCGCCGCCAGCGCATCGAGGAGTTGCTGGCGCTGGAGACCGATGCGGGGCTGGGTCCAGCGTAGCCTGCGCCTCGTCAGATTTGCCGCCTCCACCGATTGGTGGAGAACGGCATCGTGAAAATCCTAGACGACCGGCTCTTCGACATCCCGGATACTGTTTGAAACAACCTCCTGGGTGGGAGTATGGCCGACCGTGCAGAGCCGTTCGACCTGGCCGTGAGCGACCTCTACCTCGCGGCCGCCGGCGACCATCCCTGGCGCCAAGGCCTGACGCGCATCGTCGAGATGCTCAACGCCCTCGGGGCCTACCTGCACGGTATCAACCTGGCCGACGGGACCGTCAGCTTCGGCTACGACGTCGGCGGGTTTGCGCCCGAGGCCGGGCTTCACTACATCCGCAGCTACCACAGCATCGACCCGCGCATCCCCCTCGTCGCCAATGCCGAAGTGGGTGAGTGGGTGAGTTGCCACGACCATATCGACGACGCCGCAGTGGCGGTGAGCCCGTTCTACCAGGAGTTCCTGATTCCGTGCGGCGGCCGCTACGTCAGCGGCGCCAAGGTGTACCAGGACCGCGAGATCATCGCGATCCTGGGCATCCATCGCGGCGTCGGCATGAGGCCGCTGAACGACGCCGAACTGGCGGTCGCCCGCCGGCTGGGCATCCACGTCACCTGCGCGCTCGGCATCTGGCGCCGCCAGCGCAAGAAGCTGCGCGAAGCGCTGCTGGGCACCGCCATCCTGCAACGCATGACCCAGCCGCTGCTGCTGCTTGATGAGCAGCTCCAGCTCCACTGCTGCAGCGAAGCGGCCCGCACGGCGCTGGCCAGCGACAGGCGACTGCGCATCGCCGACAACACGCTGCACTTCGGGTCCCGGCACGATCGTGCGCAACTCGTGCTGGCGCTGCGGGCCTTGTCGCTCGGCGCCGAAGCGGCCTTCGGCCGCGTCGAAGCCAGCGAGGACCGCAAGGTCGTCCGCCTCACGCCGCAGGCCGGCGAGCCTCCGTTGCTGCTGGTGGTGGTGGCGTTGCGGCCGCAGGAAACGATGGGCGCTTTCGGACCGGTGTCGCTGGCGCTGGTTCTGGTGCACGACCTTGCCAGCCGCGCGGTTCCTGACCCGCTGCTGGTCGCAGCCGCCTTCGGCCTCACGCCGGCGGAATCCCGCGTCGCGGTCCATCTCGCGGCCGGGGCCAGCGTCGCCGAGACGGCCGACGCGCTGGGCGTGGCGCGCTCCACCGTCCGCACCCAACTGCTGCAGATCTTCCAAAAGGTCGGCGTCAACAAGCAGCAGGATCTGGCGTTCGCGTTGGCCGGGCTTGGAGCTTTGACGGCGCAACCAGTCGACACCGTGGCGCCTTGAGGGTCAGCGCCTAAGTCGCAACCAACGACGCGGCGCCGCGAAGATCGGCCACGAACCCCTGCCCGAGACGTTCTCGAAGCTGCTCGTATTCGTTGGGGAAATGGCGTTCGAGCCGGCTTAACGAAAGTTCGTCGATGACCAGAAGCTCGCTGGGCTCGAGGGCGCGAAACTCGAGCCGGTGCGGCGAGCGGTCGAACAAGTCTGCATGGCCCACGACTGAACCGGCGAAGGCGTCCAACGTCCGGCCCGAGCCGTCCACAGCCGCGAGCCGGCCTGACAGTACGACGAAAAGCTCCTTGGCGGGCGTTCCGAGCAGCGTCGGCGATTGGGCGACGTCCAGGCCAATCAGCGACGAAGGCTCCAGCAACAGTCGAACGGCGGCAGCCGGCTTCCAGTCGAGAAATCCGCCGAACCCGCAGGCAGCGAGCGCGCGCTCGACGTGGTTTCGATAGGCCTCGCACCCGTACGTGGCTGCGGACAGGGGCGTCGGCACCGCCTCGAATCGTTCGGCCAGCACGACCTGGTGGCCGGCCGGCGGATAGTCGCGTGCGAAAGGGAGGAACGGCGAACGTACCGAACCCAGATGCGCCAAATCATCGCCAACCAGCACCATCGGGGCCTGAAGGCCGAGTTGCCGGTCCTCGTAGGCCTTGAAATAGCGGCGGTAGCCGAGCTGCTCGTACTGATGGATGATGTGCGGGTTGCAGAAGATGAAGTCCAGGAAGGTGCCTTGCTCGCGAGCCGTCCGGTAATTGAGTTCGAGAAGATTGAGCAAGGCGCGAGAGCCGCGATATTCGGGGTCGATACAGAGACGGCCCGAGAAGCCGAAAGCCACTTTGGGAAGATCCCCAAAATGATCCAGCCCAAGATGCGCCACCATTGTCGGCGTTGCGTTGGCAAGGCCACGAACCTGCCGCAGGCCTCCCACGATACGATCGCCATCAGCCACAGCGACATGAACTGCGACGTCGTCGAGGGCATCCTTCAGGCGCCGACCCGCGTGATCCGCGATGGCCCGGTATTTGGATTGCTCCTGCGTGAAGACCTCGTAGCGCAGTTGATACAGCGCCTCGCGGTCATCCGCTGCGTCGGCTACGAAGACACGAAGCATATTTGCAAGCGTCTTATCGCCGGGCGCACTCGAGGGGCGCTGCTTGAACCGGCTCGGCAAGATCGGCCGCACCAAACGCCAAAGAGACCATCTGCGCGTACAAGTAGCCCGTGACCTCCATTGCATGCCTCATGGCCTGATAGTCGGATTCATCGCGCACGAGGGCTTCGACGTAGCGTTCCATCAGGCGGTTATGGGCATGATCGACGGTGACGTGTTCGCGGATAAAGGAGAAGGCGCTTTCCGGCACGCCGACTCGCGTGAACAGTGCGATGTACTGGCCGCCGCTCGCCGTCGGCATGTGCTCGAGAAAGTAGAGATACCCGAGATAACCAATCGGATTGCCGCGGCTGATCGTGTAATAGGCAAAAGCGGTGAGTGCCGTCGTTGCCGGAAGCGGCGACTCGAACGGCACTTCATCGACGTCGATATCCAGGTCAAGCGCGCGCAAGTCATCCAGCGCCAGTTGGTCATGTCCGATTTCCTGCGCCGCATGCTTGAGGAAGGGCGCCACCATCTCTCGCTGGCGACCGTGGAAGTACATGGTCGCAAACGCCTGCAACTGGGGGTTCTCCCTCGCCTGGTGGAAGATCTGGCGCATGACGGCGGCGTAATGCTTGACCGTCACCCGCCCTTCCGCCAAGCGCTTGACCGCATCGGACCCGTTCGCGCATTTGAGAACGCGCTCGAAGTCCTCTCGAAGCCGTGACAGGTAACTTGACATCCTTGCTCCTCAGTGACGACCGTCGCCGCCGCGCCGACGGCCTTGCGCCAAGCCAGCAAACTGCAGTCCGGCAATGCACCAGAAACCGATGTCCGGCTCGCGCCAGCTTCGGCCCAGGCGAGGATTGCTCGCATCGGCATGGTGGTTGTTGTGCCAGCTCTCGCCCCAGCTGATCAACGCCAGTGCGGCGGCGTTGGTGCTGCGGTCGTTCGTGGGATGCGGCCTGGCGCCGATACAGTGGCAGATCGAGTTGATCGACCAGATCACGTGCTGGCCAACGACCACGCGCAGCGCGCCTCCCCACCAGGCGCCCATGAGGGCCCCTTGCGCCGTGCCGTCCATCCACCAACCAATGGCTGCGGGCAGCAGGTAGCCCGACAGATACACCGGCAGGTAGCAGCGCCCCAGGGCGATTGCGACCGGATCGGCCTGCAAGTCGGCAGCGTATCGCGCCGGGGACGGGACATCATGGCTCAAGACCCAACCCATGTGGCTTCTGAGCAGGGCGGCAGCGGCGCTCCGCCCAGGGTTTGCCTGCGGCGCAGGGCTGTGCGGATCTCCCACGCTGTCGGCACGCGCATGGTGCATGCGGTGCAGAGCGGTCCAGTAGGTGACGCTGCCCTGCCCCGCCATGCTGCCCAGCACGCCGAGGAAGAAGCGCACCCCATCCAATGAGCTGAAGCTTCTATGAGCAAAGAGCCGGTGGTAGCCGACCGAAATGCCCAGGCACCCCGTGAGCCACCACATGGCCAGCGCGAGCATGACCCAACGCCACCCGATCCACCCATCGGGTAGATACAGAGGGCCGCTGACGACCGCCAAGCTAGGCAAGAGCACCGTCAGCGCAAAGTGCCGGCGTTGCGCTTTCGCGAACCGGGACGCCGGCATCACGAACGCCTGCTTGGCCCGACGCCCGGCCGAACTGCGGCCGGCATGCTCGCGAGCCGCTTCGTGCGATTCAGGATTCGAGCTGTGCGCCATGCCAGTCCGGACGACGGTCACCATGCGGTGAGGGTGTGCCGGACTGTAGGCGGCCGCCTGCGCGGCCGCATCAGCCAATTGGCGGAGCTAGAAGTGGATGCCCTTCATCATCTGCGACAGCGCGATCGCCTCGGCTGACAGCTGCGGCTTGGCGCCCTTCTCGCCCTTGGACGCGGCGCTGTCGGGGAACATCCGGAACGTGGTGTTCATGACGATCTGCGTGACCCGCGGCGCCACCGCATGCAGCACGGCGCCGAAGGTGCCCAGCCTCGTTGCCACCTGCACCGGCTTGTCGATGCAGGCCTGCACGATCATGTCGGCGGCTTCTTCGGGCTTGAGCAGCGGCATGCTGTCGTAGATCTTGGTCGGCGCCGTCATCGGCGTGCGCACCAGCGGCATGTTGACGGTGGTGAAGGTGATGCCCTGGTCGGCGAACTCGCTGCTGGCGCAGCGCGTCCAGGCGTCCAGCGCCGCCTTGCTGGCGACGTAGGCCGAGAAGCGCGGCGCGTTGACCAGCACGCTGATCGAGCTGAGGTTCACCACGTGGCCGCGCCGCTTGGCCACCATGCCCGGCAGCAGACCCATCGTGATGCGCAGGCTGCCGAAGTAGTTGAGCTGCATCGTGCGCTCGAAATCGTGGAAGCGGTCGTAGCTGGCCTCGATGGCGCGGCGAATCGAGCGCCCGGCGTTGTTGATCAGGAAGTCCACGCCGCCGTGGTTCTTCTCCATCGTGGCCACGAAATCGGCGCAGCTCTCGGCATTGGCGATGTCGACCTGATAACTGTACACCTGAGGGTCAGCGTTGCCGTGTTCGCGCGCGTAGGCGGCGATCTCCTTGACCGCATCGGCCAGCTTGTCGCCGTCGCGCGCGCAGATCACGGTGACGGCGCCGGCCTCGGCAAAGCGGCACGCCGCCGACAGCCCGATGCCCGAGCTGCCGCCGGTCACCAGCACCACCTTGCCGCCCACGGCGCCCTTGAGGCTGTGGTCGACGAAGAGCTGCGGGTCGAGGTGGCGCTCCCAGTAGTCCCACAGACGCCAGGCGTAGTCGTTCAGGTTGGGGCACTCGATGCCGCTGCCCTTGAGCGCCGCGTCGGTGGCGCGGCGGTCGAAGCGCGTGGGGTAGTTGACGAAGGTGAGGATGTCCTCCGGCAGCCCCAGGTCCTTCATCACCGCGTTGCGCACGCGGCGCACCGGCGCCAGCGCCATCAGGCCCTTCTTCACGCTCTTGGGGATGAAACCCAGCAGCGCCGCGTTGACGAACAGGTTCATCTTCGGCGCGTGCGCGGCCTTGCAGAAGATGTCGAGCACGTCGCCCACGCGATAGCCGGTGGGATCCACCAGGTGGAAGCAGCCGCCGCTCTCACGCGCGTGGTGGTGGCTGATGTAGTCCAGCGCCGCGACGACGAAGTCCACCGGCACGATGTTGACGCGCCCGCCTTCCAGGCCCACGTTGGGAAACCACGGCGGCAGGATCTGCCGCATGCGCTGGATGACCTTGAAGAAGTAGTAGGGGCCGTCGATCTTGTCCATCTGGCCGGTGGTGGAGTCGCCGACCACCATGGCCGGGCGGTACACCGTCCACGGCACCTTGCACTCCTTGCGCACGATCTTCTCGCTCTCGTGCTTGGTCCTGAAGTACGGGTGGTCCAGGCCTTCGGCCTCGTCGAACATGTCCTCGCGGAACACGCCTTCGTACAGGCCCGCCGCGGCGATGCTGCTGACGTGGTGCACGTGCTTGGCATCCACCGCCTTGGCAAACTCCACCAGGTTGCGCGTGCCTTCGATGTTGACGCGCACCTGGCTCTCTTCGTCGGCCGACAGGTCGTACACCGCGGCCAGGTGGTAGACGTGGTCGATCTGGCCCTTCAGTGCCTTGATGTCGTCGGCCGCCACGCCCAGCTTCTTGGCCGTGAGGTCGCCGCTGACCGGGCGCGCCCGCGCCTTGGTGACGCCCCAATAGTCGTACAGCTCGGCCAGCTTGCCCTCGCTGCCCGGCCGCACCAGGAAGTGCACGGTGGTGCCGCGGCGCGACAGCAGGGTCTTGACGAGGCGACGGCCGATGAAGCCCGTGGCGCCGGTGACGAAGTACTGCATGCGGTCTCCTCCTGAACGTGCGGACGTGATGAGGCGAGGAGCATAGAGCCGTCTCACTAGAGAATCGGGCTGCGCGCGGCCGGGGTGAACCCTATATTCCGGCGGCGCCCCTTCAACCCAAGCACCGAGGAAGCCATGGTCAAGAAGCTCAAGAGCATCTCCGAGAAGAAGACGCAAGCCGCCGGCGGCCTGCTCGACAGCCAGTTGGCGCAGACCGTCAAGGATTCGGCGCAGCAGATCTGGCTGGCCGGAATGGGCGCCTTCTCCAAGGCGCAGGCCGAAGGCGGCAAGGTCTTCGAGACGCTGGTCAAGGAGGGCATGAGCCTGCAGAAGAAGACCCAGGGCATGGCCGAGGAAAAGATCAGCGAGGTGACCGGCAAGATGAGCGCAATGGCCGACACCGTCAGCACCAAGGCCGGGCAGAACTGGGACAGGCTCGAAGCCATCTTCGAGCAGCGCACGGCCAAGGCGATGGCCAAGCTGGGCGTGCCCACCGCCAAGGACGTGGCGGCCTTGAGCCAGCGCGTGGAAGAGCTGGCGGCCGCCGTGGCACGGCTGAACAAGGGCGCGGCGCCGGCCAAGGCGGCTGGCCGCAAGACGTCGATGAAGACGGCGACCAAGACCACGGCCAAGGCCGCGGCAACGCCCGCCAAGGCCCCGGCCAAGCGCGCAGCGCGCAAGGCCGCCTGACGGCGATGTCGTCAGCGCAGCCGCGCATCGGCCTGGCCCTGGCCGGCGGCGGGCCGCTGGGAGCGATCTACGAGATCGGCGCCTTGTGCGCGCTCGACGAGTCGGTGATCGGCCTCGACCTCAACGAGTTGACGGCCTATGTCGGCGTCTCGGCCGGCGGCTTCGTCGCCGCAGGGCTGGCCAACGGCATGCGGCCGCGGCAGTTGTACGACTCCTTCATCGAGAACACCGGCCCGGCCGACGACGTGATCAGCCCGGCGCTGTTCGCACGGCCGGCCTGGGGCGAACTGGCCAGCCGCCTGGGCCGGCTGCCGGGGCTGGCGCTGCAGGCGGTGGCCGACGTCGCGTTCAGCGGCCGGCGCTGGCTGTCGGCGGTGGAGCGCCTGGGCCGCGGGCTGCCGACCGGCCTGTTCAGCAATCGGCCGCTGGAAGCGCAGATGCGCCGCGTGCTCTCGGCGCCGGGGCGCAGCAACGACTTCCGCCGCCTGCGCCACAAGCTGGTGCTGGTGGCCACCGACCTCGACAGCGGCCAGTCGCTGCCCTTCGGCCAGCCGGGGCTGGACCATGTGCCGATCTCGCAGGCCATCGCCGCCAGCGCGGCGCTGCCGGGGCTGTTTCCGCCGGTGGCGATCGACGGCCGCAGCTGCGTCGACGGCGCGCTGAAGAAGACGCTGCACGCCCGCGTGCTGCTGGACCTGGGGCTGGACCTCGTGCTGTGCCTGAACCCGCTGGTGCCTTTCGATGCCAGCCAGGGCCGCCACCGCATCGGCGAGCGCGACCGCATCCCGCGGCTGGTGGACGGCGGCCTGCCGGTGGTGCTGAGCCAGACCTTCCGCACGCTGATCCACTCGCGGCTGGAGCTGGGGCTGCTGGGCTACCGCAGCAGCCACCCGGACACCGACATCCTGCTGTTCGAGCCCGACCATCGCGACCCCGAGATGTTCCTGGCCAACACCTTCGCCTACGGCCAGCGGCGCGCGCTGGCCGAGCACGCCTACCAGCAGACCCGAGCGGACCTGCGCGCCCGCCGCGGCACGCTGCGCGCCACGCTGGCGCGCCACGGCCTGCAGCTCGACGACGCAGCGCTCGACCAGCGCCGCCGTCTCGGCGGCACTGCCGGCCACCACGGCAGCACCGGCAGCCGCGCGATGCAGACCTTGAAGCGCCTGGACGAAGTGCTGTCCGACCTGGAGCAGGCGTTGCCGCAGCTCGATCAGCGCGCCGCCCGCAAGGCCGCCGCGCCGGCCGGCAGGCGCCGCTACAGCGCCACGTAGCCGTCGGCGCAGGCTGCCCGGCGGCGCCGCATCTGCCGCCCGTCAGCGGATCAGGCCCCAGCGCTCATCGTCGGCCGGCCGCTGCGGCGGCTGCCGCGGCACCTGCGCCGGCCCCGGCGCGCAGCCCGGCGCCGGCAGGCCGGCGAGGCGGCGCTCGGTGGCCAGCAGCACCTCGTCCACCGCCGGCCATTGCGGCCAGCGCCGCAGCACCTGCACACCGGCTCCCCAGGGACCCCAGGACTCCGGCGGCGTCGGGCCCAGCACGCTGAGCACCGGCGCATCGACGGCCGCCGCCAGGTGCGCCGGGCCGGTGTCGTTGGCCACCACCAGCGCCGCGCGGCGCAGCAGCGCGCCATAGACGCCCAGGCCGATGCCGGGCAGCGTGGTCACACCGATGTCGTAGGCCTGCGCCTCGGCGGCTTCGCGCGGGCCGGGGCACAGCAGCACGTCGCGGCCCAGCTCGCGCAGGCGGCCGGCGAAGGCCGGGAACTCGGGCCAGGCCTTGCTCTGCTTCTCGTACAGCCCGCCGGTGAAAGGGCAGATCACGATGAAGCCGGCTCGGACGCCGTGGCGCTCGAGCAGCGCATCGGCCTGCCGTTCGCCGAGCTCGGTGGTCCGCAGCCCGATGCGGCGCGGCGCCGGCAGCGGCTGGCGGATCAAGCGGCACGCGAGGTCCCAGTAAACCTGCAGCGCGTGGTCGCGGCGCTGCAGCGCCTCGGCGCGCCGCAGCAGCAGGCTGCGGCCGTCGCTGGCGTAGCCGATGGCGCGCAGGCCCGCGCGGCGCGTCTCCCAGGCGCTGGAGAACGAATGGGTCAGCACCACGGTGTTGAGCCGGCGGTCGAAGCCGGGGTCGACGGCCAGCGCCTCGTGGCGCAAGCGGCGCCACAAGGCCACGCGCTCGGCCGTGCGCGCGGGGTGGCGGTGCACCGTCCAGCCGTGGCCGGCCAGCAGCTCGCCGGCCCAGGCCGGCCCCACGAGTTGCAGGCGATGGCCGTGCGCGGCCAGCAACTGCAGCGCCGGCAGCCCCAGGATCACGTCGCCGACCCAGTTGCGCAGGCGGACGAGCAGGGGGCGATCGGCGGGCGGCGACATGCGAAGCAACAACGGCGGCAGCGACGCTGCCGATGTTGCCAGCGCCGTGTGTCGCCTTTGTTGCCCTTGTACAACTGATCGGCAGCGATCGGCCGCGCGGCCCCTGGCCCGTGGCGTCAACTGCCGAGGTAGCGCGCTTCGAGGTGGGCCTTGAAATGCGCCGGGTTCAGCGCCTCGCCGCTGGCGCGCAGCGCCAGCTCGTCGGTGGTCCAGCGGCTGGCCTGGCTCCAGATGTGCTGGCGCAGCCAGTCGAACACGGCCGACAGCTCGCCGCGGGCGATGCGCGCATCGAGATCGGGCTGCGCGCGGCGCATCGCGGCGAACCACTGCGCCGCGTACATCGCGCCCAGCGAATAACAGGGAAAGTAGCCGAACAAGGCCTCGGGCCAGTGCACGTCCTGCAGCGGGCCATCCCTGAAGTTGCCGCGCGTGTCCACGCCCAGCAGCTCCATCATCCTGGCGTCCCACAGCGCGGGCACGTCCTCGGGCTCGATCTCGCCTTCGATCAGCGCGCGCTCGATCTCGTAGCGCAGGATGATGTGGGCCGGATAGGTGACCTCGTCGGCGTCGACGCGGATCGGCCCCGGCTTCACGCGCGTCAGCAGCCGCTGCAGATTGCCGGCCTCGAAAGCCGGCTGCGCGCCGAAGGCCTGCACGATCAGCGGCGCCAGCCGGGCGACGAAGCCCGGGTGGCTGCCGAGCTGCATCTCGAAGGCCAGGCTCTGGCTCTCGTGGATGGCCATCGAGCGCGCCTGCGCCACCGGCTGGCCCAGCAGCTCGCGCGGCAGGTTCTGCTCGTAGCGGCCATGGCCGGTCTCGTGCACCGTGCCCATCAGCGAGACCAGGAACTCGTCGTCACGGAAGCGCGTGGTCATGCGCACGTCTTCGGGCACGCCGCCGCAGAAGGGATGGGCGGAGACGTCGAGCCGGCCGGCCTCGAAATCGAAGCCCAGCAGCCGCATCACCTGCTCGCACAGCGCGCGCTGCGCCGCCACCGGGAACGGGCCTTGCGGCGCGATCACCGGCTGCTGCGCCTGGCGCTGCAGCGCGCGGCGGATCAGCCCCGGCAGCCACTGCCGCAGCTCGCCGAACACGCGGTCGACGGTGGCGCAGCGCAGGCCCGGCTCGTAGAGGTCCATCAGCGCCTCGTAGCGCGACAGGCCGCTGCGCTCGGCCAGCAGCGCGGCCTGCTCGCGGCCGACCGCCAGCACCTCGCGGAAGTTGGCGACGAAGCCGGCCCAGTCGTTGGCCGGGCGCTGCGTGCGCCAGGCGTGCTCGCAGCGCGCGGTGGCCAGCGCGCGCCGCTGCACCAGCGATTCGGGCAGCGCCGTGGCCTGCAGCCAGCCGCGGCGCATCTCGCGCAGGTTGGCGCGCTGCAGCGCGTCCAGCGGCTCGGCTTCGGCCGCCGCGAGGCGCTGGCCCAGCGAGGCGTCGGTGCCGATGCGGTGCAGCAGCGCGGCGATCTCGGCCAGCGCCGCGGCGCGCGCATCGTTGCCCTTGGTCGGCATGTTGGCCGCCTGGTCCCAGCCGGCAATGGCCTGCAGATGCCCCAGGTGGTGCAGGCGCAGATGGGTGGCGGCCAGCTCGTCGTAAGCCGGCGTCGCGGTGCTGGACATGCCGCACGCTCCTGGACGAAGTCGATGACGGCGGCGATTGTGGCGGCGCGGCGGTCACGGGTGCAGGTGCTGCGGGAACACCCACAGCAGCCCGGCCGTCATCACCACATAACGCGCAAATTTGCCGACTGCCATGTAGGCCACGCAGGGCCAGAAGGGCATGCGCAGCCAGCCGGCCACCGCGCACAGCGGGTCGCCCACGCCGGGCAGCCAGCTCAGCAGGCAGGCCCTGGGGCCGAAGCGCTCCAGCCAGGCCAGCGCCTTCAGCTCCAGCGGCCGGCGGTGCGCCACGCGCTCGTAGGCGCGCTCGACGCCATAGCCCATCCACCAGCTGATGGCGCCGCCGATGGTGTTGCCGGCCGTGGCCACCAGCACCGCGGGCCAGAACAGCGCCGGATTGAGCTTGACGAGCCCGAAGACCACCGGCTCGCTGCCCAGCGGCAGCAGCGTGGCCGAGATCAGGCTGACCAGGAAGACCGTGGACAGGCCGAACTTCGGCAAGGCCAGGGTGGCCAGCAATGCGTCGATCCACGCCTCCATCGGCGCGGATTATCGGTGGCTGCCAGGGCAGCGCCGCACCGGGGCCTTGCGCCCCGGCGGGCCGATCAGTCGTTGCGGGCCGCGGCCGCGCGGCGCCGGCGCAGCGCCGCCAGCGCCGCCCCGGCCATGGCGGCCAGCGCCAGGCTGCCGGGCTCGGGCACGGTGTTGTTGGGCACGTCGGCCGGCGGCGGCGGCAGGTCGGTGGCGAGGTCGCCGGCGCGTGCCAGCACGGGCGCGCTCAGCGCGACGGCGATCAGGGAGGCTTGCAGCCAGGGCTTGCGCAGCATGATGGTTGGAACCCGCGTTTCGTTGAGAAGGTGGCGGCACGATAGGCGGCGCGGCAGCACCGGCGGCGCCACGCGCGGATGGGCCGTGCAGCCTGCACGCAAAGCCCCCTCGGCCAGGGGTGAAACGCGGCCTTAGGGCCCCGGTCGGCACCCGGGGACCGCGCCCGGCCGCGGCCTTGCGCGGCTGCCCGGCGGGCCAGGGGTGCGCCGCTATACTGCCGCCTCCTTTTTTGGGCCGCCCGCCGGCGCCCGCTCCACCCCGCTTCCCCCCGAGCCCGCCAGCATGAAGATCGGCCCGTACGTGCTGCCGAATGCGCTGTTCGTCGCCCCGATGGCCGGCGTCACCGACCGCCCGTTTCGCCAGCTCTGCCGCCGGCTGGGCGCCGGCCACGCGGTCAGCGAGATGGTGACGTCCAAGCGCGAGCTGTGGGATTCGCTCAAGACCTCGCGCCGCGCCGACCACCGCGGCGAGCCGGGCCCGATCGCGGTGCAGATCGCCGGGGTCGACCCCGCCGAGATGGCCGACGCCGCGCGCTACAACATCGACCGCGGCGCCCAGATCATCGACATCAACATGGGCTGCCCGGCCAAGAAGGTGTGCAACGTCTGGGCCGGCTCGGCGCTGATGCGCAACGAGGCGCTGGCGCTGCGCATCGTCGAGGCCGTGGTGGCCGCCTGCGCGCCGCGCGGCGTGCCCGTCACGCTGAAGATGCGCACCGGCTGGTGCGAGGCCGAGCGCAACGCGCTGCCGCTGGCGCGCGCCGCGCAGGCGGCCGGCATCGCGCTGTTGACGATCCACGGCCGCACGCGCGAGCAAGGCTACAAGGGCTGCGCCGAGCACGACACCGTGGCCGCGGTGAAGGCGGCGCTGGCGATCCCCGTGGTGGCCAACGGCGACATCGATTCGCCGCAGCAGGCGGCTGCCGTGCTGCGCCGCACCGGCGCCGACGCGCTGATGATCGGCCGCGCGGCACAGGGGCGGCCCTGGATCTTCCGCGAGATCGCGCATTTCCTGGCCACCGGCGAGTTGCTGCCGCCGCCGGCCACGCACGAGGTGCGGCACTGGCTGCTGGCGCATCTGCAGGACCACTACGCGCTGTACGGTGAGATGAGCGGCGTACGCAGCGCGCGCAAGCACATCGGCTGGGCCGTGCAGGCGCTGCCCGGCGGCGCGGCCTTCCGCGCGCAGATGAACACGCTGCCCAGCGCGCAGGCGCAATGGCAGGCGGTGGCCGGCTTCTTCGACGAGCTGGCCGACCGCCACCCGCTGCTGCCGTTGCCGGCGGCCAACGACGAGCGGCTGCGGCTCTCGGCATGACCCGCAAGCCCCAGCACATCGACGAGTGCATCCGCGGCGCCCTCGAACAATACTTCGAGGACCTGCGCGGCACCGAGCCCGACGGCGTGCACCAGATGATCATCAACGCCGTCGAGCGCCCGATGCTCGACGTGGTGATGAAGCACGCCGACGGCAACCAGAGCAAGGCGGCCGAATGGCTGGGCATCAACCGCAACACGCTGCACCGCAAGCTGCTCGACCACAAACTGATCAAGTGACCACCATGCCCCAGCTCACCGCGCTCATCTCCGTGTCCGACAAGACCGGCGTGGTCGATTTCGCGCGCGCGCTCGACGCGCTGGACGTGCAGCTGGTGTCCACCGGCGGCACCGCGCGGCTGCTGGCCGACGCCGGGCTGAAGGTGACCGAGGTCGCCGAGGTGACGGGCTTTCCCGAGATGCTGGACGGCCGCGTCAAGACCCTGCACCCGCGCGTGCATGGCGGCTTGCTGGCGCGGCGCGACCTGCCGGCACACATGGCCGCGCTCAAGGAGCACGGCATCGGGGCGATCGACCTGCTGGTCGTCAACCTCTACCCCTTCGCGCAGGCCACCGCGCGGCCCGACTGCACGCTGGAAGACGCGATCGAGAACATCGACATCGGCGGCCCCGCGATGCTGCGCGCCGCGGCCAAGAACTGGCCCGACGTGGCGGTGCTGATCGACCCCGCCGACTACGCGCCGGTGCTGGCCGAGCTGCGCGCCGACGGCATCACCCGGCGCACCAAGTTCGGCCTCGCGCGCAAGGTCTACGCCCACACCGCGGCCTACGACGGCATGATCGCCAACTACCTGGGCGCGCTGGCCGAGGGCGCCGAGGACAACCTGGCCGCCGTGCCCGCGCGCGAGCCCTTCCCCGCCGTCTACAGCCTGCAGCTCCACAAGACGCAGGACATGCGCTACGGCGAGAACCCGCACCAGGCCGCGGCCTTCTACCGCGAAGGCCGCCCGGCCGAAGGCCTGCTGGCGCGCTGGACGCAGCTGCAGGGCAAGGAGCTCAGCTACAACAACATCGCCGACGCCGACGCCGCCTGGGAATGCGTCAAGAGCTTCGAGGCGCCGGCCTGCGTGATCGTCAAGCACGCCAACCCCTGCGGCGTGGCGATCGGCGCCGACGTCGCCGCGGCCTACGCCAAGGCGTGGCAGACCGACCCCACCTCGGCCTACGGCGGCATCGTGGCGCTGAACCGGCCGCTGGACGAGGCCACCGCGCGCCGCATCGGCGAGAACAAGCAGTTCGTCGAGGTGCTGATCGCGCCGGCCGTCACGCCTGAGGCGCGCGCCGTGTTCGCCGCCAAGCACAACGTGCGCCTGCTCGAAGTGCCGCTGGGCGCGGCCGTCAACGCGATGGACTTCAAGCGCGTGGGCGGCGGCATGCTGCTGCAGACGCCAGACAGCCGAAACGTCGCCCGCGCCGAGCTGCGCGTGGTCACCAAGCTGGCGCCGACCGAGGCGCAACTCGACGACCTGCTGTTCGCCTGGAAGGTGGCCAAGTTCGTCAAGAGCAACGCCATCGTCTTCTGCGGCGGCGGCATGACGCTGGGCGTCGGCGCTGGCCAGATGAGCCGCGTCGACAGCGCCCGCATCGCGCGCATCAAGGCCGGCCACGCCGGGCTGTCGCTGCAGGGCTCGGCGGTGGCCAGCGACGCCTTCTTCCCGTTCCGCGACGGCCTGGACGTGGTGATCGACGAAGGCGCCGCCTGCGTGATCCAGCCCGGCGGCTCGATGCGCGACGACGAGGTCATCGCCGCCGCCGACGAGCGCGGCGTGGCGATGGTGTTCACCGGGACGCGGCACTTCAGGCACTGAGGCGGCGGCAGCGGCCGCCCACGGCGCGCTGCTGTCGCCGGTGCCCGCTCCGGGCCGGGCCTTGGACAATCCCCCGTAAGCCTGGCGAACCGTTTGCGGGCGTACCATCGTGGCGCAGGCCGCCGGCATCGAGGTGGCCACCCACCCCTGGAGACGAGAGACATGAGCCAACGTGATGTGGTTGTTCTGAGCGCCGTGCGCTCGGCCATCGGCACCTTCGGCGGATCGCTGAGCGGCATGGAGCCCTCGGAGCTGGCCGGCACCGTGATGAAGGCAGCGGTCGAGCGCTCGGGCGCCGATCCCAAGCAAATCAACTACGTGACGGTGGGCAACACCATTCCCACCGACAGCCGCTATGCCTACGTGGCGCGCGTGGCCAGCATCCAGGCCGGGCTGCCGATGGAAAGCGTGGCGATGGCGGTGAACCGGCTGTGCTCGTCGGGCCTGCAGGGCATCGTCACCACCGCGCAGCAGATCATGCTGGACGACTGCGACTACGGCGTCGGCGGCGGCGTCGAGGTGATGAGCCGCGGCGCCTACCTGATGACGACGCTGCGCAACGGCGCGCGCATGGGCGACACCAAGGCGCTGGACGCGATGGTGGCGGTGCTGACCGATCCGTTCGGCGTCGGCCACATGGGCATCACGGCAGAGAACCTGTGCGCCAAGCACGGCATCACCCGCGAAGAGCAGGACGCGCTGGCGGTCGAGTCGCACCGCCGCGCCGCGGCGGCCATCGCCGACGGCCGCTTCAAGAGCCAGATCGTGCCGATCACGCTCAAGGGCAAGAAGGGCGACACCGTGTTCGACACCGACGAGCACGTCAAGCCCGGCACGACGCTGGAGTCGCTGGCCAAGCTCAAGCCGGCGTTCAAGAAGGAAGGCGGCACGGTGACGGCCGGCAACGCCTCGGGCATCAACGACGGCGCTGCGTTCTTCGTGCTGGCCGCCGCCGACGTGGCCGCCAAGGCCGGCCACAAGCCGATGGCGCGCATCGTCAGCTACGCCGTCGCCGGCGTGCCCAACGACGTGATGGGCGAAGGCCCGATTCCCGCCTCGAAGATCGCGCTGAAGAAGGCCGGGCTGAAGGTCAGCCAGATGGACGTGGTCGAAAGCAACGAAGCCTTCGCCGCCCAAGCCATCACGGTGTCGCGCGGCCTGGATCTCGACCCCGCCAAGACCAACCCCAACGGCGGCGCCATTGCCTTGGGCCACCCGATCGGCGCTTCGGGCGCCTTCATCGCCACCAAGGCGCTGTATGAGCTGCAGCGCATCAACGGCCGCTACGCGCTGGTGACGATGTGCATCGGCGGCGGCCAGGGCATCGCGGTGGTGTTCGAGCGCCTGTAAGCGCAAAGCACGCCTTGACGTGAAAACGCCCCGCCGAACAGCGGGGCGTTTTGTTTGGCCGCGCGCAGCGCGGACTTACTTCTTCACTTCTTCGCAGCGCTGGCGGCGGCCGCAGCCGGCATGCCCGCCTTCTCGGCCTTGGCCTTGGCCTTGGCTTCCTTCTCGGCCTTGGCGGCTTCAGCCTTGTCGGCCTTGGCCTTGGCCTTGGCTTCCTTGTCGGCCTTGGCCTTGGCTTCCTTTTCGGCCTTGGCGTCTTCCTTGGCCTTCTTGGCCGCGGCCTTGGGGTCGGCCGCCGCGGTCGCGGCGTCGGCCTTGGCGGTGGCCGCCGCCGGGGCGGCTGCGGCGGGGGTGGCGTCCTTCTTCACCTCGGCCTTGGCCGCGGCGGCTTCGGTCTTCTTGGCGGGCGCCGGGCTGGCGGCCACGCCCTGGAAGGTGGCGCCGTTGACGGTCAGACCGCCTGCCGACAGCTTCACGGCGTTGTGCTCGCCGATGCCCTTGACGCGGTTGATCATGTCCTGCCAGTCCTTGAACGGGCCCTGGGCGCGAGCTTCGACGATCTTGGCGGCGGTGGCCGGGCCGATGCCCTTGACGGCGTCCAGTTCAGCCGACGTGGCCTTGTTGGCGTCGACCGCGGCAAAAGCCGCGGCGGCGAACAGGGCCAGCGCGAGGGCAAGCAGTTTCTTCAGCATGTGGAGTTCCTTGACGGTGGGTCTTGTGGGCGCGCTGCCGTGCAGCCAAGGGCGGCGCGGGTCAGTCGCGCACCCACAACGGCCTGGCATGCCTGCAGGTTGACGCCGCCGGCGCGCAGGCGGCGGCCGCCGCCTGCGTCCAGCCGCTAGCATCGGCGGCCATGACCCGCGCCGACGCCATGGGCCTGCTGATCGCCTTCATCGCCCGGCTCGTCACTGGCGCCCAGGGGCATTGGAAGGGCTGCGCGCCCAAGGCCGAGCAGCGCATCTACTTCGCCAACCACCAGAGCCATCTGGACTGGGTGCTGATCTGGGCCGCCTTGCCGTCGGAGCTGCGCGCCAGCACGCGGCCGATTGCCGCGCGCGACTACTGGACCGCGTCGGCGTTCAAGCACTGGGTCACGCGCGAGGTGTTCAACGCCGTCTACGTGAGCCGCACGCGACCGAAGGCCGCCGACGCTGGCGGCGCCGAAGACCAGGACCCGCTGGAGCCGCTGCAGGAAGCGCTGCGCAACGGCGACTCGCTGGTCATCTT
The DNA here is from genome assembly GCA_964470565.1 of uncultured Rubrivivax sp. Lineage (GTDB taxonomy): Bacteria > Pseudomonadota > Gammaproteobacteria > Burkholderiales > Burkholderiaceae_C > Rubrivivax. Next base: position 25,337 of record CAYYDJ010000012.1, read on the forward strand.
CCCCGAAGGCACGCGCAGCAACAAAGGCGAGCCGCAGCCGTTCAAGAGCGGGCTGTATCACCTGGCCGAGCAGTTCCCGGAGGTGCAGCTGATCCCGGCCTGGATCGACAACGTGCAGCGCGTGATGCCCAAGGGCGAGGTGGTGCCGGTGCCCATCCTGTGCACGGTGACCTTCGGCGCGCCGATGCACCTGGCGCCCGGCGAAGACAAGCGCGCCTTCCTGGCGCGCACGCGCGACGCGGTGCTGGCGCTGCGGCCGCCGGCGTCCGACAGCTGATGGCCTGGTTGAGCTCACTCACCGTCGACCAGCAGGTGGCGCTGCTGTTCGTCATCCTGTTCGGCGTGCTGACGCTGGCATCGGTGGCGCTGTTGTTGCGCTCGATCGCGCGCGACGACGACGAGCTGATGCTGCGCGAGCGGCAGCTGCGCCGCGACCTGCGCGCCGTGTGGCTGGGCGCCGCGGTGTTCTGGGTCAGCTGGATCTCGGGGCCGGTGGGTGCGACGTTGGCCTTCGGCGTGCTGTCGTTCCTGTCGCTGCGCGAGTTCATCACGCTGGCGCACACGCGGCGCGGCGACCACCGCAGCCTGATCCTCGCCTTCTTCGTCGTGCTGCCGCTGCAGTACCTGATCGTCGGCTTGAAGCGCTTCGATCTCTTCTCGGTCTTCATCCCGGTCTACGTGTTCCTGGCGATCCCGGTCATCAGCGCGCTGGCCGGCGACCCGCGGCGCTTTCTGGAGCGCAACGCCAAGATCCAGTGGGGCATCATGGTCTGCGTGTTCGGCCTCAGCCACGCGCCGGCGCTGCTGCTGCTGGACCTGCCGCGCTTCCAGGACCGCGGCGCCTTCTTGCTGTTCTTCCTGGTGATGGTGGCGGCCGCCGGGCAGATCGCGCAGGAACTGGTCAGCCGCCGCCTGCGCAGCCTGCCAGTGGCGCGGCAGATCGACCGCAGCTTCTCGTGGCGCGCCTGGGCCCTTGGCGTCGCGGCGGCGGCGGCGGCGGGTGCGCTGCTGTTCTGGATCACGCCCGTCAAGCCCGGCACCGCCGCCGCACTGGGCGCGCTGGCCGGCGGCTGCGGCACGCTGGGCGATCTGGTGATGCGCGCGCTGAAAAAAGACGCCGGCGTGCGCTGGTGGGGCAACCGCAGCTCGGTCACCGGCGCCGTCGGGCTGCTGGACCGCGTGGCGCCGCTGTGCTTTGCGGCGCCGATCTTCTTCCACACGGTCCGCTGGTACCTATGATCCCCCCCGAAGCGCCTTCGGCGCCTCCCCGCAGGGGGCGCCCCCGACGGACTGGCAAGGCCGGATCCGTGGCGGCCGCTTGACGGACCCGCGGTATGCGCATTCTCGGCATCGATCCTGGACTGCAACGGACGGGCTTCGGCGTCATCGACGCCGAAGGCGCGCGGCTGATGTACGTGGCCAGCGGCACCATCAGCACGCTGGAGGCGCCGCGCGGCGACCTGCCGCTGCGGCTGAAGATCATCTTCGAGGGCGTGCAACAGGTCGTGCAGCGCTACACGCCCCATTGCGCGGCGGCCGAGATCGTCTTCGTCAACGTCAACCCGCAGAGCACGCTGCTGCTGGGCCAGGCGCGCGGCGCCGCGCTGGCGGCGCTGGTGGCCGCGGGGCTGCCGGTGTCGGAATACACCGCGCTGCAGATGAAGAAGGCGGTGGTCGGCCATGGCCTGGCCAACAAGGGCCAGGTGCAGGAGATGGTGCGCCGGCTGCTGCAGTTGCCCGGGCTGCCCGGCAAGGACGCCGCCGACGCGCTGGGCCTGGCCGTCTCGCATGCCCATGCCGGCGCCTCGTTCGCGGCACTGGCGGCACAGTCGCCGCTGCAGCGGCGGCAGCATGCGCAGTACCGCAGGGGCCGCACCTACTGATTCCGATCTCGAAAAGGACCGCACCGATGACCGCCCCCGTCAGCACCCAGTGGATCGACATCCAGCCCGGCTTTGCCGGCTACCTGGCCCTGCCGCCGGCCGGCAGCGGCCCGGCGCTGCTGCTGTTCCAGGAGATCTTCGGCGTCAACGCGCACATCCGCGCGGTGGCCGAGCAGTACGCGCTGGACGGCTTCGTCGTGCTGGCACCCGACGTCTTCTGGCGCCAGGCGCCGCGCGTCGAACTGGGCTACGTCGGCGACGACCGCCGGCGCGGCATGCAGCTCGCGCAATCGTTGCAGCCGGCCGAGTTGCTGGCCGACGTGCAGGCCGCGCTGGCCGCGCTGCGCGCCCGGCCCGAAGCGGCCGGCCGCAAGGCGGGCACCCTTGGCTACTGCATGGGTGGCCGCCTGGCCTACCTGGCCGCCGCCACCACCGACGTCGACGCCGCGGTGCCCTTCTACGGCGGCGGCATCCACACCATGCTGGACCGCGCCGCCGCCATCCGCTGCCCGACGCAGTTCCACTACGCCGAGCACGACGACAACATTCCGCTGGACGCGGTGGAGCGCGTGCGCCAGGCGATGGCGGGCAAGTCCGCCGAAGTGTACGTTTATGCCGGCGCACAGCACGGCTTCAACTGCTGGGCGCGCGCCTCGTACCAAGCCGCCGCGGCGGCGCTGTCGCACGGGCGGGCGACAGCGTTCCTGGCGCAGCAGTTGTTCTAAGGGTTTGCCCAGCGCTTCGTTCCTACACAACGTTGCGGATGGGGACCACCGGCTGCAAGCCGCCGGTGCCGCAGCGGACTGCCCGCGACGGGCCAAGCTGGCATAGCATGGCCGCGCCCCCCGCGAACCTGACGTCCCCATGAGCATCCAATGCCCCGCCTGCCTGGCCGGCACCGGCCCTGCGGACCGCTTCTGCGCGCATTGCGGGGCGCCGCTGCAGCCGGCGACGGCCCACGCGCAGGCCACGATCCACGGGCAGGAGCTGAGGCTGGTGACCCTCGTTCGCTGTGACATCGCGGGTTCGACCGACCTGGTCGCCCTGCTGACGCCCGAGCAAGGCTTCCTCCGGCTCGAGCCTGCGTTGGCCGCCATGCGGGAGGCGATTCGCGCGGCCGGAGGCCTGATCTGCCGCGAGCTGGGCGACGGGGTTCTGGGCCTGTTCGGTGCGCCGCGGGCGCGCGACGATCACGCGGTTGCGGCGTGCAAGGCCGCGCTGGATGTGCAGGAGCGCATCGGCGCACTCGGCGACCCCGGCATCCAGGTCCGCATCGGCATCCACTCGTCCCAGGTGCTGGCCCATGTCCGTCAGACGGACTTCGCGCCGGTCTACGACGTGGGCGGAACCGCCTTGCATCTGTCCGAGCGCATCCAGGCCGCCGCGCCGCCGGGGGGCACCCTGGCCTCGGCGGCTTGCGTCGAGCTGGCCAGTGGTCCGGTGCGATTCGAGCCGGTCCCTGCACAACGGCTCAAGGGCTTCCCGGATCCGCTGGTGCTGCACCGGGTGGCCGGCATGGGCGACCTGTCGGGCCTGCGCGCGCGCATGGCCCGCAAGGCGTCTCCTTTCGTCGGCCGGCAGCGTCAGCTGGCCGAACTGCTGGCTGCGGCCGCGCAAGCCTCGGCCGGCAACGGCATCGCCCTGATCGTCGAAGGCGAGCCCGGCATCGGCAAGTCCCGCCTGGTGCAGCAGGCCGCCGGACGCATGGCTGCCGGCGGCTGGCACCTGATTCGACTGGAGGGCAGCCCGCTGACCCGGGACGCCGCGTTCCGCATCCTCAAGAGCCTGTTGCTGGCGCTGCCGGCCGGCCCCTACGGGGACCTCGGCCTCGCGGACGCGGCGGTGCGCCCGCCGAGGACGCGCTTGACGGCGCTGCAGCGCGCGGCGATCGACTCCATCCTGGAGCGCCCGATCGACTGCCCGGACTGGTTCAACGCCGACCCGGTCAGCAGGGCAAGCATCGTGGCCAACGCCACGCTGGCGGCCGTGGGCGGCGCGTTGTCGGCCGGGCGGATGATCCTGCTCATCGAAGACCTGCAGTGGGTCGACGATGCCAGCGCAGCCGCGCTCGGCGCCCTGTCCGGCGCGCTCCAGGGCCGGCAATTGCTGCTGCTGGCGACCGCGCGCCGGGGCGAAGTTCCCGCCGGTCTGGCCGGTGGCTGCCGTGTGCTGCCCCTGCATCCGCTGGAGCCGGCGGCCGGCTTCGAGATGCTCGACACGCTGCTGGCCGGTCTGCCGGCCACTGACGACTTCAAGGCCAGGCTGCTCCACCACACCGGCGCCGTGCCGCTCTTCATCGAAGAGGTGTGCCGGCAATTGGCGCAAGCCGACCCGCAGGCCCTGCTGGCCGACGTCGACCGCGCGCTGGACACGGCGGCGGTCCCGGCCACCGTCCAGGGCGTGATCGCGATGCGCGTCGACCGGCTCGCGACGCAGGCGCGTGACCTGCTGCGCGTCGCCGCCGCGCTGGGCAACCCGATCGACACCACCTTGCTGCAGCAGGCGAGCGGACTTTCCGTCGCGGCCGTGCAAGGGCTCTTGCCCGCCCTTCAGGATGCGCGCCTGCTCGTGCCAGCCGATGGCGGCCGGCTCGCATCGGCGCACGAACTGGTACGGCAGGTGGTGTACGAGGCCATGCCTGAGACGCAGCGCGTCGAGCTGCATCGCCGCATTCTCGAATTGCTGATGTCGCATGAGCCGCCGGATCTGCCGCTGCAGGTCCATCACGCGCTGTGCAGCCAGCAATGGCAGCCGGCCTTCGACGGTGCCCGCCGGCTGGCGCGGACGAACCTGGAACGCTCGGCGCTGGCCGAAGCGATGCGGTATGCGGACGTGGCCCTCGACACCCTCGACCGGCTGCCCATGTCGCTGCTGCGGGAGCAGCAGGCCGTCGACCTGCGCATCGAGTCGCGCGTGGCGTTTTCCGCGCGCGGGCATGTCGAGCGCTGGCTGGTCCTGGCGCAGGAGGCCGAGCGGCGCGCAGGCGCGATTGCCGACCGGCGTCGCGAGGTCGCGGCCGGCGCCGTGCGCACCGCCGCGCTGAACTTCTACGGATCGGCAGCCGACGCCGTGCGCGAAGGCAAAACGATGCTCGAGCGGGCCCGGCGCCTCGACGACCCGGGCTGGTGCGCCTACGCCTGCTACGGCCTGGGCCAGGCCCACTACATCGCCGGCCAGTGTCAAGAAGCGGTCAGGCACTTCGGCCTCGGTCTGCAGGCGCTGGATCTGCCGGGCTGCAGCGCACCGGCAGGCAACACGCTGCCGACCATGCGCATCATGTGCCATGCCATGCGGGCATTGGCCTGGGCCGCGCTGGAGAATCATCGCGCGGCCGCAGGCGATGCGGCACTGGCAAGCGCCCAGGCCAAGCTGACTCAGCGTCCCTTCGACGGCGTGGGCGCAGGCCTTGCTGACGGGGTCTGCCTGCTGGCGGCGGGCGAGGTGACGGCCGCACGCCGGCGGCTGGAGGCCACCATCAGGCTGGCCCGCGAACGCGACGTGCGCCTGTTCCTGCCGATCACGCTGGCCCATCTGGGCGCGGCGTTGATGGCCGAGCATCGGCCGGCAGCCGCGCTCGAGGTGCTGCGTGAAGCCGATACGCTGGCCGGCCAGCTGGGGCACGCCTCGGCCCAGGTTCGTTCGGCCATCCACCTGGCCGCCGCGCTGGCGGCCACCGGCGCGCATGCCGAGGCCGCCGAGTCCATCGCACAGGCCCACGACCGCGCCCGGCGGCTGGGATTCGCCGGCCTCGAAGCCGACGCCCGGCGCATCGCGTCGGAGATCGAAGGCGGCGGCGCCCCCGGTGCCGCCACCGTCACCCCGGCGCCCATCAGCCCTGAGGGGCGTTCGCAAATCGCGTGAGGAGGAAGCTCGATGTCAGACAGCAAATCCATCGTCGGCACCTTTGGCCTGTCCTACGGCACCAAAGAGTTCCTGAAGTTCATCAACACCCTGTACAACCCGGCCGGCACCATGATCGAGGCGGTCAAGCGCCTGCGCCGCGAAATGGGCGACACCTTCGTCGAACAGATCAAGTGGGGCGACTACCAGACGATCCTGGCGCCGGTGGCCCAATGGCCGGCCGCCTCGGGCGATCGCTGGGCCCGTTCGATGGCCGATGCCCGGCAGGACCTGGCAACCATCCCCAACACCGAACCGCTATCGCCCTTCAATGCCCTGGTCCACGCCAACGCGCTGGACCGCCTGGATGCCGCGGTGGCCTATTGCTTCAATCATCCCGCGGCCGGCGAGACCGAGCCCGGGATCCCGATCGACGTGGCCGTCGCCACCAAGGACGCCACGGACGCCGAAGCCTACCGGCATGCGATCAAGCTCGATTGGCGCATCGGCAAGGCATCCGGCGTCGAGCAGCTCAAGCTGACGATGTACTGCCCGAATCCCGTTGCGCTGAAGGCAGCCCGCAAGGCCGAGGACTGAAATCGCGGCCGGTGGCGCGGCAGCTCAAGGCACGCGCTTGAGCTCCACGCTCCCCGGCGGCTGGACGTACGGATCGTTGGTGCTGCTGAAGGTCCCGTTCGGGTTCTGCAGCACGCGACTGCCGCCGTGGATGCTGGATTGCACCGGGTTGCCGCTGGTGTCGCGGTAGGTGTTGTATTCGCCGATACCTTCGAGCGTGCGGCGCTGGATGCGGTCGTCGGTGGCCTGGGTGTTGGCGTAGGTTTGCGCCTGGATGCCGGCCACGTCGCGCGCCGTCTGGGCGCGGATCGCGGCACGGTCGGCCATGCCCTGGGCGTTGATGCGCGCCATCTCGCCGGCGTGCCAGCGGTCGATCTGCTGGCGCTGCTGGCTGGCGTGCTGCTCGCCGGCGCGCTGGCCGGCCTCGCGCATCATCGCCAGCCACTGCGCGTCGGGCTTCATCGACGCGGCGATGCGCGCGGCCAGCGCCGCGTCGGGCGCACCGCCGAGCCGCCGGTGTGCGTAGACGACGCCGGCACCGCCCATCACCGAGCCCTGCACTTCGGTGAAGGTGACGCTGGTGGTGAAGCGCTCCTGCACCTCGCCGCCGCCATTCGGCGCTGGGTAGGCGACCAGCAGCTCGCCGGCGTCGACCTGCCGCCGCATGCCCGCCGGCATCGGCGGCAACTGGGCCTCGGTCTGGGCGCGCAGCTCCGGCAGATCGCGGTAGTCCAGCACGCGCGCGCCAGCGCGGCGCCGCTGGGCCACGGCCTGCAGGAAGTCGCCCGCCGATGCGAAAGGCAGCACCGGGCAGGGATTCATCTGCACGCTGCGGCCCTGCAACTGCCACGAGTAGGGATGCATCACCTCGAAGGCCTGGCTGCCGTCGGGCGAACGCGCCACCCAGGCGATGCGCAGCTGGTTGCTGACGCAGGGGTCGGCGCGCTGCCAGCTCACGCCGCCTTCGGCCTGCCAGCCGGCCGGAATGTCCAGCGTGACGGCGTTGATCGGCTGGCCGAAGCCCTGGGCATCGACGATGGCCACGCGCTGGCTGCCGCTGGTCGACACGGCGGTCGGGGCCGGCGCGGGTGCTGGTGCAGCCACCGGTGCCGGTACCGAGGTGGCGTCGCCGCCCGCCGGCGCGGCGTCGACGGGCGCCTTGTCACAGGCCGCCAGCAGCATCGCCAGCACAGCAGCGGTAACGACAGAAGCGCGGGGCTTGACCATGGGCGTCTCCGAACGTCATTCCAGCAATCGATCCTAGCCGTGCCCGCTCAAGGCCCCACTCCGCTACAGTCGAATCCCCATGCTGCACCCCTTTCGCATCCTGGCCTTGTCGATGGCGGCGGCCGGTCTGGCCCCGGCCGCCGGGGCGCAGCCGCGCTTCGATTTCGACGCCACGCCTGGCCGCCTGTCCAAGGACGTGCGCCCGCTGTTGCAGCAGTTGGCGCTGGACGTCGACCCCGACGCCGAGCGCTTCGAAGGCCGCAGCACGATCACGCTGCGCCTGCGGCGGCCGCAGGACAGCCTGCTGCTGCACGCGCACAAGCTGCAGCCGGCGGCCAGCGACTGGGTGGGCGCCGACGGCCGCCCGCGCGCGCTGGCGCTGCAGGCCGACGAAGCCGCGCAGACCTGGCGCCTGACGCCGGCCGATGGCCGGCCGCTGCCGCGCGGCCAGGGCCGGTTGCAAATGCGCTGGAGCGGCCCGGTGCAGGCCACCGGCAATGGCCTGTACCGCGCCGCCTACGGGCCGCCCGGCGCGCAGCGGCACATCCTGGCCACGCAGATGGAAGCGGTGTCGGCGCGCCAGGTGTTTCCCACCTTCGACGAGCCGGCCTTCCGCATCGCCTTCGAGCTGAGCGTGCGCGCGCCCGCCGGTTGGCAGGTGCTGTCCAACATGCCCGAGCGCCGGCCGTCGCCGGCGGCCGGCCGGATCCTGCATCGATTCGAACGCACCCCTGCGATGCCCAGTTATCTGGTGGCGCTGGCGGTCGGCCACTTCGACGCGCTGCCCGGCCGCGCCGCCGGCGTGCCGCTGCGCATCCTCACGGTCCCGGGCCGGCAGGCCCAAGGCGCCTACGCGCTGCAGGTCACGCAGCAGCTCCTGCCCTACTACACGCAGTACTTCGGCCAGCCCTTTGCGCTGCCCAAGCTCGACCAGCTCGCCGTGCCCAGCACGCGCAACGGCGCGATGGAGGACTGGGGCCTGATCTCCTATGCCGACAGCCTGCTGCTGTTCGACCCCGCCACCGGCAACACCGAGCGCCAGCGCTGGGTGTTCAGCCTCATCGCGCACGAGGTGGCGCACCAGTGGTTCGGCAACCTCGTCACCGCCGCGTCGTGGGAGGAGATCTGGCTCAACGAAGCCTTCGCCGAATGGATGGCCGAGAAGGCCAGCCACCGCTTCAACCCGCAGTGGCAGCTGCCGCTGCGCCGCCGTGCCGAGATCGACCGCACGATGGAGCGCGACGGCGGCACCGCCACGCGCGCCATCCGCTCGGGCGCGGTGGCCGAAGCCAGCGTGTTCGACGTCTTCGACAACATCACCTACAACAAGGGCGGCGCGGTGCTGGCGATGCTGGAAGCCTGGCTGGGCGAAGACCGTTTCCGCGCCGGCCTGCGCGCGTACATGAAGGCGCAGCGGCTGTCCAACGCCAGTGCCGGCGACCTCTGGTTCCATCTCGGCCGCGCCGCCGGGCGCGACGTGGCCGCCGTGGCGGCGAGCTGGACCGACCAGCCCGGCTTTCCGCTGATCGGCGTCGAATCGCGCTGCGAGCAAGGCCAGACGCAGCTCGTGCTGACGCAGCAGCCGTATGGTCCGCACGGGCGCAGCTGGCAGGTGCCGCTGACGCTGCTGCACGACGGCCGACCGCACACGCTGCTGCTGGGCGAGCCGCGGCAGGCGCTGGCGCTGCCCGGCTGCCCGGCCTTGCCGACGCTGGTCAACGCCAGCGGCATCGGCTACTACCGCGTGGCCTATGCCGAGCCGCAGCGCGCCGCGCTGGCCGCCGCCTTTGCCGCGCTGCCGGCGCCGGCACAGGTGATGCTGCTCAGCGACCGCCTGGCGCTGGCGCAGTCAGAGCGTCTGCCCTTTGCCGAGTGGCTGGCGCTGCTGGCGCAGTTGCCGGCCACCCAGGGCGCCGGCCGCCCCGCGCTGCTGACGCAGGCCGTCAGCGGCCTGCGGAGCCTGCGCGCGGCGCTCGTCGACAGCCCCGCCGCGGCGCCGCTGGACGCCGCGGCGCGTGCGCTGCTGACGCCAGAATTGCGCGCACTGGGCTGGACCGCGCGCGCCGGCGAGGACAGCGAAGCCGAGGCGTTGCGCGCCACGCTGATCGGCGCGCTGGCGTTGCACGGCGATGCCGACACCATCGCCCGCGCCGGCGCGCTGTTCGACGACGACGAAGCCGGCCGCGCGGCGCTGCCGGCGGCGATCCGCGCCGCGGTGATCGAGGCCGCCGGCCGCAGCGCCGATGCCACGCGCTACGCCGCGCTGCAGCGCCGGCTGCTGGCCGCCACCAGCGAGGACGACCGCTGGACGCACGCCGCCGCGCTGGCCGCGGCACGCGAGCCCGCGCTGCTGCAGCAGACGCTGGCGCTGACGCTGGACCAGCGGCTGCCGCCCAACATCGCCACCCAGTTGCCGGCGCTGCTCAGCAACGAGGGGCCGCCCGAGTTCCGGGAGACGGTGTACGCCCATGTGCTGCAGCACTGGCCTGCATTGGCGCAGCGCGCCGGCGACATGAACGGCGCCAACGGCCGGCTGCTGCCCAATGCCGCTGCGGCCTTCAACACCGCGGCCGCCGCCGAGCGCCTGCTGGCCGACCAGCAGCGGCTGGCCGGCGACCCCGGCCGCGCCGGCGCCGAGCGCGTGGCCGCCCGCATCCGGCAGCGGGCCGCGCTGCGCGAGCGCGAAGGCGAGCGTCTGGTCGCGCCGCTGCAGGCGCTGGCGCAGCAACTCTCGCCGCCGCGCTGAGTCGCGGCGCCTACAGCATCCCCGCCAGCCGCTGCAGGATCAGCACGGCGAAGAAGCCGAAAGCCGCCAGCACCGTCCACTTGATGATGACCACGCCGCGGCGGCGCCAGACGACCTGGCTGGTGCCGATGTACATCGCAAAGCACAGCAGGCCGCTGAGCAGCAAGAGGCCGAAGACGAGGCGAAAGGCCAGCATCACCAGGCCGGCGCCAGCTCGGCCAGGCCGGCCGGCGCGTCCGCCGGGCGCTGGAAGCTGACCACCTCGAACGCCGTCGCGTCGGCCAGCAGCTTGCGCAGCAGCTTGTTGTTGAGCGCGTGGCCGCCCTTGAACGCGGTGTAGGCGCCGATCAGCGGCTTGCCGGCGACCTGCATGTCGCCCATCGCGTCGAGGATCTTGTGGGCGACGAACTCGTCGTCATGCCGCAGCCCTTCGGCATTGAGCACGCGGTAGTCGTCGACGACGATCACGTTGTCCATGCTGCCGCCCAGGCCCAGGCCGCGGGCGCGCATCATCTCCACGTCCTTGGTGAAGCCGAAGGTGCGCGCGCGCGCGATGTCGCGCTTGTAGCGGCCGGAGCCGAAGTCGAATTCCTTGCGCTGCCCGGTGGCGTCCAGCGCGGGGTGGTTGAACTCGATCTCGAAGGCCAGCTTGTAGCCGTCGTAAGGCTCCAGCCGCGCCCACTTCAGCGTCGGGCCTTCGCCTTCGCGCACCTCCACGGTCTTGCGGATGCGCAAGAAGCGCTTGGGCGCGTTCTGCAGCTCGATGCCGGCGCTTTGCAGCAGGAACACGAAGCTGGCGGCGCTGCCGTCGAGGATGGGCACTTCCTCGGCGGTGATGTCGACGTAGAGGTTGTCCAGCCCGAGGCCGGCGCAGGCCGAGAGCAGGTGCTCGATGGTCTGCACCTTGGGGCCGCCCGGGTCGTCCACGCGACTGATGGTGGTGGCCATGCGGGTGTCGCTGACCGACAGCGGCGTGACCGGGATGTCCACCGGCTCAGCCAGGTCGGTGCGGCGGAACACGATGCCGGTGTCGGCCGGCGCCGGGCGCAGCGTCAGCTCGACCTTCTGGCCGCTGTGCACGCCAACGCCGACAGCGTGGGTCAGGGACTTGAGGGTGCGCTGCTGGACCATGGTGGCCGCGATTGTCCCCGATCGCGCCGGCCGGCGCCGGCGATGCGTCATCATCGGCGCTCCACTGCGAGAGCCCCCAAAATGCCCGCCATCCGCGCGCTGATCTTCGACGTCTTCGGCACCCTGGTCGACTGGCACGGCAGCATCAGCCGCGAGCTGCGCGTGCTGTTGCCCGAGCAGGTGCCGGACCCCGAGCAGTTCGCCATCGACTGGCGCGCCCAGTACCAGCCGGCCATGCAGCGCGTGCGCAGCGGCGAGCTGCCGTTCAGCAAGCTCGATGAACTCCACCGCATCAACCTGGACCAGGTGCTGGCCGACCGCGGACTGACCGCCGTGGACGAGGCCACGCGCCAGCGGCTCAACTTCGCCTGGCACCGCCTCGACGCCTGGCCCGACGTGGCGCCGGGCCTGCGCCGGCTGCGCGAGCGCTTTCGCATCGCGCCTTGCTCCAACGGCAACATCTCGCTGATGGTGGACCTCGCGCGGCATAACGGCCTACCTTGGGATGCCATCCTCGGCGCCGAGCTGGCGCGCGACTACAAGCCCAAGCCGGTGGTCTATCGGTCGGCCGCCGCCGCTTTCGACTGCCGGCCGGCCGAGGTGCTGATGGTGGCCGCGCATTCGTCCGACCTGGCCGCGGCCGCCGCCTGCGGGCTGCGTACCGCGCACATCGCGCGGCCCGACGAGCACGGCCCCGGCGTCGGCGAGCGGCGCGCCAAGCAGCCGGTGGACCGGCAGGCCGAGGGCCTGGAGGACCTCGCCACGCAGCTCGGCTGCTGAGCACAGCACGGCGCGCTGACATCCGCCGAAACATCACTTTGCAAACAAGGCCTTCGTGCTGTCACGCAGGCCGGCTATGGTGCAGGGCCCTGACGAAGCTGATCACCGAAGGCTGCCCATGAGCCCTGAACTGCCGGTGTCGTCGCTGCTGCCGGAACGCCGGCACGGCCGCGGCATCAACGTCCCGCGCCTGCTGGCGCGGCTGTATGCGCACGCGGCGCCCGATGCGCGGTCCAACCTGCTGGCCGTGCTGCTGCGCCCGGTCGGGCCGCTGGCGCTGGTGGCCATCGCCGCCGGCGCCTTTGCGCGGCTGCTGCCCAGCTCGCGCTGGCAAGGCGTGCAGATCAGCGTGGAAGAAGCGCAGCAGGTCGACCCCCAGCAGGTCTTCGAGCTGGCGCTCTACGTCGAACAGAAATGCCCCGAGTTGCTGCGCCAGTTGCCGCAGCTCGTGTCCGACCCGCGACTGTGGATCGGCAGCGCCACCGGCGCGATCCTGCTGCTGGTGCTGCGCCAGCGCCAGAATCGGCCATGAGCGGCACCACCATCCTCTACGGCAACCCCGGCTGGGGCTCGGCGATCGTCGAAGCGCAGCTCGACTTCTACGGCATGCCCTACCGCTACGAGTCAGCGGGCGACCTGTTCGACTCGGCCGCGGCGCGCGATCGCCTGCGGCCGCTGAACCCGGTGGTGCAGGTGCCGACGCTGGTCATGGCCGATGGCCAGGTGATGACGGAGAGCGCAGCGATCACGCTGCTGCTGGCCGAGCTGTGCGGCCGTGACGAGCTCGTGCCGGCGGCGCAGGCGCCCGAGCGCGCCGCCTTCCTGCGCTGGCTGGTGTTCCTGGTGGCCAACGTCTACCCGACCTTCACCTACGCCGACGAGCCTGCCCGCTTCGTCAAGGTGGCCGCTGCGCAAGCGGGCTTCCGCGACGAGGTCAACGCCTACGCGCAGCGGCTGTGGCTGGCGGTGGAGGCCGCGGCCGGCGCGCCCTGGTTCCTGGGCGCGCGCTTCTCGGCGCTGGACATCTTCCTGGCGGTGATGACGCGCTGGCGACCCGGTGGCGACTGGTTTGCCACCCACGCGCCGCGCTTGCAGCGCACGGCCGAGGCGGCGCGCGCCCTGCCGGCGCTGGCGCCGATGATGGCGCGCAACTTCCCGCCGCCGAAGGCGGCATAACTCATATTTCAAACGGCTCGGGCCGTCAAGGCTTGCCGTTGGCGAACACCAGCTCGATGCGGCGGCCGATGCGCGCCGCCTCGGCCTGATCGCCGGCATCCCGGGCGCGGCTTTGCTGCAAGGTCAGCCAGGCCAGCAGCGGCCGCCGCCAGCCTTGCGCGCTGGCCGTGTCCACCGCCAGCGCCAGCACCGCCGGCGAGGCGCGGCGGGCCTGCAGCCACAGCGCCGCGCCGAGCAGGCGTGACAGCGGGTCGGCCACCGCCTGCAGCGCCGCCAGGTCGGCCGCGTCACCGCGCGGCGGCGCCGCCAGCGGCTGCTGCGAGGCCGGCAGCAGCGCCGCCTGGCCCGCCGCCAGCTTGCCCTGCAGGTAGGCCGCGTAGGCCAGCTCGGGCGGCGCGGCATCGGCGCGGTAGCGCTCGAAGCCGGTGCAGACGCCGAACTGCAAGCTGGCCACGTCGGCCGCGCAGCGCAGCAGCTCGGTGCGCGCCATCAGCTCGGGGCGGCCGGTGCGCGAGACTTCCTCGCGCGCGCGGGTGAACTCGTTGGTGGCCACGCGGTCGTTGCCGCTCAGGTAAGCCTCCAGCGCGCTTTGCATCGCGCCGTGCGCGTTCATCTGCCAGTCGGGCGGCGGCGTGCCGGCGCAGGCCGTCAGCAGCAGCGTGATAACGGTTAGCACTGGCGGCAGCAGGCGGGGCTTCATGGCAGCTTGAGCTCCGGGTCGCGCTTGAAGGGCCAGCGGCGGTTGATCTCGTTGACGAGCTGCTCCACCTTGCGCAGGCTGGCGTCGACCTCGGCGCGCAGCGCGCCCAGGTCGGCGGTGGCCAGCTTGGCGTTGGCGGCCACGGCCTGTGCGTCCTGCAGCAGGCCGTCCACCTTCTGCAGGCTGCCGCGCGCCTCGGCCAGCAGCTGGTTGAGCTGGCGCACCGCGGCCTGGGCGTCGTCGACCAGGCCGCGGTCGCCCAGCAGCTTGCCGTCGGCGCGGGCGATCAGGCCGTCGGTGCGCTGCACCAGGCCGTCGACCCGCGTCAACAGTTGGCGCGCGGCGTCCAGCGTAGCGGCGAGCTTGGGCGCGTCCTGGCCCATCAGCAGCTCCAGCGCGCCGCCCTTGGCGCCCAGGCGCTGGTCGAGCACCCGCGTGCTGTTCTCGACATGGGCCAGCAGGTTTTGCAGCGCCGAGCCGTCCGCGGTCAGCGCCGCCAGGTTGGTCAGCAACTCGCGCGCCTGGCCCATCAGCTTGGGGATCTCGGCCAAGGTGTCGCCGGCCAGCAGCTTGCGCTCGGCGCCGGCGGGCAGCGGCGGGTCGGCCAGCACGCCGCTGTAGGCCTTGATCTGCGTGCCGCCGACGAGGCCGCGGGTGATCGTGAAGATGCTGCTGGTGCGCAGCCAGCGCGCGTCCTTGACCGGCACGTCGACCAGGATGCGCACCGTGCCGTCGGCGGCCAGCTCCAGCCGGCGCACGCGGCCGATCGGGAAGCCCGAGAACGTGAGGTCCATGCCTTCGAGCACGCCATCGGAATCGTCGGCCAGCAGCACCAGGCGCTGCGTGGGCTCGAAGGCGCCGCGCGCGTACAGCACGTAGGCGACCGCGCCGACGATCAGCGCCAGCAGCAACAGCAGCAGCCAGCCGGCGCGGCGCTCCAGGCGGTCGCCGCGCGCGGGCGGCACCGGCGCCAGCGGGTCGTCGTTGATCGGTTGGTCGTTCATCGTCGGCTCACAGGTAGTTGCCGGCCAGCGCCGCGGTCTCGACGATCAGCATGACGACGAACATGCGCAGCAGGCCTTGCAGCTCCAGCCCGGACAGGCCTTCGCCGCGGCCGTGCAGCGCCGAACCGATCGGCACCACCGACACCGCCAGCGCCAGCGCGCCGGTCTTGAGCACGAAGACCAGCGAGATCACCGGCCCGAAGATGTGGCCCACCAGCCGCGTGTAACGCTGCAGGCCCCAGGGCGAAAAGCCGTGCGCCAGCAGGTAGGCCAGCACCAGCGCGACGGCGCAGCTGACCGCCGCCAGCAGCAGTACGCTGAACATGCCGGCCAGCGCGCGCGGCGCGATCTCGGCGCGCAGCGCATCGCCCGGCGCGCCGCGCGGCCGCTGCAGGCGGCCGTCGCGGCGCAGCAGCGCCAGCTCGCCGGCCATCGGCACCGTGGCCCGCAAGGCCACCGCGAAGGCGGCGGTGATCGGAATCAGCTCCAGCACCAGCACGCGCACCACCATCTCCAGCCCGTACTGCGACAGCCCATAGCTCTGCGCGGTGACGAGCACGATGCGGATGATCACCAGGCTCAGCAGCGCCGCCAGCAGCGTGAACCAGGGCAGCAGCGGCCAGGCCGCGCGCACCACCTGCGCCGCCAGCGGCCGCCGCCAGGGCGCGCGGTAGGTCGACGGCGCGACGGCCAGCGCCAGCACCATCGCGCCCAGGTGGACGATGCGCGCGCTGGTCAGCGCCGAAGCGCGCAGCGCGCGGCCGATGGCGGCCAGCGTCATTCGGCCGGAAGCCGGCGGGGCGGAGGCGGCGGCGGGCATGGCGCCATCATAGGCACCCGGCCCGGATTCGATCAGAGCTTGTCGATGAAGCCACGGTAGCGGCTGGTGCCGGCGCCGGGCGCCAGCGCCAGATCGCGCGCGGTCTGGCCGTCGGCATCGCGCGCGCTGCGCGGCGCGCCGGCGGCCAGCAGCGCGTCGACCACCGGCTCCGAACGCGCCTGCGCCGCCAGGTGCAGCGGCGTGCGGCCCTTGGCGTCGGTCTTGAAGACCGAGGCGCCCAGGCGCAGCAGCTCGACGACCACGTCGGCGCGGCGGTCGGCCGCGGCCTGGTGCAAGGCGGTGCGGCCGAGGCCGTCGACCGCGTCGACCTCGGCGCCGGCGCGCACCAGCACGTCGAGCGACTTGACGCCGGCCAGGTGCACCGGCAGCTGGCCGGCGCCATTGGCCTCGTTGAGCTGCAAGCCCTTGCTCAGCAGCAACTGCAGCACGCGATCGTCCAGCCCGCCGGCCGCCGCCACGTGCAGCAGCGTGTTGCCGCCGGGCCCACGCTGGCGCGGATCGAGCTTGAGGCCGAGAAAGTACTCCAGCCGCGCATAGGCCGGCTTCTGCGCCGCCTTGTGCAGCAGCGGCACGCCCTCGGGCGCGCCGACGGCCGCGGGGTCGGCGCCATGGTCGATGATCCAGCGCAAGGCCTCGATCGAGGCATCGGGCGCGGCGGCGTACAGCAGCTGGTTCATCCCGGTGCGCCCGGCCTTGCGCGCGGCCTCGGCCAGCTCGCCCTCGCGCACGCTGCCCGAGGCGATCAGCCCCTGGCGCAGGAAGAGCTCGGTCAGTTCCACCTTCTGCGGCGCCCGTTCGCGCTTTTGTTGCTGGCTGGTCGAGCACCAGGCGATGAACAGCACGACCAACAGCAGCGGCAGGAAGCGGACAACTCTGAGCATCGCCCATGATTGTGGCGGCCCGCGGCGCCGGCCGGCGTCGCGCGCGCGGTCGACAATGCGGCGCCATGCACGAAGACATCGCCCGCATCGCCGCCGGCGCCCGGCGGCTGGACAGCGACGGCGGCGACGGCCCGCTGGTCTGGCACGTCTGGGGCGAGGGCGCGCCGGTGCTGCTGCTGCACGGCGGCTCGGGCAGCTGGACGCACTGGCTGCGCAACATCCGGCCGCTGGTCGACGCCGGGCGCAGCGTCTGGGCGCCCGACCTGCCAGGCATGGGCGATTCCGCCAAGCCGCCCGGCTGCGACGACGCCGACGACAGCGCGCCCTGGCTGGAGCGCGGCCTGCAGCAACTGCTGGGCGCGCAGGCGGTGGACGTCTTCGGTTTTTCCTACGGCGGCCTGGTCGCCGCCTACTGGGCCGCGGCAGCGCCGGCGCGCTTCAACAGCCTGCTGCTGGTGGGCGCGCCGGGCCTGAGCACCGAGCGCCGCAAGCCGCTGCTGATGCGCGCCTGGAGCGAGCTGCCCGAAGGTGAGCGCCGCGACGCGGTGCACCGGCATAACCTCGGCGTGCTGATGATCGCCGAGCCGGCCGCGATCGACGCCGCGGCCGTCGCCCTGCATGGCGCCAACGTGCAGCGCGACCGCATGCGCCGCCGGCGCCTGATGCTGACCGACGCCATGTTGCACCTGTTGCCGCGCATCACGTGCCCGCTGGCCGGCCTGTGGGGCGAGCACGACGCGCTCTACCGGGACCGCCTGGCCACCCTGGGCCCGGCGCTGGCGCGCGCGCCGCAGTATCGCGGGCTCACGCTGCTGCCCGGTGCCGGCCACTGGGTGCAGTACGAGGCGGCCGCGGCCTTCAATGCGCAGGCGCTGCGCTGGCTCCACACGGTGGCCTCGAACCTGGCCGACGGCGATGCAAATGGCCGCAGAATCGGGGCCGACGACCGCACGCCGCCAACCGCGTGAGCGCGCACGGCCGCTGCCGGCGCCCGCTGCGGAGCGCCTGGGCACGCGCAGTGGTGTTTTATGAGCGCCGACACCGCCATCTTTCTCTTCACCGACATCGAGGGCAGCACCCGGCTGTGGGAGCGCGAGCCCGAGGCCATGCGCGTGGCGCTGGCGCGGCACGACGCCGTCAGCCGCCAGGCGGTGCAGGTTCACCGCGGGCTGCTGGTCAAGAGCACCGGCGACGGCATCCACGCCGTCTTCGATGACGCCGCCGACGCAGTGCGGGCGATGCTGGCGCTGCAGCTTGCGCTGGCGGAGCCCGCGCCGGCCGGCGGCCTGGGCCTGCGCGTGCGCGCCGGCCTGCACAGCGGCCCCTGCGAGCGCCGCGACGGCGACTTCTACGGCCCCGCGCTCAACCGCGCCGCGCGCATCATGAATGCCGCGCACGGCGGCCAGGCGCTGCTGTCCAGCACCGTGGTGCAGCAGCTCGCCGGCCGGCTGCCCGAGCAGGCCTCGCTGCGCGACCTGGGCAGCGTGCGCCTGCGCGACCTGGCACAGCCCGAGCGCGTGCACCAGCTGCTGCATCCGGGCCTGCGGGCGCAGTTCCCGCCGCTGCGGTCGCTGGAAGCCACGCCCAACAACCTGGCCCAGCAGCTCAACTCGTACGTTGGCCGCGAGCAGCAGGGCCGCGAGCTGCGCGAGCTGCTGGCGCGCAGCCGGCTGCTGACGCTGCTGGGCATGGGCGGCATCGGCAAGTCGCGCCTGTCGGTGCAGGTGGGCGCCGAGCTGCTGGACGAGTACCCCGACGGCGTCTGGCTGGTCGAGCTGGCGCCGCTGGCCGACCCGCTGCTGGTGCCGCAAGCCCTGGCCAGCGTGCTGGGCGTCAAGGAGGACGCCGGCCATGGCGTGCTGGACGCGCTGCTGGCCCACGTGCGCGACAAGACGCTGCTGGTGATCCTGGACAACTGCGAGCACCTCGTGCACGCCTGCGCCGACCTCGCCAAGCGGCTGCTGCAGGCCGGCGCCGGCGTCAAGGTGCTGGCCAGCAGCCGCGACGCGCTGCAAGTGGCCGGCGAGACGGTCTATCAGGTTCCGACCCTGGGCACGCCCGGCGCCGACGGCAGCGGCGACCTGCAGGCGCTGGGCCAGCACGAGGCGGTGCGCCTGTTCGTCGACCGCGCCAGCGCGGTGCAGCCGGGCTTCCGGCTGGAGGCCGGCAACGCCGCCGCGGTGGCCGAGATCTGCCGCCGGCTGGACGGCATCCCGCTGGCGCTGGAGCTGGCCGCGGCGCGCACGCGCGCGCTGTCGGTGCAGGCCATCGCGGCGCGGCTGAACGACCGCTTCCGGCTGCTCGTCAGCGGCGACCAGACCGTGCTGCCGCGCCAGCGCACGCTGCGCGCGCTGATCGACTGGAGCCACGAGCTGCTGAGCGAGCCCGAGCGCGCGCTGTTCCGCCGCCTGGCGGTGTTTGCCGGCGGCTGGACGCTGGAAGCCGCCGAGGCCGTGGGCGGCGGCGACGGCCTGCCGCCGGCCGAGGTGCTGGACCTGCTGGCGCAGCTGGTGCAGAAGTCGCTGGTGCTGATGGAACTCGGCGGCGCTCGCTACGGGATGCTGGACACCGTGCGCGCCTACGCCGCCGAGAAGCTGGCCGCGGCTGCCGACGACGAGGCCGCCACGCGCGAGCGCCACCTGCTGCACCATGTGGCGCTGGCCGAGATGACGCCGGCCAAGCTGACCGGGCCCGAGCAGGGCCGCTGGCTGCAGCAGCTCGACCTCGAGCGCGAGAACCTGCTGCTGGCGCACGAGGCCTGCGGCCGCGATGCGCGCTGGTACGAGCGGGGCTTGCAGCTCGTCTTTGCGCTCAAAGGCTATTGGCGTGTGCGCGGGCTGCTGGCATTGGGCCAGCGCATCACCGTCGATGCGCTGCAGCGCCTGCCGGCCGACGACCGCGGTTTCAGCCGCTGCCGCGCGCTGTGCGATGCCGGGCAGCTGAGCTACTTCGCGGGCCTATACGTTGAAGCGCTGCGTTATCTTCAGGAGAGTCATGCGATTGCAGCCGAGTTGCAGGACCCCGCACGCATCGCCGCCGTGCTGCAGCCGCTGGGCATGGCGCACCTGGCGCTGGGCGAGCGCGACCGCGCCGAAGCCATCTTCCGCGAGGCCGTCGCGCTGGCCCGTAGCACCGGCAGTCGGCGCGGGCTGCTCGCCGCGGCCAATTCGCTGGCCCAACTGCATCGCGGTGCCGGCCGGCTGGACCTGGCGGAGCCGATCTACCGGGAGGTGATCGCGCAGGCCCGCGCGCTGGGCGATCAGGACAGCGTCGCCATCGGACTGCTGAACCTGGCGATGGTGGCGATCACCGGCAGCCGCACCGATGAGGCACGCGGACTGCTGCGCGAGGCGCGGGTCATCGCCGCCGAGATCGGCTCGAAGCCGGTGGAGCAGAGCCTGCTGGAGGTGATGGCCGGCTGGTGCGCCGCCCGAGCCGACTGGCAGCGGGCCGCTCGACTCTTCGGCAGCGCCGAGAGCGGCGCCGCCCGCACCGGCATCCGGCGCGAGGCAGCGGACGAGGGCTTTCTGCGGCCGCTGATGCAGCGAACGCGGCTTGAGTTGGGCGAGGCCGCGTTCGAGCAGTCCGAGCGGGCCGGCCGCGAAGCCTCTTCCGAAGCCGTGCAGGCCGAGTTGTCGGCTCTGCTCAGTCCAGATTCATGATCTCCGGATCGCGCGGCACCAGCGGCTTGCCGTCCTTCAGCACGCGGATCGTGTACTTGTAGCGGCCAGGCCGCGAGTTGCGGTTGAGGCAGCTGAAGTCGCGCCCGCTGGCGCCGGGCCTGCAATCGACGATCTCGTCCTGCTTGGGCCCTTCGACCACGATGCCGTTGTCCGCAAAGCTCAGGCCTCCGTCGCCCAGCCGCCAGGTGATGCGCACGTTCTTCTCGTCCTTGAGAAAGACCAGCGGATCGGGACTGACCGAGATCTGGTTGCCCTTGACGGTGACCAGCGGGTTGGCGTGCATCATCTCTCCGCGCGGACCCATCGGGCCGCCGGGGCCGCCGCCTTGGTGCATGTGATGCCCCATGCAGCCGCCCAGCAGCGCGGCCACGGCGACCAGGGCCAGCGGCAATCGCTTGTTCATCGCAGTCCTCCTTGGCAGAAGAAAATTCGCGGCCGATGATGCCGGATGCCCGCGCCAGGGGCAATGCGGTGCGTGGCGCCGTTCCATCGTCAGCATGACAAGATCGCGCGCCTGCCGCCACCCACCCTCAACCCACCGCCGCCACCATGCATCTGCTGCACCGCCTCGCCATCGCCCTGCCGCTGGCCCTGGGCCTGACCACCGCCGCCACCGCGCAGGACTGGCCCGCGCCGGGCAAGACCATCCAGTTGATCGTGCCCGCGCCCGGCGGCAGCGGCACCGGCGACACCATCGCCCGCGTGCTGGCCGAGGAGATGGGCAAGCGGCTGAAGACCACCTTCGTGATCGACAACAAGCCGGGCGCCAACGGCAACATCGGCGCCGCGGCCGCCGCCAAGGAACCGGCCGACGGCTACCACCTGCTGTTCAGCTGGGCCGGCACGCTGGCGGTCAGCCGCGCGCTGTACAAGACGCCGGGCTTCGACGCGATGCAAGACTTCGCGCCGGTGCTGCTGGTGGCCGACGTGCCCAACATCCTGGTCGTCAACAACGATCTGCCGGTGCGCGATTTGGCTGAGTTCACGCGTTATGCCAAGGCCAATCCGGGCAAGCTGTCGTACGGCTCCACCGGCATCGGCAGTTCGATGCACCTGGCCGGCGAGCTGTTCTCGCGCGAGGCCGGCGCGCAGATGCTGCACGTGCCCTACAACTCGCCGGGCCAGGCGACGACCAACCTGATCGCCGGCGACCTGCAGCTGATGTTCCAGCTGATCCCCGGCATCGCCGGCCAGGTCAAGGGCGGCAAGGTGCGCGCGCTGGCGGCGATGGCCAACCAGCGCTCGCCGGCGCTGCCCGACGTGCCCACCACCGCCGAGCTGGGCCAGCCGCGGCTGCTGTCGTCCACCTGGTTCGCGTTGCTGGCGCCCAAGGGCACGCCGGCGGCCATCGTCGAGCGGCTGAACGCCGTCGCCAACGAGGTGCTGGCCGACGCCAGCGTGCGCAAGCGGCTGTCGGAGATGGGCGCCACGCCGCTGGGCGGCACGCCGCGCCAACTGGCCGAGCATCTGGCGGCCGAGACCGAGAAGTGGGCGCAGGTGGTGCGCGAGGCGCGCATCCAGGCGCAATGACGGCGCCCGCCGTCGTCGGCTGGATCGGCCTCGGCCACATCGGGCTGCCGATGGCGCAGCGCGTGGCCGGCGCCGGCTTCGCGCTGCACGCCTGGGCCCGCAAGGCGGACGCCGCCGCGCCGCTGCTGAGCGCCGGTGCGCGCTGGTGCGACGACCCGCTGGCGCTGGCGCGGCAGTGCGACATCGTCTGCACCTGCGTCGGCGGCCCGGCCGACGTGGTCGAATTGCACCGGCGCCTGATGCCCGCGGCGCGGCCCGGCACCTTGTTCATCGACTGCAGCACCGCGGCGCCGGCCACGGCGGCTGAATCGGCGCGGCTGGCGTCGAACCTCGGCCTGAGCTGCCTCGACGCACCCGTCTCCGGCGGCGTGGCCGGCGCGCAGCGCGGCTCGCTGACCAGCTTCGTCGGCGGCCCGGCCGACGCGCTGGTGCGCGCGCAGCCGCTGCTGGCCGCCTACAGCCAGCGCGTGGTGCACGCCGGTGCGGCCGGCGCCGGCTACCGGCTCAAGCTGATCAACCAGACGCTGATGGTGGGCTCGCTGCTGGCGGTGGCCGACGCCGCGATGCTGGCCCGCGCCGCCGGGCTGGACGCCGCGGCGCTGAAGACGGCGCTGGCCGGCGGCAGCGGCGCCAGCGCGCTGTTCGACGGCTACTGGCTGCGCATGATGGCGCCCGAGGGCCCGGCCAGCTTCTCGCTGGGCCTGCTGCGCAAGGACCTCGGCCTGGCGCGCGACGAAGCCCAAAGCCTGAGCACGCCGACGCGGCTGCTCGATGCCGCGCTGGCCGCCGTCGACGCCGCCTGCCGCCGCCACGGGCCCGAGGCCGGGCTGCAGATGCTGGCGGCGGAGGGCGCAGCGATCACCACCAAAACGACACCATAATGGTAGCTTCGCATCGAAGGCCGCCACCATGCCGACCACGCTGACCCTCAAGAGCGTCCCCGACGAGATCTACGAGCGGCTCAAAGCATCGGCGACGGCCAACCACCGCAGCCTGAACAGCGAGATCATCGCGCGGCTCGAAGCGCAGCTGCTGCCCCGGCGCACCTCCGCCGCCGAGCATCTCAGCGCGATCCGGGCGGTCCGCTCCCGGCTGCCGAAGGGCGGCTTCGACCATGCCGACATCGACCGCTTCAAGCGCCAGGGGCGTCCTTGATCGTCGTCGACACCAACGTCCTGGCCTACCTGCTGATCCCGGGGCGCCATACCGGCCGCGCGGAGAAGCTGCTGGAGGCTGATTCGCAGTGGGCGGCGCCGCGCCTGTGGCGCAGCGAGCTGCGCAACGTGCTGGCGACCTATGGGCGCGCCGGGCTGCTGGAGCTGGCCGACGCCGCGGCGCTGTACCACCGTGCCGCGTTGATCATCGGCGCCGACGAATACGAGGTCGAAACCACCGACGTGCTGCGGCTGTCGCAGGCGAGCCGGTGCTCGGCCTATGACTGCGAGTTCGTCGCGCTGGCCGAGTTTCTCGACTTGAAGTTCGTGACGGCCGATGCCAAGCTGGCCAAGGCCTTTCCCCAGCGTGCCGTCGCGCTGTCCGCCACATGATCGGACTCGAAGCCCTGCAACAGCGCCTGGCCGAAGAACTGGCCTGCCTGCAACTGCCCGCCGCGCGCTGGACGCCGGCGCTGACGCACGAAGGCCAGCCGGTGGCCGACGTGGCCATCATCGGCGCCGGGATGGCCGGGCTGGCGCTGGCCACGGCGCTGGGCCACCGCGGCATGGCCGTCGCCGTCTACGACGAAGCCAAGGCCGGCTGGGAAGGCCCCTGGGCCACCACCGCGCGCATGGAGACGCTGCGCAGCCCCAAGCAGCTGGCCGGGCCGGCGCTGGGCATTCCGTCGCTGACCTTCCGCGCCTGGTTCATCGCGCAGTTCGGCGATGAAGCCTGGGACGCGCTGGACAAGATCCCGCGCCTGCAGTGGATGGACTACCTGCGCTGGTACCGCCAGGCGCTGGGCCTGGTGGTGCACAACGAGCACCTCGTCACCGACGTGCTGCCGCGCGCCGACGGCCTGGTCGAGCTGCACCTGCTGGCCGGCGGCCGCGCGCAGCGCGCCTGGGCGCGGCGCGTGGTGCTGGCCACCGGCCGCGCCGGCCTCGGCGGGCCCTGGGTGCCCGACTGGGTGCACGCGCTGCCGCGCCGCCGCTGGGCACATTCGGCCGACGCGATGGACGAGGCCGGGCTCAAGGGCCTGCGCGTCGGCGTGGTCGGCGCCGGCGCCTCGGCGATGGACAGCGCCGCCACCGCGCTGGAGGCCGGTGCCGAGCGCGTGCACCTGCTGATCCGCCGCGCCGACATTCCGCGCATCAACAAGGGCAAGGGCGCCGGCAGCCCGGGCTTCGTGCACGGCCATGCGCGGCTGCCCGACGACTGGAAATGGCGCATCCGCCACTACCTCAACGTGCAGCAGGTGCCGCCGCCGCGCAACAGCACGCTGCGCGTCTCGCGCCATCCCAATGCCTTCTTCCACCTCGGCTGCGCGGTGCAGTCGGCGCGCGAGATCGGCAACGAGCTGCTGGTGCAGACCTCGGCCGGGCCGATCACGCTGGACTACCTGATCTTCGCCACCGGCTTCGCGGTCGACTGGTCGCAGCGGCCGATGCTGCGCCACCTGGCGCCGCACGTGCGGCTGTGGAAGCACCGCTACCAGCCGCCGCCGGGCGATGAAGACGCCGAACTGGCCGACTCGCCCGACCTCGGCCGCGCCTTCGAGTTCCAGCCGCGCGACGACCATCCGCTGCCCGGGCTGGAGCGCGTGCACTGCTTCGCCTACCCGGCCGCGCTGTCGCTGGGCGTGATCACCGGCGACATCCCGGCCATCAGCGAGGGCGCGCTGCTGCTGGCCACGCAGATCGCCGGCCTGCTGTACGCCGAGGACATTGAACTGAACTACCGCCGCATGCTGGACTTCGACGAGCCCGAGGTCTTCGGCGACGAATGGGTCGACAGTCCCCTGCCCCTGACCCCTGCACCGACCGGAGACGCCGAACGATGAACGACGACGTGATCGACACCGCCGCCGGCCTGGCGCCGGGCAGTGCCTTGCATGACGCGCGGCGCCTGCGCACCACCGTGGTCGACGCCACCCAGGCCAGCCACGACGCGCTGCTGAACGAGCCGGTGGCCGGCCTGTCCACGGCCGACCGCCTGCGCGTGGCCGTGCACTGCTGCCACGCCGCCGGCGCGCCCGAGCTGGCGGCGCACTACCTCGCGCTGCTGCAGGCCAAGGGCACGGTGCAGGCCAGCCCGGCCCTGCCGGCGATGCTGGCCTGGGCCGCCACGCTGACCACCGACCCGCGCCGCGGCGACCGCGCCGCGCTGCAGGCGTTGCAGGCTGCGGGGCTGGACGATGCGGCCATCGTCGCGCTGGCGCAGCTGGTGGCCTTTTTGTCGTACCAGACCCGCGTGGTCGCCGGGCTGAAGGCGATGCGCGAAGGAGCCGCTCCATGAGCGCCGCGCTGCCCGTCGTGCGCGGCAACGGCTTCACCAGCGAAGGCCTCGATTGGAAGTCGTGGCTGCGGCCGCTGGACATCGCCCAGGCCAGCGCGCTGCAGCTCGAAGTGCTGGACCAGAGCCATGCCCAGGCGCGCACGTCGGACTACTACCGCACCCTGGTGCACCAGCCGCTGATGCTGCGCCACCGCTCCACCGCCTACAACGCCATCATGTACGCGCCGGGCGGGCTGCCGCGCGCCGAACGCGAGCTGGGCGCGATGGTGGTTTCGGTGACCAACGGCTGCGTCTACTGCACGTCGGTCCACGCCCAACGTTTCATGCAGCTGGCCAAGCGCAGCGACACGGTGGAGCAGGTCTTTGCCGATCCCGCGAGCGCCGGCACGACGGCGCGCGAGCGGGCCATCGCCCGCTTCGCCAGCGCCGTGACGCTGCGGCCGCAGTCGCTGTCGGCCGCCGACGTGGCGCCGCTGCGCGAGCAGGGGATGAGCGAGGCCGAGATCATCGACCTGCTGCACGCGGTGGCCATCTTCGGCTGGGCCAATCGGCTGATGCACAACCTCGGCGAGCCGGTGGCGCCCTCGGGATCACCCTGAGGAATGGATTGGCGGCGCGGCGCGTAATACGAGGCCCAACCCTTTCACCCCGAGGAGCCCTTTCATGCGCAGAACCCCGCTCTCGACCCTGACGCTGGTCCTGACCGCCGCCGCCGCCACCGCGCTGCTGGCCGCCTGCGCCGGCGCACCGCCGTCCGGCGGGGCGATGAGCTTCTTCGTCACCAGCGTGGGCAGCGGCAAGGGCGCCGACCTCGGCGGCCTGGCCGGCGCCGATGCCCATTGCCAGAAGCTGGCCGCCGCGGCCGGCGCCGGCAGCAAGACCTGGCGCGCCTACCTCAGCGTGCCCGGCGCCTTCCCGCAGGGCAGCACGCCCGCGGTGCCGGCGACCGACGCGCGCGACCGCATCGGCGCCGGCCCCTGGTTCAACGCCAAGGGCGTGCTGATCGCGCGCGACGTCAGCCAGCTGCACAGTAGCCAGAACAACCTCAACAAGAGCACCGCGCTCGACGAGAAGGGCAACGCCATCAAAGGCCGCGGCGACACGCCCAACGAGCACGACATGCTGACCGGCACACGCGACGACGGCACCGCGTTCTCGCCGGCCTCCGACACCACGTGCAAGGCCTGGACCAGCAGCACCGACGGCAGCGCCATCGTCGGCCACCACGACCGCATGGCGCCGATGCCCGGCAACTGGGGCATGTCGTGGAACTTCTCGCATCCCTCGGCCGGCTGCAGCCAGGAGGCGCTGATTCGGACGGGCGGCGCCGGCAAGTTCTATTGCTTCGCCACGAACTGACTGACGGCCCCCGGCCGCCTGGCGACCGGTCCCCGAGGGGCTGGACTCGCTGTGCGCGGGCGGTGGTGGAATCGACCTTAGGATCGTGGTTCCACCATTGCCGCCCCGCCAGCGTCATGCCCGCCTACCCGAACCTGCTGTCCCCCATCCGCATCGGCCAGACGACGCTGCCCAACCGCATGGTGATGGGCGCGATGCACACCCGGCTGGAGACGCTGGACCGGCCGCTGGAGCGCCTGGCGGCCTTCTACGCGCGGCGGGCCGAAGGCGGCATCGGGCTGGTGCTGACCGGCGGCTACTCGCCGGTGCCCGAAGGCGTGATCGACGACGGCGGCCTGGTGCTGAACCACGCCGACCAGTTGGACGACCACCGCCACATCACCGCCGCGGTGCAGCGCGCCGGCGGCCGCATCGTGCTGCAGATCCTGCACGCCGGGCGCTACGCCAAGCGCGCTGGCTGCGTGGCGCCGTCGGAAGGCAAGGCGCGCATCAACGCCTTCGCGCCGCGCGCGCTGTCCACCGACGAAGTGTGGTCCACGGTCGAGAGTTATGCCCACACCGCGGCGCTGGCGCAGCAGGCCGGCTACGCGGGCGTCGAGATCATGGGCTCCGAGGGCTACCTGATCAACGAGTTCACCGCCGCCGTCACCAACCGGCGCAGCGACGACTTCGGCGGCTCGTTCGACAAGCGCTCGCGCTTCCCGGTTGAGATCGTGCAGGCGGTGCGCCGCCGCGCGGGACCGTCGCTGATGATCATCTACCGCATCTCGGCGATCGACCTCGTCGAAGGCGGCTTGACGGCGCCCGAGATCGCCGAACTGGCGCGCCGCGTCGAGGCCGCCGGCGCCGACATGATCAACACCGGCATCGGCTGGCACGAGGCCGCGGTGCCCACCATTGCCGCCGCGGTGCCGCGCGCCGCCTGGACCGCCGCGGTGCGCAACGTCAAGCAGGCGGTCGGCATCCCGGTGATGGCGTCCAACCGCATCAACGCGCCCGAGGTGGCCGAAGCGCTGATTGCCTCCGGCGCGGCCGACCTGGTGTCGATGGCGCGGCCGCTGCTGGCCGACCCCGACTTTGCGATCAAGGCGCGCGAAGGCCGCGCCGACGAGATCAACACCTGCATCGCCTGCAACCAGGCCTGCCTGGACCCGATCTTCACCGAGCGCACCGCAAGCTGCCTGGTCAACCCGCGCGCCGGGCGCGAGATCGAGTTCACCGAGGGGCCGGCGGTGGATCCGCGCCGCATCGCCGTCGTCGGCGGCGGCCCGGCCGGGATGGCCTTCGCGCTGAATGCCGCGCTGCGCGGCCACGGCGTCACGCTGTTCGAGGCCGAGCCCGAGCTGGGCGGCCAGCTCAACATGGCCAAGCAGATCCCGGGCAAGAGCGAGTTCCGCCAGATGCTGCGCTACCACCTGGTGGCGCTGCAGCGCGCCGGCGTGCGGCTGCGGCTGGGGCTGAAGGCCGGCGCCGCCGAGCTGGCCGGCGGCGACTTCGACACCGTGGTACTGGCCACCGGCGTGCGCCCGCGGCGACCGGCGATCGCGGGCGTCGATCATCCCAAGGTGCTGAGTTACGTCGACGTGCTGGCGGGCCGCGCGCCGGTGGGCGCGCGCGTGGCCATCATCGGTGCCGGCGGCATCGGCTTCGACGTGACCGAGTACCTGCTGGGCGACCCGGAAGAGTCCACCGACCCGGCCCGCTTCATGGCCGCCTGGGGCGTGGACCCGGCGATCACCAGCCCCGGCGGCCTGAAGCCGGCCGCGCTACACGCGCCGCGGCGCCGGGTGCATCTGTTCCAGCGCAAGCCCGAGACGCTGGGCCGCAACCTGGGCAAGACCACCGGCTGGATCCTCAAGGCCAGGCTGCGCAACGCGCAGGTGGCGATGACCGCGGGCGCGCAGTACGAGGCCATCGACGACGAGGGCCTGCACTACCGCGTCAATGGCGGCGAACCGCAGTTGGCGTCCGTGGACCACGTGATCCTGTGCGCCGGCCAGGAGCCCAACCGCGAACTGCACGACGAGCTGCAGGGCCGCGGGCTGGCGTTGCACCTGATCGGCGGCGCCGACGTCGCCGCCGAACTGGACGCGCAGCGCGCGATCGACCAGGCGACGCGGCTGGCGCAAAGCCTTTGACGGGCGACGCGCCTTAGCCCCTGGTCGTGTTCACGCCGATCGCTTGGGCCATCGTGACCATCGTGGCCATCGGCATGAGCCCGTTCTAGGGCGGCGCGAAGTCGCCGACCCTGGCCCGCAGCCGGCGTCTTCATTCAGCATTCACGAACGGCGGCCGCCCACCACCAGCAGCAGGCCACCCGCGACGATCGCGCCGATGCCGGCCCAGACGGGAATGTTGACCGTCTCTTTTTCCTTCACCTGCAGCTCCACCGGCCCCAGCTTGACCGCCGTGCTGTCCTTGGTGTAGCTGAAGCCGCCGTAAGCCAGGCCCAGCACGCCGGCCACCAGCAGCACGATGGCCACGATCCTCAAAGCGTTCATGAATGACACCCTCCGGTGGGGCCTCCTTCTGCCGACCTGGCAGGGTCTCGGGCCCGTCCCATGATTGCAGCCGTGGCCGCCGGCGCGATGCGTAGGACAAGGCCGCGTCGCGGCGCCGGCCGGCGTCGCGTTCGCAGCGATGCGCGACCGGCCTACCCGCGCCCTACGCGCGCCCTCTCCGCACCCTACCCGCGCGCCCCTGACCTCACCAACTGCCGACGTTGGCCATGTCCTTCCAGGGCGCTGCCGGCGGCAGCGCCTCGCCTTTTTGGAGCAGCTCGATGGAGATCTGGTCGGGCGAGCGCACGAAGGCCATGCGGCCGTCGCGCGGCGGGCGCAGGATCTGCACGCCGTGCTGCTGCAGCCGCGCGCAGGTGGCGTAGATGTCGTCCACCTGGTAGGCCAGGTGGCCGAAGTTGCGGCCGCCGGTGTAGGCCTCGGGGTCCCAGTTGAACGTCAGCTCGACCTGCGCCTGCTCGTCGCCCGGCGCGGCCAGAAAGGCCAGCGTGTAGCGGCCCTGCGGCACCTCGCGCTGGCGCAGCACTTGCAGGCCCAGGGCGTCGCGGTAGAAGCGCAGCGAGGCTTCGAGGTCGGTCACGCGGACCATGGTGTGCAGGTACTTCATCGTCATTCCATCCGTTGCTGGCGGCCCAGTCGGGTCAAAGTGTGGGGTAGTCGGTGTACCCGGCTGCGCCCGGCGAGTAGAAGGTCTGCGGGTTGGGCTTGTTGAGCGCCGTGCCCAGCTTCAGCCGCTGCACGAGATCGGGGTTGGCCAGGTAGGCGCGGCCGAAGGCCACCGCGTCGGCGCGGCCCGAGGCCACCGCGGCGATGGCCATCTCGCGGTCGTAGCCGTTGTTGGCGATGTAGGCGCCACGGAAGTGCCGCCGCGCCCAGCCGTAGTCGAAGCCGGGGATCTCGCGCGTGCCGCCGGTGGCGCCTTCGATCATGTGGATGAAGGCGATGCCGCGGCGGTCCAGCTCCTGCACCAGCGCGCCGAACACGGCCTGCGGGTTGCCGTCCGAGAGGCCGTTGGCCGGCGTCACCGGCGACAGCCGGATGCCGGTGCGGCCGGCGCCGATCTCGCTGACCACCGCGTCCACCACCTGCAGCGCGAAGCGGCAGCGGTTCTCCGCCGAGCCGCCGTAGGCATCGGTGCGGTGGTTAGCCCCGTCGCGCAGGAACTGGTCGACGAGGTAGCCGTTGGCGCCGTGGATCTCCACGCCGTCGAAGCCGGCGCGCAGCGCGTTGGCAGCGGCGCGGCGGTACTGGTCGACGATCTCGGCGATCTCGGCCGCACTCAAGGCATGCGGCACGGGCGCCGCCAGCTTGCCCTCGTGGGCGCGCACCATCACCTGCGCGGCGACGGCCGACGGCGCCACGGGCTGCGCGCCGCCGGTCAGCGCCGGGTGCGAGACGCGGCCCACGTGCCAGATCTGCGCCAGCATCTTCGAGCCGGCCTCGTGCACCGCCTGCGTGATGCGGCGCCAGCCCTGCACCTGGGCGTCTGAATGGATGCCCGGCGTGGCGAGGTAGCCCTTGCCCAGCGGCGAGATCTGCGTGCCCTCGCTGATGATCAGCCCGGCGTTGCTGCGCTGGCGGTAGTACTCGACGTTGAGCGCGGTGCCGGGCAGGTCGCCGGCGGCCTCGTCGGCGCGGCTGCGCGTCAGCGGCGCCATCACCACGCGGTTGGCGATCGCGATGTCGCCGATGCGGCCGGGCTGGAAGAGTTTCAGGTCTGGCGTTGCCGGCGCGGCGCTGGAGGGTGCGGTCATGGGCTGACGAGGGGTGGCAGGCGAAACCGCCATTGTGCGGTGCCAGCCGAGGCACGGCCGGCCGCAGGTCGGCCGGCCGGCGAGCGCGATGCTAACCTTCAATCGGTACGGTCTCGATCCTTCTTGTCCTGCGGGCGCTGCGGGCGCTCCTTCTCGCGCGACGCACGGTCCCGCTCGGCCTGCGCACGGCGCGGCGGGTTGGCCGCGGCCGGCGGCGGCGGATTTGCTGCAGCCTGCGGCTGCGGGCGCGGCATCAACCGGCCCGGCGGTCGCGGCGGCGCCGGCTGCTGCGCGGCGGGCTGCACCGGCTGCACCGGCTGCGCGGGCGGCACCGGCTGCGCCGGCCGTTCCGGTGGCGGCGGCCGGCGGCCCTGGAAGCCCGGCTCACCGGGCCGGACCGGCGGCACGGGCGGCACCGCTTGCACCGGGGGCGGCGATGGCGGCTGCGACTGCGGCGGTAGCGGCGTCCGCGCCGGCGGTGGTGGCGCTGGCGTGGGCGCCGGCGGCGCCACCTCCGGCCCGCGCGGCGGCGGCAGCGGATGCACCGGCTGCGCCTGCGGCGGCAGCGGTTGCTGGGGCGGCTGCTGCGGCGGTTGGTGGCGCGGCGGGTATGGCGATGGCGGCGGCGTCGCCGGCGCCGGCGGCGGCACGAAGACGCCCGGCGGCCCCACCGGCCGCGGCCCGGGCCTGACGCCGGGTGCCGGCGGCGCCGGCCGCAGCCGCAGCCCGGGCGGCGGCGGCGTGAAGCGGCTGCCCGGCGCTGCCCAATAGCCGCCGACGAAGACCACGACACCGTCGCGCCGCTCGTAATAAGGATTCACCCAGCCGTAGCCCGGCCGCGGCGGCGCTGCCCAGCGGCCCGCGGCCCAGACCCAGTTGCCGCGCCAGGTCCAGTAGCCGCCGGTCCACACCGCGCCGCCATAAGGCGGCGGCGGCCGCGATTCGTAGCGCAAGGGCGGCGGCGCCCAGGCCACCACCACCGGCTCGGGCTGCAGCAGCGGCGGTTCGTCGTAGACGATCTCTACCGCCGGCTCGTCCGCCGATGGCGGCCACGAACGCTGCGATTCGGGCGCGACGACGCAGCCCGCCGTCAGCGCGGCCGCCACGGCAAGCGCGGTCAGGGGGCCCGCAGCGCGGGCGCTCAGGACGATGGGCATCGGTTCGGCTCCTTCGGATCTGGCCACAGGCGATTCAACGCCCGGACAGCGGGCGCCGTTGTCCATGACCCCCCATTTGCCGCGGGTGCATCAGATGTCCATCGCCGGCCGGTGTTCCTCGGGCGGCACGAACTTCCAGCGCCCGACCACCAGCGAGAGCGCGAAAGCCCCCAGCGCGAACAGCGCCAGCATGCCCAGCGCCGCGCCCCAGTCGCCACCCAGCGCGCCGAAGGCGCTGGCGCGCACCGCCTTGATCGCCCAGGTGAAGGGCAGCCAGGGGCTGATGGCGCGGTAGAAGGGACTGGTCAGCTCGATGGGCATCACGCCGCCGGCGGCCGAGAGCTGCAGCACCAGCAGGATCAGGGCCACCGCCTTGCCGGCGTCGCCCAGCGCGCGCACCAGCAGCAGGATCACCAGCATGAAGGTCAGCGCGCTCAGCGCCATCGTCAGCGCCAGGCCGGCGGCATGCACCGGCTGCAGCTCCAGCAGCAGCCAGCTCATCAGCAGCACGCAGGCCGCCTGCGCCAGGTTGATGCTGCCCAGCACGCCCAGCTTGCCCAGCATCAGCGCCACCCGCGAGCGGCCGCGCGCGGCCTCGGGCAGCCGCCGCAGGTGGAAGATGAAAGCCGTCATCACCGCGCCCAGCCACAGCGCCACCGGCAGGAAGTTGGGCGCGAAACCCAGGCCGTTGTTCTTGACCGGCGCGTCGATCTCGACCACCGGCTGCACCGAGTGCGCCAGCCCGCCGGAGGTGCCCGGCAGCCCGGGGTTGCCGGTCGGCAGCGCAGCGCCCAGGGTCTGCAGCCCGGCGGCGAGTTGCGCCGAGCCGGACTTGAGCTGGCCGAGCGCGCCGCTCAACTGCGCGTTGCCGCCGGCCAGCGCGCCGGCGCCGGCGGACAGCTCGTCCAGCCGGGCGTCCGGCGGCAGCTTCGCGGCGATGGCCGAGACGCCGCCGGCATAGGCCGCAAAGCCATCGGCCAGTTGCACCACGCCCTTGTTCAGCGCCTGGGCGCCGTCCTTCAGCCGCGCCTCGCCCTGGCCGGCGGCGTGGATCCCGGCCTGCAGTTGCGCGGCGCCGTCGGCCAGCTGGCCGGCCGCCGACGCCACCTTGGCGCCCGCGAACGGGATGCCCTTGGACTGCTCGCGCAACTGCCCGGCGCCCTGGGCCAGGCGCTGCGCGCCGTCTTCGAGCTGGGGCAGCGCCTTTTGCAGTTCGACGTGACCGGCTTCGAGCTGGCCGGCGCCGTCCTTCAGCGCCTGCAGATCGGCCGCGGCGGGCTTCTTGCCGTCCAGCGTGCGGATGCCGGCGCCGAGCTGTTTGACGCCATCGGCCAGCGCCGCCACGCCGCCGGCAAGCTGGCGGCTGCCGGCGGCCGCGCTGGCCGAGCCTTGCGCGGCCTGCGCCAGGCCGCCGTCCAGCGCGTGCGCGCCCTGCTGCAGGCGCTGCACGCCGTCGCGCAGCCGCTGCAGGCTGTCGGCGGCCGAGGCCGTGCTGCCCAGCACCGCGGCCCAGCGCTTCTCGTTGAGCGTGTCGTTGATCTGATAGCCCAGCGAGTCGGCAAAGCGCTTGGCGAAGCCGGCGCCGGTGTAGTTGTTGCCCTCCGAGGCATAGACCACCACCTTGCCGGCGCCCGGCGCGCCGGCGGCCATCGCATCGGCGCTGAACGACTCGGGGATGATCAGCGCGAACAGGCTGTGCCCGCGGCGCACGTCGGCGCGCGCGGCGTCGGCATCGGCTGCGCGGTAGAAGCCGAAGGCCCGCTTCTGCTCCAGGGCGCGCACCAGATCGGCACCCAGGTCCACCGCCTGCCCGTTGACCGTGGTGCCGCGGTCGAGGTTGACGATGGCGGCCGGCAGGTTGACGGTGTGGCTGGCCGGGTCCCAGACCGAGCGCAGGTAGATCAGCACGTACAGCGCCGGGATCAGCACGATGCCGATCACCGACAGCCGCAGCTTGGGAAAGCGCCGGAACAGGCTGCCTTCCATTCGCGCGACCTCCAGCGCGTCTCGCAGCACACGCATGGTTCGACTCCTCGCTTGTTGCTTGTTGAATGCGGGCGACAACCCCCGAGTCTGCCGGAAGCGCTGTCGGCGTTGGCCGACAGCCGCCCGGCCGCTCGGCCGATGGCGGCGCGCCGGCGCCGGCATCAGGCTTGCGTCATCGAAGCCACCCCCTTGAAGGACCGCCGCGATGCGACACCCCCTCTCTGCGCTGCTGGCCGCCTTGTCGGCCCTGGCCTTTTGCGCGCCGGCCGCCTGGGCCGCCGACACGACCCATGCGACGACCCACCCGCAACGCGCGGCGTCGGTCCACGGCCAGGACTGCGCCAGCGACGCCGCGACGCAAGACCGCGCCACCTGCCGCCGCGAAGCCGCCGCTGCCCGCGCCGCGGCCGCGCGCGGCGGCTTGACCAGCCCCGACGCCGCGACGACGACGCGCAATGCGCTGGCGCGCTGCCAGGTGCACCAAGACAGCGACGAACGCGCGCGCTGCGAGCGCATGGTGCGCGGCGACGGCACCAGCAGCGGCT
Organism: uncultured Rubrivivax sp.; assembly: GCA_964470565.1. GTDB lineage: Bacteria > Pseudomonadota > Gammaproteobacteria > Burkholderiales > Burkholderiaceae_C > Rubrivivax. Next base: position 60,108 of record CAYYDJ010000012.1, read on the forward strand.
CGGTGGCCAGCGGCGGCGTGATCCGCGAGCTGGTGACCGTCGAGAAGAAGGCACCGTGATCGAGCAGCGAACGCGGCGCCAGTCGATCGCCGCGCCGGATCCGTGGGGCTCTTGATGCGTTCTTGATGGCGGAGCGTCGAATCTTGTCGCCAGCTTGACGAGCGGTGGCCCAGCATGCCTACCGTGTCGAACGGCAGGGCGATGCATGGACCTGATCTACGTCGCGCTGGGAGCCACGCTGTGGCTGGCGGCGCTGGGCTTTGTGCGCGGCTGCGAGCGGCTGCACCAGCCTCCGTCCCCGCCCCCGCCCCCGCCCCCGCCCCCACACCAGGTGCTGCGATGACCGGCTGGATGCTGGCCGGCGGGCTGATCGCGATCGGCCTGCTCGTCTACCTGCTGGTGGCGCTGGTGCGGCCGGAGGATTTTTCGTGACCGCGCCGGCATGGTTGCAACTGGCGGCCTATCTGAGCCTGCTGTTGCTGCTGGCGTGGCCGCTGGCGGGCTGGATTGACGCGGTGCTGCAAGGCCGCTTCGCCTGGGGCCGGCGGCTGGAAGCGCCGCTGTACCGGCTGGCCGGCGTCGACGCCGCGCAGCCGCAGGGCTGGCCGGCCTATGCGCTGGGGCTGCTGGCGTTCAACGGCCTCGGCCTGCTGGCCGTCTATGCGTTGCAGCGCCTGCAAGGCATGCTGCCGCTCAACCCGCAGGCCATGGCCGCGGTGGCGCCCGATTCGGCGTTCAACACCGCCGTCAGCTTCGTCACCAACACCAATTGGCAGGGCTACGGCGGCGAGTCGACGATGAGCCACCTGACGCAGATGCTGGCGCTGACGGTGCAGAACTTCTTCTCCGCGGCCACCGGCATCGCCGTGGCCGCGGCGCTGGTGCGCGGCTTCGCGCGCCACTCGTCGCCGTCGGTCGGCAACGTCTGGACCGATCTGACGCGCATCACGCTGTGGATCCTGCTGCCGCTGGCATTGGCGTTCGCGCTGCTGTTCGCCGGCCTGGGCGTGGTGCAGACCCTCGCGGCCGACCGCGTCGTGCAGACGCTGGAAGGCGCGCCGCAAACCCTGGCGATGGGGCCGGTGGCCTCGCAGTTGGCGATCAAGATGCTGGGCACCAACGGCGGCGGCTTCTTCAACGCCAACTCGGCGCATCCGTTCGAGAACCCGGGCGCGCTCAGCAACGCGCTGCAGATGCTGGCGATGTTGCTGATCCCGGCGGCGCTGTGCTTCGTGTTCGGGCGCCGGGTGGGCGATGGGCGCCAGGGCTGGGCGCTGCTGGCCGCGATGACGCTGGTCTTCGTCGCCGCCGTCGTCGCCGCCACGGCGGCCGAGCAGCAGGGCAACCCGCTGCTGGCCCCGCTGGGCGTGGACCAGCAGGCCGGCGCCGCGCAGCCCGGCGGCAATCTGGAAGGCAAGGAGCTGCGCTTCGGCATCAGGGCCTCGGCGCTGTTCGCCGTCATCACCACCGCCGCCAGCTGCGGCGCCGTCAACGCGATGCACGACAGCTTCACGCCGCTGGGCGGCGCGGTGCCGCTGGTGCTGATGGAGCTCGGCGAGGTGATCTTCGGCGGCGTCGGCGCGGGCCTCTACGGGATGCTGATCTTCGCGCTGATGGCGGTCTTCATCGCCGGGCTGATGATCGGCCGCACGCCCGAGTACCTGGGCAAGAAGATCGAGGTCCACGAGATGAAGATGGTGGCGCTGGCGATCCTCGTCACGCCGCTGCTGGTGCTGCTGGGCACCGCGGCCGCGCTGCTGGCCGGCGCCGGCCGCGCCGCCATCGCCAACCCGGGGCCGCACGGCTTCTCGGAAGTGCTGTACGCGCTGAGCTCGGCGGCCAACAACAACGGCAGCGCCTTTGCCGGGCTGGCGGCCAACACGCCCTTCTACAACGTGCTGCTGGCGGTGGTGATGTGGTTCGGCCGCTTCGCGGTGGTCGTGCCCGTGCTGGCCATCGCGGGCTCGCTGGCGGCCAAGAAGCGCCTGCCCGTCACCGAGGGCACGCTGCCGACGCACGGGCCGCTGTTCGTGCTGCTGCTGATCGGCACGGTGCTGCTGGTGGGCCTGCTGAACTACGTGCCGGCGCTGGCGCTGGGCCCGGTGGTCGAGCAGCTGATGCTGCATCCCCGTTGAGGACGCGATGAGCCGACGCAAGCTGAAACTGCTGGACCCCGCGCTGCTGGCGCCGGCCGCCGGCCACGCGTTCGCCAAGCTGGACCCGCGCGTGCAGTGGCGCAACCCGGTGATGTTCGTCGTCTACGTGGGCAGCGCCTTCACCACCGCGCTGGCCGCCGCGCAGCCCGGCGCCTTCACCGTCGGCGTGGCGCTGTGGCTGTGGTTCACGGTGCTGTTCGCCAACTTCGCCGAAGCGCTGGCCGAAGGCCGCAGCCAGGCGCAGGCCGCGTCGCTGCGCAGCCTGAAGCAGCAGGTCTCGGCCAAGCGGCTGGACGGCGAGCCCGCTGCCGACCTCGTGCCCGGCGCGCTGTCATGGCAGGCGCTGGAGGCGCAACGCCTGCGCAAGGGCGACCTCGTGCTGGCCGAGGCCGGCGACGTGATCCCGGCCGACGGCGAGGTCGTGGCCGGCGTGGCCGCGGTCGACGAGAGCGCGATCACCGGCGAATCGGCGCCGGTGATCCGCGAGTCGGGCGGTGACTTCTCGGCCGTGACCGGCGGCACCCGGGTGCTGTCGGACTGGATCGTCCTGCGCGTGGCGGTCAACCCCGGCGAGACCTTCGTCGACCGCATGATCGCGATGGTCGAGAACGCCAGCCGCCGCAAGACGCCCAACGAGATCGCGCTGACCATCCTGCTGGTGGCGCTGACCATCGTCTTCCTCGGCGTGGTGGCCACGCTGCTGCCGTTCTCGGCCTTCGGCGTGCAGGCCGCGGGCGCGGGGCAGCCGGTGAGCCTGGTGATCCTGGTGGCGCTGCTGGTGTGCCTGATCCCGACCACCATCGCCGGGCTGCTGTCGGCCATCGGCGTGGCCGGCATGAGCCGCATGATGCAGGCCAACGTGATCGCCACCTCGGGCCGCGCGGTGGAAGCCGCCGGCGACGTCGACGTGCTGCTGCTGGACAAGACCGGCACCATCACGCTGGGCAACCGCCAGGCCGCCGCCTTCATCGCCGCCGCCGGCGTCAGCGAGGCCGAGCTGGCCGACGCGGCGCAGCTGGCCTCGCTGGCCGACGAGACGCCCGAAGGCCGCAGCATCGTCGCACTGGCCACGCAGCGCTTGCCGTTGCCCGAGCGCGGCCGCGCGTCGCCGGGGTCCACCTTCGTCGCCTTCAGCGCGCAGACGCGCATGAGCGGCGCCGACCTGCCCGACGGACGCCTCCTGCGCAAAGGCGCGGCCGATGCGATCCGCCGCCACGTCGAGAGCCTGGGCGGCCAGCTGCCGGCCGCGCTGCAGGCTCGCGTCGACGAGGTGGCACGCCGCGGCAGCACGCCGCTGGTGGTGGCCGACGGCAGCCGCGTGCTCGGCATCGTCGAGCTCAAGGACGTGGTCAAGGGCGGCATCAAGGAACGCTTTGCCGAGCTGCGCCGCATGGGCATCAAGACCGTGATGGTGACCGGCGACAACCGGCTGACGGCCGCCGCCATCGCCGCCGAGGCCGGCGTCGACGACTTCCTGGCCGAGGCCACGCCCGAGGCCAAGCTGGCGCTGATCCGCGAGCACCAGGCCGCCGGCCGCCTGGTCGCGATGACCGGCGACGGCACCAACGACGCACCGGCGCTGGCCCAGGCCGACGTGGCGGTGGCCATGAACACCGGCACCCAGGCCGCCAAGGAGGCGGGCAACATGGTCGACCTCGACAGCAACCCGACCAAGCTGATCGAGATCGTCGAGACCGGCAAGCAGATGCTGATGACGCGCGGCTCGCTCACCACCTTCAGCGTCGCCAACGACGTGGCGAAGTACTTCGCGATCATCCCGGCGGCCTTCGTCGCCACCTACCCGCGCCTGGGCGCGCTCAACGTGATGCATCTCGCCAGCCCGGCCTCGGCCATCCTCTCGGCGGTGATCTTCAATGCACTGATCATCGTCGCGCTGATCCCGCTGGCGCTCAAGGGCGTGCCCTACCGCGCGGTGGGCGCCGCATCGCTGCTGCGGCGCAACCTGCTGATCTACGGCCTGGGCGGCCTGATCGTGCCGTTCGCGGGCATCAAGCTGATCGACCTGGCGCTGGCCGCGCTGGGCCTGGCCTGAGGGAGCGGCCCGCCATGAACACCGTCCTGCGTCCCGCAGTGGTTCTTTTTATCGTGTTATCCGCGGTCACCGGGCTGGCCTATCCGCTGCTGGTGACCGGCCTCGCGCAGCTCGCCTTGCCTGCCCAGTCCAACGGCAGCCTGGTCATGCACCACGGCCGCGTGGTCGGCTCGGCGCTGATCGGCCAGGCGTTCAGCGACCGCGGCCATTTCTGGAGCCGGCCCTCGGCGACCGCGCCCACGCCCTACGACGCGGCCCACTCGGCCGGCTCGAACCTCGGGCCCGCCAACCCGGCGCTGGTGGACGCGGTGACGGCCCGCGTGCAGGCGCTGCGCGCCGCCGACCCCGGCAACGTCGCGCCGGTGCCGGTGGACCTGGTCACCGCATCGGCCAGCGGCCTGGACCCGGATATCAGCCGCGCGGCTGCCGACTACCAGGCGGCCCGCGTCGCGCGCGAGCGCTCACTGCCCGAGGCTCGCGTGCGCGCGCTGGTCGAGCGGCATGCCCAGGCGCCGCTGCTGGGCTTCATCGGCGAGCCGCGCGTCAACGTGCTGCAACTGAACCTGGCGCTCGACGCCGGGCGCTGAGCGCCCGATCGTGCAAGCACCGCTGCAGAATGCCGCCCGAAAGGGGACACTGAACCATGCTCATCAACTGCGTGGCCTACCAGGACGGCCGGCGGCTGGCCGACATCGCGGTCGACGAAATCGACCAGTGGCTGCGCAAGCCCGGGTGCTTCGTGTGGGTGGCCTTGCGCGACCCCACCGACGGTGAGCTGCGGCGTCTGCAGCAGGAGTTCGGCCTCCACGACCTGGCGGTGGAGGACGCCTGCCACGGCCACCAGCGGCCGAAGATCGAGGAGTACGGCGACACCTTGTTCGTCGTGATGAAGCTGCCCGAGCCGCAACTGGGCGAGCTGGAGATCGGCGAGGTGGCGATCTTCGTCGGTGCCAACTTCGTGCTCTCGGTGCGCAACAACAGCCAGCAGGGCTTCCTGGGCGTGCGCGAGCGCTGCGAGCGCGAGCCCGAGCACCTCAAGCAGGGCGCCGGCTTCGTGCTCTACGCGCTGATGGACGCGGTGGTCGACCGCTACTTCCCACCGCTGGACGCGATGGAAAACGACCTCGAGGAGATCGAAACCCAGATCTTCGAGCGCGGCGCCGCGCGCCACAACATCGAGCGCCTGTATGCGCTGAAGCGCCGCGCCACCGTGCTGCGCCACGCGGTGGCGCCGTTGCTGGAGGTGGCCGGCAAGCTGCACGGCGGCCGCACGCCGGCGGTGTGCACGCGCAGCCAGGAATACTTCCGTGACGTGCACGACCACCTGGCCCGCATCAACGCCGCGGTCGACGGCATCCGCGACACCATCGGCACGGCGATCCAGGTCAACCTGTCGATGGTGACGATCGAGGAGTCGGAGACCACCAAGCGGCTGGCCGCCTGGGCGGCGATCTTCGCCGTCTCCACCGCGCTGGCCGGCATCTGGGGCATGAACTTTCAGCACATGCCCGAGCTGAAATGGGAGTTCGGCTATCCGATGGCGCTGGCCGCGATCGCCAGCGCCGGCGGCATCCTGTTCTGGCGCTTCCGCCGCGCCGGCTGGCTGTGACGGCGGCGCCGCCCGAGCGCCCCGACCCCGACCGCCTGCTGCAGCAGGTGCAGCAGGACGAGGCGCGCGCGCGGCGCGGCCGCTTGAAGATCTTCTTCGGCGCCGCGGCCGGTGTCGGCAAGACCTTTGCGATGCTGGCCGCGGCGCGCGCCGCGCAGGCGCAAGGCGCCGCGCTGATCGTCGGGCTGGTCGAGACGCACGGCCGCGCCGAGACCGAAGCGATGGCGCGCGGGCTGCCCCGGCTGCCGTTGGCGGCCCTGAACCACCGGGGCCGCGCGCTGCCCGAGTTCGACCTCGACGGCGCGCTCGCCTGGGCCGCGCAGCAGGCCGAGCCGCTGCTGCTGCTGGACGAGCTGGCACACAGCAACGCGCCCGGCTCGCGCCACCCCAAGCGCTGGCAGGACGTGGACGAACTGCTGGCCGCCGGCGTCGACGTCTGGTCGACGATGAACGTGCAGCACCTGGAGAGCCTGAACGACGTGGTCAGCGGCATCACCGGCATCCGCGTCCGCGAGACCGTGCCCGACCGCCTGTTCGACGAGGCCGACGAGGTGGTGGTGCTCGACCTGCCGCCCGACGAGCTGCTGCAGCGGCTGCAGGCCGGCAAGGTCTACCTGCCGCCGCAGGCCGAGCGCGCCGCCGCGAACTTCTTCCGCAAGGGCAATCTGCTGGCGCTGCGCGAGCTGGCGCTGCGCCGCACCGCCGACCGCGTGGACGGCGAGATGCAGGCCTACCGGCGGCGGCGCTCGGTGCAGCCGATCTGGCCCAACCGCGAGGCGCTGCTGGCCTGCGTGGGCCCCGGCGACCGCGGTGAGAAGGTGGTGCGCGCCTGCGCGCGGCTGGCCGCGCAGCTGGGCCTGCCCTGGCACGCGGTGCATGTGGAGACGCCGGCAGCGCGGCGGCAGACGCCGGCACGCCGCGAGCAGACGCTGCGCGTGCTCAAGCTCGCGCAGGAGCTGGGCGCCACGGTGGCGACGCCCGCTGCGCCCGAGCTGGCCGCTGCACTGGTGCGTTATGCGCGCGACCACAACCTGGCCCGCGTGGTGATCGGCCGCAGCCGGCGCCGCTGGCGCTGGCAGCCGTCGGCGACCGAGCGCATCGCCGCGCTGGCCGATGAGCTGGACCTGATCCAGGTGGCGCTGCCGGCCGCCGCCGCGGCGCGCAACGGCGGCGGCGGCGACAGCAGCAGCAACGACAGGCGCGCCGCCGCGGCCGCGCCGGCCCCGCCGTGGCGCTGGCAGGGCTACGCCGCCGCGCTGGCCGCCTGCGCGCTGACGGCGCTGCTGGCCGCGCCGCTGCAGCGCGTGCTGGAGCTGACCAACATCGTGATGATCTTCCTGCTGGCGGTGGTCGCCGTCGGCTGGGTCTACGGCCGTGGGCCGGCCGTGCTGGCGGCGTTCCTGGGCGTGGCGCTGTTCGACCTCTTCTTCGTGCCGCCGCGCTACTCGTTCGCCGTCAGCGACGTGCAGTACCTGGTGACCTTTGCGGTGATGCTGGTGGTGGCGCTGGCGATCGGCCAGCTCACCGCCGGGCTCAAGGTGCAGGCCGAGGCGGCCACGCAGCGCGAGTACCGCATGCGCGGGCTCTACGAGATGTCGCGCGATCTCTCGGCGGCGCTGCTGCCCGGGCAGGTGGCCGAGATCGGCGCGCGCTTTCTGACGGCGGAGTTCGGCGCCCGCTCGACGCTGCTGGCCGCCGACGAGCACGACCGCCTGGCCGCGCTGCCCGGCGGCGGCGCCGCGGTCGACGACGCGGTGGCGCAATGGGCTTTCGACCACGGCCAGGCGGCCGGCTTCGGCACCGACACGCTGGCCGCCAGCGCCTGCCTGGTGCTGCCGCTGAAGGCGCCGATGCGCCTGCGCGGCGTGCTGGCGGTGCAGCCGGCCGAGCGCCGCGCGCTGGGGCCCGACCAGCGGCGGCTGCTGGAGACCTGCGCCTCGCTGCTGGCGATCTCGCTGGAGCGCATCCACTACGTCGACGTGGCGCGCCGCAGCACGGTGCAGATCGAGTCGGAGCGGCTGCGCAACTCGCTGCTGTCGGCCATCTCGCACGACCTGCGCACGCCGCTGGCGGCGCTGGTGGGGCTGGCCGACGCGCTGCTGATGGCGCCGCCGCCGCTGGCCGCCGCGCAGCAGGAGCTGGCCGGCTCGATCCGCGACTCGGCGCTGCGCATGAACGCGATGGTCGCCAACCTGCTGGACATGGCGCGGCTGGAAGCCGGCGCGGTGCCGCTGCGGCGCGAGTGGCAGCCGCTGGAAGAAGTGGTCGGCAGCGCGCTGGCGGCCTGCGCGCCGGTGCTGGCCGGGCGGCCGCTGCGCGTGGCGCTGGCCGACGAGCTGCCGCTGCTGCAACTGGACGCGGTGCTGTTCGAGCGCGTGCTCGTCAACCTGCTGGAGAACGCCGCCAAGTACACGCCCGCCGGCAGTGCGATCGAGCTCTCGGCCGGGGCCTCGCCGTCGGCGGTGACGATCCGCGTCGACGACGGCGGGCCCGGCCTGCCTGTGGGCCGCGAGGCCGCCTTGTTCGACAAGTTCGAGCGCGGCAGCAAGGAGAGCGCGACGCCAGGCGTGGGCCTGGGCCTCGCGATCGCGCGCGCCATCGTGCTGGCGCACCAGGGCACGATCGGCGCCGGCAACCGCCTCGGTGCCGACGGCGGCGTGGCCGGCGCGCGCTTCACGATCACGCTGCCGCGCGGCGAGCCGCCGGCCGACGACGGCAGCGCGAGCGCCGCCGAGGCCGCGCCCTAGGATCGCGGCGATGGAGTTGCGCGCCGGCATCCTGGTGGTGGAGGACGAGCCCGACATCCGCCGCTTCCTGCGCCTGGCGCTGGCCACCGAGGGGCACGAGGTGTTCGAGGCGGCCACGCTGCAGCGCGGCCTGATCGAGGCCGGCAGCCGGCGCCCGGAGCTGGCCATCGTCGACCTCGGCCTGCCCGATGGCGACGGCGTGGAGCTGATCCGCGAGCTGCGCGCCTGGTCGGCGGCGCCGGTGATCGTGCTGTCGGCGCGCAGCGGCGAGGCCGACAAGATCACCGCGCTGGACGCCGGCGCCGACGACTACCTCGTCAAGCCCTTCGGCGCCGGCGAGCTGCTGGCGCGCGTGCGCGCGCAGCTGCGGCGCCGCGCGCTGGCTGCGGCCTCGCCGGCCGAGCCGGTGCTGCGCTTCGGCGCGGTCAGCGTGGACCTGGGGCGCCGCGTGGTGCAGCGCGGCGGTGAGCCGCTGCACCTGACGCCGATCGAGTACCGGCTGCTGACCCACCTGGCCGCGCAGCCCGACCGCGTGGTCACGCACCAGCAGTTGCTCAAGGCCGTCTGGGGGCCGGGGCACGCGGCCGACACCCACTATGTGCGCGTGCACATGGCCAACCTGCGCAAGAAGGTCGAGGACGACGCCTCGCAGCCCCGCCATCTGCTGACGGAGGCGGGCATCGGCTACCGCTTCAGGCCTTGATCAGGGCTTGATCAGCGCTTGATCGCGCCGCGGTCTGCCCGGGCTCGAAGTCCGGCAGCACGACGGACGCGCTCGTGCCCCGCCCCGGTGCCGACTTCAGCAGCAGCCGCCCGCCGTGGCGGTGGGCGATGCGCTGGCAGGTCACGAGCCCCAGTCCGGTGCCCTGGAACTGCGCCTGCGAGTGGAAGCGCTGGAAGGGCCGCAGCAACTCGCCCACCGCGCTGGCGTCGAAGCCGGCGCCGTGGTCGGTGACGGTGAGCGTGGTCTCGTGCTCGCCGCGCTCGATGGTCAGCGCGATCTCGGTCTCGTCGCTGCGGGCCGAGAACTTCCAGGCGTTGGTGATCAGGTTCTGCAGCACCGAGCGCATCAGCCCTTCGTCGCAGCACAGCTCCATGCGCTCGGGGATGCTCACCCGCGCGCGGCGCTGCGGCTCCAGCAGCCGCAACTCGTCGAACAGGCCGCGGGCCAGCGGCGCCAGGTCCACCCGCTTGCGGTCCAGCGGCACGCTGCCGGCGCGCGACAGTGCCAGCAGGTCGTTGATCAGCCCCGCCATGTCGCGCGCCGAGCGTTCGATCTGGTCGAGGTAGCCACGGCAGGCGTCGTCGAGCGTCGGCGCGGCGCGCATCCGCAGCAACTGGCTCATGCCGACGATGCCGTTGAGCGGGCTGCGCAGGTCGTGCGCCGCGGTGCGCGAGAAGGCCTCCAGCTCGATGTTGGCCTGCGCCAGCTCGCGCGTGCGCTCGACCACCCTCGCCTCCAGCTGGGAGTGCAAGGCGTCGCGCGCCTCGTCGCGCTCGCGGCGCGCGGTCACGTCCTCGGCAATGCCGCCCATCATCGTGACGACGCCGGCCTCGTCGCGGATCAGGCGGCGGCGGTCCTGGACCCAGCGCACGCTGCCGTCGGGCCTGACGATGCGGTACTCGCAGTCGGCCTGCTCGACGGCGGCCTCGTCGCCGACGAGGTCGGGCACGCGCTCGCGGTCCTCGGGGTGTATGCATTCGCGCCACAGCCGCGGGTTGGCCACCAGCTCCGCGGGCTTGCGGCCGTACAGCGTCGCAAAGGCCGGGCTGACGTAGAGCACCGAGCTGCCGTCGGACGTGGCCATCCACAGCACCTCGCCCAGGCTCTGGTGCAACTGCTGGAACTGGCGCTGCTGGCGCCGCACCGCGTCGTGCATCGCGACCTCGGCGGTCACGTCCTCGGCCAGCACCATCATCGCCTGGCGCCCGTGCAGCACCACGCGGTGCTCGCTGATGCGCGCCAGCAGCGTGCGGCCGCTGCGCGTGCGGTGGCGAAACACGCCCGGCGACCCGGTGCCCACCGCGTGCAGCCGCGCCGCGGCCAGGAACGAGGGCAGGTCCTCGGGCGGACGGATGTCGCGCGCCGTCATCGTCAGGAAGTCCTCGCGGCTGAAACCGTAGGCCGACACCGCGGCGTCGTTGACCAGCAGGAAGCGATGGCTGTCCATGTCATACGCCCACATCGGCTGCGGATGGTTCATGAACAGGTCGTGCACGCGCAGGTCGCTGTCCGCCACGCGCTGCTGCATCGCCAGCAGCCGAAGATAGCCCCGATGCACCAGGTAGACGAGGCCCAGCGCCGTGACGGTGACGTAGACCAGGCCCTTGTGGCGCTGGACCATCATCAGCCAGCCGACATCGGGCGACAGGGCTTCGACCAGCGCGTCGGACAGCAGGATCCACAACGCACCGATCAGGAAATAGCCGGCGCCGATCAGCAATGCGGTCCGCAACGCCGCAAGCTGTGCTTCATCCGAGGGTGACTCCATTCGCATCCTTGTTCGACCGGGCCAGGCTTGCCGCGTGGCCTTGCGGCACGGGCCGCATTGAAACGGACCGACCTTTCATGGATCTTGATTTTCGGCATTCGCTTGGCGTCCGTCCACGACCGCGGCGCCCCGGCGGCGGCGCACTTGTCGGGAGCTCGTGTAGGGTGATCTCAGAATGTTTGACGCGGATGGATGAAGCGTGCGGACATCCTCAAGTCGTGGGCGCAGCGGTCGATGCAGTTTCATCAACCATCGCACCGCTGCGGAAGACAACCCATGTCGTACTTTCAGAACCTCAAGCTGGCCACGCGGATGACGCTGGCCTTCGGCGCCGTGCTGGCGCTGCTGATCGCCATCACCACCTTGTCGATCGTCAATTTCAGCTCGGCCGGCACGATGCTGGACCAGTTGATGGGCAACGACCTGGCGAAAGCCCGCGCCACCTCCGACCTGGAAAGCGCCACGCGCGCCAATGCGGCGCGGACGCTGGAGATGCTGATCACCGACAGCCCCGAGCGGCTGCGCGTGGTCCGCGAGCGCATCGCCGCCAACCGCACCATCGCCGGCGAACAGCTGCAGACGCTCGACCGACTGATCACCAGGCCCCAGATGCGCCAGCTGCTGGACGAATTGACGCAGGAGCGCGACCGCTACGTGGCGTCGTTCCAGCGGGTCGACAAGGAGGTGAGCGACGGCCACGTCGTCCAGGCGCGCGAGCGAACCGTGCACGAGATGATGCCGCTGCTGGAAAAGCTGGTCGCCAGGATCAAGGCGATCGACAAGATGGCGCAGGACCTGTCCGACCAGGCCGCCACCGACGTGCGCACCAGCATGCGCAGGGCCATCTACTGGGTGAGCGGCATCGGCACGGGCGCGCTGGTGCTGGGCCTGGTGCTGGCCTGGGCGATGGCACGCTCGGTCACGCGGCCGGTGGCGCAGGCCGTGGCGCTGGCGCAGGCCGTGGCGCGGGGCGACCTCAGCGCCACGGTGAGCAGCCGCGCGAAGGACGAACTGGGCACCCTGATGCGCGCGCTGGCCGACATGAACCAGCGCCTGTCGGGCGTGGTGGGCGCGGTGCGCAGCAACGCCGAGAACGTGGCCACTGCCAGTTCGCAGATCGCGCAGGGCAACCAGGACCTGAGCCAGCGCACCGAGGAGCAGGCCGCGGCGCTGGAGCAGACCGCGGCGTCGATGGAGCAACTCGGCTCGACGGTGCAGCACAACGCCGACAGCGCGCGCCAGGCCGACCGGCTGGCGCGCGAGACCACCGCACTGGTGCAGCGCGGCGGCGACGCGGTGGAGCGCGTGGTGCGCACGATGGCCGACATCAACGGCAGCAGCCGCCGCATCGCCGACATCATCGGCACCATCGACGGCATCGCGTTCCAGACCAACATCCTGGCGCTCAACGCCGCGGTGGAGGCGGCGCGCGCCGGCGAACAGGGCCGTGGCTTCGCCGTCGTGGCCGGCGAGGTGCGCACGCTGGCCCAGCGCAGCGCCGAGGCGGCGCGCGAGATCAAGTCGCTGATCACCGCCAGCGTCGAGCAGGTGGACCAGGGCAGCAACCTCGTCAACGAGGCCGGCGGCACCATGCGCGAGGTGGTGGGCGCGATCCAGCGCGTCGGCGAGATCGTGGCCGAGATCAGCCACGCCAGCGGCGAGCAGAGCAACGGCGTGGTGCAGATCGGCCAGGCCGTCAGCCAGATGGACCAGGTGACGCAGCAAAACGCCGCCCTCGTCGAGCAAAGCGCGGCCGCCGCCGACAGCCTGCGCGCGCAGGCAGCACAGCTCGTCAACGCGGTGGCGGTGTTCAAGCTGGCCTGAGGCCGGCACCCGGCGCGCACCGCGCCGGGTGCCGCGGGCCCAAGCGCTCAGGTCTCGGCGCCGATCACCTCGAAGAAGGCGCGCACGATGCGCATGTCGCGCCGTTCCGCCAGGCACACCACGCTGGCGTAGGTGCGCACCTGCGCATCGCTGATCTTCACCGCATGCAGCCCGGCGCCCGGCACGTACTCGACCTCCGAGACGGCGGCCACGCCGAGGCCCTGGACCACGGCCTCGCGGATGATCTCGCGGCTGGCCACCTCCATCACCACCTGCGGCTCGACGCCGGCGTCGCGCAGCGCCTGCTCGATGGCCACGCGCGTGGTGGAGCCCTGCTCGCGCAGGATCAGCTTCTCGCCCTGCAGCTCGGCGGTGCGGATGCTGCGCCGGCGCGCGAAGCGGTGCTCGGCATTGCAGAAGATCACCACCGGGTGCTCGCTGTAGGGCACCGAGACGAAGCGGCGGTCGCGCGCCACCTCGGCCAGCACGCCGACGTCGGCGCTGTAGTCCAGCAGCCGGTCCAGCACCGACTGCGAATTGCCGGTGCTGACGGTGACCTTCACCGCCGGGTAGCGCTGGTTGAAGGCCACCAGCATCCGCGTCACGTGCGAGGGGCCCACCGCGGCCACGCGCAGGCGGCCCGAGCGCAGCTCGCCGGTCTCGCGCAGCAGCTGCACCGCCTCGGCCTCCAGCCCGAAGATCTGGCGTGACAGCAGCAGCAGCCGCTCGCCGACCTCGGTGGGACGCACGCGGCGGCCGGTGCGGTGGAACAGCTCCACCTTGTACAGCGCCTCCAGCTGGCCGACCTGCGTCGTCACCGTGGGTTGGCTGACGTGCAGGGCCTGCGCCGCGGCGGTGAAGCTGCCGCTGGTGGCCACCGCATGGAAGGACCGCAACTGTGTCAGGCGCATGACGGCACGCTCGGTGTTATCCCGGTCGAACTATAGATTTGTTCAATACATGGGTGCATGAACTTGGATTGGATCAATACGGCTGCCGGCCCGACAGTGGCGGCCTGCGTCACCACATGACCACCCAAGGAGACAAGCGATGAAGCTCACCCGCCGTTCCCTGATCGCCGGCGCGCCGGCCCTGCTGGGCCTGCCGCTGGCCGCCCTGACCCCTGCCGCACGCGCGGCCGACGTGCTGACGGTCGGGCTGATCCCGTCCGAAGATTCGCGCGCGATGATCGCCAACAGCCAGGCGATGATGGACATGCTGCAAAAGGCGCTGGGCATGCCGGTCAAGCCCTTCGTCGCCGCCGACTACAACGGCGTCATCGAGGCGCTGCGCAGCAAGCGGCTGGACGTGGCCTACCTCGGGCCCTTCTCGTACGTGCTGGGCACCACGGTGGCCGACATCGAGGCCTTCGCCGTCGCCGAGACCAAGAAGGCCGGCCGCACCTACTACCACTCGCTGGTGGTGGCGCGCGCCGACAGCGGCATCAAGACCGTGGCCGACTTGAAGGGCAAGACCTTCTCCTTCGTCGACCCCAGCTCCACCTCGGGCCACCTGTTCCCCAAGGCCGGGCTGATCAAGGCCGGCTTCAACCCCGACAAGGACTTCGCCCGCGTGGTCTTCTCGGGCTCGCACGACTCCAACGCGGTGGCGGTGCAGAACAAGAAGGTCGACGCGGTGGCGATCGCCGACCGCATCCTCGACGCCGCGATCGCCAAGGGCCTGGCCAAGCGCGAAGACCTGGTGGTGGTGTGGAAGTCCGAGCCCATCCCCGAATCGCCCACCGTCTGGCGCAAGGATCTGGACCCGGCGCTGAAGAAGCGCGTGCAGGCCGCCTTCATGGAGGTCAAGGACATCCCCTGGTCCGACCAGGGCCAGCTCAACGGCTTTCATCCCACCACCGACGCGGCCTACAACGTCATCCGCGACACCGCCAAGGCGCTGAACCTCGACCTGAGGAAGATGAAGTGATCGAGATCCGCGGCCTCATCAAGCGCTACGGCGAGTTCGAAGCCCTCAAGGGCATCGATCTCGACGTCGCCGCCGGCGAGTTTCTCGTCGTGCTGGGCCCCTCGGGCGCCGGCAAGTCCACGCTGCTGCGTTGCATCAACCGGCTCGCCGAGCCGACGCAGGGCGACATCCGCATCGACGGCCAGCTCGTCAGGCCCGACGGCGCCAACCTGCGCGCGCTGCGCCGCCAGGTGGCGATGATCTTCCAGCACTACAACGTGGTGCCGCGGCTGTCGGTGCTGAAGAACGTGCTCACCGGACGCCTGGGCTCGATGCCGGGGCCGGCCTCGTGGCTGCAGCTGTTTCCGCGCCGCGACGTCGAGATCGCGCGCGAATGCCTGCGCCGCGTGGAGCTGGAGGACAAGGCCGAGCTGCGCACCGATACGCTCTCGGGCGGGCAGAAGCAGCGCGTGGGCATCGCCCGCGCGCTGGCCCAGCAGCCCAAGATCATCCTCGCCGACGAGCCGGTGGCCAGCCTCGACCCCAAGACCTCGCGCACGGTGCTCAACTACCTCAAGCAGGCCAGCCGCGAGCTGGGCATCACGGTGGTCTGCAACCTGCACCAGATCGAGTACGCGCGCGAGTTCGGTGAGCGCATCGTCGGCGTCTCGGGCGGGCGCATCGTCTTCGAAGGCGGCCCCGGCGCGCTGAGCGACGAGGTGCTGCACCGCATCTACCCGGGGCTGGACGAAGGCGAGGGCCGCGTCAGCCCGGCCGCCGACGCGGCCGACGCGCCGCCGCCGCTGCAATCGTTCGCGCTCGAGGAGGCCTGAAGCCATGAAGATCGGTTCTTACGCTTTGCTGCTGGGCCGGCCCGCGGGCGGCCTCGGCTGGTGGCCGCGGCTCGGTGCCGGCGTGCTGGCGATCGCGGCGCTGTGGTGGGCGGCGCGCGGCGCGCAGGTCAGCTTCGGCGAGCTGGGCAAGGGGCTGCCGTGGATCGGCGACTTCCTGTCGCGCATGGTGCCGCCGAACTGGGGCTTTCTCGACAAGCTGTGGGTGCCGGCGATCGAGACCGTGCAGATCGCCATCTGGGGCACGCTGCTGGCGGTGATCCTGGCGGTGCCGGTGTGCTTCTTCGCCGCGCGCAACCTCACGCCCAGCCTGGCAGTGTTCCATTTCACGCGCCAGGTGTTCAACGTCACGCGCGGCATCAACGAGATCATCCTCGCGCTGGTGTTCGTGGCCGCGGTCGGCCTGGGGCCGTTCCCGGGCGTGCTGGCACTGGCGGTGCACGGCGCGGGCATGCTGGGCAAGTTCTTCAGCGAGTCGATCGAGGAGATCGACCAGGGCCCGATCGAGGCGCTGCGCGCCACCGGCGCCGGGCCGGTGCAGACGGTGATCTTCGCGGTGCTGCCGCAGGTCGTCACGGCCTGGATCGCGGTGGTGTTGTACCGCTTCGAGACCAACCTGCGCCAGGCCACCGTGCTGGGAATGGTGGGCGCCGGCGGCATCGGCTTCGAGCTGGTGGGCAGCATGAAGCTGTTCCAGTACCAGGACACCGCCACCTGCATCGTCGTGATCATCGTGATGGTGATGGTGGCCGATTACGTGTCGACGAAGCTGCGCGCGTGGATCCAGAAGGGAGCGCGTTGAGATGGGCAGCGCCCGCATCGACGCCTTCGCTCCCGCGGCGCGCCGCGCGACGGCTTCCACCTAGAGGTTCTTCTTCATGTCTTGCGAATACTTCAACCCCGTACGCAGCGTGTACGGGGCAGGGGCCCTGTCGTCCCTGCCGGAACTGCTGGGCGGCCGCAAGGCCGTGGTGGTGACCTTCCCGGAGGCGCGCCAGCTCGGCCTGGTGGCCCGCCTGCAGCAGCTGCTGGGCGAGCGCCTGGCCGGCGTGATCGACGACGTGCGGCCCAACCCCGACGTGGCCGAGTTGCGCGCACTTTACGAGGGCTTCTGGCGCGACCCGCAGGCCGCACAGGCGCTGATCGCGGTGGGCGGGGGCAGCGCCATCGACACCGCCAAGGCGCTGATGGTGCGCACCGACAGCGGCCGCTTCGACGACTTGATCGCCGCGCTGGCGGCCGGCAAGGGCTTCAAGCCGGCCGCGGTGAAGACGCTGATCGCCGTGCCCACCACGGCCGGCACCGGCAGCGAGGTCACGCCCTGGGCCACCGTGTGGGACCGCGGCGCGCAGAAGAAGTACTCGCTGCACCTGAGCGAGACCTGGCCGGCCGCCGCCGTGATCGACCCCGAGCTGATGCTCTCGCTGCCCGCCGCGGTCACGCTGCAAAGCGGGCTGGACGCGCTGTCGCACGCGCTGGAGTCGATCTGGAACGTCAACGCCAACCCCGTGTCCGACACCTTCGCGGTGGCCGCGGTGCACGACATCCTCGACACGCTGCCGCGCCTGATGGAGCGGCTGGACGACATCGAGCTGCGCGGCCGCATGGCGCTGGCGGCGCTGAAGGCCGGCATGGCGTTCTCGAACACGCGCACCGCGCTGGCGCACTCGATCTCCTACGAGATGACGCTGCGCTACGGGCTGCCGCACGGCATTGCCTGCTCGTTCCCGCTGCCGCTGGTGCTGCAGCGCGCCGTCGGCCGCGACGCGCGGCGCGACGCCGTGCTCGAACGCGCGCTCGGCCCGCTGGAGCGCGCCGGCGAACGACTGGCGTCGTTCATCGAGCGCCTGGGCGTGAAGACGCGCTTTGCCGACTACGGCATCAGCGACGAGCAGGCCGAGCAGATGATCGCGTTCGCCCTTACCGGCGCCAGAGGCAAGAATTTCATCGGCACGGCACTGAAGGAGGCCGCATGAACCAGATCGTGGACCACACCGTTTTCCGCGCCGAGGCGCTGCGCATCGGCGGCCAGAAGCTGCGCACCGCGCGCGCGATCGACGTGCGCAACCCCTACACCGGCGAACTCGTGGGCAGCGCGCCGATGGCCAGCCTGGACGAGGTGCGCCGCGCCTTCGACATCGCGCAGGCCTACGTGCCGCAGCTCTCGCGCTACGAGCGCTCGGCCATCATGAACCGCGCCGCGGCGTTGCTGCGCCAGCGCACCGAGGAAGCGTCGACGCTGATCACCAGCGAGTCGGGCCTGTCCAAGAAGGACAGCGTCTACGAGATCGGCCGCGTCGCCGACGTGCTGAACTTCGGCGCCAACGAGGCCTTGCGCGACGACGGGCAGGTGTTCTCGTGCGACCTCACGCCGCACGGCAAGAAGCGCAAGGTGATCACCACCCGCGAGCCGCTGCTGGGCGTGATCACCGCCATCACCCCCTTCAACCACCCGATGAACCAGGTGGCGCACAAGGTGGTGCCGGCCGTGGCCACCAACAACCGCATGGTGCTCAAGCCGTCGGAGAAGGTGCCGCTGTCGGCCTACTACTTCGCCGACCTGCTCTACGAGGCCGGCCTGCCGCCCGAGATGCTGCAGGTGGTCACGGGCGACCCGCGCGAGATCGCCGACGAGCTGATCACCAACCGCCACGTCGACCTCGTCACCTTCACTGGCGGCGTGCCGATCGGCAAGTCCATCGCCGCCAAGGCCGGCTACCGGCGCATCGTGCTGGAGCTGGGCGGCAACGACCCGTTGATCGTGATGGACGACGCCGACCTCGACAAGGCCAGCGACCTCGCCGTGCAGGGCTCGTACAAGAACTCGGGCCAGCGCTGCACGGCCGTCAAGCGCATGCTGGTGCACGAGAAGGTCGCGGCCGCCTTCACCGAGCGGGTGGTGGCCAAGACTCGCAGCTGGAAATACGGCGACCCGATGGACCCGTCCAACGAGATGGGCACCGTGATCGACGAGGCGGCCGCGCGCCGCTTCCAGCAGGTGGTCGACGAGGCCGTGGCCCAGGGCGCGCGGCTGCTGGTGGGTAACCGGCGCGACGGCGCGCTGTACTCGCCCACCGTGCTCGACGGCGTGCGGCCCGAGATGACCGTGGTGCGCGAGGAGACCTTCGGCCCGGTGTCGCCCATCATCACCTTCGGCAGCATCGACGAGGCCATCGCCATCTCCAACGGCACGGCCTTCGGCCTCTCGTCGGGCATCTGCACCAACCGGCTGGACGACGCCACCCGCTTCGCCCGCGAGCTGAAGGTGGGCACCGTCAACCTCTGGGAGGTGCCCGGCTACCGCATCGAGCTGACGCCTTTCGGCGGCATCAAGGACTCGGGGCTGGGCTACAAGGAAGGCGTGCAGGAAGCGATCAAGTCCTTCACCAATTGCAAGACGTTCACGCTGCCCTGGTGAGCAGCCGGCAAGGAGACGAGATGACACAGCGCGAGACGCTTCCAACGAACGAGATGCGCCGCCGGCTGCTGGCCGGCGCCGGCGCCACGGCGGCGCTGTCGCTGGGCGAGCTGCTCGCCCCCGGCGCGGCGCTGGCAGCGCCGGCGCCCGCGCCGCAGCCCAAGCGCGGCGGCACGTTCGTCTACACCAACACCTACCCCAACAACCGCATGGGCGACGCGCGCAACGGCCGCCATCCCCAGCACTGGCTGGACCTCAACAACCGCAGCGCCTACAACGCGCTGACCTGGGTCGACGAGAACCTGGAGGTGCAGCCCGAGCTGGCCACCGCCTGGGAGCCCAGCAGCGACCTCAAGGTGTGGGAGATCACGCTGCGCGAAGGGGTGATGTTCCACGACGGCCGCGAGATGACGGCCGACGACGTGGTCTCGTCGTTCAAGTTCCACCAGGCCTCGACCGGCTACGCCAAGCAGATCGTCAACGTCGAGAAGGTCGGCAAGAAGGTGCGCATGACGCTGGACGCGCCGAACAGCGAGTTTCCCTACGTGCTGGCCGAGTACCACCTGATGATCATGCCGGCCGGCGACAAGGACGTCATCGGCCTCGCGGGCATCGGCACCGGGCCGTTCAAGATCGTCAGCCTGGACCCCAAGCGCCGCATCATCCTGGAGCGCAACGACAAGTACTGGCGCAAAGGCTTCCCCTACCTGGACCGGCTCGAAGTGGTGAGCTCGCCGGGCCGCATGGAAGGTGCGCTCAACGGCTTCCGCGGCGGCCTGTTCGACGCGGTGATCGGCGTCGACCCCGGGCTGCTGCCCGACCTGGAGCGCACGCCCGACCTCAAGTTCAACCTGTCCAGCAGCGGCGACCAGGCGCTGATGGTGATCCCCAAGGTCGAGGGCTCGCCGCTCAACGACAAGCGGGTGCGGCAGGCGCTGGCGCTGGCCATCGACCGCGAGAAGATCATCCGCATCGTCTACGGCAAGAAGGCGGGCTGGGTCGGCAACGACTCGCACCTGACGCCGGCCAACGCTTCGTTCATGCCGCTGCCGCGGGTGCACGACATCGCCCGCGCGCGTGCGCTGCTGGCCGAGGCCGGCCACAAGGGCGGCGTCAAGCTGCCGACCTTCTACTTCTCGGCCACCTGGCCCGAGGTGCCGCGCGTGTTCCAGGTGCTGGCCGAGTCGGTGAAGGAAGCCGGCATCACGCTGCCGATCGAGCAGCGGCCGAGCGACGGCTACCGCCAGTGGCGCGTGGAAGATGCCGAGAAGACGCGCAAGCACCGCTTCGCCTACACGCCGGCCGGTCCGCGCAACCCCGGCGTCAGCCTGTACCGGCTGCGGCCCGACAACAACGAGAGCGGCTACTGGAGCGGACCCGGCTGCGACGAGTACATGGCGCTGTACCAGAAGTCGATGGCCGATCCTTCGGCCGAGAAGCGGCGCGCGAACTACGCGCGCATGCAGGAGATCCTGCGCGACGAGGTGCCCATCATCTCGGCCGGCGGGCGGCGCAACCTGCTGATCCACAAACCCAACGTCCACGACCTGCGCAACCACTCGCAGTTCTGGTCGATGCGCTTCGACGAGGTCTGGAAGAGCTGAACGCCGCCGGGAACCGACCATGGTGCTGCCATTCCTGCGCCGCGTGGGCCTGTACGCGCTGACCCTGCTGCTGGCGTCGATGTTGGTGTTCGTCGCCACCGAGGTGCTGCCGGGCGATGCGCTCGAAGTCAGCCTGACGGCCGACGAGATCGCGATGATGAACCCCGAGGACCTGGCGCGAAAGCGGCACGACCTCGGCCTGGACAAGCCGGCGCCGGTGCGCTACCTGCATTGGCTGGCCGGCGCCGTGCACGGCGACTTCGGCAAGACCATCCTCGGCGGCACGCCGGTCATCGACATCATCCGCGAGCCGGTGAAGAACTCGCTGCTGCTGGCCGTGGTGACGGCGCTGGTGGCGATCCCGGCGTCGTTGCTGCTGGGCATCGTCGCCGCCTACTGGCGCGGCAAGTGGCCCGACACGCTGGCGTCGATGGGCGCGGTGATCGGCTACTCGATCCCCGAGTTCGCGTCGGGCAACCTGCTGGTGCTGATCTTCGCGATCTGGATCCCGCTGTTCCCGGCCGTGATCCTGGCCTTTGCCGATGCGCCGCCATCGGCGCTGCTGGCGGTCTCGGTGCTGCCGGTGGCCACCATCGTCTTCGGCTCGATCGCCCACCTGGTGCAACTGATCCGCACCGGCCTGATCGAGTCGCTGGCCAGCGACTACGTCGAACGCGCCCGCTTCACGGGCCTGGGCGAGCTGCGGCTGATCCTGCGCCACGCCCTGCCGGCATCCGTGATCCCGGCGCTGAACTCGGCCGCGCTGTACGTGGCCGGCCTGCTCAGCGGCATCGTCGTGGTCGAGAAGGTGTTCGGCTACCCGGGCCTGGGGATGATCCTGCTGCAGGCGGTGGACAAGCGCGAGGTGCCCATCGTCCAGGCCGTCAGCCTGCTGGCGGCGCTGGCCGTCGTCACGATGAACCTGCTGGCCGACCTTGCCGTGGTCGCGCTCGACCCGCGCGCCAGGAGCCGCTGAATCATGATGTTCAAGATCAACCATCACGCGCTGCTGCGGCCGGTGGCCATCGTCGGCATCGGCATCGTCCTCGTGCACCTGGCGATCGCACTGGCCGCGCCGGCGATCGCGCCCTACGACCCGATGGCGCTCAACGGCGGCCGCGCCGAGCCGCCGAGCGCCGAGTTCTGGCTCGGCACCGACGTGCTGGGCCGCGACTACCTGTCGCGGCTGCTGTGGGGCGGTCGCACGGCGCTGCTGGCCGCCTTCACCGGCGTCGTCGCCGCGGTGACGGTCGGCAGCATCCTGGGCGTGACGGCGGCCTACCGCGGCGGCCTGTTCGACGACGTGATGATGCGCATCGTCGACCTCAAGCTGGCGTTGCCGGGCATCCTGTTCGTCGCGCTGTTCACCGTCGGCTTCGGCGAATCGCTGCCGGTGCTGATCGTCCTCATCGGGCTGGTCCATTTCCCGGGCGTGATCCGCATCGTCCGCGCGCAAGCCCTGACGCAGGTGAACCTGGGCTACGTGAAGGCGGCGCAACTGCGCGGCGAGGGCACGCCGGCCATCATCGTGCGCGAGCTGCTGCCCAACACGCTGGACGTGGTCTACGTCGAGTTCGCGATCCGCATGTCGCACGCGATCCTGCTGCTGAGCGCGCTGTCGTTCCTGGGCATGGGCATCTCGCCGCCGACGCCCGACTGGGGGCTGATGGTGGCCGAGGGCGTGGGCCAGCTCGCCTATGCGCCCTGGCTGGTGCTGGCGCCGGCCGTCTTCATCTCGACGCTGGTGCTGGGCCTGAACTTCGGCGCCGAAGCGCTGGCGCAGGCCCTCGGCCTCGATGCCACCCGCGGGCAGGACGCCGCATGAAGAACGCCCGTCTCGAAGTGCGCGGCCTGGACATCGGCTACCGGCACGCCGACGGCCGCATCGTCGGCGCGGTGCGCGGCGTCGAGTTCACGGTCGACGCCGGCACCAGCCTGGGCATCGTCGGCGAAAGCGGATCGGGCAAGTCGACCGTCGCGCGCGCGCTGCTGGGCCATTGCCGCGCCGGCGGCGTGATCACCGCGGGCACGGTCAGCATCGCGGGGACCGACATCCTGCGGCTGGACGAAGCCGGCCGCCGCGGCCTGCGCGGCCGGCACATCGCCTTCGTGCCGCAGAACCCCTTGAGCTCGCTGACGCCGCACATGCGCATCGGCGAGCAGGTCGACGAGGCGGTGCGCCATCTGCGCGGCTGCACGGCCGCCGAGGCGCGCGCGCGCACGCTGGAGCTGTTCAAGGCCACCAATCTGCCGGACCCCGAGGCGCTGTGCGCACGCTACCCGCACGAGCTGTCGGGCGGGCAACGCCAGCGCGTGGTGATCGCCGCGGCGCTGGCCGGCGACCCCGGCCTGCTGGTGCTGGACGAGCCGACCACCGCGCTCGACAAGACCACCGAGGTGCAGGTGCTGGAGCTGGTGCGCACGCTGCGCCAGCGCTTCAACACCTCGCTGATCTACGTCAGTCACGATCTCGGCGTGATCTCGCGCCTATGCGACCAGGTCATCGTGATGCACCAGGGCCGCGTGGTCGAGCATGGCGATGCGGCGACGATCTTCGGCGCCCCGTCCCATGCGTACACGCGCCAGTTGATCGCCGCGATTCCCCGCCTCGATGCCGAGCCGCCGCCAAGGGCGCGGGCTTCAGGCGGCAATCTTGCGTCGCCGCTGCTGGTCGCCAAGGAGCTGGCGTTCTCGTATCCGGCGCGCCGCCGCAGCTGGCTCAGCCGCCCCGAGGCGGCGGCCCGGCCGGCCCTGGCCAGCCTGTCGTTCGCCATCGGCAAAGGCAAGACGCTGGGCCTCGTCGGCGAGTCGGGCAGCGGCAAGTCCACCGCGGCATCGCTGGTCGCCGGGCTGATGGGGCCGACCGGCGGCGCGCTGCAGTTCGAAGGCCAGGCGTTGGCACCGAAGGCCACCGCGCGCTCGCTGGCGCTGCGGCGGCGGATCCAGATCGTGTTCCAGGATCCGCTGTCGTCGCTGAACCCGCGCCAGCGCATCGCCACCATCCTGGAGCGGCCGCTGGCGATGTTCACCACGCTGCGCGGCGGCGCGCTGCGCGAGCGGGCGCAGGCCCTGATGCGCGCGATGCACCTCGACCCCGCCTTGCTAACGTGCTATCCGCGCCAGCTCTCCGGCGGGCAGCAGCAGCGCGTGGCGATCGCGCGCGCCTTCGCCGCCGAGCCGGATCTCATCATCTGCGACGAGATCACGTCGGCGCTGGACGTCTCGGTGCAGGCCCAGGTGCTGGACCTGCTGCTCGAACTGCAGCGCAACACCGGCACCGCCTATCTCTTCATCAGCCACGACCTCGGCGTGATCCGCCGCATGGCCGACAGCGTGGTGGTGCTGCGCCACGGCGAGGTCTGCGAAGCCGGGCCCACCGAGGAGGTGTTCCGCGCCGCGCGCAGCCCCTACACCAAGCTGCTGCTGGAGGCCAGCGCGCTGCACGCGGTGAACGTCCAACCCGAAGCGATGTCCGCATGACCAAGTTCATCCAGATCACCGACCCCCACCTCGTCGCCCCCGGCGAGATCCTGCACGGGCTGGACCCGCAGGCCCGTCTCGTGGCCTGCATCGACGACATCCTGGAACATCACCGCGACGCGGCCTGCTGCGTGATCACCGGCGACCTCGCGCATCGCGGCGAGGCAGCCGCCTACGCCGCCCTTCGCGCGCAGATCGGGCGGCTGCCCTTTCCCTGCTTTCCGCTGCTCGGCAACCACGACCTGCGCGCGCCCTTCGCCGCGGCGTTCCCGGATGCGCTGGACGACGGCAACGGCTTCGTCCAGGGCCGCTTCGACGTGGCGGACTCGACCTTCCTGATGCTCGACACGCTGGACGAAGGGCGCAACGGCGGCCTGTACTGCGCGCAGCGTCAAGCCTGGCTGCAAGGCCAGCTCGACCGGCTGGGCGAGCGCGCCGTCCACCTGTTCATGCACCACCCGCCGTTCGACATCGGCATCCCCTGCCTGGACCGCATCGGTCTGGCCAATCCCGAGCCCTTCGTCAGGATCGCCGCCGAGCGGCGCAACCTGCGCCACCTGTTCTTCGGCCATGTCCACCGCCCCGTGTGCGGCAGCTGGCGCGGGCTGCCGTTCTCGACCATGCGCGGGCTCAACCACCAGGTGCCGTTCGATCTGCACACGGTCTCGCCCGTGCCCAAGAGCCACGAGCCGCCGGCCTATGCGGTGGTGTTCCTGCAGGCCGACCAGGTAACGGTCCACTTCCACGACTACCTCGACCGCTCCACGCTGCCGGCGCGCGCCGGCGCCGGCTCGGCATGACGCGGCGGCAGCGCCGCGCGGTCGTCGTCGTCTGCGACAGCCTGTGCGCCGAGCTGATCGGCCCGGCCACCGCGCCCAGCCTGTCGGCGCTGCGCGCGGCCAGCGCCGATTTCGCGTCGGCCCGCAGCGTGTTCCCGTCGACGACGCGGACCAGCTCCGCCTCGATGGCCACGGGCTGCCGGCCCAGCGCGCACGGGCTGCTGGGCAACACCATGGTGCTCGAAGAAGACGGCCGGCTCGTCCGGCTCTCGGTCGGCAAGCCGGACTTCCTGCAGCGCCTGCGGCGCGCCACCGGTCGCACGCTGCACCGTCCCACCTGGGCCGAGCGGCTGGCCGGCCATGGCGGGGCGATCGTGATGTCCAACGTGTCGCCGGGCGCAGCCTATCTGCAGGACCCCGACGGCTTCGGCCACGTCTACCACCGCAGCGGCTCGCGCGGGCCCGGCGGCGCGCTGCTGGCCGATGGCCTGCCCATCGAGGTGGGCGCGGCCGGCGACCGCGCGATGACCGACCGCTTCTGCCGCGAGGTGCTGCGCGAGCGCGCGCCGGCGCTGGCGGTGTTGTGGCTGTCCGAGCCCGATCACACCGCCCACCACAGCGCGCTGGGATCGCCCGAGCACCTGGCGATGATCGCCTGCGCCGACGCCTGCGTGGACCAGGTGCGGCGCACCGTGGCGGCGCTGGATCCGCACGGCGAGGAGATCCTGCTCGTGGCCTGTTCCGACCACGGCATGGAGACCGTCGTGCGGCAGATCGACCTCGACGCCCTGCTCGTGCAGGCCGGGTGGAAGAGCGGCCTCGACTCGTCGGACCTGGTGGTGGCGCCCAACGGCACCGCGGCACTGCTGTATTTCGCGCCGGAGGCGCAAGCGCGCATTCCCGCCGTCGCCCACTGGCTGCAGGAACAGGACTTCGCCGGCCGCGTCTTCACCGGCAGCGCCCTGGCCGAAATCGGCCTGCCCACCGCCGGCCCGCTGGGCCTGGCGCTGGCACTGCGTTGCGACGACGCCGCCAATGCGCATGGCGTGCCGGGACGCAGCGTCTCGGTGCGCAGCCCTTTCAGCGATGTGTCGCCGGTCGGCTGCGGGCAGCACGGCGGCCTGGGGCCGCATGAACAGCATCCCTTCCTCTACCTCAAGGGTGCAGGGCTGCCCGCCGGCGAGCGACGCCAGGCCGCCTCGCTGATCGACATCGCGCCGACCGTGCTGCGCCACCTCGGGGTGGCGGCGGACGGCATGGAGGGACGGCCGCTGCGATAGTCACGCCCCATGCAACGCCGCGATCTTTTGCGTCTGGCCACCGCCGCGGCGGCGGCCGCTTCGCTGCCCCGCTGGGCCTGGTCGGCCACGCTGAAGCAGCGCGAGCTGTTCCCCGTGGGTGTGGCCAGCGGCTCACCGTCGGCCGACGGCTTCGTGCTCTGGACCCGGCTGATCGACGGCCCGGTGCCCGGCACCGTCGCCGCCGATGCGCCGCGCGTGCCGCTGCCCGAATCGCTGACCGTCCGCTGGGAGGTGGCCGAGGACGAAGCCTTCGGCCGCATCGTGCGCGCCGGGCAGTCCGAGGCGCGGGCCGCGCTCGGGCACGCGGTGCACGTGGAAGTGTCCGGCCTCAAGCCGGGCCGCTGGTACTTCTACCGCTTCATGCACGGCGACGCGGTCACGCCGACGGCGCGCACCCGCACCGCGCCGGCCGCCGATGCGATGCCCGACAAGCTGCGCTTCGCGTTCGTGTCCTGCCAGCGCTGGGAGCAGGGCCGCTACGCGGGCTATCGCCACCTGCTGGACGAAGACCTGGATCTGGTGCTGTTCCTGGGCGACTACATCTACGAGTACGCGATGCCCAAGAAGCCGCCGAGCTGGCAGCTGGTGCGCACCCACACGCTGCCGGCGGCGCGGACGCTGGCCGACTTCCGCGATCGCTACGCGCTGTACCGCACCGACGCCCAGCTGCAGGCCGCGCACCGCGCCTGTCCGTGGATCGTGACCTGGGACGACCACGAGGTGCAGAACGACTACGCCGGGCTGGGCGGCACCGGCACGGCGGACGACTTCCTGCGCCTGCGCGGCGCCGGCTACCAGGCCTTCTACGAGAACATGCCGCTGCGCGCTTCGGTGCTAACTCAAGGTATCGGCGGCCTGGGCACGCTGGACGGACTGCGCATCTACGAGCGGCAGGCCTGGGGCCGGCTGCTGCGCTGGCACACCCTCGACGCGCGGCAGTACCGCGACCGCCAGGCCTGCCGGCCGCCCGGCAGCGAGCTGAAGGGCGCCGCAACGGCCCAGGCCTGCCCCGAGCTGCTGGACCCCGCCCGCTCCATGCTGGGCGCGCCCCAGGAGCGCTGGGTCGAGCAGGGCCTGGCGCAGGACGCCGCCGCCGACACGCGCTGGAGCGTGCTGGCGCAGCAGACCATCTTCTCGCGGCGCAACTACAAGCCCTTGCCCGAGGAGAGCTACCACACCAGCACCTGGGACGGCTACCCCGCCGCGCGCCAGCGCCTGCTCGACGCGGTGCGCGGCGCCGCGCCGCGCAACACCGTGGTCGTCGGCGGTGACATCCACCAGAACTACGTCTGCCGCGTGCTGGCCGACTTCTCGAAGCCGCAGTCGGCGGTCATCGGCAGCGAGTTCTGCGGCACCTCGATCGCCTCCGCCAGCGGCACCACGCCGGCGCGGGCGCAGGAGATCGCGGAGCACAACCCGCACGTCGTGCTGGCCCGCCCGGACCGGCGCGGCTACGCGGTGGCCGAGGTCACGCCGGCGCGCTGGACGACGACGCTGCGCGTGGTCGACGACGTCGCACGGGCGGACAGCGGCATCGCGACGCTGGCCCGCTTCGTGGTGGACGACGGCGTGCCGGGGCCGCGGCCCGCGTGAGCGGCGCGCGGGCGCGGCGCCCGCGCTGCTACGCTTGCGCCCCATGCGCAGCTCGATCGACTTCAGCTCCTGGCAAGGCCTGCTGTCCACGCTGCTGGGCCTGATCCTGGTGACGGTGATCGCGGTGGGCATCCGGCTGCTGGTGATGCAGCGCATCCAGTTGCGCCGCGAGCGCCAGAACCGGCAGATCAACGAGCGGCTGAAGACGCTGATCGCCGCCTACAAGACGCTGGGCGGATCGTTCACCGGCGACCTGGCCGTGGACCCCAGCCACCGGCGCGACGCGCTGCCGGGCGCCGCCGACGACGATGCCGCCGCGCCGCTGCGGCCCGGCGCCGAGCGCCGCCGGCGCATCCGCGACGCGGTGGAGGCCGCGCTGTCCGACGTGCTGTTGCTCGGCACCGCCGAGCAGGTGGGGCTGGCCGCGCAGGCCGCCAACGACATGGCCGCCGGCCGCAAGATCGAGACCGCGGCGCTGGTGCTGTCGCTGCGCGACTTCATCCGCGAGGTGCTGGACCTGGAGCCGGTGCCGGTCGAACTGGCAATCCCCAAGCAAGGCCCACTGCGCAACCCGGCGGCCGGCGGGCGTGGCAGCGCCGGCGGCGCAGCCAGCGGTCGCGTGGGTGGCGGTGGCGGTGGCGGTGGCGGTGGCGGGGCGGGTGGCGGCGGCGCCGGCATGGCGGCCGGCGGCATGCTGGGCCTCGGCGCGGGCCATGGCCTGCGCGGCGATGCCGATGCGCCGCCGGCGGTGGAGCCGCCGCAGCCCTGAGTCAGCGCAGCCGCGCCGCGCGCAGCGGCGGCCGCGGCCGCGGCCGCCCGGGGCGATCGCCATGCAAGGCATCATCGCGGCTCATGTCTGCCGCCTCCCTGGCCGCCGCCAACCGGCGCGGCATTGCCTGCATCTGCGCCGCGATGGTCTGCTTCGTCGTCAACGACATGCTGATGAAGAAGCTGGGCGAAGCGCTGCCGCTGCCGCAGCTGATCGTGATGCGCGGCAGCGCCGCGGTGCTGCTGGTCCTGGCGATGGCGCACGCCACGGGCGCCACGCGCCGCTTGGCGCAGGTGGCCGACCGCCGCGTGCTGCTGCGCGCAGGGGTCGATGCCGTCGGCAGCCTGATCTACCTGGCCGCGCTGATGCACCTGCCGCTGGCCAACGCGACGGCGATCAACCTGGCGTCGCCGCTGGTGATCGCGCTGCTGGCCGTGCTGCTGCTCGGCGAGCGCCCCGGCGCCGCGCGCTGGCTGGCCATCGCCGCCGGCTTCGGCGGCGTACTGCTGATCGTGCAGCCGGCCGCCGCCGGCTTCAGCGGCTGGGCCTGGGTCTGCCTGCTTGGCACGTTATTCCAGGCCACCCGCGACCTGCTGACGCGCCACATCGGCGCCTCGGTGCCGGCGCTGCTGGTGACGCTGGCCAATGCCGCGTGCGTGACGCTGGCCGCCGCGCTGTGGATGAGCCTGACAGCCCCCTGGCAGCCGGTCAGCGCGCCGCAGGCGCTGCTGGTGCTGGTCGCTGCGACGCTGCTGTCGGTGGCCTACTGGCTGATCGTGCTGGGCATGCGCCACGGTGAGATGTCGGTGGTGGCGCCGTTCCGCTACGTCGGCCTGCTGGCCGCGCTGGCGCTGGGCTGGCTGGTCTGGCGCGACGTGCCCAACGCGCTGGCCAGCGCCGGCATCGCGCTGCTGCTGGGCGCCGGCATCTACCTGCTGCACGAGCAGCGGGCGGCGCGGCGGTGACGGGCGGCGCCGCGGCCGACGCTGAAGCACCACAATCGACCCGAACTTCTGCAGCCGACTCCCCATGTCCGCTTCCAACGGATGGTTCTTCTGGGCCGCGCTGTCGGCGGTCTTCGCGGCGCTGACGGCGATCTTCGCGAAGATCGGGCTGCACGGGATCGACTCCGATTTCGCGACGCTGGTGCGCACGGTGGTCATCGTCTTCGTGCTCGGCGCCTTCGTCTGGGCGGCCGGCAAGTGGAGCAACCCGTTGGTGCTGCCGGCGCGGTCGCTGGCCTTCCTGGTGCTGTCGGCGCTGGCCACCGGCGCGTCGTGGGTCTGCTACTTCCGCGCGCTGCAGCTCGGCCAGGCCTCGCAGGTGGCGCCGGTCGACAAGTTCAGTCTGGTGCTGGTGGCGCTGCTGGCCTTCGTGTTCCTGGGCGAGCGGCCGTCGCCGCCGCAATGGCTGGGCATCGCCCTGGTCGCCGCCGGCGTGCTGGTGCTGGCGGTCGCGCGCTAGCTCCGAGGCCGGCGCAAGGCCAACTTAAGGCCGACTTAAGCGGCCGCGCCGATCATGGCCCCATGCGGCTGTTGTTGATCGAGGACGATGTGATGGTCGGCAAGGCCTTGCAGCAGGGGCTGGCCCAGGCCGGGTTCAGCGTGGACTGGGTGCGCGACGGCCGCCAGGCCGAGCTGTCGCTGCTGACCGGCGCCTACGGCCTGGCGGTGCTGGACCTGGGTTTGCCGCAGCTCGACGGCATGGCGCTGCTCAAGCGGCTGCGCGGGCGCGGCGACGCCACGCCGGTGCTGATCGCATCGGCGCGCGACACGGTGCGCGACCGCATCGCCGGCCTCGATGCCGGCGCCGACGACTACGTGCTCAAGCCCTTCGACCTCGACGAGCTGATCGCGCGCGTGCGCGCGCTGCTGCGCCGCCATGCCGGCAGCGGGTCGCCGCTGCTGCGCTGCGGCGCGCTGGTGCTGGACCCGGCGCGGCGCGCGGTCGCGCTCGACGGCCGCAGCGTCGAGCTGTCGCCGCGCGAGTTCGGCGTGCTGGAGGCCTTGATGCAGCGGCCGGGCATGGTGCTGTCGCGCGAGAAGCTGGAGCAAGCCGTCTACGGCTGGGGCGAGGAGGTGGCCAGCAACGCGATCGAAGTGCACCTGCACCACCTGCGCCGCAAGCTCGGCGCGGCGCGCATCCGCAACGTGCGCGGCGTGGGCTACCGCATCGCCGAGGTCTGATGCCGTCGCTCGAGCGCGAGCTGCTGCGCCGCATCGTCGGCGCCCTGGCCATGGGCACGCTGCTGGTCACCGCACTGGTCTACTGGGTCACGCTGGACGAGATGAACGAGGTCTTCGACGCCGAGTTGAAGACCATCGCCGAGGGCGTGGCCAGCGTCTACCCGGCAGGCCCCGGCCCGCTGGCCAGCGTGCGGCTGCCCGAGCGGCACGACCGGCCCGAGGACGTGGAGATCGTCACCCTGATGTGGACGGCCGGCGGCCGGCGGCTGTACAGCTCAGATCCGCGCGTGGCGCTGCCGTTCTCGGCTGCCGCCGGGCTGGCCGAACCGGTGGTGGCCGGCGAGCGCTGGATCGTCTACACCAGCGTCAACCCCGACGGCATCGCCCAGGCGGCGCAGCGGCATTCGGCACGCCAGCAGATGGCCGGCGAATCGGCAGCCAAGATCTCCTCGCTGCTGGTCGGCCTGGTGGCCGGCGTCGGCGTGCTGCTGGTCCACAGCCTGCGGCGCGGGCTGGCGCCACTGGACGCGGCGGCGCGCGACATCGCGGCGCGCAGCGCCGGCGCGCTGGAGCCGATCGGCGTCGAGGGCGTGCCGCGCGAACTGCAGCCCGTGCTCGATTCGACCAATGCGCTGCTGCAGCGCCTGGCCGCTGCGTTCGCGGCGCAGCGCCGCTTCCTGGCCGACGCGGCGCACGAGCTGCGCACGCCGATCACCGCGCTGCGCCTGCAACTGCAGTGGCTGCAGCGCAGCCCCGACGCCGCCGCGCGGCAGGCGGCGCTGGCCGAGTTGCAGGCCGGCATCGACCGCTCGCAGCACCTGGTGGCGCAACTGCTGCAGGTGGCGCGCAGCGAGCCCGACGGCGAGCTGACGCGGCACGATCCCGTGGACCTGGGCGCGCTGGCGCGCAGCGTGGTCGGGCACTTCAGCGTCAGGGCCGACGCGCGAGGGATCGACCTCGGCGCGCGGGCCGGCCACGGCATCGTGGTGCGCGGCGACGCGCAGCAGCTCACGGTGCTGCTGAACAACCTGGTGGACAACGCGCTGCGCTACACGCCGCCCGGCGGCACGGTCGACGTCGAGGCCGCGCTGGTCGACGGGCGGCCGCTGCTGCGCGTGCTGGACGACGGCCCGGGCATCGCCGAGGCCGAACGCGGCCGCGTGTTCGACCGCTTCTACCGCGGCGCGGCCGGCACCGCCAGCGCGGCCGCGGCCGGCGGCAGCGGGCTGGGGCTGGCGATCGTGCGCGCGATCGCCGAGCGCCACGCCGCGCAGGTGGCGCTGGCGGACGGCGCGGGCGGCCGCGGGCTGGCGGTCAGCGTGCGCTTTGCGGCGACGGACGGGTCAGCACAGCCCGCTTGACGCAGCGGCGCCAGGCTCCACGCGCCACAGCCGCAGCTCGCCCTCGGCCGCCACCAGCGCGGCGCGCGCCAGCAGCGGCTGCGCCTGCGCCGCACTCGCCGGGCCGACGACCCAAGTGCGCGGCGCCGCGCACAGCACGGCCGGCAAGGCTGCGGGCAGGATCAGCCGCGCGGCCGCGTCGCGCGGACTGACGCGGCCGGCCTCGGCCAGCTCGCGCCGCCAGTCGTCGCGGCTGGCGATGTCCTCGTCGTCCCAGTCCTCGACCACCTGCGCCGGCTGCTCCAGCCGCGCGTAGAACGGCAAATCGTAGCGGTAGCCCTCCAGCATCAGCACCGGCTCGCCGGGCTGGCGCACGGCGCCGAGCGCCGAAGCTAACGCCTTCGTTGAACGCACCGGATGGACCCTCAAGCCCACGACGACGCCGACGCCGAGCACGGCGCCGAGCGCCGCCGCCAGCAGCCAGCCGCGCCGCCCGCCCACGGTCAGCCCGAAGCCGCAGGCCGCCAACGCGGCCAGCGGCGGCACGGCCGGCAGCACGTAGCCGATCAGCTTGGAGCGCGGCAGCGAGAAGAAGACGACGATGAGCGCCGCCCACAGCAACATCAGCAGCCGCAGCGACAGCGCGTCGCCCGGCCCCGGATCGGCGGCGCGCGCCGCGCGCCACAACCACGGCAGCCAGGGCGCGAAGGCCACCAGCAGCAGCAGCGGATAAAACCACGGCGGCTGCACGTTGTTGAAGCCGCCGGCCGCGAAGCGCTGGAAGTGCTGGACGATGAAGAAATCGTGCAGGAAACCGGGATGCCGCCATTGCATCGCCGCGAACCAGGGCAGCGCGACGGCCGCGAACAGCACCAGTGCCGGCAGCGACAGCAGGCGCGGCAGCAGGCGCAGCCGGCGTGACATCGCCAGCCAGGCCGCGATCACCAGCGCCGGCAGCACGGCGCCGATCAGGCCCTTGGCCAGCACGCCCAGGGCCGCCGCGAGGTAGGCGCCCGCCAGCGCCGCGCGCGGCGCGCTGCCGGCCTCGATGCCCAGCGCCGCATCGGCCAGCAGGCAGATCGTCGCGGTGATGCAGCCGGCCACCAGCATGTCCATGTTGGCGAACTGCGCGCCCAGGTAGAACAGCGGCTGCACCATCAGCACCAGCAGCGCCCGCCGCGCCTGCGCCCGGCCGCGCCAGCGCAGCAGCAGCCCATACAGCGCCGCGGCGCCCAAGGCGGCGCCCAGCAGCGGCGCGGCGCGCGCCGCCCATTCCACCGGGCCGGCCAGCCGCAGCGCGCCAGCGGTGATCCAGTAGAACAGCGGCGGCTTGTGGAAGAACGGCAGGCCGTCCAGCGTGGGCGTCAGCCCGTCGCCGCGCTGCAGCATCTCCCAGGCCACGCCGACGTAGCGGCCTTCATCGGGCAGCATCAGCGGGCGCAGGCCCATCGTGGCGGCCAGCCAGGCCAGCGCGGCCAGCAGCGGCAGCGCGTCGCGGCGCGTCATCGCCTGCGGCGCGGTCATGACGATGGCGGCGTCGGCGGCGGCGGCGGTGTGGCCGGTTCGTCGAGCCCGCGGCCCCACTCGCGCCGCACCACGTACAGCGGCCGGCCCTTCACCTCTTCGTAGATGCGGCCGACGTACTCGCCGACGATGCCCAGCGAGATCAGCTGGATGCCCGCGAACAGCATCAAGCTGACGACGATGGTGGTCCAGCCGCTGAGCTCGTGGCCGAACAGCAGGTAGCGCACGGTCAGGTAGCCGCCATAGCCCAGCGAGGGCACCGCCAGCAGGACGCCGACGACGCTGAGCGCGCGCAAAGGCCAGGTGGTGAACGCGGTCAGCCCGTCCAGCGACAGGCGCAGCAGCCGCAGCGCGCCGTAGTGGCTGGCGCCGCTGGCGCGCGGCAGCGGCCGGTAGGGCACGGCGCGGGCGTCGAAGCCGACCCAGGCGTAAAGCCCCTTCATGAAGCGGTTGCGCTCCGGCAGGGCCAGCAGCGCGTCGACGACGCGGCGGTCCAGCAGCCGGAAGTCGCCGGCGCCGGCGGGCACCTCGAAGCGGCCGCTGGCGTTGAGCAGCGAGTAGAACCAATGGCTGCCGAAGCGCTTCAACGCCGGCTCGTCGCGCCGGTCCTCGCGCAGCGCGTAGACCACGTCGGCGCCATCGCGCCATTGCTCGACGAAGGTCTCGATCAGTGCCGGCGGGTGCTGCAGGTCGGCGTCCATCAGCACCACGGCCTCGCCGCGCGCCGCCTGCAGGCCGGCGGTCAGCGCGGCCTCCTTGCCGAAGTTGCGCGACAGCTGCAGCGCGCGCACGCCGGGCGTCGTCGTCCAGTCGGCCAGCAGCCGCGCGGTGTCGTCGATGCTGCCGTCGTCGACGAGGATCAGCTCCCAGGCCGGCGCCAGCCGCGGCAGCAGCGCCAGCAACAGCGGCAGC
Organism: uncultured Rubrivivax sp.; assembly: GCA_964470565.1. GTDB lineage: Bacteria > Pseudomonadota > Gammaproteobacteria > Burkholderiales > Burkholderiaceae_C > Rubrivivax. The sequence continues at coordinate 94,654 of CAYYDJ010000012.1, forward strand.
AGTCGTGCGAGGTTGGCCGCTTCGTCGCGGCAGGGGATCACGCAGCTCAAGCGCGGCGGCGCGCGCCTGGCGGCGTGCAGCGGCCGGGTGGCCGCATCGTGCTTGGCGCTGAGCGATGGACGCGCGCCCATGGCGAGACCGGGTCTTCGAGGCCTGCTGATTGACAGGCCCGCATCGTGCGCGGCGCAGCCTTAACCACGACTTAAGACGGTGCCGCACTCGCGGCTTACCATCGCCCTCGCCGCCGCTGGCCCGCCCGCCGGGCCACGCGCCGTCATCGCCCGTTGGGAGCCCGCCATGCACAGCAAGAACACGGTTTGTCTCTGGTACGACGGCGCCGCGCTCGAAGCCGCGCAGTTCTATGCCCGCACCTTCCCCGACAGCGCCGTGGGCGCCGTGCACCGCGCGCCGGGCGACTACCCCGATGGCCGGCAGGGCGACGTGCTGACGGTGGAGTTCACCGTGATGGGCATCCCCTGCCTGGGCCTGAACGGTGGGCCGGCCTTCCAGCACAGCGAAGCCTTCTCGTTCCAGGTGGCCACCGACGACCAGGCCGAGACCGACCGCCTGTGGAACGCCATCGTCGACCACGGCGGCACGGAAAGCATGTGCGGCTGGTGCAAGGACCGGTGGGGCCTGTCGTGGCAGATCTCGCCGCGGGCCTTGGTCGCCGCGGTGACCGACCCAGACCGCGCGGCGGCCAAGCGCGCCTTCGACGCGATGATGACGATGAAGAAGATCGACATCGCCGCGATCGAGGCCGCGCGGCGCGGTTGACGGCGCCGCCGCTGCCGCCGTTTCAGTCCTTCTCGTAGGCCTCGGCCGGGTCGTCGTTGGGGTTCTTGGCGCTGGCGATCTTGCCGGCCAGCGTGTTGTCGTCCATCGCGAAGGCGTCGGCGCGCCCGCTTTCCACCAGCAGGAAGCTGTCGGCGTGGTCCTTGCCGTAGACCACGTTGAACGCGAGGCCCTGGCGCTCCAGCTTGCGCAGGCGCTGCACCAGCGTCGTGCCGGTGGTCGTCACGATGGTCTTGCCGCGCAGCTGCTCGGCCTTCTCGATGCCCGACGCGGCCTTGACGGCGAAGCGCGCCTCGGTGACGTAGGTGGTCAGCGCAAAGGCCACCTGTTGCTTGCGGATGGCCGTGTTGCTGGTCGACCCGCATTCGATGTCGACGGTGCCTTTCTGCGTCAGCGGGATGCGGTTCTGCGAGGTGACCGGCTGGTACTGGATGCGCACGTTGGGCACCAGCTGGCCGAGGATGCGCTCGCACAGCTCGACGTGATAGCCGGCGTACTCGCTGTTACCGAGCAGGTACGACAGCGGCGCCGAGGCTTCGCGCACGCCCATCGTGACGACGCCCGACGACGCGGCCTTGGCCAGCCTGTCGTTCTGGTGATACGGCTCGCGGCTCTCGCGGTCCTTCACCAGCTCAACGCCCAGCAGCATGCTCAAGCCGCGCACGTCGCCGATCGCCTCGTAGCGGCTCTGCAGCTCGGTGAAGCGCTCGCGCAGATAGGCGCCCATCGTGCGCGCGCGCTCGAGCAGCTGCTCCTTGCGGATGGTCTCCAGCACCGCCAGCCCCACCATCGCCGGCAGCGGGTCCGACACGTGGCTGGTGTAGCAGGCGAAGCCCTTGGCGTGGATGTCGTCCTCGATGCGCGGCGTGGTCGCCACGGCGGCCAGCGGCAGCCCGCCGCCCATGGTCTTGGACGTGGTGATGATGTCGGGCACGATGCCGAAGTGGTCCGACGCATGGCGCTCGCCGATGCGGCCGAACGCGGTCTGCGCCTCATCGAAGATCGGCAGCATGCCGCGCTCGTCGGCCGCCTTTCGCAGCGCCTGCATGAAGGACTTGGGCGGCACCAGCACGCCGCCGGCGCTGATCACCCGCTCGACGATGATCGCCGCGCGGCGGCCGGTGCTGGCCATGTCATAGAGCTTGAGCGCCATCTCCAGCGCGGCCAGCGCCGAAGCCTCGCCGTCCAGCCCCTTGATGTAGGGCCGGTACAGGTTGGGCTCGGGCAGCACGTAGACGCCGGGCACCTGCACGCCGTAGCCCTTGCGGGCATTGGAGCACTGGGTCGGCGCCGGCTTGATCGACCGCACCGCGTTCCCGCTCAAGCTGACGGCCGAGGGCGAGCGCTTCAGGACCGTGGCGATCGGCCAGCTGAACCAGATCGCCGATGCGCGCAGCGAAATCGCCGGCGAGCCCGCGCGCGACCACGTCCGCCTGGCCGTGCCCCGATGCGCTGGCGACGACGCGGCTGCCCGGCTGGTGGCGGCAATGGGCGGCCGACGGCGGCTTGAGCTGCGCCGTCGAAGTCGGCAACGTGCGCGACACGGTGTCGGCCTTCACCGCCGGGTCGGTGGACCTGCTGGGCGACATGGCCGCGCAAGGCTTCGGCGTGGCCTGGCTGCCGGACAGCAGCTTCTCAGGCGGCCGGCTGCAGGAGCTGCTGCCGGTGGGGCGTGGCGCGTGGGACGTCGAGGTGTCGGTGATGGCCTATCGCAGCAAGGCGAATGCGCGCCGGGCGGTGGGGCAGGTCTGGGAACGGATCGTGGGGCCAAGCGCGGCCGCAGCTTGAGCCGGCCCTCAGCCGCCCCTCGGCCACAGCTTGAGCCGGCCCGCGGCCGGCGCCTGGCTCGCTATGCCGCCTTGCCGTTGCCCGCTGCCAGTGCCGCGCAGGCCCGGCGCAGCCGGCTTTCCGCCTCGTCGGCCACGGGCTTGACGCCCGCCTTGCCCACCAGGCCGACCATGGTCTGCGGATCCAGGAAGCCGACCACCACCCGTCCCGCGGACTCCTCGCGCACGATCACGTTGCACGGCAGCAGCAGACCGATGTCCGGCTCCGCCTGCAGGGCCTGATGGGCCAGCGGCGGATTGCAGGCACCGAGGATGCGGTACGGCGGCATCTCCGCGCCGAGCTTGTCTTTCATGGCCCGCTGGACATCGATGTCGCTGAGCACGCCGAAGCCTTCGGCCTTCAGCGCGGCCGTGGTCCTGTCCAGCGCTTCGTCGAACGACACGCCCGTGAGGGTGGTGGTGAATCCGTACATGTCAGGCCTCGCTGGTCAACGTCGATACGGTATATGGTATCCGAAGAACGCCAGGCCGAGGCGGGCGCGATGGCCTAGGCCTCCAGCCGCGCCGTCGCCCGCGAGATCAGCGAAACCTCTGGTACGGGCAAAGGCTGCAATGGCGCGAAGGCGACGGCGCGGGCTTGCTGCTCATCGAATCCGAGTGCGCGCAGCATGGTCGTTACCACCTGCTCCGGATAGTCGTCGCTGGCCTCGCCGCTGCCCAGGCGAACGATGGCGGCCAGCGCAAAGCCGCTGACCAGATCGAGCGCCACCTCGACCGGCATGCGCGCGAAGCGGCCGCTGGCAAAGCCGGCTTCGAGGTGCGGCGGCACGTACTCGTAGATGAGGCTGTTCGGGCTCGCCAGGTGGAACGCGGCGCTCGTGATGAAGCGCGCGAACAGGGGAAAGTCCCTGGCGCGGTAGAGGTACAGCCGCACCCCGTGGGCGATGCGCGCGGCAGGGTCCTCGTAGCGGTTGACCGTGCGCTCGATGCCTTCCAGCAGCTCGTTGCTCAACTCCTGCGCGACGGCGGCCAGCAGCTCCTCGTTGGTCCTGAAGTAGTTGTAGAAGGTCCCTTGCGAGACCTCCGCCGCGGCGATGACGTCCTGGATGACGCTGGCGCCGACACCCTTTTCGGCAAACACGGCCAGCGCGCATTCGACGAGTCGCGAGCGCATGCGCTCGCGCCGCTCGGCGGCAACCCGGGTTCGATGGTCGGGGTTCGGCAACTTGCTCATGGGCGTGCTGGGTGAAGGCTCATCAGGAAAAGGAAAGACCGCCCGAAGTCTAGGTGAAAACGAGACTATTGTCATAATGACGTTTATCTCATTATGATGGCTATCTCGCGATCATCCAGACGCCCATGAACGCCAGCCCCCAGTCGAGAGAGCTCAAGACCCAGACCGTCCGCGTCGCGGGCAAGGACATCCACTTCGCCGAAACCGGGGCCGGCAAGCCGCTGCTGCTGCTGCACGGCGGCGGCCCGGGCGCTTCGGGGGTGCCCAACTACGAGCGCAACATCGCCGAGCTGGCGCGTTACTTCCGCGTCATCGTGCCCGACATGCCGGGCTACGGCGGTTCGACCAAAGGCCTGGACCGGACCGACCCTTTCGGTGACTGCGCCCAGGCGATGCTGGCCTTGCTGGACCACCTGAAGATCCGGCGCGCCTGCGTGGTTGGCAATTCGCTGGGCGGCGCCTGCGCGCTGCGCATGGCGCTCGATCGTCAGGAGCGCATCGCCGGGTTGGTGCTGATGGGCCCCGGCGGCGTGGACACCACGCGCAGCCTGCCGACCCAGGGCCTCAAGCTCCTGCTCGACTACTACGCTGGCGAAGGTCCCACCCAGGACAAGCTGCGCGCCTTCATCCGCAATTACCTCGTCTACGACGGCAGCCAGATACCCGACAGCGTCATCGAGGCCCGCTTCCGCGCCAGCATGGACCCGGCCGTCGTCGCCCAGCCGCCGCTGGTGCGGCCCAAGGGGCTGCCGACGTTCAAGCTGATCGACTTCACGCGCGACCCGCGGCTGTCGGCTGTGCAGACGCCCACGCTGGTGCTGTGGGGCGCCGAGGATCGCGTCAACCGGCCCAGCGGCGCGCGCTCGTTGCAGCGCCGGATGCCGAACTGCGACGTCTACCTCTTCAGCCGCACCGGGCACTGGGTGCAGTGGGAGCGGGCTGCGGAGTTCAACGCCGCCGTCGTCGCCTTTGCACACAAGCATCTCAACGCAGGAGACCAGGCATGAACGCATCGCTGTTGATCGCCGGCGCGGGCCCGGTGGGCATGTGCGCCGCCATCGCGGCGGCAAGCCGCGGCATCGACGTCGTGGTGGTGGAGGCGGGCGCCGCCGATCGGCCTGCCGACGCCAAGTGCAACACGGTGGCCTCGCGCACGATGGAAACGCTGCGCGGCTTCGGCATCGCCGAGCAGGTGCGCAACGCCGGGCTGCCCGACGACTATCCGACCGACGTGGTCTACGCCACCAGCGTGGCCGGCCCCGAGTTCACGCGCATCGGCCTGCCCTCGCGCGCCGAGCGCAGGCCCGATCCGTTCCCGCAGGGCTTTCCCGACGCCGGCTGGCGAACGCCCGAGCCGCTGGTGCGCGTGAGCCAGCTCTACCTCAACCCCATCCTGGCGCGCCGCCTGCATGCCACGCCGGGCATCACCGTCCGCTATGACACCGAAGTATTGGGTTATGAGCAGGACGCCGAGCAGGTCCGCGTGAGCGTGAGGGATGGCGCCGGCGCGACGCGGACGCTGAGCGCGCGCTATCTGATCGCCGCCGACGGCGGCCGCAGCGCGGTGCGGCATGCGATGGGCATCCGGCTGCAAGGTGATGCGGAGCTGGCCCGCATGCGCTCGACCCTGGTGCGCGCCCCGGGACTCAAGGCCTTGTTTGACGGCCGGCGGCCGGCCTGGATGACCTGGGTCGCCAACCACAAGGTGCGCGGCGTCGCCGTGGCCATCGACGGCGCCGACACCTGGCTGCTGCACCGCCAGGTGCCGGCGGGCGTGAGCGACTTCGCGGCGCTCGACCTGCACGGCTCGATCCGCGACCTGCTGGGCGTGGCGGAGGATTTCCACTACCAGGTGCTGAACCACGAGGACTGGATCGGCCGCCGAATGGTGGCCTCGCGCTTGCGCGACCGCCGCGTCTTCCTGGCCGGCGACGCAGCGCACCTGTGGGTGCCCTTTGCAGGCTACGGCATGAACGCCGGCATCGCCGATGGCATGAACATCGCCTGGCTGGTGGCCAACGTGCTCGAAGGCTGGGCCGACGCGGCGATGCTCGATGCCTACGAGGCCGAGCGGCATCCCATCACCGAGCAGGTCTCGCGGCTGGCCATGCAAAGCATGCTGGACACCGTGGATGCGATGGGCGAGAACGCGGTGCCGCCGAGCCTGGCCTCGCGCTTCAATCCGGCCGGCATCGCGATGCGCAAGGTGATCGGCGCCAAGCTGCACAAGCTCAACGTGCCCCAGTTCGCGCCCGAGGGGCTGAACTTCGGCTACTACTACGAAGGCTCGCCCGTCATCGCGTACGACCAGGAGCCGGCACCGCCGTACACCATGGGCAGCGTGACGCCGTCGACCGTGCCCGGCTGCCGGATGCCGCATTTCTGGCTGGCGCCGGGCGACTCGGTGTACGACCACCTGGGGCCGGCCTACACGCTGCTGCGCTTCGACCCGGCCCTCCCCGTCGAGCCCTTGCTGGCCGCGGCGCGCGACGCGCGCATGCCGCTGGCCCTGCTGGACGCACCGGCGCGCGGCGACGATGCGGCTTTCCGCCACGCCTTGCTCATCGTGCGGCGCGACCAGCACGTCGCCTGGCGCGGCAACACGCTGCCGGCCTCGCCTTCGGACCTGGTGGCCAAGCTCTGCGGGCGCGCCAAGAGCCCGGCATGAACGCCAGCCTTTTCGGCCGCATGCGGCTCGGCTACGTGCTCATCGAGTCGCGCCGGCTGGACGCCTGGCAGCGCTTCGCCACGCAAGGCCTGGGGCTGCACCTGGAAACGGCCAGCGATGGCGCCCTGGTCGTGCGTGTCGATGACCGTCGGCGCCGCATCGTCGTGCGCCCGGGCCCGGCCGAGGACGTGGTGGCAACCGGCTGGCAGCTCGACGACGGCGCTGCGCTGGCCCTGGCGTTGGCCCGCCTGCGCGCCCTGGGCCTGGGGCCCGAACGACTGTCCGGCCCGCAGGTCGCGCTGCGCGGCATCGACGAAGCCTGGCGCTGCCGCGGACCCAAGGGCACGGCAATCGAGCTGTTCACCGAGGCCTGCGCGCAGCGCACCGACGCGCCGCTGCAGATGCGCGCCAGCGGCTTCGTCACCGGCGCTGGCGGACTCGGCCATCTGGCGATCACCAGCCGCGAGCCCGAGGCGATGGAACGCTTCTGGATCGACACCTTCGATGCCCGCCTGTCCGACCGCATCGAGGATCGGCTGAGCGGCGTGAGCATGGACTTCGCCTTTCTGCGGCTCAACGAGCGCCACCATTCGGTCGCGATTGCCTCGACGCGCGGCCTGCGCGTCAACCCGTTGCGCACCAGCATCCACCATCTCAACCTGCAGGCGGCCTCGTTCGACGACGTGGTGCAGGGCTACCGCCAGTGCCGTGCGCTGGGTTATCCGATCGCCAATGCCATCGGCCAGCACCCCAACGACAAGGAGCTGTCGTTCTACGTGCAGTCGCCGTCGGATTTCGAGATCGAGCTGGGCTGGAACCCGCTCACGGTCAGCGACGAAGCCGAACGAAGCTGGCAGCCCGGCGCTTACCGGGGCATCAGCCTGTGGGGCCACTTTCCGGAGAACCTGAGCACGGGCCTGAAAGCGCGCCAGCTCGGCCGCAGCCTGCTCTCGTTGACCCGGCGCGAGCCACGCGCGGGCGGTCCGGCATGACCGCAGCCATCACTGCACGCCCCTCTTGAAACCCGAACCGGAGAAAGCCATGCCCCTTCGCAACACCCACGCCGTCGCCATCGCCTCGTTCAGCCTGCTGGGCCTGATGGGCCTGATGGGCGCCACCGCCCACGCGGCCGAAGACTTTCAGGTCCGCTACAACATCGCCGGCAGCCTGGGCGGCGAGGTGTTTGCCCCGCCGGACCAGGCCGGCCTGGCCGTCGGCGCGGCGATGACGTTCATCGACATCGACAAGGTCACCGGCGACGACGGCAACCGGCTCAAGCGCGTGGTGCCCGGCGGCACCGTGCCCTTGCCGCCGCCGACCCCCGGCGCGCTGTACCCGACCTATGGCGCCAACGTGGCCGAGGTGGACGCGCGCGGCAAGCTCAGGCTCTACAACCTGGGCTTCGGCTACGTCACCACCGAGCGCTACGGCGGTGGCCGTCTCGTGCTGGGCGCCAACGTTCCCTACGGCGTGAAGACGCAGACCTTCGGGGTCAATGCCACGACGCCGGCGCTGCAATGGAACCCCGCCGTCCCGGCGGCGACGCAGGCCGTCGTGCAGGCGCAGTTCAACGCGTCCTACCAGGCCGGGCTGGCGGCGCAGGCGGCCGCGCAAGGCGGCGAGGTCTCCGGCATCGGTGACGTCGAGCTGCAGGGCGGCTGGCTGTACGTGGAGGACAGGCTGCGCGTGCTGGCCGGCGCTTCGCTGGTCCTGCCCACCGGGCGCTACAGCCCCAGCAGCGGGCCCGACGTCGGCTTCGGCAACTTCTACACCTTGCGCCCGGCCGTGCAGGTGGGCTATCTCTTCACGCCAGACCTCGCCGGGGCCGCCAAGGTCACGCTGGGCCTGAACACCAAGAACAGGGACAACGATCTGCGCAGCGGCAACTGGGTCGGCCTGGAAGGCGCGCTGGCCTACAAGACGGCCATCGGCGCCATCGGCATCCACACCGTGCTGGTGCGGCAGGTGCAGGACGACCGCGGCAACGCCTGGGGCGACAGCCGGCTCAGCAGCTCCAATGCCGGCCTCTTCTTCACGACCAAGGTGCCGGGGCTGGACGCAGCCGTCACGGCGCAGGTGATGAAGACCTTCGACTCGCGCAACGCCAAGTCGGGCAGCTTCACGCAGTTGCGGGTGATCAAGGTGTTCTGACCGCGCCGTCACTGCGCCTTGAGCGCGCTCAGCGCGCGTCGCCGTCCGGGTCTCCCGGCCACTGCAGGGCGAGGATGCGGCGCAGTTCTTCCAGGGCCGGCCGGCCGATGCGGCCGGCGATCTCGGACTCGATGCGCTGCAGCTCGGCCGCCGCCATGTCCGACATCTGCCAGCCCTTGGCCGTGAACTGCAGCAGCTTCACGCGCCCATCGGTGGCGCTGGGCACCATCTCGACCAGCCCTCGCCGCACCGCCTCGTTGGCGAGCTGGTGCACGGCCTGCTTGGACACGGCCATCTGGCGCGCGACTTCAGAGGTGCTGACCGGCCGCCGCCCCATGTGCCCGAACAGGCGCACGAGCGCGGGCGTCATGTTCTTGTAGCCGTTTGCCTCGGCGCGCTCGTACACCGTCTGTTCCAGCCATTCGGTGCGCAGCAAGAGCAGCGTGCGCAAGTAAGGGGTCCGTTCGGGCATCGGGTAAACCGCAATGCAAAGCGGTTGAGAGTCTCTCAGAATTGGTCAAGCTTACTTGACTACATCGATCCGTGCGACCGGGGCAACCCGCAGCACAGCCACAGGAGACACCGAGTATGACGCTCGATCGCAGCGTGGAAAGCTGAGATGCATCGTCCCGCCGCCGACGCGCGGCCGTCGATCTACTACCGCTACCGGGTGCACGACGCCTGGACGCCTGCGGGGCCTGGCTCGCCAGCGCGCCACCGCGTGGTCGTCGTCGGCGCCGGACCGGCCGGGCTGGTGACGGCGCTGGAACTCGCGCGCCATGGCGTGCGCAGCCTGGTGCTCAACGCCGAGCGCCAGGTCTCCGCGGGCAGCCGCGCCATCGTGTTCACGCGCCGCTCGCTGGAGATCCTGCAGCAACTGGGCGTGGCGCGGCGCGTGGTCGAGTCGGGGCTGCCCTGGCGCTACGGCAATTCGTACTACCGCGGCAGGCACGTCTTCCGCATGGAGGCGCCGCACGCCGAGGACGAACGCTTCTTCCCGATGACCAACCTGCAGCAGCAGTTCCTGGAGGAATACCTGCTGGACGCCTGCGCGGGCCAGCCGCTGATCGAGCTGCGCTGGGGCAACAAGGTCGAGTCCGTGGCGCAGCACGATGGCTTCGCGACGCTGTCGGTGGACACGCCGGGCGGTGCGTACACGCTGCAAAGCGACTGGGTGGTCGCCGCCGACGGCGGGCGCTCGGGCTTGCGCTCGCAGCTCAAACTGCAGATGGAAGGTGATTCGTACGAAGGCTTCTTCGTCATCGCCGACATCCGGGTCGAGCTGCCGCTGCCCACCGAACGGCGGGCCTATTTCGACCCCGACTGGAACCCCGGCAACACCGTGCTGATGCACCGCGAGCCGCTGGGCATCTGGCGCGTGGACTATCAATTGCCGGCCGGCGAGACGCCCGAGCAGGCGCTGCGGCCCGAATCGCTGGCGGCGCGCATCGATGCCCAGCTGGCGATGATCGGCCACGCCGGCGTGCCGTGGCAGCTGGACTGGTCGTCGGTGTATTCGGCACGGGCCATGACGCTGCCCGACTTTCGTTGCGGGCGGGTGGTGTTCACCGGCGACGCCGCTCACCTGCTGCCGATCTTCGGTGTCCGGGGGGCTAACACCGCATTCCAGGATGCGCAGTCGCTGGGCTGGCAGCTGGCGTTCGTGATCAAGGGCCTGGCCGGTGAAACGCTGCTGGCCAACCACAGCGCCGAGCGCGTGGGCGCGGCGCGCGAGATCATCGACGAAGCGGGCAAGAGCACGCGCTTCATGACGCCGCCGACACGCGGCTTCAGGCTGCTGCGCGACGCCGTGCTGTCGCTGTCGCTCACGCAGCCCTTCGTCAGGCCGCTGTACCACTGGCGCACCTCGCGCCCGCATGAATACGCGCACTCGGCGCTCAACAGCCCGGGCGACGACAACGCGCTGTTCACGGCGGGCCCTGCACATGGCGCGCCGCCGCGCAACGTGAGGCTGGGGCCGGACGAGTACCTGCTGGACCATCTGGGCGGCGGCTTCGATCTGCTGTACGCCGGCGGCGAGGCCGGCTTGCCGCCGCCGGTGGCCGCGGTCGTCGCCGAGGCGCGGGCGCGCGGCGTGCCGCTGCGCGTGATCGCCGTCGGTGCGAGCGCGCCGACGGCCGACACCGATCTCGTGCCGCCCGACCTCGTGCTGCCCGACCGCGACGGCCGGCTGCGCGCCCGCTATGGCATGGCCAGCGCGGGCTCGGCCTACCTGCTGCGGCCCGACCAGCATGTGTGCGCCCGCTGGCTGAGCCTGGACGCCACCCGGCTGCGCGCCGCGCTGCACCGCGCGCTGCCGCGCTGAGGAGCCTCGATGAACACCCTGCCTGCTGGATTGACGCTGCCCGGCCTGGAGAGCGTGTACGACACGCTGGCCGAGGCCATCGACCGAGCCGGCGAGAGCGGCGCCGAACGCTTCCTCGTGAAGCTGGCGCTGCTGCAGGCCGACGCACTGGCCGATCCGGCGCGCTTTGCCGCGCTGGTCGACATCGCCCTTCAGGACCTGTAGCGCGCCGCGCGCCCCAAGGAGTCTTCATGCCGAGTTGCTTGATCCGCAGGGCCATGGCCCTGAGCCTGCTCCTTTGCGCGGCCGTCGCGTCGGCGCAGAAGGACAACAGCATTCCCATCGTCGTGCCGGCCGGGCCGGGCAGCGCGCCCGACATCATCGGCCGCGTGGTCGGCGATGAACTGCGGGCCCGCCTCGGCGTGCCGACCTTCATCGACAACCGGACCGGGGCCGGCGGCATCGTCGCGGTGATGGCGGCCAAGGCCTCGCCGTCGCCGAATGCGCTGCTGCTGGCACAGGCGGCGGTGGTCACGGTGACGCCGCTGACCTACCGTGCCGCCAAGTACGACCTGGAGACCGACATGGAGCCGGTGGTCGTCGTCGCCGACACGCCGATGCTCTTCGTCGCCAACCCCGCCAGCGGACCGAAGACGCTGGCCGAGGCCGTCGCGATGGCCAAGGCCAAGCCGGGCGCCGTGCCGATGACCAGCCCCGCAAGAGGCTCGATCCCCAACCTCGCTGCCGAGATCCTCGCGCAGGCCACCGGCACCCAGTTCAACCTGGTGCCGATGGGCGGCAGCGCGCAGGCGATCCAGGCGGTGGTCAATGGCGACTCGCTGGTGTCGGTCGACGGCATTGCACCGCTGCTGCCGCTGGTCAAGTCGGGCCGCATGCGGGCGCTCGCCGTGACCTCGCCGCGTGTGCTGCCGGGCCTGCAAGGCATTCCACTGGCCAAGGACACCGTGCCTGGGCTGGAGGCGACGGGCTGGTTCGTGCTGTTCGCCAAGAAGGGCACGCCGGCCGCACGGATCAGGCAGATCAACGAGGCGGTGAACGCCGCCTTGAAGTCGCCCGAGGTGGTGCACAAGCTCGCCCAGACGGCCAACTATCCGGTCGGCGGCAGTGTCGAAGACGCGCGCGCCTTCGTGGCGCGCGAGAAGAAGCTTTGGGCCGCCGCCGTCAAACGCGCCGGCCTGCAACCCGAATGACCCAGGAGAGCCCGCCATGAACGGTCGCATCGACACCCACCAGCACATCGTGCCGCCAAGCTATGCCGCGTGGCTGAAGGCGCGCGGCATCACGGCCGGCGGCCTGCCCATTCCGGCCTGGAGCGCCGAGGGCGCGCTCGACCTGATGGACAGCCTGGGCATCGCGGCCGGCGTGCTGTCGGTGTCCACGCCAGGCGTGCATCTGGGCGACGATGCCCAGGCCCGCGCGATGGCGCGCGAGGTCAACGAGTTCGCGGCCCGCGTCGCGGCCGACCACCCGGGCCGCTTCGGATTCTTCGCGACGCTGACCCTGCCCGACGTGGAAGGGGCCTTGCACGAAGCCGCCTACGCTTTCGACCGCCTGGGGGCCGACGGCGTGGTGCTGCTGGCCAACGTCAACGGCACCTACCTCGGCGACGAGTCGATCGACCCGCTGATGGAGGAACTGAACCGCCGCCGCGCCGTGCTGTTTGTCCACCCGTCGACGCTGCCCGCGCCGCCGGTGGCCGACATCCCGCCCTTCGCAGCCGACTTCCTGCTCGACACGACGCGGGCGGCCATCCACATGGCCCGTCGCGGCTGGCTGCATCGCTATCCGGAGGTGAAGATCATCCTGTCGCATGGCGGCGGCTTTCTGCCTTACGCGGCGGAGCGGGTGGCGCGCTTTTGCTCGCCGACGCTGAACCACGCCGACGGCATCGCGGCCTTGCGCCGCTACTACTTCGACGTGGCGTTGTCCAGCACGCCCTACGCGCTGCCGTCGCTGCTGGCGTTCGCAGACCCCGCCCACATCACCTTCGGCAGCGACTGGCCTTATGCCGCGAAGGACCGGTCAGCGCACTTTGCGCGTTTGCTGGATGAGTTTGCGCTGCAGCCAGAACAACGCCTGGCCATCGACCAGCAAAACGCACGCGCGCTGTTCGCACGCTGGAAGACGCAGTGATGAACCTGCTGCCGCGACCGATCTTCGGCGTTGAACACGACCCATGGCGCTGGCGCGCGGCATGGCCTGGCACGGCGTCGATGGAGCCGGTGGCCGGGTCGAACTGAGCTTCGACCCCGGCCCGCACGTCGTGCAAGGCACCGGCGTGCTGCAGGGCGGCGCACTGGCCGGCATTGGCGATCACCGGCGCGGTGGAGGCTGAAGCCCGGGTCGAAGACCGAGCCCAGGTCGTGATCGAGGTCACGGCGATGGTGCCGCAAGGGTGATGCGGCCAGGCCCTAAACTCGCACCGCCCTGCACCTGGGGCTTAGGAAGCGAGCAGATGCGTTCAATCCCAGTCCCAACCAGCGGCGCACCCGACGTCGGCGCCACCCGCGCTGCGGCGCAGGCGGACATCGCCGCCGACGTGGCCTCGGTGGCGCGGGTCGAGTTCATCCCCACGGTGCTGGCGCTGATCCAGGAGCACACGGGGTTGCGCTGGTCGGCGGTGGCCCGCGTCGATGCGGCTTCCTGGACCGCCTGCGCGGTGCGCGACCAGCAGGGCGTGAACCTCGGCCTGGTGCAGGGCAGCCAGATTCCGATCGAGACCACGCTGTGCGTCGAGGTGATGCGTGCGCGCACGCCGATCGCCATCAGCGAGGCGGCGCACGATCCGCTCTACGCACAGCACATCTGCACGCGCAGCTACGGCTTCCAGAGTTACGTCTCGGCGCCGATCGTGCTGCCGTCGGGCGACTACTTCGGCAACCTCTGCGGCCTCGATCCGCTGCCGCGTGCGGTCGCAGACGAGCGCACGCTGAGCATGTTCCGCGCCTACGCGGCGCTGATCGCGGCCTACCTGGAGACGGAGCGGCAACGCGACGCGGCCCAGGCGGCGCTCTTGGCGCGGATGCGCAAGGCCGGCAGCGGCGCCAGGTCCTGAGCAAGCGCCGGCTGCAGCGGTCGGGCTGAGGCCACGCGCCGTGCCAGTCGACGCCATGAGCATCCTGCGCGTCGCCACGGCGGCGCGCCGCGTCGACTACCGGCCCAACGCCAGCGCCCGCACGCTGCGCACGCAACGAAGCCGCGTGCTCGGCAGGCTGTCCGTTCGCGCGATGTTGGATCGAGTGTCAGGATGCGGCCAGGAGCGGCCGCTCAGCGACTGACTACAAGGCCGTCAATCCACAGGGAGCAAGGCTCGAAGCCGCGACTCAGCGCTTCCGCCCCTTGACCGCATTCACTCTCGCCTTCAAGACGAGTGGACCTTCTGCCGCGCCGCCGATCTGCCCGCGTGCGCGCTCACTCAAACGCTGCAGATCAGGCGGCGAAAGTGTCGCGAACAGCTCGCGCAGGCGCGGACTCCCATAGGCCGTGCGCCAATAGTCATCAAAGCCATTGAAGGTACGGCACACCTCGAACTGGCGGGTCTGCACCTCCACCAGGCCGGCGCATCGCCAAAGGCCTTCCGATGCCTGCAACGCTGCCGTCCACGCGCTCGGCGGCGGCTGCGAGCAGTAGCCTGCCGCGTGAACGGCATCGAGGATCGGCTGCAGCGGGAATCCGCCGCCGGCCAGGTCCCATTGATAGGCGGCGATCATCCCGCCCGACTTGACCACCCGCACCAGCTCGCGCACGCCCTGCGGCGGGTCGGGCACGAAGAAGAGCACCAGGGCCATCACCGCGGCGTCGACCGATGCGTCCGGCAGCGGCAATGCCTGGGCGTCCCCTTCCATGAAGCAAACCTCGGCGCACGCCACCCGCTGGCGCGCGAAGCTCAGTTGGGACGGCGATGGGTCCACGCCGACCACCGATGCGGGACGTTGATGCAACACCAGCGCTTGAGTGAACGAGCCATCGCCGCAACCGTCGTCAAGCCATGACAGGCCATGCGCAAGACCCAGCCAGTCCAGGAACGGCTGTGCCACCAGCGCGCTCCATCGTCCGATCATCAGCTCGTACGCGGCACCGTCATCGAACACGAAGGGCGGCGGGGCAGGCGGGTCAGCAGGTACCAGCGTCACGTTCGACTCCCACGCGAGGGCCCGTGGCGGCGACGATTGCCAATGTCTGCATCCTCACGCGACACTCCCTGCCCAATGGACAAGCTCAAAGCCATTCAGTACTTCCTCGCGGCCGCACAAAGCGGCAGCTTGTCGGCCGCGGCACGCCAGCAAGGCGTGTCCTTGCAGGCCGTCGCAAAGTTGGTCAGCGCCCTCGAAGCCGAACTCGGGGCCACGCTGTTCCAGCGCGGCAGCCGCGGGCTGCAGCTCACGGCCGACGGTGCGCAATACGCCGAAGCCTGCTCGCCGCTGCTGGCACAGTTGCAAGCGGCTGATGAGGGGCTGCGACAGGCGCGGCAGCGCCCGCAGGGCCCGCTGGTCGTGGGTGGTACACCGTTTCTCGTGCAGCACTGCATCGTGCCGGCGCTGTCGGCCTTCCATGCCAGCTATCCTGACCTGACGCTGGATCTCCGCGCGGTGTTGCACCTGGACGAGACTGCCGCGAAGGACTGCGACCTGTTGCTGTTGCACGGCTGGTTCGAGGCCGGCGGCTGGGTGCGCCGCGAACTGCCTGTGATGGCGCAGGTCACTGCAGCCACGCCGGACTACTGGCGGCGACAGGGCTTTCCTCGTCACCCGCGCGACCTCGCCGACCACAACTGCCTGAGCTACCGCAACCCCTACGGCAAGCTTCTGGATCTCTGGCGTTACCGGCAGGCCGGGCCGCAGGGCGAGGTCATCGAAGAGGTGGTTGTGCGGGGGTGGCTGAACTCCAACCACCGCGACAACCTGCTGGCTCTGGCCCTGGATCACGGCGGCGTGATGCGCATCGCGCCGGCCACCGCGCATGCGGACCTGGCGAGCGGCCGCCTGGTCGCCGCGCTGCTGGACTGGGAAATGATGGACCCCCCGCCACTGGCAATGTACTTCCGGCCTGAACTGCGCCGGACTTTGCGACTGCGCGTCTTCGCCGACTTCGCCGCCGCGCATTGCACCGAACTTGCCCAGGCGACGAATGCCAAGGGGCAGGCCAGCGCCGATGGTCGGCCGGCATGGCACCTGGGCAACAGCCGGCGCGCCTCCAGTTGGTTGAGCCACCGCTGAGCCCCAAGGCTCAATCGATGCTGGCGCCCGTCTCGCGGACGAACTGCACATACTGCGCCTCCGCCTGGAGCATCAGGTCCCGCGTCTGGGCAGGCGATCGGAGGCTGCCGACGATGAGCAGGCGTTCCATCTCCTGCCTGAACTCGGCCGACTGCGCCGCCTGCTGCGCGGCCAAGGCCAGGCGGTCGACGATGTCGGCAGGCAGCCGCGGGGGGCCCAGGACGAAGTGCGCGGTAATCAGTGGAGCTGCGGACACGCCAGACTCGGCCAGCGTGGGCACCGTCGGCAGCGAAGCGATCCGTTCAGCCATGCTGCAACCGAGCATCGTCAGGCGGCCGGCCTTCACGTGCGGAACACTCGCGCTCACGGGCAGCACGGCGACCTGGATCCGACCTTCGAGCAGGTCGGGAAGCATCTGGGGCGCACCCTTGTAGGGCACCCGTTCGAAGGTCAGGCCGAAGGTGCTGCTCACCTGTCCGGCCACCATGTCTTCCGACACGTTGTTCGCACCCCGCATCAGTGGCTTCGGATGGGCTTTCGCGTAGGTGACGAATTCGGCGAGTGACTTGACCGGCAGACTGGCCGGCACCACCAGGCACTGCGTGTTGCCGCCGATCGTGGCGACCGGCGTGAACTCGGCGATGGACTTGTAGGGCGACGCCTTGCTGAGGTGTGGCAGACCGGCGTTGGACGCCAGCGCGAAGAGCAGCGTGTAGCCGTCGGCGGCAGCATTCAGCACGGCGCCCGCTCCTATGCCCGTGTTGCCGCCGGGGCGGTTTTCCACCAGCACTTCTTGTCCGAGGCCGGCGGTCAAGCCCTTGGCGAGGGCACGAGCCGCCGCATCGCTGGGGCCGCCAGCGGGCGTGGGAACGATCAGTCGGATCGGCTTGCCAGGATAGGCCGGCTGCGCGCCCAAAGAGGCCGTCCATACCGCCAATGCGCCGACCACCAGGCGCCTCGAAATCTTGTCCATCTGGGTACTCCGTTCTGCGAATGGAACCCAGTGTTGCCGGCCGCGATGCCCATGGGAAGTGGCGTGCCGGAAGAGGCTGCCTGAACTTGCGGTTGAGGCGGCGCAACGCCCGCCTGCCCGCGCCGAAGTTGGCCGCCGGCGCGTGGTTGGCGCTGCCGGTTCAACTTCTGGTTCAGCACCGCTTCAACGCGTGCCGCATTCCCAAAGCGGCCCGGCGTTCCGATGATGCGCCTCAACGACATTGCGGCGAGGGCTTCATGGCCACAACGACTTCGGCTCATCGGCAGCACCCGCCTGCCCCCAGCGCCTACCTGACGGTGTTGACGTGGCTGTTCACGCTGTTCAATTCGGTGCGGGTGCTGGCCTACCTGCCGACCCTGCTGGCCATCTTCACCAGCGGCGACAGCAGCCAGCATTCGTTGCTGACCTGGGTCACCTGGGTCGGCGCCAACGCGACGATGGCGGCCTGGCTCTACGAGCACAACGGGCGGCGCCTGAACCGCGCCATCGCCGTCAACTCCTGCAACTCGCTGATGTGCCTTGCAACATCGGTCCTCATCGTGGCCTACCGCGTGTGATGCACCAAACAGGCAGCGCAAGCTCGGACCGTGACGGCACGCGGCCCGGGAACCGGGTGCTTCTGGCGGGTCTGCGCGCGCCGCTGAGGTCGATGCCTTCCAGCAGCGGGCAGGCCACGGCGGCGGCGGCGTCGGCCTTGGTGGCGCGGTCGGGGCCGCCGGCCTGGTGCTGATCCCGGAGCTGATCCCGACGGCGATCCGCAGCACCACGCTGTCGCCGGTCTAATTTGGGCCGTCAAATTTGAGACCGCCGTGTTTTCACATGCGCCGTGAAACGCGTTGGCTGCTTCAACGATCTGCAACTCGTTGCGGCCCGACGCTCCCCCGCGATTGCGCGGTGTACCGCCGCTGCGGCGCCACCCATTTTGATGATGCCGGCGCCGTTCCGGCCTGCAATGCTGGCGCCCACGTGACAGCGCCGACAGTGGCAAGGAGAGGCTGATGCGCGCACGGCCACGCTGCTGGCCACCACGCTGCTGGCCTTGGCCGGCATGCGGCGGCGCGCAGCGTCGCCCGGCAGCACTTCGGCGCTGCAGTCTGCGGATGTGGTGTTGATGACGGCCGGCGCGGCTCAGGCGGCGTCAGTGTTGCCCGATCTCACGCGCCCGCCCTCGGGGAAGGGGGCTGCGGGTCCAGGCCCAGGTGCGTCAGGATCTTCTCGATCACCGGCCGCTCGAGGATGGCCGCGATGATCTTCAGCTCCCCGGCGCGGCAGTTCGGGCACCGCTGCTCACCCTCGCAGGAACAAAAAGGGGCGCCTCAGCGCCCCTGCCCGATGACGGCCGCGGCCGCCCTCAATCGGCCTGCTTGCGCAAGAACGCCGGGATCTCGATCTCGTCCATCCCGTTGCTCGACAGCGCCTCGACCTTCGCCGCTGCCTGCACGCGCGCGTTGCGCCAGACGCTGGGGGTGTTGAGGCCGGTGTAGTCGGTGCCCGCCGCCTGCGCGCCCTGCACCGGAGTGTTGAGGATCGGCAGGTTGTCGGTGCCGGTGCGCAGCTGGGTGGCCACGGCCTGCGGCTGCACCACGTTCAGCGTGGGCGGGCGGTTTTCCGCCCTCCGCGCGGCGCTGGACAGCCCCGTCGCGATCACCGTCACGCGCAGTTGGTCGCCCAGGGTTTCGTCGTAGGCGGTGCCGTAGATCACGTGCGCGTCGTCGGCCGCATAACGCCGGATCGTGTTCATCGCGTTGCGGCTCTCGGCCAGCTTGAAGCTGCTCTTGCCGGCCGCAATCAGCACCAGCACGCCACGCGCGCCGCTCAGGTCGATGCCTTCCAGCAGCGGGCAGGCCACGGCCGCGTCGGCGGCCTTGGTGGCGCGGTCAGGGCCGCCGGCGGTGGCCGTGCCCATCATCGCCTTGCCCGGCTCGCTCATCACCGTCTTCACGTCCTCGAAGTCGACGTTGACGAGGCCGGGGATGTGGATGATGTCGCTGATGCCGCCCACCGCGTTCTTCAGCACGTCGTTGGCGTGCGCGAAGGCCTGCTCCTGGGTCACGTCGTCACCCATCACTTCGAGCAGCTTCTCGTTCAAGACGACGATCAGGCTGTCGACGTTGGCTTCGAGCTCGGTGACGCCGTCGTCGGCCTGCTTGCCGCGGCGCTTGCCCTCGAAGTCGAAGGGCTTGGTCACCACGCCCACGGTCAGGATGCCCATCTCCTTGGCCACGCGGGCGATCACCGGTGCGGCGCCGGTGCCGGTGCCGCCGCCCATGCCCGCGGTGATGAAGAGCATGTGCGCGCCGGTGATGGATTCGCGGATCTTCTCCACCGCGTCTTCGGCCGAGCTGCGCCCCACGTCGGGCTTGCTGCCGGCGCCGAGGCCCGAGGTGCCCAGCTGCACCAGGTTGCGCGCGTTGCTGCGGTTCAACGCCTGGGCGTCGGTGTTGGCGCAGATGAAGTCAACGCCTTGCACCCCTTGCGCGATCATGTGCTCGACGGCGTTGCCGCCACCGCCGCCGACGCCGATCACCTTGATCTGCGTGCCCTGGTCAAACTCTTCGATCATCTCGATAGGCATGTCAGCCTCCTTGTGTTGCAGTTGCCAAACTCAAAAAACGAACACCGTCTTCGCTACGTCGTCGTACCCCGGGGTCTCGATGAAGGCACCCCTTCTTCTGTTCAAAAGTTACCCAAGAACCAGTCCCTGGCGCGGCTGAACAGCGTGGACACCGAGCCGGCCTGCGTGGCCGCCTTGTGTCCGCGCGACCGCGCCTGGCGCGCTTCTTCCAGCAAGCCCATCACGGTGGCCGAGCGCGGGTTGGCCACCATGTCGTACAAGGCCCCGCCGTAGGTGGGCAGGCCCTTGCGGACGGGCTTGAGAAAAATGTCCTCGCCCAGCTCCACCATGCCGGGCATCACCGCAGAGCCGCCGGTGATCACCACGCCGCTGGACAGCAGCTCCTCGTAGCCGCTCTCGCGGATGACCTGGTGCACGAGGCTGAAGATCTCCTCCACGCGCGGCTCGATCACGCCTGCTAACGCCTGACGTGAGAGCATTCGCGGCGCGCGGTCGCCAAGGCCGGGCACCTCCACCTGTTCGCCCGGATCGGCCAGCAGCTGCTTGGCCACGCCGTACTCGACCTTGATCTCCTCGGCGTCCTTGGTGGGCGTGCGCAGCGCCATCGCGATGTCGCTCGTGATCAGGTCGCCGGCGATCGGGATCACCGCGGTGTGGCGCACGCTGCCGTCGGTGTAGATCTGCACGTCGGTGGTGCCGGCGCCGATGTCGACCACGGCCACGCCGAGCTGCTTCTCGTCGTCGGTCAGCACCGAGGCGGCGCTGGCGCTGGGATTGAGCACCAGGCGCTCCACCTCCAGCCCGCAGCGGCGCACGCACTTGAGGATGTTCTCGGCGGCGCTCTGCGCGCCGGTCACGATGTGCACCTTGACCTCGAGCCGGCTGCCGCTCATGCCGATCGGCTCTTTGACCTCGTGGCCGTCGATCACGAACTCCTGCGGCTCCACCAGCAGCAGCCGCTGGTCGCCGGGGATGTTGATGGCCTTGGCGGTCTCGACCACGCGCGTCACGTCCACCGGCGTGACCTCGCGGTTGTCGCGCACGATGACCATGCCGGTGGAGTTCTGGCCGCGGATGTGGCTGCCGGTGATGCCGGTGTAGACGCGGTCGATCTTGCAGGCGGCCATCATCTCGGCCTCTTTCAGCGCCTGCTGGATGCTCTGCACGGTGGCATCGATGTTGACGACCACGCCGCGCTTCAAGCCATGCGCCGGCGCCACGCCGAGGCCGGCCACGCGCAGCTCGCCGTCGGCCATGACCTCGGCGGCCACCACCATCACCTTGGCGGTGCCGATGTCCAGCCCGAAGACGAGGTCCTTGTTCTCTTTTGCCATCGCTGCTCTCTACGGTCCGGGCTTGGCGTTGGGCGCCGGGTTGGTGCTGACGCCGCGCAGGCGCAGCGCGTAGCCGTCGGCGTGGCGCAGGTCGGCGTATTCCAGCGGCGCGCGGTAGCGCGCCAGCATCTCGGGCAGCGTGCGCACGAAGCGTTCGGTGCGCGCCATCACCTCGTCCTCGCTGCCGCGACCCAGCTCCAGCGTGGCGCCGTTGTCCAGCAGCGCCCGCCACGACCCGCGCGACGACTGCTGCAGTTGCTCCACCTCCAGGTCCAGCGTCTGCAGCAGCGGCTGCAGGCGGCGGTACAGCGACAGCACCGCGGCCGAACTGCCCGCTGGGCCGCTGAAGGTGGGCAGCGCCTCGTCCTCGACGTCGCCCACGTTGGCGCTGAAGACCTCGCCTTGCTGGTTGACGAGGCGGTCGTCGCGATCATCGCCGTCCCACAGCGCGGCAGCGCGCTGCTCCTCGATGTGCACCACCAGGCGATCGGGCCAGACGCGGCGCACCGTGGCGCGGCGCACCCAGGGCACGGCCTCGAACGCGGCGCGCGCGCGGCCGAGGTCGGTGCTGAAGAAGTTGCCCGTCAGCCGCGACGCGGCGCTGGCACGCAGCGTCTCGGCGTTGATGCGCAGCAGATCGCCTTCGACGCGCAGGCTGCGGATCGCGAACAACGGCGAGCGCGACAGCCACAGCAGCCCCGCGGCCAGCAGCGCCAGCACCACCAGCGCGTAGACGCCGCTGGCCACCGCGTTCATCAGCCGCACGTCGCCCGGCAGCGCCACGGCCGCCGCGGCGGCAGCCGCAGCGCCGGGGGCGGGACGGGTGATGCGGGTGGAGGTGGCCATGGTGGGTGGTGGCCGTCGTCAGCGCGCCGAATCCAGCGTGGCCGCGGCCAGCAACTGCAGGCACAACCGTTCGTAGCTGATGCCGGCGGCGCGCGCCGACATCGGCACCAGCGAATGGCTGGTCATGCCCGGGCTGGTGTTCATCTCCAGCAGGAAGGGCTTGCGGTCGCTTTCGCGCAGCATCAGGTCGGCGCGGCCCCAGCCGCGGCAGCCCAAGGCGCGGTAGGCGGCCAGCGTCAAGCGCTGCACCTCGGCCTCTTCGTCGGGGCTCAGGCCGCTGGGGCAGCGGTAGCCGGTGTCGTCGCTGTAGTACTTGTGGTGCAGGTCGTAGTTGCCGCCGGGCGCGTCGATGCGCACCACCGGCAGCGCGCGCGCTGATGAGCCCTGGCCCAGCACCGGGCAGGTCAGCTCGATGCCGTCGATGAAGGCCTCGCACAGCACGTCGGGGTCGTAGCGGGCCGACAGCGCCACCGCGTCGGGCATCTGCGAATAACCTTCGACCTTGGTGACACCGATCGACGAACCTTCGCGCGGCGGCTTGACGATCAGCGGCAGGCCCAGCTCGTCGGGCACCTTCATCAGCGTCTCGCGCGCCAGCGCCTGCGGCTCGTCGGGCGACAGCCAGCGCCAGGCCGGCGTGGGCAGGCCTTCGGCCACCCACACGCGCTTGGTCATCACCTTGTCCATCGCGATCGCGCTGGCCATCACGCCGCTGCCGGTGTAGGGGATGCCCAGCAGTTCCAGCGCGCCCTGCACAGTGCCGTCTTCGCCGTGGCGGCCGTGCAGCGCGATGAAGACGCGCGCGAAGCCTTGGGCCTTGAGCTCGGCCAGCGGCCGCGCGGCGGGATCGAACCCCTGCACGTCCACGCCTTGCGATTGCAGCGCGGCCAGCACGCCCTGCCCCGACATCAGCGAGACCTCGCGCTCGGCGCTCTCGCCGCCCAGCAGGACGGCGCATTTTCCGAGGGTGCGGGAGTCGATGTTCACGTTGCTTCTCATTGTGCCGTGACTGCGATGGATTTCAGCGTCGGCGCGAGCTGCGCGATCGAGCCGGCGCCCATGCCGATCAGCACGTCGCCGCCGCGCAATTGCGCAGCCAGCGCCGGCGCCAGATCGGTCAGGCGCTCGACCCACTGCACCGGCGTGCCCGCGGCCTGCAGCGCTTGTGCGAGGCTGCGGCCGTCGGCGCCGGCGATGGGCGTCTCGCCGGCCGGATAGACCTCGGTCAACCACACCGCGTCGGCCTGCGCGAGGACGCGCACGAAGTCGGCGAAGCAGTCGCGCGTGCGCGTGTAGCGGTGCGGCTGGAAGGCCAGCACCAGGCGCTGCCCCGGAAAGGCGCCGCGCGCCGCGGCCAGCACCGCGGCCATTTCCACCGGGTGGTGGCCGTAGTCATCGACCAGCGTGCAGCTGCCGCCGTCCAACGTGGCGATGCTGCCCCAGCGCTGGAAGCGCCGGCCCACGCCGGCAAAGCCGGCCAGCGCACGCTGCAGCGGCGCGTCGGGCACTTCCAGCTCGGCGGCCACCGCGATCGCGGCCAGCGCGTTGCGCACGTTGTGCTCGCCGGCCAAGCCCAGCTCGATGGGCAGGTCGGCCGCGCCGGCGCGCCGCGCGACGAAGCGCATGCGGCCGCCCGGCAGCGCCCGCACGTCCACTGCGCGCACCGCGGCGCCTTCCGACAAGCCGTAGCCCACCACCGGCCGCTGCAGTCGCGGCAGCACCGCGCGCACGCCGGCGTCGTCGACGCAGGCCACCGCGGCGCCGTAGAACGGCATGCGGTGCACGAAGTCGACGAAGGCCTGATGCAGCCGCTGCAGGCTGTGGCCATAGGTGTCCATGTGGTCGGCGTCGATGTTGGTGATGACGCTGAGCACCGGCAGCAGGTGCAGGAACGAGGCATCGCTCTCGTCGGCCTCGACGACGATGAACTCGCCGCGGCCTTGGCGGCTGTTGGCGTTGACCGATGCGAGCGTGCCTCCAATGACAAAGCTGGGGTCGAGGCCCGCCTCGATCAGCACCGTGGTGATCAGCGAGGTGGTCGTCGTCTTGCCGTGCGTGCCGGCCACCGCCACACCTTGCTGGCGGCGCATCAGCTCGGCCAGCATCACCGCGCGGTGCACCACCGGCACGCCGCGTTCGCGCGCGGCCAGCACCTCGGGGTTGTCGGCCTTCAGCGCGCTGGAGATCACCAGCGCATCGGCGCCCTCGATCTGCGCCGCCGCGTGGCCGATGAAGACCGTGATGCCCATCTGCCGCAGCCGCTGCGTGATGGCGCTCTCGGCCACGTCGCTGCCCGACACCGTGTAGCCCTGGGCCAGCAGCATCTCGGCGATGCCGCTCATGCCGGCGCCGCCGATGCCGGTGAAGTGGATGTGCTTCAGCGCGTGCTTCATGGCTTGGCCGCCTCCGGCTTGACGAGCTTCTCCAGCTCGTCGGCCACCCGCTGCGCGGCGCGCGGGCGCGCCAGTGACCGCGCCTGCTGGGCCATTTGCAGGCAGCGCTCGCGCGTCAGTGCCTGCAGTTCGGCCGCCAGGCGCTCGGGCGTCAGCTCGGCCTGCGGCAAGTGCAGCGCGGCACCCTGGCGCGCCATCAGCTCGGCGTTGTCGCGCTGGTGGCTGGTCGTGGAGACGATCAGCGGCACCAGCAGCGAGGGCACGCCGGCGGCGCACAGCTCGCTGACCGTGATGGCGCCGGCGCGGCAAACCATCAGGTCGCAGGCCGCCAGCCGCGCGGCCATGTCGTCGATGAAAGGCAGCACCTCGGCCTGCAGGTCGCGCTCGTCGTAGGCGGCCTTGGTGGCGGCATGGTGCGCGTTGCCGGTCTGGTGCGTGACCTGCGGGCGCTGGGCTTCCGGGATCAGCGCCAGCGCAGCGGGCACGGTCTCGTTGAGCAGCTGCGCGCCCAGGCTGCCGCCCACCACCAGCAGGCGCAGCGGCCCCTTGCGACTGGCGAAGCGCTTCTCGGGCGGCGGCATGGCTTCGATCTCGGCGCGCACCGGGTTGCCGGTGACGACGGCGTTGCGGGTCGTCGCGGCGGCGCCGCCGGCAAAGCCGAAAGCCACGCGGTCGGCCACCGGCAGCAGCCACTTGTTGGACAGCAGCAGCTCGGCATCGGCGTTGACCAGCAGCAGCGGCTTGTTCAGCGCCGAGGCCATCAGCCCGCCGGGAAAGCAGACGTAGCCGCCCATGCCCAGCACCGCGTCGGCGGCGCGGCGGCGCAGGATGTTGCGGCAGTTCCAGAAGGCCTTCTGCAACTGCCAGCCGCCGGTCAGCCAGCCCAGCAGGCCCTTGCCGCGCAGCCCGGCGAAGGCGATGGTGTCCAGCGGCAGCCCGGCCTTGGGCACGAGCTGGTTCTCCATGCCCTGCTTCGTTCCGAGCCAGCTGACGGACCATCCGCGCGCCTTCATTTCGCGTGCGACGGCTAACCCCGGAATGATGTGACCGCCCGTCCCCGCCGCCATGATCACCAGATGGCTCATGCCCGGCCACCCCGCATCAACGCTCTGTTCTCCCGGTCGACCCGCACCACGATCGCGATCGCCACCAGGTTCATCAGGATGGCCGAGCCGCCGTAGCTCATCAGCGGCAGCGTCAGTCCCTTGGTCGGCAGCACGCCGAGGTTGACGCCCATGTTGATGAAGGCCTGCGCGCTCATCCACAGGCCGATGCCTTGCACCATCAGGCCGGCGAACACGCGGTCCAGCGCGATGGCCTGGCGGCCGATCACGAAGATGCGCCGCGTCAGCCAGAAGAACAGCACGATGACCACCGAGACGCCGGCAAAGCCCAGCTCCTCGCCGATCACCGCCAGCAGGAAGTCGGTGTGCGCCTCGGGCAGGTAGTGCAGCTTCTCGACGCTGGCGCCCAGCCCCTGGCCGAACAGCTCGCCGCGGCCGATGGCGATCAGGCTGTGCGTCAGTTGGTAGGCCTTGCCCTGCACCCACTTGGGGTTCCAGGGGTCGAGGTAAGCGAGGATGCGCTCGCGCCGCAGGTCGTCGAAGGCGATGATCACGCTGAAGGTGGCGACGACGACGGCGGCAATCAAAAAGAACATGCGCGCGTTGACGCCGCCCAGGAACAGGATGCCCATCGCGATGGCCGCGATGACGATGAAGGCACCCATGTCGGGCTGGCGCAGCAGCAGCACGCCGACGAAGGCCACCGCCAGCGCCATCGGCCAGACGGCGCGGAAGAAGTTCTCCTTCACGTCCATCTTGCGCACCATGTAGCTCGCGGCGTACATCGCGATTGCCAGCTTGGCCAGCTCCGAGGGCTGGAAGTTCATGAAACCCAGCGGGATCCAGCGGCGCGAGAAGTTCACCACCTTGCCGATGTGCGAGTTGAGCACCAGCATCAGCAGCACGATCGAGAAGACGAAGATCCAGGGCGCGAAGCGCTCCCACACCGACACCGGCACCTGCGCCGCGGCCAGCGCGCAGACGAGGCCGATGCTGATGGCCAGCAGGTGGCGCATCAGGAAGAAGGTGGGCGTGGGCGCGAAGCGCAGCGTCTTGGGGTTGTCGGCCAGCGCGACCGAGGCCGAATAGACCATCACCAGCCCAAAGGCGACCAGCGCCAGCACGACCAGCACCAGCGCATGGTCGAAGTCGGCCAGCCGCACCGGCCGCGCGCCGCCGACGTGCACCGCGTCGCGCACCGGCAGCCCGAAGGCGCGGTCGCGCTGCGACCACAGCCGCTCGCGCAGGCCTTGCAGGTTGAAGCGTTGCAGCACGGTGGCCAGGCTCACAGCATCTCTCCGCGTGCTTCGGCCTGCGCCTTGACCGCGTCGACGAAGACCTCGGCGCGGTGCGCGTAGTTGCGGAACATGTCCAGGCTGGCGCAGGCCGGGCTCAGCAGCACGGCGTCGCCGTCGTGCGCCTGCGCGAAGCACCAGGCCACGGCATCGGGCAGGCTGGCATGCGGCTGCAGCGGCACGCCGCTGGCGGCCAGCGCGGCGGCGATGGCCTCGGCGTCGCGGCCGATCAGCGCCACCGCGCGCGCGTGGCGCTGCACCGGCGCCAGCAGCGCTCCGAAGTCCTGCCCCTTGCCGTCGCCGCCGAGGATGAGCACGAGCCGCGCCGGCGCCTGGTCGGCGCCCAGGCCCCGCAGCGCGGCGACGGTGGCGCCGACGTTGGTGCCCTTGCTGTCGTCGAAGGCGTCGACGCCGCCGACGCGGCCGATGAACTGCACGCGGTGCGGCTCGCCGGCGTATTCGCGCAGGCCGTGCAGCATCGGCGCCAGCGGGCAGCCGATGGCCGTGGCCAGCGCCAGCGCCGCCAGCGCGTTGGCGGCGTTGTGGCGGCCGCGCAGGCGCAGCGCATCGGCTGGCATCAAACGTTGGAGGTGCAGCTCGTCGTCTTCCAGCTTGCGCTTCTTGATCGTCTCGTCGGCGGGCAACGCGCGCACCAGCCAGGCCATGCCGTTTTCTTCAACGAGGCCGAAGTCGCCGGGCTTGTCCGGCGCGCCGAGGCCGAAGCGCAGCACCTTGCGCGCATTGACCTGCGGCTTGCCGCGGCCGGTCTTGACGGTCACCGGCGCCGGCACCAGGGCCTCGACCTGGGCGTCGTCGCGATTGATCACCAGCGTCGCCTGGCGACCGAAGATGCGCGCCTTGGCCGCGGCGTAGGCGGCCATGTCGCCGTGCCAGTCCAGGTGGTCCTGCGTCAGGTTCAGCACCGCGGCGGCGGTGGGCTCGAAGCCGCTGCCGGCGTCGGCGAGCTGGAAGCTCGACAGCTCGAGCACCCAGGCCTCGGCCCAGTCTTCGCGCGGGCCGTCGAGCATCGCGGCCAGGCGGTCCAGCAGCGTGGGCATGATGTTGCCGGCCACCGCCACGCGCAGCCCGGCGCGCTCGACCAGCAGGCCGGTCATCGCGGTGGTCGTCGTCTTGCCGTTGGTGCCGGTGATCGCGATGATCTTCGGCGCATAGCCGGGCTCGGGCGGCGGCGACGGCGCAATCACCGGGGCCGGCTCTTCGTCGGCGGGCGCGGCGGCTTCGGATGCTGCTTCGACGGCGGCGCCGGCGGCCTCGGCATCGGCTGCAGCGGCCTGCGCCGCTTGTGCGGCCTCCGCCGCCGTCATCGTCTTCAGATCAGCCAGCGCCTGCGCGAACAAATCCAGCTCGGCCATCACCGCAACACCTGCGGCGCGCGCCGTGGCCAGCAACGGCGCGATGCGCGCGTCGTGCGGCATCAGCCCGGGGCTCTTGAGCAGCAGCTTGACGCCGTCGGGCAGCGCGTCGCCCAGCTCGCCGCTGAACAGGCGCACGGCCGGCAGCTCGGTGCACAGCGTCGCGGCGTGCGGCGGCTCGGCCCGCGAATCCCACACCTGCACCTGCGCGCCGTGGCGCGCGCACCAGCGCGCCATCGCCAGGCCCGATTCGCCGAGGCCCAGCACGAGGACGGAGCAGTCGCGCAGGAAGTTCATCGCAATTTGAGGCTCGCCAAACCCACCAGGCACAGCAGCATCGTGATGATCCAGAAGCGCACCACCACCTGCGTCTCCGGCCAGCCCTTCTTCTCGAAGTGGTGGTGCAGCGGCGCCATCAAAAAGATGCGCCGGCCTTCACCGTAGCGGCGCCGGGTGTACTTGAACCAGGCCACCTGCAGCATCACGCTCAGGGCCTCGGCGACGAAGACACCGCCCATGATGCCGAGCACGATCTCCTGCCGCGTGATGACGGCGATGGTGCCCAGCGCGCCGCCCAACGCCAGCGCGCCGACGTCGCCCATGAAGACCTGCGCCGGATTGGCGTTGAACCACAGGAAGGCCAGCCCGGCGCCGGCCAGCGCGGCACAGAACACCAGCAGCTCGCCGGCACCGGGGATGTAGGGGATCAGCAGGTAGCGGCTGAACACCGAGTTGCCGGTGAGGTAGGCGAACACGCCCAGCGCCGAACCCACCATCACGACCGGCATGATGGCCAGGCCGTCCAGCCCGTCGGTGAAGTTGACCGCGTTGCTGGCGCCGACGATCACGAACCACGTCAGCGCGATGAAGCCGAACACGCCCAGCGGGTAGCTGACGGTCTTGAAGAAGGGCACCAGCAGGTCGGCGCGCGGCGGCAGCTCGTTGGAGAAGCCGCTGCCGATCCAGCGCAGGAACAGTTCCAGTACGCGCAGGTTGGAGGTTTCGGAGACGCTGAACGCGAGGTACAGCGCCGCCACCAGGCCGATCAGGCTTTGCCAGAAGAACTTCTCGCGGCTGCGCATGCCCTCGGGGTCCTTGTGCACCACCTTGCGGTAGTCGTCGGCCCAGCCGACGGCGCCGAAGCCGAAGGTGACCAGCATCACCACCCAGACGAAGCGGTTGCTCCAGTCGAACCACAGCACGGTGGACACGCCGATGCCGATCAGCACCAGCACGCCGCCCATCGTCGGCGTGTTGCGCTTGCCCAGGTGGGCCTGCACGCCGTATTCGCGGATCGGCTGGCCGATCTTCATCTCGGTGAGGCGGCGGATCACCCAGGGCCCGAAGGCCAGGCCGATCAGCAGCGCCGTCAACGCCGCCAGCACCGAGCGGAAGGTGAGGTACTGGATCACGCGCAGGAAACCCAGGTGCTCGGGGTACACCGACATCAGGTACTGGGACAGGCTAAGCAGCATGGCCGCCTCCCTGCCCTTGCTGCAGCGTCTGCAGCGCCTGCACCACGCGCTCCATGCGCATCGAGCGCGAGCCTTTGACCAGGATGGAACGCGCCGCCGGGCCGCCCGGCAGCGCGGCGGTCAGCGCGGCGATCTCGTCGAAGTGGCGGCCGCGGCAGGCACGGCCGGTCTCGGCGCTGATGGTGCCGAAGGTCCACACGGCCTCCAGTCCGCGCACCGCGGCATGGCGGCCCACCTCGGCGTGAAAGGCCGGGCCTTCGCGGCCGACCTCGGCCATGTCGCCCAGCAGCAGCCAGCGCGGGCCGGGCAGTTCGGCCAGCACATCGACCGCAGCCAGCACCGAATCGGGGTTGGCGTTGTAGCTGTCGTCGACCAGCGTCGCGCGCTGGCCTTGCCAATCGATCGCCAGGCTGCGGCTGCGGCCTTTGACGGGCGTGAACGCCGCCAGCCCGCGCGCCACCGCGTCCGGCGGCGCGCCGGCGGCCAGCGCCGCGGCGGCGGCGGCCACGCCGTTGCCGGCGTTGTGGCGGCCGGCAATGGCTAACGTCGTTTCCAGGCGGCCTTCGGGCGCGCTGATCTGCAAGCGCCAGCCGCCGTCCGTCCATTGCGCCTGGCCGCGGATTTCAGCGTCGCCGTCGAGCGCGAAACGGCGCACGCGGCGCGCGCCGGCGCGCGCGGTCCACGCGGCGGTGCCGGCATCGGCGGCCGGGATCACGACGATGCCGTCGCTGCCCAGGGCGTCGATCACGGCGCCGTTCTCCTGCGCCACCGCGTCCAGGCCGTGCAGAAACTCCTGGTGCTCGCGCTGGGTGTTGTTGATCAGCGCGACCTGCGGCAGCACCAGCCGCGCCAGTGCGGCGATCTCGCCGGGATGATTGGTGCCCAGCTCGACCACGCCGACGCGCTGGCCGCGCAGGCGCAGCAGCGTCAGCGGCACGCCGATGTGGTTGTTGAGGTTGCCCTCGGTCGCAAAGGCCGCCGGGCCCAGCCATTCGCGCAGGATGGACGCGATCATCTGCGTCACCGTGGTCTTGCCGTTGCTGCCGGCCACCGCGATCAGCGCGACCGGAACCGACCGCCGCCACGCCGCCGCCAGCTGCTGCAGCGCGGCCAGGCTGTCGGCCACCTGCAGGCCCGGCAGCCCGGCGTCGGCGATGCCGCGCTCGGCCAGCGCCGCGGCAGCGCCGCTGCCTTTGGCTTGGGACAGGAACTGATGGCCGTCGAAGACATCGCCGCGCAAGGCGACGAACAGGTCGCCGCGCTGCAGGCTGCGGCTGTCGCTGTGCACGCGCTCGATGGTCGTGCCGCCGTCGCCGATCAGCGTGGCGGCGCCGTCCAGCAGGTCGAAGGCCTGTTGCAGCGTCATCATCATGGCGCCGCTCCCGCCCGCGCTTGCAGCGCGCGCGCCGCGACCTCGGCATCGAGGAAGGGCCGGCGCACGCCGCCGGCACCCTCTTGATAAGGCTCGTGGCCCTTGCCGGCCAGCACGATGACGTCGGCCGCCGCCGCGCGGCGCACCGCGTGGGCGATGGCTTCGGCGCGGTCTTCGATCACGGCCACGTCGTCGTGCCCGGTCAGGCCGGCGAGGATCTGCGACAGGATGAAGGCTGGCGCTTCGTCGCGCGGGTTGTCGCTGGTCAGCACCACCTGGTCGGCGCGGCTCTCGGCGATGGCGCCCATCAGCGGGCGCTTGGCGGCGTCGCGGTTGCCGCCGCAGCCGAACATGCACCACAGCCGGCCGCTGCGCGCCGCGGCCAGCGGGCGCAGCGCCTGCAGCACCTGCTCCAGCGCGTCGGGCGTGTGGGCGTAGTCCACCAGCACCAGCGGCAGGCCCTGCGCGCCGCTGCCGGCCACCGGCTGCAGGCGGCCCGGTACCGGCTGCAGGCGCGGCAGCACCGCGGCGATGTCGGCCAGCGGCAGCCCCAAGGCGCGCAGCCCCGCGGCCACCACCAGCAGGTTGCTGGCGTTGTAGTCGCCGAACAGCGCGCTGCGCACCGGGTGGCGCTGGTCGCCCTCGGCGAGGTCGAACGCGAGGCCGTCGGGCCGGTGCTGCAGCGCTTGCGCCTGCAGCCGCGCCGCGGCGGCGCCGCGCGTGGAAACGGTCCACAGCGCCAGGCCTGCGCGGCCCCGCAACTCGGCGGCCAGTGCGGCGCCCTGCGGGTCGTCGACGTTGATGGCCGCGGCGCGCAGGCCCGGCCAATCGAACAGGCTGCGCTTGGCGGCCCAATAGGCCTGCATGCCGCCGTGATAGTCCAGGTGGTCCTGCGTGAAGTTGGTGAACAAGGCCACCGCGATGTGGGTGCCCACCAGGCGCTGCTCGACCAGGCCGATCGACGAGGCCTCCAGCGCGCAGGCCGCGAAGCCCTGTTGCACGAAGCCAGCCAGCGCGCCTTGCAGCGTGACGGCATCGGGCGTGGTCAGGCCGTTGTCGACCAGCACGCCGGGCTCACCCCCCGCCGCGTCGAGCGGCGGTTCACCCCCCGCCGCGTCGAGCGGCGGTTCACCCCCCGCCGCGTCGAGCGGCGGTT